>CAVTGK010000069.1:0-65079 GCA_963734095.1 uncultured Acidobacteriota bacterium | reverse complement strand
TCCTTGAGCTTTCGTTTGTGGACGAGGTCGCCGGATGGCTCGAACGAGAGCTCGCGTCCAACACGGGACTCCGCACCGGCGTGGTCTGGCGGAGGCAACGACAGAACTATCCGCGGCAGAACGTGAATCAACCGTTCGATGGATTCTCGGTCGCAATCCCAGTCATAGACCCCGGCGCCGATGGCATGGCCGGAACGGCAGACGATGGCACCAGCGTCACCGTGTTCGAGTTGGGTCCGACGTTTAAGGACTTGCCGCCTGACAACACCGTTCGTAACGTGGCGGACGCGGACAGTCGCTATTGGACATGGGAAACTACGGCGACCAAACGGTTCACTGGACGATGGTCGTTCGTCGCGGGATTCGCGCACACCTGGTATGGTGACCAGGCCTCCGCGTATCTCGGACAGTCCGTCCGCAACAACGTCTACCCGATCACACCGAATGACCTGATTAATACCGGTCCGAACGGCCAACACCGATTCCGCATCTGGTCGGCCAAGATTCATGGGACGTATGCCGCGCCGTGGGGTGTGCGCATTACACCCTATCTGCGGCATCAGTCCGGTCAGCCCTTCGGGCGAACGTTCTCCACTTCGCTGAATGTTGGCGCCGTTCGGATTCTCGCAGAGCCGATCGGCACGCGACGGATGGACAACATCACCATCTTCGACGTGCGTCTCGAGAAGGCGTTTCGGTGTGTCGAGCGATCGACGCGTGGCGGGGTTCCTCGATCTCTTCAACCTGTTCAACACCAACGCCGAACAGAATCTCAATTGGTCGTCCGGTCCATCGTTCCTGCGTCCGCTGAGCATCGTCTCGCCACGCATCGCCGGATCGGGCGAAGGTGGAATGGTGACCAGCGGCTGATCACTGATCGGAATCGGGCTAACGTTCGACCGCCTCACTGTCACCGATCACTGACTGGCAGGCCGAACCTCGCGCGCAGTGCCGTGAGCCGAGGGTCGCCGCGAAGCACCGCCATCTCAGGGTTCTTCAGCAGCGGCCCGACATGATGTGGCCGGACGGCAGCCGACTTCTTCCAACGCTTCGAACGTCCGGTCCTTATCCCCGAGGGCGGCATAGATGACAGCCAGGCTGGAGGGCGAGTCCTTATGCGCCACTGCCAGCGCTTCGGCGTCTGCGCGTCTGCCGGTGCGACATACAAGTACGCGAGGTACGGCGCACGCCCGGACTGCCCTGGCCTGAATCGACCCAGATGACGGCCGTCGCTGTTTTCCAGTAAGGGCAACGCCTCTTCGAGCCTGCCGGCATACATCAGAGCGCGGCCCAGCCATCCTGCCGCGAACGGAAAGCCTGGATCGACCGCGACCACGCGCCGCAGGATCTCGATCGCCTCGTCGAAACGCCCGGAATGTAATTGGACTCCCCCGATCGCGCGCTGAACATCGAGTGACAACGGATCGTTTTGCAGTGCGGACCGGAGAACTACCAACGCTTCCTCGTCCTTGCCGCGCGGTGCCAACGTCGAGCTCGAATAGCTCGGTGTAGCTTTGTGTCAGGCTTGGATTGAGCTCGATGGCGCGCTGGAAGGCGTGCTCCGCATCCGCCCAGTCGCGCTCGCGCGAGTGCACCCACCCCATGGCCGCATGTGCATCCGCCAACAAAGGATCGAGCTCGAGCGCTTTGACCGCGGCAGGCCGAAGAACGTGCATGCGCCGTTGCAAACGGGAGGGTGCTCCCGGTCGGTGTCGACATCAGCGCGGAGGCTCATCGCAAGGCCCGCATGTGCAGGTGCGAACGCGGGATCCTTTTCAAGCGCCGGCTTCGAACAAGCTCGCCGCCTCCTCGAGTGCGGGGAACCCCTTGCGATCGACCAGCGCACGGCCCTTGAGATACAGCTCGTACGCTTCGAGGTTCGTGTCATAACGTCGCTGGCCCCGGCCCAACGTCAAGCCGCAGTTTGTTGACGATCGCCCGCGAGATCTCGTCCTGAATGGCGAAGATGTCCTTCAGCTCACGATTGAATCGGCCGGACCACAGCGGAACGTCTTGCGCTACCGGCACGAGCTGGGCGTTGATGCGCAACTGGTTCCCCGACCGCAACACCGATCCCTCGACGACGAGGTTCGCTCCCAGCTGTTTACCCACTTCGCGCAGGTTCCGTGGCTTGTCTTTGAAGAAGAACGATGAGGTCTGCGATCGCACCGCCAGACCCTCGATGACGGCGAGATTGCGAATCAGTTCATCCGTCAACCCGTCCACGAAGTAATCACTGCCCGCCTCGGAACTGAGGTTCTTGAACGGCAGGACCGCAATAATCGGTCGTTCGGATGGGATCGAACGCCGCGGGATCTCTCGGGAGGTTGAGCCTCTTGCGAAGCGCGGCGAGACGCGGGTCCCCCTGAAGGAAGGCGAATTCAGGAACACTGAGGTTGATTGCCACCCGGTGCGGTTCGTCGGCGATCATCCGTTCCAACATCGCCAACGTCCGGTCCTTGTCTTCCAAGGCGGCATAGATTACAGCCAGACGTTGGGGATAGCCAGCATGCGTGACAGCCACCTTCTCAACATCCACGCGCCGGCCGGCCCTGACATACGCGTGGGCGGCATAGTGGATGTTTCTCGGATCTCCTAACAGCGGGATGGCTTCGGTCCACCCGTCCCGCGAACGACTAGAGATCAGCCCAGGAACAGCCTTCACAAAAGGGAGATCGGGATCGGCTGCGTACACGTCGCTGAAGCGTGGTGATGGCGTCCACGTACCGCCCGGCCAGGAACTGAAGTTGCCCTATCTCCCGGAGCACGTCCAGCGACAACGGATCGATTTCCCGTGCTACCTGCATCAGCTGCTCAGCCTCGTCAAATCTTCCGAGCGGCCGGAGCGTAGAGAACGAAAAACCGGAATAGACCTGCGTTAGGCTGGGGTTGAGATCGATGGCGCGCCGAAAGGATTGCTCGGCCTTCTCCCAATCGAATTCGCGCGACCTGACCCATCCCATAGCGGCGTGTGCTTCGGCCAGCATCGGATCGAGATCGACGGCCTTGAGGGCTGCTGGCCGCATGATCGATTGGGCGGTCTGAAACGAGGCCCCTTGATACGGCAGCATCGACATCCACGCGTACGCGTTCACGAGTCCCGCGTAGGCCGGGGCAAACGCCGGATCCCTCGTGATGACCTGCTCGAACATCTCCACGGCTTTTTGCGGGCCGGCACGGTCCCGGCGTTCGGCCAGCGCGCGCGCCTTGAGGTAGCAGCTCGTACGTCTCGCGGATCGAGGTCGTAGCGTCGCTGGCCCCTGGCCCAACGTCAGGCGAAGCTTGTTGACGATGGCGCGCGAGATCTCGTCCTGGATGAGAAAAACGTCTTTGAGCTCGCGATTGAATCGATCGGACCACAGGGGAACGTCCCCTGCCACCTGCACGAGCTGCGCGTTGATCCGCAACTGGTTGCCCGACCGCAACACCGACCCTTCGACGACCAGATTCACGCCGAGCTGTTTCCCCACCTCGCGCAGGTTGCGGGGCTTGTTCTTGAATGCGAACGAGGAGGTCTGCGATCGCACGCTGAGACCGTCGATCGCGGCGAGGTTGCGAATGATCTCGTCCGTCAGATCCGTCAACGAAATAGTCGCTGTCCGGCTCGGAACTGAGGTTCTTCAGCGGCAGGACGGCAATAATCGGTTGTCTCGGTGGGACTCGAACGCCGCACTGCCGGCGACGGCGGCCGCCGGAGTCTCAGGCCCTGGGTCTGACGGCTGCGAAGATCCGCCGCGATCCAAACAACCAGCGCGAGCGCTGCGGCAACCGCCGCCGCGTACGCCAACGGGATCAGCTTCGGGCGCGGTTGGAGTGACGCGAGGTCTGCTGCGAGCGTCGCCGCACTGTGTGGACGACGCGCAGGCTGCGGATCGATCGCGCGCTGGATGATGCGAGCGAGCTTCGACGCTAGATCCGGTCGCGCGGCGTTCTGAGGTCGGCTCGATCACCTCGCTCGTGCGCACTCCGAAGATCGCGATGTTGCTCGCCTGCACGGGATACGACGCTCGTCAGGAGGTGGTAGAGCAGCACGCCGACGCTGTAGATGTCACTCGCGACGGTGGTCTCGCCTCCAGCAAGCACTTCTGGAGCGAGATACAGGGGCGTTCCGGCAATAGCGGCGGCCGACCCGTCACCGAGCTCGCGGCCCGTGCCGAAGTCCATCAGCACGACGCGGTTGTCGTTCGTCAACATCACGTTGTGCGCTTTGATGTCTCGATGAAGGAGGCCCGCCTGGTGCACCGCCGCAACGGCATGACAGAGCTGAATGCCGATGGCGACCGCTTCTTTCTGATCGAAGACGTGTCCCTGCTGGAGCATCTGTTCCAGCGTGCGTCCGTCGACGAACTCCATCCAGAGTCCGACATGTTCGCCGATGCGCTCGGCGCCGTAGATGCTGACCACGTTGGGATGGCGAACCCGAGCCAGCAGACGGCCCTCTTCGATGATCGCGGTGGCGCGCGTGTCGCTCGCGGCTGGACCGGCCGGCAGAAGCTTGAGCGCCACCTCGCGATCGAGCCGCGTGTCCCACGCGCGGTAGACCCGCGCCGAACGTGCCGCGGCCGACCCGTTCCAGCACGCGGAGATGTCCCCAGTGCTCTTGTTGAACGAGTTGGGTCGGGGCCGTCTGGATTGTCCAAGAGCAGGCGAGTCGTCAGTCTGGACGGAAGTCGGCGATGCAGGTCGGCAACCGCCGCGACTACTCGCAGCGGCTCGAGCAGCGACGCGGTCAATCTCCTCGGCGCTCGACTCGGCAGACGCCCAGTCGATTGGGGTCCCGTCGAGGATCGCGCCAGCGACGTCCGCAAGCACACCGCTATTGCCTGGCATCGAGTGCTGCTCACTCCCTAAACGTTCGAATTCCGGAAATCCGGACAACCTCGGGGACGACTCGACCCAACGGGTGCCTAGATTATCCGGGTTCTCGGCGCGCCCTGTCCGAATTTTGCGCCGCGGACGTTCTATGGAGGCAAAGGAGGCGATGCCATGCACCCACGAATGACCGTCGGCCGTCGCATAGCTGTCATCGGCGATTTGCGGGGGCCTGTGGCAGGCCGTGCCCGCGAGTCAGCAACGCGGAGCTGGCAGGTGACCGACCTCGATGCCGGGCTCAGTGATTGGCCGCCGGATATTGCCGTCGACGCCGCGGGCAATGCGGTAGCCGTCTGGACCAGCGCTCTGACGACGACGGCTGATGGGCGCGTCCGGACTGCCACCTTCACAGCGGCCACCGGCTCGTGGAGTCCGGCCGTGACCCTTTCGAACCCGCTCGATCACAGCTCCGACGCTTCGGGTTGGATCGAACGCGGCCGGTGACGCGGTTGCCGTCTGGAGAGCAGACCGATCCTCCGACCCCTGGAGGATTACATCGTGGTGTCACGTTATTTCGCCGGCGACAAAAACCTGGCACAGCGCCGCGAGATCCCGGCCAACGGACATGGGGCTCAAGCGGTCATCGACGGACAGGGAAACATGACAGTCGTGTGGGTTGAACTCATACGCGCGGGGACCGGCGGTGGTACTACTACTACTACGGCGAGCCTGATGTGTACGCGATCCTATCCGTCCGCTACGAGGCCGCCACCGTCGAGTTGGAGTTCGCCAGTCAATCTCTCTGGCGAATGTGGATGGTTCCATCAGAGGTCGGGATCGATGGCACAGGTAACGTGACCGTCCTGTGGAGCAGGAACGGCGCCATCGAGTCCGTGCGCTGGTCGTCAGGAACGAAATGGTTGGTCCGCTGTCACGCAGAATCTCGTCGGGCGTGGCCTCCCCCCCGCGGATGGTTGTCGATACTGAAGGCAACGTCATTCGGGGTCTGGACCTTGTCCACCTGGAGGGCTCCAGGCAGCGCGCCTGTCGGCGGCAACCGAAACGTGGAGTGCCCCGGTCGTTCGTGGCCGCCGACAGCATTGTCACCGACCCAATCGGCGTCGCTGGGCGTTGATGCGGCGGGAAACGTAACCGTGGTTTATACCGCTCGGACCATCGCGGGAGTCCTGCCATGCTCCGATCGATGCAGTATCTGGCGATCGACCGACGCCTGGAGCGGATTGCTGACATCGCTGCGAGCCCCCTCAGCGGCAGCGGCCAGGTCGCAGTCGATCCCTGCCGGGAACGCCACAGCTACTTGGCTGGACAAGATCACACGTTGCGGACTGCACGACGACCGGTCGGTGGCCAATGGAGCACGGACGCCACGCGTCGGCTGGATTTCCGGGCAGCCCACGAATTGCCTGCGACGACGTCGGCAACATCTTTCTGCTGTGGGGCAGGTACGAGCGTCCATGCGGCTCTGCAAGCCGCGCGCTGGAGCGCGACGCTTGCGCCCGCCGTCATCGCGCACGTCATCTCGAGCAGCGGCGCACTGACGATCGACTTCACGCCACCTGCAAGTGCTCGAGTCCGATCGTACGCGGTGCTGAATTACGAATACTCGCTCGACAACGGAGCCACGTGGACGGCACGCGCACCCGCGTCGGCTTTGAGTCCGATCGTCGTGGACGGACTGATCGATGGCATCGCCTACCCGATACGGCTCCGGGCCGTCAACGTCGCGGGGCCCGGCCTCCCGTCGGACACCATTCATCCTGACGCCTGGGCTCGCCGCACCCACGAATCTGAGAGCTGCGGTGGTTGGCAACTCCGTCACGTTCGCCTGGACGCCGCCGTCAAGCGGTGTCCCTGCCACCGGCTACATGCTGGAGGGCGGGCTGAGTCCAGGCGCGGTGCTGGCCAGGCTGCCAAGCCCGGGACCGGCACGATCTTCACGCTCGCCGCCCCGTCGGAGTCTTTTATGTGCGGGTGCGGGCGACTCTCGGCCAGGCTGAGAGTGAACCGTCGCCTGAAATACAAGTCAACGTTGGTGTGGCGGGCCTCCCTCGCCACCGACAAGCCTGCTCGGGCTCGCTGACGGATCGACCCTGACACTTGCCTGGCAAAACACCTTCAGCCGGGGGTGCACCCGACGGGCATCGCCTCGATGTCACCGGGAGTGCGATCGGGACTCGATCCCGACTGCCGCTCACCGATCGCTTCACGCTTGCCGGGAGTCCCACCGGGCACCTACACCTTCGCGCTTCGAGCCTTCAACGCCTCTGGGCAGCAGCAGTCCTCCAACGCTGTCACGTTGACCTTCCCTGGCACGTGCTCACCGCCGGCGACGCCGACCAACTTCTCGGCGTCGAACAGCGGCAACACGATCGTCTTGCGTCCTGGTCACCGCCGGCAAGCGGCGCCGCACCGACGCGCTACGTCGTCTTCTGTCAGTGGATCGATTCGAGGGCTCGTTCCCAGTCACGGGCCTCACGCTGTCGGGCGCTGTCGGCCAGGGGACGTACACGATCAGTGTCGCCGCGACGAACAGCTGCGGGACCAGCGCCCCAACGCCGACGAAGACGATCACGATTCCGTAGGCGTCGATGCTTCCTTCCTCGTGAGGCGTCAGATGGTCACGCGTTCGTCCTGTTCGCGGGCGCGGCCGCGGCGATGCTTTCTGCGAGCACAGCGCGTCGACTTCGCCGATCGGTGTCGTCGTCATCACGCTCGACACCACGCGCGCCGATCGGTTGACAGCCTACGGGTTCGAGGGCGCCGAGATGCCGCATCTCGATCGGCTGGCGCGCGACGGCGTCGTTTTCGATCAGGCGACGTCGGTTGCGCCGTTGACGCTGCCAGCGCACGCCAGTCTCTTCACGGGCCTGCTGCCCCCCTCGCACGGCCTGCGCGAAAACGCGACGCCGCCTCTGTCGTTCGACCACACGACACTCGCGGAGATTCTGCGCGCGCAAGGATTTCGCACCGCGGCGTTTGTGGGATCAGCCGTACTGGATCCGGATCGCGGATTGAGTCAGGGATTCGATCGCTACGGCGGCGTCCCCGGAGAGTCATCGGCCGCGAGGCCCAGAACGGCGCAGCGGAACGCTAGGCGTCGTCGACGAAGCCATCCGTTGGCTGGAGGGCGTCGGCGATTCCCGATTTTTCCTGTGGGCCCACCTGTACGACCCGCATCGTCCGTACCAACCGCCCGAACCGTTTGCATCGCGCTACGCCCATGATCCCTACGTCGGCGAAATCGCGTACGCCGACTTCCACGATCGGCCGGCTTCTCGACGCCCTCGAGCGTCAGGGCCTGCTGGACCGAACCATCGTGATCGTCGCCGGCGATCACGGCGAGTCGCTCGGCGAGCATGGCGAACGCGATCACGGCATCTTTGTTTACGAGAGCGTGCTGCGCATACCGCTCATCATCCGCACGCCCTCGATCGAGCCGCGGCGGGTCGGCTCAGTCGTGCGGCTCATCGACGTGATGCCGACGGTCCTCGATTTGCTTGGCCTGCCGCTGCCCCCGACCGATGGCGTCAGCTTGACGAGACTGATGAACGGAGGGCGGCAAGAGCTGGAGGCCTATGCCGAGTCGGATCTATCCGCGGCGATTCGGATGGAGCCCGCTCCGCTCGTTGCGCGACGGGCGATTCAAGCTGATTGATGCGCCTCGTCCGGAGTTGTACGACCTCGAGCACGATCCATTCGAACAGCGCAATGTGTACAGCGAGCGTCCGGCAACCGCCGCCGCACTCGGTCGGCGGCTCTCGTCTCTTCGCCGGCGGTCAGTCCTGGTCAGAGGCGCGGAACGTCCGCGACGAATTGCGCCGCTCGAGGTCCGTGAACGACTCGCAGCGCTCGGCTACGTGAGTCGCGGACCCAGCGAGGCGCAACCCGGACGGGCATCGCTCCCTGACGCCAAGGACTTCATCGGGGAGGATCGGTGCTCAGTTCCTCAACGTTGAGATCGCGAAATCCTGGACCCTGCGAGCGTGTCGATTTCACGTCTGTAGAGCTGGCACTTTCGCCGCCGCCTGTTCGAATTCCTAGCCAGCGATGTTAACGAAATTAGAAGTGGCGAGGGTTATGCATCGCTAACCGCCGTGCTAAGGAGACACCTCGTGCCAAAGCTAATACTCTCTGTCATATTCGTTCTGAGCACTGTCGTTCCTTCGCAAGGGCAGAATCTGGACCTGGCGCAGTTCGGACTGGGATCTTTTACACCTGTAGTCGCAGAATTGGATGGCGACCCTAATACGATCGAGTGGATGGCATGGACGCAGTTCGGCTTGTGGGTGATCAACCCCACAACGCTCTGCAAGTCCATTGTGACCGTCGACACGAGGGATTTGGGTCCTGGAACGTTCCTCTTGTCCTACGTTCAGCGCATTGCCGGCAAAGACCGGTTGATTCTGATCGACATTGACACCTCGGACGGGAGCCTCCCGGCCAGTGTTTACGACATCACCTCCCCTTGTTATCCGGCGAAGTGATGGTAGATGGCGACGATGACTACACGAAGGCGGCGATTGTGACCAGTGCGAGCGCGCGCTGGTAACAATCGACCGCTTCGCGTCCAATCGCTTCCCAAGCCCGCGGAAACGGCATCGATCCAGCGGTCCGTACCTTATCTGGCCTTCCCGGCGGTCCCGTCCGAATTTCTTCTGATCGACTGAATCAGGTCGACACCGAGCGCGCCAGTCCGAATTCCTGGTGAGCGACGTTAAAGAGATCAGAAGGGCGATCGGTCGACAGCCCTGCCGAAATCGCTAACCGCGGATGCTAAGGAGCACCCCCATGCCTAAGCTACTGCTGTCTGTCATGTTCGTTCTCAGCTCTGTCCTTCCGTCGCAAGGGCAAACTCTGGACCTGGCCCAGTTCGAACTGGGACCTATCGCACCCGTGGTCGCAGAACTGGATGGCGACCCCAATACCATCGAGTGGATAACCTGGACGCAGTTTGGCTTGTGGGTGATCAACCCCGCAACGCTCTGCAAGTCCATTGTGCTCCTCGACATCGAGGATGGGGTTCCTGGAACGTTCTACCTCTCTTACATGCAACGCATTGCCGGGAAAGACCGGCTGGTGCTGATCGACATTGACAATTCGGACGGCAGCCTGCCGGCCAATGTTCACAACATCATCTCCCCTTGTTATCCGGCTAAATGAGGGGAGGTGGCCGTTTGCCGCGATGGCGTCGGAGTCCGGGTCTTTTAGAGACGCTTCATTTCCTCCGCGAGTCGGACGAGCGCCCGCTCCGCGGACTTTCCGAGCCGCGTCGGCGGTTGGTTTGTTGAGCGCCTCAGCGAGGTCGTCGTAGCTGTACCCGAGCTCGACCCGGGCGACGATCGCTTCCCGCTCCTCCGGCTTGAGCCGCTCGAGTGCGCGCTCATACCGCTCGACGGCTTCCCGTCCGATCGCTTCCTCGAGCGGTGAACCGCCGCCCTCGAGATCGATGTCGTCGAGCCCAACGGACCGGCCCTGACGCCCTTTCCGCCGCAGTTCATCTCTCAGTCGATTGAGGATCGCCTGACGCAAGTAAGCCTGCAACGCCCCGACTCGACGTGGCTCGAAGGCGTCGATTCGCTTGAAGGTCTGGAGCAAGGTGTCCTGGACGAGATCGTCGGTATCGGTCAAATCGCGCGCCCACTTGGGCAACCGACCAGACGCCCAGCGCTGAAGCGGCTTGAGATGCCGTGCGAACAGGCGGTCGAGGGCGTCGGCGTCTCCGTCGCGCGCTTTCTCGATGAGGTCGAAGGTCGATTCCAGATCGCTCATGCGCGTCTGGTATGTCGTCACCCACTATCGGGACCGCATTATCGGCGATTCCTGTTCTATTTCGCGCACCTGTCGGTTCGCCGAATGGGAACCACAGACTGGAGAACCGAGACTTACTAGAAAATCGTCGCGACCGACCCCTGCGCCAGGTCGATGATTTGTGTCGGCAGGATGCCGAGATACAGGATGCCGACCACCGACAGCGCGAGGCCGGCGAACGCGACCGTGCTCAGTGGCGCGGGCATCGGACGGGCATCACGCTCGGACATGTACATCATCACGACGATGCGCAAGTAGAAGAACACCGACACCACGCTCGACAGGACGCCGATGATCGCGAGACCGTAGTACTCCGAGCCAATCGCAGCACTGAAGATGTACCACTTGGCGATGAAGCCTGCCGTCGGTGGAAAGCCGCCGAGCGACAGCAGGAAGATCGTCATCAGCGTCGCCAGACCGGGATGCGAGTACCACAGACCGGCGTAGTCGCGCAGATCGTCGTTGGCGCGCTCGCGCGAGCCGAGGAGCGCGATCACGCCAAACGCGCCCGAGGTTGGTCAACGCGTATGCCGCGAGGTAATAGAGAATCGCGGCCTTGCCAACGTCGTTCCCAGCCACCAGGCCGACCAGCAGGTAACCGCCGTGCGCAATGCTGGAATACGCCAACATCCGCTTCAAGCTGGTCTGCGCCACCCCTAAGACGGTCCCGACGATCATCGTCGCCGCGGCGATCACCCACAGGATGGGCGACCATTCCGCGATCATCGGCTCGAGGGCGGAGAGGAACACGCGCGCAAAGGCCGCGACCGCGGCGGCCTTGACCCCCGTGGACATGAAGCCCGTGACGATGGCCGGAGCGCCCTCGTAAGCGTCGGGCGACCACATGTGGAAGGGCACTGCCGCCACCTTGAATCCGAAGCCGACGATCAACAGTCCGACGGCGAGCAGGATCATGGGATTGTCGCTCATCGACTGGGCCGCGATCACCGAGCCGATGCGATCGAGGCTGGTGCTGCCGGCAATGCCGTAGAGAAACGCAATGCCGTAGAGAAAGAACGAGCTTGCAAAGGCGCCGAGCAGGAAGTACTTGAAGGCGCCCTCGGTACTGGTGAGCTGATCGCGGCGCATGCCGGTCAGCACATACACCGCGATCGACATCGTCTCGAGTGCGAGAAAGAGGAGCAGGAGGTCGGTGGCCTGCACCATCAGCATCATGCCGACGATCGAAAACAGAACCAGCGTGTAGAACTCGCCTGGCGGCAGCTTGTCGCGATCGATGGTCTGACTGGCAAAGAAAACGGTGAGCACACCGACGGCCACGAGCACCAGGTTGACGAACAGCGCGAAATTGTCCGCCGTGACCACGCCAAAGCTCGATCGCATTACGATCCCATAGAAAGATCGAGGCCACCGCCGCACCCCCCAGCCCAATCAGCGGCAGGCCGGCCATCGGCATGCGCTCGTTGCGCTGCCGGAACGATTCCGCCAGCAGAACGACGAGACCAGCCAGTGTGACGCACAGGACCGGGATGACAGCGTCGAAGGAGGAGGAAAGCATGGGTTAAGGTGCCTGGGGTGCCGGAGGTGCCGGAGGTGCCTGAGGTGCTAGTGCGTAAGGTGCGTGGAGGTGCGTAGGGTGCGTTAGGTGCGTTCGCCTGCCTGTCGTCGCCGAGGCTCCTCCCGATGCTCCGAAGCGGAGGCGGTCATGGCCTGGAATTCGTTCACTCGTTCGACGATGCGATTCACCGCCGGCTCCATGGGCTTCAGGAACAGGTTCGGGAAGACGCCCATGTAAATTGCTATCGCCGCCAACGGTCCGATGATTGCCCACTCGCGTAGCGAGAAGTCGGGCATGCGGCGGTTGTGATCGTTTGTGACCTCCCCGTAGAACACCCGCTGGAACATCCACAGCATGTAGACGGCCGACAGGATGACGCCGAGGCCGGCGACGACCACGAATCGCGGCTCCCATTTGAATCCGCCCAGCATGATGAGAAATTCGCCGATGAATCCGTTCATCCCCGGCAAGCCGATTGACGCCAGCGTGAGGATCAGCGCACCCGCCGTGAGACGGGGAACGATTTCCTTGATGCCGCCGTACTCGCTGATGAGACGCGTGTGACGGCGGTCTGACAGCATCCCGACCAGGCAAAACAGCCCGCCGGTTGTGACGCCATGCGCGAGCATCTGATACGTCGCGCCCTGCACGCCCTGAAGATTCATCGCGGCGATTCCCAGGACGACAAAGCCCATGTGGCTGACCGACGAATAGGCCACCAGCTTTTTCATGTCCGGCTGCACCATCGCGACCAGCGCGCCGTAGACAATCGCAATCACGGCCAGCACCGCCAGGGCCGGCGCAAAGTAGAGCGCGGCCTCCGGGAACAGCGGGAATGCGAAACGGATGAGACCGTACCCACCCATCTTCAGCATCACACCGGCCAGAATGACGGAGCCTGGCGTTGGCGCCTCCACGTGCGCGTCAGGCAGCCAGGTGTGGAACGGAAAGAGAGGGACCTTGATGACGAATGCCAGGGCAAAGGCGAGGAAAAACCAGGTACCGCGTTTGCTCGGCGATGTCGAGCTGATACAACCGGATGACGTCGAAGCTGTAGTTGCCGGTGGCAGTGTGATGCAGCCACGACAGTCCAATGATGGCCACCAGCATCAGGACGCTGCCAGCCATCGTGAAGAGGATGAACTTGATGGCAGCGTAGATGCGCCGTTCGTAGCCCCACACGCCGATGAGGAAGTACATCGGGATCAGGACGAAATCCCAGAACACGTAGAAGAGGAAGAGATCGAGCGCGGCGAAGACGCCCAGCATCGAGGTCTCGAGCAGCAGCATGAAGATCGAGAATTCCTTGACCTTTTTCTCGATGCTCTCCCACGACGACAACAGCGCGATCGGCGTCAGGAAGCCGGTGAGGACGATCAGCATCAAGCTGATCCCGTCGATTCCGAGGTAGTACTCGATGCCGAACGCCGCAATCCACGGCATCCGCTCGACGAACTGGAAATCCTCGCCGGTTGTGGACGGATCGAATCCCGACCACAGAGCAACGTCGCGCCGAATGTGAGCACCGAGACGGCGAACGTAATCTGCCGAACGAGGCCGTCCCTCTGCCCGTCTCGATTGGAAATCAGGAGCAGCAGCAACGCGCCCACGACCGGGAGCCAGATGACGATCGACAGTAGGGGCAGTCCGCTCACGCACTATCTCCAGAAGTAGTAGGCGAGGATCGCGACCACACCCATCAGCGTCGCGGCGGCATATGTCTTGACCGACCCGCTCTGCATCAACCGCAGCAGCGCGCTCATGCCACCCACCACCTGCCCGGCGCCATTGACCGCGCCGTCGACGACCCGCGCATCCATGCCGCGCCAGAGCCCGTCCTCGGACACGATGCGAACGGGCTGCACGACCGTGACGTCGTAGAACTCGTCGACGTAATACTTGTTCAGCAGCACGCGGTGAAGGGCCGGGAAGCGATTCGCAATCCGATCCGCCACTGCGCCGGGTTCTTCAGCCAGAGCCATGTCGCCAGGGCAATGCCCAGCAGCGCGACCAGGCTCGAGAGCGCCATCAGATAGCGTTCGAGCGCGATCTTCTGCGCTCGTTCGCAGCCGACTCCGGCGTGGGCGGCTGCCCCGCCCGCGGCTGGTCGCCGGTGGCTGATGCTCGGCGGCTGGCTGCGCGCGCATCCGGCAACAGGAAACTCGACGCCAGCGCGACATCGCTCACTCGCCGGTCGTCGTCGCGCCGGGCGCGCAGTCGGCGATCGCCATCCCCGCCAGCGCACCGCCCGCCGTCGTCGTATCGGCGGCCCAGGCACACAGCCGCCCAGCGTCATCGCGGAGGATCCGCGGCAGGTGCGTGCTGCGCCTCGAATGCTGGCTCCAGCCAGGCGCCCGAGCAAATTGTGGCCACCGAGCGCATGAGGGAACCCGATGTAGCCGGCAAACGACCGAACCGATGGCCAGCACGACCAGCGCCACCGCCATCGCGGGAGGGGCATCGTGTAGATGCGTCAGGTGCGACTCGTGCGACGGGTGCGATTGGTCCGGTGCGGTGCTCCCGGGCGCCGTGTGCGGTGCGGCTGCGGCGTGCGCCTGCCGCGATGCATGCGACGCATGCGCCAGTGCGAATCGCTCACGCCCGAAGAACGTCAGGTACACCAGCCGGAACATGTAGGTCGCGGTGAGGAGCGAGGTCAGCACGCCAATCACCCACAGCCACTGGTGACCGCGATAGAAGGTCTCGAAGAGGATCTCGTCCTTCGAGAAGAAGCCGGAGAGGAACGGCACGCCAGCGATTGCCAGTGAACCAATCATGAACGTCCAGAAGGTCACGGGCAGGTACTTCTTCAGCCCACCCATGTTGCGGATGTCCTGCTCACCGTGCAGCGCATGAATCACCGCGCCCGACCCGAGGAAGAGCAGCGCCTTGAAGAAGGCGTGCGTGTAGAGGTGGAAAATGCCCGCGCCGAAAGCCCCGACGCCCATCGCGAGAAACATGTAGCCGAGCTGTGAGACGGTCGAGTACGCGAGCACACGTTTGATGTCGTTCTGCACCAGACCGATGGTGCCCGCCATCAGAGCCGTCGCGGCGCCAATCATGGCCACGACGCTCAGCGTCAGCGGGGCGTGTTCGAAGATCACGGCGTTGCGACCGATCATGTAGACACCGGCCGTCACCATCGTGGCGGCATGGATGAGTGCGGAGACCGGCGTCGGGCCTTCCATGGCGTCCGGCAGCCAGATGTACAACGGGATTTGCGCCGACTTGCCGGTGGCGCCGATGAACATCAGCAGCGTAATCAGCGACAGCGTGCCGAACGTCGCCTCGGGCGGCAATGCCGCCACTCGCGACGCGACCTCCTGAAAGTCGAGCGAGCCCACGGTCACGACCAGGAGCAGCGTGCCGAGGATGAACGCGTAGTCGCCCACGCGATTGACGATGAACGCCTTGTTGGCGGCGTCGGAGGCCGATTTGCGCTTGTAGTAGTACCCAATCAACAAATACGAGCAGAGGCCCACGCCCTCCCAGCCGACGAACATCACGAGGACGTTCGCTCCCAACACCAGGACGAGCATGAAGAAGACGAACAGGTTCAGATACGAGAAGTAACGGGCATACTCGCTGTCCGTCTCCTCGTGCATGTAAGCGGTCGAATAGATGTGGATCAAGCGATCCGATGCCGGTGATGACGAGGATCATCACGGCCGCCAACGGATCCAGGCGGAACGAGAGGTCGATGACGAAATCGCCGGATGCGATCCAGGTGTAGACCGTTTCGGTGATCGCACGCGCATCGGGCGGCATGCCCGCCAGCCGCCAGACTTCGATCACCGATACGGCAAAAGCCGCACACCATCGACCAGACACGCCAGCCCTCCGGACACACTCTTGGTGAGCCGACGCCCCAGCCAAGGCATTGACCACGAAGCCGACGAACGGGAACAGCGGAATCAGCGACAGCACGCGATCACCACTTCAACGCGGTAAAGGCTTCGGGGTTGAGCGACTCGCGATGGCGGAACAAGCCAATCACCAGCGCCAGCCCAACGGCCGCTTCGGCGGCTGCGACGGTCATGACGAAGAACACGATGATTTGTCCGTCGACGCTGCCAAACTGCCGGCCGAATGCGACGAACGTCAGGTTGACGGCATTCAGCATGATCTCCACTGACAGGAGCAGTGTGATCAGGTTGCGGCGCAAAAACACGCCGGCGGCGCCAATCGTGAAGAGCATCCCCGACAACAGCAGGTAGTACTCGAGCGGCACGAGTGCGGTCGTCATTCGACCTGCCTTCGCGCCAGCACCACGGCGCCGACCATGGCCACGATGATCAAGATCGATGTCACCTCGAACGCAAACATATAGTCGGTAAAGAGCACCTTGCCGAGCTCGCCGACGTCCGAGATGCCCGGCCCATTCTCTCCAACGGCGCCAGCGACGCCGGGGGTGCGCGTCAGTGCCCATCCGAGCTGCGCGACCAGCACCAGCGACAGCAGCGCTCCGATGCGCCTCGGCCACGGCCGATTGAGCGCGTGCGCGCGATCCCATTCCGCGGCATCCTCACGAGGCACGTTGAGCAGCATCACCGTGAACAGGAACAGCACCATGATGGCGCCGGCGTAGATGATGATCTGCACGATGGCGACGAACGGCGCCTCGAGCAGGACGTAGAGTCCGGATAATCCGAAGAACGCCCCGATCAGCGACAACACGCTGTAGATCGGATTGCGCTGCACGATCACGAACAGCGATCCCAACAGCGTGACCGCCGCGAACACGACGAAGAGAAGCTGCTCAGATGCCAAAGTACAGCACCCCCGCAGCTGTCGCGATCAAATTGAGCGTCGCGACCGGCAGCAGCACCTTCCACCCGAACGCCATCAACTGGTCGTAACGAAACCGCGGGAGCGTCCAGCGCAGCCACAAATACACGAACAGGATCGCGCTCAGCTTGATGAGGAACCAGATCCAGCCGTACTCCGGGGGCAGGAACGGGCCATGCCACCCGCCGAGAAACAGATTCGTGGCCACGGCCGACACCGTGATCATGTTGATGTATTCGGCCAGGAAGAACATGGCAAAGGCCATGCTGCTGTACTCGGTGTGGTAGCCGGCGACCAGTTCCTGCTCCGCCTCAGGAAAGTCGAACGGCGCTCGATTGGTCTCGGCCACGCCGGCAACCGCGTACACGAGAAAGCCGATTGGCTGCAGGAAGACGAACCACTTCGGAATGAACCCGAACCAGTAGCCCGCCTGATCGTCGACGATGTCCCGCAGCGACATCGAATTGGCGAGCAAGATGACGGTCGCGAGCGAGATGCCGTAGGCCAGCTCGTAGCTGATCATCTGCGCCGAGCTGCGCAGCCCTCCGAGCAGCGAGTACTTGCTGTTGCTCGCCCAGCCGGCCAGCACGATGCCGTAGACCCCCATCGAGGCCACCGCAAAGATGACGAGCACCGCGACGTTGACATCCGAGACGAGCAGCGGCATCGGCTCATCGAGCAAGCCGAAGAAGGTCGTTGCCGCGCCGAACGGCACCGGTGCAAACGCGACATACGCCGCCGCCACCGAGATCACGGGGGCCGCCATGAATAACACGGCATCCGCGGCCTTCGGGCGCAGATCCTCTTTGAAGATCAGTTTGACGATGTCGGCCAGCGGCTGGAGCAGACCGCGCGGCCCGACGAGGAACGGTCCAACACGCTGCTGCATGAACGCCGAGACTTTGCGCTCGGCATACACCATGACGGCAGCACCAATCTGGAGGCCAAAGAACACGACCGTGATGATGCCGATGTAGGCGAGCAGTTGCGGCGTCACGAGCTCGGCCACGCTAGTGCGCTCCTACCGCTTCGCGCGCGCGATAGTCGGCCGGTGCCGGGGCGTTCCCCTTCACGTAGGCATCGTATTCGGGCCTGAACCACTTGAGCGTGGTCAACACCGGCGTCGGCCGCCGCGTCGCCAAACGCGCACAGCGTCTTGCCGTTGATGTTGTCGGCAACACTCTGCAGCAACGACACATCCTTCGCCGATCCCTCGCCCTTCAACAGTCGATTGAGCAACTGGAACAGCCAGTCGGTACCCTCGCGGCACGGCGTGCATTTGCCGCAGGATTCGTGGCGGTAGAAGTGCAGGAGGTTCTCGGCCAACCACACCATGTCGGTGGTTTCGTCGAACACCATAATCGCCGCCGAGCCCAGAAGCGAGCCGGCCTTCGCGATGTCGTCGAAGCTGGCCGGGATGTCGATCTGATCCGGCATGAGAATCGGCACCGACGAGCCGCCCGGGATGACGGCTTTGAGGGTATGGCCATCGCGGATCCCGCCGGCATAGTCGTCGATCAGCTCGCGCAGCGACACCTTCATCGGCGCCTCGAATACGCCGGGATTCTTGACATGGCCGCTCACGCAAAACAGCTTCGGCCCGCCGTTCTTTTCGGGACCCAAGGAGGCGAACCATTCGATGCCCCGTGTCAACACCAGCGGCACGTTACACAAGGTTTCGACGTTGTTGACCGCGGTCGGACAGGCCCAGAGGCCAGCCACCGCCGGAAATGGCGGTTTGTACCGCGGCTGGGCCCGCTTGCCCTCGAGCGACTCGAGGAGCGCGGTCTCCTCGCCCGCTTCGTACGCACCGGCACCGCGGTGAATGTAGACCTCGCAGTCGAAGCCAGTGCCGAGGATGTTGGTGCCCACGTAGCCAGCGCGCCGCGCGTCTTCGATCGCCTGCTCCAGCACCGGCTGCATGTGAAAGAACTCGCCGCGGATGTAAATGTAGGCGGCTGTCGAGCCGATCGCATAGCAACCGATCACGCAACCCTCGATCAAGAGGTGTGGGTTGCGCTCCATCAGCAGGTGATCTTTGAACGTCCCGGGCTCGCTCTCATCAGCGTTGCAGACGATGTACTTCGGGTTCGGCGACTTCTTGTCGACGAACTGCCACTTGAGGCCGGTCGGGAATCCGGCGCCGCCGCGGCCACGTAATCCCGAGGCCTTCACGGCCTCGACGACTTGATCCGGCGTCATGGCCAGTGCTTTCTTCAAGCCCTGGTAACCTTGCTGGTTCTGCAGATAGTGATCGAGCGTGTTGCCGCCTGGCGTGAACGCGTACTTGGTCAGCACCGGCTCGTAATCCGGCATCGGCCCTCGGCCGGACCGGCGTCGTCGTCTTACCCTTCCACTCGCTTTCGGGTCGCCCTTCGATCGCGAGATGACACCCGTTGACTGCGGCCACGCCATTCGCGCGGATCGCGTCGACGAACGCTGGCGTCTCCTCGGGAGTGAGCCGCTCGTGCCAATGGTCGTTGTTGACCATCACGACCGGCGCACGGTCGCAGGCCCCGAGACACTCCATCGGCTGAATCGTGAAGAGGCCAGTCGGATCGATCTCGCCCACGCTGACCCCGAGCTTGCGTTCCAGCTCCTCGATCACGCGCTCCGATCCGGCGACGGCGCAGGACAGGGTGTTGCACACTTGCAGCACGAACTTGCCCACCGGATTTCGGAAGAACATGACGTAATACGAGACCACGTCTTCCACATCGGCGGTTGTAATCCCGATCACCTCGGCAATGTGACGAGCGGCGTTGGCGGTGATGTAGCCCTGTTGCTCCTGCGCAAGATAGAGAGCGTGCAACACGGCCGCCTTGCGATGCTCGGGCGGGTAGTGCGCCGCAAACTCCTCGAAGCGCTCACGATTCGTGATGGTGTAGGTGAACTCCGGGCCCTCGGGCAGGGTGACGCGGCGCGAGCGATGCCACGCCTCGGTCCCGTAAGGCATTACCGGATGAAAGCTCATCGATCCACGTCTCCCATGACGACATCCAACGAGCCAATCACCGCAATCACGTCCGCGATCATGCCGCCGACGATGAACTTGTGCAGCGCTTGGCAGGCCATCAGCCCGGGCGATCGCATGTGGACGCGCCACGGCCGATTGCTGCCATCAGAAACGATGTAGCACCCGTGCTCGCCGCGAGGCCCTTCAACCGGGAAATACGACTCGCCGACCGGCACCGTGAACCCCTGCGAGTAAATCAGGAAGTGCTGAATCAGCGCCTCCATCTCGGTGTACACCTCGTCCTTCGGCGGAGGCACGATGCGACGGTCATTGACGGCCCACTCCCCCACCGGCGTAATGCGCTCCAGTGCCTGGCGACAGATCTTGACGCTCTCGCGCATCTCGGCCATACGCACGAGGTAGCGATCGTACACGTCACCGTTCGACGCGCCGATGACATCAAAGTCGTACGTCTCGTAGCCGCAGTATGGAAATGCGCGACGAACATCGTAGTCGCCACCCGCGGCGCGGGCGACCGGACCGTAGAGTCCCCACGAATAGCAATCCTCCAGACGGATGACCCCAACGCCGCGGGTGCGCCCCAGCCAGATCGGGATTCTTCGTGATGAGCGTCTCGTACTCGTCGAGCTTGCCGGGGAAGCGATCGAGGAATGCGGACACCGCTTCCTTGAAGCCGCGCGGAATGTCCTCGCGCAAGCCGCCGACACGGATGTAGCTCGGAAAAAACCTGAAGCCCGCGAGCAGCTCGTTGAGATTCATCAGAATCTCGCGCTCGCGAAACGCGTAGAGCATGGCCGTGATGGCGCCAATCTCCATGCCGTGCGTGCCAAACCACACCAGGTGACTGCTGATGCGCTGGAGTTCCGCGATCAGCACCCGAATGGCCTGCACGCGCCCCGGCATCTCGAGGCCGAGCATTTTCTCGACCCCAAGAACGAACGCCAGGCTGTTGGACTGTGCGCCCAGGTAATCCATGCGCTCGACGAGTGGAATGACCTGCTGCCACTTCTTCTGCTCGCACGTCTTCTCGATGCCGGTGTGCAGGAACCCGATGGTCGGCGACACTGAGACGACGGTCTCGCCATCGAGCTCGAGCACCAGCCTCAACACGCCATGCGTGCTGGGGTGCTGCGGCCCCATGTTGACGGTCATCGTCTCGGTTCGGACGTCAGCCATTAGGGATTCCGGTTAGCAGACGAGACACAGAAGCACGGCATCTTCCGGCTAAAGCCGGAAGCCACGGGAAATTTGACGCCGGAAGCCACGAGAAATTTATGCCTGTAGCTTCCGAATGCCATCGCGCGAAATCTTCAGCTCGCTGTAGCTTCGGCCTGTCAGGCGGAAGATCCTGCCTTTCCGTGCTTCCGTGTTTCCGTGCATCGTCTATCACTGCGATTCCAACGATTCGTTCACGACTTGGGCCGGATCAGCCGATCCCGCTCCACGCTGGCTTTGAATTCTTCTTCGGTCACCTGAAGCGGCATGAATGTCTGAGCGTCCTTGCGTACCTGCACCGGGTAGTCCTTGCGCAGCGGGTGACCTTCCCAGTCGTCGGGCATCATCAAGCGGCGCAGATCGTCGTGCCCTTCGAACACAATGCCGAACAGGTCAAAGACCTCACGCTCGGGCCATCCAGCGCCGTGCCAGATTGTCTGCACGGTCGGAACCGATTGGCCGCCATCGACCTGGACCTTCACGCCGCACCCGCGTGCGACGATGTGGTGACACCAGGTGGTAGACGACATCGAACCGTGGACGGCGGCCGGGATGGAAGTCGGCGGCGGTGACGTCGCTAAACGCCACGAACTCGAGGCCAGGCGTGTCGCGCAACGCCAGACAAGTCCGAACCAAGTGCTCGACCGGAACGAGAATGCTCGGGTTGATCGACTCGTCGAGCGGCGAGAGCGCCTGAAGGGCGCCGGGAATCTCCCGTTCGAGCGTCGCGATGATTTCGGCAGCGGTCATCGATTGGAGCGCGGACAGGTGGCGCGCGGCCCTTACATCCGGGACGCGTCGATCTTTTTCTGCAGTTGCACGATGCCGTAAATGACCGATTCGGGACGCGGCGGGCAACCGGGAATGTACACGTCAATCGGCACGACTTGATCCGATCCCTGGACGATTGCGTAGTTGTCGAACACACCGCCGCACGACGCACACGCGCCCATCGAGATCACCCATTTGGGTTCTGGCATCTGGTCGTAGATCCGGCGCAGTGCGGGCGCCATCTTACGCGACAAGCGGCCGGCGATGATCATCAGGTCCGACTGGCGCGGCGAGCCGCGAAAGACCTCGGCGCCGAAGCGAGCGATGTCGTAACGGCCGCAACTCATCGCCATCATTTCGATGGCGCAACAGGCCAACCCGAAGGTCACCGGCCAAATCGCCGAGCGCCGGGCCCACTGGACCAGCTTCTCGACGTTGGTCGTCAACACCGGGATTTCGTATTCAGTTTCGAGTCCCATATCGGTATCTCTTGACGACCGCCGGTCCAGGGGGCGGCGCGTGGACGTAGTCGGGGTCGTGTTCGGGACCCCAGTCGAGCACGCCCTTTCGCCACACGTAGATATAGCCGACGACCAGAATCAGGAAAAAGACGACAATCTGGACGAATCCGGGCCACGACAGCTCGCGAATCGCCATCGCCCACGGCCCAAGAAACGCAATCTCGATGTCGAAGAGCAGGAAGATCATCGCAATCAGGTAGAACTTGACCGATTGCCGTTCGCGGGCGTCGCCCACCGGCGGCATGCCGCACTCATACGGCGCCATTTTTTCGGGGGTGGGATTGCGCGGGCCGAGGAACCTCGACAGAAGGATCGAGAAGGCGCCAAAGCCGACGCCCACCACGATCATGATGATCAGTCCGTCCCAGCCGCCCATCCTAAGGTTCCAGGGTTCCAAGGTTCCAGGGTTCCACGGTTCTTGGGAGCCGGAACAGCTTGTGAAGAATTTCCCAAGTCCAACTTGACACTGTATCAGAAACACTCGCGAGCCACTGCTACCGGCACCCGGCCCGACCACTATTTAGGGTTCTTCCCCAAAATCCACGGCCGTGTAGAACTGAGCCGTGAGAATCGCCTGGTTCTCTCCCCTTCCACCGACACCTTCGGGCATTGCCGCCTACTCGGCTGAGCTATTGCCGCTGCTGGCGATGCGGGGCCACCAGATCGAGAGCTTCACGGCTGAAACCGCCCGCGAGTTCGTGTGGAAGCAACGACGGGCCCCCTACGACCTCGCGGTGTATCAGCTGGGCAACGCCGCGTGGCACGACTACATGTGGGCGCATGTCTTTCGGTATCCCGGGCTGGTGGTGCTTCACGACGCACAGCTCCATCAGGCGCGCGCGCTTGCGCTGACCCGGCGCTGGCTCCCTCGCCGCGACGACTACCTCGAGGAGTTCCGGGCCAATCACCCCGATGCGCCCACGGAGATCGTGAATCTCGTCATCGCCGGCCTGGGCGGCTCGCTCTACCAGCTCTGGCCCATGATTCGCCTGGTGGTCGAATGCGCGCGGCTGACCGTGGTTCATAACCCGCTGCTCAAAGAGGAGCTACACCTGCGACATCCGGCTGCGCGACTCGACCACGTGCCGATGGGTGTGCGCGATCCGCTCGAGGAACCGATTGCGGATTCGGCGCTCCGCAGTATCCGCGAGTGTTACGGCATCCCGCCCGACGCGACGATCGTCGCAGCCTATGGTGGCGTCACACCGGAGAAGCGCATCGACGTCCTGCTTCGTGCGGTCGGAAGCCTTGCCGATCGTCACCCGCAGTTGCACGTGATGCTCGTGGGCCCGACCAGCGATTACTACGACGTGACGAGAGAGGCTCAGCGTTGGGGGATTGCCGATCGCGTCCATGTCACCGGTTACGTGCGCGACGAGGAGCTGCCGGCATACCTGTCGGCAGCGGATTTCTGCGCCTGCCTGCGGTGGCCGACGAACGGTGAGACGTCGGCTTCCTGGCTGCGGTGCCTTGCCGCTGGGCGGGCAACCATCATCACGGACCTCGAATACCTCGGCGACGTGCCCACGCTTGATCCGCGCGGGTGGCGTCTGCTCGACATCGCCGCCCTCGATGCGTCCCGCGTGCCGGTCGCCGTCAGCATCGAGCTCATCGACGAAGCTCCATTCGCTGGAGCTTGCGCTGGACCGGCTCGCAAGCGACGCCTCGCTGCGCGCCTCTCTAGGCACTGCCGCGCGAGGTTGGTGGCAACGCCACCATCAGTTGACTGCCATGGCCGCAGCCTATGATCGCGTCCTGCAGGCTGCTGCCGCAGCGGCGCCACCACCTTGCACGTTGCCACGGCACTTGATCGACGAAGGGTGGGGGCGAGGCCGGTCGATTGCGGAGGAAATGAGCATCGGCCATCGACTCGGCGAGTTTGCTGGTCACTGACGCGAGTGGTCAATCCTGCTTCGCCCACTCGCGCGCGCACGATCGTCAGCACGATCCTCGCGCTTGCCATCGCAATTGCGGGACTGCACCTTGCGGTTGTCCGACCCTATCTCTGGCCTGCCGGCGCCGGAATCGTCCTGTCGGGCAAAAGCCTCTTTGCCAGCCTCGGCGAGTTGGGCCCGGCGCCGCGACTCCAGCCTCCCCCTCTGGTCGACGTCGCCAACACGAGCGTGACCGTTGCTCACGTCAACCCTTCGAAGTTCCCGGCGACGAGCGTGCTGACCGAAGGGGTCACCATTACCGGGATCTACAACGCGCGCGGCGGCCGGATTGAGCTGTCACAGGGCATCCCGGCCGACCCGCAACAAGTCCTGCCTCTTTGGCGCGAGGCGTACCACCTCGGTGCCCAAGGAACGCTCGATTTGCGTGTACAAGGCCCATCGGGCGACGCGACCATGGTGAGCGTTGCACGTGAGCCGGTCTGGCGGGCGGATACCGAGACGCAGGCCGCCTGGCTGCGACAACACGGAGGTCTGCTGCTGCAGGTCATTGCTTTTCTCGCCGGCGCTCTCGCGCTCCTGGCTTTGGGCACGCGCGGGACGACCGCGCGCCTCATGACGCTGGCCTTGATTTGTGCCGCCATCGCCTCGGCTGGCCCGCTCTATGGCGAAGAGCGGACCATCCCGGTCCTCGGCGGCCTCTTGCTCATGCTGTCGTGGATTGCGACGCCAGTCGCGTTTCCGATCATCGGCCTTGCGGTGCTGCACTTTCCAACACGAGCATCGATTCTCGACCGGCATCGATGGATTTATCCCGCGCTCGGATTGGCAGCGGCGCCGATGCTGGCGATCGGGCTGTTGACCGCGGCTTTCCTGCTGGGTGTGGATGCCGTGCTGCCAGCCGTCACGTGGGTTGCCACGAATCCCTGGGTGTTCAACCTGTCGTTTGCCGTCGCGCTGGCCGCCAACGTGGCCATCGTGCTCGAAGGGGTTGCACGCTATCGAGCCAACCACGACGCCAACGAACGACGCCGTATCCAAATGGTCGTGTATACCGGCGTACCGGCCGTGTTGGCGTACGCGCTGAGCACCTCAATCCCCGCGGCTTCGACGCTCTCGGGTGTTCCCATTCAACTGCCGTGGCTCGTGGAGGGCTTGCTTCGCGCAATCATCTTGCTGCCGGCGCTGGCGTTGCCCTACGCGGTCGCGGTCAGACACGTTTTCAGCCCCCGCACTGTGCTGCGTCGCAGCTTGCAGTACGCACTGGCGCGCCGAACGTTGTCGATCCTGTTAGCGCTTCCCGTGGCCGCGCTGGTCTTTGCGCTGGTCACCAATCGCCAGCGGCCGCTCAGCGACGTCGTTCTGGGGCAGCCAATGTTCTACGCGGTCGCCATTGGTCTGGCCGCCCTGGCGTTTCGCTATCGCGATAAGGCGCAACAATGGCTGGATCAGCGGTTCTTTCGCGCGGAATACGACGCTCGAGAGATCCTCGTGTCGCTCGCCAATCGGCTGCCACGTGAAACCGAGCCCCAGACAGCTCGTTTCGCTGGTCGTCTCGCAGATCGACAACGCACTCCACCCCGAGTCCATCGCCGTACTCGCCGGAGACGATGATCGGCTCGAGGTTGTGTCGACCCTCAGGGCAGACGTCGGCGTTCTGTCACGCAATGGCGCACTCGCGACGCTCCTGCGCTGGTCCGAGGATCCACTCGAGGTGTTCCTCGATGACGAGCGGTCGCCGGCGGCACGGCTTCCGGCCGTGGACCGCGCATGGCTCGACGCCAATCGGTTGTCGCTGCTGGTCCCGATTTTCGCGGGCAGCGGCGATCGACGCGCACTCACAGGCTTGATTGGACTGGGCGCGAAACGATCGGAGGAGCCCTACACGCTGGAAGATCGGCAACTCCTCAGCGGCATCGCGGGGCAAATGAGCGTGGCGATGGACCTGTCGAGGCTGCGACGCCGCCTGTCCTCCGGTTCACGGCTGGCCGCCGCCGCCGTGCTCGGCACAGGCGCAGTGCTGACTCCCGCTCCCACGATGGCGGAGAGCATCCCGCCCGTCGTGGACGGCAAATACCGCATCGACACGCTCGTCGGCCGTGGTGGGATGGGCGCGGTGTACCGCGCGCACGATCTACGACTGGCACGCGACGTCGCGATCAAGGTCGTCCGCGCGGATCTGCTCGCCGACCCGGCCGCCCGCAGCCGGTTTGCACGCGAAGCGCAGATCGTCGCCCGGCTTCAGCATCCGGCCATCGTCACCGTCTTCGACTACGGCACGCTGCCGGACGGCGCCGCCTTTCTCGTGATGGAGTACGTGCGCGGCGAGGACCTTCGAAGCCTCTTGAAGCGAGAGCAGCAACTGGCGCCACCGGACGCGATCGCGCTCGTCACCGGTGTGGCGGCAGGCATCGAGTTCGCCCATCGAGCCGGAGTCCTGCACCGCGACCTGAAACCGGAGAACGTCCTGCTGCCAGCGAGCGGCATCGGTCCAAAGGTTCTCGATTTCGGCGTCGCGACGATCGCAGACAGTCGAGACGAGCAACTTTCAAACGCTGACTCACCGCGGCACCATCGTCGGCACACCCGCCTATATGGCGCCCGAACAACTGCGAGGAGAGCGGGTGGACGAGCGGGCGGACGTCTACAGCCTGGCCGTGCTCACGTACGAAGTGCTGACCGGACGGCTGCCGTTCGGCGCGGGGTCCATCGTCGAGATTGGCATCAAGCAGACCGACCTGACCGGCCAGGTGGACGTCACCGGGGTACCGGCGGCGCTCCTTCCCGTTTTGATGAAGGCTCTCTCGGTTGCCCGCGACAATCGGCCGGCAAGCGCGGCGGCCTTCGCTAGCGCTTTAGCCGGGCCTTCGGCGCACTCTTGATCGGCATCAACGTCGACCAACCGTTTGTCGATCTCGATGATGGCCTGCTCGATCTGACTGCGGCGAGCGGGATGCTCCGTGCGTGTCAGTTGCTGCTGCATTTCGGCGCGCGCCAGCTTCAACGACTCGCGCTGGCGGACTTTCTCCGGGTCTTCCAGCGGCTTCCGGTTTCGTGCTGCCTTCCGTTCTTCCTCCAGTTCATCCATTCGCTCCTGGAGCCTCGTATCCGCATCGATAAGTCCTTCGCCCGCATCACCCATGGTCTTCAGTCCTATAAACAGCGTTCCATTGCGTCAGAGTCCCTGTCAGTTTTCAGTTATCAGTTTCCAGTTCAAAGGTACCCCTCAACTTGAAGCGGCTTCTGTCTTTGAACTGACAACTGGTAACTGGCAACTGACAAGCGACCCAGCCAGAGTTTTTGACATCCTGGGGAGCCACCCGTTCGGCCAGCCAAGGATTATACGGTCTTCGCCGTTCGCCATAGAATCGAAACTTGGATGCGTGGCGATCCGCTCGACCTCTTTCATTCGCCCGTCCGCGAGTGGTTCACGCGGTCGTTTGCGGCGCCGACGCGGCCTCAGCGGCTCGGCTGGCCAGTGATTGCGCGCCGCGAGTCCACGTTGATCCTGGCACCGACTGGGACCGGCAAAACCCTCGCGGCCTTCCTCGCCTCGCTCGATCGTCTGATGTTCGACGAGGTGCCGGAGCGGGCGTCCCGGTGCCGCGTCGTGTACATCTCGCCACTCAAGGCCCTGGCGGTTGACGTCGAGCGAAACCTTCGAGCGCCGCTCGTCGGCATCAGCAGCCTTGCCAGCGCCGCGGGGGTCGATTTTCACTCGCCCGCCATCACGCTGCGCACCGGCGATACGCCCTCGTCCGATCGGGCGCGCTTTCTGCGCGACCCGGGCGACATCCTGATCACGACGCCCGAGTCGTTCTATCTGATGCTCACGTCCAACGCCCGCGAACGCCTGCGATCGGCGCGGACGGTGATCATCGACGAGATTCACGCCTTGGTCTCGACGAAGCGTGGCGCACATCTCGCGCTCTCGCTGGAACGACTCGAGGGGCTCGTGTCGGCGCCGCTGCAGCGGGTCGGACTGTCGGCCACGCAACGACCCCTGGACGAGGTCGCGCGATTTCTGGGCGGCGCCTGCGCGAAGAAGACGCGGGACGCAAAACCCACCAAGAACGTTCAGGATGTTGTAGATGACGAGTTCGCGGCGCCGTCGGGGGCGGTGTCCTATCGCGAGGTCTCAATCGTCGATGCGAGCGAGCCCAAACGTCTCGACATCCGGGTCCAAGTGCCAATCGAGGACATGGCTAAAGTCGGTGCGGTTGCCGCCGCCGCCGCGCCGACCTTCGAGATTCGCAGCGAGCCCCGCGGCGCAGGGTCCCAGCCGCAGGCTCGATTTGGACGGCGATTCACCCGCGATTGCTGGAGCTCATTCAGCAGCATCGATCGACGTTGATCTTCGTCAACAGCCGCAGGCTGGCGGAGCGCCTCGCGGGCGCCGCTCAACGAGCTTGCGGGTCAGCCGCTGGTGCGCGCGCATCACGGCTCGCTCGCGCGCGCACAACGCGTCGAAATCGAGGATCTGTTGAAAGCCGGACATCTGCGCGCGCTGGTCGCGACCAGCTCGCTCGAGCTCGGCATCGACATGGGCGCCATCGACCTCGTCGTGCAAATCGAAGCCCCGCCCTCGGTCGCCAGCGGGCTGCAGCGGATCGGGCGCGCGGGTCATAGCATCGGTGCCGTCAGCAGCGGGATCATCTTTCCGAAGTTTCGCGGCGATCTGGTGTCGTGCGCCGCGGTCACGCGCGCCATGCAACGCGGAGCCGTCGAGCCGTCGCGATATCCACGCAACCCGCTCGATGTGCTCGCCCAACAGATCGTCGCCATGGTGTCGACGGAGCAGTGGTCCGTCGACGATCTCTTCAAGGCCATCCGCGGGTGCCGCACCTTATGCGGAGTTGAGTCGTCGAGTCTTCGAGGGCGTCCTGGACATGTTGTCTGGCCGCTATCCCTCGGACGAGTTCGCCGAGCTGCGCCCGCGAGTAACGTGGGATCGCGTGAAGGGAACCGTCACGGCGCGTCAGGGCGCCAAGCAGGTGGCGATCACCAACGGCGGCACGATCCCCGACCGCGGCTTGTTCGGTGTTTTCCTGCTCGGCGCTGAACGTGACCGCGCGCGCGTCGGCGAACTGGACGAGGAGATGGTGTTCGAGGCGCGGGCGGGCGAGACCTTCCTGCTCGGCGCCTCGACGTGGCGCATCGAACAGATCACGCACGACCGGGTCATCGTGTCACCAGCACCTGGGCAGCCCGGAAAAATGCCGTTCTGGCGAGGCGAAGCTGGCGGCCGACCGATCGAGTTGGGCTTCGCCATCGGCAAGCTGGTTCGCGAACTGCGCGATGTCTCGCCAGAGGATGCACGGGACCGCCTCGAGCGCGAGCACGGACTCGACCGGTTGGCGGCCACCAACTTGCTGCAGTACCTCGACGATCAGAAGCGCGCGGTGGACGTCATCCCCGACGATCGCACGCTCGTGATCGAACGAACCCGCGACGAGCTGGGCGACTGGCGCGTGCTCATCCTGTCGTCACTGGGCAGCCGCGTGCACGCGCCGTGGGCGATGGCGGTCAGCGCGCGACTTCGCGACGAGCACGGACTCGATGCCGAGATCATGTGGGGAGACGATGGGTTCGTCGTCAGATGCCCGGAAGGCGATGGCCCCCCGGACTCGGCCTTGATGCTGCCAGACCCCGATGAGGTCGAAGGGCTGATTCTGAGGCAATTGGGCTCGACCGCCCTCTTTGCCGCGCGCTTCCGCGAAGCGGCAGGCCGCGCCCTCCTGTTGCCCCGCCGTCGCCCGGGCGCGCGCGCGCCCCTGTGGCAGCAGCGCAAGCGCGCCGCGGACTTGCTCGCCGTCGCCGCGCGCTATGGATCCTTTCCAATCATCCTCGAGACCTATCGTGAAACCCTGCGCGACGTCTTCGACGTGCCGGCGCTGGTCGACGTGCTGCGCCGGATCCGCAGTCGATCCTTGCGCGTGGCCACGATCGAATCGCGTACGCCCGTCACCGTTTGCCGCCTCGCTCCTCTTCAACTACGTGGCGAACTACATCTATGACGGCGACGCGCCTCTCGCCGAACGGCGTGCGCAGGCGCTGTCGGTTGATCAATCTCAACTCCGCGAGCTCATCGGCGATGCGGAGCTGAGAGATCTGCTCGACGTCACCGCCATCGAAACCGTTGCAGCCGACCTCCAGCACCTCTCGAACCGCCTTCATGCCAAGTCCACTGATGCCGTGCACGATCTCCTCTTGCGCCTTGGCGAGTTGACGCGCGAAGAGATCGCCGCGCGATCGCTAGCGGCAGTCGCTGGTCCCGCAGTCGACGAATTGCTGCGCACGCGGCGGGCGATTGAGCTCGTGGTCGGAGGCGAGGCTCGACTCGTGGCCGTCGAGTACGCCTCGCGGTATCGCGATGCGCTCGGGATTCCGTTGCCGCCCGGGCTGCCGGCGGCGTTGTTGGAGCCCGCCGTCGATGCGCGCGACGATCTCGTCAAGCGATATGCACGCACGCACGGTCCGTTCACTGCCAGCGACATCGTGGCGCGACTGGGGCTCTCGATCGGGCACGTGGAGGCCGCACTGGCGCGGCTCGCAACGACTGGCCGCGTGATCGAGGGCGCCTTTCGCCCGGGCGGGCGCGGTCGCGAGTGGTGCGAGAGCGACGTCCTGAGCAGCATCCGTCGCCGATCCCTCGCGCGGCTGCGCGAGGCGGTGGAACCGGTTCAAGCGCCCGTGCTCGGCAAGTTTCTCACCGCATGGCATGGCATTGGTCGGCGGCGAGGTGGCCTGGATGTGCTCCTCGACACGATTGAGCAATTGCAAGGCGTGCCCGTCATCGCATCGCTCCTGGAACACGAGATCCTGCCCGCGCGCGTCTCCGACTATTCGCCGGCACAACTCGACACGCTGCTCGGCGCGGGCGAGGTTTCGTGGATTGGCGTCGAACCGCTCGGCGATCGCGATGGTCGGATCGCGCTGTATCTGACGGACCACATGTCGCAGGCTGTTGCCCTCCTCTGGAAAGTTCCAAGGTTCCAGAGTTCCAAGGTTCCAAGGTTCCTGACGGTCCACCGAACCCTGGAACCGTGGAACTCTGGAACGTTGGAACCTTGAAGAGGGCGAGAGCCCGAGGTCTTGAAAAAGCTCGAGGCAAGGGGGCGCGTCGTTTTTCGCGCCGCTCCACGAGGCCATCGGCGGTGGGTTCCCCGCTGAAACCGTGGATGCGCTGTGGTCGCTCGTCTGGAGAGGACTCGTCACCAACGATACGCTCCACGCGCTGCGCGCGTACCTGCGCGCGCCCGAGCGATCGCGACGACCGGGCCGCGCGCGCGTTTCGATCACGACGGATCGTCCCTCCCGCCGCCGAAGGCCGATGGACGACGATTGCGAGGCCGACCAATCGGTCGCTCACGGAATGGGCGACCGCGTTCACCGAGCAGCTGCTCACACGCCACGGGGTCGTGACGCGTGAGATTACGGCGATTGAGCAGATTCCAGGCGGTTTCAGTGCGATTTATCCCGTGCTGCGGCGGCTCGAAGAGACAGGCCGCGTGCGGCGCGGCTATTTCGTGATGGGACTCGGAGCGGCGCAGTTCGCCCAGCCGGGCGCCGTGGATCTGCTCCGCGCTGGCCGCGATGAAACCGACGAGCCGCAAGTCGTCACGCTGGCCGCGACGGACCCGGCGAATCCGTATGGCGCCGTGGTGCCGTGGCCTGACTGGGTCGCGCCCGATACGACCGATCCGGGAAGCCGCCGGTCTGCCCAGCGGGCTACGCGCCGCCCGCTTCGCCGGCGCTCGCGTGGTTCTCGTCGACGGACGACTGACGGCCTGGATTGCGCGCGGCGATCGTTCGCTGCTGGTGTCGCTACCTGCCGACGATCCGGACCGATCACGCGTGGCGCGTTGTTTGGCGCACGAGCTCGTGGCGCTGGCCCATCGCGCGCCAGAGGGCGCACGCGGCTGGCTCATCGAAGAGATCAACGGCACCGCGGCCGCATCGGATCCCGTCGCGCCCTTCCTGCTCGACGCGGGGTTTGCCGCCACCGGCATGGGCCTGCAGCTACGCGTCCTCCGGCGGCTGTCATCCTCGTCTCCTTCCCCGCAGACAGGGCCTGTCCCCCGATGACAGGGACAGGCCCTGTCACCGAACTGTGGCAGTTTCTGCGTGGTTGCGGCAGATAGTCGACTTTCCTAACCGATCCGCTGCCCGTGCGCGTAGACGTTGAAGGTGTCACCGCGGAGAAATCCGCACAACGTGACGCCCGCCTGCTCCGCCAATTCGATTGCGAGGCTCGAAGGGGCGGAGACGGCGGCGATGAGTGGAACACCCGCCAGCAGCGACTTTTGAACCAGCTCGAACGAGGTTCGACCAGAAACCATGAGCAGCGACTGATCGAGCGGCAGGCCGTCCTCGAGCAGACGCCGGCCAACGACTTTGTCCACCGCATTGTGGCGGCCCACGTCCTCGGCGAGCATCGTCAGCCGGCCGTCGAGCGCAAAGAGGCCCGCTGCGTGAAGCCCGCCGGTCGTCTCGAAAACGTCCTGCGCGCGACGAAGCGTCGTCGGCAGGCTTCGAATGACGTCGGCACTGACCGTCCAGTGCCCCGCCACTGACGGTGCACGCGACCGCAGCGACTCTATCGTGCGGCGGCCACACAAGCCGCAGGAGGCCGTCATCATGACCTGCCGCCGCTCACCGAGACGGATGCTGAGCCGCTCGACGGCTTCCCCAATCACTGTGACGTTGAGCGTGTTCTCGCGCGCATCCGCCTCGGCGTCCTCGCAGTACTCGATCGTCGCCAGCTCGTGGCCGCCGCGAATCACGTCTTCCGCCAGGAGAAACCCGGCCGCCAGGTCGCGGTCGGCGCCTGGCGTTCGCATGATCACGGCGAACGACGCGCCGTTGACCCGCACCTCCATGGGTTCCTCGACCGCTACCACGTCGCGATCGATTGTCTGGATGGCTCCGCTGACTCGATGAAGGTGAACGTTACGGCAACCGGGCGAACTCATCCACCGACATTACACCGGTCGCCCCGCCGGAGGCGGGGCAACTACTGCCACTAGCGAGGCGGAGCCGAACCGTCGGTGCTCTCGCCGCTCGTGGCGGAGCCTCGCTAGATAGTGGCGCCGGTCATCGCCCGGCGCACCTCGGAGACGACTGCGTCCGGCAATGCGGGCTTGAGGACAAAAGACGACCATCCGGCGGCTCGGGCATCGCGCAATTCCAGTTCGGACGTATGGCCCGTGATCGCGACGATCGGGATGTGTGCGGTCTTGTCGTCAGCTTTGAGTTGCCGCGTCGCTTCCCAGCCGTCGATGCCGGGGAGCGAGAGATCCATCAAAATACAGTTGGGCTGGAGCGCGTGCGCTTTCGCCACGGCTTCGACACCGGTTCCCGCTTCGACCACGCGGAATCCGGAGGCCTTCAGGTACTCCGAGTACATCTCGCGAGCATCCTTGTAGTCGTCGACGACGAGGACGAGCGGATCGGTTGAGGTCGTCATCGCAAGAGGTAACTGTAGCCGTCGCGGATGGTCCGGACAAGCACAACTATCATGCCATCGCTCGACCTGCCTTACGATATTGCGCATGGCGACGATGAACTCGTTCGACGTGACCTCCGAAGTCGACATGCAAGAGGTTGACAACGCCATCAATCAGGCGCGCAAAGAGGTGTCCCAGCGCTACGATTTCAAGGGCTCGCCCGCCGCGATCGAGCTCGACCAGAAGAATCACACCCTGACGCTCACCGCCGAGGACAAGTTCAAAATCGGGGCGCTGCTCGAGATTCTGCAGACGCGGATGGTGCGACGAAACGTCCCCGTGAAGAACCTGAAGCCGGCCGAAATCGAGCCGGCGTCCGCCGGCACGGTCAAGCAGGTTTTCACGCTGCAGATCGGCATTCCGACGGACACGGCGCGAGAAATCGTGAAAGTCATCAAGGATGCCAAACTGAAGAAAGTTCAAGCATCGATTCAAGGGGACCAGGTTCGCGTCCAGTCGCCCTCACGCGACGATCTTCAGTCGGCGATCCAGTTGCTTCGGGACCACGACTTCGGCATTCACCTCAGTTTCGGCAACTATCGGTCATGACTGCGTTCTTCACAAAAGTTCTTGACGGGGTTCTTCACGAGGGTTCTTCACGAGGGTTCTTCACGAAGGTTCTTGACAAGGGTTCTTCACGTACGTTCGACGAAGGTTCTGCACGAAGGGTCGAGTCGCCGTCCAGCGAACGGCCGTGAAGAACCATCGTCGAACCACCGTCAAGAACCGCAGTGGAGAACCTTCGTGAAGAACATTCGTCGTGCAGTTGGATGAACTTCTGATCAGATCGCTTGGTTCGCCTGACCACCATTGATCTGCGTCGCGCATTTCCAACCGCCCCCCGATTCAGTGTTGCGGAGGCCATGAGCGTTCGATAGAGTGGTGGTCCATGTTTGATCTTCACGTCCTTCGCTCGAAAACGTTGTTTGCGATCATCGTGCTGACGCTTGCCGTCAGCAGCTTGACGCTGCGCGCGGACACCCCCACCGCTCCATCGAACCTCACCGCCACCGTCAGCGGGTTGAATGTGACGCTGTCGTGGACCGCGTCGGCGAACAGTCCGACGTTTTACGTATTGCAAGCAGGCTTCGCACCCGGAGAGACCGTGGTTCAAGCGTCAGTCAGTGGTTCGACCACATCACTCTCGGCGTCTGGTGGGCCCGGCACCTACTTTGTGCGCGCGGTCGCGTTCAACAACGAGGGCGGGAGTGCGCCGTCCAACGAAGTGGTGGTCACGCTGACGAGCGGGTGCGCCCCGCCGAGCGCGCCGCTCAATTTTCGGGCAATGATGCGCGGGCAAGAGGCCTACTTGTTCTGGCGACGACCGAGCGCCGGCTCCGCCAGCCAATACATCGTGCAGGCGGGTGGCGCTCCCGGTCAGACCATCCTGCAGGCTGCCACAGCGGAAACCAGCATCAACGCCGGCGCGAGCTCGGGGACGTATTTTGCGCGCGTCGCCGCCACGGCTCGTGCGGCACCAGCCCGGTGTCGAACGAGGTCCCGGTCTCATTCCCGAGTAGCAGCGGACGCGTCGCTGACCCGGATCCCGGCACGCTCCTGGGCTTGCCAGACTATTCGGCAACTGCTGGTCCGCATTCACAACGAGAATCCCGGGTTGCTGGCGCAGTCGTGTCCCAATCCCAATTCGAAAGTACATGAACAACCCGTGGCTCGACCGCATGGTCGACCGTCTGCGCGAGTACGACACGCGGTTCGGCTACAACAAGAAGCCCACAAGAGGGCCAGCCGACAACGGCGGGCTCCCCGTCATCGCGGCGGGTGATGAAATCACTTACTTCGCAGGTGCGGGCCTGGCCGAGGGATCGCCGAACGTCTTTGTGATCGACATCCTGTTCGGGCACTGCGGCCCAAACCCAGAGTTGACCTACCGGGACTTCACCGGCGAGGAAACTGCCATCTGGACCGGCCTCGGGCGTTTCACCGGCGACGAAAAACCGGAACCGTAGTCCTCACACGAAGAAATCACGCATCAACTCGCCGTCGGAAATTCCGGGTGGGTTGTACGGCGAGAGGTCGGTGATCCCGGCCTCTCGCAGCACGTCCTCGTCGATCAGAAAATTTCCCGTAAAGTCTCGACTCGGCTTCAAGAGAATCTCGTACGCCGCATCGGCCATGATCGCGGGACTTCGCGTCTTCTTGCGTGCGCCCTCGCCGGCAATCAATCGAATGGCTTCGGTGTCGATGGCCGTGCGCGGCCAGAGCGCATTGAACGCGATTCCGTCGTCTCGAAATTCGTTCGCCATTCCCAGGACACACAGCGACATCCCGTACTTCGCCATCGTGTAGCCCACGTGGGGAGCGAACCATCGCGGCTGCAGCGTCGACTCGAGTGGCGGGGCGATATTGAGGACATGCGGATTGGCTGCACGCATGAGGTGCGGCACGACTTTCTGTGTGCAGAGGTAGGTACCGCGCACATTGACCTGGTGCATCAAATCAAAACGCTTCATGGGCGTCGCCAGCGTTCCAGTGAGCGAAATGGCGGAGGCATTGTTGACCAGGATGTCGATGCCACCGAAAGTGGCAACGGCCTGCTCGACCGCGGCTTCGACTTGCGCTTCGTCACGAATGTCCACGGCGATCGGCAGGGCCCGTCCACCCTGACGCTCGACCTCTTCCGCAGCGGTGAAAATGGTGCCGGGCAGTTTCGGGTGGGGCTCCGTCGTTTTCGCAGCAATGACGACGTTGGCGCCATCGGCCGCGGCTTTGAGCGCGATCGCCTTGCCAATGCCTCGGCTTGATCCCGTAATGAAGAGCGTGCGTCTCGCGAGCGTCGACATGGCGACAGTGTAAGGGCAACGTTCTTGCAATTCAGTCGCTCGAACGCTGAGGAGGCATCCTGATGAGATCCTGGAAGTCAATCACTGCTACCGGTGCGCTAGCGCTTTCGATCGTCGCCTTCGGCTGTGATCGCTCTGAGACGCGCACCACCACCGAAACCCAGCCGGCGCCGCAGAGCCGGTCGTCCGAGCGATGCCGTTCCAGCCGCCAACACCGACATGAAGGTCGAAGATGTGGTCAAGAACATGGATAAGTATGTCGGGCAAGAAGTCACCGTCGTTGGCGAGGTGGACGAGGTGCTGAGCCCGCAGGCGTTTGCGCTCGATGAAGACGCGATCCTCGAGGCAGGCATCGACAACGACCTCCTGGTCTTCTATCCGAAGTCGTCAGAGCTCGCGCCGCTCGACGATGCATGGTTGAACGACAGCGTGCGGGTGACGGGGACGATCGGCAAGATGACCGTGATGGAGATCGAGCGTGAAATCGGGTGGGCCCTCGAGCCGAAGATCGAAGTCGAGGTTGAAAAGAAAGGCCTGGTGTTGATCGCCAAGCGCGTCGAACGAGTTCAGTAGGAGGTCACAATCGAGAACAGAACAAGATAGCCACGAAGGGCACGAAGCCACGAAGGAACGACTGCAATTTTCGTCTTCGTGACCTTCGTGCCTTCGTGGCTCGAATTCCCTTTCTGTTCGTCCCTACCAGATGGTCAAGTTGCTGAACGGCGGCACGTAGGCTTGCAGAAACACCAGCAAGCCTACCAGGCACGCAAGGACGACGCTGTGCCAGAAGACAAAGCGCAGGATCTCGCCTTCATGGCCGTACCAGCGGGTCGCGGTGCTGGCGACAACGATGCTTTGCGCGTCGATCATCTTGCCCATGACGCCGCCGGAACTATTGGCCGCCGCCATCAGCGTCGGTGACAGGTTCAATTGTTCCGCCGTAATGCGCTGGAGGCTGCCAAACAGCACGTTGGACGAGGTATCCGATCCGGTCAGCGCGACACCCAGCCAGCCGAGCATCGTTCCGAAGAAGGGATAGAGCATGCCGGTGCCCGCGAACGCCAGACCGAGCGTGGCATCGAGGCCGGAGTACCGAGTCGTGAAGCCGAGTGCCATCATCGCACTGATGGTGAGCAACGAGGTGCTGACCAGCCGCAAGGTTCGTCCGTAACAGCTCGCAAGCTCGCCAATCGATCGACCCATCGCCAGGCCGGCGACAATGGCGGCGACGAAAATCCCCGTGCCGGTGGCCGACAACCAGTTGAGATTGAAGATGGCGGCCTCGGGAGTCGGCGCGGCCACCACTGGTGGCGTGCGCAGCACGTGCATGTGAAGGGCCGGCACCGGAATGCGGATCACTGACACGCTGTCCAGCCATGCCCGGACTTGAGGCACGCCCCAGAGAAATACCAGCACGCTCAGGATCAGCCATGGGACCCAGGCGCGAATCACCTCGCGAGCTGGCGGCGCATCGACGTGGTTGGGCATCGTGCTCTGTGCGGGTGCCAATCGACTGTCCGACGTTCGCCACTGATCGGAAGGCTGCCACACCCGAAGAAACAGCACGACGGCAGCAATCGAGCCGACCGACGCGAGGATGTCGACGAGCCACGGACCGTGATAGTTCGACACCAGGAATTGAAGGGTCGCGAACGAGAGCCCGGCAACCAAAATGGCGGGCCACACGCCGACCATGCCACGACGACCGGCGTATGCCCAAATCAGCCAGAACGGCACGATGAGCGAGAACACCGGCAACTGGCGTCCGACCATGGCGCTCAGCTCGAAGAGGTCGAGATTGGTCACCCCCTGCAACGCGATGATCGGCGTGCCGAGCGCACCAAATGCCACCGGCGCTGTATTCGCAATCAGCGAAAGACCGGACGCGGCCAGCGGCGTGAATCCCAATCCGATCAGCAAGGCTCCGGTGATGGCGACAGGCGTGCCAAATCCTGACGCGCCCTCGAAGAACGCGCCGAAGCAGAAGGCCACGAGAAGCAACTGGAGGCGCGTGTCGCGCGTCACCGCCGTGATGCTGTGCCGCAGCGTGCCGAACAGTCCGGCGTCCGACGTGAGCTGATAGAGAAAAATGACGTTCAAGACAATCCACCCAATCGGCAGAAGGCCGTAGGCGGCGCCATAGGCAGCGGTCGCGAGTGCCAATGGCGTCGGCATACCGAAGACGCCGATCGCAACCAGGAGCGCGGAGGCGAGTCCCAACAGTGCGGCGACGTGGGCGCGGAGGTGACCAAAGGCCAGGCTGCCCAGCAGCACGACCACCGGCACTGCGGCAAGGACGGTTGAGAGAAAGACGTTGCCAAGCGGGTCGTACGTCTGGGTCCAGTCCATCGAGGGCGCCTCCGGCGTCAGTTCTCAGTTACCAGTTCAAAGCAGGCAGCCTTCCTATGAGGCCTTCGACCTGGCTCAGCGGTTCATCCCGAGCTCCGTCGAGGGATGAACTGGTAACTGGTAACTGGAAACTATCCAGCGAAGGCGTAGCTTATAGTGGTTCTTGACGAATGCAGCCACAGGACCTGGTCGCAGCACTGGAACACCAGTTCGGCGCGCGTGTCCTGACACGGCCGGGCGCTCTTGCGGCCTATGAATCGGATGGCCTGACGACGTTCCGCGCTCGTCCGCGCGCCGTGGTGCTCGCCGAGACGCAGCAGGAGGTTGTCGAGATCGTCCGGTTGTGCCATGGAGCGGGCGTCCCGTTCATGGCCCGCGGCAGTGGGACCAGTCTTTCCGGAGGCGCAGTTCCCACCGAGGACGGCATCGTCATCGCGCTCAATCGACTCAATCGAATCGTTCGCCTCGACCCCGTCGCACGAGTCGCGATTGTCGAGCCCGGTGTCGTGAACCTGGATGTCACGACGGCGGCGGCGCCGCACGGCTTGTATTACGCCCCGGACCCCTCGAGCCAGTCGGTGTGCACGATTGGCGGCAACGTCGCGTTCAATTCCGGCGGCGCGCACTGCTTCCGCCACGGCATGACCGCCAACCACGTGTTGGCCATCAAAGCCGTGCTTCCCGACGCGGAAGATCGTGCATTTAGGGGGCGACAGTATCGAACAGGTCGGCCCCGACTTGACCGGGCTGTTCGTCGGCAGCGAAGGTCTATTCGGCATCGCGCTCGAGATCACGCTGCGCTTGATGCCTCGCCCAGAGGCATATCGCACAGTGCTTGCGGCGTATGTCTCGCTGCAAGCGGCGGGTGATGCCGTGTCACAGATCGTGTCATCAGGCCTGCTGCCGGGCGCGATGGAGATCATGGATCGCCTCGCGATTGACGCAGCCGAAGCGGCAGTGGACGCCGGTTATCCTCCCGGCGCCGCTGCCATCCTCATCGTCGAGCTCGAGGGCGACGGCTCGGAAGTGGAGGCCGAGCACGCCCGCTTGATGCAACTGATCGCGCAGTCCGGCGCCACGGCGACACGAATTGCCAGCGATGCCGAGGATCGCGCGCGCATCTGGAAAGGCCGCAAGTGCGCATTTTCGGCAGTCGGACGCATCAGCCCTGATTTCATCGTGCAGGACGGCGTCGTGCCACGCTCGCGGCTGGGCGAAGCGCTCGCGACCATTCAGCAGTTCAGCACTCGACATGGCCTGCGGGTCGCCAACGTGTTTCATGCCGGCGACGGCAACCTTCACCCGCTCATCCTGTTCGATGGCCGGGAGGCCGGCGCGCTCGAACGCGCGGAAGCGCTCGCGGCGGACATCCTGCGGATGTGCATCGCGCTTGGCGGCTCGGTCACGGGTGAGCACGGCATCGGGCTCGAGAAGCGCGCGTTTCTCGGAGAGATGTACGGCGACGAAGATGTCGCCTTCATGCGACGACTGCGCGACAGCATCGATCCTCGAGAGCTGGCCAATCGCGGGAAGATGCTGGGTGCCGGCGACGCACGAGCCGCCCATGGTCTGCATCCCCTGGAACGGGCAGGAGTCATCTCTCGCGTATGAGCCTGCAGCCTCAATCGGTTGAAGAGCTGCAAGCGGCCGTTCTCGGCCACAACCGCCTCACGATTCGGGGCTGCGGCACCAAGTCGGCGCCTCTGGTCGACGTTGGAGCCGCCACGCTCGATAGCACGAATCTCCGGGGGATCACCGACTATTCTCCTGACGAATGCGTGTTCACGGCACTGGCCGGAACACCGCTGACCGAGATCGAGTCGACGCTCGCCGCGCAGTGCCAGTACCTCCCGTTCGACCCGGTGCTGGTCCGCACTGGTGCCACACTGGGCGGGACGGTCGCAAGCGGGCTCAGCGGATCTGGACGCTATCGCTACGGCGGTGTGCGCGACTTCGTCATCGGCATGCGCGTCGTCGATGGCGACGGACGGCTGATCCGAAGCGGCGGCAAGGTCGTCAAGAACGCCGCCGGGTTCCTCTTGCATCACGGCATGGTTGGTAGTCTCGGCCGCTTCGGCGTCATCGTTGACGTCACGTGCAAAGTGTTTCCACGGCCAGAGGCGCATGCGACTCTTCGCGTGCAGTGCGGCTCGCTCGAACGTGCGTGGAACGCGGTTGAGCGCCTTCAGATGGCTCGTCGAGACGTCGAGGCCATCGATTTCGACTCCAGTGGAACGTTGTGGGTGCAGAATCGCGGGTCGATCCGAGTCAGTGGACGCGCGGATGGCAGTGCTGCAGGACCTGCTCGGAGGTGAGAGGATTTCCTCCTCGGCCGAGCCCGACTCGTGGAGCGATGCGCGAGAGTTTGCCTGGGTCGCTCCGGCTGAATCGATCATCAAGGTCGCCGCCGCCGACCTTCATCAGGTTGGCTCGACGTTTTCGTCAGCGCGCTACTTCTGTGCCGGAACGTGCGTGTGGATCGCCAGCCCAGATCCGTCTGGCGATTGAGCGCGTTCTTACGAGCGCGGGGCTTCGCGGGCAGATCGTTCGCGGCGAGAACGCCGGCGCCCTGATCGGGCGGGTCGAGCCCTGCCCGTTCGAAACGCGTGTTCGCCGCGTGCTCGATCCTCACAATCGCTTCCATGCAGCATCAGATTCCAGCCGATAGCCTTGGGCCTCAGGGCGAAGGCATGGCGCGGGCCGTGTCGACATGCGTCCACTGTGGTTTCTGCCTCGCCGCCTGCCCGACCTATCGCGTCCTTGGAGAGGAGATGGACTCCCCCCGCGGACGCATTGTCCTGATGAAGCAAGTGCTGGAAGGAACGCTCACAACGCCGGAGGCTCGGCCTTACATCGATCGCTGTCTAGGTTGCTTGGCGTGCGAGACAGCCTGCCCTTCCGGAGTTCAATACCGTGAGCTTCTCGTACCGTTCAGGGCCCGCATCGAACGCGAGGCGCAGTCGGCCAGCCAGCGCGCCTGGCATCGCGCGCTGGTCGCCACGGTGGAATCGCCAGCCCGTTTTCGCGCGGCTGTCCTTGCGGGACGCATCGCACGGGCGTTGTCTCCGCTGCTGCCGGTCCCGATTCGTTCGATGACTCGTCTGATCCCCCACCGACTCCCTCCCACGGAGACGCTACCGGCCCTTGTGCCCGCCCTCGGTCAACGACGGGCTCGCGTTGCCCTGCTTGCCGGCTGCGTGCAACAAGTGTTGCGGCCGTCGATCAATCGATCCACATGTCGGGTGCTCGCTGCCAACGGGGTCGAGGTCGTGATCCCACCCGCGCAGCGATGCTGCGGCGCATTGTCGCTGCACAGCGGCCTGCGCAGATCGAGCGGCGGCGTCGGCCGCTCACAATGCCGCCGTGTTCCCCGATGACGTCGACGCGATCGTGACGAACACCGCCGGCTGTGGATCCGCAATGAAGGAGCAGGCGTTTCGCGCGCCAGTGCGCGACGTCGCCGAGTTTCTCGACGCCGTCGGGGTCCGGACCCCAATGGCACTCCCAGAACCAGCGGTCGTCGCCTATCACGATGCGTGTCACCTGGCGCACGGCCAGAACGTTCGTGCCGCACCTCGTCGACTACTCGAGCAGATTGGTGGCGTCACTCTCGTCGAGATTGGCTGACTCGGACATCTGTTGCGGCTCCGCCGGGCTTTACAACATCGAGCAGCCGGACACTGCGGACGAACTCGGACGTCGCAAAGCGGCAACCATTCGCGCCAGTGCCGCCGCCCTCGTGGCGACCGGCAATATCGGCTGCCTGACCCAACTCGAGGCCCACCTCGCCGGGATCCCGGTACAGCACACCATCGAAGTGCTCGATTCAGCGATATAGTTCGCCCAACAAATATTGCCGGCCGGATTGGGAGCAAAGTGATGAAGCCAACCATACGTCGTGGCACGACCCTCGGGATGATTTTGATTGTGGCAGTCCTGGCGGGGGCTGAAGCCCCGGCACTCGGCGGTGAGGCGTGCCGCCTCAACCCTTGGAGAAGTGCAGCTGCCGCTGCTCAAGGACAACAACTTCGTGTACGCCCACCACCATCTGAACGTCGCGAGCATTCCCGAAGCCAAGAAATTCTGGGTCGATACGCTCGGCGGCACGCCGGTCACGGCCGGCGTGCTCGAGATGGTGAAGTTCCCGAACGTCATCATCGTATTTACGCAGCGTGCGCCGACTGGCGGTTCCAAGGGCACGACGGTCAATCACGTTGGGTTCTATGTGCCCAGCGTCCGCAAGATCATCGACAAGGTGAAGGCAGCCGGGTATCCAATCGTCACGCGCGACGAGATGCCGGCTTCTCAGGCGGTGACCGACGGCATCGCGTTCGTCGAGTCGACGAAGACCAACGTCGCCTACACGATGACGCCGGACCAGACGAAGATCGAGTTCGTCGAGAACCCCTCACAGACGGTGCCGTTGGCGAACCACCACGTGCACTTCGCCACCGACAAGATCGACGCGATGAAGGAGTGGTATGTGAAGACCTTTGGCGCCAAGCCGGGCATGCGCGGTTCGTTTCAGGCGGCCGACGTTCCGGGCGTCAACCTCACCTTTAGCGGCACGGCCGAGCCTGTCGTCGGCACGCGCGGTCGCGCGCTGGATCACATCGGCTTCGAAGTGAAGGGTCTCGAGGCCTACTGCAAGCAGCTCGAAGCCGCAGGGCATCAAGTTCGATCGGCCCTACACCTACATTCCGCAGATCGGGTTTGCGATCGCGTTCCTCACCGATCCGTTCGGCACGTACATCGAGCTGACCGAAGGGATGGACAACCCCAAGCCGCCGAGCAAGTGAGCTGACGAAGTCAGCCACGAAGGTCACGAAGATCACGAAGCTTCGTATACTTCGTGGCCTACGTGCCTGCTCTCGACTCGATCCGATGTCACGCCGTCGACAGCGGCGCAATGATCAACTGCTCGACGATGTCGAAGACCGTGCGCCGGTGGCCGCGCCGCTCGTCTCCCGTCGCGCTGGACGACGTGGTCACGACCACGAGCTGAAGGCGAGGAACGACGAAGATGTACTGGCCGCCAAAGCCCCACGCGTAGAACGCCTGCTCCCCGGCCAGATCGCGAATCCACCAGCCGTAGCCGTAGGACTCGCCGCTGTAGTCGGAGCGGCCGCTGCGGCACGAACGAGTCCTCGATCCATTTCTCGGGCACGATCTGATTGTCGCCATGCCGGCCACGATTCAGATACAGCTCGCCGAACGCGACCATCTGGCGCGGCGTCATCAACATCTCGTTGCCGCCGAAGTAGATCCCCTGCGGATCCTGCAGCCACCGCGCGAGCGAGAAGCCGAGCGGCTTGGCGAGCACTTCCTGCGCGTACTGCCACGTGCTCTTGCGCGTCGCCTTGGTCAGAATCGCTGACAGCAGGTGCGTGTTCCCGGTGCTGTATTCCATGCTGTTGCCGGGCGTGTCCTCGAGATCGCGGCTCAGCGCATGAATCGCACCCAGTTGCGGCTCGTCACCCACGCGCCGTAGTTCCGGCTGCTCGTCGACTCGAGCCCCGATCGCATCGTCAGCAGATCCTCGATCGTGATGCGACGCTTCGGGGCGTCCGCCTCGGCACGCAGGTGCTCGACGAAATAGGGACCGATTGGATCGCGCACGCTGCCAATGTGACGCTGCGCGATTGCGATGCCAACCAGCGCCGAAATGATGCTCTTCGAGACCGACTTGACGTTGGCGGGACGGTCGGCGCGGGCGCCGTTGAAGTAGCGCTCGAGCACGAGCGTGCCGCGCTGGCTGATGAGCAGGCTGTGAAGGCGCGGAAGCTCGGCGGCCGCCTTGACGGCCGCAGTCGAAGGAGGAAGGCTGGGCGCGCCCTGCCCGGCGCGACCAGGCACACCAGAGCAAGGGCGACCACGAGCGTGGAACGACTCACCGCTACTTCTTCATCACGTACTTCTGCACTTTGCGGGGCCCGACTTCCGCTCCGTAGACATTGCCGGCGGCGTCCACGGCGACGCCCTCAGCCGCCAACGTGCCGGTCGTCTTGTCCTTCTCCGGGTCGGGGATGAAATACATCACCTTGCCGTCCTTGATGCTGCCGATGCGAATGCCACGAATCCAGGCCTTCTGCGACGGAGCCACCGAGCCGGACTCAGAGTCGGCCACGTAGATCATGTCGCCGTGCACGGCCACGCCGCTCGGGCGCGCGAACTGGGGCCATTCGGCGATGAACTTGCCCTCGGGCGTCATCACCTGCACGCGATTGTTGCTGCGGTCGCCGACATACAGACGCCCCGCATCGTCCAGCGCCAGCGCATGAGGCTGGATGAACTCGCCCGGTCCCGATCCCCGTTTGCCGAACGACGTCAGGTACTTCCCGTCGCGGCTGAATCGCGAGATGCGGTTGACGGTGGCCTCGGCGTTGGTATGCCCTTCGGCGACGAGGATGTCGCCGTTCGGCAAGGTGATGACGTCGTTGGGCTGATAGAACGATGCCGGATCCGCAGGCTGCCCCGGCTGATTGCCACCCGGCTTGCCAAGCGTCAGCAGGAGCTTGCCCTCGGGGCTGAACTTGTAGACCTGATGGCCCACGACCTTTTCCGGCGGCGCCGGCAAGGGCGCGTCTGGCGCGGAGCCCGGGCGGCGTCGCGGCAGATTGTCCTGGCCGTCGGTGACCCAGACGTTGCCCTTCACGATCGACGTGGATCCCGTGCGGGAACACGAACATGCCCTGACCGAAGCTCGCCTGCAGTGCGCCGGACTCGTCGAACTTCAACACGACATCGAGAGGCGAGAACTTTGCCGACCCCCGCATCCCAACAGGTGTTGGCGCCGCAGCGTTCGGCCACCCAGATGGTCTTGCCGTCAGGCGCCACGTCCACCGCGCTCGTCGAACCCCAGCTGCGGTTCGGCGGCATCTTGAAATAGCCTTCGATGGTTTGATACGGGTTCGGCGCATCGTTGGTCGGCGCCGACTGGCGGTTGGCGCCGGCGCGGCGGGTGCCGGCGCAGCGGCTGGCTTTGACGGCTGCTGGGCGTGCATCACCGCGGCCGCGACGAAAACCCCTGCGGCTAACGCCGCGCTGGACATTCTGGCGAACACAGCACGTGACATCGCAATCTCCCTGGGAGGACTGAAAACGGACGGAATCTTACACTCGGTCTGCCGGTCTACCGGCTGCCGTCGCCGGTTGCCGGTCTGGCCGCTTACCATAAGATGATGCCCGCAGCGGCAAATGAGCGCAGAGCTTCGGGAAGTCGGCAACGGCTCGCTGAGATTGGTCGACGATTCGATAGCCGCAACTGGGTGCTGGGCACCAGCGGCAATTTCAGTGTCGTCGTCAAGCGCGAGCCCATGCGCCTCGCCATCACCCCCAGCGGTGTATCGAAGGGAGCGCTGACACCGGACCAGATTCTCGAAATCGACGAGGAAGGAGCCGTCATTCAGGGATGCGGGCAAACCCTCGGCGGAGGCGCGACTCCATGTCGAGATCGTCCGCGCGCGGGCGCCGACGCTGTGCTGCATACGCACTCGCTGTGGAGCACGCTGCTCTCTGACGAGCATGCCGCACAGGGAGGGATCGAGATCGAAGGATACGAAATGCTGAAGGGGTTGGCGGGCGTGTCGTCGCACGAGCACCGGGAGTGGATTCCCATTCTCGAGAACGATCAGGACATGGCCAGGCTCGGCGCTGCGATTCGCGACGTGCTCAGCCGGCATCCGACCTCGCACGCGTTCCTCCTTCGGCGCCACGGGATGTACACTTGGGGCAGCACGCTGGCCGAAGCCCTGCGCCACGTCGAGATTGTCGAGTTCCTGCTCGAAGCCGTGGGCCGGGCCAAAGAGCGAGGAGGTGTTCCATGGCGGTCGTGAAAATCCCGGCGGAGAACCGAGTGCTCGACGCCCCGGAAGTGGTCGCGTCCTTTCTTGCCACTCACGGCATCGACTACGAGCGGTGGACGCTCGATCGACCCGTCGCCGAGGACGCCACGTCCGAGCAAGTGCTTCAAGCGTATGGTCCTGAAATCGACACGCTGAAGGCGCGGGGCGGATACCGCACCGCCGATGTGATCGACGTTCACCCCGACACACCGAACCTCGACGCCATGCTTGCCAAGTTCAGTCGCGAGCACTGGCACGACGAAGACGAGGTGCGCTTCATAGTCGAAGGGCGCGGACTCTTTCATATTCACCCGGTTGGGGGTCCCGTCTTCGCGCTTGAAGTCGAGGCCGGCGACCTCATCCGCGTCCCGCGTGGCACGCACCACTGGTTCGACCTTTGTAGGGAGCGCCGCATACGAGCCATCCGCCTGTTCCAGGACACGTCGGGATGGACGCCCCACTACACGGACACGGGCGTTGACCAGGGGTTCCAGCCCGTGTGCTTCGGACCCGCCTACGTCTCGTCGCCCGCACGCATGTGAGCGGCGCGCGGGCGCCAGCGGAGATCAAGGCGATCCTGCTCGACATCGAAGGCACGACCACTCCGATCAGGTTCGTGTACGACGTGTCTGTTCCCGTACGCCCGCACGCATCTGGGCCAGCATATCGAACAGCATGCGAGCTCGCCCGACTACGAGCGTCTTTTTGATGCGTTGCGGGAGGAGCATGCCTCTGATGTCGAGGCGGGTGGACCTGTCCCGCGTCTCGGGTCGATGCGCCTCGGGCTTCGCGGCTCGCATCTGTCGCCATGTATTGCAGCTGGCTGATGGATCGCGATCGAAAGTCGACGCCGTTGAAGGCGCTGCAAGGGAAGATCTGGGAGGAAGGCTACACGAGCGGTGAGCTTGTCGGCGAAGTCTTCCCTGATGTGCCGGCGGCATTCGAGCGTTGGCACGTTCGACGCCTGCCTGTCGGCATCTTCTCTTCGGGAAGCGTCCTTGCCCAGCAGCTTCTCTTTCGCTATTCGTCAGCCGGTGATCTCAGCGGATTCGTCGACTGGTACTTCGACACGACGATCGGAGCGAAAATCGAGAGCGAGAGCTATCGGCGGATTGCAGAGTCGATTGGCGATGGGGACGGACCGCGTGCTGTTCGTGTCCGATGCAACTCGTGAGCTCGATGCAGCGCGCACGGCTGGAATGCACACGAGGCTCGCCGTCAGGCCAGGAAATCTGCCCGCGCACGAGCGACGGCTTTCCCGTGATTCACACCTTCGACGACCTTGGCTGATGAACCGTCGGACCGCCCTGAGCGAGCGTAGACCGTGGACCGTAGACCGCTAGGGAATGAACGTGAACTTCGTTTGCGCCGACCGCACGCTCCCCCACGGCCAGAGGAAAGCGGCGTTTCGCGGCCGCACTTCCGCTCGCACGCGCACGTAGTACTCACGGTTGGGTTCGAGGCTGACGGTCTTGAAGAGGGGCAGCCGCTCGAGCGTCGTGACGAGCTGCCTGACCTCCGTGTCGCTCTCGGTCACCCGCGCTGCCTCGACCCGACCATCCAGTGTGCGCACCACCGTATGGCGTCGCGTGAGATTGTCGTAGTTGACAGCCGTGCTGACGACGGCCGAGGCGACCGTTCGATCCACCCACGCAGGGACCTCGGCGCGCAGATCAATGTAGTACGTGAAAGTCGTCTTCAACCCACTCTTGATTGCCGCCCGCACATCGTCTGTATATCCGTCGGCCATCTCGAAGGAGATCAAGACCTCACCATCGCGGACGAGCGGAATGATCCGCATGCCCTGCGCAAGCGCGAGTTCGACCGCCGACACGACCATCGCGAGGACGGCACCCCACCGCAACGCCTGGGATAGGCGGGAGTTTCTGCGGTCGTTTGCCCACGATGACGCAGGAACTTTACCACAGTGCCTGTGCCAAGCTGTGTCGAGACTAGCGATCGGCTGGGCGATGCTATGATTCTGCTTCGGCTTGAAGCCCATGCTGCGCTTCAAAACGCCGCCGTCGTGGCGCTGATTGCCTCGGTTTCGATCCAAACCGGGGCGAGCGCGCAGCAAGACCCTCGCATTTTCTCTCTTCGAGCAATATCTCGAGCCGCTTCGGCAGCAGGCCGGCATTCCCGGAATTTCCGCGGCCATCCTTCAAGACGGGCAAGTCGTTTGGGAACGTGGCTTTGGCCATCGGGACGTCGAGGCGGCCTTACCGGCCACCGCCGACACGCCCTACCTCGTTGCTGATTTGACGCAGACGTTCACGGCCATGTCTGACGCTGATGTGCGTCGACTTCGGTCTGCTCGACCTTGACGAACCGATCGGTAAGTGGGCGCCGCAAACTCAAGAGGCGGGCTCGACGCTTCGACAATTGCTGGCCCATGCGTCGCCGGGGGCCAATCCGGCGTTCAAATACGACCCCTCACGGTTCGCGGCGTTGGCCATCCCGCTCGAAGCCTGCGGGGACGAGCCCTATCGCAAGCTGATCGCGGATTACATCCTCGACCGCCTGGCCATGATCGATGCGGTGCCGGGACGGGACGTCACGACCGCGCCGGTCGAAGTCCGAACGCTCGTTCGACGACACGACGCTCGAACGCTACGCGTCGGCCCTTCGCCGGCTCGCCACGCCGTATCGGGTCGATCGCCGAGGCCGCGCGTCGCGTAACGAGCTTCCTGCCGGCGGTATCGACGCCGCGCAGGGACTCGTCGCCAGCGTGCGCGACCTGGCACGATACGATGCCGGCCTCGAAGTGCTGGTCTCATCGGCAACCCTGGGGGCCAGCTGGAGCAATAGCGCCGCGTCGCATACCGACTGGACTTGGCTGGTTCGTGCAGTCCTATGAGGGCCAGCGCATCGTGTGGCACTTCGGTCTCGCTGCCGGATGCTTATTCATCGCTTATCCTGAAAGTGCCAGGGCGTCGCCTGACGCTGATTCTGCTGGCCAACAGCGATGGTTTGAGTAGCCCGTTCTCGCTCGAGAAGGGCGATGTGACAAGCTCAGTCTTTGCGAAGACTTTTCTCCGGTTGTTCCTGTAAGAATCGGCCGGGCGGTCCTGCCGTCCAGAGTCGTCATGAAAGCGCCAGGCATCCTCGCGCTTGCCCTGGTCCTGACATGTACCGACCTGCAGCGTCCGCTGACTGGTTCATCACGCCCTTCATCGGGCTCAAGTTTGCCGGAGACACGAATCTGGTCGATCTCGAGAGCGGCGCGAGCAATACCAAACTGACGCTGGGCGGGATCGTCGGCTGGATCGACGCGCGGCGTGCTGGGTTTCGAGGCCGACGTCGGATACTCACCCCGATTCTTCGAGCGTTCGAGCGGCGCCCTGGTCGCGCGCAGCCATGTGATCACGGTCATGGGCAACGTCGTCCTGTCAGTTCCTCAGGAAATCACCGGCGACTCGCTCCGCCCATTCGTCAGCGGAGGCGCGGGGCTCGATGCGCATCGGAATCGACGACGTGGCGGGCCTGCTGCCAGTAAAGAGCAACCTGTTCGGCATCAATGTCGGGGGCGGCGCGACCGGCCGGCTGACCGACGTCTCGAGCCTCCGCTTCGAGTTGCGTTATTTCAAGAGCATCACGAACGATGAAGAAGCCGTGCGCGAAGGCACGAGCCTGAGTTTCTGGCGGGCGGGCGTTGGGCTGACGCTGAGGTATTGAGGGCCTGGGTGGGGGCGAGGTGAGGGCTGGTGTAGGTGCTAGGTGTGGGCTGGTGCAGGTAATGCGAATGCAGACTGAGCAACGATGCTCGCTGACCGAAACGCGCAGTCGGACCATCACCTGGGAGGATCCGCGGACCATCGTTGCGGCGGCTCGGGGAAAGACGGGCCTCGAGACGTTGCGCGAAGTCATCGCGGGACGATTGCCGCCACCACCGATGGGCCGGCTGATGAACATCCGCTTGACGGTTGCCAATCGCGGCGAAATCGTGTTCGAAGGCGTGCCTGAGGAGTACCACTACAACCCGATGGGCATCGTCCACGGCGGTATGGCCGCGACCCTCCTGGATTCGGCGCTGGGGTGCTGCGTTATACTCGTGCCTCGAGTTGGGCGATGTCTGGACGACGCTCGACATCAAGGTCAGCTATCTCAAAGCGATGACGGTTGAAACGGGACGTGTCCGCGGCATCGCCACGATCGTCCATATCGGTCGCACCGTCGCTCTCGCGGAAGCACGACTCGTCGATGCCAACGACGTCATCTACGCGCACGCCACGTCCACCTGCCTGATCAAACGCGCTGGGCGCTGAGCCAGTGCGCGGCGGCTTCGGCGTCCTCAGGCGTCAGCGTGTGACCGCCGTTCGTCCAGCGCAGCGACACGCTGGCGCCGTACTGTTCGAGCAGATCGGCAAGGCGTTGGGTATTCTCCGCGGGGACGAGCGGATCGCGTCGGCCGGCGCTGATGAAGACGTCGATTCCCTGTAGCGACGGCGGCGCGTCGGGAACAATCGGAACCATCGGACTGAAGAGGGCGGCGGCCCGGAGCACGCCCGGCCTGAGCAGCAACACGCTGGCAGCGATGTTTGCCCCGTTCGAGAAGCCGGCGGCAATCACATGGGAACGATCGAAGCCATAGTGCGCGGCGGCGCTGGTCACGAAGTCCGCAAGCTCGTTGGTCCGCTGTTTGAGATCGTCCAGGTCGAAGACGCCCTCCGCGAGCCGCCGAAAGAAGCGCGGCATCCCGCGCTCCAGGACCTTTCCACGAGGGCTCAAGATGCCCGCGCCCGGCCACAACGCGTGCCCGAGCGGAACCAGATCGTGCTCATTGCCTCCGGTTCCATGCAGCACCAGCACCGTCGGCTGGGAGTGATCGGCTGGCGGCTCGAAAACGTGGACGAAATCGAGTGGCTTGCTCATCCATTACGACCCCTGCGTCGCCGGCATCGGAAGCTTGAGAGGCGGCAGGACGGCTTCGATTTCGCGCCGGTGATGTTCGAGAAACGGCGGGAGCACGAGCGCTTCACCAAGATGCCCGAGCTCCTCGTCCACCGTGAACCCCGGGCCATCGGTCGCGATCTCGAACAAGCACGCCGCCAGGCTCCTTGAAGTACACCGACTTGAACCAGAACCGATCGATGACCGGCGTGGGTTGCGCACCGCCGCTCTCCACGTCGCGGCGCACGCGTTGCTGATGCGCCTCATCGTCCACTCGCCACGCCAGGTGGTGGACGCTGCCCACGCCCCAGCCCCCCCGCCGAGCGTTTGGCATCTCCTGAATGTCGACGAAGCCAATCGCCTGGGGAAAGCCGTAGCGGGTCCAGCTGCCTTCCTGGCCCAGTCGCGTGAAGCCAAGGACGTCGATCAAGAACTGTGCGGTGGGAGCCGTGTCCCGCTCCCACAGTCGCGCGCCATGTAGACCGCGGACCTGACGTTCAGCGGGCACCTGACTCTCGTCCCACGGCGTGAACTCCTTGACGCGCGCCGCGCGACGGTTCGACCAGGGCCAGGTCGAGCCCATGTGGATCGGTCAATGACAGCGCCTTCTCTCCCATCCGCGTTTCGACACCACGCAAGCGCGCGCCGTATTTTTCGAGCCGTGCGCTCCAGTAGTCGAGGCTGCCTGGCGGCACTTCGAGGCTGACCTCCATCGCCCGTCCGTGTCCTTCGCGCGGCGGGGCCATGTGCGCCCACGGGAAGAACGTCAGGTCGGTACCCGGTCGGCCTTCGGCGTCCGCGTAAAACAGGTGGTAGGTTCCAGGGTCGTCCTGGTTGACGCTCTTCTTGACCAGCCGCATCCCGAGAACGCCAACGTAGAAGTCGACGTTTTCCTGCGCCGGCCCCGAGATCGCCGTGATGTGGTGAAGCCCGTTGACTGCCATGTGTTGTTCGCTTTCCGATCGATCTGCCGACTGCGATCATAGTCTCCGGGGCGCGTGGTGCGGCAAGTTCGTGGCGGACCACGACTGCCAACTCAGCCAGTCGTGGAAGGCGCTGCGATGCCGCCCAGCGCCACGCACCCTGGTCAGCCGACAGGATCTCGCGAGTCCAGATCGAAAAATCCTCGCGGCCGCTCGCGATGGTTTTTCTCCGTTCGTCAGATGTCGGCTGCCCCACACCATTGGCGTTGGTCGCGCGCGAGGCGAGCTTGTGTGGCCCAGGCGACAAGTCGCGCACTGTCAGCGACCAGAGTCTCCACGCGTAGGGTCCGCGCGACGCTTCGAGCGTCGCACGCTGCCACGGCCCCTCGTCGATCTGAACATCCACGTGCTGAATCGGCACTTGGCCGCCCCATGCGGGTCCCGTGATTCGATATTCCCACCCGCTGCCGGCCTTGCGGCGAGCCACGCGAGCGACCACCGACTTCATATTGGTCTTCGAGATCGACGTATCGAGCCACAGCGGCCCATCGGGCGTGTCGAATGACCGCATCGCCAGGTAGTTGCGGGCCATGTGCTGCCCTTCATAGCGGCGATCGAGCACTTCGATGCGACCAAGCCACTTGATTTGGGTCATGCCGTACCAACCCGGAAGAATCAGTCTGAGTGGAAACCCTTGCTCGGCAGGGAGCGGTTGACCGTTGAGTGCGAATGCCAGGATCGCTTCGGGGTTGAGCGCGTCCTGCACGTACATGCTGCGGCCGTGCGGCGTCACGAACTCGCGACCGCCGGCCTGGGCCTTCTTTTCGGTCTCCATGTCGAGACCCAGGAAGACGACTTCACGAGCCTCAGGCTTGAGGCCGACCTCTTTGAGCAGGGACGCCAGGCCGACGCCGGTCCACACACCGTTGCTGAGGAGTCCACTCATGCGCTGCGGACGGGTGGAGTTCCCGGAGCACTCGAGGGTCACGGGCACGTCTCGACGGTCGGGCCGCGCCTTCAGCTGATCGAGCGTGAGCTCGCGCGGGCGTTCGACGAAGCCGCCAATGCGCAGGCGAAACGTCGCGGGATCGACGCGCTGAGTGGTCGTTTGATGAAACGTGTAGTGCTGATCGTTGGGCGTGGCCCACGTCGTCAGCGTCCGCAGATCGAAGCAGCGAACGGTGGGGTTTGAAGCTTGCGCGTCGATCTTGAAATCCGCCGTGTAGTCGGTAAAGGTAACGAGCTCCTCACCGTCCTGAAGGGCCCACAGACTGTCTGGGATGCCCAGCGCGGCAAGCCACACGGCGGTTGTCGCGCCCGACTTCAGCACATCTCGACGACTGAATTCACCCACGCTGACGCCTCCATGATTCACCTTGATCCTACTCCGACCAACCAGCCCTCGCCCGCCTCGCCGAAGCGGCCTCCGGCCGCGAAGGCGGGCCGAAGCGGCCTCCGGCCGCGCAGGCGCGCCCACCGGCCAGGCCATTCATCGTGCAAGCTCGCCGCGCCATCGGGGCCCGCCTCTGTTACCTTAGACGCCGTGAGCCACGTGCCTTCGGTTCGTGAGTTCGGCATGTCGCCTGCTGGCTACCGACTCCCGGACGAAACGCGCGTCGGGCGAGTTCGCCTGCAGGTCAGTGACTTGGATCGCGCGACCAGTTACTACCGTGATGTCTTGGGCTTCCGGGCCGTCAGCTCCGATGGGCACTGCGCGCTCACCCCCCAGGGTGATGACGACACGGTGATCGTCGAGCTGCACGAGCACCGGGGCGCTCGTCACGTGCCTCCCAGTGGACTCCTGGGCCTCTATCACTTCGCGATCCTCCTCCCCGACCGAGCAGCGTTGGGCCGTTTGGTCCGTCACCTCCTCAGTCTGGGCTTGCAGTTCGGATCGGCCGATCATGCGGTGAGCGAATCCATCTATCTATGGGACCCCGACGGCCTTGGCATCGAGATCTATGCCGACCGACCGCGAGAATCCTGGCAGGTGAAACGTCATGAGCTGGCCATAGGCACCGAGCTTCTCGACTTGCGGTCAGTCGCCGACGCGGCGGACGGGATGTGGTCTGGTTTCCCCGCCCACACCACGATCGGCCACGTTCACTTGAGCGTCGGAGATCTCGGGTGGGCCCGCGAGTTTTACCATGCGGGGCTCGGATTGGATGCGGTGGTGTGGAGCTATCCGGGCGCGCTCTTCATGTCGGCGGGCGGCTACCATCACCATCTCGGTACCAACACGTGGGCTGCGGGCTCACCACCTGCCGGTGTCGATGACGCGAAACTGCTGGAATGGGAGCTCGTGCTCCCGAATCAATCCGACGTCGCCGCGGCGACCGAAAGCCTCCGCGTCTCCGGCTACGGCGCTGCCGAGGACGGCGCCGACCGCGTCATCGCCGATCCCTGGGGGACTCTCCTGAGATTGCGAAGGGCATAGGGCTCGGGCTTGGGGCATAGGGCACAGGGCACAGAAGTGTCTGGGTGGGCAATCCTGTTCCCTCCCTGTTCCCTCCGCCCTGCGCCCTGTGCCCTGCACTTCTTACTTCTGAGGCAACGCAAACGCGATGTACTCCGCCTGCGATCCGGCGCCGCCGCTGGCGACCACGATGAACTGGCGGCCGTGGGCAAGATAGGTCATCGGCGATCCGGTCTGAGGTGCTGGCATCCAGACCTCGCCTACTTGTTCTCCGGTCTGCTTGTCGTAAGCACGGAGCATCGCGCCTTTGGGTCGTCCTGGCGGAGAGGTGACGAGCCGATCGCCGATCACCACCAGCGTCTTGGTCACGACGAGCCCCTGACTCCCGTTCTGCCCCGTGAGCTGTCGTGATCGCCATCGTCGCCGTCGTCGGGCTCCGCAACGCCCTCGCCATCTCCGGCGTCGCCGTGCTCACCTACTACGCCGTCACCAACGCAGCCGCGCTCACCCTCACCCCGCGAACAGCGACGCTGGTCCCCCGTGATCGCCGTCGTCGGCCTCGTCGGCTGCGTCGTGCTGATCACGTCCTTGCCACTGATCGCGATCGTCACTGGCAGCGCAACGCCTCGCTGGGGTCGCGGTGCGGGCGATTACCGTCCGCCGCGGCTGATCTTCAGTCACGCGGGGCCGGCGGTGTCACACCGGTCGCGCGCCTCAGCTCTCGCGCCAGCGGCGGTAAAGGGCGACGAGGTCGTCGAGGGCGTCCTCGGACAGGTCGTCGGGCTCGACCCGACCGGCGGCGGCGATCGTCACTCGGATCTGGGCGAGGTACTCGCTGCAGTGCGGGCACGTCGCCAGGTGCGCTTCCAGACGGTCCCGGTCCGACGGTGTGAGCGCACCCTCGAGGTAGTCGGTCATCAACGCGACCGCATCGCGGCACACGAGCGCACGACGGCGACGACGGAAGAACATCAGATCAGCCTCCCCCATCTCCGTCGGCCAGGAGGGCCCGCAGGCGGGTGCGGGCTCGGTGCAGCAGGACTCGTTGATTCCCCGGCGACACGCTGAGCAGATTGCACACCTCGGCGCCGTCGACGCCTTCGATGTCGCGCAGGACAAGGACCTGGCGTTGAGCCTCGGGCAAGCGGGGGAGACACTCGCGACACGTGCCCGCCAGCTTGCCAGCGACGACCCGATCGTCCACCGCGTCGGCCCAAGGCGCCGGTGGCTAGCTCCACGCGCCGGACGCGGCGAACCGCCCCTCCAGCGCATCGTCGTCGAGCGGGCACCGTCCGCGGTTCGTGCGCACCAGCCGAACGAGCGCGGTTGATCAGGATCCGGAACAGCCACGTCTTCACCGACGACCGTCCTTCGAAGCGGTGGACCCCACGGACCACGCCGAGCCACGTGTCCTGAACGACTTCCTCGGCCACGGCCCGGCTCGGCACCAACGATTCGGCGAAGCGCAGCAACCGCGTGTGATACCGACTGACGAGCGTCGCGAACGCCGCCTCGTCGCCAGCCCGCAGGGCGTCGAGCAGCGCGGCGTCCGCATCGGCCACCACTGCGAGCGTAGAACGACCTGCGAAGCTCGGTTGTGGAGGGCGGTGTGACCGCTCCCCGAGACTCAGGCCCGGGCTTCGATGATGAGGTTCAGCGGGTCTCGGCCGCCCGCCGGAAGTGTGTGTAGCCGGCCTGTTCGAACACGCTCGCGCAGTCTGGCCTCGCCGGCCTGGGCGCCGAGTCCGAGGCCGACCTCCTGGGACAGCGAGTTCGGTGTGCAGATCGCTGACGACGCGGTGTACAGCAGCGCCGCCATCGGGTTGTCGGTGATGTTGGTCGAGCCGGTCGTCGAGCGCGAACGGTTCGACGAGCAACACGGTGCCGCCCGGTGCGAGGTGCTCGCGGGCGTAGCGGGCGATCCCGACGGGGTCGCCCATGTCGTGCAGGCAGTCGAAGAAGCAGATCAGGTCGAACGTGCCGTCGTAGCTCTTGGCGTCGGCGACCTCGAACGTCGTGCGGTCGGCGACACCCGCCTCCTCGGCCCGCTGCTCGGGCGGTCGCGATCGACGGGGCGTGGAAGTCGAAGCCGTGGAACCGCGCGTTCGGGATAGGCCTCGGCGAGCACGACGATCGATGCTCCGTGGCCGCAGCCGACGTCGGCGACGCGGGCACCGGACTCGAGTTGGGCGTCGACACCGTCGAGCGCGGCGATCCAGCTCGGCAGCTCGGCCCGGTAACCGGTCCGGAAGAACCACTCGGTGCCCGAGAACAGGCACGGATGATGGTCGCCCCAGCTCAGCGCGCCGTCGCCGCGGAACGCGGTCGTGATCTTGTCGATGTCCATGAACATCGACCCGAAGGCGTTCATCGCGCGGGCGACGAACACCGGAGAGTTGTCGTCGGCGAGCGCCATGGCTGCCTCCGGCGACAGCCAGTACCGATCGTCGGCGGCGTCGTGGCCGACGAGTCCGCCGGCGACCTGACCATCGAGCCATTCGCGCACCAAGCGGGGGTTGCAACCGGCCCTCTCGGCGACGTCGTTCGATGTGAGTGCGTCCGCACCGGCCAGAACTCGGTACAGGCCGAGTTCGTCACCCAGCCAGATGCCGAAGCACAACGCGCCGCCGGTCATGTGGCCGACCATCTGGCCCATGAACTCGCCGAGCTTCGCCTCGTCGAGCATCACTGCCATGTCGTTCCCTCCCGTACTCGTTTGATCGACAGCTCGACAGTCCGCCGCCGGGCACACGCGTTACACAAGACGCGCCGCCCACTTGACGGGCCGGGCGGTGTCAACACGGTGAAGATGGGAGACGAGGAAGGAGGTCGGCGACGTGACGGTGGAGTTGATCACGAAGGCGCGGACGGGCGACCACGAGGCGTTCCGCGTGCTCGTGGCGCCCTACGAGCGAGAGCTGCACGTGCACTGCTACCGCTTCCTCGGTTCGGCCCACGACGCCGAGGATGCGCTGCAGGACACCTTGCTGGCGGCGTGGCAGGGCCTCGCCGGGTTCGAGGGAAGGTCCACGATCCGCACGTGGCTGTATCGCGTGGCGACGAACCGGTGTCTGAACGCGTTGCGTTCGCGTCGACGTCGGGCGCCGAGGGCCGTCCCGTTGCCCGACGTCGAGCCTCCGCCGCCCACCCGTCTCGGCGACGTCGTCTGGCTCGAGCCGTATCCGGATGTGCTGCTCGACGGGCTCACTGACCGAGCCCCAGGGCCCGAGGCGCGCTACGAGGCGAAGGAAGCGATCTCGCTGGCGTTCGTCATCGCCTTGCAGCTCCTTCCGCCGCGCCAGCGAGCCGTGCTGATCCTGCGCGACGTCCTCGGGTTCCACGCCAACGAGGTCGCCCGCATGCTCGACGTCACCGACGAGTCGGTGACGAGCGCCCTGAAGCGTGCACGCGCCTCGATGCAACGAGGGCTCAGACCCTCGGGCGAGCGGGAGCCGCCACCGCCGCCGGGCTCACCCGTCGAACGGGACGTCGTCGCCCGGCTCACGCACGCGTTGGAGACCAACGACGTGGACGGACTGGTCGCCTTGCTGACCGACGATGTGTGGCTGACCATGCCGCCCATTCCCTTGGAGTACCAGGGGCGCGATCTCGCCGCTCGATTCTCCGAGTCGGTCATCTTCCGGCCGGGACGCCGGTACCGGCTCGTCGAGACCCGAGCCAACGGCGGCCAGCCGGCGTTCGGCGTGTACGTGCGCGACCCCCACGGCGGGATCGTTCACCTCAACGGTCTGATGGTGCTCACGCTGAGCGGCAACCGGATCTGTGCGCTGACGCGCTTCGACAACAGCGTGGTCGGGTCCTTCGGCCTCCCGCGCACGCTCCCCGACTAGCGCCTCGAACCAGGCACGTCAGCACCAGTGCCTGATCGGCGAGGTGCAGGGCGAGTTGCTCGCCGGGGCACCGGTGCGGGCCACGGCCGAAGTGAGCGTCGCCGAGGTCGACCAGCACTTCCTCGCCGCTCGGTGCGACACGGCGGGTGAACGGCACGGGCGCGGCGGACGATCCGCCGGCGTTCGTCCAGCAACGCCAGCATCGCCGCGTGCGCCTGCACGAGCACGCACACGATCGCCGCGGCCTCCTCCGTCCTCCCGCCGCACGCCGCGACGAGCCGATCCGCGGCCCGGTCCGCCTCCTCCGTCTGCGGCAGATGGGGCTGGTACGACGCAGCCACCGCGGCGACCTCAGCGTCGAGCTCGAGCGGGAGGCCGAGCGCGGCCAGCAGGGACCGCGTCGGCGTGCCCTGATCGGTGACCCGGCCGAGCCGATCGATCACGTCCACGACCAGCGCACGCCGGCGACGATGCGCGTCGCCTTCGCTGAAGCGCACCACGGCCGCCCGAAGCCAGCCGACTCCACTCGGAGCGGGAGGCGCCACTGGCACCGTGTACGCGGATCCTCCAAGACGTCGCTGGACATGCCCTCCATACCGGCATCACCCGGGCAGCGCCGGTGCCGAGCGGAACAGATCGAGGCCCAACTGCCGGGACAGGTAGCGGGCGGCGAGCTGGCCCCTGACGCTGTTGCCGGCCTCGTCGAGACGCGGGGAGAACGTACCCAGCCCACCCTTGCCCGGCGACACGGTCACGACGCCTCCGCCGATCCCGCTCTTGCCCGGGAGCCCGATGTCGTAGAGCCAGTCGCCGGACGTCTCGTAGAGGCCTGCCGTGGACATCACGACGAGCGCGCAGCGGGCGCTGGCGGCGTCGACGACGCGCTCGCCGGTCAGCGGGTTGACGCCGCCGTCGGCCAAGCGTCGCCCCCATCACGGCGAGGTCACGTGCGGTGACACGTAACGAGCTCTGCCGCGTGTACAGATCGAGCGCATCGGCAGGATCACCGACGATCCGCCCGTAGCGGTGCAGCACGCCGACGATCTCCCGGTTGCGGTGGTTCGTCGCTGACGCCGAGTCGTAGATCTCGGCGTCGAGCACGAGCTGGCGCCCGGCGAACCGCGACAGACCGTCGAGGATGACCTGCCATCGCGCGGCCGCCGTCGCGCCGGGCACGAGGCTGGTCGTGGCGATGGCGCCCGGGTTGACCATCGGGTTCGTCCGGCCGTCGTCCTGACGCTCGATCGCCTCGACCGAGTTGAACGGCAGACCCGTTGCATTCACACCGACCCGTCTCGCGGACCTCGTCGGGACCGAGCACGTCGCAGACGAGGGCGAAGACGAACGGCTTGGCGACACTCATGATCGAGAACTCGATGTCGGCGTCACCGGCGGCGTGGCTGTTGCCGTTGGTCCCGACGACGCACAACCCGAACAGGTTCGACGGGACCTCGGTCAGTGCCGGGTAGACGTCGGAGTTCGCCCCGCCCTCGTCGTCGCGAAAGCGCTCGTGGGCATCCGTCGACGAGGGCGGCGACGACGTCGGTGGGCGGCAGGGTGCCCGACGAGACGAACGGATCCACGTCAGAACTGCCAGATCAACGGCACCAGGCCGATGGCGATGACGAAGTACCAGACCATGAGCGGCAACCCGAGCTTGGCGTAGTCACCGAAGCGGTACCCGCCGGGGCCCATCACCATCATGTTCGCCGGCGTGGCGACCGGGGTCAGCAACGCCGCCCCCGCCATCACGTTCAGCGCCATCAGCACCGGCCGCGCCGACACGTCCAGCTCGGCGGCCGCCGCCAGCGCGATCGGGATGACGACCAGCGTGGTCGCCGTGTTGCTGATCAGCTGACCGAGCACGGCGGTCAGCACGCACACCCCGATCAGCAGTGGGTACGGGCCGGAGTCGCCGACGATGGACACCAGCCCGTCGGCGAGATCGTCGGCTGCCCCGCTCACCGACATCGCCGTGGACAGTGGGATCATCCCGGCGACGAGCACGACGGTGGTCCACGAGATCGCCCGGTACGACTGCTCCAACGTCACGACTCGGCCCAGCACGAGGGCGCCCGCCGCCAGCAGGGCGGCGACCGCAGGCGGCACCGTGCCGATCGCCAACAGCGCCACCATCACGACGAGCACGACCGTTGCCCGCTTGGCGCCGGGACCGAACGGCACGGCCTGTCGGCGCACCTCCTGTGGTGAGTCGACGACGAGCACGTCGGGATCGTCGAGGTGCATCGAGAGGGCGTCCCAGCTGCCTTGCAACAGCAACGTGTCGCCCGGGGCGAGAACGGTCTCGCCCGGCCCGACGTCCTCGCCGTTGCGGTGCACGGCGAGCACCACGAGATCGCCACTGTCGGTGACCATTCCCGGGAACACCTTGTCGCCGACGATGCCCGACCGGGGAGGGACGACCACCTCGGCGACACCGGCGCGCCGGTCGTAGAGCGCACCGGACGGCGGGTCGTCGAGCTCGTAGTGGCGCGCCAGCGTGCGGGCATGCTCGCTGAAGTCCCTCGAGATGTGGCGCGGGCGGCGTGTGGCGACGAGCCGGTCGCCGAGAAGCAAGACGATGGCGACCGTGCCGACGAGGAGCGGCACGCCGGCCAAGGTGAACTCGAAGTAGCCGAAGTAGTCGCCGCCGGCGTCCTTCGCCGCGTTCGGACACGATCACGTTCACGGGCGAGCCGGTGAGGGCGAGCATCGAGCCGGCATGGGCGGCGAAGGCCATCGGCAACAGGAGCCGCGACGGTGACTCGTGCAACCGCACCGCGGTGACGACGACGACCGGGATGAGCGCGGCGACGGCACCGTTGACGCTGATCAACGCCGTCAGGCCGGCGCACAGCAGCATCGTCAGCACGAGCAGGCGGGTGCGGCTCGCATCCGGCGTGCGACACGAGCTGCTGGCCGACCCACGCGGTCACGCCGGTGGCGTCCAGCGCCTCGCTGACGATGAACAGGGCGGCGATGTACACGACGGTCGGATCGCCGAACCCGGCGAGCGCCTCGTTGATGTCCAGGACACCGGTTGCCCACAACGCCAGCGCCGTACCCACGGCCACGATCTCGACGGGCACCCGGTTGGACACGAACAGCACGACCACGGCGGCGAGGATCAGGAAGACGATCGTGCTGTCGGCCACGACGGACGAGCGTAGGCAACGGTGGACGCGCGCATGGAGGTCCGCGCCACGGCGCCACCCAGGACGTAAGGTCACCCGCGTGATCGCATACGACTATCCCATCCTCGGCATCTTCTGGACGATGCTCTGGCTGTTCCTGTGGATCGCCTGGATCATGATCCTGTTCCGAGTGATCGTCGACCTGTTCCGCAGCAAGGACCTGGGCGGCTTGGCCAAGGCGCTGTGGATCATCTTCGTGATCCTGGCGCCGTTCCTCGGCGTCTTCATCTACGTGATCGTCCGCGGCCGGTCGATGCACGAGCGCGACATCGAGCAGGCCCAGGCCCAGCAGGCGGCGTTCGCCGCCTACGTCAAGGACGCCGCCGGGACCGGTGGTGGTGGCGGCACGGCCGAGGAGCTCACCAAGCTCGCCGACCTCAAGGAGCGCGGCGTGATCACCGACGCCGAGTTCGAACAGCAGAAGGCCAAGCTCCTGACCTGAGCACGCGCGGTACCATCCCCTCCGACGTGAGCTCGCGAGGGGGGACCGATGGTCGAGCGTTCGACGCCGGTTGGCGTCCAGGATCAGCAGATCACCGTGGCCGACGTGGCCGCGCAGCCGGCGATGGTGCCCGAACGGTCGCCGTCCCCGCCACCGACGCCGGTCCGTGAGCTGCGCCTCGCCCTCGTCTGCTACGGCGGCGTGTCGCTCGCCATCTACATGCATGGCGTGACGATGGAGTTCGAGCGGCTGGTGGCGGCGTCCGTCGCCTACCAGCGCGACCAGACCAAGCACGACTTCGAGCCGACCGACACGGCGGCGGTGTACTGGACGTTGCTGCAGCAGCTCGAGCATCAGCCCGAGCTCTGGGACGCCGACGCTGCCGGTGGCGAACAGGTGCGGACGAAGGTCGTCGTCGACATCGTGTCGGGGACGTCGGCCGGGGGGATCAACGGCATGTTCCTCGCCACGGCGATCGCCCGCAACCGATCACAACAGCCGCTGCAGCGGATGTGGATGGACAAGGGCGACGTCAAGCGCTTGCTCAAGGGTCGCGAGAGTTGGCCGACCTGGATGAAGACGCCGCGGCTGCTGCGCTCGGTCGTCGGGCGGCAGCCACTGTTCGACGGACTGCGCATCACGCGCTGGCTCCGCGATGCGCTCAACGACATGGGACCCGACCGGCCACCCATCGTCGACGGCGTGGATTCTTTGCTCAGCGACGAGGAGCGCCTCCAGCTGTTCGTCCCGATCACCGACTTCTTCGGCTACGACGTGCACATCCCCGCCGACGACCCGGCGTGGGTACTCGACCGGACGCACCGCCACGTCATGCAGTTCGTGCACGACCGGCGCGACCCGGCCCTCGACCAACTGTCCCCGCGCTGGGACGACGCACTCGCCTTCAGTGCCCGGGCGACGTCGTCGTTCCCCCTCGCCTTCCCGCCGCTCTCCGTCGCCGACTACGCGCGTGCGGTGCCGGAGACCGCGTTCGACAGTGCGCAGCGCACGAGGCTGTTCGGCTCGTATCCGGTCGGACACGAGGCCGAGCCCTCGTTCTCACCCGAGCTGACCCACTTCCTCGACGGCGGCGTGCTCGACAACAAGCCCTTCGCCACGACGCTCGCCGCGATCAAGCTGCGCCCGGCGGCGACCGAGGTCGATCGCCGGCTGGTCTACGTCGAGCCGGACCCGTCGACGGAGACGGGCCCCGTGCCCGACGGATCCGCCCCCGGCCTGATCCAGACCGTCATCGGCGGATACGCCGGGATCCCGCGGCAGGAGCCGATCGTCCTCGACCTCACCGAGCTCGCCCTGCACAATGCCAACGTCGCCAGGATCCGCGACGTCATCGAGACCAACTTCGACCCGGTGCGCCAGCGCGTCACCGACTTCGTCGCCGATCACGGCGGTGGCGACGACGTGCCGCGCGCCGACCAGCTCGGTGAGTGGCGCGCAGCGCTGTCGGCTGCCGCCGATGCCGAGGCCGGGTACTCCTACCCCACGTACCTCCGGCTGCGTCTACGCGCGGTGCTCGACGGCTTCGCCAAGATGATCATCACCCGCCAGGAGTACTCGCCCTCGTCGGCACAGGCGCTGTTCGTGCAGCGCGTGCTCAGCGAGTGGGCGGAGAGCCAGGAGGTCTTCGCCAAGACGCCGACCGCCACCGATCTGCAGCGCAAGCTCATCGACACCCTCGATCTCGCTCGCCTCGAACGACAGATCCGCTTCCTCATCGCGGCGATCAGTTGGTGGTACAAGCCGTCGGCCGAGGACCGCCCGCGCACGCCGGACCGCAAGCAACTGGACCAGGCGAAGCACGACCTGTACCGATTGCTCGATCAGCTCAACGGACTCGCCCGGCTGCTGCGCGACGACGAGAACATCCGTGGACGGGTCGACCGGGTCTTCGGCCGCGCCGTGCTCGTGCCGAAGGTTCCCAACGACCTCGACGGGTACGTCGTCGAGCACAGCGACGACCTCGCCCAGTTGCAGGCGCTCGTGCAGATCACGATCGGCACCCGACTGGCGTCGATGTTCGCTGCACTCGACGCCGATCTCGTCCGGATCACCGAGTCGTGGACGCCGTGGGCGCGCAACGAGTTGCTCACACGGCACCTCGGCTTCGCGTTCTGGGACATCATCCTGTACCCGATCCAGGCGGTCAGTGGCGTCAACGAGCGCGACCACGTCGAGGTCATGCGCTTCAGCCCGTTCGAGTCCGAGCTCGTGGCGACGTCGGAGGAGAAGCAGTTGAAGGGCGTCACGCTGGGGCACTTCGGCGCCTTCTTCAGCCGCCCCGGCCGCGAGAACGACTACCTGTGGGGGCGGCTCGACACCGCCGAGCGGCTGATCGTGCTGCTGTCCACGCCTCCCGGCCGTTCAGTGGGCTGGTTCCGCAAGCCGGCCAACGGCGATCCCGACCGGGCGCGGCGGCGTCAGCGCTGTGTCGACGACTTCAAGGCCGCCGCCCGCGTCATCGTCGACTCGGAGCGCGACAGTCCTGAAGCAGGTCGGCGACCGCCTGGACTTCGTG
>CAVTGK010000068.1:0-33078 GCA_963734095.1 uncultured Acidobacteriota bacterium | reverse complement strand
CGCTGAGAGGTGCCGCCGAAATCACACCCACGTGCGTAACGCCTGGCGAGACGATCAGCCGTTCGGACAAGCGATCGTAGAATCGCGCCACTTCCTGCGCGGACGCATAGGTGGGAGGGATCGACGCCTGAGCCTGAAAGACGCTGATCGGGACTGAATCCCGGGTTCAGCTCCTGCAGCCGGTAGAGGCTCTGGACCAACGCCACCGTCGCGAGCAGCAACACGAGCGCCGCGGCAATCTCCGACACGACCATCACGTTGCGGACGCGATGGCTCCATCTGATCCCCGATGGCCCCGCGGCTGGCCAATCGGAGGGCGTCGCCGGCTTGCGTCCGCGCCATAGCCACCAGCGAGGCCATCGCCAGGACCGTCGTCACAACCGTGGTGACGACGATCACAAAGAGAACCACCGCGCCGCTGAGGCTCACCTCATCGAGACGCGGAATCGAGGGAGGTGCCCATCGCTGGCAGCGCGGATCGCCTGTGCCGCGAGCGCGCACCCGAGCGCGCTCCCAATCGCCGCCAAGGCCAGCGCCTCCACCGTGAGCTGTCGCGCCACGTGCCACCGAGACGCACCGATGGCAACGCGGAGTGAGAGCTCGGCGGCGCGGCGACTCGCCCGTACCAGCGACAGGGACACCAGATTCGACAGCGCCGTGGCGAGCACGACGATGACAGCGCCGAACAGGATCAGCATCGCTGACCGAACCTCACCCACGAGCGTGTCACGCAGGGGCGTCACTCGTACCGCGTCCTTGCGCGGTACTCGACGGGAAACTGCCGGCGCAGCGACAGGCAGATCGCGGTCAGTTCCGCCTCTGCCTCGCGGGGATCGGCGCCCGCCGCCAGTCGGCCGAAGACTCTCAAGAAATTCACGGAGTTGCGCACATGTCGGAGCGGATCGCGTTCTGGCGCCAGCGGGGCGATCCTCGAGATCCCGGAGCGGCAGCGGAAACTGAGAGGCACTACGCCGACGACGGTAAACGACTCCGTGTTGATGCGAACAGCCTGGCCCACCACATCGGCGCGACCGCCATACCGGCGCTGCCACAGGCGATAGCTCAAGACAACGACACCGGGCGCGTCGGGGCGATCGTCGCTGTCAGTCAGCAGACGGCCCCCCGACGGCGCAACGCCCAGCACGTCAAAGGCGTTTGCGGTCATTCGCGCACCCTGCAGGCGCTCGGTGCGATCGTCGCCAGCGAGGCTCGCGCTCCAGTTCGCATAGGCCGCCAGGCCCGGCACGGCGCGCGTCTGCGCGCGATAGTCCATGAACTCGGGCAGGGAGAACGGCGCGTTGGCATTGTCGGCTCGGACAGACGCGATCCAGAAGAGTCGATCGGGCGATGCGAAGGGTAGCGCTCTGATCAACACGGCATTGACGACGGAGAACACTGCCGTGGTCGCTCCGATCGTCACGGCAAGGGTGAGGATCACCGTCACGGCAAAGCCTGGCTGCCGGGCATGTTGGCGGAGGGCGATACGAAGATCGTTGAGTGCAGCGTTCATGCGGATCGTCGGGTCACGAGAAGAACGTCACCTTCGGGCGTCCACCGAGCAGAGCGACGCGCCGACTACTGTCGATCGAAGACAAGGCCATAACTCATCGTTGGCTTCAGATTCAGAATCTCGACGGTGACCTTGCCAATCAGGTGGTCAACCTTGTCCGGGAGGGCCTCTTCGTTGCCCGCATCGAAAATGGCCGAGAGGTTCTGCCGCGAGCGGAGGCGGACATAACGGGGAGCGGCGCCGCCTGCCACCATGCGATACCAGAGCGAGTCGCCCTGCGTGGAAGATCGGCCAGTGCTGATAGCCGTCTCAAAGGCCTTCGCGGCGCCCGTTTTGAGCTCTACGGTGACCAACTCGAGCCATGGCGTCGGCTGCGGCACGCCAGCGCCGCGCGACAGCGCGGGCAAGTACTCGTAGATCCCGTTCTCCACGAACTCGGCGTGCGGGACGACATTGAGAATGTTGTCGCGCTCGTCATCGCTCGGGGCGACGGGGGCTGTTCAGACTGGCGGCCGTGTGGCCAAACGTGGCGTAGACAAACCATCGCTGGCGTGCACCGGCCCAGATCGTCCAGCCGTACCAGACGAACGTGTCCTTGGCCTGCCGATGCCACTCGAGGTGTTGAACGACCCGGCTTCGAAATCGACAGTGGCCCCGGCATGGGGACGCAGAACGGCGATACGCGCGTACGGACCGCGCTCCGTTTGCGCGAACAGCGTGGGACTGGCTGCGCCCATCAGCATGACAGCCGCTATTCCAAGCACAGAGTGCCTCATGATTCGTCCTCGCGAGACGGGAGCCTGATCTGACCATCAGCAAAATCGAGAAGCCGGCTACTGCATCCACCCGCATCGGCGAGATCTGGTCCTGACCGGAAGGTCCGGTTTGCGGAATTCGCTTAGACCAGTCGTCGCCCCGAGGCGGAACGTAGGTCACCCTGGGCAGCGGCTATGAGTGTTGGAAGGCGTCGGAGCGGCCCAATGAATATCCGGCGTGATCACCAGGCGGAGCACCGAAGAGATGGCACTCGAGAAGGCGCACCTCGCGGAGATTCTTGAGCGCCTTTCACCACAGTGCCTCGAACCCGGCTGTCAGCGAATCGGCCAGCGCGTTGTCGGCTCTGGTTCGGGCACACTGTTGGCGATGTCGTCCCGCCGCCTGGGACGAAGATGATCTGACTCTCCGATAGGTGCGCTGCCATGTCTGACGCCGAGAAGCTCGCATTTCCCGTTGTCTGTATTTCCTCGGCCTCTCGTCACCCGGGGAGAACGCAGCCGCGGCCCCGCGCTATTTCGAGGCACACGTCAAACACATCGACGTCATGGCGGCAGACAACATCGTGCTGCTGGGCGGCGAATTCGACAACGCGATCGACGGGGCGACCGCCGCCTATCTGCTGCACACCTCCTCACGCGCCGACGCGGAAGCCTGGGCTGCCAAGGATCCGCTCGTGAGCCACGGGCGTATCGTGCTCGAGTTGTCACGTGGCACCTCGTCGGCATCACGCCTGGTGCGATCGACCCAGCGTTGACCGAATCGTGACTGCAGCCGAGTCTCAGGGCGCAAAGACGAATGGGGACTGCTCGAGCACGCTCACGAAGTTCATCGTGCCGGGTACCGTGAACACCGCAAACCACGTATACGCCCCGGGAGGTTCCGCGCCGGTGAAGGTGTATTGCAACACCTGCTGCTGCACCGGTGCCGGGACGATGTTGGTCGCGATCGGTACCTGTCCGGGAACCGGAGACCCATTGAGCTGCAGTGACAGGAACTGTCCGTCGGTGAGCTGAACCATGATGTACGCATCGACGGGGCTCGGCGCGCCTCCAGGCGTCACGGTTGCCACGACCGTCATGGTGTCGCCGGTGTGATAGCTCGCCGCGTTCAGCTGGAGCGTGACCTTGGGAGGGGCTGGCGCCGCAGGGCCGTCGATTCGGAGGTGCCGCCCAACCGACGGAATGCCCGCGAGGGCACCGGCCTCGGGGGCTGCGGTCGCATCGAGCACGAAGAGCAAATAGGGCCCAGGCGGCAGGAGATTCGGATTCTCTGGGAAGCTGACGGTTAAACCTCCGTCGTGGCGTGTGAAGGTCAAGCCGACGTAGCGCTGGTCGGCGTTGAAGGCGTGTGTGACGGACCCAGCCCTGAGTACCACGACTCGGTTGATGGTCGACGCTTGTGGCGTTGTCACTTCCATCCTGCCGCCGAGCGGAGCGCTTGCGGGTGCCGCACTGATCGTCGGTCGATCAGGGCGGCCAAAATACCAAGGCTCAAAGAGTTCGATCCGCAGCTCGCGATTGTCTACGGTGCCCTGCTGGGCAGTTTCGGGCAATGAGTGCGGAAAGTCCGCGATGTTGTGGAAGCTCCAATTGGCAGCCACGTTCGATCCGGCAATCCAGACGCGGCCATCGGGTATCAACAGCGCGACCGAATGATAGTTGCGCGGCACGGTCGGGTTGGCGTCTGCGGGTAATGTGGTCCAGCTGTTCGAAAGCGGGTGGTAGATCTCAATCTGAAGCACGGCGGCAGCCGGGTCTTGGGTGCTATCGCGAAACCCTCCGCACACCACGACCTCAGAGGTCGGGAGCAACACCGCGTTGAGGTTGGTGCGGATAGGCGGCACCCCGTTCACAAGCAGCGTGCGCGGCTGCGTTGGTTGCCACGCCGGCGAGGCGTCGTCGAGGTCGATCATCTTCGCCACAGTAGATCCGCACATGAGAAGGCGTGTGCGATATCCAAACTCGGGCAACAACGGCAGCAACACTGAGGTGACCGCAAAGGAGTCGTATTCCGCACCAGGGCCGGGACAGACTACGCTCCAAGCGAATGACGCCGTGTTCCATCTGACACTGAACCTGGCCAGCGGAGTCGTGAAAAAGAGTGTCGCGTCCTTGATGAGATGCGCACGAGGATAGGCGCTGAGCGGCCCAGGCACGGTACCTCGATCGATCCAGTACCCCGGCCCTGGTGCGGGGGTGTAAGTCTCAATTGTGTTGTTGACGTGACGCGTGTCGCTGTTGCTCGCAGGACCCCCGACCGCCACGGCATCGCCGTTACCGAGCGTCACCAGTGTTGGATACCACCGCCCACCTCCGGTGGTCTTGAAGCGCTCCGGGACCATGCGCGGCACGGGCACCCACTGTGCACCCACTGGCACGAAGACATAGGCTTCCGCCGTACCACGGAAAATGCCGTGCGAGCCGTGCCCTCCGGCGCCCGGCTGCGCCCCAGCCCATGATTCGGTCCCACCGGCCACGAGCAAACGTCCATCCGCGAGCAATGTGTGCCCGCAACAAAAGAGATCGCGAATTGTTGGAGACGGCACAGGCGTCGTAATTGCGAACGTTTGACAGTCGAAGAGGCGAGCGTGATCGAAGAGACCCAGGTGGTGCTGGCCGGGATCGTGCTGATCTCCACTGAGGTACAGGATCTTACCGGTGGGCAAGAGGGCCGCATGCACGGCGAGGATCTGAGCGAAGGCTGTTTGAGTGGCAGCCGGCGCGCCTTCGGGGAGTACGAACTTACGCATGGGAGAATCTCGCGGGGGGCATGGGGATGCTAGCAGGTTGGCGAAAAAGCCCGCAACCTGAAACAAAGACAATGGCAAAAAGAAAAGGGGGGACGTCGCTGCCAGTGGGGATCCGGAAATTGTTCAGATACAGCAACGTCGCGGCCAGAAGCTGCGACGCTAGGCGGGCTCAGGTGTGGCGTACGCAGCGGGAAAGGTTGTCGAAAAGCCGGCGTCTCTTCCTTCCGAACTCTGACAAGGTACTCCGGAGAACCAGGATTCAATCCCCGGCAACACCGCCAACGCAGCCGCCTCTCCGGCGTTCACCAGCTCTGGCCCGCACTCGAACCCGTCCCATGCGATGTCCCGGAGATCCGGTGTGATGACCAGATCGCTTGCCTGCCGCCAGCCATCCTCGGTACGAATCTGCATGATCTGGAAGCATCGGCGAATGACCTGAAACACATCGGCCGGAGGCCGCCCGCACGGCGGCGCGGGCAAGTGCACCGAAACGATGTGGGTCGCGCCGAGTTCGCGCGCCAGCAGGGCGGGAATCCCGATGCTCATCGCGCCGTCCACCAGCACACGGCCGCCCGAGCGCACCGGTTGGAACAGACCGGGGTAGGAGCAGCTCGCTCGAATCGGAAGGAAGACGTCGCCGGTATCCCGGAAGGACACCGGTTCACCGGTGCAGAGGTCGGTCGCCACCACGCCGAGCGGAGTCCGCATCTCTTCGAAGCGGTGGTGCTTGAGCAGCCGCCGCAGGAATGGCGTCATGCGCTTGCTCACCACAAATCCCATCCGGCTGAGACTCCAGCGCGCCACGTCGCCGAACCGCATGGAGCAAGCCGCGCGGGCGATTTCGTCGGGGTCGCGCCGCTGGCATACGCGGCGGCGACAATCGACCCCGCGCTCACCCCGGTGACGCAGTGAATCGGAATGCCATGGCGCTCGAAGACTCTCAAGACTCCGATGTGCGCGATGCCGCGCGCGAAGCCTCCACCGAGGGCCAATCCGATTCGCGGCGGGGTCCCATCGACGTTTCAGGTGGCCCGAAAACCCCTCGGTGGTCATACCATCTAGTGAGAGAGCAATTGACAGGCCAGAGCGATCATCGCGGCTTGTTACGAAGTCCGTCGTCAGAAGGCGAGTTACGGCGGGTGCGTTGTGTGCAAAAACGATGGATATTGCCTGTCACCGAGGAGGGACAACTCGGTGACGTCGATGATCCGGCAGAACTTAGTCTCGCTGGGGCCAGAGTTTCAGGCTACTCGTGGACGCGGCCGAACGCTTCGCCTGCGCCCTCACGGGCCGGGACCTCGATGCGCGTCCGCCGCTGGCACCCGGCGCAACTCGACGCGGCCCGATCGCTCGATCGCCGCCACGTATTGGGCATCCGGCTCGACCCGCCCACCCAACACGATCCTGTATAGAAACAGCGGATCAGTCGTGGGTGGCAGCGGAAAGCGCACCTCGAGGCTGCGGATGGCCGGCATGAGCCGGCGGACCTCGAGCGAGCCCTGTGCGAGTGCGCTGTACTCCTCCATGCGGAACAGAAGTCTCGAGGAGGAGAATCTCGCCGGTTGCACGAGCGCTACCACGACGAGCCCCACGCTTCCGACCGCGAACGTGGTCCGCGGTCCCGGGATTGCCGTCAGCCCTAACGCGACCATCAGCACGAACGAAGGCAGCAGCGGCAGAAACCAGTACCAGTCGAACGAGCCTTGCCAGGCCGCGAAGCCGGCCACGGCGCACGCGATTGGTGCGACCGAGATCGAGGCGAGCGCCAGATCACGACGCACGCGCCAGAGCGCTGCCGCGGCGCATGCCAACGCGAGCGGGAGGAACCATCTGGACGTCCACGGCATCAGGAGAAACTGGTGAAACGCGCCGCCCACCCCGACCGCCGACGCCTGCAGCCGCAGTGATCCCGGATCGCCGAGCGTCTTCAGCACGTCCTCCACGACGCGCGTTGGGGTGGCGGGGCCGGACGGGTCGAGGATCAGGTCCAGCAGAAACGGAATCTGAAGGATCAGGACGGTTGCCGCGATCGCGCTCGCCGTCCGCGCCGGCTCGTCCACCTCTTGCTGGTGAGCTCGCGCACCACGAACGACCCGATGACCGGGAGCGCCACGAAAATCGACGCGGAGTGCGCCTGCACCGCCAGCCAGGCGAGCACGGTCGCGCCGAGTGCCCGCCAGCGTGAGGGCTGGGAGCCCGCGGCGAGCACGGCGGCCATCGCCAGTTTCACCAGCGCCACGGCGAGCGGCGGATTCCAGATCGTGGCACTCAACGCCAGATCGAACGGCGACGTCGCGCCGGCGAGCACGACTGCCAGCGCAAGCACCAAGGATCCGAGCCGCGACCAGATCGCCATGAGCAGCACGCCGTCGGCCAGCGACTGAATGATCGACAGGCCGATGCCGCCGGCATGCGGCAGATTGCCGGTCGCCGGCCCGACGACGATGCGAATCAGCCAGAGGGTCCAGTAGAAGACCGGGCCGGTGGCGCGGCCGCCGACCGTGCTCGGCGTCCCGCTGAGCGGCAGGTCGTGCCAGGGACCGAGCGCGATTGCCCAGTCGCGGATTTGATCGCCATGGAGCCAGAAGCTTTGGGAGATGCCGTGGGTTCGAACCACGGTGAGTCCGAGGCAGAGCACGAAGGGCACGCCGTACCGGATCAGCGTGCTCCGCCCGGAGTGTGCATTCGGGGCTGGCGTTTCAAAGCGGTGGTTGCGTACGACAGCCATCAACCTCGCAGGGCGGGTCACCATAACACAGGCTTGGAGAGTGTTCGTCGGATTGGGTGACCCCCCTCGATCCGATGACCTTGACCGAGCGCGTGCGCGCCGTCAGGCGATCACCGCCGAGCGGTGCAGACGGAGCGACGTGACGGCGAGCCATGCCCACCCCACGAGCACTGCGAACCAGATTCCCAGGATTCCCATTGGCAACACCATGCCCCCGAAGAATCCCAGCACGACGGCAAGGCCGCAAAGAAGCGAGAGGCGTGCGAGTGACGACGCGTTTCGGCGCGACATCGCCCGCGCGGCGCAGAAGCAACTGATTGCGAGAAACGCGAACCCCAGAGTTCCCGCGACGAAGTGGACCAGCCCTGTCGTACTGATCGACGTGGGAGGCCCTTGGGGTGTGCCAGGGGGAAACCCGTCCACCGGATCGGCCGGGAACAGGGCTGCCACGATCATGGCCGCGCCGAAGGCGCCGAGGAACCACGTCACCGCGCGTGATTTCGGCCCCAGCACGCGCCCGAATCCCACGGCGGCGGCGACGACCATCAGGCCGGTGAGCACGAAGTTCGCAGTCTGGACCCACCCGGCCGGTCCATTCGCGAGAAGGCTGAGTGGGTGCCGCGCGAGGTCGAAGCCGTCCCGGAGGAAGGCCTGAATCAGGCCGACCGCGAGATAGAACGGGCCCGCCAGCACCCCGCAGCGGAGCAGGGACCGCGTGGCCGCGGCGCGGCGACCGACTTCCGACGCGTTGGATTCCATGCTCTCCCCTCCGTCACCGGTAGGTAGCTTATCGCCTGGCCGGTATAATACTTTACTCATGAGTGCAATTTCCAGACGGCCGGCACAGCGGGTTGGACGGCGCCGTCCGGGGCCGCGTGCGGATGACCCGCGCGTCGTTCGGTCGCGGGCGGCCGTCGTTGAGGCGGCGCGGGCATTGTTCCTGCGCAAGGGCTATGCGGGCACGACGATGGAGGAGATCGCGGCGCTGGCGGGCCTCACGAAGCGCACGGTGTACAACAACTACGCCGACAAGGACGCGCTCTTCATTCAGATCGTCATGGAGGTCATCGCCTACGCCGAGGAGTTCGCGAGCGGCCTGCACGAGGAGTTCACGGCCAGGATCACCGCCGCAAACCTGCAACCCACGCTCGACGACCTGGGGCGCCGGCTGGCGCTCGCCATCATGCGCCCCGAGGTCGTCGCCCTTCGGCGGCTGTTGATCGGCGAGTCGCGCGAGTTCCCGGCCCTCGGAGCGAAATACTTCGATCGGGCGCCCGGTCAGGTGCTCGACGCCTTGGCGTCGGGATTCGACCACCTGGGACAGGTCGGGCTGCTGCGCGTGGCCGACGCGCGCATCGCCGCCGCACAGTTCGCGTACCTCGTGGTGGGTGAACCGCTCGACCGCGCGGTGCTCGTCGGGACGATCCCGCCAAGGGAGCACGTCATCGCCTGCGCGCGGGAAGGGGTGCAGACGTTCCTGGCTCGATATCGGGCTGCGCGCGGCGGCCGCGTGAGCGGCAATAGCGCGTGACTTGAAGCGGCCGATCGCATATAAGGCCCGTGGAAGGTGCGCCATGCGGAATTTAATTTGCTTCATGTTCGGGATGTGGACCGCCGGCGTGACTCCTGCCTTCACGCAGGATCCTGTGAAGATCGACCCTGCTCAGGAGCAAGGCCTTTTCAACTCGACCAAAATCACTTCGGGCGCGGGAGCGGTGAAAAAGTAAGCTGCCGCCGACCTTGCGGACGATGCGTCGCCATTGAGCTTCCGCGTGACGCGAATGCAAGACTTCGAGCAAACACTCGGAAGCATCACGATGGCGCCGTACATCGTCAAGGCGATGGCTTTGATTGGTGTGAAGCGCCTTGGCGGAAGCAACATGTTCCGGCACCAGATCAGCACGATGGCGATCTTGCTCGATTACAAGATCATCGATCCCGTGCTGCTGAAGGCCGCGGTGATCCACGATCTCTTCGAGGACGCTCCGGGCATGCCCGGCGTCTCTGAGGGAGAGATCACGCGCATCGACACTGACGGCCCCGCTGTCTACGATCTCGTCATGGAGGTGACGATCAGAGTCATCGACGGAGTCAAGGAACCGAAGTCAGAGTACCTCTTGCGCGTCATGCAGTCCGGGAGTCGTCGAGCGAAGGTCTTGAAGCTCGCAGATCGAATCAGCAACCTCACGGCGCTCGGTTTCGTCCACGACGTCACGTTTGTGAAGAAGTACGTGGAGGAGACCAGGGCGTACATCCTGCCCTTCGCTGAGCAGGTCAACCCGGATATGTTCAAGGAGTTGTCGGATCTCGTTGTCAGTCGCGCGCGCTAAGCCGAGGCGTGTCGGCCGCGCATGAGGGACCATGACCACGACCATCATCAACCGTCGAATCGGGCTTGACAATCAATAAGCATCGGCTTATATGTTATGGAGTGCAGAGCGCAGCCGTGGCTCGAAGACAAGATCTTCCAGGCGCTGGCGGACCCCAGCCGCCGGGCGATCTTCAAGTCGATCATGCGTGGCGAAGCGGCGGTGAAGGACCTCACCGCGCGCTTCGACATCTCGCAGCCGGCGGTCTCGCAGCACCTCGCCACGTTGAAAGACGCCGGCCTGGTGAACGGCCGGCGCGAGGGGCGCTGTGTCTACTACCGGGTGGAGCCGCGCGGGATGAAGCCGCTCATCGACTGGATCGCGCACTACCGCGCCTTTTGGACAGAGCACGTCGATCGCCTTGAACAACTGCTGGAGAGAATGGACAAGTGACGCTCATCGACATCACGACACAAGGGCAAACCGTCTCCATTTCGTTCGAATTCGATTTGCCGTATCCGCCTGAGAAAGTGTGGCGCGCGCTCACCGACCCCACCCTGCTCGCGGAGTGGCTCCTGCCGGTCATCGATCTCAAGCTCGAGCCGGGGGCGGCGTTCACGTTCAAGACGCAGCCCTACCCCCCTTGGGACGGCACCGTGAATTGCCAGTTCGTCGAGATCGAAACGCATCGGAAGCTGAGCTACTCGTGGGTCGTCGGCGATATGGCACTCAACACCGTCGTGACCTTTACGCTCACGCCCACGGCATCGGGCACGCTTCTGTCCATCGTGCAGTCCGGCTTCAAGCCGGACCAGAAGCAGGCATTCGGCGGCGCGCGTTACGGCTGGAAGATGATGGGCGGGAAGCTCGTCGACCTGCTCGCGAGGATCCCATGAACACAAATTGGTTCGGCAGATCGCATCGCTGGCTCTCCATTGCCTTTACGTTGACGGTCATCGCCAACTTCGTCGCCCTGGCCGCCTTCGGACGGGAAGCCCCGCCCGGTGGTGACCTACTCGCCGCTGCTCCCGCTCGCCTTGCTCCTGTTCAGCGGCCTGTACCTGTTCGTGCTGCCGTATGCCATCCGGTGGCGCAGGGGCGACGACGACTGAGGATTCTCTGAGCATCATTGAAGAAGAGCAACGTGAAACGTTCCGGCGCGAAGATCAAAGAATGGACGAGTCTGCGTCTCGCTGATCAGCAAGACGATTTCTCGAGTCCGCACTCCTGATCGAGCGCTCAGCCGACCCCGCAGATGATCGAGGAGCGAGAACGGGAAGCCGTCGAATCGGCGGTGGATGAATCCAGTCTGGTCGCACGACGGGCATCATCTGCACCGGCGAAACCTACAAGAAGGTCGTGAAGATCACCTTCGCCAAGGGAGCATCGCTGAAGGACCCTTCAGGCCTCTTCAATTCGAGTCTCGACGGCAACACCCGGCGCGCGATCGACATCCACGAGGGCGACAAAATTAACGAGCGGGCACTGAAGGCGCTCATCAAAGCCGCTGTGAAGCTGAACGACCTTCGGACCGCGACTAGCCGACTGCGTAACATGATCGCGAACATGGCCTCCTCCAGCCAGCACCCCGCAGACAGCCACGACCTGATCCGCGTCCAGGGCGCCCGGGAGAACAACCTGAAGGACGTCAGCGTCGAGATCCCCAAGCGGCGGCTGACTGTGTTCACCGGCGTCTCGGGATCGGGCAAGTCGTCGCTGGTGTTCGGCACTATCGCGGCGGAGTCGCAGCGGCTGATCAACGAGACCTACAGCGCGTTCGTGCAGGGATTCATGCCGACGCTGGGCCGGCCCGAGGTCGACGTACTGGAAGGGCTGACGACCGCGATCATCGTCGACCAGGAGCGAATGGGCGCCAACGCCCGTTCCACGGTCGGCACCGTGACGGACGCCAACGCGATGCTGCGGGTGCTGTTCAGCAGGCTCGGCAAGCCGCACATCGGGCCTCCGACTGCCTACTCGTTCAACGTCCCGACGCGGAAAGCGAGCGGGTCGATGACCGTCGACAAGGGCAAGGGGGAGCGGATCGTGGTGCGCGACGCCGTCTACCACGGCGGCATGTGCCCGCGATGCGAGGGCATGGGATCGGTCTCCGACATCGACCTGTCGCAGCTCTTCGACGACAGCAAGTCGATCAACGAGGGTGCGATCAAGGTTCCCGGCTACACGTCTGACGGCTGGTACGTGCGCATCTTCGGGGTCTTCCTCGACCTGGACAAGCCGATCCGCAAATACACCAAAAAGGAGCGCCACGACTTCCTCTACAAGGAGCCGACCAAGGTGAAGGTCGAGAAACTGAACCTCACCTACGAGGGCCTTGTGCCGCGGATCCAGAAGTCGTTCCTGTCCAAGGACGTCGAGGCGATGCAGCCGCACATCCGGGCGTTCGTGGAGCGCGCGGTCACGTTCAGCACCTGTCCCGAGTGCAAGGGCACCCGGCTCAACGAGGCGGCCCGGTCGTCGAAGATCAACAAGATCAACATCGCCGACGCTTGCGCGATGCAGATCAACGACCTGGCCCAGTGGGTGCGCGATCTGAACGAACCGTCCGTCGCGCCTCTGCTGGGGAAGCTGCGGCAGACGCTCGACTCGTTCGTGGAGATCGGGCTCGGGTACCTCAGTCTCGACCGGCCGTCCGGCACGCTGTCGGGCGGTGAGGCGCAGCGCACGAAGATGATCGGCCACCTCGGGTCGTCGCTCACCGACGTGACCTACGTCTTCGACGAGCCGACGATCGGGCTGCACCCTCACGACATCCAGCGGATGAACAACCTGCTGCTGCGATTGCGCGACAAGGGCAACACCGTCCTTGTCGTCGAGCACAAGCCGGAGGTGATCGCGATCGCCGACCACGTGGTCGACCTGGGCCCCGGCGCTGGTACCGCCGGCGGCGAGGTGGTCTTCGAGGGCACCGTTGATGGGCTGCGGAAGAGCGGCACGCTCAGCGGGCGACATCTCTCCAACCGGGCCGCACTCAAGCCGTCGGTGCGGACGCCGTCGGGTGTGATGAAGGTGCGCGGCGCCCGCACGCACAACTTGAAGAACGTCAACGTCGACATCCCGCTTGGCGTGCTGGTGGTGGTGACCGGCGTGGCGGGGTCGGGCAAGAGCTCTCTGATCCATGGCTCGGTGAGTGGCCGAGACGAGGTGGTGTCGATCGACCAGACTCCGATCCGTGGCTCGCGGCGGAGCAACCCGGCAACGTACACCGGCCTGCTCGATCCGATCCGCAACGCGTTCGCGAAGGCCAACGGCGTGAAGCCCGCGCTGTTCAGCGCCAACTCCGAGGGCGCCTGTCCAACCTGCAATGGCGCCGGCGTGATCTACACCGACCTCGCGATGATGGCCGGCGTCACCACGGTCTGCGAGGAGTGCGAGGGCCGGCGGTTCCAGGCGTCGGTGCTGGACTACCGGCTCGGCGGGCTCAACATCGCCGAGGTGCTCGACCTGTCGGTCGAAGACGCGGTTGTATTTTTCGGCACCGGCAAGGCGCATACGCCGGCGGCGCACGCGATCCTGCAGCGGATGGCCGACGTGGGGCTCGGCTACCTGCGGCTCGGCCAACCGCTCACCACGCTGTCGGGTGGCGAGCGGCAACGGCTCAAGCTCGCCACGCACATGGGTGAAGAAGGCGGCGTCTATGTCCTCGACGAGCTGACCACCGGGCTGCACCTGGCCGACCTCGAGCAACTGCTCGGGCTGTTGGACCGGCTGGTCGACTCCGGCAAGTCGGTCATCGTGATCGAGCACCACCAGTCGGTGATGGCGCACGCCGACTGGATCATCGACCTCGGGCCGGGCGCGGGCCACGACGGCGGGCGGATCGTGTTCGAAGGCACCCCGGCCGACCTGGTGGCGGCGAGGTCGACGCTGACCGGCGAGCACCTGGCGGCATTCGTCGTCCAGCCTTCGCTCGCTGGATCAAGACGAGCTAGCTCGGGAGGGGGAAAGCGATGAGACTCCGAATGTGTGGCCCGACTGCAGCCACGGTCATGTTGTGCCTCAACATCAGCTTGAGCGGGCATGAAGAATCCAGCACTCCTGCCCGTTCGGCCGCGACGGCCCAACCCGACGCGACGCCGCGCATCATTGTGGGCTGTCTCGTCCACGGCTTGCCGAACCCGGATGGTCGCGCCGCGACCGGAACCACCGTTGCCACAGTGGACTATTTCGTGCGAACGCCGACCGTGCAGGTACCGCCAGGGACGACGGTTGCCGTCGGCACACCGGGCACGACGAGCACAGCGACGTCAGTCGGGACAGCCGTGGGCGACAGTTTCTACCGCATCGCGGGGCTCAACTCCGAGCAACTACGCCCGCATGTGGGGCAACGTGTCGAGCTTCAGGGCCGCTTGACGGACAACATCCCTGGCACCGAAAAGCGACGTGTGACGACGACGCAGGACAAGGATGGCCGCGTCAAGGTGACCATTGAGACCGAGATTCGAAGTCGCCGGTGTATTGCAGGCGACCGCGATCAAGATGGTGAGCGCGACCTGCGAGAAGTAGTTCGGGGAGATCTCGGGGTCAGGTCACGAGAACCCAGGAAACTTCACTGCCGTCCGGACGGACGATAGAAGTAATAGTCGGCTTCGTACGGCACCAGTGCCCGCCTGTCCGCCTCGTTGCACGGCGTGGTCGGCGCGATCCCGCCGATCGTATTCACACGATGAATGTAGGTCGCCGCGGTCAGTCGGTCGCCGCCGTTTGGGCCCGGTTCCTCGCCGACGACCGTCAGTCGCAGCCAGGGAATCGCGCCGGGTGCGACGTAGTTCGCATCGGATGACGGGATGGCCAGCCCCGCCCAGATCGCACTCGTGTCGCGCGAATCCTGCCACGTCGCTCGCAGCGCCCAGCCCTGATCCGGGTTCGGGCTGAGGAAGTGCGTCATCACCTGCCCGAGCTCCTCGTCGAAGAGTGTCGCCTGAGGTCCGAACGGCACCCACATCGAACTGGCGCCGGAGGACAGGCAGAAATATCCCTGCGTCCCAACCGCGTGAGCGACGAGGAACGGCACGTGACCATCCGGCACCTCGATCTCCTGCGGCACGTCGGGCGCGATGACACGATTTGGTCCGGCCGCCTGGGCCCGGCTCATTGCCGGCGTCAGAGCGAGCACACACAAGACGGCTATTACCTTCTTCATTTCATTCTCCTCTGCTGTATGAAAGCGGTTCCGGGAGCCGCTGGATTTCCGAACCCTCACGGTCCCCGGAACCATATGAACCACGACGTTATGAACCTTCAGCGATGAACCCTGGAACCTCGAACCCCATGAACCAGAACTCCAGAACCTCGGAACCTGTTTACACGCGCTCCCCGATGGTGAGCCAGTACTCACGCGGGACCGTGATGCCGAGCTCGGTCGGAAAGCCCGCGTGAAACGCGATGAAGTCCGTGCGCAGCGCCTCGCGCCGCTCGGGATCGAGGCTGGCGGCAAGCGCACGCGTCGGTCCATAGCCGGTCGAGAAGGTGTCCCATGCGGCCTCGGCGTTCGGCTCGCGATAGTAGGAGACGCCCTTTTCGAACCGCAGCGTAAAGGCGCTGCCGAGCAGCTCGCGGAGGCGCTCGGTCTGTCCCCATTCGAATGGCGAACGCGGTGCCGGGCCCGCGGGCGGCGGCGCGTACCGACGCATGACCTGAAACATCTTGAAGAGATTGCTGTCGGACAACCAGGTCGTCAATGCGATCCGGCCGCCCTTGCGGCACACGCGCGCGAGTTCGGCGGCAGCTTCCTCGGGCCGGCTCGCGAACATGATCCCGAACGTCGAGACAACGGCGTCGAATGCGCCGGTCTCGAACGGCAAGTCTTCTGCGTCGCCAATCTGGTAGGTGATGGGCAGGCCTTCGAAATCGGCCTTCTCTCTCGCAGCTTCGAGCAGATCGCTGGCGATGTCGGCGCCGATCACCGCGGCGCCGCGGCGCGCGACGAGCCGCGACGTCCAGCCCGTTCCGGTGGAGAGGTCGAGAATCCGTTCCCCCGGCTGCGGGTTCAGTCGCAGCACGCAATGCTCGAGCGCGTCGGCGATGCCTCTGCTGATCTGGTCGTAATCCCGTCCGCCGCTGCTCCACACGGCCGCCGGCCGCTCGTTGTGCGGTTGAATCCTGCCCGTCTGTATGTTGCGTTCATTGTCGTTCTCCTGCCACATTGAAGTGCATTTCTTGAGGGAAAGGCCTTTCGCCGTGGGCCTTCTGTTTTCTGCGCCACCCGAAATGGATGTGCGCCCCCATCAAGAAAGGCGTCAATGGCAGGCGGAAGTGCTAACCGTGCAAAACACCTGAAGGCTTGTCTGTTTGATAATGTGTGCCGGGCCACCGAGCGGCATGACTTCCGAGCCCAACATCACGCAATTACTCGTCGCGTGGGGCAATGGCGATCAAGCCGCCTTCGATCGCCTGGCGCCGGCCGTCCACCAGCACCTGCATCGGCTGGCGGCGCACTACATGGCGGGCGAACGGCCCGGACACGTGCTCCAGACCACGGCGCTGGTGAACGAGGCCTACGTCCGGCTGGTCGACTGGAAGGACGTCCAGTGGCAGAACCGGGCGCACTTCTTCGGTGTCGCCGCGCAAGCGATGCGGCACATTCTTGTGGACGCCGCGCGGAACCGGCGCCGGGCGAAACGGGGCGGCGGCGAGCTCAATGTCTCACTTTCGGACGTCGCGGACCTCGGCATCGCGAAGAGCGCCGATCTGGTGGCCCTGGACGATGCGCTTATGACGCTGGAGACGTTGAACCCGCGCCATAGCCGAGTGGTCGAGCTTCGCTTCTTCGGCGGTCTCAGCCTCAAGGAAGTCGCGCACGTTCTCAACGTGTCGGTTGGCACGGTGCGGCGCGACTGGAGCCTTGCCCAGGCCTGGCTGTATCGAGAACTCACTCACGGCGGCGCCTGATGGATCCCGAGCGATATCAGAGAGCCGGCGATCTGTACCACGCCGCCTCGACCTCGCGCCGGAGCATCGCACCGCGTTTCTCGAGCAAGCCTGCGGCGAGCGATCTCGATCTCCGCAGCGAGGTCGAATCGCTCCTGGCGGCACACCACCAGGCAGGGCAGTTCATCGAAGAGCCACACGAGCAGGCGAGTTCGCTGCTGCGGTCGATGCTCGATAGCGCCGGACGAGCCGTCGTTGAAGATCGCTTCGACCGGCGACGCGTTGGCTGGCGACGCCGGCGACAGGTCGTTGGCTCCAGGACAGCGGCTCGGGCGTTATGAGGTGCTCGACCTCCTCGGCGCTGGAGGCATGGGCAGCGTCTATCGCGCGCTCGATTCAAGCCTGGGCCGCGAAGTGGCGATCAAAGCGCTGGCCCGCACCTTCCGCGGCGACTCGACGAGTTTGAAACGGTTCGAGCGCGAAGCGCGCGTGCTCGCGACACTCAGCCATCCGAACATCGCCCATCTACGGGTTCGAACATCTGGACGGCTCGCCATATCTCGTCCTCGAGCGGGTCGATGGCCAGACGCTCGCCGACCGCTTGCAGCGCGGCGCCTCTCCGTCGACGAGGCAGTCGGCATCGCGACGCAGATCGTCGCCGGGCTCGAGGAGGCACATGGCAAGGGGATCGTCCATCGCGACCTGAAGCCGTCGAACGTCATGCTGACGCCCGACGGACGGGTGAAGCTGGTCGACTTCGGCCTCGCCAAGACGACGCGGTCCGCCGCGGCGCGCGACGGCTCGGCCGACCCGATCACCGCGCCGGGCGTCGTCCTCGGCACCGCGCGCTACATGAGTCCCGAGCAGGTGAAGGGCGAGGACGTGGACATGCGCACCGACGTGTGGGCATTCGGGTGCGTGCTCTACGAGATGCTGACCGGACGCCCGGCGTTTGCCGGGCGGTCGGTCTCCGAGGTCGTCGCCGCCGTGCTGCGTGACGACCCCGACTGGAACGCGCTTCCCGCGGCCGTGCCGCGAAATGTCGCGCGGCTGCTTCGCCGCTGCCTGCGTCGCGATCCGCGCATCCGCCTTCAGCATGTGGGAGATGCGCGCCTCGACCTGATCGAGGAAGACGAGCCGGCCACAGTCGCGGTGGGCGCCAAACGCTCCGTCGCAGCACGCAACGCTTCTATCGCGATCGCGATTGCGGCCATCGCGTGCACTGGGCGCCTTCGTGGTGTGGCGCTCGCCTCGAACCGTCCCGTCCAATCGCCCGGCCCGTTTGAGCCTCGAGTTACCGGCGCGACTGGCCCTGGCCGACGAGTTCTCAGCGCCTTTTGCCATCGACCCTGCCGGATCCAACATCGTGTTCGAAGCCATCGAGGGCGGGACGCAGCGGCTCTACGTCCGCGATCTGACCGATCCGGCGGTGCGCGCCCTGGCGGGAACCGAAGGCGCACGCCAGCCGTTTTTCTCGGCCGATGGGGCGTGGATCGGCTTCTTCGCGAGCCGCAAGCTCTCGAAAGTGCCGGTCGGCGGCGGTCCGGTGCTGCTGGTGGCGGATACCGGCAGCAATCCGCGCGGAGGCGTGTGGGCACCCGACGGCACCATCGTCTTCGCGGGGCCGGAAACGGCCGGACTCTCCCGCGTCTCCGGAAGCGGCGGCAAACCGACCCCGCTGACGACGCTCGACAAAGCGCGCGGCGAGTCACTCGCATCGCTGGCCGGATCTGCTGCCGGGCGGAAAGTGGGTGCTCTTCACGATCGGATTGGAAGACGCGCCGTACGACGAAGCCCGCATCGAAGCGGTGTCGCTCGAAACCGGCGAGCGTCGCCGCGTGATCGAGAACGCCAGCTTCGCGCGATACTCCCCGGACGGCCGGCTGCTGTTCGTCCGCGGTGGCCATCTTCATGCCGTCAGGGTTCGATCGCGACCGGCTCGTCCGTGCAGGGAACGCCGGAAGTCGTGCTGGACCCCGTTCGCTACAATCGTCGCAACGGCGGCGCTCATCTCGCCGTGTCAGCGTCGGGCGCTCTCCTCTACGGATCCGGTGAGCCGACCAGCTCCGAGTACTACCTGGCGTGGGTCGATCGAGAGGGCCGGCTCACGCGCGCGAGCGACACGCCGCGGCCGTTTCGGAACGTCAAAGTGAGTCCGGACGGACGCCGCATCGCGACGGTCATCGGCACATCCACGGAGTCCGACCTCTGGCTCGTTGACGCGAACGGCACGTTGACGCGGCTGTCCTTTGCGCTGTCGCCGCATCGACCCACATGGACATCCAGCGGCAGCGGCATCACGGTCGGCGCGCCGAAGGACAGCATCTGGCGTCTGCTCACGTTGGCCGCCGACGGCAAGGGCGAGCCGACGGTCCTGCTCGAGAGCCCGCATCGGCTCTATCCGAATGCGTGGTCGCATGATGGCCGCTACCTGATCTTCCAGGAGAGCCGGCCCGAGACCGGCTGGGATCTCATGGTGCTCGAAGTCGACGCGTCCGGCCGTCCCGTCGGCGCCCCGCGGGCGTTTGCGAGCACGCCGTTTCACGAAACGAGCGCCGCGCTCTCGCTCGACGGGCGATGGGTCTCGTACGAGTCTGACGAGCTCGATGGCCTGGTGCAGGTCTATGTGCGCTCGTTCCCGGATGGCGCCAACAAGCTCCGGGTGTCGCCCGTCGGCGCGCGATTGCCGGCCTGGGACTCGCACGGCAATCTCCATTACTGGCAGACGCCGGATTACACGATGTGGGCGGTTCACCCCACGGCGAAAAACGGACAGCTGGTCGTGGATACGCCGCAGGCTGTTTGGCGCGGTGCGGATGCGCCGGCTCTTCTGAGGCGCATCGTCACCCCCCTGTGGGGCACCGGCTACGACGTCGACCCTGGCGGCGCGCGATTTCTCGTGCTGGAGACGCCAGCTCATGAGCTCCGTCCCGCCGTTGTCGCATCCGATGATCGTGCTTGACTGGGCCCAGCCTACGACCCCGTGACCGCCCTGGGCACGCGCAAACCTCTGCGGCCCTTTCTCCGTCGAATCTCCCAGTCCCTGTGAGGGCGCGAGTGATCATGCAGTGGATTTCGGACTTCCGTCACGGCTGGCGGGCGCTCGTCCGCACGCCGGGCTTTCTCGTCACCTCCGTCGCCACGCTCGCTCTTGCCATCGGCGCGGTGGTCGGGATGTTCAGCGTCGTCAATACCGTCCTGCTCCGGCCGCTGCCTTTCCCGGATCCAGACCGCCTCGTCGTGCTGTCCGGCACGGCGCCGGGGTCGGACCTCCCCGAGCGTTTCGGCCTCGGCCAGGAGTTCTACCTGCATTACAAGGAGCGCTCGCAGCTCCTCGACGGCATCTTCCTGTTCGGTGCGGGGACCTCGACGCTGCGTACGGAGAATCGCGTCGAACGGATTCCGATGGCGTTTCCGACGAACGACATCTACGCCACGCTCGGCGCGCGGCCGCAGGTCGGGCGGCTGCCGGTCCCGGACGACGGGGATCGGGTCGCGCTCATCAGCGACCGGCTCTGGAGCACCTGGTTCGGCCGCGATCCCGCGGTGGTCGGAAAGACGTATTTCATCGCTGGCGAGATGCGCCAGGTGATCGGCGTCATGCCGCCGGAGTTCAGCTTCCCAACCGAGGAGACGCTGCTCTGGGTGGCCGGAGAGGTCAGGCCGGCCGAGGTTCGCCCCGGGCAGTTCGGGGCCCCGGTGGTCGCGCGCATGAAGCCGGGGGTCACACGCGAGCAGCTCGGCGTCGAGCTCACGCGACTCTCGAAGGAACTCCCGGCCCGCTTCGGCGGGCCGCCCAACTACGCGCGGATCATCGAGCAGCACAGCGCGGTCGTGGAGCCGGTGCTCGACCGCCTCGTCGGTCCGACGGCCAGCACATCCCTGTGGGTGCTGCTGGGCGCGGTGACGGTCGTGCTGCTCATCGCGTGCGCCAACGTCGCGAATCTGTTCCTGGTCCGCGCCGAAGGACGCCGCCGCAGTCTGGCCGTGCGTCGCGCGATCGGCGCGTCGCGCGCGCAGCTCGTCCGGCTGCAGATGGTCGAAGCGTTTCTCGTCGCGTTGCTGGCCGGTGGGCTGGCCGTGATCCTCAGCGCAGTGACGCTCCCGCTTTTCCTGCGCGCCGCCCCCGAGGGCATCCCTCGACTCGGGCTCGTGAGGCTCGACCTGTCCACGCTGGCTGCCGCGTTCGGGCTGGTGGTCGTCGCGGCACTGGCCTGCGGCGCGATACCTTCGCTGCACGCTTCGTCGCCCGATCTCGGTCGTCTGCGCGATGGGTCCCGCGGCAGCACCGGCCGCCGCCATCTCGGACGCGATGTTCTCATCGTCGGGCAGACGGCGCTCGCACTCGTGCTGCTCATCGGCTCCGCGCTGCTGGTGCAGAGCTTCCAGCGGCTGCGGACCGTCGATCCCGGCTACGAGACCGCCGACATCTACACCTTCCAGTTCGCGCCGGAACAGGAACGCCTCACCGACGGGCCGACCTGGGGACGGTTCCATCTGGACTTCATGGACCGACTGCGCGCCCTTCCCGGCGTGACCACCGTGGGGGTCGTCAACAACATCCCCCTCGACGAAGGGACCGGCGACGGGGCGGTTCCTGACCGACTCGATGGCGCCGGAAGGCGGCGGGGCCCTGCTCGATCAGAACTTCACCGGCGGCGACTACTTCCGCGTCATGGGGATCGAGTTGCTGCGGGGACGCCCGTTCACACCCGACGAAGCCGTCACGCCGAACAGCAGCGTCATCATCAGCCAGTCGGCGGCCGCGCGGCTGTGGCCCGATCGGGATCCCCTCGGGCAGCGGATCCGTCGCACCGGCGACACGCCGCAGTGGTTCACGGTCGTCGGCGTGGTGGAGGACGTGAAGCAAAACGACTGGCGGGACGCCGGCGAGGCCATCGTGTACTTTCCGCTGACGGGACCGACACCGACCACGTGGGCGATGAGCTCGCCGGCCTACGTCGTCAAGTCGCCGCGGGCCGCGAGCCTTGGCCGCGAGGTGCGCGAGCTCGTGCGGCAGGTGGCGCCCGAAGCGCCGGTGTACCGCGAGTTCACCATGGAGTTCCTGGCGCAGCGGTCCATGGTCCAGCTGTCGTTCACCATGCTGACGCTCGGCGTCGTCTCGGCGCTGGCGATGATTCTGGGGGCGGTCGGGTTGTACGGCGTGCTCGCGTACGTCGTCGCCGAGCGGACGCGGGAGATCGGCGTGCGCATGGCGCTCGGCGCAACCGCCGGCGCGGTGCGGCGCATGGTGGTGTCTCAGGGGGCGAAAGTGGTGCTGGTCGGCACCGTCGTGGGTCGTCGCGGCGGCGCTGGCGTCGACGCGCCTTCTGGATGCGCTGCTCTACGAAGTCGACGCGTTGGATCCCGTGGTGTTCGTTGCGATGTCGATCATGATGATCGGGATCGGCATGCTGGCGAGCTACGTGCCCGCGCGCCGCGCGAGCAACGTGGATGCGATTGAGTCGCTGCGAAATGACTAAAAGAGGCTCATTACCGACACCTCGTACGGCTGCGAGGTCGCGAGTGGCGACGCGGAATGCCGCGTGGCGGAACATCGACGAGGAACGCACGACAACTAGAAGAGAAGCGCACCGAGGCCCGACCAGGCGAGCGCCTTTGGGGCGCAGCCGATGACCGTACCGATCGTGAAGTCCCGCAGCTTCAGTGCAGTGAGCCCGGCCAACATGTTGAATTCGCTGAAGGGCCCCGGCAGGAGTCGCGCGCCCGCCACGGCGATCACGCCGCGCCGCTCGACCAGTTGGTTCACCCGCATCAGCGCGTGGCCGAGCCGCTGCCGAACCCGCTCTCCGACGATGTGTCGCGCAAGGAGGAACTGCGTGCACGCCGTGATCGTCATGGCCACGAGTGAGGTCGCCGCTCCAGAGACGGGATCGAACGCGATTCCGGCCGCCGCTCCGAGCACCGGGAGGGGTACGCCCACAGTGTTCAGCGCAAGGAAGCAGACGACGAACAGCAGCGGTCCAGCGCTGCCTGCCCGATTCACCCATCCGCGCAGCTCGGTGAGCGGATCCATCCATTCGTTCAAGAGAAGGCCCGCCGCCACCGTACCGGCGATCAACACGGCCAGCGCCGAAAGTCGGACGACGGAGTAGTGTCCAAGCCGAGCGTTGCCCGCTGTCTCTCCCGGAAGACTCACGGCTTCTGCAAGATCGCTTCGTAGTGCAGCCATCCCGTGTGTCCATGGACCCGGTGCAGTGACGCGAAGCAGCGGTCGAGATCCGCTCCAGTGAAGACGCCGGCGTGACCTGCGAGTGGCTTCAGGACCCACGCCAGCCAAGAGGGTGCCTTGAGGTCTGCGTACACCAGATAACCGTTCGGTTTGAGGACTCGCCGCATCTCATCGAGCGCCGATGACCATCGCGGCACGTGGTGCGTGGCCTTGTTGGTGGCGGCGATGTCGAACCGTCCGTCCTCGAAGGGCAGGCAGGTCGCATCCGCTGTCATGAAGAGGACATCAGTGCGATCGCCCGCCGCGGTGCGCGCCAGCGCGATCTGCTGCGGGTCGACATCGACGCCGACCACACGGACGCCGAACGTATCGGCAACGAGCAGCGCGGCGGCGCCGTTGCCGCAACCGACGTCCAGGTATGACCAGCCGCGGTGGACCGGCACGTGGCGGAGACGCCGCACCGCTTCTTCAGCGACGTTGCGGCTGTGCCCGATTTCGTTGACGAACCGTTTTTCGATTCTTGTCATTCGCATGCTGTCTCGATTGTCAATCGGGCGAGGTCGTGACGCATTGACTCGGACGGCCAATGCGATTGACCCGCCGCGCCAAATGGGGCGAGGCCAATCAGCGGCGCAAAAGCTGTCCCCCGATGACAGGGACAGTCCCCGGACGCCGATGACGCAGGCGCGCCGCGGCGCGGAAGGCGGAAGGGGTGGATCCCGTCCACCGTTTGAACGCACGGTGGAAAGCGCTGAGCTCCGAGAATCCCAGAAGGAACGCGACCTCCGCAACTGAGACGCGATCGTCCATGAGATGGCGCTCGGCGGTGTCGAGTCGTAATTGATCGAGGAGCCGCCTGTATGACGTTCCTTCAACGGCGAGAGTGCGGTGGAGCGTCCGGACGCTGACCTTGAGGCGCGCGGCCAAGCCGTGAGCCGTAACGTTCCCCGCCTGCAGGTCCTCGGACAGGGCCGCGCGGGCACGGTCGGCGAATGTCGCCGCCCGCGGCTCGCCGAGCCGGTCTGCAGCGTATCGATCGAGAAGCGACAGCAGCGAAGGATCGGTGCGACGACAGGGCAGGTCGAGAAGCGCCGCCGGTAGTACGAGGGCATTCTCGCCGGTCGCAAACCGCAGTGGAGCACCGAAGAAGCGCTCGTGGTCGCGCGCATCCCGTGGTGCGCGATGGGCGAATCGCACCTCAGCGGGACTCCACTTCGTGCGAGTGGCAACGCGGCCAGCGCGCACCCACGCCGCAAGGAGCAACTCGGCCGTCTGGCGGGGTGCCGCCATGCCACCGGCCAGGCGATGCGACAACACGGCCCGATCGCCTGACTTCTCGAGTCGGACGTGTGAGGTCTCGTGGATCAAACGCTGATAGCGACAGACACGCTCGAACGCGGCACCCAGTGTCGGGCTCGAGACCATCGCGTAAAAGTGGACGTCGAACGAGCCGAGCTCGGCATGTTCCGCAACGCGCAAACCGAGATTGTCGTCGCCAGTTGCCCGCACACCGTCGGCGAGGAGCCCGACACATGCGCTCATCGGCACAGTCGCGTCGGGATCGAGCAGCATTTCACTATCGATGCCCTGTGCCTGGAGGAACGGGACCGGATCGTAGCCCAACGTCAAGAGCCCCGATATCAACGGGCGCAGGGCACGAACGGTTAACCGCGGCTCCCGATTTCGCATCTCAGTCCTTCACTGATCTGACCCCCATTCTGACGCCAATTACCGGAGGGTTTCGCATCAGCGGCAGCGCACCGGGGGCGGGGCACTTCGGCGATCAGCCAATCGACGGCGTGGTCAGTCTTCGGTAGGGAGGGGGTCGCCGCGGGCGTAGACTCTCACTCGTGAAATCCCTTCTCTTCCCAGCGTTTTGTCTCCTCGCCACGGTCGCCTGCGCCCCCAATTACGACGTCATCATCAGGAATGGCGATCTCATCGACGGCACCGGCGCGCCGCCACGTCGCGTCGATCTCGCGCTGCGCGACGGCCGGATTGCCGCGATCGGCACCGTGTCGGGTCGCGGCCGGGAAGAGATCGACGCGCGCGGTCGCGTGGTGGCGCCCGGCTTTATCGACGTCCACGGACAGTCCGGCACGACCCTGCTGGCCGACGGAAACGGAGAGAGCCACATTCGTCAGGGCATCACCACGGAGATCATCGGCGAAGGGGGCACGCCGGCGCTGTGGACCAAAGACAATGTCGAGGATCCCGCAATACGACGCTTCAACCTGAAATTCGACTGGACCGGTTTCGATGGCTACCTGCGCGCGCTCGAGCGCCAGGGCACGTCGATCAATCTCGGGTCCTTTGCCCCCGTTGCGATGCTCCGCGAGCAAGTGATGGGGATGGCGAATCGTGCCGCGACCGCAGATGAGCTGAAACGCGCGCAGGACATTCTCGAGCGTGCGATGCAGCAGGGATCGTTCGGCTTCGCCACGGCGCTCATCTATCCGCCCGCGTCCTACACCACCACCGACGAGCTCGTTGCGCTCGCCAAGGTGGCGGCCAAGTACGGCGGGATCTACATTTCGCACGTGCGCGGCGAGAGCTTTCCGCGTCAAGGAAGCGATCGCCGAGGCGATCCAGATTGGCGAACAGGCCGGCCTCCCGGTCGTCATCTATCACCTGAAGATCGCGGCGAAAGCGAACTGGGGACAGATGAACGAGATCCGGCAGCTGATGGAGCAGGCACAAGCCCGCGGTCGTCAACGTGACCGCCTGTCAATACCCGTACACCGCCGGCGGGACGGGGCTGCAAGCGACCCTGCCGGGCTGGGCGCAGGAAGGCGGTCGTGAGGCCATGCTGACGCGCCTCGCGAATCCGGCCGAGCGCGCGAGGATGCGCCGCGACATCGAGGCGAATACCGAAGTGGAAAACCTGCTGGCCGGCGCCACCTTCGACGGCGTCCAGATTGCCTCCGTTCCCGCCGACAAGGATCAGTCGATCGTGGGCAAGCGGCTCTCGCAGATCGCCGCTGAGCGAAAGCAGGATAACTGGGACACCCTGTTCGCGCTGCTGACCGAAAACGAAGGCCGCGTCGGCGCGCTGTATCACATGATGTCCGAGGACGACGTGAAGACGGCGATGCAGTTTCCGTGGGTCAGCGTTGGCACCGATGCGGCTGCGATCAAGCCGGAGGGCGAGCTCGGGCGCGGTCAGCCGCATCCGCGATCGTACGGCACGTTCCCTCGCATCCTCGGCCGCTATGTTCGCGACGAGAAGGTGCTGACACTGCCCGAGGCGATTCGCAAGATGACGAGCCTGGCGGCGTCGCAATTGAAGATCGCGGAGCGAGGGACACTGAAGGAAGGGTTCCTTGGCGACGTGGTGATTTTCGATCCGAACACGGTCGCCGACACCGCGACCTTCGAAAAGCCGCATCAGTACCCGATTGGAATCGACACCGTGATCGTCAACGGTGTCGTCACGGTCAGGAATGGGCAGCACACCGGCGCCCGCGCCGGACGTGCGCTGTACGGTCCGGGCTCCAAGAGGTAAGTTGTGAGCGCCTCAGCGGCGTGTTAGCTGGTCCCTGAGTGCACGTTAGCCCACGCCGGCTGCCTGCCAGGCCGCGAGCCCCCCGGCCAGCTCGATCACTTCGATCCCCTGCTGCTGCAGCATTCCAGCTGCGATCGAGGATCGGTAGCCGCCGGCGCAGTGCACGAGCACGGGGCGGTCGTGCGGCAGCTCGTGCATCCGCTCACGCAGGTGGTTCAACGGGATGTTGACACTGCCTTCGATCCGTCCCTGCGTCAGTTCCTTCGGATTGCGGACGTCGAGCACGAGCGGCGGCGCCGGCGATGCGAGCAGCTCATGAACCTCGGCGGGCCTCCGGCGATCGGTGCCAGTCATCAACTCGGGCGCTGCTTCGAGTGCCGTGATGCCATCTTGAAGGTAGCCGACGACGCTATCGAAGCCGATGCGTCCCAGCCGCATGGCTGCCTCGGCTTCGCGCGACGGCTCCGCGACGATCACGATCGGCTTGTCTTTGTCGAGGATCGTGCCGGCCCAGGTGGCGTAGTTGCCGTTGAGGGCGATGTTCAGGCTGCCGACCAGATGCGCTCTCGCGTACTCGGCCGGGTCGCGGACATCCAGCACCTGCGCCCCCTTCGACTGCAGTGCCAACACCACGTCCGCGCTGAGCGGCTTCAGCTGATCCTCCAGCACCGCATCGAGTGTCCGCCGCTCCTTGGTATTGAGCACCGCGTCGTAGGTGAAATACGAGGGCGCATCCGGCTGATCGGCGGTGACGAGAGACACGAAGTCGCTCTCGCTCATCGGCTGCAGCGCGTAGTTGACACGGCGCTGCTCGCCGAGCGTCGACACCGTTTCCTTGCTCAACTGCTTGCCGCAGAGCGAGCCGGCGCCGTGCGCGGGGTAGACCAGCGTCTCGTCGGGCAGCGGCAACAGCTTGTCGTGCAGCGATCGGTAAAGATGCTTTCCGAGTTGATCGGCCGACCATCCGAGCGATGCGCGCAGGTCGGGTCGGCCCACATCGCCGATGAACAACGTGTCGCCGGTCAGGATCGCCTGCGGCCGCACGGCGTCGCGATCGAGATCGAACACGAGGATGGAAATCGATTCAATCGTGTGCCCCGGCGTCTCGAGCACCGTCAGGCGGACCCGGCCGAACTCCAGACTGGCGCCGTCGGCCATCGGCGTGAATGCATACTCCGCCTTCGCGCTGGCGCCCAGGTAAATGGCGGCGCCGGTGCGATCGCGAAGCTCGAGGTGTCCCGCCACGAAATCGGCGTGGAAGTGGGTCAGAAAGACGTGACGGATCTGCAGCCCGAGCTCCGCCGCATCGGCGACGTAGCGATCGATGTCACGCTGCGGGTCGACGATTGCCGCGGTTGCGCTCGACGGGTCACCAACGAGGTACGACGCGTGGGCGAGGCAATTCAAGTATATGCTTGAGGAACATGGCTCGTGATCTCAAGTCTACGCTGCAATCACGACGCTCATCTCTGAGACGCGGACGGGCGATCGGCGGTGAACAGGAAATAGTCGTAAGCGTATCGCGCGACGTGTGCGATGGTGCGCTCGACGTCTTCCACGCTCGCTCGCGTGCGCTTGCTCATCACCGCGATGGCCACGTGGCCCGCGCCGTCGGGCAGGTAGATGATGCCGACGTCGTTGACGACGCCCCCGAGCGTCCCGGTCTTGTGCGCGACGTCGGTCGAGGCTGGCAGCAGGCCGCGAAGCCGGCCGGTCCCAGTCTGGCAGCGCTTCAGCAAGTCGAGCACGGCGTCCGACGCATTGCGATCGACGGCGGCGCCGTGCCAGATCGCGTCGAGCAGCGCGACCATCGCGTTGGGCGTGGCGTTGTCGCGCGGGTCGGCGGCCACGCGATCGTCGGCGGCGAACCGTGCCTCGATGCTCGGACGCTGCGGATCGCGTCGCAGCGCTTCGCGCAAATCATCGCGCGCCAGGTCCTTCAGCTTTGCCGTGTCGCGCCCCTGGAAGTCGAGAATCAGCTCCTGGCACGAGCGATCCACGCGAATCCCCTCGATGCCCAGGCCCCGCATGCGGCGATTGACGGCAGTGGCGCCGGCTTTGGCCAGGCAGATGTCGGCGGCCGAATTGTCGCTGATGATCATCATCAGGTTTGCCAGGTTGCGCATTGACAGCGTTACTCCGGGCGGATCGTAGAGCGGCGTGATGTCGCCGCTGCCGAGGTGCTGATCTTTCGATGTGACCGACACCTCGGCGTCCCACCGCAGCCCGCCAGCTTTCGCCATCGCGTGGAGTTCGACCAGCACCGGCAGCTTGAATGTGCTCGCCATCGGAAACGGCTCGTCGCCGTTGACAGCCAGCGAGACGCCGCTCTCGAGGTGCTTGATTGACACGCCGACCACGCCCTGGGCGGCCGGCAGCGCCGTCTCGATGCGGCCCCTCAGCCGGTCGAGGCTTCGAGCGGCGAGAGGGGCCTGTGCGGCAGCAAGCGCGGTACCAAGTGCCGATACTGCGACCAGGCAGGCCAGAGCGCGTTGGACTCTGCGTGTCGGCATGTTCGCTCCTCTTACATTCGGGGATGCTGACAAGCTGACGCCGCGCTACTGGCGCCGCCGGCCTGGCTGCGGATGGCCAGTAGCATAGCGCTCCTCTGCCCCATTCTTGGTCGCCAAAGGGCGACCTTCTGTTCACGTCGACGAACGAATCCGCATTCGGTCGCGCCGTAGCGGCGAAGCAAGAGCGGGTTGAAGCCGACACGCTCACCATATACCGTTAGCCATGCTCTTCCGCGATCTGGTCTTTGCCGCCCGTACCCTGCGCCGGAGTCCCGTCTTCACCGTCGCGGCCGCGCTGACGATCGCGCTGGGCATTGGCGCCAGCACGGCGATCTTCACCGTGACCAACAGCGTCCTGCTCCGTCCGTTGCCATACAAGGACCCCGATCGCCTCGTGGTCATGTACATGGACCTGCTCGTGCGCAACAGTCTGGGGATGCCGCTCTCGAACGAAAACTTCGTCGACATCCGTGAGGGATCGAAGGGGTCGTTCGAAGACATGGCGGCGTTTCGGACCGGCCGGCAGGTGCTGCCTGGTCTCGATGGCACGCCCGAACAGGTGCGCTTCGCGCAGGTCACCGTCAACTTCTTCCGTGTGATGGGCGCGTCGGTCGCGCTCGGCCGCGACTTCGAAGAGGCCAGACGGCGTACCGCAGCCGGCGCCGCAGAATCCTCAAGCAGGCGGCGCACCCGCCGCGCCAGGGCCGCCGCCGCTGCCTGTCGTGGCCATCCTGAGTCATGAATACTGGCAGCGGCGGTACGGCGGGGATCCAGCGGTGCTCGGTCAGCGTATTCCCGCCGGCCCGCGCCCGGAGATTGTTGGCGTACTCGCGCCCGGGTTCGAATTGCTCTTTCCGCCCGGCGACGAACGTGGAGCAGCGGCCGGACTTCTGGATCGCCAACCGTCTCAACTACAACAACGCCAACAGAAACACCTTCGGTCTGCGGCCCGTCGGCCGGTTGAAGCCCGGCGTCGCGCTCGCGCGCGCGCAGGAGGAGGCCGACGCGGTCTCGGCCCACATTCGCGAGCAGTTTCCGGTGTCCAAGGGCTCCGGTTTCCACGCCCGGCTCGAGCCGATGCACAAGACCCTCGTCGAGGAAGTGCGGCCGGCGATCCTGGCGCTGATGGGCGCGGTGATCTTCCTGTTGCTCATCGCGTGCGCGAACGTGGCGAACCTGCTCCTCGTGCGCTCGTCGCTCAGGCAGCCGGAGCTCGCGGTACGCGCGGCGCTCGGCGCCGGCCGCGGACGCGTCATTCGGCAGATGCTGGCGGAGGCGGTTGTGCTCACCGCGCTCGGCGCCGCCGGCGGCGTCGCCCTCGCATGGATCGGCATTCGAGAGCTCTTGTCGATTGCTCCCGCGAACCTTCCGCGGCTCGAGACGATACGCATCGATCCCATCGTGTTGCTGTTCACGCTGGCCATCGCCCTCGCGGCCGCGTTTCTGTTCGGCATGGTGCCGGCCTGGAGCGCATTCCGGATGGATCTGGTGAACGCGCTGGGTGGCGCGGCCCGCACGTCGGGCTTGCGCGGCGGCGGCCGCCTGTTCAGAAACGCGGTTGTCGTGATCGAGGTCGCGCTCTGTTTCGTGCTTCTGGTCGGATCGGGTCTGATGATTCGCAGCTTTCTCGAGCTGCAGCGGATCGACCCCGGCTACGATCCGCGCGGCCTCCTGACCTTTCAACTGCTCGGCGGCGGTCCGGTGACACAACGAGCAAGGCGCGGCGAGGGGGCGCCAGCTCGAGGAGCGGCTGCGCGCGATTCCAGGCGTGCAGAGCGTCACGGCGTCGTTCCCGTTTCCGCTCGGCGGTGGCTTCAGCACCATCAGGTGGGGACTGGAAGACGCGCTGACCGACACTTCGAAGTTTCAGGCCGTGGACTGGCAGGTCGTTCGCCCGGGCTACTTCGAAACGATGCGCACGCCGCTGGTGGCGGGGAGGACATTCACCGAGGCTGACAACAATCCGAAACGCAACGTCGTGGTGGTCGACACGGCGCTAGCCGCGAAGGCGTTTCCGAATGAGCCGGCCGTCGGCAAGCGCATTCTGATTCGCATTCGCACGCCCGAGCCCGAGTGGGTCGAGATCATCGGGGTCGTCCGGCATCAGCGTGTGACGTCGCTCGCCGAGCCGGGACGCGAGCAGGTCTATTTCGCCGACGGCTTCCTCGGGTTTGGCGCCGCCAACCGGTGGGCCGTTCGCACGGGCGGCGATCCCGCGCAGATCGCAGGAGCGGTTCGCGCGGCGGTCGCGGAGGTCAATCCGCAGTACCTGATCACGGATCTGCGGCCGATGGACGCGCTCGTCCTGCAGGCACAGGCCAGCACGCGATTCTCGCTCATGCTGATCGGCGTGTTCGCCGTGATGGCGGCGCTGCTGGTGGCGGTTGGACTGTACGGCGTCCTTTCGACGGTCGTGCGCCAGCGCACGGCGGAAATCGGCGTCCGCATGGCGGTTGGTGCGGCGCCCGGCCAGATCCTTCGCCTCGTGGTCGGCCACGGCTTGCGGTTGAGCGCGGCGGGCGTGCTCCTGGGCCTCGTTGCCGCGGTCGCCCTCACCCGTGCGATGACGACGATGCTGGTCGGTGTCAGGCCCACGGACCCGCTGACGTTCGCCGCGATGGGCGTGCTGTTCTTCGTCATAGCCATCGTGTCGTCCTGGCTGCCGGCGCGGCGCGCGGCGGGACTGGATCCCACGACGGCCCTGAGGGAAGGGTGATGCAGCCGACGCGGAGGAATGAAAGCAAGTGTATGCTCGGCGGGCGCGATGTCGTATGAGCCCGGTAGCCGCATTGGCGTCTACGAGGTCCTCGGTCCGCTGGGAGCGGGCGGCATGGGCGAGGTCTATCGCGCCCGCGATACTCGTCTCGGCCGAATCGTCGCGGTCAAGTTTCTCGCGCGCGACTTCACGGCTGACCGTGCCGCGCGCGAGCGCATCGCGCGCGAAGCCCAGCTCACCTCGTCGCTCAATCACCCCAACATCGTGACCGTGTACGACGTCGGCGACAACCACGGGCATCCGTACATCGTCATGGAACTCGTCGACGGTGAATCTCTCTGGCAGCGCTTGGGGGCCAGGCGTCTGAAGACCCGCGAGGTCCTCGAGATCGCGTGCCAGGTGGCCGACGGCCTGGCGGCCGCGCACGCAGCAGGGGTGGTCCATCGCGACCTCAAACCGCAGAACATCATGTTCACCGCCGACGGCCGCGCGAAGATCGTCGATTTCGGCCTGGGCAAACTGACACCGGGCAGCGCCGGCCCCGACGAAGCGACTGCCGCCAAGGATGTTCTGACCGCCGAGCACGTCGTCCTCGGCAGTGCCGGCTATATGGCGCCAGAGCAGGTTGTGGGCCCGAGCGTTGACGGACGTGCGGACCAGTTCGCGTTGGGCGCCGTGATCTACGAAATGCTCTCCGGCAAGCGGGCGTTCCAGAAACCGACGTCCGTGCAAACCCTGGCGGCCATCATCGATGACGATCCCGAGCCGCTGATCGCGCTGAATCCGGGCGTACCCACACCGGTCGTGACGCTCGTCGAGCGCTGTCTGTCGAAGAACCGCGAACGCCGGTACGCATCGACCCACGACCTTGCGCGCGATCTCCACGATTTGCGCGACAGCGTCTCCGCCACGCGATCGTCCGCGCAGCTGACGCCACCTGTCCGCAATCGTTCGCTGCGATGGGTGGTCGTGGCGGCGGTCCTCGCCGTCGTTGGAACGGTCACCGTGATCGTGCGACTGAGCACTGGCGAGCAGAACGCCACCGTCGCGCCACCGGCGTCGCCGGTGCGGCTGATCGCGATCGTGCCCTTCGCGAACGTGACCAAGGATCCTGTTGATCAGGTCTTCGGCGATGGATTGGTCGAGACGCTCGCCAGCAGCCTGACACAACTGGAACGGTTTCAACG
>CAVTGK010000067.1:0-117362 GCA_963734095.1 uncultured Acidobacteriota bacterium | reverse complement strand
CCCAGTTTCGTTCCAGCAATCGAGACACCTACTTCGCGTAGGTCTTGTTGAATCCGTTCCGCGCATTGGTGACGCGGAACGTGCCGTCCTCTCTCGCCGACACCGCAATCCAGAACGCCGGGCCGTTGTGTACCGGCGCCGGCGGCCCGCTGGAGCCGGTCGGCAGCGTCAGCGCGTCGACAGGCATCGACGCCGGTTGATCGTCGACCGTGTTGGCGATGAAGAGGCCCGGCACCGTGTATTCCTGCCCGCTCAGCAGCGAGAAGTGCATCTGCCACAGGTCTTCGAGACCCGGCGCGGAGTGAATGATCCGCATCGCCGCCGGCTGGCCGCCCTTGCGCGTGCCGTTGTTCATGATGGCGGCGCGCGCCCGGATGGCGTGCACCAGCACTTCGGCGTTCGATACCGGCTGGCCGTGGTGCGACACGATGTTGAGGTCCACCGTGCCGATGCGGTTCTCGGGGCACATCAGCTCGCATGCTCCTTGTTCCACGTCAGGTCGCCGAGGTGCGCCACCCGGAAGCGGCCGAAGGTGACGATGCTGCCCACCGACTGGGCGTTCTCGGTCGTGTCGTCGTCCTGCGGCTTGAAGGCCGCGCAGTAGGGATTGCGCCCGCCGGCCCCGGGCAGCGGCGATGACAGCACCTGGCCCGCCGAGGTCACAATCCGCCAGTCCAGCCCCGCCATCGGGATGCGATCGCCCGGCTTGACCACGGTGTGCTTCGCCTTGCCGTACAACGCCGGATACGGCCCCTCGAGGAACGCGGTCGATGCGGGCTGCGGCTGCACGGTGGGACCGTGGTCGATGAAATGCGCAATCGGGATGCGCGTGGCCAGCTCCGACATGGCGCCGAAGTGATCGCCGTGCCAGTGCGTGGTGATCAGGTGGTCGATCCGTGTCAGCCCCGCGTCCTTCGCGGCCGCCATGATCCGGTCCGCGTCCCGCACCGCCGCCTGGCCGCCGTTGCCGGTGTCGATCAGGACCGACTCTCCTGCTGGCGTCACAAAGAGCGTGGCGTTGCCGCCCTCGACGTCCACGACGTAGATCCGCAGATCCGCCGCCGGCGCCTGCGACAGCGCGACCGCGAAGATCCCTGCGAGCAACGCTCTCGTCATCGCATCCTCCCGGACTCGTTACTTCCTTCCGGCCAGGTCGGCCTTCGACGCGGCCTCGTCCTTGAGCGGCGTCGCCTTGTCGGGATCGACGCGAATCATCAGGTAGGTGATGTGATCGTCGATCTTCGTGAACCAGTGGCCGGTGCCGGCGGGGATCACGATCACGTCGCCGGCCTTCAGCTGGTGGCTGACGCCGTTGCGAATCGACTTGCCGTTGTGGCCGGGGCCGTTGAGCAGCCGGACGTTGGTGTTGGTGGCCGGCCGGCGCTCCATGCCCTCGATGTCCGGCCCGGTGACCAGTGTCGCCGATCCGCTGATCACGTGGTAGACCTCGCTAACGAGGTCGTGCTCGGCCACCTCGCCCGGCGTGGAGATCTTCGTGCGATGCACCATGCCGATGGCGACGTTCGACTTGCCGATGTCCACCGAGCGCACCTGCTGGTCGATGATGCGGTTGGCCATCGCCCGCTTCAGGTAGGCGTCGAGCTCGTCGTCGGGGATGTAGGTCGCCGGGCACCCCTTGCAGGTGGGCTGCGGGTTAGGGTTGGGCGTCGCGCCCTGCGCGGCCGCCGGAACAATCGACACCAGCGCCAGACCGATTGCGAAGAGGCCAACACACACTCTCGTCATGGGCATCTCCTGTGCGCCAGTTGCGAAACTCGTCCCAGACACCCCGCCACTTACTAAGCGCCTGCATCACGATCAGTTACCGCGACCGACGCGCGTCAACGTTCGTCTCGTCGTGTTGCGACGTTCAGGCTACGTGCTTCGGGACTCCCTCGCCAATGCGATCTGCAGGTCGGTCTCCAATTGCAAACGAATCGCATCGCCGTCGTTGTACCCGGTTCGCCTGGACCGGTCGCCATGTTCATCAATGAGTTGGCTTCCCCTAGTGCCTGGCGGATTGCTTCAACCGATTCGGGGCGGGGGTCGACCAATTGCCAACCGCCGGAGTCACCCGTTCGGACGATCCACCGAAACCCGCCAGCAGTAGTGGGCTTGAGGGCCTGCAGGCCGAGTTTTGAGATCTGGACGCCAGCGAGATGTGGGGTGATGACGAGCCCGGCGTTCCGGAGTTGCAATACGAGGTTGCGGGCCTGGTAGAGGGGGAGTCCGATCGCATCAGCCGCAGCCTGGAGAGGGACGTCGCCAACGCGCGCGTGCAAGAATTCGAGCAGCCGTCGCTCACGATCGTTCAGCATCCTGACCTCTTCGGTGATCCGCCCGGAGACCAACGTCAGCCTTCGCCATCAACCGCGATGGTGAGGTGTCGGGTCGTGCGGGATCGTAGCACCAAAGGTCCGTGACGTTCAGCGAACGAATCGCCTCATGGTCAAGGGAGCAGCTTCAAAAACGCCACCATGTCCGCCTGATCCTGCGCCGTAAACACGAACCCCGGCGTGCTTGGACTGTTGAAGAAGAAGAACGCGTAATGCTCCGCGACGTCCTCGAGCGTCTTCGCGGAGTTGTCGTGGAAGTACGGCGCCGTGTCCCTGACGCCCCACAGCGGCAGGATCTTGAAGAAGTTCGCGAAGAACGACCTCGGCGGCGTCGGCACGCCGGGCGGCGCGCTCGGGGGTGGATTGTTCAGCATGGCGCCCGGGTCGGGCGTGTCGCGGACCACGACAACGCTGCCATCCTGATTCGTGACGACGAACGAGTAGAGCGGGTTGCCGATGAGATTCCGCTCCGAGACGCCGATGCCGGCGCGAAGACCGCCGGGAGGTAACCCGAACGGATTGCCGGCCGCGGCCCGGTTCAGCATCGGTCCGGAGTGACACGAGTTGCAAATCCCTCTCGTCGAGACGCCGATCGAACGGCACGTTGTCGAACATCGCACGCCCGCGCCGTTCGGAGTCCGTCGTCCCAGGCGGGAGCTGCGGCGGGGGACCGCCGTTCGCGAAGGCTCTCAGCGCCTCCGAGGAGAAGAAGCGCGCATCCGTCTGCTGGAACTCCTTGATGAGCTCCAGCTCGAGCGCGGTGGGTTGCCGGGTGTGTTGCGCATGACCCGCGATCGCGTTGAACGCCTGTTGCAGCAAATTCGGCTCGCGGGTGTCGTACATCAGCTGCGGATCCAGCGCCGGCGTATTCATCGTCGTCGGCGTTCCACGGTTGAGGATCACGCTCCGGCGGGTCGGGTCGTCCAGCGAGAACCACGCCCGGAGGCAGCGGGATCTCGATCCGGACCGTCGCGTGTTCGGTGATCCGGCTCGTTCCCTCGACGCCATCGTCGAGACCATCGTGAAGGAAGAGCGGGTCGCTCGGGTCGAGGGCCAGGCGCAGGAGGGCCTCCTCCGGCGTGAACGTGCCGGTCTTCTTGCTGTGGCACGTGCGGCAGGTGCGGCCATTGCCCCCGAACGTCTCCACGTCGAAGAGCCGCCGGCCCTCCTGAAGGCGCTTCCTGGCGCACTTCTCGGACAGGGTGGGATCGCAATCCAGCGAGACGTCCTGCCCGATGAGGTCGATGCCCGCCTCCTGTCCGATGGCCCCGTCATGGCGGCCGGCCATGAGGAACAGAGACGCACATCCAACGACAACGGCGGCACGATGCTTGAAGTTCATGTGAGTCGCTCCCTGGCGGTGAGACTAGAAGCGAGGTACACGGCCCGCAAGCGACAAGGACTGACATCCGGTCGATGACCGACAATGTCACGGCACGTCCCGTCCTTGTCCGCGACCGATTCGGGTCCTACAATTGCCTCTCCCCGGAGCCTGCAATGGATCCAGCGCGTTCTGGCTCACTGTCGGAACCCGAAACGTCGCGTCGGGAGGACCGGCTGGATTCCTGGAAGGAGATTGCGACCTACCTCAATCGCAGCGTGCGGACGCTTCATCGCTGGGAGAAGGATGAGGGCCTGCCCGTTCACCGCCACCAACACAAAGAGCTCGGCTCGGTGTTCGCGTACAAGCGCGAGCTCGACGCCTGGATCGGCGCGCGAAGCCCGGATCCCGACTCCCAGGTTCAGAATGACCAGCCAGCCTCAGCTCCACGATCGCGCCTGACTGTCGCTCTCACCCTGGCGGCGGCCGCGCTGGTGATTGGGGCGATTGCCTACCTCGTCGTGAGCCGATCCCGCCCGGATGGAGCCCAGGGCCACACCCCGGTCGCGGGCCTCGAGTTGGTCTCGACGTTCGCGGGATCGCACCGTTGGCCCAGCCTCTCGCCGGATGGGCGGATGATGGCGTTCGTCAGCGACGCGGCCGGGACGCCGCAGGTCTGGGTGAAGACGCTCGGGAGCGGGGTCCCGATCCAGATCACGTTTGGGGATCTCCCCGCGGTACGCCCTCGCTGGTCGGCGTCCGGAGACCGGATCATCTATTCGGTGCGGGGCGGCGGCATCTGGTCCGTGGCGCCGCTCGGCGGCGAATCCCGCCGGATCGTGGAGCACGGCTGGAACGCGGAGCTCTCGCCCGACGGGCAACGCCTGGTCTTCGAGCGCTCCGAACAAATCCTGATCGCGAACGCGGATGGAAGCGACGTCGTCCCACTGCCGGGACTCGAACGAGAAGTTCATTCCCTACTTCGGCGACGCCTGGCCGACGTTTTCGCCCGACGGCAAGTCGATCGCGGTCTTCCTTGGCGAGCAAGGACGGTACGGCGATTACTGGATCATGCCTGCGGCGGGCGGCGCGCCTCGCCGGCTGACGACGGACCTCGAAGAGGGCGGCGCTCCGGCGTGGACCCCTGATGGCCAGTTCCTCGTGTTTCCCTCCGCGCGTGCCGGCAGTCTGAATCTGTGGCGCGTGCCCATCGCGGGCGGCGTTCCCGAGGCGCTGACGACCGGTCCCGGTGAGGATCTCGATCCGGTCGTCTCGCCGGATGGCCGCACGCTGCTCTTCGCAAACGTGAAGCGCACCTGGACGGTGGTCGTTCACGACGTGAAGAGTGGCGCGCGGAGAACGCTGCTCGAAAAACGCACGCCGCTCGTGTACCCGGCATATTCACCAGATGGCCGCCGCATTGCGCTCATGGGCAGGAACTCGCGAGGCGACACGCATCTGTTCGTCATGAACGCGGATGGCTCGAACCTGATGCCCGTCACGGACGGCGCCGGCGAGCTCAACATCATGCCGAGGTGGGGGAGCGACGGCGAGACGCTCTATTTCTACCAGGTGCGTCCCAAGCAGACGTTTCGAAGCATTTCTGTCTCAGGTGGCGCCTCGCGAGAAATTGCCCCCTGGTCTCTCAGGCGCCAGTTTGCGGCCGAGGTGGACCCTCGCGGGCGCCTCGCCGTCTATTCTGCGGTTGACCAGGGCAGCCTGCAGGACTCGCGAGCGCGCGATCTCGACACCGGGCAGGAGACCACGCTGCCTTTTGCGCTGTACGACCAGCGGTTCTCGCGGGACGGTCGATGGATCGCCGGAGAATCCCGCGATGGGGAGGTCGTCGTGTGCGAGATCTCGAGCGGCCGCTGCCGGGCCCTCACCCCGAAGAACGACAACGGTCTGACCGGCCTGACGTGGTCTGCGGACGGTACCCGTCTTTTCTTTCTGCGGCCGACGAGCGCGCGAGTGTTCGGCGAGCTCACGTCCATCAGTGTCGCGGGGGGCGAAGCGAAGACGTATGGACCGGTTGGTCCATTCGAGCACCGTTTTCTGATGTCCATGGACGTCTCGCCACGCGACGAGGTGGTCTTCGTGCTCTGCCACGAGAGCCCGCACGAGTTGTGGATGGCGAAGTTGCGCTAAATGGGCCGAGCTTCACAAGCAAGAATTCCTCAGTCGAACCCTGAATGGCCGGTCGCGAACCGGATCAGCGAACAGAAAAACGCTCTTCGTGCAGCACCGTGCCGTCCTCGGCCCTGAGCTCGACTCGCCAGCTGCCTGCGCTTTCGCTGTTCATCGTGTGGCGGCTGTAGGTGCGGTACCCGCTTGGGCTGGCTTGAACGCGAATATCGACAGATTGGTACAAGCGATTGCCCCGATACCACCGATGCGTCACGGTGGTGGGGCTGCTGGACTTGACCTGCGTGTAGAAGAACAGCAAGCCGGGAGGGACCGGAAGGTCCGGAGGATCGCATCGCCATTCCTCGAGCTCGGCGCAGAGCCGCGCTTTGACCACCGTTGGTCGTTCGGGTGTCGGTGCTGCCGCGATTCGGCTGGCGTCCCACTCCATTGGCGCGGCTTTCAACGATCTTCGTCGGCGCTGTGGGTAAAGGGATCGGTTCGGGGGAGTGCGCGCGGGCGGCGGGGCAGGAGTCTCTCGCGTTGGGGCTATCGCGATCCCCGTTGAGGACTCAGGTCGCTTACTCGAACTGAGCCACGAGCGGGCCGCAAAGAGAATCACGATCAGCATCGCACCAGCGGTCAAGGTGCCAATCGCGAGTGGTCTGAAGGATCTGCTCTGCACGAGCTCCTCGTCTTGCGACTCGGCGAGCAACTGCGATTCGCGCGGCGAAGTCTGTCGGGCAGACCGGTGTTCCGCGGGGGTCTCCGGCGTGGAGTGCCTCAACGCCTTACTGCCGGTGGCGAAGTTGCCACATCGACCGGGATCCCCCGGGCTTCACAGAAATCGCGAAGATTCTTTCGACTCGTGGACACAAAGGGATGGTCTTGCGGCAGCACCGCGGTGGCGATGGCAAAGGCTCGCCGAAAACAGTCTTCCGCATCGACCGGATTGTCAGTGCGTTCGCACACGACGCCGAGGTTGTTCAGCGTGTTGGCGAGGTCTGGATGGAGCAGGCCGAGACTTGACTCTTGCAGGAGGGCAGCCTCGCGCAAGAGCTCCTCGGCCGCGGCGTAGTTGCCAGCAGCCGCAGCCTGTTCCGCCGCTTCGATGATGGAGCGAGGGTCACGCGGTTCCGGCATCGATCGTCCTGAAGGGGGGAGCCGTGAACAGCGAGTACGTTCGCCGACTTCAGGCCATTGTAGAGCAACGTCTCGGTCGATCGTCTTTTGGTGGCGACAAACGATGCCACGGCGCGCAAATTAGCGCTCCTGTGGACCTCCTGAGTCGTTCTACAACTCAGGATTGCCGCTACGACGGTTTTCGCGTGACGTTGGTCAGCTCAATGGGCGTCTCGGCATAGTTGTCGAGCCGGACGCCGCCGTCGCCGTCGGGTCGCACGCGCGCGGCAGCCGCCATCGTCCCGCGTCCCGGTCCCTTGTCGTCCAGCCGAATCTCGAGCACGGCCACTTCGTAGCCTTCGCGCGGCTTGGCGTCGGGCCGCGAGGAGCCGAGAAAGAACACGGGCCGGTCGGTGACCACCACAATCGTTCGGCCGCCGGACTCGACTTTCTCGCGCGCATACCGGATCACGTACGGCTGGCCTCCACCGAGCACGAGCTGCCCGACCTCGGGCGCATTGCGCAGGGCAGTGACAAACCGCGGGTACCCACCCAGACGGAGCGCCTCTTCCACGGTTTTACGATCGAAGTCCGGGGTGTAGCGTCTGACGCGAACTTCAAGCGTGCCCGAGACGCCGCCCGAGGCATTCTTCGCCTGTGCCGTGGCGCTGAAGGTTTCCGGCGCACCGGTCGCGGGGCTGGTTGCCTGCGCCGCGACCCAGACGGGGGCGCCCAGGAGCAGTACGGTCATCACGATTCTCGCAGTGGTCACGGCTTGTCCTCCTCGGTTTACGGGCTTCTCTTCCACCGGCTGATCGACAGCGCCGCGCCGCTGTCGTCCTTCGTGGTCAGCGTGAGTGTGTCGGCCGTCACTTCCCAGTGCCGCGGGCGATTGAGAGCGAGCGGCCCTCCGCCAGTGGCCATCGAGGAACGTTGGCCTTCGACGAAATACGTGAGGGTGCGGTTCGGCAGATCGATCACCGTGCGGCCGTCGCTCGAGATGACGCCGTCGGTAATGTTGATCCCCGCAGCCCGAAGCAGATCCGACGAGGCTTCGTCGGCGCGGATCTCCATGCGCATGTTGCCGAAGTCGTCGTAGTTCAGCACCCCGGAGCCCTTGAGGGTGATCGGCGGCTTGCCAGGTGGATGCACTTCGAAGGACTCCAGGGCCCATCGGCCTTCGAGAAACTTGCGCGCTTCGGCAAGCGTGCCTGGGCCACTCTCAATCCGAGTTGTTGGGAGCGGCCGCTGACGCGGCGCCGCCGCACAGGCGGCCGCTGCCGCGAGCAGTGCCGCAACGCCCGCTGCCCTCCATACGCGTTCACGTCCTGTCGTTCCCATTTGATCCTTCGCCTTTCCCGCGGTTCATCGCCCCACCCTGACCGGGGCACAGTTTGGTCCGTAGGCGCGACATATTGACTCAACCCAGAACCCGAACTGGATACGCCCCTGGAACATGGTAGATGTCCCTGCAGTCCACCGCGGTCCAGGATGCCGTACCAGTCGTTGAACTGTACCTGAGTGTGCCCTCGGTGTTGTCCTTGTAGTGCAGGGTGGTGACGCCCGGACGCGCTACACCGGCTGGTACCAGACTGAAGCTATATTGTGGGTTCCGCCTTATGCTCGGTGGCTTCCGCCTTCAGGCGGAAGATCCCAGCGGACGGCTGATCTTCCGGCTAAAGCCGGAAGCCACATGGTCCATCGATACACCATGCGGCCTTCAGGCTCATTGTGGCTTCCGCCTTCAGGCGGAAGACTGCCGCCGGATATGCTTACGCCAGTTTGCGCTCGAAGCGTGTCGCCATCGACCGAGGAACGCGCAGATCGCACTCCAGGCCGTGCATGGTTTCGGACAGCATTGATCTGACGGTTGCGGAATCCACACCCGCTGCTTCCATCTGATGCCGAAGCTGAAACAGGAGCTTCTCGAAACGTCGGTACAACGTCCTGGCTTCCACCCGCACGAGGGGCGCGATCGCGGCGATGGTGAGGCCGTCGACGAAGCGCCACGCTAGTAATTGGCGATCGGCGGCCGAAAGCGTCCCGAGCGCGCTGTCGAGCGCCCTCTGGAGGCTGCCTGCCGCTCGCACGCGCTCCAGGCTGCACGACCCGGGCTGTTCCTGAACGTTCGAGGCGATCGACTTCAGCACGTCCACGTCGACAAACGTCCGCGTCTGGCGGACTGGCAGGACCGCGGCGAGCGAGTTCAGCGAAACGCCTTTCGGCACCATGCCGGCGCACTTGAGCGATTGCTCGGCCGCGTCGAGCGACCATCCGTCGCGCGACAACAGCCGATCCAGGGCCTCGCCCACCGCGCCGGTACGGCGTGCGGCGGCCGACGGCCGCCAGCGACCCCATTCCTTGTTGCGCCGATCGAGCAGCAAGTTGCGCGCGATCTTCACCAGATAGGTGCCAATCCGGGCTCGCCCCCGGAAGCTGCGCAGGACCCGCGCCTCGCGGTCCAGGAGTCTGACCCACACGTCCGACTCGAGTTCCTCGGCCTCGCCCGCGGACAACCGGAAGGTTTTGGCCACGAACGCAACGGCTTTTGTCACCTCGCCCGTGTACCGGTCGAAGTTGAGCTCAGCCTTGGGAACTATCCGCAGAGCGGGCCCTTCGCTCGGCGACGGCCGCCGTCCGTTGGATGCGGGCCTTGGATCGTGCTGGCGACAAGCGACTGACATGATGCCTCCCGATTCGCTGAACGCTAGACGTCTTGAAGGCCGGGAGTCTTTGCTTTTGCGCAGTTTTCTCATGGCCTTCAAGACGTCCGCCCGCCGGAGGCGGGCAAAACCAACATTGCAACCAGCGAGGCGGAGCCAAAGCCGCCCCACATGCTCGGCCGTCTGAGGCGAAGCCTCGCTGGTCTCACCAAGGACAAACGCTTCGCGAGGGCAAACTGAACACTTGACCGATCGGGAGGAAGAAATGAGAACCGACGCTGGATATTCGAAGGTGCCGTTCGATTCCCGGTTCGCCGTCGTTATTACAAGGTAGAACCCGCCCAAGTGAGCGGTTTGGCGGCGGCAACCCAAGAAACGGCATGTATGTATGATTGGCACGGCCAGCGCTGTCCCGTACGGCCTTCGCCCCATGGAAGAAGCCGACGCCCGTCGCCAACGGCCTCTCGTCGACACGATCGGTCCGTCCGAAAACGCCGAGTCCACAATCGATCTCGTTCTACGGGCCCGCTCTGGCGATCAGGCGGCAACTGCCGCACTCTTCGATCGATACGGCGCTCGACTTCGCCGATGGGCACACGGCCGGCTGCCGGCGGCCGCGCGCGGTGCCCTGGAATCCCAGGACCTCGTCCAGGAGACCCTGATCAGAGTCTTCCAGCGCCTGCCCGCCTTCGAACCCCGACACGCCGGCGCGTTTCGCGACTACGTCTGGACAACGCTCTGGAACTGCATCAGGGATATCGCCCGCACGCAGCAGCGGCGCGGCCCGTCCGAGGCGCTCGACGACGCTATCGCGGCCACGACGGCCTCACCGCTGGAGGAGGCCATGGGGCGTGAGGTCTTTGCCCGCTACGAGGGCGCGATGGAACGGCTGCGTCCCGAAGACCGTGAGGCGATCATCGCGCGTATCGAGTTGGGTCTGTCGCATGCAGAAGTCGCCGAGGCGCTCGGCAAGACCAGCGCGGCCGCCGCGCATATGGCCGTGAGCCGCGCATTGATGCGGCTGGCTGAGGAGATGGCACATGACCGAAAGCCCCCGCGCTGAAGATTCGAGGCTGCTTGCCGTCGCATCGACGATCGCGCGCGGCGAGCCGGTGAATTGGACTGAGCTTGCGCCAGGCCCGGACGCCGAAACCGCGACCATCGAGCAGCTGCGCGTTCTCGAGGGCCTCTCGCAAATGAGCGATCCGATCCCCAACACGTGGGGCCCTTTCAACATCACGGGCGAGATCGGGCGTGGTGCGTTTGGCACGGTCTATCGCGCCATTGATCCCACCCTGAACATCGAAGTCGCGCTCAAGATCATCCGTCCGCCAGAGCCGACGACCAACGAGAGCGGCCGCGGATTACACGAAGCGCGACTCCTCGCAAAGGTCAACCATCCCAATGTCGTCCGCGTGTACAGAGCGGAACAGATTGGACCGGAGGTTGGGCTGTCGATGGAGTTCGTGAACGGACGGACGCTTCGAGACCTGATCCGGCAGCACGGACCGTTGAATGGCAACGAAACGATGCTCGTCGGATTGGATGTGTGCAACGCGCTCGCGGCAGTGCATGGAGCAGGATTGGTGCACGGCGACATCAAGGCCGCTAATGTCATGCGCGCCGCGGGCGGCCGCACCGTGCTCATGGATTTCGGCGCGGGCGACGATCTCCGTCGCGAGACCACAACGACGCCTGGTCCCGTCACCGGAACGCCGCTCTATCTCGCGCCCGAGCTTTTTGGTGGCGGCCCGCGTACCCGGGTCGGCGATATCTATAGCGTCGGCGTTCTTCTGTACTACCTGGTCACCGGGTCGTATCCCGTCGAGGGTCGGACTGGTGCCGATGTCGAGAGGCAACACGAAACGCCGGCGACACGTCGCCTCCTGCGCGACGTGCGGCCCGACCTTCCCGATGCGTTCATCAACGTGGTCGATCGTGCCACCGCCCAGCATCCTGAGGACCGATATCAGACAGCGGGTGAGCTCGAGTCGGCGTTGAAGCAAGCGCTCCGCGGCGACCACTCGCGTGCCAAGCCGCGTTTCATCGCCTCAGATCACGTGGCGGCGCGGCCTCACCGCGACGGCCGCGGCGGTCGCGTTGGGACTTGGATACTGGCTCTGGAGTGCCGCGCCACGCACGGGTCCCGACGCGCAGCCGGTCGACACGTCGGCTGGAGTCACCGCGGCAACGCCGGGTACTCCCGCAATTGACAGCTACCGAATCGAGGCCGCGTTCTACCGTGAGGAAGGAGGCGGGCCCGTGCGCCTGCAGCCCGGCGCGCGTGTCGCGCCCGGCGACCGACTCTCACTTCAAGTGGTCAGCTCCATCCCCACCTACGTGTTCGTCGTCAACGAAGACGATCGGGGGGACGCCTTCCTGTTGTTCCCCTTGCCTGGACAAGCCCTGTCGAATCCGCTGCCTGCGGGACAGCGACACGATATTCCGGGTGTTTTGAATGGCGAGCGACTCACGTGGCGCGTGACGAGCGCGGGAGGGCGGGAGCACTTCCTGATCTTCGCGAGTCCGGATCCGCCGTCGCCCGCATTCGATCGCATCTTTGCCATGCTGCCGCGCCCGACCGCCGACGGTCCGGCGGCTCCGGTTTCGACGCGATTTGGCAGGCGTGCTGCGCGGCGTGGGCGGATTGGCCAAGGCGCCGGCTCAACCGATCGAGCACAGGGCTGACGCGCGAGTTTGGCGTGCCGCTGACCAATGCTGAAGAGACGGTGCGGGGTGTGTGGGTGCGGCAGTTGACGCTCGAAAATCCGGGAAAGTAGCTTTTTTATTCGCCAGCCACCGAGCTAGACTCGCCGCTCGGCCGGGCGGAGGCTTCTGAAAGACCCGTTTTGAAGGTCATGAGGTGACGCTGTGGCAAAGACCGCTCTCGCAGGACAAAAGCCGGCGCTCGATCGCCTACAACCGCCGCGCCGAAGGCGAATGACGCGAAATGGACCGTCATGGTCTTCATGGGTGCTGCCACCATTGACGGGAACGCACCGCTCATCGAAGCCGCCGAGGCCGATCTCGATGAGATGGCAGTTGTGGGTTCGGGCGATGCCTTGAACATCTTCGCCCAGGTCCATCGGGGCAGGGATGTTGTTCCACGACGCGCTTGGATCAAAGAGGGTATGTCGACCCGGATCGATACGCTCGAGGAGGTGCCGCCAAATCAGAGCGAGCTGGATGCGGGCCTGGCCCTCATGGGCTTCATCAAGTGGGCACTGAAGGCTTGGGAAACACGACCCCAACAATCCTCACCATTACTCCCTACTCGTGCTGTGGGGCCACGCCTATGACTTCGCCTTCGGCCGAGCACCGACCATCGAAGGGATTATCGACGCACTCGATTTTGCCGAGTTGTCAGGTCTACTGGAACGATTGCAACTCGAACTCAAGGCGCCGGGCGCGAAGCTGGATATCCTCGGGTTTGATGCGTGCGATATTTCGACGGTAGAGATTGCGTGCCAGCTCGATCGGTTCGCGCACTACCTCCTCGGCTCGGAGATTGGCATCCCGCTTCCGGGCTGGCCTTACGACCGCATTCTCGATCGGCTGCGAAACCCCTACAGTCCCAAAGGCATTGTCATGGGCCCGGCCGAGTTGGGCGCATACACGGTACGTCGATTCTGCGAATCGTACAAGCAGAATCTCGGGCGGTTTCGTTGACACTACTCAACTTGCATTGCGCGCCAGATATTTTCACGCAAGCCGAGATGTTGGCGCTGGTGTTAGCAAGAGCGATCGGCGACGCTGACGCGAGGGACCGGATTGCCAATTTGTTTGTGCAGTCGCAGACCGTGCCGGGCAAACCATTCGTCGACGTGGCTGACCTTTGTCTCAACTTGATGCGTAGCAGCGGAGACCGCCTCATTTACGGGGCGGCTAGGGACTTGGGCGATTCTGTTGATCAGTCCACGAGTCGCTCCACATCGTGGAGTGGTGGGTAATGCCAACAGCCCGGACGTTCGGCCGTTCATCATCGAGCACGGCCGCAACACCGGCGAGGCGGCACGGCTCAATGGCGTCAGTCTCTACGCCCCGCACGTGGCGCCTCACAGGGACTTCAGCTCCGTGAAGGACTTGTATGACAAGTTCGTTTTCGCTGAAAACACGCGGTGGAGTGAACTCGTGCATGCGCTTGCGGAATCCGCGAGTTAGCGACGACTGCGAGATCGAGGAGGAGATCATGCCAGATGATGAGGCCCTGAGGCGGGCTCGACGGCAGAAGATGGAATTGCGGAGGCTGGCCGAGCCCGGCATCGAGCGCGGCGACGAAGAGATTCGGCGCGGCGATGAGGAGATCCGGCGCGGCGACGAGGAGATCCGGCGCAGGCGACGAGGAGATCCGGCGCGGAGCGTTCCAGCATTACGGCGGGAGGAATCGGCGGCAGCGGATATCTTTCAGAGGGCAACCGACCTCGGGGGACACCTCATCGTCGCGTTCGTCGCCCCGGTCGGCGCGCCCTCGAGGTCGCGTTGCAGGCCCGTCAGTGGCCCTTCTTCGCTTCAAGCGCTGGCCGCCGCAGCCGACGCGGAGTTGGCTGAAATTCGCATGCTGCTGGCGCAAAAGCGGATGCAGTTTGCCCACGCGTTGCAGACCCGGACGGCAGGTGCAGTTGATGCGGCCACTCGACCGGTCAGCAAAAGCCGTGGTCAGCAACGGCAAAGGAATGATCATGTGATTCGCTCCCCAGTTGGCACGACGGAGCCGCGGTGATTCTGGCGGGGGCGATCGGGCTGTCGGCGCCGCAGGAGCCTGGTCCCGATGGTACGAGCCCTGCTGGCTGCGGGTCTATACGAGCACGCTGAAACCTCGGCCCGCAATCGTGTCGACAGGCTCCGAGGATCGCTCGGTGACGAGGCTCCAGAGGTTGCGGCAGCGTCCGACGATTTGGTGCGCGCGCTGATCTTGAATGGACGCGGGACAGACGCCCAGACCCTCGAGCTCGCCAAGCGCACGCTTCGGACGAAGGAAGCCGCTCTCGGAGCCGAGCACCGCGATCTCGTGCCGTCCCTCCTCAACTTGGGCGACGTGCTGCTCGCCGATGCCCTATTCGAACAGGCCATCGCGGTCGTGGAGCGAGCTGTCGCGTTGTGTCCAAGGAGCGCGACCTCCGGGCTCGATCTGGCGGAGGCTCTTGACCATCTGGGCGGCGCTCTTTCCGAGGCGGGCCGTCACGACGAAGCGTTGAGGGCCCTGGACCAGAGCCTCCTACTGAAAGAGAAAGCCCTCGACAAGGCGGATGTGGCGATCGCCCGGACGTTGGAGGAGATCGGGTTGGTATTTCAGGGCATGGGAGCCTATGACCGCGCTGGTGTGCCGCTCCGACGGGCAGCTGCGATTCAAGAAGCCGCGAGCACCGATCATCCCGCATATGTAAGAACGCTGAACCTCATGGCACAGCAACTGTGGTTCGAGGGCGATCTAAGCCAGTCTCTAACCGCGTCTGAACGAGCCGTTGAAGTCGCCGAGCGCACCTTGCGCGCCGATCATCCGACAGTCGCACTCTCGCTCCGGTTTCTTGCGGCAACGCTAGCCGACTTGGGCGAGATGCGACAGTCCGTTGCGCTCAGAGTGCGCGCCTTGGCCATCGCTGAGCGCACGTTCGGTCCAAGCCACCACATGACGGCCGAATATCTGCACGCACTCGCGTCTGCCGAGTTGCGTGAGGGCGCGTATGCGGCCGCGCGGCAACGTTTTCAGCGGGCACTGGATATTTTCGAAGCGCGATACGGCCCGTGGCACGAGTTTGTGGCCACCACCCTGTCGAGACTCGCCGTCGCAGACGTGAACCTGGGCGACTATGCCAATGCGCGGCGCGAACTGTCTCGAGCGGTGGCCATCCGTGAACGCATCGGTGGCCCGAACCATCCTTACGTTGCGAACGCGCTGATGGAGCTCGCGGCGGTTTATCGCGAACAAGGCTTGCCGACTCGAGCGCTCCCGCTGTTGGAACGCGCCCTTGCCATTCGGGAGAAGAGCCTCGGCTCCTCTCATCGCAACGTGGCTCGAACGCTCGCGGATCTGGCGTCGACGCTGGCGCAGACCGGCCAGACGACACGGGCGCAGGCGGCAGCCACACGTGCCCTCGGCATCTGGGAACGCCTCGACGCACCCGACGCACCCGACTATGCGACCGCCCTCGCACTCTATGCCGAGCTGCAGGCACGTCGTGGAGACGACGCCGCGGCGAGGAACTACTATGCGCGCGCCATGGCAATTCGTGCGAAGGTGTTCGGCACCTCGAATCCTGTATACGCCGATGCCGAAGCCGGCTTCGCTTTGGCACTTGCGAAGCTGGGTGACCACCGGTCCGCCCTCAGCGCTGCAGTCAGTGCCGAGGCAACCGGTCGTGACCACCTGCGCACCATGCTTCGATCGTTGCCCGAGCGCCAGTCGCTTAACTATGCGGCGGCGCGCCCGCGAGGGTTGGACTTGATTCTTTCACTCACGCTCCTGACGCCGGAAGCGGCCGACTCTGCGCTCGACGGCGTGATTCGAAGCCGGGCACTGGTCCTCGACGAGATGGCAACCCGCCAAAGCTCACAGACCGCCACGATGAGTTCGGATCCTCTTCGGGCGGCATTCACGTCCGCGCAGCAGCGGGTCGCGAATCTGGTGGTGCGTGGACCGGGCCAGTTGTCACCGGCTCAGTACAGCAGTGGTCCTCGAAGATGCGCGTCGCGAAGCCGAGGTCGCCGAGCAAACGCTGGCGGAAAAGAGTGCTGACTACAGAGCGGAACGTAGTCGGGCGCAACTCGGCCTCGACGACGTAAGGGCGTCGCTTCCGCCTCATGCGACCCTGGTGTCGTTCGTCCGTTACGAGCGCACCTTGCTGGATAGAACCTCGCCGCCAAAGGCGTCCGAGCGCCACGACTATCCAATCACCCCGCACGGTCACTTCCTATCTCGCGTTCGTACTTCGGCCACATCAGCCGCCCACTGCTGTTCCCCTGGGTGCTGCCAGCGCGATCGATCGGCTCATCTCGCAGTGGAGAGAGGACATCGCCGTCGAGGCTGACGCAGTGCGCCAGCGTCCAGCTGACGGTAGCGTGAGACGGTCGTCGCGCGATTCGGGAGCTGCACTCCGGAAGCTCGTCTGGGATCCGCTCGCCCCTCATCTGAATGACGCCAACCGAATCTTCATCGTGCCCGACGGGACGCTCAGTCTCATTCCCTTCGTGGCGCTGCCTGTGGGTCGAAACTCCTACTTGCTCGAACAGGCGCCGCCCATTCACTACGTGTCGAGCGAGCGCGACCTCGTGCTCCCGCCGTCCACGTCAGCGCGGACGACGCAAGGGTTGCTGGCACTGGGTGGACCGGCCTTCGGCGCGACGAGCGGAAGGCTCGCAGGCAACAGCACGAGTTCGGGAACGGCCGTCAGTAAGACCACGGCGTCGACCCGCGCTGCGGGCGCGGGTTGTGAAAGCTTCCAAGCGATCCGGTTCCAGCCGCTCAGTGGCACGCTGCAGGAAGTCAGGGAAGTGGCCAATCTGTGGCAGCAAGGACCCTCATCTGCCGACGCGGCCGCGGCTCGTGTGCTCGTGGGCGCGGCCGCGAGCGAGCGCACGTTCAAGCAGGAAGCGCCGGGTCACCGCGTGCTGCATCTGGCCACGCATGGCTTCTTCCTCGGGGAGACCTGTTCATCCGTCCCTTCGGGTACTCGAGCGGTTGGCGGGCTTGCAACGTCGTCCACCAGGCCGTCCGCGACGAAAGTCGAAAACCCCTTGTTGTTGTCGGGTCTTGCGCTCGCCGGCGCGAACCGTCGTCAGCGCGCCCGACCAGACGAGGACGATGGCATTCTCACGGCGGAAGAAGTGGCGGCACTGAACCTCGCGAACGTCGAATGGGCGGTCCTCTCCGCTTGCGACACGGGAGTCGGTCAGGTCAAGGCCGGTGAAGGCGTGTTCGGCTTGAGGCGCGCGTTTCAGGTCGCGGGCGCTCGCTCCGTGATCATGAGCCTCTGGTCCGTAGATGACCAGGCAACCCGCGCATGGATGCGGGCGCTGTACGACGCGCGGTTTCAAAAGGGCCTCACGACAGCAGACGCCGTGCATGCGGCCAGCGTCGAGGTGTTCCGGGACCGAAAGGCCAAGGGCCAGAGCACCAACCCTTTCTTTTGGGCGGCGTTCGTTGCCGTCGGCGATTGGAGGTAACGGCACCCACGCCGGGAACCCCGCCGGCCTCGACCCCGTCAAGAGCAGGGAAGGCTGAGCAAGTGAAGCAGAGCAAATGACGACGATCATCAGTGACCTCCGCTATGGGCTTCGTGCGTTCCTGAGGACTCCCGGGTTCTCACTCGTCGCAGTCCTCGTCCTTGCGCTCGGGATTGGGGCAAACACGGCGATGTTCACGGTCGTCAACGCCCTGCTCTTCCGGCCGCTGGCGGGCCAGGCGGGGGAGCTGGTTGGGCTCTTCAGCCACGACCGCACGAAGCCTGACTCCTATCGCGGCTTCTCGTATCCAAACTATGCCGACCTCCGCGACAAGAACACGGTGTTCGCCGGTCTGATGGCGCATACCTTCGCCTTGGTCGGCGTGCCCGCGGGCGACACGACGCGGCGGGCGTTCGCCGAGATGGTGTCGTCGAATTATTTCGCGACGCTGGCCGTGCCGCTGGCCGCCGGTCGCGAGTTCAACGCGGGCGAGGAACGTCCCGGAGCGAACATTTTCGCCGTGGTCGTCAACTGCTCATCGGGCGAGCGCTGAGCGGCTTCCTCTACGAAGTCAGCCCGCTCGACCCGATTGTCTTCGCGCTCGCACCTGCGCTGCTCGCGGCCGCCGCAGTGGCAGCGAGTTACCTGCCGGCACGAAGGGCGACGCGCATCATGCCGCTCACCGCTTTGCGAAGCGAATAGTTTCCTGCAAGGTGCAGCCCTTCCCCGCGAACGACGTCGCCGGGCGTGGCCGTCGGACCTGGAATGATGCCGAGCATGCCGGAGCCTGCTCGCGGGTCTTCATGGCGTTTCATCTGACTGGCTTGCTTCACGAGTCGCCGTGCCTCAGGTGGTGTGACGCGAGTACTATACGACTCGAGCCCAAACCAGGAGGCGTCACACCTGGTCAACATGCAGGACCGCACCGAACAATCGGAACCGGTGGTACAGCGTGCGATGCGTCGCCTGTTGCTGATGCTGGTCACGGTGGGGATGGTGGGGACCGCCGCCGATCTCGTGCTGCTCGAGCACTATGAAGACGCCTGGCAGCTCCCGCCGCTCGCGCTGATTGGTTTCGCCCTGCTCGTCGTCGCGTGGCTCCTGGTCAGCAATCGGCCTTTCGTGGTGATTGTGCTGCGGATCCTCATGATTGGTCTGATCGCGGCGGGATGTTTCGGCATCGTCCTGCACTTCCGCGGGAACCGCGAGTTTCAGCGGGAAATCGACCCGACGATCGAAGGGTGGGCTCTCATTCAGGCGGTGATGACCGCCAAGGCGCCGCCTGCACTCGCCCCGGCGAACATGATCCAGCTTGGCCTGCTCGGGCTGCTCTACACTTATCGACATCCGTCGTTGGCATGGCGCGGTCCGGACGAGCCGCAGAACAGGACTACCGCATGAGAACGATTCGAGCGCTCGCTATCCTCTTTGTCGTGCTGGCTGGAACAGTGGACGCCCAGGTCGGGAAGTCGCTGGGCGTCGTCGACGCGAATACGGCAGCCGAGAAGGACCTGCTCGCGATGCCGCACATGAATGCGGCACGGGTGAAGGCGCTGATTGAGAAGCGTCCATTCGCGAGCATCACGGATTTGAATGCGTTCCTACTGAGTCAGGGACTGACCGCCGTGCAGGCGATGGAGTTCTACGGCAAGGCTTTCGTCCACATCAACCTGAATACTGCCACGCCCGACGAGATCCTGCTGGTGCCGGGCGCCGGCAAGCGCATGGTCCATGAATTCGACGAGTATCGACCATGGAAATCGTATGCGCAGTTCGACAAGGAGATCGGGAAGTATGTCGGGGCCGAGAAAACCGCGCAGCTGCTCAGTACACGTTCATCCCGATTCGGCTGAACACCGCGAGCGATGCGGACATCCTCAGCATCCCAGGGGCCGGCCAGCGCATGGTCCGAGAGTTCAAGGAATATCGTCCCTGGAAAACCCGGGAGCAATTCCTGAAAGAGATCGGAAAGTATGTGGGCGAGAAAGAAGCCACGCGGATGTGGCGCTACGTCGTCATCGACTGACGACCGGGCTTTTCACGGGCTGATCGAGCGGACTTGCAGGGTGGTGCGGGCGATGACCACGGAGGACTGATCGGACATTGCCTCGAAGTAGGACAGAAATCGACGCGCTTCTGCCGCGTCGTAGGCTGCGAGGTTGCGGGCCCAGCGAAACGAGATCGGCTGATAGCGAAGCGCGATCTCGACCACCAGCGGCCCACTGGTGTCGGCGACGTGCGATTCGATAGCGGACGTGATCTCCGTCGGCATCGAAGTCGGGGTCGGTTGCGGCGTTGCCGCTGCACGGCGATGTCCGGCACCGCCGTTCGTCTTGTCGAAGCCGCGCGGCAGCAGCCGATTGTCCTTCACGAATCGCATGCCCTGGAGCAGCCCGTCGTGACGCGCCCGGTGCTGTCGACCATCATCGATTCGTAGATCTGGACCTGGTCGGCCGCGCGGATCTCGTCGTAGTGCGGCTCGTAGCCGGCGGGGTCGGCGTCGTTGTCGTTGCCGGCGATGGCGCCGGACGGCTGCGACGGCGCCCGACTCGAACACCACCCGCCCGTGCCGTCGCGGACGGTGACGTGCAGCCAGGCGCGCCGCGACGGATACCCGGTCGGCAGCTTGTGGCCGGTCAGGTTCCGGACGGCGACGTCGAGCGCCAGCGTCGCCGATCCGATCGCGGCGAGATCCGATTGCGGAGACGGTCGCGGTGTCCGACTGCAGCTGCCGCACGGTCGCGCGCGCGGCGGCTTCGAGCTCGCCGGGAAGGCGCCTCGACGCCGAGCTCGGCCGATACCGGTTCAGCATCCGCAGCATGAAGAAGTTGCCGCCGAGGAACGTGTGCCGGCTCAGTCCCGCTCGCGGCTCGCCGAGCACCGAGGCCATCGGCGTCGGCTCGACGACCGTCGGGCATGTGACACGACTGGCAGCTCCGCTCGTCGCGGTAGGCGCTGTGCTGCCACTCGAGATACGGCACCTGCTCGGGCAGCGACCCGACGACCTCGCCCGCGGCGCCGAGCGCTGTCGTGTAGAGCGTGTGGCACGTGGCGCACAAGCTCCGACTGCTGGACGTGGCGACGCCTCGGCCGGCGTGACGCCGGTCGCCGACTGCATCACGGCGCGCGCGGCCCGCGTCGACCTCGAATGGTCCGAACATCGTGCGCGTCCGCGGTGGCGCGGGCGTTGACGACGTAGCCGCCGGTGAAGCTCTCGCGGTGCCGAGCCGATCTGGCGCTCGATCTGATGGCACAGCGTGCACGACACGCCGTCGGCCGCCAGTCGATCCGTCGGACGCGACCGCTCGCCAATCGGCAGGTGGGCGAAGACCTGCGCCGTCAGCGCCCCGGGCCCGCGCGAGCGGTCGCGCGCCATCGGCATGTGGCAGATGGCGCACTCGTCCTCGATCGCGGCCGCCTGCGCCGGATGATCGAATCGTCTCGCGGCGGACCGAGGCCTGCCAGTACGGGTCGCGCGACGAGTTCGCCATCATCGACGCGCGCCAGCGCACGCCGATCGAGACGTCCTCGCCAGCCGGCGTGGTCAGGCCGTTGTGGCAGGCCAGGCAGTTGTCGGCGGTCTGGAAAGGGGCCGCGCCGGCGCGGGCGACGGCCAGGCGGCTGCGGCGGTCGACGCGGCCGGCCGCTGCGGCCGAGCACGATGGCAGCCCAGAGCGAGCGCCAGCCCGACGAACAGATGGCGCGCTGGACGGCTACCGCCAGCCATCGAAGAGGCCCCCGTCGAACCAGTCCCACAGCAGGTAGGTCAGAACTCGCGCGTCCCGCTCGCCGCGCTCGGTGACCGGCACTGCGAACGCCGCGCTGATCATGATGTGCTGCCGCTTGCTGAGGGTCACCTGCATCTGCGGCACGAGGTCCCACTGCGCGCTGCTCGTCCGCTCTCGAGCTCCCGGGCGCCGAGCACTTCGACCATCGGCGACCACGTGCGGCCGAATCGGCCCTGCGACGAAGCTCTTGCCCGATCGCCGCGCGCCAGAACGCCTCTCGGCTGCGCGTCGTCCGGCCGACGGGATCTCGACGCCGGCCTGGGCTGGACGAAGCCGTCCGACGGCAGCATCTGGCCGAGGCGACGAACGGCTCGAACACCGTGACGCCCGCTACCGAGGCCCTGCGTTCTCCTTGCCGGTCGGGCAGCACGACTTCGGCGGCGGCGCTGACGATGGTGCCGCGTCGAGGCTGTGGAACAGCGCGTGCTTGACGCGACGGCGACGTCGCCGAGGCCGCGGCTGCCAGCCGCCGGTCGGCGTCCTGCTGGAGCGCGACCGGCACCGCGACTTCGAACTGGGTGCGCGCGCCGAGCCGCCGCTCGTAGAGCAACTCGTTGTCGACCGCGGCCGAGTCGCCGCCGCGATCGTCGTGCTAAGACGGCTTCGTTTTCGGGAAACGCCTTCTCGGTGACGAGGGCGCGCGGCAGGTTGAGCTCGCCGCGCGGCCACGCGCCGCTCGCGGCAGAAGCGGCGCGACGTAGTCGATGGTCGTGCTGCATCTCGGCCTCGGACAGCGCCTCGCCGAACGCCGGCATCCGGCGGTCGAACGCGCGGACGGGCCCGCCGTCGTGCACGATCGCGAACCAGTCGGCGTCGGGCTCGCGGGGTGGCGAAGCTGCAGTCGGTGAAATCGGGCAGCGGCGTGTCGAAGCCGACCGTGGTCGGGGCTGCCCGCGCCCGTCCGGCCCGTGGCACGCCGCGCACGCCGCGCGGTAGAGCTCGCGGCCCTCGTCTCGTGGCGCAGCCAGCTGCTCAAACGTTGAGGATGTCGTAAGTCCCGCGAGCAGCCAGAGCGTCGGCAACAGCATCGAGTTGTGCGGCCGAAGTCAGGAGCGTCAGCCTGCAGTGGGAAGGAGGCTAACATGCGCGACCGCCAGCCCATAACCTGAGTCTCGATCGCAACTTCAGGCGGAACTAACGCTGGGTCTGCGCCACGGCGTTCGCTCGTTGCGTCCGCGACGCGAGCCGCGGAATTAACTATTCAGTGACGCTACCTCATCCGTCCTCAGGCTGAGGACGGAACTCGTCTTGCAGCCATACAGGTAAGATGCTGAGATTGGATGTGCAGCGTCGTGAATTCATGCGGCTGAGGTTCGGTACGTAGGAAGGAACTACACAATGGTCGCCCCCTCCCCCTTCTCACATTTTCGCCACCCTGCGACAGTGGTGCGCGGAGTTCGTGAGCCGCAACCCTCGCGGGTTCGTCGCCACGATGTCGGTCGTGGCGGCGCATGTTCTGGTTCGCGATGGGCGCCTCGGCGCTCGTCGCGCACCAGGTGCTGACCGGCGGTCCCGGATCGCAGCAGCCTGACCCGCGTCACCCAGATGGCGCGCTCGTCGGTCTTCTACGACCATCAGGGCCGGCCCGCGTTCACGATCTTCAAGGAACAGCGCATCGAGGTGCCGCTCGACCAGATGTCGCCGCAATCTCAAGAAGGCGATGCTCGCGATCGAGGATCAGCGCTTCTACGATCATCAGGGCATCGACCTCATTCGCATGGCCGGCGCGGCGGTCGCGAACCTCCGCGAAGGCAACCGCGCGCAGGGCGCCAGCACGATCACGCAGCAACTCGCGCGCATGAGTTTCCTCACGCTGGAGAAGACCTACTCCCGCAAGTTGCAGGAGATGGTCCTCGCCGCGCTGATCGAGAACGAATACGCCAAGGACCAGATCCTCGAGCTGTATCTGAACAAGGTGTACTTCGGCGCCGGGCTGTACGGCGCCGAAGCCGCGGCGCGCGGCTATTTCGGCAAGCACGCCGCCGACCTGACCGTTGGCCGAAGGGGCGCTGCTCGCCGGCCTCGTGAAGGCGCCGTCGAACTACGCGCCGACCGTCAATCTCGAGCGCGCCATCGCGCCGCGAACCGTGGTGCTGCAGGCGATGCTCGACTCGGGCGTGATCGATCAGCGACGAATTCGATCGGCGCGCATAGCCACGAAAGTGACGCTGACCGACTCGCTGCGCAACGAAGAGCCGTACGGCCGCTTCTTCAAGGAGCACGTCCGGCGCGAGCTGGTCAACCGGTTTGGCGACGATCGCGTCTACGAAGGCGGACTCGAAGGTCTACACCACCATCGACCTCGACATGCAGCGCGCCGCCGATGCCGAAGTGCAGCGCGTGCTCAAGGATCTCGACACGCGCCGCAGCTCGCGCACGAAGCCCCGCCGGCCAATCCCGCGGCGCTGCAGGCGTCGCTCGTCGCGATCGATCCGCGCACCGGCGAAGTGCGCGCGCTGATCGGCGGCCGCGATTTCATCCAGAGCAACTTCAACCGCGCCATCTACGCCAAGCGTCAGCCGGGCTCGGCGTTCAAGCCGTTCGTCTACGCGGCGGCGCTCGAAGCCGGCTTCACGCCGGCCACCTTGATCTACGCAACCTCGACGACCCTATCGTACACCGTGCAGGGCGCGTGGATCCCCGAAGACGATCACTCGAGCGCCACCGTCGATGACGATGCGCGCGGCGCTGAAGACGTCGAGCAACCGCGCCGCCGTGCGGATGCTCGAGGACCTGGGGATCAACAAGGCCGTTGACTACGCCGAGCGCGTCGGCATGGGCGAGATGCCCAGCGTGCCGTCGCTCGCGCTGGGCGCAGGCGAGGTCACGCTCGAATCGCTGACCAGCGCCTACGGCGTGTTTGCCAGCAGGGCGCTGCGGCGTCCACCCACCTACATCAAGCGCGTCGAGGACGCCGAAGGGCACGGTGCTGTATCAGGCGCCTCGAGGAAGTCAGCCAGGTCATCTCCGAGCAGACGGCGTTCTCATGACCCACATGCTCGCCGACGTCGTCAACCACGGCACGGCGTATCCCGCGCGTCAGCTCGGGTTCAAGCTTGCCGGCGGCCGGCAAGACCGGGACGACGAACGACTATCGGGATGCCTGGTTCGTCGGCTACACGCCGCGTCTCGTGACGGGCGTCTGGGTTGGCTTCGATCAGCCGCAGACGATCGTCAGTCGCGGCTATGCGGCGACGGTGGCCGTTCCGCTGTGGGCGGGCTTCATGAAGAAGGCCACCGCGGACGATCCGGCGGATTGGTACAAGGCGCCGGCCGGCATCGTGGCCACGAGGTGTGCAAGCTGTCGGGCAAGCGGCCCGGCGAGCATTGCTACGGCGAGATCACGCACACCGTCGACGGCACCGAGGTGACCGGACTCGAACGTCTACACCGAGTATTTCGTCCGCGGCACGCAGCCCGAGGAGACCTGCGACGTCCATGCCAGTGCCTCGATCTTCAGCCGCTGGCTGGTTGGGTCGGCGGCGCCTCGCCGACCGCACCCAGCCAGGACAGCGCGGCCGTCCGCAGCACCGACCGTGACGAGGAGCCGGCGGCGCGCACAGGCCGCGAGCCGCGCCGAAGAGCCGACGGCGACAGCCGAGGAGGCGCCCAAGAAGAAGCGCGGCTTCTGGTCGCGAGTCTTCGGTCGCGGCGACAAGAACGACGAGAAGAAACCTCGTCCGCGCTGACGCTCCCGTGACGACCACAGACTCGGTGATACGCTGAGTCCGAGGGTTCGTCGCCTGATTCCAGCGTTCCGAGCAATCGTTGGCCATCGCAACGTCAAGAGCCTGCTCGCCAGCGCCATCGCTCGTGGCTCGGTCCCGCCGACGCTCCTGCTGACCGGGCCCGTTGGCGTCGGCAAGTACGCAATTGCCCGCGCGACCGCCGCGGCCATCAACTGTCTCAGTCCGCGCGTCGATGAGGCGGGCTTGCCGTTGATGCCTGCGGCGAGTGCCGATCCTGCGATCGAATCGCGCGCAATGTTCACGTCGACGCTTCGCCGTCGAGCCAGACGACACCGCGAAAATCAAAGTCGAGGCGATTCGAGACCGTTCTGGAGCAGACGGGGTATCGGCCCTTCGAAGGCAAGCGGCGCGTCGTCGTCATTCGGGATGCCGATGCGATGCAGCACAGCGAGCAGGCGGCGCAGAACGCGCTGCTGAAGTCGCTCGAGGAGCCGCCGCCCGGCACCATCTTCATCCTCACCACGGCAATTCCGGGAGCGCTGCTGCCGACGGTGCGATCGCGGTGCATGCGGCTGCAGTTCGGCCGCCTGACCGAGGCCGAAGTAGCCGAAGTCCTTTCGCGTGATCACGAGCTCGTCGCCGGGGGAGGCGCGTGCTGTTGCCGCGCTTGCCGACGGCAGCGTGGGTCATGCGCCCGCGCTCTGCATCCAACGATCTCGAGGAGCTTCGCGAGCTGGCGCTGCAACTGCTGGAACGTGCCGCGAAGGGAATACCGCGACGCGGATGCAGGCTGCAACGGCGTTGGCGGTCGATCTCGAAGAGGGACCGGGACCGAGCCGAAGTCGCGCTGACGCTTCGGCTGCTCTCATCGATGCTTCGCGACATCGAGCTTTTGAATGCTGGAGCCGACGAGAGTTGCTGGCCAATCCGTCGCTTCGGGACCGACTGCAGAGGCTTGCTCGCGCCTACGCCGGTGACCGAGCACGAGCGTCGTTTGCGGCAGTGGATGAAGCGGTTGTCGCTGTGAATCGGAATGCCGGGACCAAGGTCGTCGCGGACTGGTTGGCGGTGCGAATCTCTAGGCTAGGCTCAGGCGCAGGGGGCACAGGGCCCTGATCCCTCCTGATCCCTGCCCTGCCCTGGCCCTACTACACTTCGCCCCATGCCCCGCCCACGCGTCGCGATCACGGTCGGAGATCCGGCCGGTATCGGGCCTGAGATCGCCGCGAAGGCGGCTGCCGATCCGCGCGTGATCGCGGAATGCGAGCCGATCCTCTTTGCGCCTCCGACCCGATCAGGCGTTTCGCGCCGGCGAGCTGTCGGCAGACGCTGGCCACGCGGCATACGACACCATCGTGCGAGCCGTGCAGGCGGCACGCGCGGGCGAAGTCGATGCGATCGCCACTGCGCCGATCAGCAAGCTCGCGTTTGCCCGCGCCGGGCTGCCGTGGAAGGGTCACACCGATCTGCTCGCTCACCTTTGCGATGCGTCCCCAGTCGCGATGTTGTTTTATGCACCCAAGCTCATCGTCGTTCTCGCCACCGTGCACGTGCCGCTCGCCGAGGTGCCCAAGCTCCTGACCAGGCTTCCGGCCTGCTCGAAACGATTCTGCTGACCGCCCGTTGGTTGCCGCGCTTTGGTTTCGCACGGCCGCGGCTAGCCGTGGCCGGGCTCAACCCTCACGCGGGAGAGGATGGCATCCTCGGGAGCGAGGACGAGGCGGTGATTCGCCCCGCGGTCGCCGAGGCCAGCCGTCACGGCGTCCACGTGAGCGGACCATGGCCCGCCGACACCATCTTCGTGCGTGCGTCGCGCGGCGAGTTCGATGCGGTCATCGCCTGCTATCACGACCAGGGACTGATCCCCGTGAAGCTCCTTGCGTTCGGACAGGCGGTCAACGTGACGATTGGATTGCCGATCATCCGAACATCGGTCGATCACGGAACCGCGTTTGACATTGCCGGGACAGAACATCGCTGACCCCGGCAGCATGATCGAAGCCGTACGGCTCGCTGCGCGACTTAGCCGGAGATTCTTCCGGACACTCGCGATCGCGCGTGACGTCCGACTTCCTGACCTTTGCCGTCATTGGGTTCATCGCGCAGCTCGTCGACGGGACGATCGGGATGGCCTATGGCGTCGTCTCGGCGACGGCGCTGTTGAGCGCCGGCCTGTCGCCGTCTGAGCGCGACGGCCAACATTCACTTTGCCGAGTTGATTACGGGCGGGCTCAGCGGGATCTTTCACGCTCGACGGCGTCAGGTGTCGTGGCCGCTCGTCCGTGCGCCTCGCGGTCTGACCGGTTGCCTCGGCGCAACCGCCGGTGCCCTATTGCTTGTCGTGCTCGCGCCACGTTTTGTCGAGTGGTCCCGTCGCGTCGTTGCGCTGTACCTGCTCATTCCTCGGGCTTTGGCTGTGCTGGCGGGCCGGAATCGGATCGAAGGCGATCTGCAACGCGCGTCCGCCCGGCCACATGCGCTGGGGTTTGCGGGCGGGCTGTTCGATGCGGCGGGCGGCGGCTGGGGGCCGATCGTAACCTCCAACCTGATGATTGCTGGAGTCACACCGCGCGTGGCGATCGGGTCGTCAATCGTCGCCGAGTTTTTCGTGACGGCCGTTCACGCCATCGTGTTCGCAAGTATCGGGGGTCTGCGACCGGAGCTCGCGATGGCCGGGCTTCTGCTGGGAGGCATGATCTGGCCGCGCCCCTCGGGCCGACTCTGGCGGCACGGTTGCCGACCAAGGTCGTGGTTTTCTGGTTGGCCTTGGCGGTCGTCGCGGCGAGCGCGGTCCTGATTGTTCGATAGCCGGTGGCCTGTAATGGCTCGTTCGGGCACTCGTGGCTTCCGGCTTTAGCCGGAAGATCCAACCCGCGATACCGAAGAGCTGATACACGCCACTCCACGCACGATATCCTGTGGGATAGCGGCCGTGTTTCGCACGGGTGCCAGGACACGTGGCGGCCAAGCAATCATCTTCGAAGGACTCGAAGGAATCATCGTCGAGCGACACGCTCATTGCCGACAACCGCAAGGCGCTCTACGACTATCACCTGCTCGAAACGTTCGAAGCGGGCATTGCGCTTCTCGGGTACCGAGGTGAAGGGCATTCGCGAGGGTCGAGCCAACCTGCGCGACAGCTTCGCGCGTGTCGAGCGGGGAGAGGTGTGGCTCTACAACGTCCACATCAGTCCTTACAGCCACCGTGGCTACGTCGACCACGATCCCAAGCGACGCCGCAAGCTCCTCCTGCATCGCGCGGAGATCCGGAAGCTGATTGGCAAGACGATCGAACGCGGATTGACGCTGGTGCCGACCCGGTTGTACTTCAAGAATGGTCGGGTCAAAGTCGCGCTCGCTCTGGCGCGAGGCAAGCAGGCGCATGACAAGCGTGAAACCATCCGACGGCGGGAAGTGGATCGAGAAACGCGGGCAGCCGTCAAGGAACGCGTGCGACGCTAATGTGCGGACCGATCGTCTTCGCATGGCTCTGTTCCTGGGCTTTCGCTGGGCCAGGATTGATCGATAGGTCTGAGTCACCTTGGAGCAACTCGCGATACACGCGCACGACGTCGCTTTCGAGGCGCTCCAGTCCATATCGCGAGAGGACCGACGCTCGTCCCGCTGCACCAATGGCCGCACGCCTCGAGGGATCGGCCAGTAGCGTCGCGACGGCGCGGGCCAGGCCCTCCACGTTGCCGGCAGGTGCGAGCAACCCGACACTCTCGCTCGAGATCACGTCACCCACTCCCCCGACATCGGTGCTGACGCCCGCAACGCCGCTGGCCATCGCCTCGATCAGCGCGACGGGTGTTCCCTCGTTAGCCGATGTCAGAAGGAACACGTCGGTGGCCGCGTAGATGCGGTCAGGTCGGCGCGCCACCCAAGAAACCTCACACGGTCGGGATGCCGAGCAAGCGTGGCCTGCTCCTCGAGTTGCGGCCTCAAGGTGCCGTCGCCAACGAGGAGAAAGAACGATTGACTGTCGATGCTCGTGCGCCAGCCGCTGAGCGACCGAGAGGAACACGTGCTGCTGCTTGATCTCGGTCAAGCGGCCGACCGTCGTGACGACTGACGCGAGCGCCGGGATGTCGTCCAAATCGTGGCGCGCTGCGACCCGCATGGGCTCCGTCAATCGCGGCAAAACGTGCGAGATCGAAACCCAACGGAACGAGGCGAATCTGCTCGGCCCGGCCATCCGATACACGTTTTCGATGTCGTGCCGGATTCGGGAGGAGATCGCGATCAAGACGCTGGTGAACCGGGCCAGGTCCGTTCGACGCCGGCCACCCCTCGCGAAACGAACGGCGAAAAGTACCCGTCGAGGACGGTGCCGTGGTATGTGTGAACGGCCTTGCGCGGGGCGACCCAGTCCCACCGTCAGGTTGTAGGCGAGGGTTGCCAGTCGGCCCGAGTGTTCCTGCCTTGGCCATGTGCGTGTGAACGATCCGAGGGCGGTAACGGCAGAGCTGGATATAGATCGTCAGCAGCGCGATGATGTCGTGCAGCGGACGAACCGGTCGCCGAAGAGAGGCGATGTAGAGTTCCGAGAGAGGGCCTGTCTCGAGGACCGTGCGCATGTCGCCCTCGCCAGCATCGGTTTGGCCGTGTAACAGAAGGGTGTCGAACCCGTGATGCTGGAGCCGGCTCGTCAACGACAATGCTTGAATTGCAGGTCCACCGACATTTAGTCTTGTGATGATTCGAACGACCCGGACACGCTCCGACATGCCAACCGCCGACTGTACCACTGGTTTCCGCGCTCGCTTCAGCGCCTGCGCTCCGGATGGCGTTCATCTCGTGAGTTCGTCTAACCGCGGCACTGCTGGCGCTGGTCGGGGCCGCGGCGCTGGTGCCGGTCTGCAAGTGGATTGCCGTTCGGGTCGGCTGTGTCTCCGCCCCCAAGTCGGATCGCTGGCACCAGACGGCCGACGCCACTCCTGGGCGGTCTCGCCATCGTGCTGCCAGTTCTCGTCGGCGTCATCGTCAGCGGCGATGTCGCTCGAGCATGGGACGCTCGTCGCGTGCGCGGGCCTGATCGCACTCGTTGGTCTCCTCGACGATATCGTGACGCTGTCGCCGGCGACGAAGCTGGTCGCGCAGATCGCGCTCGCCTCACTCTTTGTCTTCATGGGCTATCGCCTGCACTGGGTCGAATCGCTGACGCTGGACAGTCTCTTGACGTTGTTCTGGGTGGTCGGCATCACGAACGCGTTCAACTTGCTCGACAACATGGATGGTCTCTGTGCCGGCATCGCACTCATCGCGGGCACGGCTTTTCTGTTTGGTTCGGTCCTGATGCCACCGGGGGGCGAGGCGGTGGGCGGCGGGCTCTATCTGCCGCTCCTGGTCGGCGCGGTGGCCGGCTTTCTTTTCTACAACGTCAACCCGGCCTCGATCTTCATGGGCGACGCGGGCAGCCTGTTCCTGGGCATGAGCCTCGCCGGCGTTTCGCTCGAAAGCGCCGCGCTCGCTGCGCCGGGCGATCGCTCGTTGCTCGCCGTGGTTGCGGCGCCAGTCCTCATCCTGATGATCCCGATCCTCGACACGACGCTGGTCACGCTTTCACGCCTGCTGTCTGGCCGTTCGGCGTCCCAGGGTGGTCGCGACCACTCCTCCCACCGGCTGGTTGCCATCGGGCTGTCCGAACGGCGTGCCGTCGCCGTCCTGTGGGGACTCGCCGCGCTGGCTGGTATCTCCGGCTTCTACATTCGCTCGCTCGACCTGGGCTCTTCGGTGCTCATCGCGTCGACGCTGCTCTTGGCCATGACGGTGTTTACGGTTTACCTGATGAAGGTTCGCGTCTACGAAGGACGAGATCTCAGTCTCTTGATGCAGAACCCGCGAGTGACGCCGCTGGTCGTCAACCTGGTCTACAAGCGCCGCGTGGCCGAAGTGTTGCTGGATGCGTGCCTGATTCCCATCGCGTACTACGCAGCCTATCGACTGCGGTTCGAGGGCGCGCAGCTTCACCCCAACTTTCAGAACTTCCTCCAGTCGCTGCCAGTCGTCGTGGCCAGTCAGATCGGCGCCCTGTTCGCCCTCGGGGCGTACCGCGGCATCTGGCAGTACTTCAGCCTGATTGATGGCGTGACATTCGCCAAAGCGGTGTTCGCCGGCACGGTCCTCTCGGAGTTGATCGTCCTGTATCTCTACAGGTTCGAGAGCTATTCCCGGACGGTCTTCATCATCTACGCCGTCTTGATTTTCGTGCTGCTGAGCGCCTCGCGCGCCTCGTTCCGATTGATCGATGAGTTTGCGACCCGGCGTCGCAAGCTGGGCGATCGTCTGGTCGTGTATGGCGCAGGTCCGGGAGGAAGCCTCGCCATTCGCACCGTGGCCAATTTGGATGCTCCGTACCGGGTGGTCGGGTTCGTGGATGACGACCCCACTCGGCAGCGGGTGAGAGTCCAGGGATATCCCGTGATGGGGACGTTCGATCGACTGCGCCAGCTGATTACAAACAAGCAGGTGGACGCGGTACTGGTCAGCACCGACGCGATCGACTCCGACTGTCTGGCCGAAGCCGAGGCGCTGGCCGCCCAGCACGGCGTGCGAGTTCTGCAGTTGCAGGTGACCATTCGGCATCGCGAGGAGCCGGCGTTGACTCGGCTCGATCCGCCGACCCCGCCCGCACCGGGAGTACACTGACCGACACGATGTGCGGCATCGCAGGCATCCTGGATCTCGGAACCGAATCTCGGCACACCCTCCCGCTCTCCACGGCCGCCCAAGGCATGACCGATTCCCTGGCCCACCGCGGCCCGGACGATGCCGACGTGTGGACGTCACCCGAGAACGTCGTGGCGCTGGGGCACCGCCGCCTTTCGATCGTCGATTTGTCGCCGCTCGGTCGCAACCCGATGTTCTGGGACGGCGGCCGGCTCGCGATCACCTACAACGGCGAGATCTACAACTTCCGGGAGCTCCGGCACGAGCTCGAGCAGCTCGGCCACCGCTTCCGCTCACAAACTGATACCGAAGCTGTCCTCGCGGCCTACGACCAGTGGGGACTTGATGCCGTCCAGCGGTTTGCGGGCATGTTTGCTTTTGCCCTCTGGGATGCCGCTCGGCAGACGCCTGTGGCTGGTTCGAGATCGGGTCGGCAAGAAGCCGCTCTACTACGCCGAACGCGACGGGTCGCTTGTGGTTCGCTTCTGAGCTGAAGGCCATCGCCGGCACGCCCACGTTCGCACGGACACTCGACGCCGACGCGTTGCGGATGTATTTCAAGTACGGATACGTCCCGTCGCCCTACACCATCTACAAGGGCGCGCGGAAGCTGCCGCCCGGGCATCAATTGGTCGCCGAGAACGGGCGGATCGCCGTCTCTCGGTATTGGGATCCGGTTGCGCACATCACGCCAAACCCCACCATGGACGACGCCGAGGCCGAGGCACGGCTCGAGGCGCTCTTGTCCACCGCGGTTCGTCAGCGCCGCATTGCGGATGTTCCGTTGGGCGCGTTCTTGTCCGGCGGAATCGACTCGTCGCTGATCGTGGCGCTGATGAGCGAGCAGAGTGCCGACCCTGTCAAGACCTTTACCATTCGATTCACCAATCCGGAGTTCAACGAAGCCGACGCCGCGGCGCGTGTCGCGCAGCACTGTGGCACGGCGCATCACGAGGAGCTGTGCAGCGACGAACAGATGTTGGGCATCGCAGACCGCATGCCCGACATGTTCGATGAACCATTCGGTGACTCGTCAGCGATACCGACCTTCCTGGTTTCAACGGTCGCTCGAAAGGGCGTCACCGTCGCGCTGTCGGGTGACGGTGGAGACGAGCTGTTCTTCGGCTATCCGAGATACCGCCATTTCGCTGATGCCGCGTGGGCTCTTCGGTTGCCGCGGCCGACGCGAAGGCTTGCGGCCGCCGCCGCGCGTCATTCGCAGACTCGACGCCTCCAGCGGATCGCCGACGTCCTGGGACACGAGGGCGGCGATCCGTACTCGCGCTTCATCACCTGGTTCTCGCCGGAACTGATTCAGCAGATGTCCGGCGTGCCGGCCCTGGACGCGCCGTTGTACCGTGACATGCTCGACCGAATCGATTCAGTCGCTCGTCCGGAACGTCCTGCCCTGCTGGATCTGGTGTCGTACCTGCCTGACGACATCCTGACCAAGGTCGATCGCGCATCGATGGCCACGAGCCTGGAAGTCCGCGCGCCGCTCCTCGATCACCGCGTGGTCGAGTTCGCCTTGGCGCTCCCGCTTCGGTTCAAGCGCCGAGGCAGCGTCACGAAGTGGCTGCTCAAGCGCCTCCTCTACAAGCGAGTGCCGCAAGAGCTGATCGAGCGGCCCAAGATGGGCTTTGGAGTCCCGCTCCGCGACTGGTTGAATGGTCCGTTGCGAGAGCGGATGCACGACTACGTCCACGGTGACGACCTGAGGGATCTCGGGCTCGATCCCCGGCCGGTCCGCGCGATCTGGGACGAGTTCAGCCGCGGTCATCATCATCGACCGGATTTGCTCTGGCAGGTCTTCGTGCTGGTCGCCTGGTCGCGCCGTTTCTTGGCCGCCCGACGCGTCGCTTGATCCCGCTGTTGACCATCAGCACCCGAAGCACCTTACGCACCTTACGCACCTTCGGCACCGTAGGCACCCGCACCTTCGGCACGTCAGGCACCTCAGGCACCCCAGGCACCTTGCGATGATTGCACTCTTCTGGGACATCGACGGCACGCTGCTCACGACCGGTCGCGCCGGATTGATTGCCTGGGAGGACGCCTGCCGAACCGTCACCGGGCAATCGCTCGACTTCCAGACGCTCAAGACCGATGGGTTGACGGATCATCAGGTCGCGATGCGCATCATGGAGCAGGCTGACCATCCGATAGACGATGACGCCTTGCGACGAATGGTGGCGGTCTATGAGCGTCAACTGCCAGAGCGGCTCCCGTTGCGCAAGGGTCGTGTGCTCGACGGCGTTCGTGAGAGCCTCGAACACCTGCGCGCCCATCGACGGGATGTCCATTCGATGCTGCTGACCGGCAACACCGAGCGAGGCGCACGGGCCAAGCTGACGCACTACGAACTGGCCGAATTCTTCGAAGGAGGCGCGTTCTCCACCGATGCCGGTCCGCGATCGCGGATTGCAGAACGAGCCTTGGGGCTGGTTCGCGCGCGGTTCCCTGAAGCGGCGATCGAGCCGGGGCACGTCTTCGTCATCGGCGACACGCCCCACGACGTCGATTGCGCGCGAGCGGTTGGGGCGCGAACGATTGCAGTCGCCAGTGGCGTTTACGGGTCCGATGCGCTGCGAGCCCACGGGGCATGGCGTGTGCTCGATCGCATACCGTCGCCAGACGCCTTCGTCGCGCTGATCGACACTCCTGAAGGATGACGCTTCAAGGTTGTTCTGGAAGGTGGTTCTGGACGACGGTTCTGGACGACGGTTCTTGACGACGGTTCGTCGGAGCAGTGGTCACCACAGTGGCCCCTCGTACGAACCATGGTTGTCAAGAACCACCGGCGAACCTTCGTGTAGAACCTCCGTGTAGAACCTTCGTGTAGAACCCTCGTGTAGAACCTTCGTGTAGAAACCTCAGGTATACTTCGAAAGTTCTGCCCTCCGTGTCTGAGCCCATCGTGATCACTGGTGCCGCGGGACAATTGGGCCAGGCGCTGGTTGAAGCCCTGGCCGTGGAGTGGCCCACGCGCGGGTTGACGCGGCACGATCTCGACGTGACGAATGGCCGCGAGGTCCTGCGCACCATGGCAGAACTTCGGCCGGCAGCCATCATCAATTGCGCCGCGTACAACGCCGTCGATCGCGCGGAGGACGAACCAAGGCAGGCGTTTGCCGTCAACGCCCTCGCGGTCGCCAATCTGGCGCGGGCGGCCGCGGAGGCGCGCGTGCCCTTTGTGCACTACAGCACGGACTTCGTGTTCGATGGTGAAGCCGAACGACCCTACGCAGAAGACAGTGTGCCGCGCCCGGGCGGAGTCTATGCGGCGTCGAAACTGGTTGGCGAGTGGTTCGCGCGTGATGCACCACAGCATTACGTGCTGAGAGTCGAGAGCTTGTTTGGCGGGGTGTACAAACTTCGAAGCAGCATCGATCGCATTGCCGAAGCGCTCGAAGCAGGTCAGCCTGCCCCGGTCTTCGTCGATCGCATTGTTTCTCCCAGCTATGTCTTCGACGTCGTCGCCGCAACGATGCATCTTCTCCGCAGCCGGGCGCCGGTCGGGCTCTATCATTGCGTCAACACCGGTGCTGGCACGTGGCTGCAAGTGGGGCAGGAGATCGTGCGCCAGCTCCATGTCACGTCGACGTTGCAGCCGGTCGCGATGGCAGAACTACGGCTGCGGGCGCCTCGACCGCGGAACGGCGCACTCTCGAACGAGAAGCTGCGCCTGGCGGGGTTCGACATGCCGACGTGGCAATCGGCTCTCGAACGATATCTTGCGCCGCGACTAGCGGCGCGCACGACCGGCCTGCGCCAGGGCAACGGCGGCCTGCCGGAGCCTGAGCGAAGGCGGAAGGATACAGAGAACAGATGAGCAAACGCGCACTAATCACCGGCGTCACGGGACAGGATGGTTCGTATCTCGCCGAACTCCTCCTCGAGAAGGGGTACACGGTCTTCGGGGTCGTCCGTCGCCTCAGTGCGACCAACGCCTGGCGCATCGAGCACATCCTGGACCGCATCACACTCGTGCAAGCCGATCTGCTCGATCAGTTGTCGCTCATCGGGGCGGTCGAACAGGCCGACCCCCACGAGTTGTACAACCTCGCGGCGATGTCGTTCGTCCCGTCATCGTGGGATCAACCGATGCTGACGGGCGAGTACAACGCCCAGGGGGTGACGCGAGTCCTCGAGACCATTCGCCGCGTCAACCCGAAGATCCGTTTCTACCAGGCCTCGTCCAGCGAGATGTACGGTCGCGTCCGCGAAGTGCCGCAGACCGAATTGACCCCGTTCTATCCCCGCAGTCCGTACGGCGTCTCGAAAGTCTTCGGCCACTGCATCACCGTCAACTATCGCGAGAGCTACGGGTTGTTCGCGGTGTCGGGCATCTTGTTCAATCACGAATCGCCCCGCCGTGGGCTCGAGTTCGTGACCCGCAAGGTGACGCACAGCGTCGCACGAATCAAGCTCGGCCTCGACGAGACGCTGGCGTTGGGCAATCTCGACGCCTGTCGCGATTGGGGGTTCGCCGGCGACTATGTGCGCGCGATGTGGATGATGCTGCAGCAGGATGCGGCGGATGATTACGTCATCGCGACCGGCGAGGCCCACTCGGTCAAGCGCCTCGTCGAAATCGCATTCGAGCACGCCGGTCTGGACTGGGAGAAGCACGTTCGGACCGACCCGGCGTTCCTGAGACCCGCCGAGGTGGATCACCTGATCGGCAACCCCGCCAAAGCCAGGCAGATGCTCGGCTGGGAGCCGTCCGTGAACTTCGACGGGCTGGTGCGGATGATGGTGGACGCTGATGTCGCTCGATTGACGACCGGCCAGGTGTTGGCGTAATGGACTCAGCGCGACTCGGCCCAGATGCTCGCGACTCTTTCACCGATGGCGAGCGATGAGGTGAGGCCCGGCGAATCGATGCCGGCCGCTTGGATCACCCGCGGATTGGTCTCGTCGCGCTGAATCAGGAAGTCGGCAAATCGCGCGTCAGGTCCATGCAGCTTGGCCCTGATCCCGCTGCTGCCGAGCCGAAGATCGTCGACGGTCGTTTCCGGCAACAGACGTCGCGCGGGCAGCACGAAGTCCTCCAACGGCAGGCGATTGTCCTCGTAGTCATCCTTGCGATCCTGGTACCGAATCGTGGGGCCAAGCGTGACGTTGCCCCAGACGGTCTTGGCGAGGTGCACGCCAAGTCCGGCGCCTGACGCGTGCGGCAATGGATACACCAGCGCATTGACCCATGCGCGCCTGGAGGGGACGAGCTCCGCATACTCCCCACGACACGGGAAAATCTTGAACCGCGTGGCCCCGAGCCGTGCCGACACGTCGTCGGCGAAGAGACCGGCAGCGTTGACGACGGTCTGCGCGCGAATGCGTTCGTGAGCGGTGACGAGTTCGATGGCACCCGATACCGGCGACGCATCGATCAACGGCGAGCTGACCAGCACGGCGACATCGAGATCTCGGGACAGTCTCGTCAACACCCGGACCAGGCCATCGGCATCGACAATGCCGGTGTCGGGCGACCACAGGGCGGCCACTCCGCCGACGTGAGGTTCGCGGGTGCGCATGAACGTGCGATCGACCAGCTCGATGGCGACACCGTTGGCGCGGGCCGTAGCGGCCAGCGCTTCGAGCATTGGCACTTCATGTTCATCCGCTGCCACGATGAGTTTGCCGCAGCGCGCGTGCCGAATGTCGTGGGCCGCGCAGAAGTCGTACAGCCGATCGCGACCCTCCACGCACAGTCGGGCCTTGAGCGAGCCGGTGGGGTAGTAGATGCCGGCGTGAATCACGCCGCTGTTCCGCGAGCTGGTGCCATGGCCCGTACGCATGTCGCGTTCGAGGACGCAGACACTCGCGCCACGGCCGGCGAGCGCCCATGCACTCGCGAGACCCACCACTCCGCCGCCGATGACTGCGACGTCAACCATTTCAGGTTCCACGGTTCCAAGGTTCCAGGTTCCACGGTTCCAGCAGTTCCAACGTTCAAGGCTCGCGTTCAGATTGTCGGTTAGAACCCTGGAACCTTGGAACCTTGGAACCCTGGAACCTTGGAACGTGAAAGCGCGATATGATCCGTTGTTTGTGACCGTCCCGCTACTTGACATTGGGGCACAGCACGCGCCGATTCGTGACGCGTTGGTGGCCGCGCTGACCAGGGTTCTCGATAGCAGCCGATTCATCGGCGGAGCCGAGGTCGACGCGCTCGAGCGTGAGCTGGCCGATGCGATCGGCGTCCCCGAGGCAATTGGCGTGTCGTCGGGTACCGACGCCCTGCTCGTGGCTCTCATGGCGCTCGGCATTGGGCCGGGCGATGAAGTCATTACCAGCCCCTATTCGTTCTTCGCGTCCGCCGGCGTGGTCGCGCGACTCGGTGCGACCCCGGTGTTCGTCGACATTCAGCCTGACACGTTCAACATCAATCCGGCCGGGGTGGCAGCGGCGATCACGTCACGTACCCGCGCCATCATGCCGGTGCACCTGTTTGGTCAGCCTGCCGACCTGCACCCGATCATCAATGCGGCGATCGCGTCGGGCCTTCCGATCATCGAGGACGCCGCACAAGCCATCGGTGCGACCTACGATGGGCATCAGGTGGGCAGCCTCGGCGCGTTCGGTTGCTTTTCGTTCTTTCCGAGCAAGAACCTTGGCGCGCTGGGCGATGCCGGACTGGTCACCACCAGCAGTCCTGAGCTCGCACGTGCGGTCCGCATGCTTCGAAATCACGGCATGGAGCCGAAGTATTTTCACCGCGTCGTCGGCGGAAACTTCAGGCTCGACGCGTTGCAGGCGGCGGCGTTGCGCGTCAAGCTGCCGCATCTCGAGGACTGGACAAACGGCCGGCGGCGCAATGCCGCGCGATATCGAGCGCTGTTGGCGTCCGCCGGACTGACCGACACCGTACGGCTGCCGGTGGAATGCCCCGGGCGGACGCACATTTACAATCAATTTGTCGTTCGCGTTCCGAGTCGCGACAGCCTGCGCAAACACCTGGAAGAGAGCGGCATCGGCACGGAAATCTACTACCCGGTTCCAATCCACCGGCAGGAATGCTTCCGAAACCTTGGACACGGTGAGGGTGCGTTTCCCGAGGCGGAGGCCGCGGCGCGAGAGTCGCTGGCCCTTCCGATTTACGGCGAACTGACCGAGCGGCAACAGGACATGGTGGTTGATGCGATTGCCCGCTTCTATCGAGGATGAGATGGACCTGCTGAAGAAGATTCGGTCGAAGGACGCCCGGCTCGGCGTCATCGGCCTTGGCTATGTCGGGCTTCCGCTTGCGGTCGAGTTCGCTCGAGCAGGCTTCACGGTCGTGGGCTACGACGTCAGCGAAGAGAAAGTGGCCGAGATCAATGCCGGACGCAGCTACATCCCGGACGTCGCTGCGGCCGATCTGGCGGCGGTTGTGAAGAGCGGCCACTTGCGCGCCACGACTTCACCGGAAGCTCTGACCGACGTCGACATCATCGACATCTGCGTTCCAACACCGCTCCGAAAAACCCGCGATCCTGACTTGTCGTACGTCGTCCAGGCCGTCGAGACCACGCGCGGCGTGCTGCGCAAGGGTCAACTGATCATCCTCGAATCGACGACGTATCCCGGCACGACCGACGAAGTCGTGCAGCCCGCGCTCGAGGAATCAGGTCTCGAGGCTGGTTGCGACTTCTATCTGGCGTTCTCGCCCGAGCGAGTCGACCCGGGTAACCCGACCTACAACACGCACAACATCCCCAAGGTGGTCGGCGGCATCAACGCCGCAAGCACCGAGGCCGCCGTCGAGTTTTACAGCCAGGTGATCGAGACCGTGGTTCCGGTGAGCTCGACCCGGGTGGCGGAGATGGTCAAGCTGCTCGAGAACACGTTTCGTGCCGTGAACATCGGCCTGGTGAACGAGCTCGCGTTGATGTCGCACCGGATGAACATCGACGTGTGGGAAGTCATCGACGCCGCCAAGACCAAGCCGTTCGGGTTCATGGCCTTCTATCCGGGGCCGGGCCTCGGTGGTCACTGCATTCCGATCGATCCGTACTACTTGTCGTGGAAGGCGCGCCAGAGCGGGTTCGAAGCCCGGTTCATCGAGCTCGCCGGCCACGTCAACGCCGCCATGCCCGAGTACGTGGTCGATCGAGTGGCCGAGGCGCTGAACAGCTGCCGACGCGCACTCAACGGATCGCGCGTGCATGTGTTCGGCATTGCCTACAAGCGAGACGTGAACGACATGCGCGAGTCGCCGGCGCTCGACATTCTCGAAGTGATGAAAAGACGGGGAGCGGAGGTGACCTATACCGATCCGTTCGTGCCGGAGCTGCGTCACGGAACGCTCGACCTTCGGTCGATTCCCGAAGCCGACGCTGCCACCGACAAGGACTGCGCTGTGATCGTGACCGATCACTCGCAGTTCAACTACCGATCCATGCGTGGATCGCTTTCCACTCATCGTGGATACGCGCAACGCGTTGAAGGGCGAGGTGAGCGCCAAGCTGTTTCGCCTGTAGGTCGGATCACGGAAACACGGAGATATGAAACTAGGAAACACGAACACGGATGTGAAGTACCGTTCTCCGTGCTGCTTTGCTCAACGTCTAGGGCACCACAATGTCGGCCGCGTTCGGCCGGGACTTCGCGCAACCATTGACCGGTAATCTTCAGCCCACGATTGTGTGGGAGCGGCCCCGTGATCGCTCCTTCCAATGAGAACAGTTTGGCGCCGCCTGGTACCGCGATGATGCGAGTGACGGGGTGGCCGCGCGACACCTCGAAGTCACCAATGAGTCTCTGACTACGCCACAGTCGGACTCGAACCGGCTCGGTCAGATGGGGTCCTTCGGCCGTCCACGAAAAGAATGCGTGCTGCGGCGGGACGACGGCGACCGCGCGACGGGCCATCCACGGAACATTGTCCCCATCCGGCGCCGTGAAACCGTAGGCATACGGAAAACCGACGCGTGCGGCGCGCACCGGAACCCGTAGATCACCCGTCGCATTGTGGAACTGGCCGGCTGCGACCAGCAGCGGCACGACTAGGACAATCGTCCAGATCGATCGACTGGTGATGTGACCTGTCGCAATCGGCGCCGATCCGCGGACGAGCGCCGAAAGCCAGAAGACCACCGTGAGGACGGTGAACCACACGGCTGGCTGCTGGGTCGGAACGGCGAGAAGGCTGATGAGTCCTACCCCCAGCAGAACGGCGCGGAGAACCATCGCTGACCATCGGCCATCCTCCCTCGCCCGAGCACTCACCACGATCAACAGGATGAGGCACGAAAACGCCAGACTTGGGGCTGCCCCGAGGAACCCGAGCTCGACGATCTGCTGCCGCCACCAGTTCTGTGCATTATCGGGGCCGAGCACCGCTCCGTAGACGCTGCGACCAAAGTCGCCGGCCAGGTGATTGAACGACCCGATTCCGACACCCGTGGCGGGATACTCGGCAATCGCGCGTCCGGCCGCGACGCCGTAGCCGTCGCGTTCCCAGAGAATCTGGGCCACACGCGGTGCGTTCCAGTCTTCCGGAAGTGGAGCGGTGTCGATGAGCAGACGCCGAAGAGGGCTGCTTCCGGTGGTTTGCGAGGCCGCCGTTCCGATCGCAGCCATCGTGGCGATCAGGACCACAACCACGACCAGCCGTCCTCGCCACGTTCGACTCTCCATGAGCGACGCCGCAAAACACCCGGCCACGCCTGCGGCCGAAACGAGGAAGGCGGTTCGCGAGCCCGATGACCACGCGCCCGCGAACAGAAGCGCGCTCACGGCTACCCCTAACACGAGCGAGCGGCCCAATCGGCGCGCCAAAACGAGCGCCAACGGCGCCCAGATCGCCGCCGCCATTCCAAACGAATTGGCATCGAGCATGAGGCTCGCCGAGCGACCCAACTCCGACCATGGCGACAATGGCAGCCAGGTCGGGTCGACGTACCGTTGATAGACGCCTGCCATCGATGCCACGACGATGCTGAGCGCCAGCGGTAGCAGAATCCAGCGCTCCATGACGCTCCAGCCGGTCGGTGCCGAACCGTTGCCAGAGCAGATCGAGCCACAGGATTCCGAGCAGTTGACCCAGCGCCGTGCCGGTGACAGTGGCCGCGGCGATGGGCGGCGGTGGTGCCAGCAACCCGTTGGGCGTATCGAGCGTGGCCGCGGCGATCAGGCTGAAATCAATCTCACGTCCCGCGACGATCGGCCACGTCACGGCGATCGTCAGTGCCCACATCGCCAGCACTGGTGTCCAGAGCCGAGGCGTGTGCCATCGTGACCAATCGCTGGATGCGACGATCGGTCCGGCGAGCAGCGACAACCATGCCAGCGGATCGGGTGCGCCGGCTTCGCCGACGGCCCCCAGCATGAGTGCCGGCGACGCGTACGCCAGGAGGAGCGCGGGCAGGAGCGCGAAGGGAAACGCAAGTCGCGTCAGTGCGAACGACGCGGCAAACAAGGCTCCGGCTGCCCACGGCAGCGCGGGAACCATGCGACTCATCAAAAACGCGTGAGCCGCCCCGGCGGTGAGGACTGACACCAGAAGAACAAGGCGTGAGAAGCGCTCCAATGAATCGTCAGGGCCGCCGGGCGACGACGGCGTAGTCCATCGAAGTGAACAGGATGCGATTCAGACGATCGACGTTCCCGTCGAAGGCTTCGGAAAGGGCGCCCAATGGCATCACCGCCCTGATGGGCCATTTTCGGCGCCCGCTGCAGCCGAGTGCCGGCATCGACTGGGACCCTGAACTGCACCTCCGCGTCGACGAAGCCATTGGCAGTGACCAGATATTTCAGCGTGTCGGGATGCAGCGCCCGCGCGTGCGTCAAGTCGCGCAGGTAGCTTTCGAAGAACGCCAGCCAACACGCGACGTTGATGGTCTCCAGCACGATGATCGCGCGAGGGCGGAGCACGCGCTGCGCCTGATCGAGAAAAGCGAGCAGGTAGGGCGGTTCGAAGTGCTCGACCACCTGCGTGGCAATCAAGCCGCCGAGCGACCCGTCGGCTTGTGATCGCAAGTAGCGTCAGCGCATCACTCTCGGTCGCGTCCAGCCCTCGACCGCGGCATTCGTCGACCATCTCGCGGTTGAGGTCGATGCCGCGGGCGCTGATGCCACGCGCCGCCAGAATCTCGAGCAACTCGCCCCGACCGCAGCCCGACGTCGAGCACATCGGACGCGCCCTCGAAGAGCGGCGCATAGTCGTCAAGGCGCTTCCGGATTTCGTCGGGTGAGCCGCGGAACAGGTTTTCGAACGCCACATATTGCCATGCGTCGAGTGACGGCTCGCCGGAGGGCGGTTGCGAGGCCCGACGGACGGATCGCTCGCGTCGGGCTTCCGTGTCCGGCTCCGGCGTCTCACGCTCGACGATTCGCTTGAGCGCGGTCATCTGTTGTCTGCACGACGGCGAGCGCGGATCGAATCTCATCGATGCGCCCGGTGTAGCGCTGGTCGCGGGCGAACAGTGATTCCCAGCGTCGTAGCATCTCGTCCGAGACACCGCTGACGCCCGCGGCGAGCCCCCGCGCAGTGGCTTGGAGCCGATCGATCTCCTGCTGGGCATCCTCGGTGATGCGACGGCTGATTCCGGCGAACTCGTAGTCCTTCGAATCGAGGTACGGCGTGATCTGCTGAAGGTAGATCGATCAGGCACGACTGGAAGTGCGCAAGCTGGTGCGCCTGCTGCTCGACGAGAGCGATCGCGCTCGCAATCGCCTGATGCGTCTCACGCTGGACCGGCAGGTTACGGTTGATGTGATCGACCGTGGCCGAGTTGAACGCCTGCTGCGTCGTGAACACGGGTTCGACCAGTCCCCACACGAACCGCGCCAGCCGTCCGCGCAGGCCGGAGCGGAAACGCGGGCGCCGACTTCAAGACCTCCCACCGCGTATTGAGCGGCGTCACCTGCGAATCGTCAGGGGGCGGCGGCGGATGCGGAAACTCCGGCAGCTTGTGGATCGCGCGCGTCGAGCGCGGTCAGCGCCTCGTTGTACCGCCGATCGGCCTCGTCGCGCTCGCGCTTCAGCCGAGTCAGATCCTCTTCGCTGACCGAACGCGGACGCTCGATCATTCGAGCGGCCGACGACCCCTTCCAGGGGGCTGCTGGCGGTGGCATACATCTTCCGGGCGATGCGTCCGGCCGTAAATGCCAGCCGGCCCGGATTCGACGGCCAGACGCATGGCGTGAGCCATGCGCACCGGATCCTCGGCGCCGGCAATCGCCGTGTTCATCAGCACGCCGTCGACACCCAGCTCCATCGCGATCGTCGCGTCCGACGCGGTGCCGACGCCGGCATCGACGATGACGGGCACACGCCGGCCTGCGCCTTGATGATGCGGATGTTGTTGGGATTCTGAATGCCCAGGCCGGATCCGATTGGCGCGCCGAGCGGCATGACGGCTGCCGCGCCGGCGTCTTCGAGCTTGCGGCAGATGATGGGATCGTCGTTCGTGTAGGGGAGCACGACGAAGCCGTCCTTGACGAGCACCTTGGTCGCTTCGAGCAGCGCCTCGTTGTCCGGGAACAGCGTCCGCTCGTCGCCAATCACTTCGAGCTTGACCCAATTCGACAAGCCCAGCCTCGCGGCCCAGGTGGGCGGTGCGAATGGCATCATCGGCCGTGTAGCAGGCGGCGGTGTTGGGCAGCAGGAAGATGCGCGACGTGTCGATGTAGTCGAGCAGCGATTCGGTCCGTCGCGAGATGTCCACACGCCGGACCGCGACGGTGACCATCTCGGTGCCGGCCGCCTCGTGCGCCGCGCGCATGATGGCATGCGACGGATATTTTCCGGTGCCGACGATCAGGCGCGAGTTGAAAGTGCGATCGGCGATGACCAGTGAATCGGCGGAGTCTGTCGTGGGCTGCGGGCTCATCCGAGTCAACTTGAATTTTACTCTGAGGCGGTCACCGCCTACCGCTCACCGGCCACCGATCACTGGCCTAGCCGCCGCCGACGAAGTTGACGATCTCGACTTCGTCGCCTTCATTGACGATGACCGTGTCGAACGTGGCGCGCTTGAGAACGGTGAGATTGAGCTCGACGGCGATGCGCCGCGAATCGATCGCCAGGTGAGCGAGCAGCTCGGTCACCGTCAGCGGGCCCGGCAGCTCGTACGCCTCGCCATTCAGTCGGATCCGCACGCAATCAGCGTATACACTCCACGGTCGCACGGTCGACCGCTAGCCGGCTGCCACGATGCCGGCCGACGGCCCGAGGAATTTGAACGCTCGTTTGACTCATCGTGACGGCAGGGAGTACCTTGAGGAATTCATGAGTTCTCCAGTGAGCGCGCATGATGCGCTGGGCATCGCAGGCTTTACGTTCGCCAACCTGCACGAGCCCCGACGCCTGCAGGCGCTGTACGAGTTGTTCTGCGACGACGTGCGACGCACTCGAGCCCGAGTTGTGGGCCGAGTGGGAGGCGCATCGGCAGGCCCCCACCGCGCTCGGCCCGGTCGCGCGATCGAACCTGATCGTGGCGATGGCGCCCCATGTCAGCCGTTTCCTCGACACGGCTGTTCAGCATTGGCGACGAGGTCGAGGCCATGGTCGCGCAGACGAAGGCGTACGACGACCTCTTCCGCTTCAAGATCGACTTTGTCCGGCGCCGCGCTTTGCCGCTGCTCAAGGCCGGCGCGCACGTCGAGGCCACCGCGGCCGACCACGCGTTCGTGGACGGACTGTTCGGCGGAATCACGGATGAGGGCGCGCGCGAGCTTGCGCTGGCGCGGGCCGGCTGCGACCTGCTGGATCGCGAAGAAGCGGCGCGCGTGAGCGGTTCGGAGGCCGACAAGCAAGCCCTCGCGCCCCAGATCGAATCGCTCAAGCGATGGTGCGCAGCCCACGTGCACGACCCGCGGTATCGACACTGGGTCATCTTCCGATTCCCGGAAACGCTCGAGCCCATGAATCTGGTGCGGGTCGTCCGGCCGAATGCCGCCGCTACCCGAGGCAGCGTTTGGTCCCGACGAGCGGCTCCGGCGCCGCGAGGGTTTCAAGCTGACTGACCCACGCTACACCACACGCGAGGTTCTCAGCGAGATTCACTACTGCGTCTTGTGCCACGAGCGTGACAAGGACACGTGCTCGAAAGGCATTCGCGACAAGACCGGCGCGGTGACGACAAACGCGCTCGGCATCGCTCTGCCGGGCTGCCCGCTCGACGAGAAGATTTCCGAGATGCACGCCGCTGCGGAAGCGCGGCGACGCTCTCGGTGCGCTGGCCATCGTCGCGGTGGACAACCCGATGTGCCCCGGCACCGGCCATCGGATCTGCAACGATTGCATGAAGGCCTGCATCTATCAGAAGCAGGAACCCGTCAACATTCCGCAGATCGAGACTGGCGTGCTGACCGATGTGCTCAACATGCCGTGGGGCGTGGAGATCTATGGCCTGCTGACGCGCTGGAATCCGCTGAACATTCAGCGCCCGTACGCGCTGCCCTACAACGGTCGCAACGTGCTCGTGGTCGGGCTCGGACCGGCCGGCTACACGCTGGCGCACTATCTGGTCAACGAAGGCTTCGGCGTCATCGCGATTGATGGGTTGAAAATCGAGCCACTCCCCGAGGAGTTGACGGGCACCGCGAAGCGGCCACCTCGTCCCATTCGAGAGTGGAAGGAGATCTATCGGCCGCTTGATGGGCGAGTCCTCGAAGGCTTCGGAGGCGTCTCCGAGTACGGCATCACGGTTCGGTGGGACAAGAACTTCCTGACGCTGATCCACCTGACGCTCGCGACGCCGGGACAAACTTCGCATCTACGGCGGCATTCGTTTCGGCGGGGCGCTGCCGCTGGACGAAGCGTGGGCGTATGGGATCGATCACGTCGCCATCGCGGCGGGTGCCGGGCGTCCCACCATCATCGACATCAAGAACAACCTGATTCGCGGGATCAGGAAGGCGAGTGACTTCCTGATGGCATTGCAGCTCACGGGCGCCTTCAAGGAGGACGCACTGTCGAACCTGCAGGTGCGCCTGCCCGCCGTGGTGATTGGTGGGGGACTCACCGGCGTCGATACCGCGACCGAACTCCTCGCCTATTACCCGTTGCAGGTCGAGAAGATCCTCGATCGCTACGAGGCGCTCGTGCGTGAGATTGGGGAGACCGCGGTTCGCGGTCACCTGGATCCGGAAGAGCAACAGATCCTCGATGAATTCCTGGCCCATGGCCACGTGGTCCGGGCCGAGCGGGCACGGGCTGCCAGTGTGGGTGAGGCGCCTGATCTCATCGCGCTCGTGCGGCAGTGGGGCGGCGTGACACTGGCCTATCGCAAGCGGATGCAGGACTCGCCCGCCTATCGTCTGAACCACGAAGAAGTCGCCAAGGCGCTCGAAGAAGGCATCGTGTTCGCTGAGAACCTCGATCCGGTGGCAGCCATTCGCGACGATTTCGGCCACGTCAAGGCGATGGCCTTCAATCGCAAAGCGCCGGATGGCTCGACTGCACCCGTGGAGTTGCCGGCTCGCACCGTCCTGGTCGCTGCCGGGACCGTTCCGAACATCACCTACGAGAAAGAGCACACGGGCACGTTCGCGCTCGACAGTCGGCAAAAGTTCTTTCAAGGGTTCCGCGCCGTCAAAGGTGGCGATGGTCGTTTTGTGCTCGAACCCGACGCCAACGGATTCTTCACGTCTTACGACGTCAATGGCCGGTTCGTCAGCTATTACGGTGACAATCACCCTCGTTACAACGGCAACGTCGTCAAGGCGATGGCGTCGGCGAAGCACGGCTATCCGCACGTCGTTCGCCTGTTCGAGGATGAGATTGCGGCGCTGGATCCGGAAGAGCAGCCAGAGCGCGATGCGCGATGGGACGCTGATGGTTTCAGACTTCGACGATCAACTGCTGGCCCGCGTCGAGCGCGTCGTCCGGCTGACGCCAACGATCGTCGAGGTCATCGTCCGCGCCCCGGCGGCGGCGCGCCATTTCCATCCGGGTCAGTTCTACCGTCTGCAGAACTTCGAGCGGTTGAGCCCCCACGTTCGCACGAATGGGCATCGTGCGGCGCTGTTGATGGAAGGCATTGCGCTGACGGGCGCGTGGGTGGACAAGGAGGCGGGACTGCTGTCCCTCATCACGCTTGAAATGGGTGTGTCGAGTCGGCTGTGCGCGTATCTGCAGCCTGGCGAACCGGTCGTGGTGATGGGGCCGACGGGCACGCCGACCGAGATTCCAACCAACGACAACGTCCTGCTCGCCGGTGGTGGTCTCGGAAACGCCGTGCTGTTTTCGATCGCCAAAGCCCTCAAGGCGGCTGGTAATCGGGTGGTCTACTTTGCGGGCTACAGAAACGGCGCCGACCTTTTCAAGCGCGAAGAGATCGAGTCGTCGACTGATCAAGTGATCTGGGCCACCGACCTCGGAGAACCGATCAGTCCGTCTCGTCCGCAGGATGCGCACGTCCGCGGCAACATCGTGCAGGCGATGGTGGCTTACGCCGAAGGCCGTCTCGGTCCGCAGCGCGTGCCCCTGAACGAGGTCAGCCGCATCATTGCGATTGGATCGGACCGCATGATGAACGCCGTCCGGCTGGCGCGTCATGACGCCCTGGCTCCGTATCTCAAACCGGGTCATGTCGGCATCGGCAGCATCAACTCTCCGATGCAGTGCATGATGAAGGAAGTGTGCGCGCAGTGTCTTCAGCGCCACATCGATCCCGAGACCGGCCAGGAAGCGTTCATTTTCTCCTGCTATAACCAGGATCAGGATCTCGACCGCGTCGACTTTGCGAACCTGCAGGGGCGCCTGCGCCAGAATTCGGTGCAGGAGAAGATTTCGAATCTGTGGTTCGAGCACTTGCTGGATCGGGCCGAGGCTGAACTCGTTCACGTGTAGCCTGTACCGTTCATGCTGACCCCCGGCGCCATCCTCGACGGCCGCTACGAGATCGTGGCCACTCTCGGGACCGGGGGAATGGGTCAGGTCTATCGCGCCAGGCGCCCGCTGCTCGGCGACGAGGTGGCGGTCAAGGTGATGCAGACCTCGAGCGACGCGCCACCCGACCTCAGGCAACGGTTTCTTCGCGAGAGCCGCGCGTGCGCACAGTTGCGCCATCCGAACATCGTCACCATCCTGGATTTCAACATCGATCAGGCGGGGCAGCCGTACATGGTGATGGAGCTCCTCAGTGGTCCCAGCCTCCGTGACGAAATGGCGCTGAGTGGACCGATGGACCCGACGGCCGTGCTCGACGTGCTCAAGCCGATCGGCTCAGCACTCCAGCTCGCCCATGATCGCGCCATCACGCATCGTGACCTCAAGCCCGCCAACATCGTCGGTCATCGCTACGAGTCGGGCGAGCGCGTCTACAAGGTGATCGATTTCGGATTGGCCGCCGTCAAGGAGGCCAGCGCCAATGCCGACACGCTTGCAAACCGACCCGAACGTGTTTCTGGGGACCCTCGGGTACGCCGCGCCCGAACAACTGCGGGGCGAACCGCCTGACGCACGGACCGACATCTATACGCTCGGAGTCATTGCCTACGAAATGCTCACCGGTCACCGGCCGTTCGAATCGGTCAACCGGATGTCGCTGGTGAATCAAACGCTGTCGGTCGACCCGGTCGAACCCGGAAAGCGGCGGCCGAACCTGACGTCGAAGATTGATGCGGTCATCCTGCGAGCACTTGCCAAGAACCCGTCAGCGCGATTCGCCACCGTGACCGACTTCGTGCGCGCGCTCCAAACTGCGGTGGGCGGCGAGAAACCGATTCAGCACGACGCGCCGGACGATGCCCTGCTGTCGCGGTATGAGCTTGGCGAATCGGTCGGGCGCGGTCGTCTTGGCAGCACGATCTACCGGGGCGCGCACCGCGCACTCGGCGTCCCGGTTGCCATTCGGGTCCTTCGGCACGAGGAGCAGCACTCGAATTGGGACTCGCTGCGCTCGCGCTTTCTCGTGGAAGCCCGCACCCTGCAGGTCCCGCACGTCAATCTGCTGCACGTTCGTGACTACGGAGAAGACGAGCGGCTGGTCTATCTCGTCACGGATTTCATCGAGGGCCCAAGCCTGCGCGACGAACTCCGCCGCTGCGGCGCATTGCCGTGGGAGCGAGTGGCAGGCTTGCTCGATCAAATGCTCGACGCGACGGCAACGCTCAACGCGCGCGGCGGCTTCATCGTGGGCGTCAATCCGGACATGATTCGACTGACCCAGGAGAGCGGTCGTGATCGCGTCGTGATGTCGACCGCGGGCATCGCGTCGGTGCAGGACGTGCTGGCGACGATGCGCGAGCAGGAGCTGCGAGGAGCCGAGGCGAACGAGCAGGAGCTGCCGTATATTCCGCCGGAAGTCTTGATGGGCGGTCCGCCCGCTTCGCCCGCCGACGTGTTCACCCTGGGGGTGCTGGCCTATCAGATGGCGACCGGGGTGTTGCCGTTCCGAGCGCCGAGCCTTCCCGAGCTGATCGGGCAAATGCTGCGCACGCTTCCCGTTGAACCATGGGTCTTGAAAGCCGAGGTTCCAGCCGCGGCATCGGCCGCGATCGTTCGGCGCCTTGGCCGCCGATCCAGCCGCCCGTTTCGTCGGCGCCCGAGAGTTCGCGCGGGCGGTCGGAGCGCCGGCGACGTAGACGCCGTGTCGCCCTTATGAACTGATAACTGACAACTGATCACTGCCGTTGAATAATGACGTATGCCGTCCTGGCGGCTCGACGAAGCCGGCGTCGAGCGACTGTATCGCGGCGCGAAGGCCGATCGCTGGCAGTTGTCGACGACCGCTTTCGCTGACGCGCTCGAACAGAGCGCGCGCCGCGGACTTTCGGAGCCGCCCGATCACCAGACGCTCGAGCGTCATCTCAGCGCGCTTCATCTCGAGGATCTGGCGTTGGCGTGCGCGTGTGCCGAAGGTGTTGAGATTGCATGGGATCACTTCGTTCGCGAATTTCGGCCGATCCTCTATCGCGCGGCTGACGCCATCGACGCTTCGGGCGGATCGCGCGAGCTCGCCGATTCGTTGTACGGCGAGCTGTTTGGGCTGACAGCACGCGACGGCGAGCGTCGATCCCATTTTCACTATTTTCATGGCCGCAGCAGCCTGGCCACCTGGCTTCGTGCGGTTCTTGCTCAACGCCATGTCGATCGCCTGCGGAGCCTTCGCCGCATGGATCCAGTTCCCGCGGATGATGCGCCAAACGCGATTGCCGCGCCCACGCCCCCAGTCAATCCAAGGCGGGAGCAGTACGTCAGGCTCATGCGGCGATGTCTTAAAACGGCGATGGCAGCGCTTTCGCCTCGAGATCGGTTGCGGCTCGGCTGTTACTATGCGCAGGAGTTGACGTTGGCGCAGATTGGTAAAGCCCTGGGTGAGCACGAGGCGACGGTGTCGCGTCACTTGTCGCGCACCCGACGTGCGATTCGTGCGCAGATCGAGGTTGAGCTCCGAGAAAAAGAGGGGCTCAGCGAGGCTCAGGTGACCGACTGCTTTGAGGCTGTGATGAGCGACGCGGGCCCGCTCGATCTGGCGGACGTGCTGGGCACGGAGTCTGCCGGCAAGAAAGTTGCGCCCGAACGTTCTACAAAGAGAGGGCGTAGGGCGTAGGGCGCAGGGCGCAGGGAAAACAGAGTTGTGAGCGCAAGGGACTCTCGAGATCGGTCGTTGGATCACTTGCTGCGGCAGGCAAGTGGTCCTTCGTCTGCTTTCTGACCAGTGCGTCGACGGCGAAACGCTTGCCGCCTGGGTCGAGGGTTCGTTGCCGACGTCGACGACGACCACGGTTGAGCGGCATCTTGCCGACTGTGCCCGTTGTCAGGCGCTGCTGGCTGCGTTCGTGCGATCGGAGCCTCCGATCAGCGCGGCGCCGGCACGCGCGACCCTTGGTGGCACCTGCGATGGATCGTGCCGTTCGCGACCGCGGCAACCGCGATCGCCGTGTGGGTATTCGTGCCGATCGCCTGCGGAGCAGCGACAAGAACTTCCGGTCGTAGCGGACCAGAAAGTCGGAGCGGCCGCGTCTTACGTTTCTCCGTCGAACATGACCGCGCAGAGTTCGCCGCCCGCGTTGGCCGACGCGGAGCTGCCCGTGCTTCCTGCTCCAGCGCCCGCGCGGAGGGGTCAAGCCAACGAAGCGGGTGGGCGCGCCGCGCGCGAGACCGATACAGCTCGCGGAGAAGACGTCGCCGGAGTCGGCCCGGAAAGCAAAAGAGGAGGCCGACCTCCGTGCGGACGTGTCGGAGCGAGTCCGAGTCGGGAGTGCCGAGGCGACAAGCAAGCAGCCGGCCTCGCCATCAAGCCGTCAGCAGTCCCCGAGCAAAACTGCGCACTGGCCGCGAACGCCAACCATGGCCCCTCGGCCCCACCGCCCCTCGCGATGGCGAGAAGAACGGGAAAACACGACTGTTGAAATTATTTCGCCCGACACGACGATGCGCTGGCGAATCGTCGGGGGAGCACGCGTCGACCGCTCGATCGACTGCCGGGGATCTCCTGGCAGACCGCGCTGACGTCGACCTCAGGGTCTCCTCGTCGGCCGGTCATGCTCCTTCTGCCGTCGGTCGCGTGGGTGGTGGGGCGGGGCGGATCGGTCTTCGTCACGACGAACGGCACCCGGTTCGACCCGGTGCCGTTTCCGGAGAAGGCCGACCTGGTGTCTGTCGTCGCTGTCGACGACCGCCAGGCGACGGTCACAACCGCGGACGGACGCCGGTTCTCCACACGTCGATCGCGGAGACGACGTGGGAAAGGCGCTGACGGCGGGCTCTCGTCAGTTACAAGTTACAAGTTGCCAAGTTACAAATCGCAGTTCCGCCTATTGCACCACGCCACATCTGGACCCCCGCGCCTCAATAAACCGGCAGCCAACTTGGAACTTGTAACTTGGTAACTTGTAACTGCCCTGCAAGAAATTCCCCCGCCCCCGTTCTAATCCTGAAGGAGTCATCCACATGACGGTAGGTTTCAGGGTTCCAGTTGGTTCCAAGGTTCCAGGATTCCGGTTCCAGGTTCGCAGTCGCGGTCGTCGCGGTCGTTGCCGGTTTGCTTGGTGGCGGCGAACCACGAGAGTTCACGCGCGGCGGCGGCGGTCGAAGCGGTGGAAGGGCAGGATACGTCCACGCTCGACGACCAGTCCGAGCTCGCGCTGACGGTCTACAACTCGGAGCTTGCGCTCGTTCGGGACGTTCGGAACGTGCGCCTGCCGCAGGGCAGTTTCGACTTGCGCTTCATGGACATCGCGGCGACCGTCAATCCCGGCGACCGTGCACCTTCGCTCACTGACCGAGCCGGCGCGACTGGGCATTCTCGAGCAGAACTACGAGTACGATCTGCTCGAGCCCGACAAGCTTCTTCGCAAGTACGTTGGACGCGATGTCGTGCTGATTCGCTCGCGTCAGGAGAACGGGACCACGCGCCAGGAAGAGGTCAAGGCGAGGCTCCTCAGCTACAACACTGCGCCGGTTTGGCAGATCGGCAACGAGATCGTCACTGGTCTTCATGCCGACCATATGCGATTCCCGGAGCTACCCGAGAATCTCTACGCGCGGCCGACGCTGATCTGGTCGCTCGACAACCAGGGCGCGGTTCGTCACCGGGTCGAGGCGTCCTATCTGGCGACGAAGCTCGATTGGAGTGCCGACTACGTGTTGACCGTCGCCCGCGATGACAAGGTCGGCGACATCGACGGGTGGGTCACGCTGACCAACGGCAGCGGCACGGCGTTTCGCAACGCGAAACTGCAGCTGGTGGCCGGCGACCTCAATCGCGTGAAGCAGATGATCGGACGTCGCGAATGAGGACTATGCCATGCAGGAGCGGGCCGCCGCGGCAGCGCCGATGACGCAGGAGGCGTTCTCCGACTATCACCTCTACACGCTCGAGCGAAAAACGTCGGTCAACAACAACGAGACCAAGCAGGTCAGCCTGCTCGGCGCTACCAACTTCCCGGTCCGCAAGCGCTACATCGTCGATGGCCAGGCGTTCTACTACCGCAACGCTCAGCATCCCGGGTCGCCGATCAAGGACGTCGTCAAGGTCTACTACGAGTTCAAGAACGAAACTCGAAGGCGGGCCTCGGCATGCCGATGCCCGCCGGCGTCGTGCGGGTCTATCAGGCCGACTCGAAGGGCGGGCTGCAGTTCGTCGGCGAGGATCGCATCGATCACACGCCCGAAGGACGAAACGCTCAACCTCAAGATCGGCCACGCATTTGACGTCGTCGCCGAACGAAAGCAGATCGACTTCGAGAAGATCAGCACGAACGTCTACGAGATGGAATACGAGATCGTGCTTCGCAACCACAAGACGACGGCGGTGACGGTCGAAGTGAACGAACCGATTGGGGGCACCTGGAAGCATCCTCCGCTCGACACACGAGGGCACGAAGACCGACGCGTGGGCGGCGCAATTCAGCGTGCCGGTGGCATCGGACGGCGAATGCGACCTGCGGTATCGCGTGAGGGTGACGTACTGAAGGCGCGGTGGGGCTGGTGGGGCTGGTCGGGCTGGTGGGTCGGGTAGGACGCTACGAGCACCGTACACTGTGCCGCACGCGACCTGTCCCGCCCGACCTACCGCCCCACCCAGCCCTTACAAGCTATCCGCATACACCGCGGCGCCGAGCAGTCCCGACTGGGGATTGAGAATCACCTGCACCGGCATCGCTTCGAGCAGCGGCCGCATCGGGCCCTTGTCGTTGAACGCGTCGATGAACGGTCCCTTTTGCAACGCGGGAAGGATGCGCGGCGCGATGCCGCCGCCGATGAAGACGCCAGCGGTGGTCACGGCCGTGAGCGCGAGGTTGCCGGCCGTCGCGCCGTAGGCGGCGACGAACATGTCGAGCGCTTCAACGCATTTCGGGCACTGGCCCGACGAGTGCCGCGATCGAGCCGACTTCGGCGGGATTGTCTTTGGACCGGCGTCGTTCGGATGGGCGCAGGGCGTCCACACCGGGCATCCTGATGGGTGAAGTCGGACAGGTTGACGAGGCCGGGACCCGAGAGCACGTGCTCGACCTCGGCGCGGCCGAAGCGGGCGCGCAGGAACTCGCACGAAGTTCGCAGCTCTCGGTCGGTCCGCGCGGCGAAATCGGTGTGCCCGCCCTCGCTTGCCACCGGCACATAGCGGCCTTCGACGTAGTGCAGCATGGCTTCGCCGAGTCCGGTGCCCGCTGCAATCAGCGCGATGTTGCCGTCGATGCGTGGCTGTCCCGGCTTGCAGCGTCAGCAGTTCGTTCGGCTCCAGCACGCGCACGGCGTGTGCCATGGCTTCGAGATCGTTCAGCAGCCGCACGCGCGAGATGCCGAGTCGCGTCAGCCAGTTCCGAAGCATTCGACCTGCCATTCGACGTTGGTCATCTCAGCCGACTGGTTGATGACCGGCCCGGCCACGCCAAAAGCGGCGGCGGTGATGCTCAGGCGGCCTCCTGGTTGCTGCGACGCGAAGGCATCGATGATCGCTGGCAGTCCGGAAAGGCAGTTGTGGAAAACTCGCGCACGTCAACGGCGCGTGGTCGCCTCGTTCGAACGTCGAAGAGACCGATGAGCGTCTTCGTGCCGCCGATGTCGCCTGCCAGAATCATGGACGCGCGCCGCTCCTCGTCATCACTGCGCACGATTGTAAATTGACATCGGCGGCGATCTGCTCCATCTTGAACGCGTCCGGATGTCAGAGCTGCCTTTCGCGCATCCCCTCCACGGCGAGACCGTCGTCTTTACCGGCAAGCTATGGTCGCTCGGTCGCAAAGAAGCGCGGAGCGTCGTCGATCGGATGGGGGCGTCGCGGCAGACGACGTCACGATGAAGACCACGCTGCTCGTCGTCGGTGGCGAGACCTACCCGGACGGCGTGCCCGATCTCAGTCAGCTCGCGCACCGATCAGAGCACGCATCGCCAGAAGCTCCGCCGCGCCGCCCAGATCAACGCCGAGCAGCCCGGCCGCATCCGGATCGTCAGCGAAGACGATTTCTGTCGCCTCGTCGGGCTGCCGACCGTGGCCGAGCTTCGCGAGAAGCACTACGGCCAGCGCGACGTCCTCACGATGTATCCGGCGCTTCGCGAGGATCATCTTCGCTACCTTCAGAAATGGGGCTTCATCCGGCGGGCGTTCAAGAACAACGCCGACACGTTCTTTGGGTTCAGCGACCTGACGGTCCTGCGCCAGGTGCACGCCGAGCTGCAGCAGGGCGTGTCGTTCCGCGCTGTGTTGCGCGATCTTGCAGGCGACGCGCACGGGACAGCTGGCGTTCGACTTTCGAATCGACGCGCAGCCCGCCCGCATCATCGCGCTCAAACCCCGCGAGCCGGTGGCACCGGTTCGTCAGCTCCAGGTCCCGACGTCCTGCGAGCGCAACCCGAGAGCACCGGACGGTGTTCTGACGACCGCGGAGCAGTATTTCCTGATGGGCTCGGCCCTGGACGATGGGGCACCGGAGCGGGAGGAAGAGGCGGCGCATGGCGTATCGCCGGGCGCTCGAGAACGACCCGTACCTGGTCGCCGCCTCATCAACCTCGCCAACATCCGCTACGCGCGCGACGAGCTCGCCGAAGCGCAGGCCCTGTACGAACGCGCCATCTGCGCTCGACGGGAGCTATTTCGAAGCGCATTTCAATCTGGGCAACATTCATCACGATCACGGCCGCTATCTCGACGCCGAGACCTGCTACCGCGACGCCCTGGCGCTGAAGCCGGACTATCCCGACGCGCACTTCTATCTGGCCGTCACGCTCGAGAAGATGGGCCGGTCGAGCGAAGCCCGCCTGCACTGGCGCGACTACCAGATGCTGGCGCCAGAGGGCGAGTGGGTGGAGCTCGCCCGCGAGTTTTCAGACTAATCGGTTCACGGCCTACGGTCCGCGGTCCACAGCCCACGGCCCACGGCGACTGGCCACCGGCTCACCGGCCCACCGGCCACTGGTCACCGACCTTGGTCCCTTCCTTTTGACAATCGAAAGCAACCTCGGCTAGCTTCCTTACGTCAATCGAAAGGAACACCGTGGCCAAAGACAAATCGGACGTTCTGCAAGGGACGCTCGACATGCTGGTGCTGAAGTCGTTGCAGCTCGAACCAATGCACGGATGGGGGATCACAGAGCGGATCGAACAGTGGTCGGAACAAGTGCTCCAGTTGGGGCAAGGCACGCTTTATCCGGCCTTGTATCGACTCGAGCGCCAGGGCTTGATCAAATCCGAGTGGCGCGTGACCGAGAACAACCGCCGCGCGCGCTACTACGCGCTGACCCGAGAAGGGCGCAAGCACTTTACCGACGAACTCGCACAATGGCGCCGCATGTCGAGGGCTATCAATCTGGTTCTCGAAAGGGCATAGAAGCTGGGGCATAGGGCATAGGGCATAGGGCAAGCATGGAGTCCTTGAGTGAACGGTGGCGTCGGCTCCGAACCATCATCGGCCGCCGTGAGTGTCGAGGATGGGCTGGGCGAGGAAATTCGCTTTCACATCGAGCAGCAGACCGCCAAGAACATCCGCCACGGTATGGATCCCGCCGAAGCGAAACGTCGGGCGTTCGTTCAGTTTGGAGGGGTAGAGCACGTGAAGGAACAGACTCGCGACGAATTTCGTTCGGCGTTTCTCGAGGATTTCATTCGCGACCTGCGCTACGGCGCGCGCGTCATGAGGCGGGCCAAAGCATTTGCGTTCGTTTCGATCCTCACGCTCGGCCTTGGCATTGGTGCGGCGACGGCGGTCTTCAGCGCCATCAATGGCGTGCTGCTCAGCCCTTTGCCATACCCGGAGCCTGATCGGATTGTTCGCCTGTTTCAGATCGACAACACCGGCCGCCGGATGGGCAACGTCTCGGAACCGAACTTCGAGGACTGGAAGGAACGCACCCGCAGCTCTCGCGCGATGGCGTTGATGTCGTCCGGCGCGGTTCCGGTTGCGATCGGAACCGAAACCACGATGATCAACGGCGCCAGCGTCTCACGAGAGTTTTTCGACGTGATGGGACAGGCGCCGAGCGCTCGGCCGCCCTTCGTCGACGACGAGCGTCGAGTTGGTGGTGCTCGCGCGGTCATCGTTTCCGACAACCTCTGGCGCACCAGGCTCGGCGCCGCGCCGCTCGCCAGTTTGACGCTTCGCATCAGCAACGAGATCTATCAGGTCATCGGCGTCATGCCGCCAGGATTCGACTACCCGGCGGCGAGCGACTTCTGGACGCCGAAGGAGTTGAACGCAGCGGCAACCGTCGCGGACCTCGCACAACTTCCAGGTGGTCGCGCGCCTGGCGCCGGGTATTTCGTTAGCGGGTCGCGCAGGGAGAAATCAGCGCGTTGTCGCGTCAGCTCAAAACGCAGCATGGCGATGGAACCTGGATGTCGGATGCCACCGCCGTGCCGCTCCGCGAGCAGCTGACCGCCACCGCCCAACCAACGTTGCTGGTGCTGTTCGGCGCAGCCATGCTGCTCCTGGTCATCGCCTGCCTGAACGTTTCGAACCTTCAACTGGCTCGAGCTTCGACGCGCCGTCGTGAGATTGCCGTCCGACTGGCCGTCGGCGCCGGCAGCGGGCGAATCGCGCGGCAACTGCTTGCCGAGGCGATGGTGCTGTGCGACGGCGGCCGCGATACTCGGGATCGCGATCGCGCTGGCCGGTGTGGAGGCGCTGATCACCCTGCAACCCGGCAACTTGCCGCGACTTCAAAGTATTCAGGTTGACTGGCCGCGTCATGCTGTTCGCCATTGGTGTCGCCGTCATCACTGCCGTCGTCCTGGGCCTGGTGACATCCGTCCGCGCGTCCCGCCAGGAGATCCGCGACACACTTGAGCGAAGGCACGCGGACGATGGCTGGCGGCCGGACCAGCGAGCGCGTGCGCCAGGGACTGGTGGTCGCACAAGTCGCGCTGACGGTCATACTGCTCATCGGCGCGGGACTTCTTGCCCGCAGCTTCACGAAGCTCCTCGCCGTCGATCCTGGCTACCGCACCGACAGCGCGGTGGTCCTCGATTTGTCGTGGCCATTCTCGCGCGAGCCTGCCACCCAATTGCAGCGCAAGGGCGCGCAACACGAGCTGATGACACAGCTCGGCGCGCTTCCTGGAGTCGAGGGCGACGGGTTTGATCAACACATTCCCGCTGGGCACCGGGTTCTTCGCGAATGGCCAGTTCATCGAGATGACGCGGGTTGATGAGATCCAGAGCTTCGACGATCGCGCGAGGCTCGGCGACGAGCTCAAGACTCGAGTCGGCTTTGCCGGCTATCGCATCGTGCAGCGAAGGCTACTTCACGACGATGGGCATTCCGCTGATTCGAGGACGTCTCTTCGATGAGCGGGATGGACCGGATGCGCCGCATGTCGCGGTCATCAGCGAGTCGCTGGCGGCGACGAAGTGGCCCAACCAGGATCCGATTGGCCGCTTCGTGCAGTTCGGCAACATGGACGGCGACCTTCGCGGCTTTCGCATCGTCGGCGTCGTCGGCGACGTGCGCGAGATCTCACCGGAGACCTTGCCTGGGCCTCTGTTCTACGGCTACTACCGGCAGCGCATGGCGACACGTTTCAGCGTGGTGCTCCGAACGACGATGGCAGGCAGCATCGCGCCAACCGCGCGACAGGTCGCGCGCCAGATCGATCCCGACTTGCCAGTTCAGATTCGCACCGTCGAAGATGCCTTCGATCGAGCTCTCGCAGGACGACGCTTCAGCCTGACGCTGATCGTCGTGTTCAGTGCTGCTGGCGCTGCTCCTCGCGACGCTCGGAATCTATGGATTGATCTCGTACCTCGTTGCCGAGCGCACCCGAGAAATCGGAATTCGCCTTGCTCTCGGAGCCGAGTCAACCGACGTCTTGCGCCTGGTTGTTGGCAAGGGCGCCGTGCTCGCGGGCGTGGGACTCGGCGTCGGGCTTGCCGCGTCACTCGGCTTGACGCGGCTCTTGAAGGGGATGCTGTTCGGCGTCACCGCGACCGACCCCACTGCGTTCATCGTCGTCGCCATCATCACTCCGCCGGCGGTGCTGATGCCAGTTATACTGCCAGCTCAGACGAGCGATGAGGGTGCCACCGGTTGATGGCGATGCGCTGTGGGACTATGCACCTCTGCCGGATGTGTGTGAAGGACTCTGCCGTGATGCTAAGCTCTACCAGAGCAACATGCCGCTGGTCCCTCACGGTTCGCTCATGCGAGCAATCCAGCGCAGCAATCGTCGCAGCGCTTGGTGCGGGCTGACGTTTCTGTTCGTTGACCTACTCCGGCGCCTTGCAGACCGGTTTGAGCGCCAACCCTGATGAGGCAGCCCACTATGTTACGGCTCTGATGATTCGCGGTATCTCGACGGATGCGCTCGGGGCGTCTCCGTTGCAGTTTGCGCAAGAGCTACTACCTGCACTATCCCAAGGTCGCGTTTGGTGTCTGGCCTCCGATGTTTCATCTGGCTCTTGCGAGCTGGATGTTCATCACGGTTGCGTCGCCCGCCTCGGCACTCGTTTTGGTCGCAATCACCTCGTCCTGCTTGCCTACGTGATCTTCCGAACGATGCAGCGCCCGCTTCGGCCTCGCGCTGGCGCTGACAGGCCGTCTGGTTCGTGCTGCTTCCCACGGTTCAGCGCACCGACCGTCGTCTGTTCTTACTCGACATGGCTTGCACACTTCTCATGCTGTCGGCCGCAATTGTATTTGGTCGATATCTCGATCTCTGCGTTGGCGAGACGCGATGCTCTTCGCGGTCTTAGCCAGTGCCGCCATGCTGACGAAGAACAACGCCCTCGCGTTGGCCCTCCTGCCGCCGATCGCTATTGCCGTCAGTCGCCGATGGTTCATCTTCAAGCGCTGGTCACTGTGGAGTGTGCCACTGCTCGTGTGTCGTGATCTGTCTTCCTTGGTACGTGTTCTCGTGGCCTTTGTTCACATTTGTCGCCGAAATGGCGAGGTGAGCAGTGGACCGCGTGGTGGGACAACCTCGTGCTGCTCGCCCGAGAGCCCGGACTGATCTTCGTCCCGCTCGGGCTGCTGGGCATCTGGACAACGGTCGGACGTGGTGAGGCAATGGACTATGGAACAGCCTGCTCGCGCTAATGTTGAGTGACTGGCTCTTCCATTCGGTGATTTACCTGATCAGTGCTCAGCGGTACATGCTGCCCGCGTTCGTAGGGTTGTTGCTCTTTTGTGTCGCTGGTTTGCAGTGGCTGGCGGGTCAGCTGCACCCAAGAATCCCGAGGGCTCGAATAACTGTGGCAGTGGTTGCCCTCTCGTTGTTTCTCGTGACGGGCTTCCACATTCCGAAGAAACCGCGTCGAGGGTTTTCTGAGGCTGCCGATGTCATGCTCGACAACGGGGTTGCAGCTCGAACGGCACGGCCCTGGTGTGCTCCGACCCAATCGGCGAGGGGGCTTTCGTTTCCGCGGTCGCGACGAGGGAATTGTCGCCGCGAACCATCGTGCTCCGTGCGAGCAAACTTCTGGCCGACTCATCATGGATTGGGTCGAACTACGCGGCGAGGCACCATGACGCCGACTCCCTCATGGAGGCCCTCGATCGTGCACGGGTCGAATTCGTCGCCATGGACGACGTCGACGAAAAGCCGCCCATCATCAGATGCTCATGCGAGCGCTCGGCGATCTCGAGCGATTGGTCGCTGGTCCGCGAAGTCGTGCCTGGGCATCCCGACGCCAGCACATTCCACAGTGCGGCTCTATCGACGACAGACGCCGTTGGCGCCGGGGCCACCGACGCTTCGAGCTCGACCTCGAGGAATCCGTTGGGACTGACACTGGACGGCAGGAAGACTCGTCCCCTGCCCACCACCGTCGCCACGTGTCACTATCCGGCGCCTCTTCGGGCCTCTTCCGCGGCGTGCGCTTCGCCTTGTAGAAAGCGCAGTCGGCGCACCAGGAGTCGGGGACGAACCCGGCGGTGCCGGCCATCGGCAGCACGTCGCGATGCGTGCAGTGATCGGGCGTGCCGTCTTCGGCCGGCTTTGCGCCAGCGGCACGACTGGAACCGCTCCGCCGCCGGCGACAGCGGCTCGGCGCTGGGCTGTGCCGGCGGGCGCTCTGGGCGGCCCGTCGCCGTTATTGAAGCTGGAGTCCAACTCGTTTCTCCAGCGCCTGCCAGGCGCGTTGCTCGTCGGGGGCGACGAGCGTGATGGCGTGGCCTTCGGCGCCGGAGCGGCCCGTGCGGCCGACGCGGTGCACGTAGGCTTCCGACGTGTCCGGCACTTCGAAATTGACGACGTGCGCGATGCCTTCGATGTCGAGGCCGCGCGCGGCGATGTCGGTGGCGACGAGCACGGGATGCTTGCCGGCGCGGAAGCCCTCGACCGCCTGCGAGCCGTTCCTGCTGCGTGCGATCGGCGTGCAGCGCCGCGGCGCGGATGTGCTTGGCCTGCAGCTGACGCGCGACCCGATCGGCGCCGATCTTCGTGCGCACGAACACGAGCACCGGGCCGGTCGCGTCGCGGCGCACGAAGTGCGCGAGCCAGTCGATCTTCTCGCCGCGCGGCAGCTGCTCGATCGAATGCTTGATCGTCCGCGCCGCGCCGCGATTGGCGCCGACCTGCAGGTAGGTGCGGCATCCGCAGCACGTCGCGCGCGAGCTTCAGAATCTCGCCGGGCATCGTCGCCGAGAACAGCAGCGTCTGCCGCTCCGGCGGCAGCGTGCCGACGATCTTCTGCACGTCGGGCCAGAAGCCCATGTCCATCATGCGGTCGGCTTCGTCGAGCACGAGCACCTGCAGCCGCAGGAAATCGGTCGGACCCGTGCCGCATGTGATCCATCAGCCGGCCCGGGCGTCGCGACGACGATGTCGGCGCCGGCCTTGAGGCCGCGCTCCTGCGGATCCATCGGCATGCCGCCGAAGACCGGCACGGTCGAGACCGGCGAGTGATAGGTCAGGCCGACGAACGCATCCTCGATCTGCACGACGAGCTCGCGCGTCGGCGCGAGGATCAGCGCGCGCGTGAACGGCTCGCGCGCGGCGATCGCCGAACGGCGGCTGCTCGACTGAGCAGCTGCTGCAGAATCGGCAGCGCAAAGGCGAGCGTCTTGCCGGTGCCGGTCTCGGCGCAGGCGACGACGTCGCCGCCCTCGAGCGCGCGCGGAATGACCGCGCCCTGCACCGGGCGCGTGCCCTCGAAGCCGAGGTCGTGCAGGCCCTGCATCAGCTGCGGATGCAGCGTCAGCGATGAAAACGGCATCGGCGCCGCGTCGGCATCGATCGGCTCCCAGGGAATGTCGGGGCCGAGGACGGTGGTTTCGACGGCGACCGGTGCCGTGGCTCGGGCGCGAGCGCGCGGGGACGCGGCGAGCCCTGACGGGACCCGGGCCGGCCCCTCCGCGACGACCGGGCAGAGGCGGTAGCTGGTGAACTCAAGTTGTGATTACCGGGCGCGGAACGTGATGATTCCGCGCTGAGGATCGTAGGGTGAGATGCCGACGGTGACCCGGTCGCCCGGGCACGACCTTGATGCGAAACCGCCGCATCCGGCCGCTCAATTGGGCCAGCACCTCGTGGCCGGCGTCCACCTGCACGCGGTAGAGACCACCGCTGTGCACGGCGACAACCGTGCCCTGCATGTCTATTAGATCGTCCTTGCTCATTCGGTGAAGCAACCATTATGCCATACCTGGCGCTTAGCCGCAGTCCGGTCTGCACGATCAAGCCCTCGCAACCGGCCTGCTCCACCTCGCGCGCGAGCGCCGCGTAGATCGTCGCCTCTTGCAGATCGCAGCGGCGCGCCGAACGTGCACGCGTGCACCGGGCCCGGGCCGTGGGGAACTTCGACTTCACGTGCAGGATCCGGTGCACGCCTTCGATCTGCACCGGGACGACCGGCAGATCCAGCCGCGAGGCAATCATCCCGATGCCGCCCCGAAACGTCGTCATCTCGCCGGTCTCCGAGCGCACGCCCTCGGGAAAAATCAGGACCGAGAAGCCGTCGCCCGGTGACCTCGCCGATGTAGCGCAGCGTCTGCCGCGCGCCGGCTTCGCGCTGCGGCAGCGGGAACGCGTTGAAGAAGAACGCGGCCAGGTAGTAGTTCAGCCGCTTGCGCGAGAACCTGGCGCCACGGATGGCCCTCGGGAAAGAAATGCGCCTTGAAGAACTCCTTCGACATCGCCGGCGCGACCGTCTTGCGCACGTGACCGGGCATGCGCCGCGAGAATGACCGGCACGTCGAAATGGCTCTGATGATTGGCCGCGAACACGACCGGCCGTTGAGATCGTTCGCAGGTGCTCGCGACCCTCGAACGTGAATCCAGGCAAAGCACCGCGCGAGCGGCAGAATCCAGGTCGCCAGGCTCAGCCGGCGGATCAGCCGACGATCGGCGCGGCGGTTCCAGCTCGGGAAAGTCGACCGGCTCGGCGACCTCGGCTGCCTGGACCGGCTCCGTCGAGCAGCGCCCTGACGTCGCCGATCGTTCTGCGCCGCGGCGAATCGCGACTCGTCGACGCGCGTCTGCAGCCGGTCTTCGAGCGCCACCATCAGCTCGACGCGTTCGAGCGAGCTGAGCCCAGATCCTCGAGCGACGTGTCGGCGTCGACCGCGCGGCCGCCGGCAAACTTGCGCGAGCAGCGCCGCCACCGGATCGTCGCTCGGTCGCCGCGGCCGCGGGACCCGCGCCGGCTGCGACCCACTCGCGGATCGCCTGCCGCTTGAGCTTCTTGCGTGCCCTCGGTGCGCGGCAGCGCGCCGCTCGCTCCAGACCGAGAAGCTGCGGACGCGCTGGTGATCCTGCAGCGTGCTGATTGGCCTCGCGGACGACGCTTCGGCGGTCGGCCCCGGCTCGAGCACGAGCACGGCGTGCACGCGCTCCTGCCCGTCGGCGACGCTCGCCGACGACGGCCGACTCGCGACGCCCGGCTGCGCATTCAGGACCCGCTCGACATCGTCCGGAAAGACATTCAGCCCTTCCGGCGTGACGATCATTTCCTTCTTGCGGCCCTTGATGAAGACGCGGCCCTCGGCATCGTTCTCGCCGATGTCGCCGGTGTGCAGCCATCCGTCGGCATCGAGCGTGCGGCCCGGTGACGGCGTCGACTTCGGCCCTCGGTTTCGCGCGCCTTCGCACGCTGTAATACCCGGTGGTGACGTTCTCGCCGCGCACCAGGATCTCGCCGTCCTCGGCGATCTTGCACCTCGACGCCTGCGATCGGCGTGCCCACCGATCCGCTGCTGGTCTTGAACGGATGATTCAGCGTGACGATCGGCGCCGTCTCGGTCAGCCCGTAACCCTGAATGACGACGAAGCCCAGCCGCTTCCAGAACTCTTCGAGCTCGGGCGGCAGCGGCGCGGCGCCGACGACGAACGCCCAGAACTTCAAGCCGAACAGCGCGGTGGATGCGGCGGTAGCGCCACCATCGCTTGCGGAATCGACAGCCGTGTCTCGGGCAGGTGTCGCGGCAGCCGGGTCGATGCGCAGCGCATGCTCCCTCAGCACGTCGAGGATCTTCGGCACGCACACGATCACCGAGATGCGCCAGCGTCTTGACGATGCGCACGATGTCGTGCGGGTTGAAGCTCCGCATGAAGACGACCGTGCCGTCCACCATCGGCGGGATGTTGGTGGCCATCGACTGGCCGAACATGTGGCTGAGCGGCAGCAGATTCAGAAAGCGCAGCGGCAGAAACGGCCTCGCGTATTTCTTGTACTTGAGCGACCTCGCGCTCGACCGGGACGACGTTCGCCAGCACGTTGCGATGACGGATGACCACGCCTTTGGGTTCGGCGGTGGCGCCCGACGTGAAGACGATCTGCGCGATGTCGTCGCCGTTCGATCCGCACCGGCCGGCATCGCGCCGTCGGCGTTCCAGTCGAACTCGTCGAAGCGCCAGACGCGGACAGTCGGGCATGCCGGGCGGTCGACGTCATCGGGCGCCGACGTCATCGCCCGACGAGCGAGCGGCCTTGGCGTCGACGATGCGGGCGACCTTGATCAGAAACTCGACCGACGCGCGGTAGTCGATGGGGACGACGACGACGCCGGCGATGACCGCAGCCCCAGTAGCAGACGATCCACTCGGGCCGGTTCTCGCCCCAGAAGACGACCTTGTCGCCCTTGCGGATTCCCGCGTCGCCAGTCGCGCGGCAAACGCCCGCGCGCCGCGCGTCACCTCGTGTACGTGTGCCGCCGCACCCGATAGCCGTCGTCATAGACGAGAAAGTCGCCGCGATGCTGTCTCGAGGTCGCGGAAGAGGTCGACGAGGGTGTCGCGTGCGCATAGCGGTTCCGCACCTCGACGCGTCCACACTCGGATTATGATCCAGCCGATTGGCCACGAACCTCCCGCCGGCCTTTGTCGTCGGCGCGCACTACGACACCTTTCTCCAGCGGGCGCTGAGCCGGTTCTTCGAGCGCGCGACGCTCGAGACCGACGCCGTGCCGTCGCCCTCGTCCGATGGCCGGCTGGCGATCGATGCGACGGACGATCCCTGCGCGCTGGCCGTGCGCTGGTTTGGCAATCGCTACGTGCTGCGCGTGCCGCCGCGGCGGCCGTTCACGCCGCACGAAGTGCGCTTTGCGCGCGCGATTGGCAGCGTGCTCGAGTCGCGCTACCGCGCCATCCTGAATCCCGCAGTTGATGGTCGAGCGCGCCGGCCTGTTTCGCGGCGCCATCGAGGACCGCTACGTCGGCGCGTTTTTCGACGGCACGCCGTACTCGCCGCGCGCCGACGGCGGGCGATCGGAGCGCGTCGCCGAAGTGCTCGAGATGCTGCGCGTCGCCGCGCTCTCGAGCTACGAGAACAAGCCGATTTCGACCGGCGTGCTGCTGCTCGAAGGCGACGCCGATCCGATTGGCGCGTATCCGGCCGCCGAGCGCGACTGCGCCGCACTACACCGGCGCGCTGACGTCGATCAAGAGCTTCTTCCGGCTCGCCGATGGCCTGCGCACGGTGTTTCTGGTCGCGCGCGACGGCCGCCTGCTCGACATCGTCGACATCGGGCGCTGGGGATGGGCATCGATCGGCGAGCCGAGCGAGGTCGACGTGCCGTGCGCGCGCGCCTATGCCGCGCACGCCGAGGCGACGCGGCTGGGCCGGCACGTCTGCATCGTGCTGAGCCCGAGCCGCGAGATCAAAGTGTTCGCCGAAGGCGCGCAGGTCTTCACGTTCCGCAACGCCGACTGGCACCTGCTCGACCTGCAGGCGAAATACGTGATGTGGGCGGCGGCGGTCGGACGGCCGGCGCTGGCGCGCCGACTGTTTCAGACCGCGCTCGACCTGGCCGACGCGCGCGAGGGCGCGCTGTTCGTCGTGCTGCGACGACCGATCGAGTCGCTGCCCGAGCTCGTGGCCGACCAGGATCGGCTCGACATGGAGCTGGTCGGCCAGCAGTCCGATCCCGACACGCCGTCGCGGCGCCACCTGCTGCACGTGCTGGCCGGCCGCACCGTGACCGATCTCGACGCCAGCGTGCTCGAAGCGCTGGCGACGCTCGACGGCGCGGTCGTGACCGAGCCGGGCGGCGAACTGCTGGCCGTCGGCGCCATCCTTCGTCACCCGCCGAGCGCGTTTGCCGACGGCTGAGGGCGCGACCGAAGGGCGCGCGCACGACCGCGGCGATGGCCGCGAGCCGCTATGGTCCGGTGTTGAAGGTCAGCGAAGACGGCATGATCACGTTCTTCGACGGCGGCCGCGTCTGGGACATTTGAGTCAGGGAGTACGGAGATGTGAGCTAGTGACTCCTGAACGCATCGATCACGCTGTGAGCTCTGTCGGGTCGGATACAATGAACGGTTCGCGAACGGTGAACGATGCGGGTATTTCTGACGGGCGCAACCGGTTACGTCGGTTCGGCGGTCCTCGACGCGCTGCTCCGCGCCGGGCATCAGGTGACGGCGATCGTCCGCGATCCCGAAAAGGCCGAGCGGCTCACCGCGCGCGGCGTCGACGCCGTCGTCGGCGAGCTCGGCACGCCGTCATCGTATCGCTGCGGCGCATCGACGGCGCCGACGCCGTCATCCACACCGCGTTCGAAGGCTCGGCGCGCGGCGTCGAGAAGGATCGCGAGGCGATCGAGACGCTCCTCGCTGCGCTCAAATCGCCATCCGGTCGGCACGACGCCCACGTTCATCTACACCTCCGGCGTGTGGGTGCTGGGCACGACGACGCGGCCGGCCGACGAGGACGCGCCGCTCGATCCGGCGGCGCATGTCGCCTGGCGGCCGGCGCACGAGCAGCGTCGTGCTCGAGGCCGGCACCAACGGCGTCCGGACGGTCGTCGTCCGGCCTGGCATCGTCTACGGCGGCTCGCGCGGCATCGTGTCGGACCTGCTGAAGGACGCGCTGAACGGCCTGGTGCGCGTCATCGGGCCGGGCAAGAACCGCTGGCCGACCGTCTACGATCGCGATCTGGCCGAGCTGTACGTGCGGCTGCTGCAAACGCCCGACGCGCGCGGCATCTTTCACGCCAACGACGAAGGCGACGAGCGCGTCAACGACATCGTCGAGGCGATCGCCGATCACCTGACGCAGCGACCCGACGTCCGGCACATGCCGCTGCCCGAAGCGCGCCGCAAGCTGGGCACGTACGCCGACGCGCTGGCGCTCGATCAGCGCGTCCGCAGCCCCCGCGCGAAGGCGCTCGGCTGGACGCCGACGCTGTCGAGCATCACCGCCAACGTCCCGCGGCTGTTCGAAGAGTATCCGCGGCGGCCGCCGGTCGTAGCTACGCGTCTCGACACCGGCTGCGTGACCGCGGTCGTGACAGCGCTGTAGTAATCTGGCGGACATGCGTAAGCCGCGTGTCGCCCTCAGCCCTCGATTCAGATTGCGTCGTCTCGCTCACGTTCGGCTGTCATGCTGCCGGCATGCCCGCCACCACCCGCGCGACTGCCGCCGCCGCATCCGGCCGGTCCGGCCGAGCAGGAGATTCAGACCGGCCCGCTCGAGGCGCACGTCCGGATGCTGTCGCACGACGTGATGGAAGGGCGCGCGCCGTCCACGCGCGGCGGGACGCTGGCGGCCGAGTACCTCGCGACGCAGCTGGCGGCTGCTGGGCATCGAGCCGGCCGGCGACAACGGCACCTACTTCCAGCAGGTGCCGATCGTCGAATCGGTCGTCGATCGCAGCTTCACGCTGAGCGTGCCCGGCGCGGTCTATCGCTACTTCGACGACGTCGTGGCGTTTTCCGGGACCGAGCAGCCGCGGGTGCATGTGCAGGGCGACGTCGTCTTCGTCGGTCACGGCATCGTCGCGCCCGAGCTGAAGTGGAACGACTACGCGGGCGTCGATGTGAAGGGCAAGTGGGTGATGGTGATGGTCAACGACCCGCCGGCGCCGCCCGACGAGCCGACGCTGTTCGGCGGCAACGCGCTGACCTACTACGGCCGCTGGACCTACAAGTACGAGGAGGCGGCGCGCCAGGGCGCGGCCGGCGCGATTCTGATCCACACCGACGAATCCGCCACCTATCCGTGGCAGGTCGTGCAGTCGTCGTGGACGGGCACGCAGTATTCGCTGCCGCCCGCGGCGGGTGCGCCGGCGCTCGGCATCAAGGCCTGGATGCGCAACGACGCGGCCGACGACCTGGTCAAGCGCGGCGGCCAGGACCTCGATCAGCTGCGCGCGGCCGCGGTGAAGCGCGGATTCAAGGCCGGTGCCGCTCAACATCCGCGCGGCCGCGACGCTGCAGCAGCGCTCGGCGCGCAAGACGTCGCCGAACGTGATCGGCGATCTGAAAGGGCGCCAACGAGCAGCAGGCGGTCGTCTTCACCTCGCACTACGATCACTTCGGCATGCGCGATCCGCGGCCGGGCGACAAGCCCGACACCGATCGCATCTTCAACGGCGCCTACGACAACGCCTCCGGCTGTGCCGGCGCTGCTGCATGATCGCGCAGGCGATGGCGCGCGCGGCGTCAAGCCGGGGCGGTCGATGATGTTCGTGTTCACGACGGCGGAAGAATCGGGTCTGCTCGGCGCCGAGTACTTCGCGCAGCACCCGGCGATGCCGATGGAGCAGGTGCGTCGCCAACATCAACGTGGACGGCATCAACTATCTCGGGAAGACGAGCGACATCGTGCTGCTCGGCGCCGATCGGTCGACGCTTGGGACCGATGGCGGAAGCGCTGGCGAAGGAGCGCGGCCGCACGCTCGGCGCCGACCAGCATCCCGAGCGCGGCTACTTCTTCCGCTCCGATCACTTTCCCGTTTGCCAAGGCGGGCGTGCCGGCGCTGTCGATCAGCGAGCCGCGCGACTTCGTCGGGCCCAACGCCGCGGAGCTGAAGAAGAAGCAGGAAGCGTACAACACCACCGACTATCACCAGCCGAGCGACGAGTTCAACCCGAGCTGGGACTTCAGCGGCGCGGTCGACGACATGCAGCTGCTCGCGCAGCTCGCCTGGCGCATCGCCGCGCAGCAGGAGATGCCGCGCTACAACGACGGCGACCAGTTCGCCAACGCGCGGAAACGTCGCAGACCGTCGTTGAAGGACTCGAGTGCTGGATCTGAGTCCCGCTCGCGTGACATCGAAGCGGCGGCCGCACGCATTCGCCCGGCCGCGCGCGTCACGCCGCTCCTCGAGGTGCCGTGGCCCGGCGGTGACGGCAACGGCCGGCTGCTCCTCAAGTGCGAGAACCTCCAGCCGATGGGCGCGTTCAAGATTCGCGGCGCCTACAACATGCTCGCGCAGCTCCCGCGCGAGGAGCTGCAGCGCGGGGTCATCACCTACTCCTCCGGCAACCACGGCCAGGCGGTCGCGCTCGCCGCGCGGACGCTCGGCGCTCCGGCCGTCATCGTGATGCCGACGACGGCGCCGAAGAGTCAAGGTCGAGGGCGCGCGCGGCTACGGCGCCGAGGTGACCTTTGCCGGCACGACCTCGCTCGATCGGCAAGCGCGCGCCGAGGAGATTGCCGCCGAGCGGCGCCTGACCATCGTGCCGCCGTTCGATCACCCGATGATCATCGCGGGCCAGGGGACCGTCGGCCTCGAGATCCTCGAGCAGTGCCCCGACGTGGCGCCGTGCTGGTCGAAGTCGGCGGCGGCGGGCTGAGCTCCGGCGTCTCGGCCGCCATCAAGCAGCGAGCGCCGCACGTGCGCGTCGTCGGCGTCGAGCCGGAAGGCGCGGCGAAGATGAAGCGCTCGCTCGAAGCGGGTCACGCCGTCACGCTGGACAAGACGGGCAGCATCGCCGACGGGCTGCTGACGATCCGGCCGGGCGATCTCACGTTCGAGCACGTGCGCGCGTTCGTCGACGAGGTCGTGACGGTGCCGGACGAGGAGATGATGCGCGCGATCGGCTGGCTGTTCCGCCACGCCCGGCTGGTCGTCGAGCCGAGCGGCGCGGTGACCGTGGCGGCCCTGATGCGCGGCCTTGGCGGCATCGATCCCGTCCCGCGGCCCGGTCGTCGCGATCGTCAGCGGCGGCAACGTCGAGCCGGAGAAGTACGCACGCTACATCAGCCAGTGATGAAGGACTCGTCGCTGAGTCGGGTCCAGCTCGTGGCTCGCATCCGCGAGGGTCTGGTCCAGCAGAGCGCTCCGCGCGTCTGGCTGGGTGCGATCATGATCCTCGCTGCGTGCGGGGGATTCGTGAGCGTCTGTCGTTTCCCTGCGGGTCGGACTCGAGTCGATGATGCTGCGGTATCCACTGGCGGTTGTCGTCGGATACCTCACCTTTCTCGTCCTCATCCGCGGCTGGATCGCGTGGCACCGCCGCGGACGATGGTCGGACAGCGGGTCGACCGTCGCCGATCTGGCGAGCTCCATCGACGTGAGTGGCGCCAGTCTGCCTTCGCGAGCGGGGGCACAGCCGACGTTCTTCGCGGGCGGTCGGAGCGGTGGCGCTGGCGGCGGAACGAACTGGTCGGGCTCAATTCGACTGGTCGATCGGGGCGGGTCGTCTGCCGCATCCGGGTTCTCGCTCGATGTCGATGAGGTCTGGCCCATCTTCTTGCGGTCGTCTGTGCGCTCGGCGGCCTGTTCGCGATCGTCTACGTGATCTACGCCGCGCCCGTCCTGCTGGCGGAAGTGGCGCTCGACGCGGCGATCGTCTCGACGCTCTATCGGCGGCTCAGCAAGCAGGACATGTCGCATTGGGCGCTGACCGTCGTGCGGCACACGTGGCTGCCCGCGCTGGTGTTGATCGTATTTGCGGCGATTGGTGGCTGGGCGCTCCAGAAAGCCGCGCCAGACGCTCGCTCGATCGGCGGAGTGCTCCGGGCGCTGCAAGACTAGGTTCTGAGGCGCGCCTCCGCGACCGCCTCCTCCAACGTCGTCACTGCGCCATCGAGTTGCAGTTCGTAGACTGCTCTCAGGACTTCGCCCATGCGCGGGCCGGTGTCATCCCGAGCTCGAGCAGGTGACGTCCCATCAAGAGAGGCGCCGGCGCCTTGTGCTCGACGCCGAGCGCGCGCGCGCGTTCGAGAAACCAATCCATCGCCGAGCAATCGAAGTTGCCGGTGCGACCGAGGCAGTCGGCCCGGGCCAGACGGGCCAGCAGCTCGAGGTCGACCTTCAGGGCCAGACGCCTGAACGCGCCGTCGCGAAGCTCGTCGCGCACCTTGTAGAACGCGCCCGGCTTCAGGTGATGCGCGGTGAGGCCCAGGACCTGAGCGCGCACGTCGAAGCCGTCCAGCGTGTGGACGTTCAGGCGATCGAGAAACCGGGACGCCGGCTCGACACCGGCCTCCTCGTGCCCCAGCGATCGAATCCGGCCGTCGATCGTGGCTGTCGTCGCCGGCTTTCCGAAGTCGTGACACACCGCGCCGAGCATGATTGCGGCGAGACGACCGCGATCGAGATCGTCGTTCGCCTCGCGCGCCCGATCGATCACCATCAGCGTGTGAATCCAAACGTCGCCTTCAGGGTGCCATTCGGGTTCCTGCGGGCAATCGATGAGCGCGTGCATCTCGGGGAGCAAGGTTGCCGTGACGCCCAGCTCGCGCGCGAGCGCGAATCCAATCGACGGTCGAACGGCTTGCAGCAGGAGTTTTTCGAACTCACCCCAGATACGCTCCGCCGGCAAGTCGTCGAGTGGAACCCGCCGACAGATCTCCTTCGTCTGTTCGTCAACCGTGAGCTCGAACCGGGCCGCAAGCTGGAGCGCGCGCAAGACCCGAAGCGAGTCATCAGCGAAACGTGACCGGATCGACGACGCGCAGGATTCGTCGCTCGAGGTCGGCGCGCCCGTTCATCGGATCGATGTACTCGCCGGTCAGCGGATCCCACGAAATGGCGTTGATGGTGAAGTCCCTTCGTCGTGCCGCTTCCTCCGGGGGCATCGTCGGATCGCCGGTGACGATGAACCCTTTGTGCCCGCGACCGGCCTTCGACTCGCGACGCGGGAGGGCGACGTCGATGTCGCCGAGCTTGTAGACGGCAAACGCCTGTCCAACGGCCTCGACGCGACCAAGAGTCGCGAGCAACGGACCGAGACGTGCTTCAGGAATCCCAAACACTTCGATGTCCAGATCGGGTGAGGGCCGATCGACCAGCCGATCGCGCACGTACCCGCCGACGACCAGTGCGCGGCCACCGTGCGCGGCAATCAACCGTGCAATCGAACGCGCCTGCTCCAGGAGGGGTGACACGTTACCCATTGTAGGATTGCCAGTTAGACCTAATGTCGGTTTGTGACCATGCGGTTCGAGGCCTCTAAGCGGTTTGAGGCACCTCTTCGTTACAATCCTACGTAGACCATCCGCGTGAACAGACCCTCTGCTCCCCCGAGAGAGACGACGTTCGACGCAGGTCTCGCCACGGTCGAGACTACGCGTCTACTGATGCGCGTTCCATGCGCGGACGATGTCGCTCCGTTGACGGAAATACATCACGACCCCGAAGCCGCCCGATATGTCGTGCTCGGCACGACGTCCGGGGGAGTGGTGACCGGCTGGCGGAACGTGGCGATCATGTTGGGGCACTGGCACTTGCGCGGCTACGGTCAATGGACCGTCGTCGAGAAGGCCACCGGCGAGGTGATTGGGCGCGTCGGCCTGTGGCACCCGGAAGGCTGGCCGGGCATCGATCTCGGGTGGATCATTCGGCGCTCGCGCTGGAACAACGGCTTCGCCACCGAGGCGGCTCGCGCCGCCCTCGACTGGACGTGGGCCAACGTCGACACCGACCGCGTGATCAGCGTCATTCAACCCGACAATCTGGCGTCGATTCGAGTCGCCGAGAAGATCGGCGAACGCTTCGAGCGCAACGATGCGATGAACGGCGCTGACGTCTGTATCTTTGGCGTTCAGCGGAATGCCCGCCAGACGGTTTGAGGTGGAGTTTCGCTCGTGATCCGACCGATGACCGAAGGCGACTTCGACGCCGTGTGGTCGATCTTTCACGATGTCGTCGCTACCGGTGACACCTATGTCTTTGCTGCCGAGACTGCGCGGGACGCCGCCATTGCCTACTTCTTCGGCCCTGGCATCATCTCTCGCGTCTCGGAACGCGATGGCCGGGTTGTCGGGATGTACAAGCTCATTCCCAATCGCATCGATCGCGGAAACCACGTGGCCAACGCCTCCTTCATGGTGGCGCCGTCCGCCAGTGGGCGTGGGGTTGGCCGTGCGCTCGGGGAAGACTGCTTGCGCGAGGCAAAGCGCGCGGGCTTCGAAGCCATGCAGTTCAACTTCGTTGTCAGTACCAACACGGCGGCGGTCTCGCTGTGGCAGAAACTGGGGTTCAACATCGTCGGTACGCTGCCACGCGTATTCAGGCACGCGGCCCTCGGCTTCGTCGATGCGTACGTGATGCATCGATCGCTCGACGACGTTCGCGGTTGAGAAGTGAGAGAAGAAGTTCACGATGCAGCCATGTCGATATGTGGCCTTCCTTCGCGCCATCAACGTTGGCGGGCGAGTGGTCAAGATGACGCGCTCTCAAATCAATCTTCGAGGCGATGAAGTTTGATGAGGTCGAGACGTTTATCGCGAGCGGCAACGTGGTCTTCACGTCGAAGACTGCAGCGTCGAAGCTCGAAGCACAAATCGAGAAGGGGCTCGACAAGGCGCTCGGCTACCCGGTCACGACCTTTCTCCGGACGGTGAACGAGATTTCGGCCATAGCCGAGCGCAATCCGTTCGGTGGGCCGATCCCGCCGGGGGGCCGCTTGTACGTCGCGTTTCTGCGGAACCATCCGGGTTCGGCGGTGCGGCAGAAGGTCGCCGTCTTGAGCACCCCGAGCGACGAATTCACGGTACACGGGCGCGAGCTCTACTGGCTGTGTGCCGTTCCCTCGCTGAAATCGATCATGTCCGGCGCCACGCTCGAGAAGGTGCTCGGGCAACCAGCCACACTACGTAACGTCAACACCGTGCGCCGGTTGGCCGCAAAATACGCACCTTAGGCACCCCAGGCACCTTAGGCACCTCAGGCACCCTACTTACCTTCCGCCCGCGCCTTCGTCGTCCTGAGCGCCGCCAGCATGCCCTTCTCGGCTTCGCCTCGCACCTTGCCTCGGATGAGACGCCCCACGAACCCGCTCAGGCCATCCGACCGGCTGCGGTTGACGCTCGCGAACCAGAAGCCGGGACCGCGCGCGGGATCGGGTATCAGCACGCGGAGTTCGAGCGCCGTCCAGAAGTAGTGACTCGCGTAGATCATCTTCGAGGCAACGGCAACGTGTGTCGCTAGTGGGCTGATGACGACGTGATTGATGCGGATCGTGGGCTTCAGCCCAAACTTGGCTTCCTGCCAATACAGAAACGACTGGCTGTTGGGCAGTGTCGCCACGGGAAACCCGAGCAGGTATTGCTTCAGATCAGGCAGCAGCTCGCTCAGCCACGGCATGCGGTCAACCATCGACTTGAATTCGCCGGCCACGAACGTTGATCGCGCCGAGTCGCGGTACACCGCGAGTCGAGCATCGCCGCCTTCGAGGTAGCCGTTGACGTACTCGAGGGCGAGCTGGCGCGCGAGCGCTTCAGCGTCCGCCTCGGCGGTGGGCTTCGACCAATCGATCTCGTTGCGGACGCGCGTCAACGCCGCTTCGCTCAGCTTCAACTCGCAATCACCGACACGGCAGGTTCGAAGGTCAACGACGTCCTCATCCGGCAGGTCCATGAGCGCGAAGTCCTCGGCGCGTGGTGGGTTGCTGATCCGTTTGGTGATGCGGAAGTTCTCGCCTTTCTCGAACTGCTCGACATCCTGCACCAGCTGCACGTAGCGCGCCGTCGGCGCATTGACCCAGATCGCTCCAAAGATCGAAACCTCGTGCGAAGGATCGGCCTCGAGCATTCGCGTTACTGGCTTGCCCGCGAGCAGATTCGTGCGTTGAGCCGGCGTCAGCCTGACATGCTTCGAGAGGTACTCTTCGAGCTGAGCGGGCAATCGAGCGGCGCTCTGGTTGGCCGACGAGTGAGCGACCAGTGTCGCGGCGACGGCGAGCGCCAAGGCAACAGGCGTGCGTCCTGTCATCGGTTCGACGAGCCCGCCTATTGACCGACAATCGCCGGGCTGGGCATGGGTTTCCTCCGAGGCTCTGCATGCGGATTGTGACAGAAATGGGCGCAGGGCGCAGGGCGCAGGGCACAGGGCGCAGGCACATAGAGAATCCACAGGTTCCCTGCGCCCTCCGCCCTGTGCCCTGCTTTGTGCCCTATGCCCTAAGCCCTGCGCCCTTTATGATCGAGATCCATGGCAATAGCTGAAGGTATCAGGGAGGCGCTGGAGCGAAACGTCAAGGCTGTCACGCTCCGGCCGTCGGTGGGGCAAGGCACGAAGGTCACGCGTGTCAGGCTGGGCGAGCATCTCCGCTGCGAGATCGAAGAAGGCTCGTGGAAGCTGACCGCCGGTATGCCGACTGCCTTTGGAGGCGACGAAACGTCGCCGACGCCGGGCGTGTTCGGACGAGCCGCGCTCGGATCGTGTTTAGTGTTGGGCTACGCGATGTGGGCGGCGCGGCTCGAAGTGCCGCTCGTCGTCACTCGAGGTCGAAGTGCACTCGGACTTCGATGCGCGCGGCGAGCTGGGAGTCAGCGAGGAGGTTCGGCCGGGCCACACCGCGATTCGCTACGTGGTCCGCGTGACAAGCGACGCGAGCGCTGACGTGATCAATCGCTGGCTGGATACCGCCGACAGGTACAGTTCGTGGCGTGACAATATCGTGAATCCCGTGCCCATGGTTCGCGAAGTACAGATCACACCGGTCACAACGCCCTGACCCGCGCACATGGAAGCCGCCCTTCAGCGCCGCATTCAGCGATACGGGTGGGACCGCGCCGCGGATCACTATGAGCGGCTATGGTCGTCGCAGCTCAAACCGGCGCAGGATCGGCTGGTCGAGTTGGCTCGGCTCAAACCCGGCGCGCGCGTCCTGGAGATTTCGTGCGGCACCGGCCTGGTCACATGGCCGCTTGCTGCCCTGGTGGGCAGCTCCGGTGCAAGTGATCGCGACGGATATTTCCGAGCGGATGGTGGAACGAACGGCTGCAGAGGCCACGCGCCGTGGGTTGAGCCAGGTCGCCTGTCGTCGCATGGACGCGGAAACGATCGATGAGGCTGACGCGTCGTTCGATGCCGTCGTGTGCGCGCTTGGACTGATGTATGTGCCCGAGGTCGCGACCGCGCTCGGAGAAATGTACCGCGTGCTCGCGCCCGGTGGTCGCGTGGTCGCCGCTGTGTGGGGCGCGCGGGCCCGATGCGGCTGGGCGGAGGTGTTCCCCATCGTCGAGTCGCGGGTTGCGTCGGATGTCTGCCCGATGTTCTTCCAATCTTGGGACGCACGACACGCTGGCCAGTTCGTTCGCCGCGCGCGGGATTCGTGAACGTCCGACGCGGATCACCTGGCCTCGACGCTTGAGTACGACTCTGCGTGAGGATGCGGCTGACGCCGCGTTTGTCGGTGGACCGGTAGCGCTCGCCTACGCGCGGTTCGACGAGTCGACCCGGCTTGCCGCCCGGCGAGAGTATCTGGAGTCGATTGCGGCGTATCGGTTGGGACAGGGGTATCGAGTCCCTGGCGAGTTTGTGGTCGGTTGCGGGGAGAAGCCCTTAACGGACACCAGCCATAAATAGACCGACCCCTTCCGCCGCCTTTTGTTAGCATGGGCGTCCACTCTCTTCAGGGGGCGTCCATGACTCACACCTACGAATCGCTGAAGAAGATGACCATCGCGCAGCTGCGAGAGGTTGCCAAGGACACTCATCACGAAGCCGTTCAAGGGTTCAGCCAGCTGAACAAGGAACACTTGCTGCCTGCGCTGTGCCTGGCACTGGGCATCGACGCGCACGAGCACCACGCCGCGCACGGGGATCTCAAGCTCAGAACGAAGCAGCGGATGGCGGAGCTGCGCGCCGAGCGCACCCAGGCAGTCCAAGCGCACGATCAGGAGCGGCTGCACGCCATCCGACGCGAATACCATCATCTCAATCACAAGTTGCGAGCCGACGCTCGCAAAGCGATGTGATCGCTCGATTCGTGCTGCGCACTCGCCGTTGTTGCGACGCTCCAAGTGACCGCACAGCCACGGCTCACGCTGGACTATGCCGCGATGGCCGGACGCATCGTCCAGCAGCTCGCGCTCGAGCCGGGCGAGCGGGTGCTGTCGGTGGCGCATCCGGGAACGTTCGCGGACCTGATGACCCACGTCCGCTACGAAGTCATGCGAGCCGGCGGAATCGACCTCGGTGTGGTGCAGGTCCTGCACGAGCCAGTCCCCGAAACGTTTGATCCTGCGGTGCTGGCCAAGGGCACGCGCGATGCGCGCGCGCACTACAAGGCCATGTTTCGTGACGTCGACGCGGCGATCATGATGCCAGGCGCCAACACCACTCACCCGGCGTATCTCGCGATGCAGGATTGGCTGCAGGACGATCTCAAGGAACGCCGCGGTCGCCGAACGGTTCACTTTCATTGGGTCGAGGGCGCGAGCGCATATGCGGTGCCCGGCTCCCCATTGCCACCACGGTTTGCGATTGACGCCGCGTATCAGCGCGCGTTGCTGGCGACGGACTATTCCGCGCTTGGTGCGCGCCAGAAGGAGTTTGTCGCTGCGTTGAAGTCGGGCGAGGTCCATGTCACAGGCCCAACCGGCACCGACTTGCGGTTTCGATCCGGTGACCGGCCGGTCAATGTGCAAGATGGCGATGCGTCGCGCGCGCGTGCGGTTCGTGGGCTGGTGCTGATCGACAAGGAGATCGAACTGCCGGCCGGCGCCATTCGCGTCGCTCCGCTCGAGGAGACCGTCGAAGGAATCGTTCATTTCCCGCCCACGCAGTGGGATGGAAGACCGGTCGACGGACTACGGCTTCGTTTTTCACGCGGTCGAGTGGTGGAGGTGACCGCCACCAGCGGGCGCGAGGCGGTCGAGGCCGAGATGGCGCGCGCGGGCGACGCCGGTCGTGCGTTTCGTGAGTTCGCGCTAGGCTTCAATCCACTGCTGGCGGTGCCCGATCGCGAGCCGTGGATTCCGTATTACGGCTACGGTGCCGGCGTTGTGCGTTTATCGCTCGGCGACAACTCCGAGCTGGGCGGCAAGGTGACGGGCGGATATGTGCGGTGGAATTTCTTCACCGACCTGACCGTAAGTGTCGGTTCGAAGATCTGGGTCCAGGATGGTCGGATGGTCCAACCCTAAAGAACGTTGGGTTCCAAAGTTCCAAGGTTCCAAAAGGTCCACGGTTCCAAAGTTCAACCGCGAGCCTGGAACTTTGAAACACGTGAACCGTGGAACCTTGGAACCGTGGAACCTGTTCGGAGGCGTCATGAAGCAAGCTCTCATGGCAATTGTCGGACTCTGCGCACTGAACGTGAACGTTGCGTACGCGCAAACGGCACGAGTCATCGATCTCGGCGGCGGCCTTTACCAGGCGACGGGCGTCATGGGCGGCGCCGCGGTGCGCGTCCCACAGAGCAACACGTTTCTCATCGTGACCAACGGCGGCAACGTCGTCGTTGATACGTCGCTCGCGGCTGTGGCCGGAGCTCACAAAGCCGCGCTGACCGCGATGAATTCCGGCGCCGATTCGAGCGATCGTCTTGACGCACGCTCACGGAGACCACACCGGCGGCATCAGCACATGGCGGCAGCCTGAGCACTGCGGTCATCGCTCAACGCAACTATCCGGAGTTCCTGCAGTACACCGAACGCCTCGCGGGCTACTTCGCGCGCAGCAACGTCGCGCAGTTTGGCGGAGCCTCGGTGCCGGAGCGGCGAAGCGAGCCAGTCGGCCGCGGTCGAGGCGAATCGTGCCGACCCGACGGTCTTGTTCGACAAGTCGCACACGTTTACGGTTGGTGACACGACCTTCGAGCTGCTGCACACGCCGGGCGAGACGCCCGATCACCTCACCGTCTGGATCCCGAAGCTGAAAGCCGCGTTCGTTGGCGACAACTTCTACGAGTCGTTTCCCCAATCTCTACACGCTTGCGCGGCACTCGCCCGCGGTGGGCGCTCGAGTACGTCGAGTCGCTGAACAGAGTCCTGGCGCTCGAACCAGAGATCGTGTTGCCGAGCCACGGACCGGCGATTCGAGGGCGCGACGAGATTCGCCGTCAGCTCGTCGAGATATCGCGATGCCATCCTTTATGTTCACGACGCGACGGTCAAAGGCATGAACGAGGGCAAGGATGTCTTGACGCTGATGCGCGAGATCACGCTGCCCAAGGAGCTCGAAATCGGCGAGTCGTATGGCCGGTTGACGTGGTCGATTCGCGGCATCTACGAAGGTTATGTCGGCTGGTTCGACGGCAACGTCTCGACGATGTTTGGACCGGCGAGTCAGGCGTACGGCGAGATCGTGCGGCTGGCGGGCGGTCCGGATGCCGTGGCTGCGCCGCGCTGCGGAACTGGCCGCAGTCCGATCCCCTGCGGGCGCTCTATCTGACCGACATGGCACTCGCGGTTGACGCAGCCATCGCGCGCGCTCGAAGCGCGGATCGCGGCGCTCAAGGCGCTCGATGCCACGTCCAAGAACAGCAACGAACGAGGCTGGCTCGCTGCAGGCCTTCGCGACGCCGAAGCCAGGCTCAAGCTGAGTCCACTCGCTCGGACACGAAGGCCATATCCGATCCCGCGATCGCTCTTCTAAAGCGCCTGGTCGCGATCGACTCGGTGAACCCCAGCCTGGTCGCTGGCGCCGCGGCGAAGCAGCCATCGCGCGCGCATTGGTCGAAGAGCTTCAGGCAGATCGGCCTCGACGTGCATCTGCAGGAGGCCGCGCCGGGCCGCCCGAACGTCATTGGCGTGCTCGAAGGACGCGCGCGAGGGCGGTCGCTGATGTTCTGCGGGCACACCGATACCGTCGGCGTCGCCGGCATGACGCGGCCGTTTGATCCCGCCGAGCGTAACGGCCGCTTGTATGGGCGCGGCTCGCAAGACATGAAGAGCGGCGTCGCCGCCATGGTGGCCGCCGCACGACAGATCGCGGAATCCGGTGGGCTTGAAGCGCGGGCCGCTTGATCGTCGCTTGCGTGGTCGACGAAGAGCACGCGAGCGTCGGCGCCGAAGCGCTCGTCACGCGCTGGCGGGCCGACGGCGCCGTGGTCACCGAGCCCACGGATCTAGCCGTGGCCATCGCCCACAAGGGCTTCGAGTGGGTCGAGAGTCGAGACCGAAGGCCGCGCGGCGCACGGAAGCCGGCCCCGTGATGGTCGCGACGCCATCCTCCGCATGGGGCGAGTCTTGAATGAGCTCGAAGCGCTCGATCGACGATTGCAGGCAGGCCACGCTCACCCGCTCGTTGGTGCGGCCTCTTTGCACGCGTCGCTCATCGAGGGTGGTCGCGAACTGAGCAGTTACCCGGATCGTTGCTCCCTGCAGATCGAACGGCGAAGTATTCCAGGCGAGGCTGAAGGCGCCGCGGGTCACGAGGTGAGTCGCATCCTCGACGCGCTCAGGGCCGGCGATCCCGAGTTCGTGGCGGCTAGTCGCACCATGTTCGCGCGTGCGCCCTATGAGATTGACGCCGCGCACGAGCTGCCGCGTGCTCTCGTGGCCGCAGCGGGAGCGGTGGGTCACACGAGCGCGATGATCGGCATGAGCTTCTGGACCGATGCAGCCATTCTCGGCGGCGCGGGCATCCCATCGGTGCTCTTCGGACCGACAGGCGCCGGACTGCACGGACTCGAGGAATGGGTCGACACGCAGTCGGTGCTGACGTGCCGAGACGCGCTGGTGCAGCTCGCACGGATGGTGCCGGTAGTCGCAAGGCAAAGGGGGCGTGGGCGCAGGGCGGAGCTCACCAATATTGCTCGTGTCTTCATGCCCTGCGTGGCTACGTTCTACGTCCTCTCGAAACACCCCGCGAAGGACAAACCCCACGTTGGCGGGTCGCTCCCCCAGTCGACGCATGAAGTAGGGGAACCACTGCTTGCCAAAGGGCACGTAGACGCGCATCCGATAGCCCTCACTGACCAGTGCGCTCTGCAAGTCGCGACGAATGCCGTAGAGCATCTGGAACTCGAATCGGTCCTTTGCGTACCCCTTGGACTGCTGCGTAACGCTTGGTGGCGTCGATCATCTCCGGGTCGTGGGTCGCGATCGCGGGGTACGTCCCATGGTCGAGCAGCTGCTGCATCAATCGGACAAACGCCTCGTCCACCTCATCTTTCCTCTGATAGGCCACGTTCTTGGGCTCCTTGTAGGCGCCCTTGACCAGACGGATACGAGCCCCGAGCGCATTCACGCGCTTCCAGTCGTCCTCACTGCGCATCAGGCACGACTGCAACACGACGCCGATGTTGCGATAACTCTGGCCCCAGAGGGTTTCGACGATGCGCAGCGTGACGTCGGTGTAGGGCGAGTTCTCCATGTCGATCCGCACGAAGAACTTGTGTTCGGTGGCCGGATCCAGAACCCGGCGCAGGTTGTCGACGCAGGTCGCGCGGTCGACGTCGAGGCCGAGCTGGGTCAGCTTGAGCGAGATGTTGCGCTCGATGCCCGAGGCGACGATCGCCTCGAGAATCCGCCGGTACTCTCGCGTGGCGGCGTCCGCTTCTTCAGTCGTCTTGCACGCTTTCGCCGAGATAGTCGAGCGTCAACAGCAGGCCGCGATCGGGCAGCGGCCGTACGACCTCGATGGCCTCTTCAACCGATTCGCCCGCGATGAAGCGCCGGGCGAAGCCCCGCTTCGAGGACATCCCATAGCGTGAGGCCAGCCGTTGCAGAACCGTGAGTTGCGCGAGGGTGTGGAAGAATGCTTTCGATGCTGCGTCAACCATCAGTGAGTCGGGCCATCGGGGGAGAGCAAGTGCTGAATCGATCGCCCGTAGTAGCGCAGCACATTACGCTCGCGCACGCGAAAGCGACCGTCCTCGATGACGATGATCCCTCGTGCCTCAAACGGCTCCGCGCCCAGATCCACGGCCTCTTTGCCGCTCGTCACCGAAACGTTGGCGCCGATCGCCCGGAGTGTGTCCAGGATGGAGTCGATTCGGGCTGATCAGCTCGCGCCGCTCGATCGATGGTCGCATCGCGGAGGCGACGAGCGCCGTCGGCAGCACTTTGTACAGCCGTCCGATGGCCTTGCGGACCAGGTGCGACAATTCGAGCACCGACTTGCGGGACGAGGGATCGTAGCCATCGACCGGAATCGGCCGGCCAAACGTGACAAATGCGCGACTGCGATAGCCGACGGCAAACCGAACCATTTCTGCGACTTCGCGACTGAACGGCCGCTGCTGGCGCTTGATCTTCTGGCGCGCCAGGATGTGGTCCTCCAAGACGAGGTCGTAGGCTATCGCCGTCGGTAGGAAGGCGAGATTGTTCACGTCCGAGTGCAGGCACGCGCCGAACAGTCCCACTTTGCACGATTTCAGCTCGCCGCTGTAGCTCCGCCCGCCCTCTGGATAGAAGAACAGGTCGTGCTTGTGCAGCAACTCGCCGACGTACGCCTTCAGCGTGATCAGATACGCCGGATCCTTGGTGTTACGACGGATCGGCAGGGCGCCGGTGACGTATTTGTGAATGAATCCAAGGGGCCCGCCAAACAGGTTGATGCCGGCAGCAATGATCGGCGGTCTGATGCCGGCATCGTCGAGCACGAGCGGCTCGACGAGATAGTCCGTATGGCTGCGATGATTGGACGCGTACACCAGGCGATGGCGCCTGGCGGCATCGACGGCACTGGCGACGTTCTCGCCCACGCGCTCGATTTTTCGCAGCAGGGGATAGAGAGGATATTCGAGCGCGCGATACAGTTCATAGCGCTGCGTCGTCCGCAGCTCGTCGAGGTAATTGATGACACGCTCGCGCGCGGCCTCGCCGGTCGGGCCATGGCTGCCCGAAAGGTACCGCGCCACTTCCTCGCGAGCGAGTACAGCCTCGGTCAGTTCGTCAATCAAGCGGTTGGAATATAGCACGCTCCTTGCAGCGCCGACGGGTCGAGTGGCTAGACATCTCGAGTCGTGCGCGTGGCTCGATAGGTGACACGGTTACAGTGCCGCCACGATCGCGCTCGGTGAACTGCGTCGTCGTTGCGCGTCCCGCCGAGATCGACGGTGCGCGCCGAGTCGTCGGCCAGCGCACGCCAGAGGGCATTCATCACACGTTCGGCCTTCTCGTCTTCCTCGAGGTGATGCAGCATCAGCACCGCCGAAAGCAGCAGCGCCGTCGGATTGGCCTTGTCCTGGCCGGCAATGTCGGGCGCCGTTCCGTGCACGGCTTCGAACACGCCAACGCCATCGGCACCGAGGTTGGCCGCCGGAACGACTCCCAGCCCGCCGACCAGACCTGCACACAAATCCGAGACGATGTCACCGTACAGATTGGGCAGCAAGCAGGACATCGAACGTTTCGGGGTGCATCACCAGATGCATGCACACGGCATCGACGATGCGCTCGTCGTACTGGATTTCGGGATAGTCGCTGGGCGACGCTGCGGGCACAGTCGAGGAACAGCCCGTCGCTGAGCTTCATGATGTTGGCCTTGTGCACGGCCGTCACCCGCTTTCGCTTCTGACGGCGGGCATGGTCGAAGGCGAAGCGCGCAATGCGCGTGGAAGCGTCTCGCGTGATGATCTTCAGGCTCTCGACTACGACTCCGGGAACGACGTGTGTTCCAGCCCGGCGTAGAGATCCTCGGTGTTTTCACGAACGATGACCAGATCGACGTTCTGAAAGCGTGACCGGACCGACGGCAGATTCCACACCGGACGAAGGTTGGCGTAAAGCTCCAGCGCCTGGCGGAATCCCACGTTGACGCTGGTGAAGCCTTCACCGATGGGCGTTGTAATCGGACCTTTCAACGCCACTTTGTTCTTCTTGATCGATTCGAGGAGCGGCTGGGGGCAGTGTCGTGCCGTATTCGCCGAGGGCCGCCGCGCCGGCACTGAACTCCTCCCATTCCGCTCGAAATCCGACAGCGTCGAGGACGCGAAGAACCGACCTCGTGTAACCTCAGGACCAATCCCGTCGCCGGGAATGAGCGTCACACGATGTATCACGTCAGGAAAGTTTTCGCGCGAGGAGCGCCGCGACCGACTTCGAGCAGTTCGCGATCGGCAGAACCGAAGGCCGCCTTCTTGTCGCTGTCGATGTCGATCTCGCCAAGCACCTTGTCGCCACGCATGATCGGTACGACGATTTCCGATCGCGTTTCCAGACTGCACGCGAGATACCTCGGGTCGGTGTCCACGTCGTCCACGATGATGGTCTGTCTGTGAGAGGCCGCGGCGCCGCAGATGCCCTGGTTCAGAGGAATGCGAGTGTGTGGCGTGGGCTTGCCGAGAAACGGGCCGAGCACGAGGTCCTCGCCCTCCATCAGATAGATGCCGACCCACGAATAATCGGGCATCTGGTGTTTGAGAATCGACACCGCCTGCCGCATCGCGTCCTCAGGCGTTGCCGCTTGACTGACGCTGGATCGAACGTTCGTCAAGATATCGTCGTAGGTGATTGCTGCCATATCGATTTCACTGTGCGGGCGGCCGGTCTACGCGCCCTTCACTCCCGAGCTTCCCACGCCAGACAAAACCAGTCCGCCGGCCATCGTGGCGGTAACGAGAATCGTCGAAAGCTGATGCAGGCCATCGAATTCGAGCCGCTTCTCGTCGGTTGCCGGCAGCTGGTTCATGGGCCCAGTGACTTGCGCCTGAATCTGATCGATTCGAGGCGAGAGGATTATGCCCGAGTACAGCATCAGACCCAGCATCACCGCCAGTAGTCCGACGCGGATGCCATAGTGCTTCGGCCGCGGACCCAGCATGCGTTGCAGCGTCAAGGTCAGAAGCATCACAACTGCCGCGCGCATAGCCAATGAGATGCACTCGTCGCAGCACCGCACCGAAAACCTGGCCCGCCAGAACGCGGCCGGTCGAGGCGTCCCAGCCCTCGAGCACGCTGAATGTCGTCGGTGCAACGACGAACCCTGCGACCGCCATCCCCCCAACCACAGCACCAGGGCGAGTGCGTACAGGTACCGCAGCGGGCGCATCAGAGAATTATACTGACCCCTGCACTCATCTACCGTCACCGGGATCGGCTCGCAGATGATTGCGAGCATTCGGAGGAATCACGTGTCAGTTGAAACGACGACGATGCTGCCGGCACTCAAAAACGTGGCAGCACGGCTCAGGATTGATTCGATCCGCGCGACTACTGCCTCAGGCAGCGGCCATCCCGACCTCCTGCTGCTCGGCGGCCGATATCGTGGCTGCACTGTTTTTTGGCGAAATGCGCTACGACCCCGCGAATCCGCGCCATCTCAATGCTGATCGCTTCGTGCTTTCGAAAGGGTCATGCGGCACCGATTTTGTACGCGGCCTGGGCCGAAGTCGGCTACATCCCGCGCGAAGAGCTCCTCCGACTCCGCGAGAGTTCACGTCCGACCTCGAAGGGTCATCCGACGCCGCGTTTGCCCTTTGTCGATGTCGCCACCGGATCACTTGGCCAGGGACTCGGAGCGGGCGTCGGAATGGCGCTCAATGCGCGGCGAATTCGCTCCGACTATCGGACCTACGTGCTGATGGGCGATGGCGAAACGGCGGAAGGATCGGTCTGGGAATCGGCGGCGATGGCCGAGTTCCACGAGCTCGATTCGCTCTGCGGCATCGTCGATGTCAACGGGCTTGGCCAGAGCCAGCCGACGCAGTATGGCCACGACATGGACGCTCATCGTCGACGGTGGGCCGGCCACGGATGGCACGTCGTCACGATCGATGGACACAACATGGAAGAGATCCTCGACGCGTTGGCCGAAGCCCGCGCGACGAAAGGCGTGCCCACGGTCATTCTCGCCAAGACGATCAAGGGCAAGGGAGTGTCGTTCCTCGAGGGTGCACCCAACTGGCACGGCAAGGCTCTGAAGCCGGACGAGATGGACCGCGCGATCAAAGAGCTCGAAGGCACAGATGACGTCCGAGGGCGATGCGATCAAGATCGAGATTCCTCGACCCACGGGGACGGTGCAATCGAGGAGCGCGTCGGCAAGGTCGAGCGCTCCGTCTGTACAAGCTTGGGAGATCTCGTCGCGACCCGCGAAGCCTTCGGCACGGCCCTCGCCCGGCTTGGCTCCGCTGATCTCGCGCGTGGTCGCGCTCGATGGTGATGTGAAGAACTCCACCTTCAGCGACAGGTTCGAAGCCGCTCACCCCGATCGGTTCTATCAGGTCTTCATTGCCGAACAGGCCATGCTCGGCGCGTCGATGGGACTGGCGGCGCAGAGGCGCCATTCCTTATCCGTCGACGTTTGCCGCATTTCTCACGCGCGCGGCGGATTTCATCCGCATGACTCGCCATCAGCACTCTCAACGTCAAGATGGCGGGGTCGCATGCGGGAGTCTCGATTGGTGAAGATGGACCGTCGCAGATGGCGCTCGAAGACCTCTCGATGATGACCTCCCAGCCGAACATCACCGTTCTCTATCCGTCCGATGCGGTCTGTGCGGAGCACCTCGTCGTCGCCGCGGCATCGCAGCCCGGACCCGTCTACATCAGAACCACACGACCGAAGTTGCCCGTGCTCTACGACAATCAGCGACACGTTCCCGATCGGTGGATCGCGAGTCCTGCGCAACAGCGCGGCCGATAGCGCTACTGTCATTGGCGCCGGCGTGACGCTATACGAAGCATTGAAGGCGTACGACCTGCTGAAGAAAGAGGGCATCAGCATTCGGGTGATCGATCTCTACTCGCTGCAGCCAATCGATTCAGGACGCTGCTGACGGCGGCGCGAGAAACCGGCCGCTGATCACCGTGGAAGATCACTATCCGGTTGGCGGGATCTGGGGATGCGGTCGCACGTGCCGTGGCCGCTGGGGGCCACGTCGTGACCAGGCTGGCCGTGCGCGAGATTCCACGCAGCGGAAAACCGGAGGAGTTGCTGGAGAAATTTGGCATCTCGGCCAGCCACATCGTGGCTGCGGTCAAGGCCCCGGTGGCGGGAGCCACGTCAGGTTCGAGCTGCAGCTGCCGCAGCTCGTATGCGCCATCACATCGCCCAAGCTCCTGCCTCTTGCTCGCCGCGCTGACCGTCGATCCAGATCTCCAGCGCAGCCCAATCGCCGACCATCGGCGCGCAAGATCCGGCGTGGGCGCCCGACGGCAAGCGGATCGCGGTGTCGTATCTCGATCGTATCTGGACGATGTCGCCGGACGGTCGGCAGGCCCGAGCGCTCTCGGACGCAGCCCTCGGCGTCGAACGCGAGCCGGCGTGGTCGCCCGACGGATCACGCATCGCGTTTCGCGACGCAGTCGGGACGACGGCTTCGACATCTACATTGCCTCGCTCAAGGGTGGGCCCGCGACCATGGTGACGTCCATGCCGGGCGACGAGCGCTGGCCCTCGTGGACGCCCGATGGTCGACTGGTGTTTGCGCATCGCGAGGATGAGCCGGCCGGACGAGCCACCGACCCAGGGCTGCGCTGGGATCTGTTCATCGTTGCACCGGTTGCCGGTTCGTCGACGTGGCAGACCCCGGTGCCGTTGACGCAGACGACGGACAGCGAGACGCATCCGCGTGTGTCGCCTGATGGCAAACGCGTCGCGTTCATTTCCAATCGCGACTCGGCGGACGACGTCGATGTCTTTGCGATGGCGCTGCCGGATGCGAAAGTCGCCAAGCCGGTGCCACTCGGCGCTCGCGTGTCGCGGAACACGCCGCAGCGCTTCGGGACCAGCGGCCAACCCTCCTGCGATCGACGGCGACCTCTCAGGGGTCCGCGCTGATGGACGTTCCGGCGGTTGAGAATCGGCCGCCACGGGTTGTCCGGGTGACGCGTGTTCGTGGCGAAGAGTCGTCGCTATCGTGGGCGCCGGACAGCCAACGGGTCGCGTTCTACGCCGTGCGCGAAGGCGTCGGATCCGTCTGGGTCGCGATTGTCGATCCTCCACCGCGTGAGCCCAATGAGCCATCGGTGCCGCGGCCGCGTCCCAGCGCGCCCCCGCAGTTGGCGTCTCGGATCGGTGGTGCGCCCGCGTGGTCCCCCGATGGCCGCACGCTGCTGGTCAGCGGAATGCCCGAGCCGCAGCCCGTGTACAACGGCAATCCGCTGCGGAGCGAGAACGAGCCGGTGCCGCTGTTCGCAACGACGCGCGCCTTTCAACTGTGGAAGGTGCCCGCGCCGCTTGCCTGTCCACGACGATGCCGCTCTGCTCATGACGGAGTTGGCGCCGACGGCTGACCTCTATACCGCAGCCTTCGAGCGCGTGTGGAACACCGTTCGCGAGCTTTACTACTCCACCGGGCCGGCCACCGACAACTGGCGGCAGTTGCGTGAGAAGTACCAGCCACGCGCGATTCAGGCCAAGGGCGACGCGGAGTTCGAGGACATCCTCGACGACATGGTGGCCGAACAGCCGCTCATCAAGCCCGTCGTGACTTCGTCCGGGGCGGTCGTCGTCTCCGCCCATCCGCTCGCTTCCGAAGCGGGACGGCTCGCCCTGGAAAAGGGCGGCAACATCGTCGATGCTGCCGTGGCGGTGTCGTTTGCCTTGGGCGTTGTCGAGCCCGAAGCGTCTGGCATCGGCGGAGACGGCACAGCGGTTCTCTATCTGAAGGGGATGAAGCGGCCGACCGTCATCGACTACAAGGATCAGACGCCGATTCGCGCCACCACCGACAACACCGCGATCATGGTTGACGGTCGCCTGGTGGCCGATGGCGCCGCGGCGGCCAACATTCCCGGTGTCGTGGCGGGCCTCGACTATCTCCACAAGAAGTACGGCAGCGGCAAGGTGAAGTGGGCGGAGCTCATGGCGCCGGCGATCACGCTGGCCGACGAAGGGTTCGTGCTCGACGAGTCGTTGCCGACCAGCATTGCCGAGGGTCGGCAATACCTCGAGAAGTACGCGGAAGTCGGCAAGAATCTTCTTGCCTGATGGCAAGGTGCCCAAGCCTGGCGATCGTTTCTTCAACAGGGACTACGCATCAACATTGCGAACATCGCGAAGGAAGGCGCCGACACGTTCTATCGCGGAGAGATCGCTCGCAAGATTGCGGCTGACATGGAAGCCAACGGCGGCATCATCGGATACGCCGACCTGGCGCAGTACCGCGCGATTGAGCGCGAGCCTGTGGTCGGACAGTATCGGGGCCACGCGCTGTATGCCGGCGGGCCACCGGTCTCCACCGGCATTCAGCTCTTCGAGTCGCTCCAGATCCTCGAGAACTATCAGCCGCGTGCGGCTGCCCGCACGACAACCGACGCGGATTACTTCCACCATGTGCTCGAGGCGTGGAAGGTGAGGGATCAAGTGAGGCGTGTATCGGATCCCGAGCGCTTTCCGGTCGAGTTCGCCGAACACCTGACGCTGGAGCACGCGAAAAAACAATTCGGGAAGATCGATCCGAAGAAGGCCTCGATCCTCGAGCGCCCGCAGCCTGACGACGCGCCCCGCGCCGCCGCCGCGGATTGGCACCGGGACGACGTCGTTTGCCGTCGCCGATAGCGAAGGCAACATGATCGCCATTACGCAGACGCTGAGCACGTGGGGCGGCACGTTCTATGTCTCGAAGGGGCTCGGCTTCCTGTACAACAACCACCTGCGATCGTCGCGGACCACGCCGGGCGCGTACGGGAGCATGGTGCCGCTCATGCGCTCGAGCACGGCCAGCGTGCCGACGCTGGTGTTCCGAAAAACCGCCAGCGGTGACGTCCCGCGACTTGCCGTCGGCTGTGCCGGCAATGCCTGGATTCCAGTGTCCGTGTACAACATCATCCTGGCGGTGATCGATGGCAACCTGGGCGCGCAGGCCGCCATCGAGGCGCCGCGTTTTCTCACCCAGCGCGATCCAACCGATCCACTCGACGATCAGGCGCGGATCGAGATCGAGGACCGGCTGCCGCGCGCGCTGCTGCAAGACCTCGCGGCAAGAGGTCATCGGTTCCAGAAAATAGGGCGCAAAGGTGAAGTGCGCTACGGGTATGCCGCGGCCGTCCTTGTCGACACGGCGAATCGACGCGTAGAGGGAGCGGCCGAACCAAGGCGGTCGCATGCGGCCGTCCCGTTCGAGCGCGCGCGCACGACACAGTAGGACTCGCTTCGCTCGGGGACTCGCTCGCTCGTGGACTCGCGACTTCGCCATCGTAGGGCGGCGGCTTACGACCGCCGCTGACGCAACGCTCAGTCGAGCAGGCGCAGGCCGCCAGCTCGCCACGACGGCGCAGCGCAGTCCCACTGCTGTGATCAGTCTCACTGCTGCGTGGGCAGTCCTTTATGATCGAGAGATGAAGACGCTTCTCATTGTCGTCGGCCTCGGTCTTGCGACTGCTCAGCTTCCCTCAGACAAGCCGTCCCCCACGTATCCATCGCCCCAGCAGTCGCTCACCGAAAGGCGGGAGGTGCTGAAATCGGTGGTCGCCATCACGACCCGGCCTGCTGCAGACCTCGCGCGTGTTCCCGCCACCCAGGAGATCGAACACGACAGCGAGGTCGACCGCTCCGAAGCCGTGACGGTCGTCGTGATGATGCAAGGATGCCAGCCCGACGCGCAGGGCGCCTGCCGCGGCGTCGGCGGACGTCGTCGCCTACAAGCCCGACGGCAGCGTTCACAGCGAGATGAAGGCATCGACATCTGGCCACGGGTCGCGGCACGACCACGCTGAAGCTCGCGCCCAGCGACGTCACTGGTGTTTACCGGTCGTCGCAACGGTTCGCGACCTCAACGCACGCCGGTTCGGGAAAACCGAGAGGCTGTTCGGAGTGAAGTAGGGACTGTTCAAGCCGTAGGACTCGTCACAGCAGAGGACTCGCTCGCGATGCTCGCCGTAGCGCACGCGTGCGGCGCAGCCGCGAGTCCTACTGATCGACCTGTCCTTATGATCGCGGCATGGCCCTCATCGACCCCGGCAAGAAAGCGCCCGCATTCACGCTCGAAGACCAATCAGGTGAGCAGCACAAGCTCGCCGACTACAGCGGCCAAACCGTCGTTCTCTACTTCTACCCGAAAGACGACACGCCAGGATGCACGCAAGAAACGTGCGACTTCCGTGATCGCCTGCCGCGGTTCAAGAGGAGCCAGGCTGTGGTTCTTGGCGTCAGCATCCTCGACGAGAAAAGCAAGGCCAAATTTGCGCAAAAAGCACGACGTCAACTTCCCATTGCTCGCCGACGCCGATCACGCGGTGGCCGAGAAGTACGGTGTGTGGCAGGAAAAGTCTCGCTACGGGCGCAAGTACATGGGCATTGCGAGGACGACCTACTTGATCGATGGGGAAGGCAAGGTCTCGCGGCGCTGGGACAACGTCAAGGTCGACGGACATGCGGACGAGGTGATGAACGCCGTCGCGGCCCTCGAGCGAGCGTGAGCCTGAGCACGCGCTGTCGCGCGCCCGTCCGAGCGCGCGGGCGCTAGTGTCTTTGTGTCTCGTGGTGCTGGCGCAGGAAATCCTTCCCGTAATCGTTGCCGTTCGGTGTGCGGACCACGGTGTGGATGTGCCTCCGGTTTGGCACCTTGGGCAGGCCTTGGATGCCGACCGGCAGCTGGTGGTCGAACTCGATCAGGATCACCGGACTGTGGATGCGGTAGTAAAAGACCGTCTCGGGACCTAACTCGCCAATCCACGCAAAGTGCGTGTCGTTCAAGTGCGCGCGGACTTCGTCCATCCGTACCTTTGGCGTGGCCGCTGTCCATGTTGTTGCACGTATTCGCCGACGAGCTCCAGCAGCAGGGCTTGCGCTGTTTCTCATCGAGCTCCGTGGCCTTGATCCCGGCGTGGTCGAGGACGACGTTGTCGCGAAATGCCTGAGTCACGGCGTTATTGCCGGTCTTGGCGACGTCGATCGTTGCCCGCTTCCGCTGATCGGGTGTGAGTGCGGTCATGAGTGCCAGGCCTTTGTTCTGTTCGTCCTGCAGCACGGCCGTTCCTTTGTATTGACCGCTTTCCGCGACCACTGGTTCCGAGCCCATGAACGTCGGGCGTCATCACCACTTGATCACGCAGGATGAAGTAGTTGATGACGAGATGATGCCCGTCGAGCTGCCATCCCCAGGGATCGGTGGCGGACGGCGTGCCCATCACCGTGAGGTGGTACAACCCCTCGCCGTACTCGTCGAAGTTCTGGCGCAACTCGGCGAGATGGTGATTGAGCCGCATGATGTTGCGCGTCTTCTCGAGCCCTCTGGCGCTCAGTGATGCCGCGAGCAGCGCGAACGCCCGCTCGCGTTGTGTCTCGGACATGCCCTTGAAGTTCACGCCTTTCCGCGCGTAGCGATGGATGTTCTGCCAGTCGCGCCACTCTTCGTGATCGACTGGGAATGAGGTGGCGCTGCGCTGCTCGGGGGTCAGCGAGTCGAGAAACGCGGTCGCTGCCTTCTGCACGTCCGGCCGTCGAGACGCCGGTGGCGCGAATCGGGAAACAGCCCGCGAACCGCGGTGCCATCGCGCGTGATGCCCTTGAATGGCTCCGCCAGCTGCGTCGTGTCAGTACCGCGGGCCGCGACCAGCGCACCCACGGCTACCACCATCGCCGCAGCCAGATGCCCTCGCGCCCGCTGGAGAGTCATCATGCCGGCATCATACAGTGCGAGCACAGGGAGATCATGGAGCATCGGGAGGTCAGGGAGACAAACAGTAGCGATTCCCCGATCTCGCCGATCCGCACTGGCGCGCGGCCATAATGGAGAGATGGCCGAGCTCCGGTTGCACGTGCATGGCATGGACTGCGCGGACGAAGCCGCGCTGGTCCGCCGTGCGCTGGCGCCCAACCCGGCGATACGCGCCGTCGAGTTCGACCTGATCAACGGCAACGTGGAGGTCACGTTTGACGAATCGGCGACCGATCCATCGGCGATTCTTGCCGCCATCCGGCGCACAGGGCTGCCGGCCCACGCCGCCGTCGTCGAAGGTGAAGCGAGACGGCCGCTGCGCGTGGCCACCGTCCACGACCACGACCACGGCCGACGGTCGTTCGACGCGTGTCCACGGCCGTCAGCGGCGCGCTTTTCCTGCTTGGCTGGATCGTCGAAGGCGCCAGTCTCCGACCACTGGCTCGACGCTTTCGTGCATCACACTCACGATCCTCGAGCGTCGGTCTTCTATGCGTCTGTCGGCCGTTCGTCGGCCTGTGGCCGATGTGGCCCGCGCGCTGGCGTCGATTCGGCATCGGCGCCTCGACATGCACGTGCTGGTCTGCATCACGGTCATCGGCGCCGGCCTGATTGGTGAGTGGTCCGAAGGCGCCGCCGTCGCGTTCCTGTTCGCGCTGGCGCATCGCCTGGAGGCGTGGAGCATCGAGCGTGCGCGCCGGGAGATCGCGGCGCTCGTTGGCCGCGGGCCGTCGCTGATCGCGGAGGGTCTGCAGCAGTCCGCGCCGGTCGAGCGGTGGATTGAGCGCTTCGCCGCGCATCTACACGCCGGTCGTGACCGGGGCTGCGGTCACGCTCGCCCTCGTCCCGCCGCTCGCTCGATGGCGAATGGAGCGTGTGGTTCTACCGCGCGCTGGTCTTCCTCGTGCTCGCGTGCCCCTGTGCCCTGGTCATCTCCACGCCGGTCACGATGGTCGCGGCGCTGACGTCGGCTGGCTCGCAAGGGCGTGCTGGTCAAGGGTGGCGCGGTCCTCGAGCGCGCCGCGTCGGCGGCGCCGACACGTCGAGGGGCTGACACACGCGGGCATCACCGTCGTCGGCGCTCGTGACGCGCGCGTTCGAGTCGGCCAGGCAACGCCGACGTCGTGCTCGCCGCCGTAGACGACGCAGGCGATCGGACTTCTGGTGCAGCACGCGCGTCGCGCGCTTGCGCGTGGTCCGACAGAACGTGACGATTGCGCTGCTGACGAAAGTGGCGTTTCTGGTCTCGGCGCCGTTTGGGTTTGCGCCGTTGTGGATGGCGGTGCTGGCCGATACCGGCGCGACGGTGATCGTCACGCTCAACGGGCTACGCTTGCTGGATTGCTAGAGACGTCGGACCGCGTGACTCGCTGCGTGGACTCGCTCGCTTCGGCTTGATCGCGGACTGCGCTTCGGCTCGCCGGAGGCGGGCTTGCCTGCCTGCTGTCCTTGCAACTGTCAGGCGACTCCTGCAGTGCGCTGCAGGCCGCGATCTCTCGCTGTCTCCGCTCTTGCGACGCTGCTGCATCTGCCGTCGCTCCTTCAACGTCGCTGCTGCTCCGCCGTCAGAGTCGCCAGGACTTCGGCCGCGGATCTTGCGCGCGCAGGATGGCCTCGTCCGCCATTGCCGTCGCCACGTCGGCGCTGCGCGCCCGAATGGCCGCTTCGTCGATCGTCTCGGCGTGCGGTGGCCTCGGCGAGCGCACGATGCGCTTCACGGAGTTTGGCGTGCGCCGCCCGCGTCGCGTCCTGGTGCGACTGCGTGATGGTGCGGATCTGATCCCGCTGCGCCTCGGTCAGATCGATCCCGCGCAGCCCGAAGATCAGCCAAAGCGCCCAGGCCGCCGCGCAGGTCCACGGCCGGGCCTCTCCATGCCCTGGCCGGCGGGAGGTTGCGCGAGGGTCACCGCGGCGTTGCCGCCAAGAATCGCGGCCAAACCGACCGCGGCAAGAAGACGTTTGTTCATTGAAGTCCTCCGAAAAGTGCGCTGTACAAGACTTTGACGTCTCGGAGGCGCGGAAAGTAAAGCCGGCGATGTGAAGAGATTGTTAAGAGACTGCGTCGTCTGTCGGCTCAGCGACCGAGCGGCCAGCATCAAGAGGACGCCAAACGCCAGGATCAATCCCGGGCTCCGAGGATCGAGGATTGGGCTTGCCACGAACATCGCCGTGAGCAGGATCATGCGCATAGGGGGTGCTGAGGAATATAGCGAGCCCCATGCCGCACTGGAAGAACTGTAAAACGGGCCGTTTTCTGGCCTGAAAATGCAACCGACAAGTCACGCCGGACGAGCAGGAAGGCTGCCCGTCCGGCAGTCGAAAGTCACGCCGAACGAGTGACTTTACTTTGCCTGCTCCGCCTGCACTTGTGCGCGCAAGCAGCCCCGAGAAGATGCCCTGCAGCAGGTCGATGTTGTCGGCCAGCAAGTCGAACAGGTCGGACCGCATGAAGCGCAGTGCCTGGCCTTCCTGAGTGACCTCGGCCCGGACGGGGAACGGCACGCCGCCGAGCGTTTCGTAGATGCCGATCGCGTCGCCGGTCTCGGCGGTGTCCGGCGGCGCGCCGTCGCGCTCGACGCGGACCGCTCCGCTCAACACGACCAGGATCCCGGCTTCGGAGCCGGACACCGGATCCTCGCCGGCCTTGAGCGTGACGGGCCGCGCGATGCCGGCCAGACCGACCAGTTGCGCCGCCGTCGCGCGTGAGAGCAGCGGGCTCGATTGCAGCAGCAGGATGCGATCGACCGCCTGCAAGCCGCCGTCGTCCACCTTCCGTTCGAGCGACCGGGCGATCCGCGCCGTGCATCACCGTGTGCCACTCCGGCGCGCCGCGACGATCGATCAGCAGGCGGAAGATCCCCTGCGCGATCTCGACGTTCTCCGACAGCAGCGACAGGAACTCCTCGGTCGTCAGCGACAAGCAGATCGCCGTATCGACGGCGCGGATCGGTCGCCGACATCGGACTGCCCTCGAGCACGGCTTCGAAGCCGAGCACGTCCGGCGCGCCGACCTCGCGGCGTCTCCGCCGCTGGCCTCCTTGACGCTGACGCGGCCGTCGAGCAGGAACTGCAGCGACTCGGCCGGCCGCCCGGCCTCGTAGATCACCCGGCCCGGCTCGTGGCGGACCTGGCGGCCCAGCCCGGCGATGCGGAACAGCTCGTCGACCGAAGCAAAGTCGAACAGCTGCATGCCGCGCAGCCGATCGGCCAGTTCGACGGCCGGCAGCGGCTCGAGCCACAGCGCGCGGCGCTTCTCGGGCGAGATGCGCTGCGCCGCCAGCGCCCACGATGCCGCTTCGAAGACGTACCAGTCGCGCGGATCGCGATGCGCCAGCGCGTGCTCGAGATCGTCGGCGAGCGACCACAGCTCGCGCTGCTCGACCAGCTGAATCGCCGCCGCCGCAATCACCTGATCGTCGTCGTGCACGAGCTGCGCGAGCGTGTCTTCGACGTCGCGGCCGCGGGTCTTGAAGATCACGTTGCCCTTGCGGATCCGTTCGTCGGCCGGCATCTCCTCGACCAGCAGCATCACCCGCCGCCGGACGTCGCCGGTCAGCAGGTTGTCGAGGTACTCGGTCGCGCCGGAGCGCAGTCGCGCATCGCGACTGCGCGAGCGCGGTCCGGACGGCGGCGATGTCCTCCGGCGAGTGGAGCAGGCCGAGCAGGCGGAAGATCCGGTCGATCGCGCGCGCGTGCTTCTCGGTCAGCGCCTGACCCAGCACCGACGTCGTATCGAGGCCGCCGGTCACGAACAGGTTGTGATGCAGCGTCAGCGCGCTGAACGCGCGCATCGCCTCCTGCAGGATCTGGCGCTCGACGACCGCGCTGATCGATCTGGAGGTCGGGCCGGTCCCGCCGGATGCGCTCGATGGCGCCGCCGGCCTTGTAGCGCACGAAGCCGTCGCTGTTTTCGAGCGCTTCCGTCAGCACGTCCAGCGACCTCTGCGACGGGATCAGACCCAGCGTCGACGGCACGTGACGGCGGATCCAGATGTCCTCGTCCTTGTCTTTGAGGAAGTAGGCGAGCGTGTCGACCAGCGGCTCGCCGTAGCCGACCAGCACCTGGCGCGCCGCGCCCTTCAGCAGGCGATTGCGCATCAGCGACACGAGCGGCGGCACGAACAGGAAGTCGGCTCGGCCCCGAGTCGTCCCGCGCTCTGGATCGCTTCGCGCGCGACGGCGAGATCCGCGTCGAACATCAGCGGCACCAGCAGCGGCCGGAAGCGCGGATTGCGCACCTGACCGAGCGACCGGGCGACTTCGAGCCGCACCGGGACGGCCTGCTCGCGCGTGTCGGACGCGAGCCGCCGCAGCGCGTCTTCCGCCGCGTCGCGATCCGCTTCGTTCGACGCTCTCCGCCAGCGCGCATGCGGCCGTCACCACGAGCAGCGGATCGGAATCGTTCAGGTACGGCCGCATCAGTTCCGCTGCGCCTTCTCCCTTGCAGCGACCGCGAGCGCGCGGACCGCGGCCAGCCGCACGTCGCGATTCGAGTCCTTCAGCGCCGGGACGACGGCCGGCAGCCAGTACGCCGCCTTGTCGGGACCGGCAGCCTCGGCGACCGCGAGCGCCCGCGCCCGCACCTCGCGCGATCCTCGTGGTGGAGCAGCAGCGGCGTCACCAGGTGCCGCTTGTCGAGCGACTCGAGCAGATCGATCGCATAGACCACGCGCCGCGGCTCGGGATGCGACAGCTCGGTGACCAGCGTCTCGATGGTGTTGAGGTCGGCGGTGTCGAGCCGGATCTCGGCCGGCTGCACGTCCTGCTGCTCGATGCTCTGCCGGAACGCCGCCAGGTACTCGCGTGCGCGCGCGCATCGCGAAGAACACCCACAACACCATCATCGACAGGCTGGCGTAGCTCAGTTGCTGCCACGTCAGGCCCAGTCCCCAGTCCTTGATGAGGACGAGGATCATGCAGCGCGCCCAGGCCCTTGGCGACGCGATCCATCGTGACGTCGATGAACGGCTTGGCGCGGTACTTCAGATCGGCGGGCAGCGGCAGGAACAGGATCTCGCGCGACGTCTTGTCCACGGTGTAGCGGAGCGACGTGTCGAGGATGCGCGCCAGCCCGGTCGTCCACAGCGCGCCGATCAGCGAGCATCAGCACGGCGGTGCTGCCGAGGCTGACCGGCAGAATCAGCAGCGCGAAGCCGATGCCGAGATAGCGGTGGATGCGGCTGGTGAGGAACGACCTGGATGACGAAGCCGATGAGCGAGAGGTAGACCGTGATCTGCGCGAGAAACGCGGTGATCGCGTCGGTGTTGGTCGCGCCCTTGGCTTCCGCGGTCGCCATGTTGAGCTGCTGCTCGATGATGGCCGCGCCGATCGCGGCAAACGCGATGACCAGCGAGATGATCTGCAGGTGGCGCGACGAGCGCAGCAGCTTGAGCGCTTCGGCGCTGCTGACGCTCTCCTCTTCGCCGGTCTTGCTCGCGTCCGACGCGCCGGCGCGCTTCTCGCGCCTGACGATCGAGATCACGATGCCGATGCAGAGCGCGAGCAGGACGGCGCTCAGCAGCAGCATCGAGTTGGCGCCGTAGCGGTTCGACGAGCGACGCCGTGAGCGCCGCGCCCGTCGCGCCGCCCAGGCTGCTGCCGGCGCCGATCAGCCCGAACAGCCGCTTGGCCTGGCGCGCGTCGTAGACGTCGTTGGCCAGCGTCCAGAACTGGCTGATCAGCAGGATGCCGAGGATGAGACCGAACAGATAAAACGCCGCGGCGACGACTTGCGCGTCGCCCAGGCCGCTGAAGAGCACCCAGAAGACGACCAGCAGAGCCACCATCCCGAGCTGCGTCACCGGAATCATCCAGCGGCGCGGCACCAGGCCGATGACGCGGCTGTAGCCCTGCATGATGAAGCCGATGACCACGCCGGCGCCGAACTGGACCCAGGGCAGGTTGTCGGCGCCCAGGTTCGAGATGAACAGCCTCGCGCGTGACCGGCTTGAGCATGTTGTAGCCGGTCATCGCCAGGAACGAATAGGCGAACATCAGCACGGCGGTCGTCGCCTCGCCGGGCCGGACTTGCGCGAAGGGGCTCAACAGGCGGCTGACCAGCGAGTCCGAGGACGGCTCGGACATGAGGGGCTCAGCTTAACAGAGCCGGAATCCTGTCCACGCTACACTCAGGGCACCGTCCGATGCTCGAGCCCTCTCTGCAACGCGTGCTCGGCCTGACCCCCCGCGAGCTGCGGCGGGCGCTGCCGCTGTTCGCCTACCTGTTTCTGACCATGGCCGGGACCGGTGGCCAGCAAGGCCGCGCGCGACGCCCTGTTTCTCGACCGGTTCGACGCGACCGAGCTGCCCTACGTCGACATCGCGATCGCGCGTCATCGTGGGCCTGGTCGCCGGCGTCTACATCCGCGTCGGGCTCGCGCACCAACCTGCGCAACGTGCAGATCGGGAGCCTGCTGACGTTTGCCGCACTCGCGGTCGTCTTCTGGTGGCACGTCGGCGCGGCGCGCCGGCAGGCCACGATCGGGGCGCCCTGTTCGTCGCCATCTACATCTGGGTCGGCGTGCTGAGCGTCCTGGTGCCGACGCAGGTCTGGACGCTGGCCAACTACGTGATGACGACGCGCGAGGCCAAGCGGGCGTTCGGGCTGATCGGCGGCGGCGCGATTCTCGGCTGGATCGTCGGCGGCCTGGCGACGCGGCAGATCGTCGGCGCGATTCGGCACCGAGAGCACGCTGCTGTGGGTGGCGCGGCACGCTGATCGCTGTCGGCCGTCATCGTCTGGCGTGTCTGGGCGCGATCGCCCGCGCCGCGTCGACGCGGACATGCCGGCGACCGGGGCACGACGAAGGCGGGCTTGTGGTCGAGCTTCGGCCTCGTGCGCGGCTCGCCGTATCTGACGGCCATCGCCGTCGGTCATCTGGCTGGCGGCGTTCGTGACGACCATCGCCGGCTGGCAGTTCAAGGCGATCGCCAAGGCGAACATCCCCGCGACCGACGAGCTGGCGATGTTCTTCGGGTCGTTCAACATGCTCGCCGGCGTCGCCGCGCTGGTCCTGCAGGTGCTGTTCACCGGCCGCATTCTGCGATCGGCCGGCATCGGCGTGACGCTGTTCATCGTGCCGGCGGCGCTGACGCTGAGCTCGATCGGGCTGCTGGTCGTTCGGGTCGCTGCTGGCGGCGGTGGCGCTGAAGGCCAGCGATCAGGTGCTGCGCTACTCGATCGACAAGGCGACCGTCGAGCTGCTGTATCTGCCGGTGCCGATCGGACCTGACGTTCCGCGTGAAGTCGTTCATCGACACGGTCGTCTATCGGCTGGGCGATGCGCTCGGCGGGCTCGCGGTCCTGCTGTTTGCGTCGGTGCTCGGGCTCTCGCCGGTGCAGATGACCTGGGTTGCCGCTGGTCGCGCTCGGCGGCTGGTTCTGGGCGGCGTTCGTTGCGCGCCGGCAGTACGTCGAGAACCTGCGCGAGAGCATCCACCAGCATCGCGTCGATACCGAGCGGGCGAGCGCGCCCGTGCTCGAGCGGTCGGCCTCGGACCTGATTGCCGCGCAGCTGAACGGCAGCGCCGAGCGAGATTCTGTACGCGCTCAACCTGTTCGAGATCGTCGCACGATCGCGCGGTGCATCCGGCGGTGCGCGGCCTGGTGCGGCACGAGTCGCCCGAAGTGCGGGCGCAGGCGGTGCGCCTGCTCGCGCGCGCCGGCGATCCGTCGATGACCACGGAAGTCGAGCGGCTGCTCTACGACCCGCACCTCGAAGTGCGCACCGAAGCGCTGCTGTATCTCACGCAGCACGCGCACGTCGATCCGCTCGAGCGCATCGAGCAGCTCGGCGACTTTCCGGACTTCTCGCTGCGCGCGGCGATGGCGGCGTTTCTCGCGCAAGCCCGGGCCGGCGCAGAACCTCGACGCGGCGCGCGCGATTCGTCGTCGGCGATGGTGACCGAGAGCGGGCGAGGCGGGCCGGCGCACGCGGCTCGAGGCCGCGCAGCTGCTCGGCGCGGTGCCCGATCATGTTCGAGCGCGAGCTGCAAGTCCTGCTCGAGGATCCGGACCCGGAAGTCGTCGGCGGCCGCCATTCGCGCGGTCGGCCGGCTGCGCAAGCGCAGCCTCGTTCCGCGCGTGATCGAGCGGCTGGCGCAGCCGGGCTGACCGACGTGGCGGTCGCCGTGTTCGCCGGCATGGGCGACGCGGTGTCGGGCACGCTGCGCGATCACCTGCGTCGATCCCGACGACGCCGATCGAGATCCGGCGCGAGATTCCCGCGGTGCTGCAGGCGATCGGCACTCCGGCGGCGCAGTTCGTGCTGCTCGAGAGCGTGCTCGACAGCGACACCATCCTGCGCCATCGCGTCATCACCGCGCTCAACAAGCTGGGGCAGATCTATCCCGGAGCGACGCATCGATCGGCGCCTGATCGAGACGGTGCTCGGCGCCGAAGATCATGGGTCACTACCGCTCGTACCAGGTGCTGGGCAGCCTGGGCGACCGAGCTCGACGCCGCACGATCCGGTCGTGCAGGGGCTCAGGGAGTCGATGCAGCAGGAAGCCGAGCGGATCTTCCGGCTGCTTGAAGATCCTGTATCCCGAGCACGACATGCACAGCGCGTTCGTCGGCCTGCAGGCCGACGATCCCGTCGTGCAGGACAACGCGATCGAGTTCCTCGAAGCGATGCTTGTCGCCGCAGCTGCGGGGCCTGCTCGTGCCGCTGTTCGACCGCGGCGTCTCGCTTGCTCAGCGCGGTCATCTCGCCAACAGCCTGCTGGGTGCCGTCGCTCGGCGACCGCGAGGAAGCGATCGCGGTGATGATGCTCAGCCAGGATCCGTGGCTGCAGTCGTGCGCGGCCTACGCCATCGGCGAGTTCCGGCTGAGCCGGTTCGTCGCAATTGAAGGAATGGGCTGACCATCCCGATCCGCTGCTGCGCGCCACCGCGATCGACGCGCTTGGCAAGCTGCGGGTGGGGACGCTGGCGGCGCAGGTAAGTGCGCGTCAGTTTGTCAGTTGCCAGTTCGAATGGCTATCTGCGCAAGTGCGCCGTCATCGCAAGCTTCGAACTGACAACTGGTACTGAAGTGACGCAGTCTATTCCGGCCTGATGGCCTCTGCCGCCGCCGAATCCGGCCAGACGGGCGTAACCGTGCGGTGTAGCCGGCGTGCGCGAGCCGGCCCTGGAACAGCGCGATCTGTGACGCCGCAAAGCGCGACGCGGACGATCACGCGCAGGACGATGTAGAGCTGTCCGATCAGCAGGCCCGACCACGCGCGTACCAGCCGCCGGCGGCGCCAGGCGCCGCGAGCGCGTAGAAGGCCAGGACCAGGCAGAAACACCAGGCTGTTCAAGAGTAGAGCCCGACGGCCGCGCCCGGCTGCCGCGCGATGAAGCGCAGCGCTGCGTCGAGCGCGCCGATCGCGCTGCGCCGATCTTCGACCACCATCCGAATCTTGGCGTAGTCGAAGATCACGTTGACGGCCACGAGCACGGCGCCGAACAGCGACGTAGAGCCGACGCGTAGACGAACGCCGTCCGCTCGACCGTCACGTCGCGCGTCAGCTCGGTGATAGAGCGTGTCGAAGAGCAGCGGATGCAGCCGGACGAACAACAGCCAATAGATCGCCGCCGCCGAGCATGCCGCAGGCGCAGGAAGCGAAAGAAGAAGACGCCGCAGGCCGCGAAGAACCCGTAGCGCGCCGGTCGCGCGATCGCGCGCGAGCCGATCGAGCACGCCGCCGAGCAGAAACACCGAGACGACGAGGTGCGCCGTGACGACTGACGCGATCACGGTCGGCAGCGAGTCGGCGTCGGCGATGGAGCTGATGTTCTTGAGCACCGCGGCGAATCCCGAGAATCGCCGGCACGAACGTCTGGCCGATGCCCGCCGCCTGCGCGAGAAACTCGTTCCACCAGTCGAAGTTGACGCCGGTCGCCGCCGTCTCGGCCGCCAGGCTGCCGCCGAGATGCTCGGCCAGCATGCCGCGCAGCGTGAGCGCCAGCGGCAGCGCCAGCAGAAACGTCAGCAGCCACAGGCCAACGACGATCCAGGGCGCGCGCAATGCCCGCCGCCAGCCGTCGACCCAGGCGTGACGTGACGGCTCATACAAAGAAGCCCCACGTCAGCATCAGGTCCTGCAGCCACACCATCCACGTCAGCGACCACTTGCTCGCGGCGCGCTCAGCCTCGCGGGGCGATCGACGGCTGGTTGTTCGTGTAGTTGACGTCGAGCAGCAGCACGCGCTCGGGATCGACTGACGACGCTGCGCGGCTCGCGACGGCCGATCGTAGGTGTAGAGCACGCCAGCGATCGACGCCATCCCACGTCTCGGTGACCTGTTCGCCGTCCGCGAAGGTCGTCACGACCGTCGACGGGAAAGATCGCTTCGCCATATCGCCGCACGACGACCGTCGTGCGATAGGTGCCTTCGGCTTCGCGATTGCCGTAACTCGGCTGTGGCCTGTCGTCGAGCCCTTGCACGGCGAGGCGTTCGCTGACGAACCGCTCGACGCCGTAGTCGAACACGTTCGAGCTGCGGTGCACCTGATCGAAGAACCACGTCAGGTCCCGCCCGCTGACCTCGTTGGCGACCGCGAAGAAATCCTCCGGGCGCGGATGGCGGAACTTCCAGCGCTCGAAGTAGGTGGACAGGATCCGCTGCAGCGTCTCCCAGCCGAGCATGCGCTCGAGCGTGTGCAGCCACAGCGCCGTCTTGCTGTAGGTGATCTGCGCGTGCGTGCCCGGCCAGTAGCGACACGTCGGCGTCGCCGGGCACGTCGCGCTCGGCCGCCGAGCGGTAGCCGTTGAGGCCGTTGCCATCGGTCGCGCGATTCAGGGCGATGTCGCGGAACTGCCACGGAATGAACCCGCCGAAGAAGCGCTCGACGCGGTAGTTGGGCTGAAAGGCGATCGACTGCACGCGCTCCTCGGAGAACGTGTTGAAGCCCTTCGTCCATCCACGCGTGCTCGAACTCGTTGTTGCCGACCATGCGCGTACCAGAACTGGTGGCCGGCTTCGTGAACGGTGACGCTTCCGGCGAGTTCGTCTGTCGCGGCGCCAGCCAGCGCGTGCCGGCGGTGAAGAGCGTCGGGTATTCCATCCCGCCGGCGCCGCTCTGGTACGCCGGGATCGATGACGGTGACGTGGCCGTACGGATACGGCCCGTACCACTCGCCGTAGTAGCGCAAGGCCGCCGCGGTCGCGGCGAAGTGGCGATCCTCCTGGCCGGCATGCTCGGGCTGCATCAGCAGCCGCATGTCGACCGGCGGCAGGCCCGGATGCTCGAACCGCTGCCGATGCTCCACGTAGTCGGGGCTCGTCGTCCACGTGAAGTCGTGCACGTCGTCCTGCGACGTAGCGATGGGTCGTCGTGCCGTCGGCGTTGTCGGTGCGCGACTGTTCGATGCCGGTCGCGCCGACGACCCATCCGCGCGGCACGGTCATGCGCACGTCGTAGCGGCCGTAGTCGGAGAAGAACTCGGTGTTGGCGTGAAACTGGTGCGCGGTCCATCGGTCGCCTTCGAAGACGGCGATCTTCGGGAACCAGTGCGCGATGAAGTAGTAGTTGCCGATCGCGCCGGTGCGGCTGAACGTGCGCGGCACGCGCGCCGTCCACGCGACGCGCAGCGCGATCTCGCTCCCGGGCGCCACCGCCCGGGGCAACGTCACCGCCGCCAGCGTGCGATCCGTCCGGATTGCCGTCGTCCGGCTGCACGAACGTGAAGCGCCGGCATCAGGTCGACGGCCGGCGGTGCCGTCGTGCGTCGGCCAGCGCGAGCGCCGTGACGTCGATGTACGACCAGTCGTCTGCCCGTGTGCCGGTCGTGTCGCCCTCGGCCAACTGGTTCTCGCGCATCCACGTCGAGGCCGTGTTGCGCCAGCCGTTCCAATACAGGTGCAGGCGCAGCGAATCGGTCGGCGCCTGCCCGATGTTGCGCCAGCGGATCACCGCGGTGCCGGTCAGCGTGCGCGTCGGCGTGGTCGAGCCGCACGTCGATGTCGTAGTTGGCGTTCCGCGGCGACAGCGCACCGGGCGGCGGTGCGTCGGCTTGGTCGCGGCTGGCTGGCTGGGTGGCGCCGCGATCAGCGGTCGCCGGGAAGGGCGGACCGGTGGCGGTTCCTGCGATCGAGCATCGAGCAACGCGCTCACGATCGCGACGACGATGGCACCACACGCGACGCCGAAGGTACTCGCCCGTAAGGCGCCGTCGCTGTTCGAGGTGCGTCCCATGGATCCGCGCGCGCATCTTACACCGTGGTCGGCAGTGTCACTTCTGTCACCGCCAGGCCGGACGTGTCGGACGCGGCCCGACGCTCGTCGACTCCTGAACTGGATCTGCTCGACGGTCTCGGGCGAAGCCTCGCTAGTTATAATCGATGCGCTTATGGCCATCAGTGTGATGTTCTACGGACTCGGCCCGATTGGCGCCGCTGTGGCGCGGCAGATCGCGACGCGCAAGGGTTTCAAGATCGCCGGCGGGATCGATATCGATCCGGCGAAGCTCGGTCAGGATCTGGGCGACGTGATCGGCCTCGGGACGCAAGCTGAAGAGTCAAAGTCACCAACGACGCGGCGGGCGCGCTCAAACGCGCGAAGCCCGACGTCGTCGTCCTGTGCACCAACTCGTCGCTCAAGAAGACGATGCCGCAGATCGAGACGGTGCTCAAGGCCAGGATCCCGATCGTCAGCACGACCGAGGAGCTCTCGTACCCGGTCGGCAAGAACCGCGCGCTGGCGAAGAAGATCGACGCGCTGGCGAAGAAGGCGAAGGTCGCCGTGCTCGGCACCGGCGTGAATCCCGGGTTCGCCATGGACGCGCTGCCGATTGCGTTGACCGGCGTGTGCGAGCGCGTCGACAGCGTGCGCATCGATCGCGTGCAGGACGCGCGCATCCGCCGGCTGCCGTTCCAGCAGAAGATCGGTTCGGGCCTGACGACCGATCAGTTCCAGAAGAAGGTGGACGACCAGAGCGTGCGCCACGTCGGCCTGGCCGAGTCGGTGACGATGATTGCCGACGCGTTCGGCTGGAAGCTGGACAAGGTCACCGACGAGATCAAGCCGAAGATCGCCGAAGCGACCGTCGAGAGCGAGTACCTCGCCGTCGATCCCGGCTATGTCTGCGGCATCGTCCAGGACGGCATCGGCTGGAAGGACGGCAAGCCGCTCATCACGCTGCACATGGAGGCTTACCTCGGCGCGCCGGAGAGCTACGACTCAGTGGTGATCGAAGGCAAGCCGCGCATCGAGCAGAAGATCAGCGGCGGCGTCCACGGCGACGTCGCGACGGCGTCGATCACGGTGAACTCGATTCCCAAGATCATCAACGCGCCCGCCGGGTCTGCGCACGATGCGCGACATGGCGCTGCCGTCTTGGTTCGGAGGCAAGTGAAACGACCCTGGCTGCTGTTTGTGCTTCCTGCGGCCGTTCTGCTCCTTGCATTTGCAGCCGACCTGATCGGGGGCGGCGGGCATCCGCCGCTGAGTGCCCTGATTCTGTCGTGGGCGCTCTATGCCGACGTTTACGGGCTTCTGTCCCGATCCTTGTTGGGTCCATTGTTTTCCATCGCCTGCCTTCGTGCTTCTTGGCCTGATCGAATACCCTGGTGGGTTTCGTTGGCCTCGATGTCGGCCCTATCACGAGTCAGGATTACTCGTGGCATTACCAAGTTCGGCGTGATCGCGTTGCTCGTCTACGTTGGTGCGCAACTGGCTGCCCATGTCCTGCTGAACCTGGAATCGGTGAATTTGCGATTGCTGTCGCCATGCGAACCCGGGGGTTGCGAGTGCCGCCGCCGATCGGCTGCGGGCGTCCGGTAACGCGGCCGCGATTCCCGCGCTCCAACAGCGCCTGCTTGAGAGCACGAGCGCCAGGGCTGCTGGAAACAGTCTGCTCGACACGCTGACTGCGCTCGGCGGCGCAAGAGGTGGCAGCGCCTGTTGGAGAGCGGCCGCCTTGGCGTCGCCGGGCGCGATGCTCAGCCTGGCGGGCGGTCATCCAAAATGTCCGGGAAATGTGCAATCCCTATACGCCTCCTCTCGTGGCGGTATTAAGAGCGATTCCCTTGGCGAGGAGGATGTGGCGCAGCTGTTCAATGCGCTCGCGCTCAAACTGGCGGAGCGCGCGAGCACAACGCCTGACAGCGACACCTCGCTGACCCTCGTGTATGTGATGAAGGGTCGCCCCGACCTGTGCGCGAAATACTTTGCCGCGGTCCCGAACGGTCTTCGCGACCGCACGTCGCAGGCCACCTAGATCTCGCCGGCACCCTCGCGCTGATCAAGGCTGGTCCGTCCGCCGACGGCAAATATGACTATCAAGCCACGCTCGTGAAGGACGAGAGGGCCCGGCTCGCGGGTGACCGAAACGCGCTTGCCGACGAATGGATTGCGTGGGCCAAGTCGACGACTCCGCTGTGCCGCTGAGGCCAGGGAGGCCACAGGGAGACAGGAAATCGGAGACGCTCGCCCCTGATCTCCCTGTGCTCACGTAGCTCCCTCACTCTGCTCGCAGCGCGGCCACCGGATCGATGCGCGCGGCCCGCCGAGCAGGAAGGAGTGTTGCCGCGGTCGCGACCCCCGCGAGGAGTGCAACGACCACGCTGAGTGTCAACGGATCCCGTGGCGAGACGTGTCGCGCAGGTAAGCCTGAAGCAGGCTGTGCCGACCCTCGAGCGCACCTCCGAGGCCCACGACCACTCCGATGACGATCTGCCAAGAGTCCGCCGGAGAAACAGCCATGACACTTGCCCACTTTGTGCGCCGAGTGCGAGCCGAACGCCGATCTCCTGTGTGCGCTGCGCGACGCCATGGGCGGTGATGGCAAACAGCCCAACCGACGCGACGACCAAAGCGATGAGCGCCAGCACGCTGAACCATGTGCCAACGAGTCGGACGGGAGAACGTGTCTGCGCGATGACGTCCGTCAGCAATGCCACGGCGTAAAGCGGAAGATCGGCATCGAGCCCTCGCACTTCTTCGCGCAGCGTTGCGGCCACGGCGCGTTCGCCACCCGGATCCGCGCGCACGGTGATGGAGGCGAGTCGCAAACTCGGGTCCAGTTGCAATGGGACGTAGACCGCCGGGTCGGACCTCTCTGACGCGGGCCCGAACTGTCGAGGGATCGTCGGGACGACACCGACGACTGTCAACCAGGGCGCGACGGAAGGCGGCGTCGTGCTCGCTGAGCTGAATTCGTCGACCGACGCCGTGCCCTCGGGAAAAACATGTCGACGAACCGTTGACTGACGACCACGCGCTTCGCGCCCTGGTTCGGCATCAGCCCGCGTGACCAGTGCGGCCCTGTAACATGCGACAGTCCCAACGTTCGAAATAGCGCTCGGTCACGTAGGTCGCGTGGTTGCAATCGGCGGATTCCCGTCCGGAGGAGCGGTTTGCCAGTCGAGAGCCAGTTGCCGTGCCACTCCGATTCCGGAACTGGCGGGAGCTTCGACAACGCAATCGACTTCACGGCTGGCATGCCACGCAAGCGCTCGTCGCAGCGCTTGCATGAACTGCTGTCGCTGCTCCGGCCTGCGGATACGTCTGGACGCGGCAACGAAAACTGCATCGTGACCACCCCGGTGGGATCCAGCACGGTATCCGCTCGATACTGCGTGATGAACGATCGCCACAGTAGCCCTGCGACGCTCAGCAAGATCAATGTCAGCGCCAATTCCGCCACCATCAGCGCAGTCGTCCAGCGACGGGCGCGAACCCCGCCAATCGTGCGGCCGCCTTCCTTCAACGTGTCGTGGGGATCCGTCCGCGAGACGTGAAGGGCCGGCACCAGCCCGAACGCAAGCGTCGTGAACAAGCAGAGCGCGCCGACGAAGGCATAGATCGAACCGCTCATCGACAGGTCGAGCCAATAGGGCGTTGATGCCATGCTGATCGGCGCGCCGACCTCAAGCGGGCTGAAAGCAACGGCAATCTCGCGCACACCGTAGTAGGAAAGGCCAGAGACCAAGTCCTCCCGCCATCACGGCCAGCAGCGAGCATTCGATCAGCAGTTGGCGCACGATGCGCCATCGCGTTGCGCCGAGCGACGCACGAATGGCGATCTCTCGCTGCCGCGCCGCCGACCGTGCCGAGGAGGAGGTTGGCGAGGTTCGCACACGCGATCAGCAGCACTAGCACTGACAGCGCCCATCATCGTCCCAACATCGGCTTCGACATCCGCTGGACCGACTTCCTTCAGCCCGGCGACGGCAAAGCGCGCGCCCTTGTTGGTCGCGGGGTAATCCTGGGCGAGTCTGCGCGGCGATGGTTCGAGCTCAGCCTGCGCCTCCGCTCGAGTGGCCGAATCGCTCAAACGCCCGATGGCGCTGACGTTCCGCAGTCTCGCGGCGTGGCTCGGCTCTAGCCCGGGCGCCTGCGACAGCGGCAGCCACATCTGCTCGATGAACGGATATCGAAAGCCCGGCGGCATGACCCCAATGATCGTCGTGGGCGTGTTGTTGACCTTGACGACGCGGCCGACGATGGCGGCGTCGCTGCCGTAACGATCCATCCAGACGCCGTGTCCGATGATCGCCACACGCGCCGATCCACGCTCATCGTCTTCGGGACGGAAATCCCGTCCCAGAATCTGGCGCGACGCGAAGCAGCCCGAAGGTGTTGGCGGAAACATAAGAGCCGCGGAGTCGTTCCGGTGCCTTGTCGGCGTCGCTGAGATTGACGGCCCCGCCAGAGCTCCGCGGCCAACGCCTGAAACGCGCGGGCGGACTCTTGTAGTTCGCGCAGCTCGGGCAGCGAGAGCGCTTCCTGCCCTCGCGGGTTTCGCACGCGGACCAACAGCAACCGGTCGGCGCGATCGAACGGTGCATCACGAAAGAGCGTGGCGTCGATGATGGCAAAGACCGAGTTGTTGACGCCGATGCCGAGCCCGAGCGCGACCACCGCGGCCAGCGTGAAGCGGCGATCTTTGGCCAACATCCGGAAAGCAAAGCGAACGTCTTGCAGGATGTCCTGCAGCCAGGGCCAGATCCAGACGTCGCGCGCCTGATTCATCACGAGGGCGTCGTTGCCCAACGCCCGCCGGCTCGCATCGTGGGCGTCGCTTGAGGCGACCCCGGCTTCGAGTTCTCGTTGCTTGAGATCACGATGGAACCGTAGTTCCTCAGTCAGCTCATCGGTGTCGGCGCAGCCGCACGGGATACCGCAGTCTTCGCAGCCAGTTCATCGCGGCTCTCCCATCGTCTATCGATGGGTAAATATGGCGCCGGCCGTGGCTTGTCAAGGGACTCCGGCGCGGCCTCGCTTCCGGTTTGAGGCGAAGCTTCGCTCAGCGGACGTCTTTGCGCATGTCGCCGGACCAGCGCGCCACCGACGACACATTGAGCCCGAATTGATCGAGCAGCCTCGCCACCGTATAGGCGACCACATCGTCAAGGCTCTTCGGGTGGTTGTAGAAGGCGGGTGTCGGCGGGCAGATCGAGACGCCCATCCGCGACAGCTTCAACATGTTCTCGAGATGAATCTCGTTCAAGGGTGATTCGCGGACGGCCAGGACGAGCTCGTCGCCGTTCCTTCAACACGACGTCCGCCGCGCGATGAATCAGGTTGTCGCCGACGCCGTGGGCGATGGCGCCCAGCGTGCGCATGCTGCACGGCGCGATGATCATCCCCATGGTGTGAAACGATCCACTGGAATCGCCGCACCGACATCACCGATCGCATAACGTTCGGACGCCAGTGCCTGCACTTGTGCCACGGAATAGTCCGTTTCGTGAACCAGCGTCCTGGCCGCCCACTGGCTCATCACGAGATGCGTCTCGACGTCGGACTGTCGCAGGACTTCGAGCAGTCGCACGCCGAAGATCGTCCCGCTCGCCCCTGTGATGCCCACGATCAGCCGTCGTGGCGCATCCAGCCAGGTCCATGGGCTCACGTTATACGGTCTAGTGGTCCACGTCCACGCCGGAACTTGACAGAATCCCCGCCCGGTTCCATCGTTTGTCGATGGAAGCGCCAGATGGCTAAACCGCCCGCTGAGATTCTCCCAGGCACGCTCGACATGCTGATTCTGAGAGTCCTCGCGCGGGAGTCGTTCACGGCTACGGCATCGCTCAGCGGCTAAGGAGTTGTCAGAGGACGTGCTGCACGTCGGGGAGAGCTCTCTTTACCCTGCGCTGCAACGTCTGATGCTCAATGGATATGTCTCAGGCGAGTGGGCGGCGTCAGACAACAACCGCCGCGCCCGGTACTACACGTTGACGACACCGGAAAGAAATATCTGGCCGCGGAACGCGCCAACTTCGAACGCTATGTGGGGCGATTCACCGCGTTCTGCAGACGGCGTGAGTCAGATGCACGTCACTTAGGCACGTACGGCACCAGGCACATGTGACCGAGCACCCTAACGCAACCTCTGGCACTCGCCGTGAGCAATCAACCGATTGCCCAACCAGCCCCCATCTTCAAATTCGGCACCGATCCACCGCCAATGCGGAACTCGCCGAAGAACCCGGCATCGTGCGCGAACCCGAAAATGTAGCTGCCGCCCGCGTTGGTCTCGGTACCTTCGAATCCATCGACTTTGATGAGCACGATGACCGGGCCTCCGCCCTGTATCAGATTCCAGCCCGAGGTGCCGAACGGAAAGCGGACCACGAAGTCGATGTTGAACGTGGCCAACCGCAGGTCGCTGCCAAACCCGCCCTCGATGCCCGGCCGCACGTGAAAGCGACCGCCGAGGGCAGGGGACTGCCAGAACACGCCGGCGAAGACCTGTTCCGGGTCAATTGATCCGCCGCCGATGAACCCCACTTGAGACTGGTTGGAGCTGACCGACACCGTTTGTGCGTGCGCGCTAGAGGACAGCGTCAATCCGATCAGCAACGCCAGGCCGGCACGTGGCGCCAAGAATCGTCCTGCGAAGTGGACCATCCGATACTCCTGGCCGCCCGGCTTCAACTTCCGTTCCACCCGGCTCCAGCCGGCCGCCTCAATCGAAGCACGCGCGTTTGCACACGATTTGTGCGAGGATTGCGGCCATGAATCTGAGGCTGATCTTCGGCATCGGGCTGTTCCTGATCGGCATCGTCGCCGGCCGTGATGGGGATAGCGGATGCCATGACCCCCGCAGGCGCACGGCCAACCGTCTTCGGGACTCAGGACGGTGTTCTCGAGCGAGCCATCGGCAATTTCGCAATCCCGGTCATTGCCGGTCTCTCGCTTGCCCTTGGCGGGCTTCTCCTGGGTTTGAGCCTTGGCCACTGGGAGCATCCCCGCACGCACCTGGAGCCTGGTGACCAGGTGGTCAACCCTGAGGGCCACCATAAGATGACGCACGTTTAACGAACGTGCCTGGGTGCCGAAGGTGCCTCGGGTGCCGAAGGTGCTCGGACGCCGAAGGTGCTGACATAATCTTCGGCGTGCCGATTCGTCCGATTGCCGCTCTGCTCACGGTTCTCGTTTCTTACCAGCTGCGCTACCTCCGTCCAACCTGACTACGACCTGCTGATTCGCAATGGCCAGGTGTTCGATGGCACTGGCGCGGCGGGCGTGTCCGCCGCCATTGCCGTCCGCGGCGATCGCATCGTCGCGATCGGCCCGCTCCAGGACGCCGCGGGCACGGCTCGAGGTCGATGCCAACGGGCTGGCCGTCGCGCCCGGCTTCATCAACATGCTGAGTTGGGCTGACGAGCCGCTGCTGGTCGACGGCCGATCGCAGAGCGACATTCGTCAGGGCGTCACGCTCGAGGTGTTTGGCGAAGGCTGGTCGATGGGTCCCCTCAACGCTCGCATGAAGCAGGAGCAGGTCGACGGGCAGGGCGACCTCAAGTACGCCGTCGACGTGGACGACGCTCGGCGAGTATCTCGAGGGGCTGCAGCGGAAAGGCATCTCGCCGAACATCGCGTCGTTTGTCGGCGCGACGACGGTTCGCATTCACGAGGTCGGCTACGACGGATCGCGAGCCGACGCCCGAAGAACTCGCGCGCATGAAGGATCTCGTGCGTCAGGCGCATGCGCGAAGGCGCGCTGGGCGTCGGATCGTCGCTGATCTACGCGCCGGCGTTCTATGCGAAGACGCCGGAGCTCGTCGAGTTGTCAAAGGCGGCCGGCGGAATTCGGCGGCATGTACATCTCGCACATGCGCAGCGAGGGCGCGCGGCTGCTCGAAGCGATCGACGAGCTGATTCAGATTGCGCGCGAAGCCAAAGTGCCCGCCGAGATCTATCACTTCAAGGCGGCGGGCCGCGACAACTGGGGCAAGATCGACGCGGCGATCGCGCGCATCGAAGCCGCGCGCACGCGAAGGCCTGCGCATCACGGCCGACATGTACACCTATCCCGCGGCGCGACCGGACTCAACGCGACGATGCCGCCGTGGGTGCAGGAGGGCGGCTACGAGGCGTGGGTCGCGCGGCTGAAGGATCCGGCGATTCGCGCGCGCGTCAAGCGCGAGATGACGACGCCGACCGATCAAGTGGGAGAACTTCTTCACCGGCGCGGGACCCGGACGGCATCCTGCTTGTCGGGATTCAAGAGCGAGGCGCTGAAGCCGCTGACCGGCAAGAGGCTCAGTCGAGGTCGCCAAGATGCGCGGCAATCGCCCGAAGACACCGCGATGGATCTGGTGATCGAAGACGGCAGCCGCGTCGAGGCCGTCTACTTCCTGATGTCCGAAGACAACCTGCGCAAGCAGCTTCGCCTGCCGTGGGTCAGCTTTGCCTCCGATGCCGGGTCGATGGCGCCGGAGGGCCCGTTTCTGCAGTCGAACCCGCATCCGCGGGCTACGGCAACTTCGCGCGCTGGCTGGGACGCTACGTGCGCGACGAGAAGCTCGTGCCGCTCGAAGAAGCCGTCCGCCGTCTCACGCGCTTGCCCGCCGAGAATCTCGGGCTCAAGGATCGCGGCCGCCTCGCCGAGGACATGATGGCCGACATCGTCATCTTCGATCCCGGCCAGATCCAGGATCACGCGACGTTCGAGAAGCCGCACCAGTACTCGACCGGCGTGCGGCACGTGTTCGTCAACGGCGTGCAGGTGCTGCGCGACGGCGAGCACACCGGCGCGACGCCGGGCCGGGTCGTCCGGGGGCCGGGGTATCAAGCGCACGGCAGACCCATGCGAGCCTGCTGCTGAAAGCGTCCGACAATCGCTGGCTGCGCGAGCACGGCGTGCGCGCGCCGTTCGTGCGGCGCGCGGTCTCGCGCTTCATGCCGGGCGAGACCTTCGACGACATGCTGCAGGCCGCGCACGACGCCTCGAGCCGCAGGGGATCGCGAGCGTGTTCACGCGTCTGGGCGAGAACGTCGCGGATCTCGGCCGAAGCGGAGGCGGTCGCCGATCACTATCTCGAGGGCATCGATCGCATTCGGCAGCTCGGCCTCGCGTGCGAGCCGTCGGTCAAGCCGACGCAGCTCGGACTCGACATCGATCGCGATCGCGCCGCGCGCATCATCTGGTCGCGATCGCCGCGCGCGCGCAGGCGGCCGGCAGCTACCTCTGGATCGACATGGAGCAGTCGCCGTACGTCGACGTCACGCTCGAGCTCACCGAGGAGCTGCAGCGGCGATTTCCCGGCGTCGGCGTCTGCCTGCAGGCGTATCTGCATCGCACCCGCGACGATCTGCGCCGGATGCTGCGCGATCGGCGCCGGCGTGCGGCTGGTGAAGGGCGCGTATCGCGAGCCGCCGTCGCGTGGCGCTCGCGGCGAAGACGCGACGTCGATGCGAACTACTCGCGCTCGGCCGCGCGATGCTCGACGACAGGGCGCGCGGCGGCCGTCGCGGCGTGTCTTCGGCACGCACGACACGCGGATCATCGCCGAGCCTGTGCCAGCACGCCGCGCGACGCGCACGTGCCGCCGGGACGCTACGAGTTTCACATGCTCTACGGCATCCAGCGCGGCGAGCAGGCGCGGCTTGCGGCCGCGCGCGAGCACGTCCGCGTGCTCATCGCCTACGGCACCTACTGGTTTCCGTGGTACATGCGCCGGCTGGCCGAGCGGCCCGCCAACGTGTGGTTCGTGGTGAAGAGCGTGTTTGGTTAGCAGAGGCCACGTACGGGCCTCAGAGCACGGACGCCAGAGAATTGGCTCAGTTCTCTCGTGCACTCTGTGGCCCTACCGTGTCGCGCGAATCTTCGCCAGCTTCCGTCGCGGTCGTCCTGCAGCCTGGCAGGTCGCGCCGATGTTGCTCTTCGAGCTTCGGCCGCTCCTCGGGTTCGAAGGTCGTCATCAGCTTCGACTTGTAGAGAATCTCCGCTTCCGCGACCTTGGCCGCGTAGACGCGCCGCGCTTCGGCGATCTCCGCTTTCTGCTCGTCGCTCACCGCCCGCTCCTCGACGCCTTCTTCGGCATCCTTGCGGCGCAGCCGCTCCATCGCCAGCTCGTAGGCGCTCTTCGGCGCTTCATCCGACATACTGACATTGTGGATCTGACCGAGGAGCAAGTCTACGCGCGCATCGGCGAGGACGGCTTCGCCCGCCTCGTGCGCGCGTTCTACGCGCAGGTGCCGGCCGACGACATTCTCGGGCCGATGTATCCGGCGCACGATCTGGCCGGCGCCGAAGAACGGCTGCGCGACTTCCTGGTCGGCCGCTTCGGCGGTCCGCCGCGCTACATCGAGCAGCGCGGCCATCCGCGGCTGCGGATGCGGCACATGCCGTTCGCCATCGATCAGGCCGCGCGCGATCGCTGGGTGCAGTTGATGGACCGCGCCCTCGATGAAGCGCAGCTCGATCCGACGGCCGCGCGAGCGTCCTGCGCGAGTTCCTGCACGGCATGGCGACGTTCATGATGAATCGCCGGTGACGTCATCCGGAGCTCTCCAGATGTTGTCGGTGGTTCTCGACGTCGTCTCTTGCGGTTCCCCGTGGAGCCGCCGTGCGCTCCTGAAACCTCCTAGTTGTCATTCCGCCCTCAGCGCCGTCACCGGATCGACCGACATGGCCCGTCGCGCAGGCACGTAGCACGCGAAGGCTGCGACGAGGATCAGGAGAATCGGCACGGCGGCAAACGTCCCGGGTCGGTCGCAGACACCGAGAACAACAGGCTTTGCATCACGCGTGGACAGCCACAGCGCGACGCCAACGCCAATGCCTGCGCCAATCGACCGCCAGAGCACCACGCCTCGGCCGAGAATGAGCCGGAAGATGTCACGGCGCTCGGCTCCGAGCGCGAGGCGCACCCCAATCTCACGAGTGCGTTGCGCAACGAGTAAGCCATCACGCCGAAGAGGCCGATGGCAGCCAGCGTCAGCGCGACGCTCGCAAACACGCCCAGCAGGTACATGTTGAAGCGACGAGGCCCAAACGAATCCGCCAACATGTCGCTGAGCGACCGCGCGTCGTAGATCGGCACCGCCGGGTCGATACGACGGACGGCGTCGCGGATTCCTGGCACCTGCTGCGGTCGGACTGGCAGGTCCTGGCTGGCCGCCGGCGGCCGCCGCGCGCCAGACGAGGCTCATCGGATTCCAGCCAGCATAAGCAACCGCCGATCCGTAGACCATTGGCGCCGGATCCGCGTCCAGCCCAAAGCTTCGGACGTTGCCCGCCACGCCGATAATCGTGTGCGGCTCCTCACCGAAGCTGCCGATGACGACGGTCTTGCCAATCGGATCGTCGCCCGGCCAATACATTTCGGCCATCGACTCGCTGATGATCGTGACCCTGAGCGTGTCCACGCGATCGCCCGGCGTGAAGTCCCGTCCGCGCAGCGGAATGCCCATGGTTTCGAAATAACCGGGGCTCACGAGCCGCCAGTCCGCGGACAGTTCTCGCCCGCCGCTGGTTGACGGTGCTGCAAGACGAGGGTGGTCGAGGTGTTATCACCCGACAGCGGGACGGCGCTGGAGGTTGCGGCTGCG
>CAVTGK010000066.1:0-65716 GCA_963734095.1 uncultured Acidobacteriota bacterium | reverse complement strand
GCACGCTTCGCGTCGTGCCGTCGAGTGAAACCAGACGCGAAGGAGTTGCGAGCGCGAAAGAGGCACACAACGCGTTCGGCGCGACACTCGCGGTCACCGGGGCCATTCAGCGCACAGGATCGGCGGTGCGCCTGACGTTGAATCTCGTCGATGCACAACAGTTGCACCAGTTGTCGTCGCGCACGCTGGTGCTGACGACGGGTCCGGATCAAATCACGCCAGACACGGTGGTCGAGACGCTCGCGTCTCTACTCGACCTGCAACTGAATTCCGAGGCACGGCGCGCCATCACGGCCGGCGGCACCACCGCGCTCGGCGCGTACAGCAGTATGTTCAGGGACGAGGCTTTCTGCAGCGCTTCGACCGGCCCGAGAACATCGATTTGGCCATCGCGCGCTTCACGCGCGCCATCGCGCTGGACGATGGTTACGCGCTCGCGCACGCAGGGCTCGGCGAAGCGTACTGGCGGAAGTACCGAGGCGGACAAGAATGCGTCCTGGATCGAGCGGGCCGTGGACAGCTGCGGACAGGCGTTGAAGATCGACGACCAACTGGCGCCGGTGCACGTCACGCTTGCGCTGATCGCGCGAGGGCGAGGGCGGTACAGAAGCCATCGCAGTCGCTGGACGGGCACTCGAATTGGATCCGATCAGCAGTGATGCGTTTCGCGAGCTCGGTCGCGCCTACGAGGCTGTTAAGCGTCCGGCTGAGGCCGAGGCAGTGTACCAGCGGGCGATCGCCGCGAGGCCCGACGACTGGCTGGCGTACAACGCCCTCGGCAGTTTCTACTACGCTCGCGGGCGCTATGCCGAGGCCGAAACCGCCTACAGACGGGTCGTCGACCTCGCGCCGGACAACACGCGCGCCCACAGCAACCTCGGCGCCACGCTTTTTGCGCTGCATCGCCCCGAAGAGGCTGCCGCCGCATGGGAGCGGTCCGTCGCCATCCGTCCGACGAACGCTGCCGTCTCGAATCTCGGGACGTACTACTTCGAGCGCGGGCGTTATACCGAGGCTGCACGCGCCTTCGAACAGGCGGTCACGTTGATGCCGAACGATCACCGCATCTGGCGCAACCTGGCGGCGGCCCTATATTGGGCTCCGGGAGAGCGCGACAAGGCGGCCGCCGCGTATTCCAAGACGATCGAGCTCGCAGAAAAGGCACGCGAGGTCAACCCGCGTCAGGCCGATCTGCTCGCCCAACTGGCAGATGCCTATTCGATGGTGAGGCGCGAGCGCGAGGCCCGCGACGCCATCGCCGCGCTAGAGCGTTTGCGGCCCGACGAGGCATCGGTCCTCTTCACGCTCGCGGTCGCCTGGGAGCAACTCGGTGATCGCGACGCAAGCGTTGGCGTGGCTCGAAAGAGCGATCGCAGCCGGGTATACGCGTGAGCGCATCGAACGATCGCCCAGTCTCTCGGAACTGCGGAAGGATCGCCGGTTTGGTGGTCTAATGACGCGGTAGAACGGCACCCAACGGAGCGCCTCGAGCCGTCGTCGGATCCAGTGCTGTCCGCGCGCCGCGCCGGCAGCCAGGACGACACGATCCGATCACTTCTGCAACGCGGCGAGCTGCGATGTCAGACGCCCCGGGTTGTGGCAGTTCTTGCACGTGACCTTGGTCGTCGCGGCACTCGGCCGGATTCGCCTTCCATTCCTGCGCCGTCGCCTCGTACGGGGTGCCCTGCATCAGCGTGAGCATGCGGTCGAGATGCTGCGCCATCTCCTCGGTCCGGCCGGTGCGCTGCGCCGACTGAACGAGGCCGCCCAGCACTTCGCCCCGGTGATGCACCGGGAGCTTGTCGATGGCCGCACCCTGCTGCTTCCAGAGGAGTGAGTAATTCGCGTACGCGTCCGCCCAGGCGGTGGCGCGGTGTGGTTCGGGCAGGCGATCGGCAAACACTGCATAGGTTCCGCCCGTGATCGCGGCCACACCCTCGTTGCCGGACGTCTGCTTCGCCGCTTCGGCGAAGGCCGCACGCGCGGCTTCGAGCTGTGTGCGGAACTCATCGGCCCTGCCTGACTCGTGCGCGAGCACCGCGCGATGCATCGTCGCCGACCCTTTCCAGGCCAGCACGTTGCCGCGCTGGTCGGGACGATCCTTGAGCAACTGCTCGATGTTCCGCTCGGCGCGCGCGAAGCGAACCATGTCGTTCGCCATGAACCCGGCGAACACGTCCTCGCGCAGCAGCGTATGCACGGTCAGCCGCGTGTCCCCGAGGGGCGGCTCCGGTGACTGTGCCCTGACACCGCCGATTATTCCGAAGACGACGACGAGACTCGCCAGTACGCGCATGGGCCCTCCACAGGCTGTCTATGCTTTCTACGGATGTCCGGGTGCCGCGGTTCCGCGGGCTGCGGCGACCCTACGCTATCATGCGGAGTTTCTGATGCCGACCTGGTCAACCGTCGCCTTCGCCACCGTGTCCGGCCTGGCGTTGTCAACCGCCGTCCTGGCCGGCGGATTCGCTCGTCAGGGCGACGTCTTCGACCGCGTGACGCACGGCTACGCCGTGTCCGACGGCGTGAAGATTCACTATGCGTCGCTCGGCAAGGGGCCGCTCGTCGTCATGATCCACGGCTTTCCCGACTTCTGGTATTCGTGGCGGCACCAGATGGACGCGCTGTCGCAGACCTTCGAGGTCGTGGCGATCGATCAGCGCGGCTACAACCAGAGCGACAAGCCGAAAGGCGTCGAGAGCTATGACATGCGCCTCCTCGTCGGCGATGTCGCTGCCGTCATTCGTCACCTCGGCCGCGATCGCGCCACCATCGTCGGTCACGACTGGGGTGGCGTCGTGGCGTGGCAGTTCGCGATGAACCTGCCGCAGATGACCGAGAACCTGGTGATTCTCAATCTCCCGCACCCGCAGGGTTTGTCGCGCGAGCTGCGCATCAACGCCGAGCAGATCAAGAACAGCGAGTACGCGCGCAACTTCCAGCAGAAGTCGCCGGCCGACCCGACCGTGTTCTTCGGCCGGCCGATGACGGCGGAAAACCTCGCGGGTTGGGTGCGCGATCCGGCGGCGCGCAAGCGCTACGTGGAAGCCTTTCAGCGCTCGGATTTCGAGGCGATGCTGAATTACTACAAGCGGAACTATCCACGCCAGTCGGGTGCCGACGCGCCGCCGCTCCCCGAGCTGCCAAAAGTTCAGGCGCCGGTGCTCATGTTCCACGGCCTGCGCGACACGGCGTTGCACTCAGATGGACTCTCCGGCACATGGAATTGGGTCGCGAAGGACCTGACGCTCGTGACGGCTCCGGAGGCGGGCCACTTCGTTCAGCAGGATGCGGCTGATCTCGTGACGACCACGATGAAGTGGTGGTTGGCGAGTCGTGCGGCTCGTTAGACGAGAAGGTCTGGCGTCATGACCCGTCGCTGTCGCCGCCTCCCGGCCATTGCGCTTCTTAGCGGCCTGCTGCAGGTTGCTGCCGCATCCAGCGCCTCCATTCATGGAGCGGCGAGCCAGCCTGGCCAATCGTCAACAGCCACCGGACGTGTTCAGGTCGGCTGTTGACGCCGTCTTACTCAACGTCACGGTCGTGAATACCGAGCATCGCTATGTCACCGATGTCGAAGCGAGCGAATTTTCCGTGTTCGAAGATGGCGTCAGACAGCAGCTCACGTTCTTCAGCCGGGCACAGCTGCCAATCGCCCTCTCGCTGCTCATCGATACGAGTGTCAGCATGGTGGACCAGTTGCCGGTCGCCCAGGAAGCCGCGATCGGATTTGTCCGTCATCTTCGCTCGCAGGATGTCGCTCAGATCGTGGGTTTCAACAGCCGCGTGAGAATTATTCAGCCATTCACGAACCAAGCGCCGGCACTCGAGCGCGCGATCCGTGCGACCGAAGCGAGAGGTGCCACGGCCTTGTACAACGCCGTGTACGTTTCTCTGAAGCAACTGGCGCGAGTGAATAGCCCCAGCGTGCACAACGTTCGCCGCCGAGCGATCGTGCTGCTTTCGGACGGGAAGGACACGTCCAGCCTGGTGACTTACGACGAAGTGCTCGAACTCGCCAAGCGGTCGGACGCGACGATTCATGCCATCGGGCTACCATCGAGGGTGGGGTCGCCCAATGCATCGGGCGAGGCGGACGTCGTTCTGCGCCAGCTGTCCCATGAGACCGGAGGTCGCGCGCACTTTCCCGCGCGAATACACAATCTCGAGCATGTGTATGGGGAGATCGCCGATGAATTGTCGAGCCAGTACGTGATCGGGTACGCGTCAAGCAACCCCCGTCGTGACGGCACATGGCGACGCATTGAAGTCAACCTGACGCGTCCCAACGTTGCAGCGCGAACACGCCGCGGCTACTACGCAGGTGGCAGCACGGCGGGTGCGTCTTTCTAATCGAAGTCATGCCTACGCCGTCCCTCGCTCGCGTCGATCGAAGCCGCGTGCGCGGCCTCGTTGACTCGCGTCCTACCCGTCCTAAGATAAGCTGCTCGGGCCTCATGCCAGGCCCCTTGTCCGGAGTGAGGGTCATCGACCTCACCACAGTCGTCATGGGTCCGTTCGCGACCCAGATTCTCGCCGAGCTTGGCGCGGACGTGATCAAGGTCGAGCCGCGGGAGGGCGACAACGTGCGCCACGCCGGCCCCATGCGTAGCCCCGGCATGGGCTACCTCTTCCTCAATCTCAATCGCGGCAAGCGAGGGATCGTGCTCGACCTCAAGCAGTGCCGAAGGACGTCGAGCCGCTGATACGCCTGATCCGCGGCGCCGATGTGCTGATCTACAACGTGCGTCCGCAGGCCATGGCTCGCCTTGGGCTGTCCTACGAGAGCGTGCGCGCGGCCAACCCGCGCATTCTCTACGTCGGCGCTTACGGCTATTCGCAGCGCGGACCGTATGCCGCAAAGGCCGCGTACGATGATCTCATCCAAGGCGCCGCCGCGATCCCATGGCTTGCTTCCCGTCACGGGGCCGAGCTCCGCGCTACGCGCCGGTGAACCTCGCGGACCGGCTCACGGGATTGCATGCCGTCTATGCGGTGACCAGCGCACTGTTTCACCGGGAGCGCACGGGCCAGGGACAGGCGGTCGAGGTCCCGATGTTCGAGAGCGTCGCGCATTTCGTCCTCGGCGATCACTCTGCCGGGCTCACCTACGACCCTCCCATTGCGGACGCTGGCTACACCCGACTGCTTGCGCGGCGGCCCTACGCAACGCGCGACGGCTACATCTGTGTGCTCGTCTACAACGACAAACAGTGGAAAAGCTTCTTCGATGCCATCGGTCGGCCCGACATGATGGCCGACGAACGGTACTCGAGCCAGGCCAGCCGCGCGCGAAACATCGCGGAGATCTACGATGTCCTCGCGGATCTCATGAAAACGCGGACAACGGCCGAATGGACAGCGCTGCTCGAACAGGCCGACATCCCCGTCTCCGGCATGAATTCGATCGAGGACGTGGTCCACGACCCGCACCTCGCCGCGAGCGGGTTCTTCGTCACCGAGAACCACCCGAGCGAAGGCAAGCTGCTCGCGCCCCGCACTCCGACGCACTGGTCGGCATCGGAACCTGGTGTTCCTCGGCCAGCACCCCGGCTGGGCGAACATTCAGCCGAAGTGTTGCGTGAGGCCGGTTATTCCGACGCCGAAATCGCCGAGCTGGTGCGGCTCGGCGTGACGTTTCTGGCGCCTTGATGAATCAATCGATCCGCCCGGTGCCGCTGGCGAGCGTTGTCGCGCTGGGTCTGGTGATCTGGGCGCTCCCCGGCCCCTCGGGAATCGACACTCGCGCGTGGCCGCTCTTCGCCGTCTTCGTCAGCACGATCGTCGGCCTGATTGCGAGGCCGCTGCCGATGGGCGCAGTCGCGCTGGTCGCGATCGGGGTGGTTCTCCTGACGCGCACGCTGACGATCACCGAGGTGCTCAGTGGTTTCGGCAACACGACGCTGTGGCTGGTGACGGCCGCATTCTTTCTTGCGACCGGTTTCGTCAAGACGGGATTGGGCACGCGGATCGCGTACCGGCTCGTCTCGCTCTTTGGAGGCAGCACCCTTGGGCTGGGCTACAGCCTCGTGCTCACCGATCTCATCCTGGCGCCGGCGATTGCCAGTAGCACCGCTCGCGCGGGCGGCGTGCTCTTCCCGGTCCTGCAAGCGCTCGCGCGCATGGCGCGAGCGCGGGATGCCTCCGCTGGCCAGATGACGAGCGCCTATCTGACGCTCACCGTGTATCAAGGAACAGTCGTGACGAGCGCGATGTTCATGACGGCGACCGTCATCAATCCGCTCTGCGTGCAGCTGGCCGCCAGCCAGGGCATCACGATTAGCTGGGCGACGTGGGCGCTGGCGGGGATTGTGCCCGGCCTGGCCAGCCTGAGCGTGGTGCCTCCGATCGTCTACCGGCTGTGTCCTCCCGGTGTCATGCGCACGCCCGAAGCGCCAGCGCAGGCGAAGAACGCGCTTGCCGCGCTTGGACCAATGACGCACGGCGAGTGGACGATGAGTGTCGTGGCGGTCCTTCTTATCTGCGCCTGGAGCTTCGGCTCTGCGATCGCAGTGGATGCCACGGCGGCCGCGCTGATCGCGCTGGCCGTACTCCTCGTAACCGGCGTCCTGGCGTGGGACGACATTACCGGTGAACGGGAAGCATGGAACATGTTCTTCTGGTTCGGCGCGCTGGTCATGATGGCCAGTCACTTGAGCCAGTTCGGCCTCGTGGCCTGGTTCACGACTCACGTCGGTGGGGCACTGACGGGCGCTGGATGGCTGTGGGGCACCCTTGGGCTGAGCCTTGCCTACTTCTATAGCCACTACCTGTTCGTCAGCAACACGGCGCATGTCTCCGCGATGTTTGCGCCGTTCCTCGCGATCGCGCTCGGGCTCGGTGCGCCACCCCTCCCTGTGGCGCTGTTGCTGGCCGCCTTCAGCAGTATCGATGCCTGCTTGACTCACTACGGCACACCATCAGGCCCCATATTGTTTGCAAGCGGCGCGGTGTCGATCGGAGCCTGGTGGAGAACCGGCGCGGTGCTCAGCGTTGTCCACATCGTGCTCTGGCTCGTGCTAGGCACGGCGTGGTGGAGACTCGTGGGCCTGTGGTAGCGGACCTCGAAGAGCCGCTGAGCCGTCTGGACGCCGTTCCGCACATTGTGAGGTATGAAGCAGTTGGCTGTCCTCACGCTTGTCGCTGTCCTGATTAGCTCCACAGCCTCCGCTCAATCAATCGGCGCGAGCGCGGCAAAGCTCGCGGAGAACACGGCGGTTCAATCAACCCAAAAACGAGACTCGGTTCTCGATGGCGCGCTGATTGGCGGCGCGATCGGACTGGGCGCAACGCTGATCCTCGCCAAGCAGGCCTGCGGCACGCTGAGCGGCAATTCTGAATGCGCCGAAATCTGGGTACCGGGCGGTCTCTCGCTGTTTGTGCCGGCTGGCATTGTCACTGGTGCGCTGATCGATCGCGCCGTTGGAAACCATCGCGTGATGGTCGCTCCAGTGATCGCCAAACGCGGAGCAGCGCTGACGGGAACGATTCGATTAGGCAAGAAATGACTCCACCCCGGGAGGGCGAACGTTAGGTCGATCGGCACGCGCTGGAGTTGAGGGCCCGACACGAGGGCCCTCTGGCTCCACTCAATCAGCGAACTTGTCGGGGAATTGCTTGATGATTCCGTCGGACAGCGCGTCCGACATCATCAAGATGTGCCGGTACACCTCGTCAAAGGCACGAACATCTTCGTCCCACTTCTTGTTCAACCGAGCGACGACTTCATTCGTCGTGGTCGAGAGATGGCCCTTCATGAGATCGACCAGCGTCGCACGCGGCCAGTGCGGGTTTGCTTTGCTCAAAAAGTCGGCAATGGCGACACCGTTCTGTTGCCACTTCGCATCGGCGCTCTGCTGGCCGGCCTTGTCGCCGGCCTTCGCAGCCTTGATCAAATCCACGGCGATCGAGATGTGTTCCTTGAGCAGCGCCGTCAGCTGTTTTCCGGCAGCGTCGCCATAGATCTTGCCGACCGCATTGCCGATGTCTTCCTGGTTTCTCATCAGCCGATTCGCCGCGGCCTGCGCATCGGGCTGATCGCCGAGCGCCGCGACGATGTATTCGCGCGTCCAGACCACGTGATCCGTCCACAGCTTGCGCATGTCCTGCTTCAGCGCAATGGCGGCTGCAGTTGGCTGAGATTCGGTCGACGCCGCGGCTGGGAGAGCCGCCGCGTGCAGCGCCACGTACATCCAGACAGCAATCGCGATAGTGACCGTCTTCATTGGCCTCTCCTTACAGGGACTTGAGGAATTCAACGAGGTCTGCCTTCTGTTTTGCTGAGAGCTTCAACTCGAGGTGCTCGTCATAGTGATTGACGACGGCGAGTAACGTGGCGGCGCTGCCATCGTGGAAGTACGGTGGATGTTGCCAGATGCCGCGGAGCGGGGAGGTGCGGTACTGTTTTGTCGCACTGCGCTCGGCATAAAACCGTTCGGTGCCCACTTCTGCCGGATCATGGAGAAACGGCACCGTCGGACCGCTCAGCACGTCGGTGTAAGTCGGAGGAATGTGACAGGTCGCGCATGTCGCTTTACCGTGGAAGAGACCCTCGCCGCGACGCGCGGCGTCGGCATCGAAGCTTCCACTGGGCGGAGGTGGCGCGAGCAGACTGAGCTGATACTCGAGCAGTGCCGGCAGCTTCGGCGTGACACGATCGGGTTTTTGCGTGATCGTGAGGTTGATGCGCGGGTCGCTGAAGTTGCCCTGGCCGCCCATCTGCGATATGCCGACATAACTGTTCCAATACGAGATCGACCCGTCGCCCGTGTAGGTTTCCAAACCGACCTCTTTCAGTCCATACGCTGGAGGAATCAGGACGGGGAGGGATGGCTCGTTCAGCGAAATGATGTTGGTGCCGTCGAACGCGTGATGCCGTGGATCGTACTTTCCAGGACCCCACGTGCTGAACTCCGCTTTGAGAGTGTCCGGCAGGAATGGTGACAATCCGAGGATCATGCCGACGTTCAAATCGCGATTTGGCCAACCGTCGAGCCGTTTGCCGATGCCGGTCGTGAACGAGTTATCGACGGTCGAGTGGCAGAACGCGCAGGTAATTCCAACGCGTGTCAGCACGCCTGCACCGTCAACTTTTCCGACCACACCAACGACGGCATTGAGCCGCAGCAGTTCGATCGTCACCGCCGGATCGTCCAAGTTGACCTGTTGCGCTTGAAGCGCGGCAATCAGCGGCAGCGGCAACGCGTCGACGTCAACCTTCAGTCCCACGCTTAACGCAGTCTTTGGAGAGACCTTCGAATCGCCTCGTGCATGCGCAGCGTGTCGGTCCACAGTTGTTCATCGCCGAACGTATCGAAGCGGAAGATCGATTGGCCATCCGACTTCCCGCCAGAGCTAGGTTGCGCGACCGCAGGCGCCGAGGTGGAGTGAAACGATGCCGTTGCGACGGTTGCGGCGACGATGACCGCGCCGATTGATAACATTGGGAACCCAGAGTGCATGAAGACCTCCTGAGCTCGTTGCGCCGGGCGCGGCGACGTAAGCGAGCAGAATGCGAACGACGTATTCTGGTGAGGCTACGTGCTGAGTTAGCACAGATAGCCAAATCTTATCTTGCGTATTTGCAAGAGCCCTGCCACCTACACGCGCCATGGGGACTCTCAAATGCTCAGGCAGCAGCTGCTCGATACCAGCCGCGGACGGATCGTGACGCTTCTTCAACGCGGAGGTTTGACCGTCGACGACATCGCATCTGAACTTGGCCTGACCGCAAGCGCCGTACGTGCGCAGTTGACGGTGATGGAGCGCGACGGCGTGGTGCAGCGCGTCGGCCACAAGCCGGGAACGACCAGACCATTCCAGCTGTTCCACCTCACCGCCGAAGTCGAGCAACTCTTGTCGCAGGCGTACATCCCGCTCTTGACGCAGCTCGTTCAAGTCTTCGCGAAGGCGCTGCCAGCCAAGCAAGTCAACGCCCTCATGCGCGAAGCGGGAAAAGGGTTGGCGAACGAACTGCCATTCGCGAAGCGCACGACCGGTAGCTTGCGCTCTCGCGTTGCGGCCGCGAGCGAGTTGTTGAACAAGGAACTCGGCGCTGTGACTACGTATGTCGAAGGGAACGGCGGCTATGTGATCCGTGGCGCGGGTTGCCCGTTGGCCGCGTTGACAGGAAAACATCGCGCGGTCTGTCTCGCGATGGAAAGCCTGCTGGGCGAGGTACTCGGCGTCGAGGTGAACGAGTGCTGCGATCGCAAGGCGCGTCCGAAATGCTGTTTCAAGATCAACGTCCGCGATCGGATTAGGTAACCATCGAAGAAGAGGGCCGAAGCGATCGCGGAAGGGCTGATCGCTCCGGCCCGCTCTGGACGCTCCGCTTAGCGCGATTCCTGAGACGACGTGACGATCTCTTTCGCGTACCCGGTGAGCCTCAGGATGTGAAGCCCGCCACCGGGGCGGTCCGCCCCATAGATCAGACCGCGGTCGTCAATCTCCACGTTGTTGATGACTCCCACGCTCTTGCACCAGCCGGTGGCCGTCTTCGTGCCGAACTCGCCGCCCTCTTTCGTTTCGGCGTTCGAGCAGGTCGGAACGGTGTTCTGATTTGGCGGCGGAACGAAATAGCCGACCTCGTGAACGGCAAACGGGTCGCGAATATCCCAGATGCGCACGCCCGCGTTGAACCACGCGAAGACAGCGATCTTGCCGTAGTAGGGGGGATAGAACGATTCAGCGGAGGAGTGGGCGCCGAACCGCCCGCCTCGTCCACAGTAGTCGCCCTGCGTCTCCTGCACACGGAACGTCGACAGCGGCCAGGGCGTCGGCTCGTGCGTGATATCGAGCAGGAACGCGAGATGCGGCGCCGCCCGCCCCTGCGTCAGCTGATCGGACGGGAAGTTCTGGCCGCAATTGTCCGCGCGCGCCGCTTCCGACACGACGAGGAGAAGATCGCGCTTCCGGAGCGCCTGATGCCCCTGGAATCCGGGGATCGGCACGCCGAAGATCGGGAAGGTCGTGTGCGCTCCCTGGTCAGGAGACATGTGAATGTAGCCGACCTGCGGCGCGAGCAGCTCTTCTTCCGTCGGCGTCAGAGGATTCTTGAACTCGGTCAGCAGCTTCTTCCGGTCAACGATCGAGACCACGCCGTCGTTGCCGGTTCCATAGGCGATGTAGACCCGGTTCTTCTCGGGCCCGGCGGAAATTGCGCCATGGATGCCTTCACCGCCCTCCGACCCGCTCGCGTTCGGCTGCGTGCCGACCATCCCGAAGTCGCGGATGTACACCGGCTTTGCCGGGTCGCTCAGGTCATAGATCTTGAGGTGGTTGCCGCCCCTCCATCCTTCCTTCGAGTTGTTGGCGACGAGATAGGCGATGCCGGTGTCGCATTCCCACCAGCTCTTATGCGTGCCGGTGAGGTTGTCGACGACGGTGGTCAGCTTGGTCGGCTTCGCCGGATCGGTGACGTCCCAGATTTCATGTGCGCTCCCGCCAAGAGGACGCAGCAAGTACCACTTGCCCTTCACGCCTTTCGGGAGCGTGTTGCCGCTGCACACGCGGGCCATCTGGGCACCACCTGTACGCCGGTCCTCGCCGGTCGCGAATGTGCGCGAGGTATCTGGTCTTCGCCGGGTCGGTCACGTCGACGATCGACGTCCCATTGACTTCCACTTTGCCGGTCAGCGGATTCATGAGCGGCTTCTGGTTGTTGTGGTGGCCGACGTAGGCGATCTGTCGGCCGTCCTGGTTGATGATGATCGGCTGGTAGGCTGATCGTCCCTGCAGGTCGTTATGGCCGACGGCTTCCATGTTCCACTGAGATGCGCGCTCCGTGGCCCCGGGGGCACAGCGGGCGCAGCCGTGGGTGGGGGCGATCCCCCTCCCGTCAACGTCGACCGGCGGAATCGCTCGGTCCATTCGGCGGGTACGGTGTCTGTGCCATGGCCGTCGCGGCCACCGCTCGCAGCGAGCAGGCACGACACAAAGAAGTGAAGGCCCCAATGTCTACGTGTCCGCATCGCTTCTCCTTGTTTTCTAGTCTGTGCAAATGGTCGCGTTAACCAGTGAAACCTGCGTGCACCGCAGTCGCCGGCGCTCGCGGTGAGCCGCAGGCGGTCAGGCACATCAACGTAGGGCCCATTATCTGGCGGAGTGCGTCCGAGTCAAGCGCCGCGACGAAGCTATGCCTGCCTGGGCAGGACAAAAACCACTCAACACGTGCTTGTTGACAGGGCTTGGCAACGGGGCTAGCCTACGGACTCCATCCGTAATAGATGGCCGGTTCACTTCGCGTGGCACTCTTTATGTCTTCGAGGGTCAGGTTTCGGGCAAGAAAACTCGGTTCGTGATGGGGGCCATATATGAAAAAGACAGTGGCGATTCTGGTCGTCTGTGCAGCCTTGCCGTGGTCGCGCAGGCGGCGGCGCAGACCGCCAACGGCAGCCTGCGAGGCACGGTCAGAGACGAGCAAGGCGGCGTGCTCCCCGGGGTCACGGTCACCGCCCGAAGCCCACAGGCGCTGACGCCCGGAGTGGCGGTTACCGACGCGACGGGTGAATTTCGGATCACCAATCTTCCTCCCGGCACCTACACCCTGACTGCGGAACTTACCGGGTTTGCCGTCTTCAACCTCGAAGGCATTCTGCTGCGGGCAGGCGCCAACTTCCAGGTGCAAGACATGGCCCTGAAGCTCGGTACGCTGCAGGAATCGGTGACCGTGTCGGGCGCGTCGCCCATGGTCGAAGTCTCGACGTCGACGACGTCGATGAACATCGACGCCCAGTTCCAGAAGGCCTTGCCGCTGACCGAAGGGGCCTTCTGGACCGACTTCCTGCAGATGACGCCGGGCGTGCTGTCGCGGCCGCACAACGATGGGAGCGGCCGCCAGAACTACTACGCCCAGGGCGTGGAGCACCGGGAACACGTCACGCTGATGGACGGCATGATGGCCGCCAACTACTGGGACATGAACGTGAACCGGACAGGTCTCAGCGGCGAGGCGATTGCGGACACGAACGTCAAGCTCGGAGGCGTGGACGCGTCGGCGCCGATGGGCTATGGCCTCGTCATCAACATGGCGGCCAAGAGTGGCGGCAACACGTTCTCAGGTTCGGCCGCGTATACGGGGCAGCCGTTCGAGTGGAACGACGACAACTCGATCGAACGGGAAGGCATCTCGGGGACCGCCGGCACGCGCAGAGTCAGACAGGCCGACTTCTCCTTCGGCGGGCCGATCATGAAAGATCGGACCTGGTTCTTCGGCGCCTACCGGACCGCGTTGATCGACTCGACCGTGGACCGTTCACCGCTTGACATCCGGGCCTTCCAGGCCTTCCGTCCAGACGTCAATCCCGATGACCTGCTCAACGAGTTGTATTCGCATCAGCCGTTCGGCAAGGTGACGACAAAGATTGCGGCGAATCACGAGCTGGCCGCCGTGGTTCAGTACGATCGGATGCGACAGAAGTCCGTGCGGTCAAACGACAGCGAGCGCATCACGCGGACCGACGTCGGGGGCGGGATGTATGGTGTCTCGCTGCAGTCGGTCTGGAGCTCGAGCATCACGACCAAGTTCGCCTTCAACTACAACGACAAGCGCGGCAACGATCGCGACAGCTACGAACAGGAACTGATCGATCTCGGGCCGACCTACGCCATCCACCAACGAGCCGATCAGAATACGGCCGGTTTCCTCACCGGCTCGGGGTCGCTGCTCAATGGGGGCGGATACGGCACGGTCGTCCTGGAAAAATCCAGCTACTACATGATCCGCGGAGATCTCACCTGGTTCAAGCAGGATTGGGTTGGAACACACGAGTTCCAGACCGGCTTCCTGTTCATGCCCAAGAATCAGTACCGAGGGCGTCAGCACCGCGCTGAACGACGGGTTCATCTCCGAGGAGCGCCGCCTGACCGATCCGAACAACATCGATTCGCCGGTCATCCCGTTCGCGCGAACGTACCGGACGAGTGCGCTGACGCACGTCAACCAGTCGGGTCGTGACCACGACTACGGCATGTACATCCAGGACACGTGGCGCCCGGTTCCGCGGCTGACCGCGACGATCGGTCTCCGTGCCGACTTCGTGGAACGCTTCGACCGTCTGCGCGAGTTCGTGGTGCAGAACAGCGTCGAGATCGCCCCGCGCGTGGGCGGAACATTCCTGATCACGAACGATGCGAAGAACGTCGTGCGCGCCAGCTTCTCGCGAGTGCACCGGCAATTGATGGGCGGCCGTGACGCGGTGGCGAGCTTCGGCACGCCTCCCGGCTCGTCGTCGCTGACGACGTACGATCTCAATGGCGATGGCATCTTCGACCGGGATGACCCGGTACCGGCGGTTCCGCTGAGGTCGAGACCCTGCGGTTCGACCCGGATTTCCACCAGCCGTTCATCGACGAATACGTCGTGGGCTATCAGCGGCAGTTGCCGATGGAGATGAGCCTGGACGTGTCGATGACCACCAAGGCCTATCGGGACCAGTATGGACAGACGGAGATCAACGGGTTCTGGCCGGATGCGGCGTTCCAACCGTTCGGCGGGTTCGGACGCGTCGATCCGAACTCGGGTCAGATCTTCCGGCTCACGAACATGTCCTGGTCGGCGGCGAAGTATCGGGGCGTGATGGTCACCGTTGCCAAGAACATGTCGCGTGGCTTCCAGGCGATGGCCAGCTATCAGCATCAGTGGCAGCACCAGGACGGCACGTGGAATCCGACCGATCCGGCGCGGTTCGTTCAGCCGGACGCGTTCCCCAATGACAAGACGATCTGGCGGCAACAGGACCCGGTCGATCAGAACAGCCTCGCGACCGGTAATTCGTTGCGGAACACGCCCACCTGGACGCCAGGCTCGTTCCGCCTGGCTGGCACATGGAACGCGCCGAAACGCATCGTGGTGTCGGGGAGCTACACCGCCGTGGGCGGCCCGTGGACGGGACCCATCCTGCAGCAGCTGCCGGCGAATTCCCCCGACGTCACTCGCTTCGGCCCCGCGACCATGACCAACGCGCAGACGGGCGCGAGATTTGCCAACCCGCTGGCGACGCGGATCCGGTTCCTGTATCCGACGCGCGGCGAGGGCCAGGCCGGGCTGCCGTATGTGCACACGATAAACATGAAGGTTGGCTACCGACTCCAGTTGGGCGGCCATCAGTATGTTCAATTGGGCGGGAACATCTTCAACGTGATGAACGCGGGGCGCTATACCGAGTGGCACCGTTCGGGTGCGAACCTGTCGTATAACCCCACGTTCTATCTGGTGCAGGACAACCAGCAGACGTCTCGAGCGTATCAGGTCGATATCACGTACCGGTTCTAACCACGTCCTCAGTGCAGCATCCCCGCCACCGCCAGGTGGTGGGGATGGCCGCACGATTCGGTCGGCCCCACACGCACGATAAACCCGACACATCCGAGCAAGTTCCTTGGCACGTCGCGCACCCGGGCACGGCACAATGGACCCGTGAACAGCCGCGAAAGCCTTGTCCTGCCTGCCCTCCTCGGCCTCGGGTTGGGGGCAGCCCTCCTGAACGCCGTTGCTTCGTCAGCGGCACAGTCAGGTCCACTCGTGGACACTCTGTTGCAGCGGGAGCGGTTGTTCGAAGCCGATCTCCGGGCTCTTCACGCGGGTGAGGCGGTCGTCAAGAGTCTCGACACGCCGGTGCGGCAGGAGCTGGCGGTTTTCGGAGTGGTGCACGTCGAGACCCCGGCCGCTCGCTTCGTCGATCGGTTCCGCGACATCGAGCGGTTCGAGCGAGGCCCCGGCATCCCCCAAATCGGCCGCTTCGGCAATCCGCCGCGGCTCGAGGATTTGGCGTCGCTGACGCTGCCAGCAAAGGATGTCGCGGCGGTGGCCAGCTGTCGTCCCGGCGAGTGCGACATGAAGCTCTCGACCGCGGCGATGACCCGCTTCCGGAATCGAGTCGACTGGTCATCTCCGAACTCGTCGCTTCAAGCCCACAAGATCGCCCGCGAGATGATCCTCGAGCTGGTGCACGCGTATCAGGCGAACGGCAACGCTGCACTCGGCCGATACGATGATGGCGGCGAGCCGGTACCAGTCGCCGAGCAGTTCCGCGCCCTCCTCACCAACAGCAAGGAGCTACCCATTCCGGTGCCGGAGCTCATCGCGTACCTGGACGAGTACCCGCGCAGCCGCCCCGCCGGCGCGGAGGATTTCTTCTACTGGTCGGTGGTCGACTTTGGCCTCAAGCCGACCCTCCGGGTCAACCATGTGATCAGCTATCCGCTGGCCGCCAGACCGTCCGGCGTCTCGCATGTCATCGCGATCAAACAGCTCTATGCCAGCCACTATTTCCACACCGCCCTCGAGCTGCGGTTTCTCGCCGACGATGACAGCCGGCCCGACCGGCGCGGTTTCTACCTTGTCTCCATCATCAGATCGCGCAGCGACGGAACGACCGGGCTGAAGGGGTCGCTGCTGCGGCCCATCATCAGCCGTCGTTCGCGCAATGCCGTTCGTGGCTACTTGGAATATCTGAAACGACAAGTCGAGCGTCCTAGCGTTTGACGCCCTGCGGGTCGACCAGAGTCGGATCATTTCATTGGACGAATTGGACGCTGAGACATAGATTGCGGCTATGCCCATTGCGCGGCCCATCGACCTCGATACCACGCGCCTTCGCACGGAAGTCCAAGACATTTATGGCCGGGTCGCGGCTGAACCAGCCAGTGATTTCCACTTCCACCGCGGCCCGCTGTACGCGGCCGAGCGGCTCTCATATGACCCGGCTGAGCTAGCGGAACTGCCCGCGGCTGTCACGGCCTCATTCGCTGGTGTCGGCAATCCCCACCTCGTTCAACCCATCGCGGACGGTTCGACAGTTCTCGATGTCGGCTGCGGAGCGGGAACCGATCTGCTGCTCGCGGCTCGACGAGCCGGGCCAACGGGCCGAGCGATCGGCGTGGACATGACCGAGGCGATGCGGGCTCGCGCGCGAGAAGGGGCGACAGCGGCCGGGCTGACGAACGTCACTGTTCACGATGGCGACGCCACGGCCCTGCCGGTCGGAGACGGGAGCATCGATGTGGTGATCTCCAACGGCGTCATCAACCTGGTTCCCGACAAGACGCGCGCCCTTGCAGAGTTGTATCGGGTCGTCCGGCCCGGTGGCCGGTTGCAGATCGCGGACATCGCTCTCGGCGTGGCACTCTCAGAGGAGGCACGGCAAGACATCGATCTCTGGACGGGTTGAATCGCCGGTGCTCTGCTGGAGGCAGAGATTGTCGCCGTGTTCGAGTCCGCTGGATTCTCGGAGGCCCGGATCACCCACCGTTTCGATCCGTTCGGGGGCACAACGAAGGAACGAACCGCTCGCAAGTACGGAGTCATCGGGGTCAACTTACTGGCCTGGAAGAAGTGAGCGAAGTCGGGCGTGATTGAACTAACGGAGCTACTGGGCCCGGCGCTTGGGCACACCCAATTCGGCGAGCTTGGCGGCGACATTTTTCCCGTGCGCGGCGGGGCTCACCTTCTTGTCGATGTAGAGAATCCGGCCATCCATGCCGATGTAAAACGTCCAGCGCGACGCGAAAGGCTGGTCCTCGTCGACGACCCCGTACGCGGTTGCCACCTGACGTGTGGGATCGCTGAGAAGCGGGTAATCGACTCCCAATGATTGCGCGAACGCCTTGTTCGTCTCCGGCGTGTCGACACTGATGGCGAAGTGCGCGACGTTGAACTCACGAATGGCGTCGCCACTCTCACGGAGTGACCTGCACTCGGCCGTTCACCCGCTGGTGAAGGCTTTGGCGAACCAGGCCAGCACCACCGCTTGTTTGCCTTTGTAATCCGAAAGACGATACGTGCGGCCGTCGGAGCCGACCAGCGCAAATGGCGGCGCCGGATCGCCGATCTTCAGGTCAATGGCGGTCGAACCGCTGCCCCCCGCGATCGCTCCCAGAGATACGAGCAGCGTTGCGCAAAACAACCGAAGCATCCGTTCGTCTCGTGATTGCACGGGATCGCCCGCCAAGAATACACGATCGGGCGGCTTATAATCAGGCCCGCCAATGCGGTTTACTCCGGGCACGCCATTGGGTAGTCTATGAAGTCGTTGCCGAACTCGGCGCCGGCGGCATGGGTGAGGTGTACCGCGCGCGGGACACGACGCTCGGCCGCGAGGTCGCCATAAAGCTCGTCAATCCGTCGTTCTGTGGCGATCCTGACAGCCTCTCGCGACTGCGTCGTGAAGCCCGTGCGCTGGCATCCCTCAATCATCCACACGTCGCGACGGTTCACGAGCTGGCCGAGTTCGATGGCTTCTGCGGCCTCGTCATGGAGCTGGTTGCGGGCGAGACGCTCGCCGAGATGATCGCGCGTCGGCCGTTGCCCGTAGCCGAGGCGATCCGAGTCGGAGTGCAGGTTGCGGCCGCGCTCGAGGCCGCCCACGATCGGGATCTCGTCCATCGCGACTTGAAGCCCTCGAACATCATGGTCACTCCCGAGGGATCCGTCAAAGTGCTCGACTTTGGACTGGCGAAATCAAAGGGCGCCGAATCCGATTCCAACGCAGCGGCCCCTTTCACAGGGTTGGTGACTGGAACCGGCGTTGTGCTCGGCACCGTGAGCTATATGAGCCCGGAGCAGGCCCGTGGAGCAGCGGTCGATCGCCGGACGGACATTTGGGCGTTTGGCTGCGTGCTGTTCGAGATGCTCACGGGACATCGTGCGTTCGAAGGGCCTTATGCAACCGACACGCTGGTGATGATTCTCGAGCGAGAGCCCGATTGGTCACGATTGCCGGCGAACACGCCGGCGGCTGTGAGACGTCTGCTGCGGCGTTGTCTCGAGAAGGACACTCGTCGGCGTTTGCGTGACATGGGCGATGTGCGCTTGGAGCTCGAAGACGCGGCGACGCCTGCGGCATCAATCAGCGAAGCTGTTCCACAGGCGACCGACCGTTCGCTGCGGCTGAAGGTCGCCGCGCTCGTCGCGCTCGGCGCCATCGGCGGTGCCGCGTTGACAATGCTTTTGCAACGGAGAGTGTCGGAGCCGACGTCCGAAATCCGTTTTGCCGTGACACTCCCCGCTGGCGAGCGGCTCGGATCGACCGACTTTCCGGCACTCGCGATTTCGCCCGATGGCCGACTCGTAACCTACGTGGCGGGGCGTGGCGGGACCACACAATTGATGTTGCGCCGGCTCGATGGGGCCGATTCCGTACCGTTGCCCGGAACTGCCAACGCCCTCAGTCCCTTCTTTTCTCCTGATAGTCAGTGGATTGCGTTCTTTGCTGATGGGTCGCTCAAAAAAGTGCCGGTCGCTGGTGGCCCAGCGGTGACGATCTGCGCGGCGGACGATGGTTTTGGCGGCAGCTGGGCGTCCGATGACACGATTGTCTTTGCCGCGGCACCGGGATCGCCACTGTCGCGTGTCCCCTCAACCGGCGGCGTTCTGTCGCGCGCGACCACACTCGAGGCCGAACGCGGAGAGTTTAGTCATCGCTGGCCCGAAGTGTTGCCCGATGCCAAGACGGTGCTGTTTACCGTCGGCACCGTGGGTGAATGGGATGAAGCGGAAATTGTCGCGCAATCCCTGGAGAGCGGGCAGCGACAAGTCGTGCTCAAAGGCGGCACCCACCCACACTACCTGACGACCGGACATCTCCTGTACACGCACGCCGGCGCCGTGTGGATTGCGCCGTTCGATACCAGACAGTTGAGGACGACGGGACCCGCGTCTCGGGTGCTCGAGGGCGTGGCGACCTCTGTCGATGGCGCCGCCCAGTTCGCAGTCTCTCGCTCGGGCACCGCGGTGTATGTCGGGGCGGCCGGGGACAGCGCCGGCCGTCGACTCGTGGTCATTGATGGGACCGACCAGACGCCGCTGGCAGCGCCGCCGCGTCCTTATGTGGCGCCTCGCGTTTCGCCAAATGGGCGACGACTCGTCGTCGAAGTGGCCGATCGGTCAGACCACATCTGGGTCTACGACGTTACGGCCGGCGAATTGAAGCAACTGACGTTTGAGGCGTCGAACCGTGGTCCGATCTGGACTCCCGATAGCGCGCGTGTCACGTTCAGCTCGAATCGCAACGGCGCGCTCAACCTGTTCGTCGCGCCCGTTGATGGCACCGGCGTGCCCGAACGCCTGACCACCAGCGATCACGTACAGATGGCGGGCTCATGGTCGCCGGATCGCACGGCGCTCGCTTTCGTGGAGCAGAATCCTGCATCGGGTCGCGATATTTGGCTGCTTCGGCAGGGAAGCGGCCCGATGCCCTGGGCCACCGCGTCATTCGATGAAAGTGCACCGCGGTTTTCCCCCGACGGCCAGTGGATCGCCTACGTCTCGAATGAATTCGGCCGCGCCGAGGTTTTCGTTCGGGCAGCGACGACATCAGCCCCGGCACGACAGGTGTCGACCGACGGTGGAATGGAACCGGTGTGGGCGCGTGATGGCCGAGCGCTGTTCTTTCGCACCGCACGGCGATTGATGGCCGTGCCCATTCTCGACCCGGCCTCGCTTCGCGTCGGCGCGGCGCAGCAGGTCTACGAGGGTGCCGCAGAACCTGGCACCTTCGATACGGCAAATTATGATGTCATGCCTGGCGCCGGACGATTCGTGATGATCATGAACGGGTCGCTGGACACGCCGACGAGCGATATCCGCATGATCGTCAACTGGAACCCTTTTGCGGCTCCTTCACCTTAGCTGTGTACTTCTGGGGCAGTATTGGGCCCTCAGCGTCGTTGACCGCTTTGATCAAATCAGTGACGCTGGCTTGGTTCGGATCGTAGGTCACAACCGCTTCATGGTTCTCCAATGTCACGCGCGCGCGTGTGACGCCCTTCACTGACAATAAGGCAGCCCGGACCGGGGCCACGCAGCCCTCTCACGTCATGCCATCGATAATCAGCGTGACCGTCTTGAGGGCCTCTTCGCGTGGTGGCTGTGGCTTCTGCTGCGTTGCGAGAAGCCCGGCTTGTGCAACGACAACGGCCAAACCGGCGATCAGATCACGTCGTGAGAGCATTGCGGGTAGCCTCCTCTGTTAAACACGCGTTTTCGACGATTTGAGACCGTCTCAGGTCGTCACGCCTGTCGCAGCCTGACGATTCTATCGTGGTCTGTCTCTCCTTCACGGCAACACGACGATTTCGGGAAATCGCGGCGACGTGAGGACGACCGGGCCGGCCGTCGCGTGTTTGAGATGCCCATCGAAGAACGTGCGCACGGCATACGCCGTGACTTGCACCTGACGGCGGCCGTCGATCCCGAGGACACCGAACAAGCGCAGCACCCCGCGGAATAGGCGGCTCTTGAGGAGCGCACCGTCGTCGCTGAACGTGAAGTGGTGCGCGCCTCGAATGGCGATGCGCATTCGGGTGTCGCGCGGCTGTCGAGCGTAAATCGCATCAATCTGGCTCAAGATACGCCGGCTGACTGCGTCGTCAGGCGTGCCATGATCGGAGAGCAGGAACATGAAGGGCACACGAATGCCGGTTTGAATGACACTGCCCAACGGCCGGCCATCGATATTGACGCCGGCCGTACAGCGCACGTCCTGCGAGCAGAACTCCGCCGCCTGTGCGCCGCCGAAAGAATGGCCGAAGACCCCAACCCTCGTGAGATCGAGCCTTCCGCTGAAGCGTGGGTCTTCGGTCGCCATCCTCTGCAGGTGATCGAGCGCGCGTCCGATGCCGTCGACGAGCGGCGTCATCAACCGTGTCGCGCAGTCTTCGTCGTCATTTCGGCCGGCGCATGATTCGGGATTGCCAGTGGACGCAATGTCGAGACCGACGACCACGTAGCCGTGGCTGGCGAGATCTTCGGCCAGTGTTGAAAAGTTCAGTGCACGCGCCGCGCAGAATAACGACGGGGTAGCCTGGTTGCTCGTGTGAAACTGAGACATCGCGTGCGCTGTGCGCGCGTACCTTTGACAGATCGCGCGTCAAGAAATTGATCAGGGCAGGCCGATCATGTTCCCAGCGGGCGCGCACGGCGTCCGGCAAGTAGTCATCGGCGCGTGCGGCCACGGCCGCTGGGTACCACATCCACACGCTGAGGTCGTCGTCCCACCTGTCGCTGGTGCGCCCGACGGCGAATGACCCCGTCGGCGGCGGCAATTCGATGGGGAGTCGATGCTCGAGCCAGAGTCCGAGCGCAACGGCAACACTCGCACTGAAGGCGCCGACGGCAATCCACTTGAAGACCCGGCGCACCATCGCAAAGGACTTTGTATCAAAAAGTTACCCGTGTCAATGGTGCGATGTCCTGGGGTAGCCGCCGCCAGGCCAACCTCGTCACCCGAAACTGGCCAGGCCCCTTCCCGGCAACGGGAGGCGCCGACGCTGATGGCACGCATCATTGATTCCACTCGCCGCGGAAAAATCCACGGCAACCGCGGAAAGCTTCGCACGACCTGAGAAAGCCGAGCGCAAAAACCCCGAAATACCAACCATGTTCGAGCCGGCATGTCTTTGGCTCTGACCACGTCATTTGGAGTCGAGCATCAGCACGATGAGGAGGCCGTTATGACACTCAGAACATTCGTTGGGATGGTGGCGACCAGTGCCGTCATGGTGGCAGTCGGCACGACGCCAGCGGCGGCCGCGTGTTGCGACCACCAGAACCAGGCCTGTTGCGAGAAGTCAGCGATGTCGTGCTGCGACCATGACGGGCAGACGCCGGAGGCGATCGCGGTGCTCATACCGCTGCCGACTGCCGAGCCGCGGCCTGCGCGAGAAACCATGACGGTGTGGTTCAAGAACCCCGTGAAAATCGGCGATCGTATTCTCCTTGGCAAGTATGTCATCGAACATGACAACGATCGAATGGTGCGCGGTCGTCCGTGCACGCACATTTACGCGGCGTCTGATCCGCGGCTTCCTGTCGCGGCGTTCCACTGCACGCATCTCACCCGCGCGGCCGGTGCGAAGCCATCGGTGACCCTGGTGTCGCTCGGCGAACCGAACGGCATGAAGAGGTTGACGGAGTTTCAGTTCGCCGGCGAAGTCGGTGCACACGGCGCCCCAGTCTCCAGTCGCTGAGCAAGTGCTGTAACACAGAACCCGGCTCTCAATCACGATAAGGAGTGCAGCCATGTCGCAACCACTCGGATACGTTGTCCCGGCGAGTCGCGCGCTGGTGCTCGTATCAAGAACACGAGTTGGAGGCACGCGTGCGAGCGGAGTTTCGCGAGATGCCGGGCTTGAGACTGACGCTCGCGCAGGCTTCGCGGCTCTTCAGCATCAGCCCCGCCACGTGTGAGCGCATCTTGACAGGCCTCGTTCGCGCCGGGTTACCTGGCGACCGACGGACGTGCGTTCGTTGTCGCGGGGCGAGGACGCGCCGATTTCAACCTCTAGCGAAGAGGCGCCAGGCTTCTGAAGAACCGGCCTAGTCGGCCCGATGCTTGAATCCTCAATTCCTGCGGGAAGCCTGGATGCGAGCGTTGGGCTTCCCGCAAACCGCCGATTTCCCGCGGAAATATGACGAGTCGGAACCGCTCGTGGACTGCCTGATAATGAGGAATATTCCGCAATAATGGGGAATATGTCCCGTCCCGGCGAAGCAGAGGGCGAACATGGCGCACGCAACGGTTCTGGTCGTAGACGATGAGCAGCTGATTCGATGGTCGTTGGCGGAGCGGCTGCGCGCTGAAGGGCACGAGGTCCTCGAGGCGGGCACCGGTGCCGAAGCGCTCGAACGTGCGCGGGACGGCGTCGATCTCGTGCTGCTGGACTACAAGCTGCCCGATATCGACGGCGTCACGGTCCTTCGCCGGATCAAGGAGCTCGATCCTGACGCGCTCGTCATTCTGCTCACTGCCTACGCCAGCGTCGATACCGCCGTCGAGGCGATGAAGGAAGGCGCGTTCCACTTCGCGAACAAGCCGTTCGACCTCGACGACGTGGCGTTTCAGGTGGCGAGGGCCCTCGAGACCACCAGTCTGCGCCGCGAGGTGCGGCGACTTCGGGCCAGCCAGGCCCAACCCTACAGCGTCGATCGCATCGTCGGCGAGTCGACGGCGATGGGCATGCTTCGCAATCTGCTGGCAAAGGTCGCCTCGAGCCCTGCCTCAACGGTTCTCTTGACTGGCGAGAGCGGTACCGGAAAGGACCTGGCGGCGAAGGTGCTGCACTTCAATTCCGACCGGTCGCATCGGCCGTTCATGAACATCACGTGCTCGGCGCTCACCGAAACCCTGCTCGAAAGCGAGCTGTTCGGGCATGAGCGTGGTGCGTTTACCGATGCGCGACAGCAGAAGCGGGGCTTGTTCGAATCGGCCGAGGGTGGCACGGTCTTTCTCGATGAAATCGGCGAGATGGTGCCGGGGCTTCAGGCCAAGGTTGCTGCGTGTGCTCGAAGAGAAGTCGTTCAAGCGCGTGGGCGGTTCGCAGGACATCAAAGTCGATGTTCGGGTCGTTGCCGCCACGAATCGCAATCTCGAAGAAGAAGTTAAGGCAGGGCGGTTTCGGCAGGATCTCGTTCTATCGGTTGAATGTGCTGCCGATCACCCTACCGCCGCTGCGGCAACATCTCGAGGATGTTCCTGCGCTGCTCGCGTTCTACGTCGACGGGTTCAATCGCGAGTTCCGCAAGAAGGTCAAAGGCGTCTCGCCTGCCGCGCTCAAGCTCCTGCAGGGCTATGGCTGGCCAGGCAACATTCGCGAACTGCGCAACGCCGTTGAGCGGGCCATGCTGCTGGCTTCGGGGTCGTGGCTCGAGCCGGAGGATTTCTCCCTGTCGGCTCGCGGAACGTCGCCAGTTGGTTTTGAGTTGCCGGCCAACGGCGTGGACCTGGAATCGCTCGAGCAGAGCCTGGTCGTGCAGGCGCTCGAGCGCTGTCATGGCAATCAGACGAAAGCGGCGGCGCTGCTCGGGATGAATCGCGACCAGATTCGCTATCGGATCGAGAAGTTCGGCCTGACGCGGCCGGTCTCGTGACAGCCTCTCGGGCGTCCGCTCGTCACGCGCTGGCGCTAGCGACCGTGTCGTTCGCGCTGTCGTTTGCCGCGTGGGGCCTCATCGGTGGACTCGCCCCCGTCTTCACTACGCTGTATCAACTGAGCGCATCGCAGACCGCGCTGCTGGTGGCGCTGCCTGTGCTGCTCGGCTCGCTTGCCCGCCTGCCCCTGGGCATGCTCACGGACCGCTTCGGCGGGAGGGTGGTGTTCAGTACGCTGCTCGGGTTTTCGTCGATGGCTGCCTGGCTCGTTCCGCTCACCACCAGCTACGCCTCGCTCCTCGTTGCCGCCTTGTTGATCGGTATGGCCGGCTCGTCATTCGCGGTCGGCGCGGCGTTTGTGTCACGGTGGACGCCGAGGGTCCGCCAGGGTGCGCGTGAACTTTTCTCGATAGCCGCGAAAAATTCCCCACCCTGACGGGCGATGGCAGGCGTCGCTGCCGCGAAATACCTAAGAAACCGCGTCGAAACTGGCAGGCCTCGGCTTTGCACCATGGGCTTTGCGAGGCCCACCATGCCGACGACCAGCGTTCGCACTTACGAAAAGTTGCTCTCCATCCCCGACGTGGTTGCACGCTACCTGCGCTATGCCATTCCGGGAAACCGGCAAGTCCGCGGGGTGACCGTTCGTCAAGAAGGTGAGTTCCGGTTCGGGTCGAGCGGGCAGCACTGGAGGCCCTTTGAGGCCAACGAGCGTCTCGAGCCTCGATCGGCCCGCCTTCGAGTGGGATGCGCAGATCAAGGTCGCGCCACTGCTGACCGTCCGCGTCGTCGATTCCTATCGTGGTGGTGTCGGATCCACCACGGCCTCGCTGCTCGGCCGAACCTTCATCGATACGCGTCCGGCTGCCGAGCTGAATGCCGGGGCACTGCAGCGCTATCTGGCGGAAGCCGTGTGGCTACCCTCAGCGCTCGTGGCGGCCCCGGGAATCGCCTGGCGAGGAGTCGACCGCCATTCGGCGATCGCGACACTTCGGGATGGGCCGGTTAAAGTCGCCCTGCAGTTTTCGTTCAACGATGCCGGCGAAGTCACCAGGATCTTCGCGCCCGCGCGCTACCGGTCCGTAGGCAAGGAGTATGTGCCGACGCCGTGGCTGGTCCGGTGCTCGGACTACGTGAACGTCGATGGATTCCGCATACCCGCGCAGTGTGACGTCAGTTGGATGTTGGGAGACGAATTGTTCACCTACTGGAAGGGACGAATCTGCACCGCGCGGTACGACTTCATCTCGGACGCGACCGCCAGGGGAGAGGAGTGGCGCGAGGTCGGCCACCTCAAGGCGTCTTGACATGGACATGGGGGTGTGGGGTGGCCCCAGGGCCCACCTGCACCGTTCCCATGAGCCCGCCATCTGCGTGATCGAGAATGTGGCAGTGGAACATCCAGTTTCCGGGGCGTTCGTCGAACGTGACCAGAAAACGTACGGTGGTCTCCATGGGGATGTTGACGGTGTCTTTCCAGGCCAGCGGGCGCTTCGGATTGCCTTGATCGTCCACGACCATGAAAAAGAACCCGTGAAGGTGAAACGGGTGGTCCCACTTCGTCTCGTTCTTCACGGTCCAGAGCTGGGTCTCGCCCAACCGGGCGAGATATGGCACGGCCTTCGCGAAGGGCTTGCCGTTGACTTGAAATTCGGACTCTCCCTTGGCGTTCATCGGGGGTAGCGTCACCGTCAACTGGACTGGCGTCGCGTCGCGAGCCAAGAGGGGCTTGATTGACCGAGAAATCGAAGGCGCCGTGGCAACGGGGAGCGACGACTCCCGAGTGAACTCGATCGTCAGCAAGTCCTCGACGTTGCGATACTCGACGCTGCCGTAGCCGCGGTTGTAAAGCATTGAGCGCAAGGTCAGGCTCGAGCCCGGTTCGCCGCGCGGAGAGACCAGCACGTCAACCCGCTCGCCCGCGGTAATCAGCAGGCTATCGGTGCTGATCGGGCGTTCGAACAAGCCGCCGTCTCCGCCGATCACGGTTATGGGCTGGCCGTCCAAATCAAGCAAGAAGAACCGGCTTTTCGCGGCGTTGACGATCCGCCAGCGCTGCGGCGCACCCGAGCGCGCCCGGAGCCGCGGCAACCGCTTTCCGTTGACGAGCACGGCGGCCCCTTCCCGGCCGAACACCATTCCCGCCGCTCCGCCTGAATCGGCGCGTTCGAGCACGCCATTTCGATCGAAACCAATGTCACTCAACACCAGTGTGAGTTCATCGACCACTCCAATCGCCTCCGCCGGATCCTCCACGAGCAGCGCGCCGTACAAACCGAAGCCCACTTGTGCCGCGGACATCACATGCGGGTGATACCAGTACAACCCCGCGTCTCGGAGCTCGAATTCATAAAGGAACTCCTCGCCTCGTCGAACCTCGGGCTGCGAAATACCGGGCACTCCGTCCATCTCGATCGGTACTCGGACACCGTGCCAGTGGACTGTGGTCGGTTGAGGCAACTCGTTCCTGAAGTGCACGACGAAGACGATCACCCACCCGCGCTCGAATGAGTGGTCCAGGAATGCTGCCGTTGTACGTCCACGCCTGGACCTGCGTGCCATCGACTTCGACCAGGCTCTCTCGGGCGTCGAGATCGATCTCGACGATGTGAGGGTTCGGATTACGGTCGGGCGCCTCGCGGAGCTTGATGGCTGGCGTCCCATTGCGCTGGCGCGAGCGAGGACGTGGGCCTGCGGGTGGACCACAGTCGGGCTGATCCAACCCGATAGTGCAACTATCGCAAGAAGCTTTCTCGAAAACGGAAACAGCCTGTGACGTTCCATAGGTACTCAGAGGAGAATTGAACCGGCTGGCGGTTGCCGTTGCAACGAACGTGCCCTGCGAAGGCCAAGGGCGAGATTTTCCCCAGATCGCGAATCATGACTTATGGTGACTTCTCCGCTTCCGAATCCTGATCGCTGGAACTTTGCGCTGGTCCTGTGGGCGACCATTTTCTTGCTCGATTGGGTCGCACCTGCCAACGTTCACGTGCCGGCGCTCTACGTCCTGCCCACGCTTCTCTTCGCCTGGGCGCGGCGTTTCAAGGAACCATTCGTGGCCGCGGCAATCGCCACGGTGTTGACAGTCGTCGGCCTCTACCTGTCGGGTTCGGCGGTGACGACCGCCCATGTTCTCAGCCGGCTGGTTGCGATCGGGATCATTTGGGCAACCGCCGCCGGCGTCGTGTCGTACCTTGCGAGTCGTCGAGCGCTGGAGCGGGCAGGTCTCCACCACCAACGAGGCGTTGAAAGCCTCGTTTCAACGTCTCGAGGAACTGCGTGACGCGCTCGATAAGTCAGCGATCGTAGCGGCGACCGATCAGCGTGGCGAGATCACCTACGTGAACGACAAGTTCTGCGAGATCTCCAAGTACTCTCAGGAGGAACTGCTCGGCCAGGATCATCGAATCATCAACTCGCAGTACCACTCCAAGGATTTCATCCGGTCCCTGTGGCGGACGATTGCCAACGGGCAGGTGTGGCGTGGTGAGCTCCGCAATCGGGCTAAGGATGGCTCATTCTACTGGGTCGACACGACGATTGTGCCGTTCCTCAACGAACAGGGAAAGCCGCGGCAGTACCTTTCCATCCGAAACGACATCACGCAGCGCAAGCTAGCCGAGGCAAAACTGAGGGACGAGGCGGCCTTCGCGCAGCTTGGGCGCCTGTCCGCTGTCGTCGCGCACGAGGTCCGCAATCCGCTCGCCGGGCTCAAGGGCTCGCTGCAGGTGCTCGCCGGCCGCCTCCCGAGCGACCTGCCCGGTCGTGAAATCGTCCCACCAATGATCGCGCGGATCGATGCGCTCGAGCGAACGGTACGCGACATCCTCGCCTACTCCCGCCCGATCGCGCCCAAACCACAGCACTTCGACGTCCACCGCCTGATCGTCGATGCAGCCGCCGCGGCAGGTGCCTCGGCGAAAGCGGCAGAGATCGTCGTGGAGCCGGGAACCTCGATCGTTTACGCCGACCCGGAAATGGTTCGTGCCGCGCTCCTGAACCTCTTGCTCAATGCATGTGAGGCGGGTGGCGATGGCCCGGTCGTGGTGCGGCAACGTCTCGGTGAAACGAACGTCGAGATCGTGATTTCGGACGCCGGCCCGGGCCTGCCGGCAGAAGTTCGAGAGCAATTGTTCGAACCGTTCGTCACCACCAAGCCTGGTGGCACTGGTTTGGGCCTTCCGATTGCCCGCCGCCTGACGCAAGCGCAGGGCGGGGATTTGAGCCTGGAGGCGAACGGTCGAGGGGGCACGGACGCAGTGTTGCGGCTTCCGACCAGTGTTCCGGCGTCGCGGCCACCGGCCCGTCAGACACTCGATCTTGCGTGAAGTCGCCTCCGCGGCTGCTAGGCCTCTCGCGCCGTCTGCCGGCCGCTGATCTTGTCGATGTGAATCCTGAAAATGACCGGATGGTCATGCTCGACATCCCCGGCCAGCTTTCCGGCCCCAGGCAGCCACCAGGTCTCGCGCTGCTCGAACAGCTCTTGTGCGCGCTGTCGAGCCGCGTGGTTGGCCGCTGAATCGCCGAGCTCTTCATAGCGCCCCATCACGAGCACCGTCGTCCAGCGATGCCGATCGAGAATGTCGTCGACTTCAACGCAGACCCGTGGGTTGATGCGCATCCACCGAATCTTTTGCCCCAGCGTGGAGAAGCTATAGAGGGAATTCGTGTAAGGATCGAACGAAAACGAGATCGGCACGATGTACGGCTGGTCGTGGCGAGCGCAACCCAGACGTCCGAGGTTCGTGCGTGCCAGGAGCGCCTCGCATTGAGCGCTCGTCATATCGCGGATGACCATCTGACTGGCAGCGGATTATACGAGGTCACCGTCTCTGCCCAAAATCGCGACGGCATGTGGGCACCGGGCTCGCGACATCGGGTCGCTAAAACGTCGCCAACGCGTTGAACGGCGACGCGGTACCGCCTTGAATCTGAAAAATGTGCAGCGTGAACATGAACTCCCAGCGCTTCAAGCGCGCGGCCTCGCCCGCGGCGTCTTCCAGATAGGCATTGTCGACGATCGGCAGACCAAGATTGACCTGCGTGAGCTGGTGAATCGGACGATTGATGCCCGCCACGCCTGACGGCTGAACATCGTTCACCGCATCGCCTGCCAGCAACGACACATCGCGTGCGCGCAGCCACGGCAACACCGACGCGTGCAAGCCGGCGCCGGCTTGTCCGTACGGCCACGCCCCTTCGGCCGCGCGCTTCGCCCAACGGCCCGTGCGGATCAGGAGCGCATCACCCGCGCCGATGGTGATGCCCGCGAACTTTTCCCAGGCTTCGAGATCGTCCGCGTAAATCGGCGTGCTTGGCTCGAGCCAGCGAACGTTCTTCAACAGCGGCATGTCGACGAGCACCGCGCGAGTGATGTAGCCCGGCCCCATACGATCTGCGGCCGATTCGCGACAACCCGCCGCCGTCAGCGTAAACGGGAACCCGTTGTAACTCACCGCCGGCTCGCCTGGCTTTCGCTCGAGGGGGCCTTGGTAATGACAAAGCGCGTCGAGATGCGAGTTGAGCCCGTCGTGAATCGACAACTGAATGATGTCGAGCGCACCGAGAATCGCGCCCGTCTTCGGATCGATGCGCGCCATGCGATGCACGTTCTCGCCAAACCCTCCCGTGTCGCTCCCGGTTTTCTTGAGGGGATTGATCTGCAGCGTGACCGTCTTGCCGTCCTTGACCAGCGCGATGGCCTGCCTGGTCTTCTCAGGCGTGATCAAGTTGAGCAGACCACGTTCGTCCTGTTTGCCCCAGCGTCCCCAGTTCGAGAGCTCCTTCTCCCACTGTTTGAGTTTGGCCATCGTCACCAGGCGCGACGGCTCTTGAGTGGAGGGATGAGGCTTGAACGATGGGTTGCCCTGACCAGCCCCCTGACCAGCGCCCTGACCAGCGATTGTTCCGCCGAAGCACACGAATGCCAAAGCACCGATGACCGCGAGAGTCGAATGCGCGGACGTGAGTCGCTCGATCATGAGAAGGTCCTTTTCGCCAGCCGGAATTGTAGTTATAGATAGGAGGCTCGACAACCAGCGCTTCGAAGACGTCTAATCCTCGAGCATCCATGAGGCAGAAACGATGAATTCATTGCGCTTTCTCGTGACCGGTGGCAGTCAAGGCATTGGCGCCGCGGTCGTCGAACGTGCGGCCGACGCTGGACATCAGGTGGTGTTCACGGGTCGCAACCCGGAACTTCTCGCAGCCACGTCGCAGCGGACGGGTGCTCACGGCATCCACGCGGACGTGAGCGTCGGCGATGACAACGCGAAGACCGTCCGTGCGTGCGACGAACGCATGGGCGGTGTCGATGTCCTCGTCAACAATGCGGCCTACGCCTATCGAGCCGAGATCGGCATGCTCGACGTCGGTGACATGAAGAAGATGTTCGACACGAACATCTTCGGACTGGTCGACCTCACCAATCGTCTCGTCCCGCAAATGAAGTCACGCGGCTACGGTGACATCGTCAACATTGCCTCGACATCGGGGATGAAAGGCGCCGCTGGCGCGACGCCGTACGCGGCCAGCAAGTGGGCGCTGCGCGGAATCAGTCAGTGCTGGCAAGCCGAGCTACGGCCGCATGGTGTCCGCGTCGTCTGCGTGTGTCCCTCAGAGGTGCAGACCAACTTCGGTGGTCGTGGTGGACGCAACAATCCGAACAAGCTCTACGCGGTCGATATCGCCGCGACCATCATGGCGGCGCTCACCATGCCGCGACGGGCACTCTGGCCGGAGCTTGCGGTGTTCGCGAACAATCCATGGAAGGAAGATTAGCGCGCCCGAGCTCTACGGTTTGACCGGTGGTTTTCCGTGACGGCCGGCACACTACAATGACCCTCGAGCTAGCGCGAACTCCTCCGACCTACCAATGGTTCTTGCTGCCGGCGCTCGACTCGGCCCCTACGAGATCCTTTCCGCGCTTGCCGCGGGCGGGATGGGCGAGGTCTATCGGGCACGCGACACGAGGCTGGTCCGAGAGGTCGCCAAGCGCGGCGAGGCGCTGAAAGTACTTGCGGACTTGAAGGCGGCGTCGAAGCGCAGATACGTCCCCTCGTATGAGATCGCTGTTATTCATGCCGGGCTGGGCGACAAGGACGAGGCCTTCGCGTGGCTGCAAAAAGCGTACGATGATCGCGATAGTAGCTGGCTGGTTGATCTGAACGTAGATCCACGATTCGAACCGCTGCGTTCGGATGCACGCTTCGTCGAGCTGGTGAGAAGGATTGGCGGCTCGCGCTGACGATCCGGGTCCTGGCATAAGCTCACCCTCGATGACCTCCGCCGAACGCGATTTCGAGGGGCGAGTGGCGATCGTGACCGGCGCGGCCCGCGGTCTGGGACGGGCGGTCGCAGCACGCTTGTACGAGCGCGGCGCCTCGGTGGTCGTCAACGTTCGCGATCAGGCGCGGGCCACAGTCGCCGCCAATCACCTTGGCGACCGCGCACTCGGCATCGCCGGTGACGTCACCGTGCCGGGAGTGCCCGAGGCGCTTGCGCGTGGCGCCCTCGAGCGCTTCGGCCGGATCGATATCCTGATCAACAACGCGGCGCTTGCCCGATCCACTCGATTCCCCAACCTCACCGCCGACGAATTCCGCGAGGCGCTCGAAGTGAACATGACGGCGCCGTTTCTCCTGACCCAGGCCGTCTTACCGCCGATGCGCGAGCAGCAATACGGCCGCATCATCAACATCTCGTCGTCGGCAGGCCGCATGGTGAGCACGCTTGGTGGCGCACACTACACGGCCTCCAAGGCCGGCCTGTTGGGCCTGACGCGGGCCGCCGCCAAGGAGCTCGGGCCGTTCGGCATCACGGTGAACGCGATCTGCCCGGGGATGATCGATACAGAGCTCACGCGCGAGCACGCCTCGAATGACCTTCTGGAGAAGTTGGCCGGTGGCTTTCCAATCCGGCGGCTCGGGACGGCGCAAGAGGTCGCGGATCTCATTTGCTTCATCGCGTCGGATGCCGCCGGCTACATCACCGGCGCGTCGCTCGACATCAATGGCGGCGACCTGATGATGTAGCCTGCATCGTGAAAACAGACAGCGTTCGCGTCCTGATTGCTCTCGTCGTCGCGATGACCCTCGGCCTGGTGGTCGCTGCGTCAAACGATGCGCGTCTCGTCGCGCTGGCTGACCGACTCGTGCCCATCGGCACGCTGTGGGTCAACGCGATCCGGATGACGGTGATTCCGCTGGTCGTCTCGCTGCTCGTGACCGGTGTTGCGTCGACGACGGACGTCGCCGCAATCGGCCGGCTCGGCGCGCGCACCGTGATTGTGTTCCTCCTGCTGCCCGCGGGGATGGCGGTCGTCATGATGCCGGTCATCGCGGCGGTGTTCGCATGGCTGCCGCCGGCAGCCTCGCGGCCGCCGTTGCCTCCGGGCGCGAGCGAGGCGGCGAGCCAGGTCGTTGCGAGCGAGACGCCGACGCTTGCGGCGTGGTTGACCTCACTGATTCCGGCGAATCCGGTTGCAGCGGCGGCTGACGGTGCGATGGTGCCGCTGATCATCTTCACGCTGCTCTTCGCACTGGCCCTCACCCGCACGGCCGCGCCGGCACGAAATGCGCTCCTGAACCTCGTTCAAGCCGTTGCGGAAACGATGCTGACACTGGTGGGTTGGGTGATCCTGGCGGCGCCGATCGGGATCTTCGCCTTGATCCTGCCACTTGCGGCCCACGCCGGCTCGGCGCTCGTTGGCGGGATCGGGTTCTACATCGCCGCCTACTCGATTCTCTCCATCGTTGCGACGCTGCTGCTGTACCCCGCGACCGCGGTCTTCGGCGGTGTATCGATCAAACAGTTCGCACGCGCGGCACTCTCGCCCCAGCTGATTGCGTTCAGCTCGAGCTCGTCGATTGCCTCACTGCCGGCTCTCGTCGCGAGCGCGGAGACCGAACTTGGCTTGCCGAAGCGTACGACCGGGTTCGTGCTGCCGCTGGCCGTGTCCACGTTGAAGGTCGCGGGACCAGTCTCATGGACCGTCGGTGCACTGTTCATCGGCTGGTTTTACGGGATCAACCTGGGAGTTCGCGAGCTGGCGACCGTGGCGTTTGCCGCAGTGTTCCTGGCATTCGCGGCACCCGGTGTTCCGCGCGGCGCGTTCATCATGCTGACGCCGCTCCTGCTCGCGGTCGGGCTCCCCGCCGAAGGGGTTGGCATCCTCATCGCTGTGGACGCGCTTCCAGACGTCTTCGCAACCGTGCTCAATGTCACCGGAGATCTGGCCGCTGCCGCAATCGTCAGCAGGCAGTCCACACTCCCCAAGAACTCAACCGAGGCGGGTTGATCCTACTGGGCTTGACGCAACTTCAGGGGCGTGCCGCGGAACGTCCAAGTTTCCAAGTTGGCTTCGTCCGTTTCGAGATTGAAGCGCCTGGAGGGAGTGGCATGAAAGGCGCTCGGGACTATAGCTGAGCTACGGACCGTCGCTCCTTGCCGGGCGCTGTGCCCGTGATTGGCGCAGCGGTGCTGCTCATTGGCGCCGCGATCGCGGCATCGCTCATGCCGGCCACACGCGCCTCGCGCGTGGACGTGCTGCAGGCGGTCCGTTCGGACTAAGTTGAAGGAGCAAGCGATCGGATGAGACTCAACACGTTCTTGAACTTCGGGGGCAACTGCGAACAGGCCTTTCGCTTCTATGAACAGCATCTCGGTGGAGCGATCACGATGCTGATGCGGCGCGCCGAGCAGCCCAACCAGCCGGTCACCTGGCCGGGCTGGGAACAGTCCATCCAGTACGCCATCATGACGATCGGGGAGACGGAGCTCATGGGCGCTGATGTTCCGCCCGACCGCTTTCAGCCGATGCGCAGCGTGTATCTGTCGCTCACCGTCAAGAGCGCAGACGAGGCGGAACGGATCTACACCTTGCTCTCGGACGAGGGCGAAATATTCATGGCGATGGAGGAAACCTTCTTTGCGGTCCGGTTTGGAATGCTCAGAGACAAGTTCGGGACGTCCTGGATGATCCTCGCCTTGAAGCCGCAGACTCCGTGACCGTGCCGTCTTACACCGGAAGCACCACTGACCTGCACTGATACGCGGATGCACCATTCCTGCCGAGTCATAGCGTCACCGTGGCCAGGTGTCTTCGGTACCGACGTCGACAGCGCCCGCCAGTACGACAGGCACTGGCATTCGACGTTCGGCATTGGCTTCATCGAGCGTGGCGCCCATCGCTCGATGAGCAGTCGCGGGACAGTCGACGCGCACGCGGGAGAGGTGATTACCTGCAATCCGGGCGAAGTGCACGACGGGCGACCGCTCGGCGGGCCGTCGCGTCGCTGGCGCATGGCCTACGTGGAGCCGATGGTGATGGCATCCATGGCGAGCGGGGCCGGGATGCCTGCGGTCGAGGTGCAGCTGACGCGCCCTGTGATCCGAGACAAGACGCTGGCTTCGGCCCTTCGACGTTTGCTGCAGCGGCTCGAGCGTTGGAGTGCCGCCTCGCCCCCCTCGGGCGATGGCCCATTGGCCTGTGAGGAATCGCTGGTGCTGGCGTGCGGACTCGTGTTGCGCGACCATTCGACCGCAGACCCCGGTCGGGAGGCGCGCGGCGATGTCCGACGAGCGCGCGAACGCGTGGCCGATGATTTGGGAAACCCGCCGTCGCTCTCCGAGCTCGCGACCCTCGTCGGGCTGAGCAAATATCAACTGTTGCGTCGCTTCGAACGGGCGTACGGGATGACACCACATGAATGGCTGCGACAGGTCCGCGTCGAACGTGCTCGCGCGTCGATCCGGGGCGGCACAAGCCTGGCGCAGGTCGCTGCCGACTGCGGGTTCGCCGACCAGGGTCACATGACTCGCGCGTTCGTTGCTCACTTCGGATTCACTCCCGGTGCGTGGGGGCGCGCGGCGGCGTGTAAAGCCGCTCGTCCGTAGCCTGAATCGGCTGCAACCTCGTTCAAGACACCGGCCCCACGACAGCATCAAAGTAGACCGCGGTCTGGCCACGGGATATCGGCGACCCCGTGGGCCGCCGGGCCCGGCCCCGCTGGAGACCTGTCGCGTGAAGCAGATCTACGTCCACGGACATCATCCGCACGAGCACGAGCGGCTCCGGGATCAAGGCAATACCCTGGTCGAGCTCATTCATGGCGATACTGCGTACGCGGCGGATAGTCTCGTGCTCGAAGTGGGATGTGGCGTCGGCGTGCAGACCATGGTCCTGGCGCAACGGAGTCCTCACGCGAGGTTCGTCGCGATCGACCACTGGGAGCCTTCGCTCGCTCTTGCTCGACGGTCGGCGAAGGCCGCTCACCTGGCGAACGTGGAGTTCCGGCAAGCAAACATCTACGCCTTGCCGTTCGCCAAGCAGTCCTTCGATCACGTCTTCGTGTGCTTCGTGCTCGAGCATCTGGCTGACCCAGCCCGTGCGCTCACCCTGCTCCAGCGATTCCTGAAGCCCGGAGGTACGGTCACCATTATCGAGGGCGACCACGGCTCGACGTACTTCCATCCAGAGAGCGCGGCGGCACGCGCGGCCATTCAGTGCCAGGTCACGTTACAAGCGCAGGCTGGGGGCAACGCGCTGATCGGCCGGCAGCTCTATCCGCTCATGGTCGGTGCAGGGCTCGGCAATGTTCGAGTCCGGCCGAGGATGGTGTACGTGGATGCGAGCCGCCCGGATCTCGTGGAAGGTTTCACCAAGAGGACCTTCACGGCGATGATTGAGGGCGTCCGGGCACCCGCGGTCGCCGCCGGACTGACAACACCGCGCCGATTCGATGCCGGCATTCGAGGGCTCTACCGCACAACCCGGGCCGACGGCGTCTTCTGCTACACCTTCTTCAAAGGCGTCGGCGAGAAGCCCTAGTTGTCACTCGTCTTGACATGCGAGCGTACGTTACAATAGTATGTGACAAACGTTACAGACATTGTAAACGCTGTCCTGACCGCTTCGAACTGCTAAGGAGCCTCGGTATGCCCACGACGCGACGAGAATTTCTTGCACACACCCCAGCCGCGGCATTCCTTGCGGGCTCGTTTGGCAAGAAGGGACCCGCGCAGGGGAAGGCCGCTGAACCGGCGCGCGCGAGCGCCTGGCGTTCCGATTTTCCAGCGTTGGCGCAGTCCATCAACGGCAAGCCCCTGACCTACCTTGATAGTGCTGCGACCACGCAACGCCCAAGAGCCGTAATTACCGCGATTACCGAGTTCTACGAACGAGACAACGCGAACCCCTCGCGTGCGCTCCATTCGTTGGCGCGCCGCGCCGCAGAAAAATACGAAGGGGCACGAGCCACGGTCGCACGCTTTATCAACGCCACGGACCCAAGCGAAGTTGTGTTCGTGCGCGGGACGACCGAGGGTATCAACCTGGCGGCCGCGGCGTGGGGCAGCGTGAATCTTCGAAGTGGCGACGAACTGGTGCTGACGCGCGGGGAGCATTATTCGAACCTTCTGCCGTGGCGTTTGGCTGCAGAACGAGCCGGCGCCATCGTGCGCTATGCGGAGGTGGACGATGAGGGGCGGATTCAGCTGGAAGATCTGGAACGGAAGTTAACCAGCCGAACAAGGCTCGTGGCCTTCAGCCATGTCTCGAATGTGATTGGGTATATCAACCCGGCCGCCCAGATCTGCGCGCGTGCGCGCGCGGCGGGGGCACGGGTGCTCATCGACGCGGCCCAGTCCGTGCCGCATTTCGCGGTCGACGTGCAGGCGCTCGGTTGCGATTTTTTGGCATTCTCCGGTCACAAAATGCTCGGCCCGATGGGAATCGGGGCACTCTGGGCCCGGCGTGAGCTCCTCGAGGGGATGGCGCCGTATCAGTCCGGATCCAATATGGCCCACGATGTAGAGCTCGAGTTGCCGATTCCGTACGAGCACGCGGCGTTGAAGTTCGGCGCGGGCACGCCCAATGTCTCCGGGCCGGTAGGGCTGGCGGCAGCCATCGACTATCTGAATCGTATCGGGCGCGATGCGGTTCGGAACCACGAGCAATCGTTGACCGAGTACGCCTCGAGGCGGCTCGGCGATGTGCGTGGCCTTCGGATTCTGGGTCCGAGGACTGCCACCGATCGCATCCCCGTGTTCGCGTTTACGCTCGAAGGCCGGACGCCGGCCGAGATCGTGAAAGACCTTGACACGGCCGGAGTTGCGGTTCGCGCCGGGGACTTGGCCTCGTTGCCACTCCTCAAGCGTCTGGGAGTGACCGCGGCCGCGCGGGCGTCGTGTTACCTGTACACGGATTTCGGAGACATCGATCGCCTCGCTGACACCCTGCATCAGACGCAGCGCACGAAGTTGTGAGCGCGGTCAGGACACCAGCAAAGGTGTCCCTAGTAGCCTGTAACAGCGGAATGCCTAGTGGCCCCGGCGCGCTTCGAACTTCCGCCTGAAGGCGGAAGCCACGGATATTGTTGTGACGGATATTGTCGTGACGGATATTGTTGTGACTCGTGGCTTCCGGCTTTAGCCGGAAGATCGGAGGCGCGATAGCGAATCAACTGATACACCCCACTAGTTTGACCCTGTCTAGAAGGCGGTCGGCGCGGGTGGCCCAACGTTGCGTATCATGATATGAGCCGCGATGGTCTCGATCGTTCCGTCGGTACTCGACGTCCTGCAGCGTGACGAAACTCGCTGGGATGATGCGAGTGTCGGTGGTGCTCGTTCTGTTGTCGCTCGGTGCATTCCCAGGGATCGCCTGCAGCTCCAGCGGCTCGCCAACGGCACCTTCAGCCCCGCCCGCCGACTTCGCCGCGCAGTTCGACTCGCTGTGGAGCACGTTCGACCGCGAGTACTCCTACTTTCGTCTACAAGCAGATCGACTGGAACGCGCATCCGAGACGGCGTTTCGCCCCAGGGCGATAGGGGCGACCGATCAGACTCGGGTTCATCGGCGTCGATCCGCGAGATGCTCGGGCGCCTTCACGATTTGCACGTGGTCTTGCGCGATCCCGGCGGCGCGGTCCTCGCCACCTACGATCCCCAGTCCTTCGTCAATTGGGACCGATCCGTGTGGCAGCAGGTACCTCGGCCGGGCGAACTGGACGCCGGGACAGAGCGACTCGGGCTACGGTGTGCTGGACGGTGTGCCGTACATCGCCATCCACGGATGGAGCGCGACGAGCATTCGCGCGGCTGACTTCGACGCCGCGTTCGAGCGCTTTCGCAGCGCGCCGATGCTGATTCTCGACGTGCGGATGAACGGCGGCGGCGGCGATCAGCTCGGCGTTCGAGATTGCCGGACGCTTCGCGCCAACATCGGTCGTCACCGGCTACGTGAGATACCGGAGCGGTCCGTCGCATGCCGACTTCGGACCGCCGATCAACGCGTGCTCAATCCCCGCGGCGCCTGGCAATACACCGGTCGCGTCCTGCTGCTGATCGGCCGGCGATGCGCCAGCAGCAATGAGAGTTTCATTGCCGCCATGCGACAGCTGCCGAACGTGACGCTCGTCGGCGATCAAACCGCCGGCTCTTCGGCAAGTCCGGGCACCTTCCCCTTGGCATCCGGATGGACCTACACCGTCTCCCGGTGGATCGAATACACCGCTGATGGCCAGGTGATTGAGGACGTTGGAATCTCACCGCACGTGTTCGTGACCGACCGCGGCCGGTGATTTCGCGCAGGGGCGCGATCCGGTTCTCGATTGGGCGCTGAACGCTCGACTGTAATGGCCTTCAGAGGCCGCCCTTCGCGGCACGATTACGCTGCAAGCTCCAACAGCAGATCCGCCAGATTGTCGGGCGCCGTGATGGCAGGATGATGGGAAGTCGCCAGCTCTCGATACTGCCAAGACGCCGTGCGCCGGGCCATCTCGGCGTGCTGATCGAACCGGGCGCTCGGATACCGGCGACAACGAATATAGGTGCGCGGCAGCTTTTCGGCGGCGGGATTCACGCGCTGCACCGGATCCTTGAAATGTCCAAACGGCGTGGGGCCCAGGCGTTCCACCAGCCAGCGGATGTCGCCATCATCGGTCACGCCCCACATGTCGCGCACGATCGTCTCCCACGGAGGTGGCGCAAAACGCGGCAGGAGCCATCCACCGCCCTCGGTCTTCGCCAATTCCTCCAGGATTTGCCGTCGGTCGGCGGCGACGAGATCGAGCACGCTCTGGCCGTCTGCCGGCACGAACGCATCGAGATAGACGATGTGTCCGATGTGGTCCGGAACCCGATCCGCGACACCCGTGATGACCGCGCCGGACGAACTGTGCCCGACGAGGACCACGTCGCGCAGATCCTCATGCTTCAGAACACCAACCACGTCGCCGACGTGCGCCTCGAGGCCAATGTCGGGGCGAGCGAGGTGGCTCCGTTCGCCAAGCCCGGTGAGTGTGGGCGTGAACACATCGTGACCGCGCGTTCGTAGAAGCGGGACGACCTTCTTCCAGCACCACCCGCCGTGCCAGGCGGGATGAACAAGGACGAAGGCTCTTTGTTTCATGTGCTGCCCCAGCTCAGCGAGACGCCACGACGCAAGGAAGCCTGTCCCGCACGCTGCAGCCCTGAGCACGTCTCGACGGGACGGCCGCGTGTTCTTCATGGGGCGCTAGAATGCCGCGAGAGGTCCATGAAAGTCCTGAACGAACCCTGGAGAATCGCTGGAGGAAATCCGGATTTTCGGGAGCCGGCCCATGACGTTCGTATTCGACGACTGTGAAGTCCACTGTGAACGGCGGGAACTGTATCGAGCGGGCACGATGGTCCATGTCGAGCCGCAGGTGTTCGACCTGCTGGTCCACCTGGTACGACACCGCGAGCGGGTCGTGAGCAAAGCAGAACTCATACACGCGGTGTGGCATGGACGATCCATCTCGGATGATGCGCTCACCAGCCGAGTCAGCGCGGCGCGGCGCGCCATCGGTGATAACGGCGCAGAGCAGCGGCTCATACGAACGGTCCCGCGGTGCGGGTTCCGCTTCGTGGGCAACGTTCGAGAAGAATCGAACGCGAGCCCGGCGCCGGGCGCCATGCTATCGCCCAATGGACGTTCCCAGGCCGTCCAGCAAAACGTTGCGTTCTGCCGGACATCGGATGGCGTGCATCTGGCGGTGGCAACGGCGGGTCGCGGTGTGCCGCTGGTCAAGACCGCCAACTGGCTGAATCACGTCGAATTCGACTGGCAGAGCCCGGTATGGTCCCCTTTGTTCAATCGCCTCACCGCGGACTGCCAACTCGTGCGATATGACGAGCGCGGGACCGGTCTCTCCGATCGAGATGTTCCGGACTTCTCCTTTGAAGCCTTCGTCGGCGACCTCGAGACGGTCGTCGACGACTGCGGCCTCGCACGCTTCGCGTTGCTGGGCATCTCCCAGGGCGCCCCCGTCGCCATTGCGTACGCCGTTCGACACCCGGAACGCGTGTCGCGCCTCGTCTTGTGTGGCGGTTTCGCTCTAGGGATGGCGCAAGCGCGGCAGCCCGACGGATGTGGCTCGGGCAGAAGCATCGATTACGCTCATCCGAGAGGGGTGGGGACAGGACAATCCCGCGGCCCGCCAGATGTTCACGTCGCTCATCGTCCCGGATGCTACCCATGAAGAGATGCGGTGGTTCAATGACCTTGAGCGCATCTCCGCATCAGCGGCAACCGCGATTCGGCTGCTCCACGTCATTGGAGACATCGACGTCACGGAGTTGTTGCCTCGAGTTGCAGTACCTACCCTTGTGTTGCACAGTCGGGCAGACGCTCGCGTGCCATTCGAGCACGGCGTGGCATTGGCGCGCGCCATTCCCAAGGCGCGCTTCGTGGCACTGGAGAGCAAGAATCACCTCATCCTGTCGCACGAGCCAGCGTGGCCGCGCTTCATCGATGAAGTCAGTGGTTTCTTAGGGCAGGAGAGGAGCGCCACGAGGCCGGCGTCACACCGGTCACCTTCTTGAACGCGCGACAGAACGCCGCTTCGGACTCGTAGCCGACTTCGCTGGCAACCGCGCTCACCGGTGCGGCTCCCGCGGCGAGCCGGCTCGCGGCCAACTGTATCCGCCAGCGCGTCAGGTACAGCATCGGCGGATGGCCTACGAAGGACGTGAAACGTTCGGCCAACACCGAGCGTGATGCTCCGACGTCGCGCGCGAGCTCCGGCAACGTCCAGTCACGTGCGGGCTCGGCGTGCAGTCGCGCAAGCGCACGCCCCACGACGGGGTCTCGCAATCCGCCCAACCAACTCGTACCGCCTTCCGGCGCCGTCGTCAAATGACTGCGGAGCACCTCGACGAACACGAGCTCCGCGATCCGGAGCAGCACCGACCGACTGCCGGGGCGGGCGTGGGTCGACTCCGCGACCGCAAATTCGAGTAGGGCTTTCAGCCGCGGTCCGAAGTCATCGTGGACGCGCACTCGTAATAGCGCAGGCAGCGTTGTCAGAACCGGATTGAACGGCAATGCATCGCAGCCCAGAAAGCCGCACACGAGCCGGATGCGCTCCGACCCATCCCCGCCCTCGGTGACGACGAACGGGAGCTGTCCGTTGGCCATCGCCCGAAACCAGCCGAGCGCATCATCCAGCGTCCAGCCAGTACGCATGCCGCACGCAGTCGCGAGTTGGTATGCGTGTCCATGCGGGACGATCAGCACATCGCCCGTTTCGAGTCGCAAGGGGGCAAGCCCCGGTGACTCGCACCAGCAAGCCCCCTCCGCAACGACGTGATACGACACGACGTGGTGTGCGCGCGGAAGGATCACCGGTATGAGATGCGTTGACGCCGGTGCCTCTGCGACCCACGGCGTGCGGGCATCGACGAGGAAGAAAAGGGCACCGGTCAGCCGTACGACTTCGAGCACATCCGACAACGTGTCTGATGGGTGATGCGAGAGCTCCGGCCCCAGAGACGTCTTTGCGACACCAGTCGCGCCGGTTGGATCGACGTCCATCGCGGCCATCCTACACCTCGGTGAGGCATACCCCGGACGATAGAGCAAACAACCCGGACGCACGAGGCTGGCGTCGATCGGTGCTCACTCATAATTTTGAATGTGTTTACACCAGTGCCGAACACCCCTGTTGCAGACGATGAGGAGTGATGGGTGCAGCGATGTCATCTAGATTGACTCAGGGTGAAAGCGCCGTGAAGGCAGCCCATCGGGCGATGTGGGCGATGGGCGACTACGACCGGTTCGCGCGCGCAACCGTCTGGGAACTGGGGCCGGTGCTGGTGGACGCCTGCGGCATCAGGCCGGGCCACCGTGTGCTCGACGTGGCCGCCGGCACAGGGAACGTCGCCATCCGTGCTGCGATGAAAGGCGCGTCGGTCGTCGCATGCGACTTGACGCCGGAACACTTCGCGCACGGCCGACGCGGAGCCGCGGCGGCCGGCGTGGACCTGGAGTGGATCGAAGGCGACGCGGAAGGGCTCCCCTTCGACGACAGCACGTTCGACGTGGTGACCTCGTGCTTCGGCGCCATGTTTGCGCCAGATCATCGGGCAGTGGCTGATGAGCTCGTACGCGTCTGCCGACCGGGCGGAACCATCGGACTGATCAGCTTTACGCCAGAAGGCACGGGCGGCGAGTTCTTCGCCCTGCTGGCACCCTACGCGCCGGCGCCGCCACCAGGAGCGGATCCTCCGGTGCGATGGGGGAGCGAAGAGTATGTGCGCGCGCGTTTCGGCAGCCGGGTCAGCCCGCTCACCCTCAGTCGACATACGTATATCGAGCGCGCGCCGAGCCCTGAGGACTATTGCCGACTGTTCATGGAAGCGTTTGGTCCTCTGGTCGCGATTCGTGCAAGTCTGGAGGACGCAGCGGAGCGGCGAGCCGAACTCGATCGGCGGTTCCTCGAAGCGGTCATTCGCTGGAACCAGGGTCGAGCGACGGGACCAGTGGAGATTGCCTACGAGTATCTGCTGGTCGTCGGCAACAAGCCACTAAAGTAGACAGATCACGCGTGCCTTGATCCTCATGGCGTCGTCGCTGTACGACCTTGGAACCTGACAAGCTCACCCGTCATTTACCGGGAATAGCACTCGATGCCGCGCTCAGAACGGGGTTCTCGACCTGGGTATGGCAGTACTCGCAGCTTGCGCTGATCGTCGACCCGTCCGGGGCCGTATGTGAATCGTCGTGACACCGGAAGCAACCGCTCGACGTGATGTGCCCGAGGTTGTCGAGGTACACCCCGAATCCGACCTTCATGTCGGGAAAGACATTGTGTCGATAGACGCCTCTGACTCCGTCGATGGTGGTGGCGAGAACACGCGGATCCACTCCCGAGCCGCGTGACGTGTAGAACTGTCGTAGTTCCTGCTCGATGGCTTGCAGCGCCGCGTTCTCGTCGGCCTGGTGGCTGCTGACCAGACGAACCGCCTCCCTCCGCACGAATGGCAGCTGTCGATCGACCAGTCCACTGGCAATCGCGCGGTCGACGGCCTGTTCCGCGGTGGGCGAGATGCGATGCGCGGCCGCATTGTGACAGTCGATGCAGTCCATGTTGCGCACCATGCCTGCTGGCCGTTCGGCCGGTTTCGTCGCATCGGCGGTGTACTCGGTGACGCGTCCGTCCCCGCGCGTCACCTTCACGTACGGGATCGTCTGCCGATCGGGGTCGGTCGCGACGTCCTCGATCTTCACAGAGGGATCGGCGTGCCAATGGATTGCGCGGCCAGAAGACGTCGGTTGTCCAGGCCCGCCAACGTGCATCCGCAGCACCGTCACCGTCTCGGTGTTGGCTTCATCGTCCGCATACTCGCGCGACACGCGGAGCCTCTCGCCAAAGTCCATGCGAGGGTCGTGGCAGTGGCCGCACACCTCGAGCGCCGGCCGCAGGTCGGCCATCGACGCGGGAATCGGACGTGGGTAGTTGTTGCCGACGACGTGCACGAGCTGACGCACACCTGCCAGCTTGTAGCGGACGAAGGCCCGTGCACCCTCTCCGATGTGGCACTGCACGCAGTCGACGCGTGAGTGTGTCGTCTGCTGCCAGGCTGAGAACTGCGGGCGCATCGGCGTGTGGCAAGTCTGCCCGCAGAACGAGGGCGATTCCATCCAGCGCAGGCTGCCGTAACCGGCCAACAGCAGAATCGTGACATTGACGGCCGTGAGCGCTGTAATGACGAGCGCGGTACGACGAACCGACGCGACGCGGAAGTCCAGGACCGGCCACTCCGCCACGGCCGTGGGATCGCGCCGCAGCTTGCGCTGCATGAGCCAGTGGCCCAGCGGCATCAGCAACAACCCGAGGAGAAAGATCGCCGGCAACGCGATGAAGATGACCAGGCCGGCGTATGGATTGTTGAAGAGACCGGCCGCCGCCGCCACCGCCATCGTCAGGAACACGACGGCCGCAGCCGTCGTGATCAAAGCTCCGACGATTGAAACGGGGTGGCGAAGGAGCGAGCTCAGCGGCACGGAGACCTGGCTACTTCAGGCTCTGCATGTAAGCGACCAGCGCGTCGAGGTCTGCGGCGGGCAGCTTGTCGTACTTGGCCACCATCGGCGGCTTCTTCGTGGACTTGGTCTGCTTCGTCATCTCGGTGGGAGTGGTGATCCACTTCCGGATATCTTCGGCCGACAACTTCGAGCCCACGCCGTCGAGCGGATTCGCCTTGTTGCCCTTGCCCTCGATCGAGTGACAGACGGAGCATTTCTGCGCCGCGTAGACCGCCTGGCCCTTGGCGGCATCCTGTTCCGCCGCCGCTGTCGCTTGAGCTGCCAGGAGCAGCATGCCGACCGTCGTGCCGATCATCGTGGTGCGCAGTGCGAGTGACATCGTTGACCTCCGTGGGCTGGTGAGCATCAATTCGCCGTCGCTACCAGGCATACAGTAAGCCGACGACGCCCGAATGTGTTGTGTAAGGACGATACACGTATCCGAGGACGAGCGAGCTCGGCTGTACGATGCCGTCGACCACGCTCGGGTCGAGCGCGAAATCGAAGACCCGCGATGGTTCGTACCGGTATGCCAGCGTGAGGGCGAGGCGGCCGTTGAGACGATGCCGCACGTCGAGACGAAAATCCTGCAGCTTATTGTACGCCTCCGGCAATGGCACCGGCGGCGTCAAGGGGCTTCCGGGCGCGAGGCCATACACATACGTGGCGCGAGCGTCGGCCAAGTCGTATGAGAGCCGCGCTTCGGTGTTGCGTCCAATGCGTGGCGGCGTGACATAGATGGAAAAGTAGTGGACCCGCTCGCTCGAGTCCGTCGTCCAGTCTCGCGTGGGATCCACGGCCTGCTCGCCAGGACTCGCCGAGCGGGACGTGTGGAATCCATTGTAGTGCTCGTAGTTGTAGCTGGCGCCCACGCCAAGGCCGGTGGGGTTCAGATAATCAACGCCGACACCGAAAATTTCGAACGACGATTCCTGGAGGCCGAAGTAGCTCTCGTCGTAGTCGTCCTGGCCCAAGCCGGCCGACGCGTTGAGCGCCCATTCGTCGTTGATGACGAAGTCGAACTGACCAGTGAACTTCGTGCGCGACCGGTCGGCGAGGTCGTAGTGCCGCATCGCCGGCTGCTCCCCGATCTGGACCAGGAGATCCTCGTTGAGACCCGAGCCGGTGCGATCGGCGATCTCGAGCTGTGCCCGCACGGTGCCGCGCGGCAGTCCGACGGCATCGGCGGTCAGCGTCAGGACGTTTTCGCTGGTGTCCTCGAAGATGCGAAAGTCGTAGCCGCTGCCGTTGTGCGTATATCCGACCCCCAGCGCGAAGTGCGAGAACCCCGTCCAGGTGGCATCCCCCGTAAATGTCTGCCGGTTGTGCGCGTACACCTCCGGACCGGTGAGCAGCGAGTCGCTCACCTCCGAGTCGTAGCTGACGAACTGCGGGATGGCGGCGTGTGGGGTCTCGTTGGCGAAATCGTACACGCGCAGCCGCGCGCTCAGCCGCAAGTTTTCCAGCGGCCGCGACACCAGGCTGAGATTGGTCGAGAAGACCTGCGCCTCGCCCTCCGTCGTCTGACGGGGCAGCGGCAGCGTCGGCAGCGCGGTGTTGATCGTGAACGGCTGCAGCGTCGAGTCGTTGGTCCACACTCCGTAAGAGAGGAATCCAGTGAGCTGGGTTCGGCGCGCGAGCTTGGTGAAGCCGCCGAAGCTCACGGTTTGGGCCTGGTTCGACGGCCAGAGCGACATGCGACCCCGTCCCGGCAACTCCACGGCATCGTCGCGGCGCAGTGGGCTGTCCCAGACGAGCGTGTCGTCGTGGTTGTCGAACCACGACCCGTCGTAGGCCACGCGAAGCATGTGGCGCTGGTTGGTCCATTCGGCGCCGATGTTCAGATCGTTGGCGCGAGAGTTGTACGGCAGCGGCACCTCGACGTCGTTGCTGAAGCCGAAGCTTGCCCCCCACGGCAGCTCGCCGACGTGACGCTGCATGCGGTACGTCGTGGAAAGATCCAGGTTGGGTGTGGGGGTGACCAAGAGCTTCGCCACGCCCACGTCGCGCCGCTCCCGTAGGTCGAATTGGGGCGAAATCGGCACATACGCATTCAGGTTCGCCTGACCGTTCTGGATTGACAGCTGGGTCGCGTCGGGCATGGTCAGCACGCCCGGATCGGCCGTCGTGTATGCCGTGCGCGTATCGATGCTGTAGAACTGCGGGATTTCGTCCCAGAACCCGCTGACGCGGAACAAGCCGGGACGTTCGAACAGGCCCGTGAACCGTTGGTCGCGCCACCCGACTTTGTCAGCGCTTACACGGAAGAACTGTCCAGTGTCCTCCCGCATATGCTCGTAGCGGGCATCGGTGAACAGCAGGCCGTCTCGCAGGTCCTCGTAGCGCTGCCAGCGCGCGGGATCGCCTGAGACACTGCTCAGCCTGCCGCCGATCTGGAACTGCCGTGGTGCGGGATCGAACAGGCTGCGCATTTCCTCGACCGCAGGGGCCTGTGCTTCGGCGGGTGGCGCCGGTGTCTGTGGCGGCGTCGGCGTCTGCGGGCGGCGTCTGTGCCGACGTCTGTGCCGGCGTCTGTGCTGCCGCCACCGCGGGCAGGCAGGCGAGCGACGTCACCAGACTCAACAACGAAAGGGCGCGCATATCGGCCGACCTACCTCATATAGAACTGGCCAGATGGATGATTCGACCCGTGGATGTTCGAATGGCAGTTCACGCACGAGCGCCCGAACATCCGATTGCTCTTGCTCACCGTAATCGCGTTGTTGTCGTAAATCGACGCCGGATGCCGGGTGGCGACGTGACAGCGCTGGCAGAGCATCGGCATGCGGACGTTCAACATCCGGTCGTTCGACGAGCCGTGAGGATCGTGGCACGTCGCGCAGTTCTCCCGGACCGGGGCATGCTCCCACAGCACCGGTCCGCGCATCTCGGTGTGGCAGGTCGTACAGGCTTCGTGAACCGAGCTCCCGACGCGCAGCGCCTTCACGTTGCTGATCGAGCCGTGCGGGTTGTGGCACGTCGAGCACGACATCTTGCCCTCGCGCACCGGCATGTGCGCCACCGCGCGCTCGGTCTTGGCGACCTGCACCCGGTGACACGTGGCGCACAACGCGGTCTCCGTGCGCTTCACCAGCTGGCTTTCGGCAGATTGCGGCTGGTGGACACTGTGACACGTGGTGCACGAAAGGTTCCGCGACTCGTGCACGCTGCTCTCCCAGCCGGCGTGCGTGCCTCGGTTGTGACACGTAAGACATGTCTCACTCGCGCGTGCGGGCGACAACGCCTGAAACCTGATGATGTTGCCCTTCGCCTCGTCGTCGACATGCGCCTGTCCTGGCCCGTGGCAGCTCTCGCACCCTTGCGCCGCCGCTGGAGAGCGGGGGTTATGCACCTGGCCATGAGCCGTGCCCTTGAGCGTGTCACCCTGAGTGGTGTGACAGAGAACGCACGTGTCGCTGCCGGCATAGCCGGGTTGTGTGGTCGCGGGCGTCGGCGGGGGAGTCGTCTGGGCAGGCGGCTGTGGGGCTTGCGAAGGCGCCTGTTTTTCCGAAGCACCTGCAGAGCTGGTCGCGCGCGTGTCAGTCGCGCTGGCGGTGATCGCGGCTAGTAGTACGGCAGCAAGAAGAGCGGCAGCCAGATTGAAACGTTGTTTCACGTCCACTTCCAGGTGGCCATGATGGACGCCTGGCTCCCGCTCTACGTTCTTGCTGAAAGGTCTGGGAGCGTCAGCCTCCGGTTGATTCGCGCGGGCATTCTAGCATTTTCCGTACCCTCGCAAGCCGGAGTGAGTTGTGTGAGCGCTGCACCCTAGATTCGGATGTTGGGGGAAAAACACGCGCTCGCGCGCGGTGAACGCTCGATCGGGATGGCGCGTCGTTCCCGTCACGGCGAGGCTGCCTCCGAAATGCCGGAGTCTATTGCTGCTGCGTTGTCGTCGACGCGCGACGCTTCTCTTGCTCGACCTTGAAGTCGTCGTCGGTCATGTAGACGATGTTGATCCAGGCGTGCGCCATTTCGTCGACGGTGCGATCGCCCCATCCCACCCACTGGTTCGGATCCGGATTGCTCTTCTTCGCCGCCGTGTTGTCGTGCCACGCCGTGACCTTCAAGAGCGTGCCTTTCGGCAGCAGTGGCGCGACATCGTCGGCGTACACGTAGGTCGTCATCCAGTTGAAATTGAAGTCCTTGACGTAGCTGAGGACCTGCTTCTGGCCGCCGGGCAGGATTGCTTCGACCATCATCGCCTTGCCGCGCAAGTGCATGTGTGGCTGGAAACTCTCGATCCGCGCGTTGTCGCGCAGTGCCGTGAACCCTTCGACGAGTGACACGGTGTTCGGGCGAATGTCCATCGTGCCGAGCGCTGCCGGCACGAGGGACAATGAGGTTCGGTACTTCGGCTCTTCTCCCTTCGGGTAGAAGTAGAGGCCCATCTCCACCTGGCTGGTGATCTCTTCGCCGGCCTGTGAGTAATGGATGTCCCATCGGAACGACGATCCCGGCAGCAACAGCTTGCCAGTATCCGGACGCATCAATTCGCCCTGCTTGCCGACGGCCCACTCCATGAAAAATCCACCGAAACCGCCCGGTGCCGGAGTGCCCGTCGCGGCGCCTTCCTGCTGCTGGAGATAGGCAATTGCATGATGGGTGATGCGGCGACCTTTGACCGTGGACGGTCGAATCTCAATCGCACGCACCCAGCGCGGTTCGGTCAGGCCGGACTGCGTCACGCGATGATCCCAGGCGTCCTGGGCCAGCGCGGGCATCGTGAAGGGCTCTGACTTGACGATCAAATCAGGCTCCTTCTGACCGAACTGCGCGGCGAAGTTCCACCCCTGATCCTCGGGCCAGCTCACGGGCGGCGGCATGTCCTTCGGGTCGCCCTGCGGGGCGCCGTCGTCGATCCACTTCAACACCGTCAGCCGCTCCTCGTCGGTGAGCGACCGATCGTTCTTGAACTTCTGGATCCCCACGCTGCGCTCGATCTGCCAGGGCGGCATCTGACGGTCGGCGACGCGCACGCGAATGGACCGCACCCAGGGCCGGACTTCGGCAAAGGTTTTCAGCGACATCGGGGCCATCGAGTCGGCCCGGTGGCAGGCTTCGCACTTGGCCTGGAAAATCGGCGCGATGTCCTTCGTGAACGTTGGTGCGGCGGGCACCTCGGACGTCGCTGCCGTCGCGGGCGATCCCAGCGCAACGAACGCGATGGCTGCCCCCACCACCACCTGTATTCAATAACCGGCCCATGTCCGTTGACTCCATTCTTCGCATTCTTCTTCCGCCTAAAGGCGGAAGCTACGGGCTGCTATTTCACCGTGACCTTCACGAGAGCGTTGGTCCAACAACACTGAAACCCACCGCCGCCTTCGCCGGACTCGTCGTTCGCCTGCACGCGGACGATGTACTCGCCAGCCTTGTCAAAGATGGCCTTGACGCTGACGCGCTCGCCTTGCTGTTTCGCCAACACGCGCGTGTTGTCGAACTTGATGGCGCCGGGCCCACGATACTTGTGAAACGACACCGTGCTGACGGTCGTGGACTTCGTGCGTCCGAGACCTTGGTCGTCCTCGACAGAAACGGCGATGGGCACGGCCTCGCCGACCGTGCCGGTCAGCTCCGCCGCGATGCCCACCGGCGGCCCCATCAGCTTGGGCCCATTCTCCACGAAGGTCAACTTTGGTGGCGAATTGCTCATCCCAGCTTCCTTGAACGGGGTCACTGAGTAACTCTTGTTAAGTGTCAACGGCACCGACTGTCGCTCGCCGTTCGCCTCGATCGTCCACCTCACGGCTTTGTTGCCGAAGTCTTTCGGGACCCTGATGACGAACACGCCCCACTGGCGGCCGGTTTCGAAGTGCGTTGGCTGACCCTGATCCGGTTCACCGGGCTCGATCTTGTTGAGCGGCCCGACCGGGATGTCGAGCATTTCCGCGGTGTTGCGATTGTAGTAGCCGACGAGCAGCGAATAGCTGCCATCGGGATTCTCGTACCACCCTTCGAACGCCGGTGTCACGCTCGCACCACTCTTGAGCGCTGGTTCCAATGGCAGGGCACCGCCTTGCGTCGATTGGGCGACCACGGGACGGAGGCTGACGTCGAGAAAAATCAATTGCGCAAATCGCAGCCAGGCAGATGCCGGCACAGGAGGAACGGCTAATCATCAGTGAGCTATTATTTCCCGCTTTCCGCATTCCTGGCCTATTCCCAAACTGTATCGGTGTGGTGCGGACGCTGCATGAGCCAGAAAGGCCTTGGTCGTTCTCCCCAGTGGAGCAGACATCACGGTAGATCGACAGCAGTGGGTCCGCTGAAAATGAAGGCAATTGTTCTGACACGCTACGGCGGACCGGATGTTCTCGAACTCCGAGACGTGCCCACGCCAACGCCCACGGCCGATCAAGTCCTCGTCCGCGTGCACGCGGCCTCTCTCAACGATTGGGACTGGGAGATGCTTCGCGGCCAATCGTTGGTGACTCGCCTGCTTCATGGTCTCTTCAGGCCGAAGGTGCACATCATCGGCTGTGATATCGCCGGGCGTGTCGCGGCCGTAGGCGAGCAGGTCAAGACGTTGCGAGTCGGCGATGAGGTGTACGGCGACTTGTGCATGCGGGGCTTCGGTGCGTTTGCAGAGTACGCGTGTGCGCCGGAGGCATGCCTTGCGTACAAGCCGGCCAGCATGACGTTCGAGCAGGCCGCGGCCATCCCGCAAGCGGGCATGCTGGCGGTGCAAGGTCTCATCGATGTCGGTCGCATTCGGCAGGGCCAGAAGGTGCTGCTGAACGGAGCAGGCGGTGGCGTCGGTACGTTCGGCCTTCAAATCGCCAAGCTTCACAACGCGGAGGTGACCGCAGTCGATAAGGCGGAAAAGCTGGACATGCTGCGTGCCCTGGGCGCCGATTGCGTCATCGACTACCGCAGGGAAGACTTCACGAGAAACGGGAAGTCTTACGATCTGATCCTCGATGTGAAAACCAACCGTTCGCCGTTTGCCTACGCGCGAGCGCTCAGTCCGCACGGCACGTATGCCACGGTCGGCGGTGACATCCCGCGCCTGCTACAGACCGCGACCCTGGGTCCGTTGATTTCGCGACTCTCCAGCAAGCACGTGCGCGTCGTCGGCTTGAAGCCCAACAAGGACCTTCCGTACATCAATCAGCTGTTCGAAGCTGGCAAGCTGGCGCCGGTCATCGATAAGCAATACAAGCTCGCCGATATTGCGGACGCCTTCCGGCGCTTTGGCGCTGCCGATCACAAGGGCAAGATCGTCATCAACGTCATGTAAACGAGTCGTCTTCACGGCAGCTTGAACGCCAGCAGCTCGCCCGAGTATGAACCGCCGCTGATGGCCACGACCACGAATTGCTTGCCGTTGATCAGATAGGTCATGGGCGAGCCACTTTGTGGCGCGGGCATGAACACCGCGCCGACTTCCTTGCCAGTGGCCTTGTCGAATGCGCGCAGCATCGCGCCTCTCTGACCCTGGGGCGTCGGCCCGTAGTTGCTTTCACCCGCGATGAGCAGCGTCTTGGTCACCAGCGTCCCGGAGTTGTTGCCCTGGCGGCCGAGCGGTGGAAGATTCAAACCCTTGAGCGCGGGGTGATTGCGGATCGCGTCCGGCGTGGCGCCAAACGGCACCTGCCAGCGGAATTCGCCCTTGTCGAGATCGATCGCGGTGATTCGACTGTAAGGCGGCTTGATTAACGGAAGGCCCTGAACCGTCAGGGCACTACCGCCACCGCCTTCGCCGACCGGGCTTGTCGGCGTCGCTGACGCCGCCGGGACCGCAAGACCCGCATCGGAGCCAGTCCCGCCGGTGAGCCGCGCGCCCGTCAGCACCGTCCCTTGAAAGTACGGCATGTCCGATCGTCCGGGCGGTGGCGCAACCAAACCGAGCGTCGCCACGGCTGTCTGCGAGGCGACGAAGATGGTATGCGTTTCCGGATCGAACGATGCGCCCGGCCAGTTGGATGCGGCTGCCTGCGCGCCCATCGTCAGAGTCGCAATTGGACCGTTGACGTGGCTCACCGACGGCGGCGTGAAAATCGGGCCGAGCCGGTAGCGCGAGACCAGCTTCACCGCTTCGGCGCGAAGCTCGGGGGTGAAGTCGATCAAGTCGTCAATCGAAAGACCCTGGCCGTCGTACGGCGGCGGCTTGGTCGGAAACGGCTGCGTCGGCGAGTACCACTCGCGCGGTGTGTCGCCCTTTGGCACCGGACGTTCCTCGATCGGCCAGACCGGTTCGCCTGTTTCTCGATTGAGTACATACAGAAAGGCTTGCTTGGTCGGTTGCGCCAGCGCCTTGAGCGCGCGGCCATTCACGGTAATGTCCGCCAGAATCGGCGCCGCCGGAATGTCCATGTCCCAGATCCCGTGATGCACCAGCTGGTAGTGCCACTTCCGTTGGCCGGTCCGCAAATCGACGGCGACGATGCTCTCGCTGAACAAGTTGTTACCGGGACGCAGGCCGCCGTAGTAGTCGTGCGTCGGCAGCTCAGTCGGCAGGTACGCCAGGCCGAGATCTTCGTCCGCCGACATCTGCGCCCACACCCCAGTGTTGCCGGTGTAGGCCCACGAGTTCTCCAACCAGGTCTCGTTGCCGAACTCGCCAGGCCGCGGAATCGTGTGAAAGATCCACAACCGTTTGCCGGTACGCACATCGAAGCCTCGGATGTAGCCCTTGACGTTGGCCTTGCTTCTCGGATTTGCGCCGGTTTCGAATGCTGCGCCGACGATGACGACGTCGCTCGCGACCAGCGGTGTCGCATGCAAACCCACCGGCGCGCTCGTGAGATCGAGCTCCTGGTCGAAATCCTGTTTCAAGTCGACGACGCCGTTCTGGCCGAAGCCGGCCACGAGCTGACCCGTTCGCGCGTCGAGTGCCACAAGCCGGTAACCCGGCGTCACGTACAGAATGCGCTCCTCTTTGCCGTCACTCCAATACGCCAGGCCGCGACCCGATAGTTGACGCGGCGCCGCCTGACCGCGTGCGCCCTCGTGCTGGCTGTGCATCCACAGCAGTTCACCGGTTGCGGCGTCCAATGCGACCACCGCGCGGCGGGTACCACCGGTCGAAAAGAGGCGCCCGTTGACCATCAGCGGCGTCGACTCCAGCTTGTATTCGGGACGTGGACCGAGGCTATCGGTCTTGAAACGCCACGCGACTTCCAGCTTGCCGAAGTTGTCGGCGGTGATTTGGTCGAGGGGTGAGTAGCGCGTATTGGCGAGATCGCCGCCGTAGGTCGGCCACTCTCCACCTTCGCCAAGGCTACGGTGGACAGGACCACCGGTGGTGCCCGAAGGGCTCTGGGCTGCGATGGACGTCCAGGCCAGGACCGCGACCAGTATCAACACTCTCGACATCGGCAGCACCTTTCCTGTCGCTAGAGAGCACCGATCAACTGCGGCCGTGAAGTCTCGCCGAACGGCGAACCAACATGCGCCGCTTCATCGGCTGCCCTTTCCCGCTCGTGCGAAGTCTGCGCGCAGCTTCACCCGATCGACCTTGCGGCCGCGCAAGAAAACATCGGCGATTCTTCTCGTGTTGGTGATGTCATCCAACGGATTGGCGTCGAGCACGACGAAGTCGGCGCTCTTGTGCGGCGCGACCATGCCGAGATCCTCGAGTCCGAGTATCTCCGCGGATGTGCGCGTGGCCGCCACCAGGACCGCCGCCGGTGTCATACCGGCCGCGACCATATTCTCCAATTCGGTGTGCATCGTCCAGCCGACGAACTGATCGCCGGTCTGGCCGCCACCATCGGTGCCGGCGCCAATCTTCACGCCCGCTGCGTTGAGTCTCGTGATGCCGTGCGCCACGCGCGCCCACGCCTGACGTCCGCGATCGACTTCCTCAGCCGTTGACCTCGCCAGCCGATCCTGCAGTCGCTTGACCTGCGCCGATGACACGGTCTCGGTCACGAGCGGATGCGGTGGATTGAGCCAAGGCGCATAAATCACGCGGCGTGGTCCACCGAGCGCGGTCAACACCGCGGTGTTCGGATGCTGCTTGAACAGCGTCACCAACTCGTCATCCACGTCGCTGACCATATGCGCGAGGACGTCTACGCCGTGTCGCAGCAAGTCCTTGGCGTCTTCGAGATCGGTCGCGTGAACGGCCACACGAACGTTCCGTCGATGCGCCTCATCGATGATCGCGCGATAGAGGGCTGGCGTGAGTTTCTGGATCGTGCCTCCGCGATCGTCCACCCAGGTCTTGATGATCTTCACATTCCGCCGCGCGAGCTCTTCAACGGCGGCGCGTGCTCCCTGCTCGGTCGTCACGGCGTACGCGGCGTGGCGCATGTTATCGGGACGTATCTCGGCGAGCGGTGCGAGGCCGCGACCGGCCGTCAGAAACCGTGCGGCATCGGCGTGCACTTCGTCTCGGATCGCAAACGGCAGCTCGCCAAAATCGGAGCCCATCGCCTGGCTCGCGGCAATGCCGAAGTAGGCGAAGCGATGCAGGTGATCGAGGATGTTCTCGCGCGTATAGTTTTCGGGCCCGCTGGTGAGGTCCTTCATGTAGCCGATGTGCGAGTGCGCATCGACCAGCGCGGGAATGACCGTCTTGCCGGTCAAATCCACGCGAAGCGCTCCCCGAGGCGCCTGTACTTCGCCCGTTTTGCCGACACGCGTGAATCGGTCGTTCTCGACGACAAACGAGCCGTTTTCGAACGGCGCTCGTCCATCACCGGCGATCAGTCTGGCATTTTCGAAGAGTGTGATCGCAGAGACCTGCGACTGCCGGTCGGCGGCCAGAGTGCTCACAACACAGCTGATGAGGAGGACGGATGCGGCTCTGCTCATGTCGATCTCCGCATCGGAGCGGACCCGCTATTATGCCGCGAGCGTCACATGGTTCGGCGGAGGCGAAAACAGCGATCAGTCGCTTGACAGATTACACTCGTGGCCGGGCAGGTCCGCTTCGATGGCGACGCCGCGCATGACGATGCGGGCCATCACTCCCAGCAGAACACCGCTCACCACCGACCGCACGAGATCAGCCAGCACCCTCACTGGACCAACGGGCGCACCCGGGGAACGAGTGCCTTCAGAAACGCATCCATTTTCATGAACACGGCGAAGTGTCCGCCGCCTGTGATGGCGACGAACTCTTTCCGCGGCGCCCGAATGGCGTTCACGAGGTTCCGAGCGAGGCTCGTCGGGGTGGTGTACCCCTCGATCCAATCGAGTACCGACCGGGCCGCGCCACATTCTTCGCGGTCAGGCACAAGCCGCTGCAGGTGACCACACACCGAGACAAGTGGCATCGCCACTTGTTGCGCCACGCGACGCGACCGCACGAGCGGGCGTGATCAAAGCCGCTGCGACTACGCGGCCGCCGGCAAAGTCGGCACCCTTTTGTCAGGCGCGAACCATCGGATTGCCAGATAGAGCAACAAGCCCGCCGGCCCGAAGAGGAACGTCAGAACCAGTGCCGGCACGATGAGCAGGTGGGGGATGCCGCGCCGCTGCGCGTCGCGCACTTCCCACCCGCCGATGAACAGGTCGAATGCCAGGTAGTGGGTCCACCCGGCCAGCAGCAACCAGGGATTGTCGAACAGCGCCCGCACGCCCGCCAATGACGAGAACCCGCCCTCGCTCTGAGTCAGCGTGGAAGCCACAAGAATCACGTAGATGACTGCGAGCAGGCACGGCATCACCACTGGTATGACAGTCGCCGTCCAACGCACCCGCGGCAGGAACACCAGCGCTAGCCACGCTGCCACGGTAGCGATGTTCAGAATCGAAAAGAGTTGCTCGGCTGTCATACGGCCATCCGATCCAAGCCCTCGCGCGAGGCACCGTGCGGGCTGAGGCTGATCCAGCCAAGCACGATCGCGGTGACCACAGCCCAGATCGCAATCGACGCGAGGGCCGTCGCATCGGGCGCCACGACGCTTTGTCCGCGCAGCGCCTCCCACAGCAGCAATAGAAACAGGGACGCATAGCTTGCTGCGGCCGCCAGCATCGCCCTGACGCGAACGGTCTCGGGCCGGCGCCACCGCCGCAGGCCGACCGCGATGAGCGCCAGCGCCTGGACCGCGTGCAGGCCGATGAAGTGCGGAACGCGCAGGTCACCGTGCTCCCGGCTCCACCCGGTCACCGGCACACCAGCACCGCCGTCCACGCCGTCGACCGAATGCGCGCCCACCGTCGGCATGCCCGCACCCGCGCGCGCGTCCGCAAGCTGCGCCGCCGTGGGACGCGTCATCAGCGGGCCGGTCAGCGCGCCGACGATGGTCAGCGTCATGCCGAGACGGAGAGCCCATCCGAGTGCCTGGTCGGTGAACCGCTGCCGACACAGCGCGACGGCGACCGCCACACTCACCAGCGTCTGCAGCAGGATCGCACCGCCCATGATGGCAAACAGCGTCGCATCGAGCATCGTCGACACGTTGAAGTGGCTGGTCGTTCCGCGCCAGGCCTGCGCATCGATGATCGCCACCTCCAGCACGAACACGATCGCGGTCGTCCAGCCGACGACGCGGCGGACGCGCGGCCAGTCCGACAGCCAGCCGAAGATCCACGCGAGCGTGAGGCTGTAGATGGCGGTGGAGATCGCGAACTTGAACGGCTTGAGCCAGGCGGGTGCGCCGGTAATGATGCGCGGATCGACGAGCATCGCCCACCAGCGACGCGCCGGCCACGACGAGCATCAGCGTTCCCACCGCCGTCAGCGGCGGGCTCGCACGCCACAGGCGATCGAGCAGCGCGGCAGCTCGAGTCCCCGCGGCAGACTGAATAGCGTCGTTGTGTTGAATCCATGAGCGACTCCTTCAATGTTGCCATCGTCAACATAAGAATATCGCTCGATGTTGACGATGTCAACACCTGTCCGGTAAGATGAGGTTGCATGGCCCGATCGACGCGGGCGGCCCGCAAGCCGCGCCGCCCCTACCATCACGGCAACCTGCGCCGCGCACTCCTTGACGAAGCGCTCGCCACCATCCGCGCCGAAGGCGTCGACGGGCTGACCCTGCGCGAAATCGGGGCCCGGCTCGGCGTCTCGCGTACGGCGCTCTACCGACACTTCGCCGACAAGCGCGCGTTGCTGACGGCCGTCGCCACGGAAGGGTTTCGCACGCTGCGCCAGCAGCTCGTCACGGCGTGGGAGGAAGGCGGCCGCGGACGACGCGGCGTTCCAGTCGATGGGTGTTGCCTATGTTCGCTTCGCGGTCGCCAACCCGGCGCACTATCGCGTGATGTTCGGCGGCTTCGTCGACCCGGAGGCGAGGGAGCCCGAGCTGGCCGCCGAAGCCACGGGGGCCTTCCAGGCGCTCGTGAACGCCCTCGCCGCGCTGCAGCGCGAGGCGGTCGTGCGCGGCGACGACACCGTGCTGATGGCGAGGTTCGTATGGGCGGTCGTGCACGGCGTGGCCATGCTCGCCATCGATGGCCAGCTGCGCGAGCCGGGTGGCGTCGAAGAGCTGATGCGATACGCGCTCGAGCGGCTGCGGACCGGAATCGCCACGCCAGATCCCTCGAACGTCCGGTCGCCAAAATAATCTGCTTGGCCGTCGGACCTTCGTTCCGGTGGCCTTCCGCCTGAAGGCGGAAGCCACGATGTGCGCTAAGCTCACGCCCGCAGGAGCTGACCACGATGACCATCCACTCGAAGGGCGATGCGACAACGACGGTGCAGCGGCTGAATCGTCGGCAGTTCGGGCGGACACTCCGCGCCGCGGCAACAGTGGGGACGGTCGGCGCCGCCGTGTCCCGCCTCACCCTCCCGGTGTTCGCGCAGGGCGGGGGGCCGCCGCAGGCTGGCAACGACGAATTCGCGCGGCCGGCGACGCTCGGCCCGGGCGCGCAGCTCGATTCACGGTTCCGCGTCAGCTTTGCGGCAGCCGTCTCGAACGGCTTTCGCCTCGTGACCGACTATTTCACCGCGCTCAGCGAACGCAATCTCGACGGCATCGCCAGCACGCTGCATTTCCCATTCGCGCTCTACGAGGATATCGAGCCCATCGTCATTGACCGGGCGGCTGATTTGATGGCAGCGCCCACCGCCCTCGCTCAACGTGACGGGCAAAGGCAAGAGCCGGCTGATGCCCGGTTCATACGATCTGCTCGAGATATGAACGTGTGTCTCTACTGCCCGGTCGGCGGCGTGTTTACGCTGTCATTCACGCGCTTCACCCCAGATGGTCACAAGCTGCTGCTCTGCGACGGCATCTACTCGGTCACGAACAACGACGGTCGATGGGGCATTCAGCTCGCGTCGACCATCGTGCACGAAGTGGACTTCATCGGGGTGACCTACCCCGACGCGGAGGCGGCCGACATCCGCGGTAATCAGAACTACCTCGCGGCCTTCGGGTACGGCAACGAAGCGATTCTCAACGACCCGCGCACGGGCCGAGGGTCCTACGAGCAGCCGTTGCCGATCGGCACTCGTACGGCCAGTGTGTCGTTTGGATATGGTCCGCGCGAGCGATCGCGCGATGCCCGCGAGGGTCGTCCGATGCGCGGCTGGCGCACGAAGGGCGTGACGAGCCGGTTGAACGTCTCCGTCGTAACCGAAGCGAGTCGCAATCGAGCGATCGAGACGAACCTCGCCGAATTCGCGGAGTTGGCTGGCGGCTCCGTCGGCGAGTACGCCTATACACGCGATCGCCCGACGCGCCCCGTCACGGTGCATTCGACGCACGACAAGGCGCATACGCTTGGCGGCTACCTGCGCTACACCGCCGATGGGACGCTCATCTCCGAGACGCGCAGCGTCGGTATCCGGATCTACAAAGCCGGGCATTGGGCGAGCGCGGGCTCGCTCGGCCAGGTGACGCATCACGACCGCTCGAACTCACGGCGCTGATCGCTGAAGTTCGCCGTGTAAACGCTGCGCCGTGACCAACGCCCGTTGCTAGGGCACCTGCACCGTCTGCGCTGGCGTCGGCGCGCTCGCCCCGCAGGCGTTCAGCGCGGTCACCGTGAGCGTGTAGGACCCCGGACCGGCAGTGCCACTGAGCGACCGCGCGAGAGAGGGAAAGCTGCCGACGAATCGAGCCCGGTGACGCTCAACAGGTACGTCGCCGCGGCGGGACCCGTAAGCGGTGCGATCGCCACACGACGTAGACCGTCGTCCCGACGACTGTAGGCCAGGAAGTTCGACGGCGCCGCCGGCGGGCCCGAACAGGGTCCCGGGATCGTCACGGTGACGGGCGCGGATGGCGGGCTGGAGCCGCCGGAATTCAGCGCTCGCAGGCTCATGGTGTAAGTGCCCGGCGGGAGACTTGTTCACCGCCACCCCCTCCAAGACTCCGAGCTGAATCTGATTCGTCGCGGAGCCGGTGATGTCGAGCACGATTTGGGTTGGGACGCCGCCCGCGAACGTGTTGCGCCAGCCCAGCACGATCGCATTGCCGTTGACCACGCTGCTGAACAGGTCGGGTGCCGACGGAGCAACCGGCACGTTGACGTGAATGCGAATCTCGTTCGAGGTGTCGCTGATTTGGCTCCCGCTAATGGCGCGCGCGCGCACGTAGAAGCTGCCCGACGGCGCGACGACGGTGAAGATCGGCGCGTTGCTGCCGGTCAGGACGCTGGCCAGAACTTCGCCCGGGTTGACGCCGCCTTCCAGCAGGAAACCGGTGGCAGCCGGCCCCACCGTCGGCGCTGTGAACCGGAATGTCACCGTGTTGCCCGACAGCGCCGAGACATAGAGGTTCGTTGGCGGCTGCACGGTCAGCGGCGCCGTGGTGGCCCGAATGGAATAGGCGCCCGGATCGGAGGCGGCAAACGTCGTGGCGACGACGTAGTACGTGCCGGTATAGGGCGCGGAGGCGATTGAGATTCGCGCATCGCGATTCGGGGGCACGAAGTCGTCGTTGCTGGCCAGCTGCTGCGAATTGACGTCCAGCAGAAACAGATAAGGGTCGGTCAGGGTGAACCGGTTCATGTCGACGACGATGGGGTTGCCCGCCGTCGCCGTGAGCGTCCAGAGCTCCCCGCTCGCCCCACGGTATGGCTGGACGACGCAATCGGTCGCGTCGAGCGTCGCATTCATGGTGGTCGCCGACGGTAGATTGCGGAGCTGGCAGGCCGGGTGCCCCGCGATCTCGGCACGGATTTCGTAGGTACCATTGTCGGCCGTCGGCTGCAGCGCGAAGGTGGTGGCGATGACCCGGTGCATGCCGGTCGCCGCCGCGACATACTGAATCCGCGCATTTCGGTTCGGGGGCACGGCGTCGTCGTTAGAGGCGACGACGGTCGCCGACGGGTTGAGCAGGTACAGGTAGGGGTCCTGCATCGAGACCCGATTCATCGTGATGATGACGGTTTCGCCGGCATTCAGGAACAAATTCCAGAACTCACCGCGCGCGTTGCGGAAGGGCGTCATCACGCAGTCTGCGTTGGAGATCGTGCCTTCGATGGTGTTGAGCTCTGGCAGACTCAAGGGTCTGGCACGGCTGTGCGTCTGACGTGTGCGGAAAGAGCGCAAGCATGCCGAGGACGACAAAGCTTGCCAGTGGGAGACGCAGACGCATGGACCCTCGCGTTCAATTAAGGGAGCGCTGAAGCCGCACGCGTCTTCTAGCACAAGAGCTGGTGTTTGGCAAACGATTCCACGACGGTAGTACAGCCGATATCGGCCTCCACCTCCAAGCAGTGACACGCGCGCGACTGAACTCGTGTCCCTCCGCGACGTCGTGTTTCGACAGATGCCGTGTATTCGATTTGCAGCTCAGCGCTGCGCCTCGGGGTCGGACAGTGACTTCGAGGTGAGGCGCCCTCAATCGCGAACGCGACCCCCTTAGATGCCGTCCGTACTCTCGGGGCGACCTATCGGGCTCATTACGGTCTCATTCGATGTGGCGCGGGTTTATAGTGGGTTCGCCTCATGACGTGCCAGGATTGCGGGTTCGTCCTTCCTGAGGGCTCGTTCTTTTGCCCCGGGTGTGGCCACCGAGTGGCCAAGACGGGCGTGGCGACCGGAACTGCGACACCGCCCCCTCCCGAAACCGCTGAGACGATTCTTCGCGACTCGGATGTGGTCCGTCCTGTGTCGGCCAACACGTCCAGCCTCCCCCCAGGCACCGCCTTCGGCACGCGTTACCGCATCCTTCATCGTCTCGGCGCAGGCGGCATGGGCGTCGTTTACCAGGCATGGGACGAGGAGCTCGGGATACCGGTCGCGCTCAAGCTGATCCGTCCGGAATCGCTGACCGACCCCGACGCGGCCAAGCAGATGGAGCGACGTTTCAAGCGCGAGCTGGTGCTGGCACGGCAGGTGACCCACAAGCACGTCGTGCGCATCCATGACCTCGGCGAGCTCGGCGGCGTGAAGTACCTCACGATGCCATTCATCGATGGCCAGAACCTCGCTGCGATCATCGCGCGGGAAGGATCGTTGCCGGTCGCGCGGGCGCTGAGCATCGGCCGGCAGGTCGCCGAAGGTCTGGCCGCGGCGCACGAGGTCGGTGTGGTGCATCGCGACCTGAAGCCCGAAAACGTCATGGTCGACGGCGACGATATGGCCGTCATCATGGATTTCGGCCTCGCACGCACGTCCGATGGCACAAACCTCACCAGGGCGGGCGCTGTGATGGGCACCTTGCCCTACATGGCGCCGGAGCAGGCCCGCGGCGAAGTCGTCGATCAGCGCGCGGACATCTACGCGTGGGGCCTGATGCTCTACGACATGCTCGCGGGCCGACGGCGCACTGGTCACCACCGGGACGCTATGTCCGAGATGCTCGAGCGTATGCAGCATGCGCCGGCGCCGCTGCGATCGCTGGACCCGCGCGTCCCGGAGGCGCTCAATCAGGTGATCGCGCGCTGTGTCGAGCCGGACCCCGCGAATCGGTATCAGACGACGGCGGATCTGATGGTCGCGCTCGACGCGCTGGACGCCGAAGGGCATGCCCCCATCCTCATGACGCCCGCGCCAGCGCCCGCGCCCGCGCCAGGGATCACGCGTCGGTATCTCGTGATGGCCGCCGGAGTCCTGCTCGTCCTTGCCGCAATCGCCGTCGGGTATTGGGCGAACTCGCGCCCGACCGTCGTGCCGGCGGTGACATCCCGCGACCCGGTCTCGGTCCTGATCGCCGATTTTCAGAACACCACGGGCGATCCACTCTTCACCGAATCGCTCGAACAGGCGCTGACGCTCGGCATCGAAGGCGCATCGTTCATTACCGCGTTCCCGCGGCGCGACGCCGAGCGTACCGCCCAGCTGATCGCGCCCGGCGCCGCCATGACGGAGAAGACGGCGCGGCTCGTCTGTCAGCGGGAAGGCATCAAGACGATGCTGGCTGGGACCATTGCCACAGCGGGCTCCGGTTACACGGTGTCCGTCCGGCTGATTGATCCTGTGCCCGGCACGACGCTCGCGGAGGCGACCGAGACCGCGTCCGATAAGAGTGGGGTGCTCAACGCGATCGGAGCGCTCTCGGCAAAGATTCGAACGGCATTGGGGGACGCCACGCCCGAAACCGCCATGGCGTCGGCGCGCGAAACCTTCACCGCCGCCTCAATCGAAGCCGCCCGCGATTACGCCGAAGCGCAGACGCTGGCGAACGCCAACCGTGACGAGGAGGCAATCGCCGCCTATCAACGGGCCATCCAACGCGATCCGAAGCTCGGTCGTGCCTATGCCGGATGGGCGGGCAGCGCGTTCAAACTCGGGCGAAAGGACGAAGCCGAGCAGCTCTACCAAAAGGCGTTCGCGCTCACCGACCGTATGACCGAACGCGAGAGGCTTCGCACGCGCAGCACGTACCTTCTCAACATCTCCGGGAATTACGATCAGGCCTTCGAGACCAACAAAGAACTGGCCGAGAAATACCCGGCGGATGGCGCGGCACACAACAACCTGGCGCTCGCCCACTTCAACCGGCTCGAGTTCGACAAAGCGCTCGAACAGGGCAAGCACTTGCTCGACATCTACCCGCGCAGCGGGCTCTATCGTTACAACTACGCGCTCTACGCGATGTACGCGGGAGACTTCTCGACCGCCGCGGCTGAAGGCCGCAAGGCTCTCGACCTGAACCAGAACCTTCCCAAGGCGCATCTCGCGATCGCCATGGCAGCGCTCGCCGGTGGGAACGTGGACGAGGCGCGAACGGCTTACGAGAGCGCACGCGGCGCGGGTCCACGAGGTCGTGTCGCTCGCCGGCATCGGATTGGCCGATCTCGCCATGTATCGAGGCCGTTTCGATGAAGCGGTGCCGCTGCTGGAAGCCGGAATCGCTGACGACGAGCAAGCCAAGAACATGGCTGGCGCCGCAGCCAAAGCGATTGCGCTGGCCGAGGCGCAATACGCTCGAGGCAACGCAGCTGCCGCCGCCGTTGCGCTCGCGCGGGCGCGCAAGCTCAGTGATGAGCCGTCGGTTCTCGTCCCCGCCGCCCGGCTGCTCCTACAGTTGAATCGCGAGGCAGAGGTAGCCGGGATCGTCAGTCAGCTCGACTCGGCCCTGGCGCCACGCACCCGCGCCTATGCGCGTGTGGTGCAAGCGATGACGCTCCTCGATCGCAGCGGCACGCAGCCGCAACGGGCATTGGACGCGTTACAACAGGCGCAACGGGACCTCGCGGATCTCTGGCTGGTGCGCTTTCTGAAGGGTGTGGCGTATGTGGAAGCGGGCGCCTATGCCGAGGCCCTCTCCGAGCTCGAGCTGTGCCAGAAGCGACGTGGCGAAGTCACAGCCATCTTTCTCGATGATGTGCCCAGCTATCGCTACATGGTGCCGCTCAGTTATTGGCTCGGACGCGTGCACGAGGGCCTCCGCGCGCGCGACGCGGCGGAGCGGCACTATCAAGCGTATCTCGCGCTGCGTTCGCCTGCCACAGATCGGCTCGCGAAGGATGCCGCCGCCAGGTTGAAGGGTCGTTAAAGCACGAGGGCCGAGCTGAAGCGCTCGGCCCTCTCAACATGTGTCGCATCCGTCGGCTTTTAGGGAGAGTCCACCTGGAATCGGACCGACTCGAACTTCAAAGTTCCCACGCCCCAATAGTCACGGTGAATACCAACCGATAGCCGTCACCACCCGTGGGAATCGTCACCGTGAAACTGGCCACGCCTTTCAGTCCGTATCAGCCGACGGGGGCGTCACGGTGGCGGCTGGTTCAGCTGGACCAGGCACGCCGGCTACAGCGCCAGGACCCTCGACGGAGACTGTGCACGGTTGCGCCCGCCACGGTACACCACCTGCAGTGAGGGTAACGTCCACACCTTCAGGGATTCCCTCCTGAAATTCGAATACGCAAACGTGAGTGCATGGTTTCCAACCGTGATCGAGTCAGCGGACTCCAACTGGTTGTTCGTCTCGTTAGTCTCGTTAACCTGCCCCCCATCGTCTGCGAACAGGCCTACGACATACGACCCCTCCGCAACTGGCGTGGGCCCGTCAATGCCATCGAAGATGGTATAGACGCGGAATGGGCCGGTCACGATCGTCCCATCGGGTGCGAGGCCACCGGTGCCGCCAAAGAGCCCCGATTTCAGCAGCGCGATGCCGGGAGGAGCGCGAAGATACGACGCATAGCTGAAATCGGAATTACTGGCAGTACCCGTTGTTTCTGATTGTCAGGCTGTCGACTTCGACGAATC
>CAVTGK010000065.1:0-8620 GCA_963734095.1 uncultured Acidobacteriota bacterium | reverse complement strand
GCGTGCGTTCCTGCTCAAGGGTTCGTCCAAGTCTCCGGCCGATCGGTCGAACGGGTGGGATGGAGTTTCCCGTTCGATCCCGATTCGTAAGACGCTAGCTTATCGGACTTGCCAGACCTGAATCTCGCCCAAGCTCGCTGCGAACAGCAGCCCCGTCGCCCAGTCGAAATACGCCCCGGAGTAATACCGTTCGCAGGCGCCGAAACCCGGCTCGGGCGATAAGTCCCACGGGCTGAACGCCCTCTCCGGCTGCACCACGCCACCATTCAGCTTGTGCTGATCGTAGATGCGCCACTCGGGCCGGAACCCTTCAGCGTTCTCACCGCGATCCGCCGATTGGCAGTAATTGATTTCGCCGTTTGGACCAGCGTCCCAGCTCCCATACCAAATCTGCCCGGTTCCCATCCCGCCCATCGTCAGGAATCCGCGCTTACCGCTGGCCGTTTCAATCCAGACGATCGTGTTCATCCGGTCCCGCTGCGTCCATGTCCCCGGCGGCGGCATTGGGCCATCAGGGTTATAGGGATCGGAGAAGTTCGGCCGGTAGTCAGACGCCCGGCTCGCGCGAGCCCATTGCGAGTGCATCAGCCGCTCGGTCACGGAAAGCTGTGGACTGCCGAATCCCCCGGCATTGGTGCCGATCGCGTGCCACGGTAGAATCGACAGGGACGGTCCCCAAGTGTTGTCGTTGTTGCGCGAGAGCGCCATCATGGAGCCGCCCATGCCGAGTCCCTCCGGCGTGACAGTTAAACCGCCACAGATTGGCTTCACCGAGGTGCCCGCGAAGCGGTACGGGCCGGTCGAGCGCGACCCGCCAGACCTCGTGAGATCCGCTACGACCAGGCAATGGTCAGTCGCGCCGTAATCGCTATTGTAGTAATCGAGGTAGGTGACATAGAGCAGCCCGTCGTATACGCGAGCCCGAGTGCGGCCACTGGTTGCCATTTGGTCGCCGCTCGGCGCCGGTCGAGTAATCCCATGACGTGTCGAGGCGCGTGTCTGTCGTTCCACGTCGGCCAGCCCTCGAACGTCGCCGTGAGCGTCGGCGGGCTCGCGATCGACGCGTTGCCCTTGTAACGCATGGAGTAAAGCTCGCTGTGAGGCGACAGCATTAGAGCACGATCTGGCCGTTCTCGTTCTTGCCGGCTAAAGCGCCCACGCCTAACACATGACCAGGCGCGCGCACGGCGCCCAGATACGTGAAATCCCAGGGAGTCAGGACGGATGTCGAGCCAGGCGGTGGCGGCGGAGGCAGAGGAGGAGGCGGCGGAGCCGGAGGGGCGCCGTTTCAACCGTAAACTCTGCGCGCGCCAGCTCCGTAATGCCTTCATTCGCGAGGAGGCTCGTCCGATAGTGCCCGGCGCCAGCCCCGAGACCTCAAACGTGCACACACCGGCCGGCACCGGCTGAACGCCTGCGCCGACGTGCTGCTGGCAATCAACATACTTCCACCTGGGATTGCCCACCGCGAAGCCATGCGGCGCGACGCCAGCCGGGTAAATCCCCAGCCAGTCGCCGGGCATTGGATTGGGAATCCCTGACCACTCGACAAGAATCGCCGTGCTCGACCCTCCGGCTGGCACGGTTGCCGGAAACACCGTCAAGGTCAGCGGCGGGGGGCCAGCGCCAACCGTAAACACTGCGCGCGCCAGCTCCGTCATGCCTTCGTTCGCGAGGAGGCTTGCCTGATATTGCCCCGGCGCCAGCCCCGGAACCTCAAACGTGCACACACCGGCCGGCACCGCCCGAACGCCCGCGCCGACGTGCTGCTGGCAGTCAACATACAACCACATGGGATTGCCCACCGCGAAGCCATGCGGCGCGACGCCAGCCGGGTAAATCCCCAGCCAGTCGCCGGGCATTGGATTGGGAATCCCTGACCACTCGACAAGAATCGTCGTGCTCGACCCTCCGGCTGGCACGGTTGCCGGAGACACCGTCAAGGTCAGCGCGGGCGGCGGCGGCGGGGAGAGGGGGCACGGCGTGGGTATACGCTGGGACGGCCGCGCCGACGAGCACAATGACTGCCAGTAATTTACGTTTCATCAACTCCCCTTGAATGATTAGCCTGAAGCTAGAACGAATCCGTGAGCACTGCCCCGCCGGCATCCGTTTCGATGCACTCAGGGCAATCAGCTTTTCCGATCGTGCAGAACGAAACACTCCTGGTAGCAGGGGCAGGCGCTTGGGGGTTCAGCGCTGCCTGATTACTTAATCTGCGCGGCGATGCAGCCGACCATCGCCTAGGCTTCCTCCGAATGACTCACCACGAGCCACTGCTCGTGGGTTCCAATGCGGCAAGAGCCGCGGCTTCGGTATGTCATGCTGGATCCCAAGGCCACACGGAAGCAGGTCTAAACACGCTCGTGTGGCGTTGACCTTCGCGTGGTTCGGACCGCCATGCTCCCGTCGTCACCATCCAGGTCGGGCGATATCAGCGGCGCGTCAGCGCAATGTGCGGTGTCGAGTAGATCGCCTCGCGACCCTAGAGCGGTTCGCGGATTGACGCCGCGATCGTCGCCAGGGCTCCAGTGGCTTCGGACGTGTGAGTCGCCCGCCAACCAACGACGCTCCGCCGGCTGCGCCACGGGGACAAAGGGAACCGCGGCAAGCAGCGTGACGCGGGGGCACGCGGCCAGTCGTTGGACGTACCAGACACCGACAAGTGGCGAACGATCGATCACTTCACGCTCAGAATTGGTTGTTGGAGGCAGGCGGACTACAGCGTGATCAGCGACCGACACGCACGCCGAACCGGCGGCTCGACAGCAACGCGCGTGCCGTGATCGGCGAAACGTGTCCGCGCGACTCCACGCGCGTTTTTGCACGCAAATGATCACGAGCTCGCGAACTGGTTACGTCAAAATTGCACGCAAGTGTAGATTTGAACAGGGAGGCATGCTGTCGGGGATGCCCGGGCGTTTTACGGGACCGCAGATCGTGTCGCTACATTGCGTCCTCGGCGAAGACGCCGCTTGTTACGTCCGGGCCTGATGTCTTCCGGGGGCCGTGGCCGCAGTCGATGTAATCGAGATCCGTGGGTCGAGCCAATCGAGAATGCGGTTGGCGACGTTTGCAGTGGCCCGGCATCGTCCCCTCCTTCAGCCGACGGCACGTCAGTAATAAAGGAGTCGATAGCCTGACCCTGGCCTCTGGACACGAGCCACCTCTGCCGGCGAGGGCTTGGTCATCTCCGCGTTCCCATGCGCGATCTGCTCGACTGGACGCGCTACAATCGCGGTTGGCTCTCACACATTCCGATCGCGTGCGACCGCACCACGGCAGACTTCCCGCTCTCTTCTCCGCTAATCGAGTTTGGTGAACACAAGAAATCGCCCATCAGTTGAAACCGCCAGCCAAGATCAGCCGGCCAACTTAGGAGCTTTCGGCTGGCCTCTGTCTTGCAGATATGCTTCAGCTTCGGACCATGACCCGACGAACGCCCCTGGCGCTGCTTGACGATTTCGCTCACGTTTCCCCTGCTGGCGCAGCCGGGCCCGATCCAGGCGCAGGATCCGGCACAGCCAATGTTCAGTAGCGGTGTGGCGCTTGTGCCGATTACGGCATTGGTGCGCGACTCTCGAAATCGTATTGTCCGCAATCTGGTGCGCGACGACTTTCAGGTCCTGGAGCATGGCCGGCCCCGTCCAATCGTGGAGTTCAGGGCCAAAGACGATGCTCCCGTCAGCGTGGCGTTTCTCTTCGACACGAGCGGCAGCATGCGTCTCGCCCTCAATCTCGAGAAGGGCATCTGGTTCATCGAGCATTTCCTGAGCCAGATGGTACCGGCGACGGACGAGGCCGCGCTCTTCACCTTCCACAAATCCTTGCGCGAGGACGTGCCCTTCACGAGCGATACTCGCGAGATTCACCAGGGCCTCGGCCACGTAAATCCGTGGGGTCTGACGTCGCTGTATGACGCCGTTGCGGAAACCGCGAAACGGCTCGCCGATCGGCCGGCGCCACGCCGGGCGGTCGTCGTCATCAGCGACGGCAATGATACGAGCAGCGAGCTCACGCCTCAGCAGGTCTCGGCCTTGGCGAGCGCGATTGACGTCCCGGTCTATGTCGTGGCGGTGGTCTCGCGTGTCGACCTTCCGAGCCACGACACGGAAGTCGTGCCCGACGGCCCCGGTGGCAGCCTCTCGGATCTCGCGTACTGGACGGGCGGAGATCTGCTGTATGTCACCGTTCCCGAACACGCGGGCCCGGTGACACGAGAGTTGATTGCGACCATGCGCCAGCAGTACTCCCTCGCCATCGAATCAGCGAGGGCGCCGGGCTGGTATCCACTTGAAGTAAAGATGAAGCGCCGGGGTCTCACCGTCCGCGCCAGACGCGGCTATTACGCCGACACGCCCTCCGCGAGTCGCTGACGGTCGGATTCGGCCGGGCCGTTCTTTGAGGCTTCAGAAATCATAAACTGAGCACGTGACCGGCGGCGAGCTGGCGGGAATCATCATCGGTGCGACGCTGCTTGTACTGGGATGCGCTTCGGTCCTGGCCTCGCTGCTGCGGCCTCGACGAGGCACGGGGATCCTGCTGGCATTCGGTCTCGCGACGGGTCTTTACGGGACTCGCCTGCTGGCGTGGCAGGGACCTGTGCAAGCGACGATCGGCGATGCGTTTCCGTGGCGGTACTTCATCGCGTTCGTCACCTATCTGATCAACCTGCCCCTCACGCACTTCGTCGAAGGCATCATCGGCCCCGGCTGGAAGAATTCGACGCGCTGGGTCACGCGCGTGGTGACCGTCTTTGCCGTCGCGGCGATCGTCATCGACCTGGCGTTGGCCAGACCTGGCGCCTCCATCGTGGCGAACAGCTGGCTCGTATTGATTCTGATCTGCATCGGCCTCGGCCCTGTGTTCTTCGGTTACGCGACTGCTCGTGCCCCGAGCATCTTGACCGATCGGTTCGTGGTCCTCGGCGCGCTGATCTTTGCCCTGTTCGTCATCAACGAGAACCTCGGCCGGATCGTCGTGCCCGGCACGAACATCGAGCCGATTGGCATGCTCGTGTTCGTCTTATGTCTTGGCTACGCGGTCGCGCGGACGATCCTGCGCGCCGAGGCAGAATTCATTGGTGTCCAACGCGAGCTCGAGACCGCACGGCGGATTCAGTCGACGCTCTTGCCGCGTGAGATCCCACGCGTGGCCGACCTCGACCTCGCCGTCCGGTTCGTGCCGATGACAGCGGTGGCCGGCGACTTCTACGATTTCGTCCAGCTCGGCCCGTCCCGTGTTGGCATCCTCGTGGCCGACGTGTCCGGACATGGCATCCCGGCTGCGCTCGTTGCCTCGATGGTGAAAGTGGCGTTCTCCGCGCAGGCGGATCAGGCCGACGATCCGGCTCGCGTCCTCGCGGCCATGAACCAGATTCTGTGCCGCCATCTCGAGCATGCCTACGTGACGGCCGTATATGCCGTGGTCGACACCGCGCGCCAGATCCATCACCATCGCAAACGCCGGACATCCGCCGGCAATCGTCCGCAGATGCGGCGAAACATCGCTCGTCGAGCACGATCACGGGATCGCGCTCGGCTTCTTTCCGGAAGCGACGTATACCAATACCGAAGTCGCGCCCTTCCGCCTGCGCGATCGATTGCTCCTCTACTCGGATGGCGTCTCGGAGGCACGCGATCGCGCTGGCCAGTTCTTTGACCGCGACCGCGTAGCAGACTGGCTGTCAGACATCGAGCAGACTTCCGCCGAACGATTCGCCGAGACCGCACTGGGAGAGCTCACGCACTGGACGGGTGGCGGATTCGACGATGACGTGACGTTTGTGATCGTCGAGAGCGCCAGGTAGTGAACTCAAGCCGAGATGACAGCAGCGCGACGCCTACTGGGGGGCGGTCCCTGGCCGAAGGAGCCAGAGGTTCCCGGTCGTTTCCGCCATATTGAAGATCAGCCGATCGCCGCCGATCGCAATCTCCTGAAGATTGCTGAGGACCCGTACCGAGCGATCGCCGGGCACTGTGAAAATGCTGAAACGCCACCGGCGCGCCGATCGGTCGCAACGTCGCTGGATCGAGCTGCTGGATCCAGATGCATCGGTGGCCATCGGCTTTGACGTGTAGTACAACCGCCGGCGATCCGCGCGTCAGCCGCGGCTTGTCGTCCCCGGCGTCACCGCTTGTCAGCGGAATCCAGTCCGTCGAGGGGATCGGCTGCGTGCCGCGGAACCGGGCGGCATAGATGCGCGAGTCGGTTTCGTCGGCCTTGACGAGGAACGTGATCCATTCGCCATCGCGACTAATGCGCGGTTGGTAGATCGACCGCGACGGCGCGCGCACGATGATCTCCTCGGCTTTGGTGGTCAGATCATAGACAGTGAGCGCAGGCTCAGGTCCGGCATGCCGTACGACGAAACCGGCCGTCCTCGGAGAGCTGATCGAAGCGACCGGTCGAGATTTCGGCCCTCAGCTGCGGTGCACCGCCAATGGTCGGATAGCTAAACACCTTGAAGCCTGGAGCGGCTGGAGCGGTCTGGACATACTGCGCGAGCGCGACCTGCGTTCCGCCGGCGGTGAACAGCGGATGCGATTCACGCAAGGGCGTCGACGCGATCGCGGTCTCACGACCGGTCGCTGAGATCACGCACGAAGACATCGTCGCTGCCGCTGCGGTTCTGCACGAAGATCACGTATCGACCGTCGGGCGAGAGGTCCGGCAGCGACTTCGGCGCCGCATCGAACGTCAGCTGCTGGGGAGCAGCTTGCCCTTTGAGCGGCAGCGACCAGACGTTGACCGACGGGTGGGTTCGCGCGACGACCATGGTGCCGCCACTCGCCACTGCGACGCGAACGCTATCTCCCATGCCCATCATCAACCGGCGCGGAGCACCCGTCGCGGTGGCCGTCTTGGGCTCGAAGGGCATGCTCCAGACGCCGCCGACTTCGTCACCGGCCCCTGAAACGAAGACCAATTGATTGCCCTCGCTGTTCAACGCAGCGCCGCGAGTCGACGTCGGCAACAGCGTCGAGACGACCGGGCGGGGATTCTCGACGTCCGTAGCCCACCAGTAGGACGTGGATCGCGGGCGGAAATCCCGAGGAACAGCAATGTTTGATTGGCGATCCAGATCGGCCAGGTTGCGCCCCGGAACTCCGGCGTCACCAAACGCGGCTGACCGCCGACGGCTGGAATGACATAGCACCGGCCCGATACAGCGACGGTGTCAGTGCCTGACTTCTCGGTCGTGTAAGCAATGTAGCGACCATCTGGTGAGAACCGCGGATCATGTCCGCCCTGGACCAGGAGCCGCGGGTCGCCGCCGAAGGTCGGCATCGTGTAGAGCCCGCCACCCTCGCGCTCTGCCCGGAACACGATGGTCGACCCATCGGGCGAAAACGTCGGCTCGTGGTCGTCGCCCACCGTCTGGGTGAGGCGGACCGCCGGCCCACCGCCGGTCTGTTGGACGTAGATGTCGAGGTGATCGTCGCCCGAGCGATCCGACGCGAACGCGATCAGCTTCCCGTCGGCCGAAATCGCAGGGTCCGTCGTCAGTCCATCGTCGTAGGTGAGACGGGTCGCGACGTACTCCGCCGGGGGTGGCGGGGCCTGGCGCAGGAGCACCAACCCCAGGGCGACTGCCAGAGCGACTGCCAGGGCACCAGCAATGATCGCGAACAGCGTCGACCGGCGTCGCGTCGAGTGCCGCCGCGGGCTGCGACTCCGCGCTCCATTCGAGGCTCCGCTTCAGGTCGAGTGCGGTTTGAAATCGCTGCTCGCGATCCTTCGCCAGGCACGTTCGCACCACTCTCGCGAGGGAGGGCGGCATGTCGAGGATTGCCGGCTCACGCTCCAGAATCGCGCTCATCACTTTTGCTGCAGTGGGACGCTCGAACGGCTTTCGTCCCGACAGCCACTCGTACAGCACGCAGCCGAATGAAAACAAGTCGCTGCGAGCGTCGACCGGTTCGCCCTGCAACTGCTCGGGCGACATGTACTCGAGCGTGCCCATGACCTCGCCTTTGATCGTTGCCGTCCGGGTGTGGGCATCGAGACCGAGCGTCAGCTGCCGGGCGATGCCGAAATCCAGCAACTTCGCGCCCGACTTGGTGACCAGAATATTGGCTGGCTTGAGGTCGCGGTGGACAATGCCCTTCGAGTGGGCGGCGTGCAACGCGTCGAGAACTTGGCCCGCGTAGTGGAGCGCCTTCTCGACGCTCAGCGGACCCGTCAATGGTCTTGCCGTCCACGAACTCCATCACCAGGTAGTTCGGGCCGACGTTGTACAGCTGGCAGATGTGCGGGTGGTTGAGTGAGGAGATGGCGCGCGCCTCACGCTCGAAGTGCTGGCTGAATTCTGTCGTCGAAAACTTGAGCGCGACGATGCGATCGAGGCGCGTATCACGCGCCTTCCACACCTCGCCCATGCCGCCGGCGCCAACCGGCGCGAGGAGCTCGTACGGGCCCAGGCGCGTGCCGGCACGGTGCGTCATGGCAGTCAGCTGATCCTCCGTCTCGGAGTCTAGCAGACGAGCATGACGCGCGGGCGCGCCCATCCAGCTCCGCGAGGTGCCGGTGGGCGGCCTCTTTCTGTCGCCGTGACATGCCGTTCAAATGGCTTCGCACGAAGTCGGACTGCAGGCTAGGGTAGTGATACGGAAACCCC
>CAVTGK010000064.1:0-35607 GCA_963734095.1 uncultured Acidobacteriota bacterium | reverse complement strand
TGCGAAGGCATTGTTCGCTACGTCTCGAAACACGCTGATGGATGAGTCGCACCCGCACCGGCCGCGATCCTGATGGGTTGGTTATACGTGGTCAGCGAACAGAGACAAATGACTGCAACAACACACCGGACGCTCGGGGCTCTCCTTCGGGTCGTGCTGTTGTTGGTCATTGCTGCTGAGATCAACACGGTGCGGATCGCGCTGACAGACCCCTCGAGATACGTCGCCACATTTCCTGGCGCGACTGGCCCCATGTTCTTCGCCACGCTTGCGACCTCAGTGGCAGCGGGTCTGAATGCGGTCTTGATCTGGTTTCGTCAGCGGTGGGCCATCGGCCTCAACATCCTCATCGGCTTGTTGCGATAGCGATGATCGAGCTGGTTGGAGGCCCCGGAAACTCTCAGTTGGTCGTGCTGAGTGCCTGCGCCGTGACGACCCTGCTGCCGATGATCCTGTGGCATCGGGGCGCTCCTCTTTCAAAGCACCCAGGAAGCTGACGACTCGGCCGCCCCCGCAGCCGAGGTGCTGGTCATCCGAATGCTGACCGTGGGTCCGGGTACACCGGCCGGATTGGTGACGCGGCCCCGGCATGGCGATGGCGACCACGAAACGTATCGCGCAGTGGGGTTTGAACTGTTGTTGATTTGCAACTCGACCATCATTGCAATTCACCTGCCTTGAGAGTTAGGCGGTCTTGCTGGCGCAGATTTTAGTGGCTCGGGGAGGTGTTGCACGGTATTCGCGACAATCTTGCGCCTGGAGGCGTAAGCCACGCGAGCGTGAGGAGGAATCTCTGTGCGCAGTCCGTCTATCACTTCGACGCGAACCCTTTGAAGGTCATGCATCAGCTGTGAGAGGAGCGCGCGATGGCGAAAAGGATGGCACGAAAGTCTGCTAGAAAAACCTCCGCTCGAAAAGCCGCAAAGCGCCGTACAGACCGCTCGCGCGCCCTCGGCGCGCAAGACGGCAGAGAAGAAGCGAGCGGCAAAGCGCCTAAGGCCCGCGGCCGGCGTGACCATTCAAGGCTGGCCGACCGATCCGATGGGCGGCTCTCCGCCGCTGCAAATGCCCGCGCCGACGATGCCGGGTTCGAGGCTGCCGACCCGTATCATCGCGCCATCAAAAGCGCCTGCCGCTCAGGTGCACGCCGTCGGAACCGAGGCCTTCCGTTACTGGACGGCTGCCGAAGCCCTGCGCCGGGGGGCGGCGTTCTGGTCGGCGGCGGGGGCGAGAGCGTGGCACCCCGAGGTTGGTCAATCGTTGCCCGTTCGGCTGGACGACGGCGTCGATCTCAACGCGTACTACGCGCGCAACGACTTTCCGCCCGAAGACATCAAGCAGGGCCTGTCGTTCTTTCACGATACGGTCCGCGACGCGACCACCAACCGCCAGGTCACCGTGTTCTCGGGCGAGAGTCCCGACATCGCAGCGCACGAGCTCGGTCATGCCGTGCTCGACACGCTCAAGCCGGTATTGTTCGAGATTGCATCGATTGAAGCGGCGGCATTCCACGAATCGTTTGGCGACATGAGCGCCATTCTGACGGCGCTGCAGTTGCCCAGCGTGCGTCAGGCGGTCCTCGAGGAGACCGACGGCAATCTGCGCCGCAATTCCTCGGTGTCGCGAGTGGCCGAGCAGCTCGGCTTTGCACTTCGGCAACGGAGCCCCGCGGCAGTTGACCGGGACAGCCTTCGCAACGCAGCGAACTCGTTTCTCTATGTCGATCCGCTGACGCTGCCCTCGTCTGGCCCGGCGACGCAGTTGACGCGGGCGGCACACAATTTCTCACGTGTGTTTACCGGAGCGTTCCTCGAAGCGCTGGGTGGGATGGTGCTCAAGCAGGCAGCTCGGCCGCGCGTCGATGATGTCGAACAAGCGAGCGCAGACATGGGACGCCTGCTCGCCAGGGGGATCGTTGACGCGCCCGTCAGCACCAGGTTCTTCCAAGCCGTCGCCGAGCAGATCGTGCTGGCCGACAGCGATCTCTTCGCCGGCAAGTATGCGGAAGCGCTGACCTCGGCGTTTGTCAGACGAAACTTGATGCCCGTGCGATCGCTCGCCGCGCCCGACGCCGTGGGGGCGGCCCCGGCTCGCGCTGCGGCAGCGGCGGCGCGGTACGCTGCGGCCACGGCCGGTCGCCGGACCGCTCGAGCCGCAGCATCTGACGCATCGGTGCGGATTGCCATCGACGGTGCGACCCTCGGCCTTTCGGCGAAGACGCTCTACGTGGCCGCGCCGCCGGTAGACGATGCCACCGCTGCGCCGGCTTCGACATTGGCCGGCATGGCCGCGCGCGAAACCACCGTCGCGCCTCGCGCCGCGGATCTTCAAGCCTTTTGCGAGGCGCTGATCGTTCGCGGTCGCGTGTCGATGGCGCCTGCGGCCGGTCGTCGCCGCGGCCTGGTCGCCAGCTTTTCCCAAACGCGCAAGCACGCGACTCACTACCTCGACCCGCTTCCTGATGACTCGGTCGAGCTGAAGCGCATCGCGTTCGAGTGCTGGTGAGCATGCCCCGCCGGAGCCGGGGCCCCCGCCACGTGTCTTGTGCGTGGTGGAGTGGGGAGGCGGGGCCAAACAACACTGCTCGCTAGCCCCGAGCACGGTACGATCCTCCTAAAGGTTGACCGTGTCCAAGCCCACCCAGAAACGCCCCGTCGCCAAGAAGAGCACCAAGCGCTCGAAGAAGAGCACGGCGCACGCGCGGCGACGATCAACCTCTGTCGAGAAGCCATCGTCAAAGCATGAGGCGGCGTATATCGAGACGCTGATCGAGACTGGCGAGGCCGCGCCGCTGACGAAGGACGGCAAGCTGCCCGCTGGTGCGACACACGTGATCGTCGAAGACGAGCAGGGTCACGTGAAAGCGGTGCGGCGGCGATTTTCGATTACTTGATTTCGAACATCAATGCTGAAGTTAGCCGTGCGGCCCGCGACGCAAGGTATCGCGGGCACCTGGATGCCATCCACGTCGGCGATGGGCTGGTCAAGATACTTCTAATAACGGCAATCCTTGGTCTGTGGCGGGCGCGATAACGAAACGATGCGCAAAAGTCAGTTGTCAGTTGCCAGTGATCAGTTCAAAGGAGAGGCAGTGCCCTTTCAACTGGCAACTGGTCACTGAAAACTGAAGTCTAGACCGTCTGCGCGACCGAGGATGGACCGCCGCTGACACTCGCAGCAAACGTCCGCAGGCGCTGATTGAAGCTTGGCGCGTCGTTCCAGCACGTTGCGTGTCCTGCATTCGGCATCATGTGAACCTGCGCATGAGGCATCGCTGATTTGTGCTGATCGACCACCTCAGGCTTGACAATCGCGTCATCGGTCCCATGCGTGATCAGCACGGGCTTACGGATTTTCGGCAAGAGATCCTCGTTGTCGAACGAGCGTGCGAACAACGCCTGTCGTACATGCGGAGGGACGGCGACGTTGTATCCCAGCATCAGGTATAGATCTGTCGCTGACGGTTCCTGGGTGAGGCACATTCGTAGGAATGCTTCGATACTGCCCACGCTCTCTCCTGCGTCAGTGGACAACAGGCCAGGAACAAGGCTGAGGAACTCCGGAGTCAGAACCGATAACGCCGCATCACTCCCGAGCTTCGTGATCCCGTCGACGATGTGGATGCCACCGACGGCATCCTCCCCGTAGTGACGAACGTAGTCGAGGATGACGAGCGACCCATACGACCAGCCGGAGAGGATCGGCTGTTGGAGCTTCAACGACTCCAGGACCGCGTGGACGTCATCGGCCCACAGTCTCGACTCGAAGTAAGCATCGCGAGGTTTCTCAGACAAGCCGTGCCCCCGCAGATCCATGGCCACCAGTCGGTGGTCCTTCGCGAGGTCCGAGTTCATCTGACGGCTCCAAGCGAGCCAACATTGTGAAAAGCCGTGGAGGAAGAGAATCGGGCGGCCCTCCGGATTTCCCGTTTCGACGACGTGAACCCGCGTGCCCCCTCCACCGGTAACGTGTTGGCTCTTCATGATGTTCCCCTCACGATGGCTTGCAGAACATTGGACGAGGACAGACGAGCAGTCACCATAACGCCGCAAACGCCTGTTTGCAATCGAGCCGCGCGAAGTCGTTGTCCGGCTGGATGGCCCATCTGCGTTCCCGCGTGTGCCGCGGATCAGAAATTGAGACGTTCCACGATTTTTTGTGTTCCGCGGATTGAGGGTCTCCGCTTCTTCTGTCTCTTCCGCGGACGGAGCAATTGGCCGCTGCGGTACGCGAACTCAGCCCAACCGTTCGAGGCGTCGAATCAGACGAGCGCCACTGACGTCGCGAGATATAGCCGTTTGTTCTCCGCCTGCTTGTCGACTGGTAGAGTCATCGAAACGAAAGGCAGCTGCTCATGTCAACCTGCGGGACATCCTTGTCGAAGAGTGCCTGGCACATCCGCGTCACGGCGGCCGTCGTGGTGTTGTCGCTTGGCGTCATCTACGCATCTGACGTGCAGTCTCCAAGGTCACCCCGGTCGAATCCACCAGGATGCGGAACAGGAGGCGCGTTCCTTCAAGTCCTTGGGTCAGGCGGGCCCATGCACGCTGAAGGGAGAGGCGGGTCGGCGTATGCGCTCTGGTTGTCAGGCCGCCCCGTGATTGTGGTGGACATGGCGGCCGAGGCGCCTGCCGCACTCGTGCGCGCTGGTGCGATGCCAGCCACCGTTGACGTGCTCCTCATCAGCCACCTTCATGCGGATCACGTCTCCGGCTTGCCTGACTTTCTGTGGGGAGAAGTCACGGCTCAGCGGCGAGCGCCGCTCGTCATCGCCGGTCCTGCTGGTAACGAGCAAACCTTCCCAGGCACGTCGGAGTTCCTGACGCGGCTGATTGGTAAGGCCGGTGCGTTTCCGGTCATGAGCGGTCTGCAGGAGGGCAATCCCTTCGCGCTTCGGGTCACAACACTCCCCACATCGTCGTCAACGCCGCAGCACGTGCTCAAGCACCAGGAAGTCGGGATCACGGCGCTTTCGGTGCCCCATGGAGCCACACCGGCGCTCGCGTATCGGCTCGACGCTCCCCGGTTCAGCATTGTCTTTGCCGGCGATCAATCCGGCCTGGACGCAGCCTTCACGGCGTTTGCTTCGGACGCCGAGTGGCTCGTCCTGCACGTGATCGTCAGCGACCGCGCGAAAGACGATCGGCTGGCGGGGGTGGTGGGCCTACCCGGGAGGCTCGGATCGCTGGCGCGCGCCGCTCGCGTCAAGCACGTCGTGCTGAGTCACCTAATGGGACAGCCAGGCGCTTCCGCGACAACGTCGCTCTGGTCACTTGCGGACATCGAAGCAGGACCTGAGCAGTGTCCGACGCGCTTACGGTGGACCCGTGACCGTCGCGTCAGACCTTATGTGCCTTGAGTTGTAGGCTGACGGTCGTCGCGCTGCACCCGGTCGGGGCGGTCGCCCCGATCGACGTTACTGTCTGGTCACCGCGAAGCTTCCCGGGATCCCCCCGCTTATGAGTTCACGCTCGGCGCGAGTTGATGGTCCTGGACGTGGTCGTCCCACCAGGCACGCGCCCGCTCTTGCGTCCAAGCGGGTTCGCACGGGACCTGCGCGAGCCGCGCTTCCAACTCCGGCGCGCTCGTTGGTCGGTTGGCTGGGTGTTTCTCGAGGCACGCCATGATCACCGCGTCGAGTTCCGCGGGAATGGGGCTCGGTGACCTGTGCGACGGCGGAAGTGGTGTGGTCTGCAGATGATGCAAGAGCATTTGCGCCGGCGTTTTGCTGCCAAAGACGAGTTGCCCGGTCAAGGCGGTGTACGCCGCGCAGCCGAGCGCGTAGAGATCCGCGCGCCTGTCGAGCTCGCCCTCGCCGTGTGATTAACTCTGGCGCCATGTAGGCTGGCGTCCCCTGAAGGATGCCTGGCGCCGAGAGCGCTGTCTGGCCGTCGCCGGCCGTGCCTTTGACGATGCCAAAGTCGAGGACCTTCAAGTAGTCGTCCTCGTACCCGAGCCGGCTGACGAACAGGTTGGCCGGTTTGATGTCGCGATGGACGATGCCGTGGTCGTGCGCTTCGGCCAGCGACCGGCATGCCTGGCGCAAGAGCATGATGACTCGTTCCGCGGGCTGCGCGCCAAAGCGCGACACGATCTGCTCGAGGTCGAGGCCATGGAGCAACTCCATCACGTAGTAGAAGCCACCGGTGTCGTTGACACCGAAGTCGTAGAGTTGCACGGTATGCGGCGACCGCAGGGCAGATGTCACCTGCGCCTCGCGCTCGAACCGTCGGACGAGCTGCTCGTGCTCGGCACCGGATCGCACATCGGGACGGATCAACTTCAGGGCCGCCGGGCGTCGCAGCAACTTGTGCCTCGCCAGCCACACCTCACCCATGCCCCCGGCGCCCAGCCGCGTGATGAGCCGGTAACTTCCTACCGTGACTCGTTCGTCGAGCGACTCTTGGTCGATCTCGAGCACGGTGCTTCGCGACACCAGCACGGCACGTTCGACGACCGTCCGCAGCTCGCGGATGTTGCCCGGCCAGCTGTACGCCTCGAGTCGACGCATGGATTCTGGCGAGACGCCATCGACGACCCTGCCGATCTGCTTCGCCTGTTGCCGCACGAAGTAATCGACCATGACGGCGAGGTCCGCGCGCCGCTCAGCGAGGGCTGGCACGCTGAGACGGTTCTTGAACACCTCGCGAAGGAGGGGATCGATACGACCACTTCGACGTCGCGATTCACATCGTGGGTCGTGGACGCCACCACATGCACGTCGTCGCGCTGCTGGAACAGACTGTCGAGCGAGCGCTGGAGCTCCAGCGGCAGTTCATGAACGGCCTCGAGGAACAGTGTTCCACCGGTCGCAAGATCGAGTTTGTGTACCAGGTACTGGTCGTGGGGTTGTGGCTTCCAGTGAACCGGTGGTTTGACGGTAGTCGGTCTGGAGCTCCGCGCAGCGCACGAAGATGAAGGCGCCGCGTCGCCCCGACGCGTCGTGCACGGCGCGGGCGACGGCTTCTTTCCCGGCGCCGGGAGGACCCACCAGCAGCAGCGGCTCGCGGCGCGGCGCTTCGCGCGCAATCCCCTCGCGCAGCGCGCGGACCGCCTCGCTGTCGCCCAGCAACGGTCCGTCCACCCGGTTCCGCGCCTCGCTCAAAAGTTCTTCCGCGACGCGAAGCTCGCGCTCGAGCGCTGCGGTCCGCTCGGCGACGCGAGCCTCGAGCGATGCGTTCGCCGCTCGCAGGGCTTCCGCGGCCCGGTGCCTCTCGTCATAGAGTTGCGCGTTGCGAATGGCGCTCGCGATCTGGTTGGCCACGATCGAGACCAGCGTCCGTTCGTGATCGCTGAAGGTGCGCCGGACCGGGGTCTCGATAGAGAAGACGCCGATGAGCTCGTCGCGGATCAACAACGGCACCGCGAGCTGGCTCTCGGCGTTGGCGAGCCCGGGAATCGGAACCGTGTCGCCGAGTTCCGTGGCCCGGTCGGACTTGAGCAGCTGGCGTCGTTGCGCGGCCGCGTAGGCACGCTGCTGCCCCAGGTTGCTGACCTGCAACATCTTGCGCTTCTGGGCGACCACGCCGACCACGCCGGTGCCGACCGGAACGCGCCCGCCGAGCGCCTGATTCTCGAAGCCACGGCTCGCCACGACGCGCAGCGTCTGCTTATCGGGCTCGAGCAGCAGAATGTAGGCGTGATGGAATTCGAACAGATCGTCCATCGTCCGCAGCGCGGTCTCGTAAATCTCGTGCAGGTCGAGCGTCGAGTTGATCTCAGACGAGACGCGCTGCAGGATTTGGAACTCGGCGGCGTCGCTCATCGCGATTCGGCTGCCAGCGCTGCAAATGGTTTTCGCGCCACCGACAGCACGCGATAGATATCGGCTGCACGAAGCTTGAAGATGCCGGACATGCCCGTGGCCGAAGCAATCGCCTCGATCCGCATGTCCATGACGTCGAAGATCGGCCCTTCGGTTTCAGAGCGCTGAAACTCCAGGTCGAGAACCCAGTTGGCGTGTCCCACGATGTCGTGGAGACAGACGAACGCGCGCGGGTTTTCACGGACATTCTGAATCGTCTTGCTGAAGAACTGAAACGACAGCGCGACATGTGTCTCGTCCACGTAGTGGACCTGCGAGATGACCGTGGCGTTGGGCACGCCCGCGGCCGAACACGTCACCATCACGGACGGCACGCCGTTCTCCATCACCGGTTTGATCTCGTCGGGCAGATGAGCGCCGGTCATCGCATCTCGCCCTCCAGTTCGAGCCTCGCGCCGGCACCGGGTCCAGGAGTCTGGACGAAGATGTCGTGCACCTCGAACTCGACGGCCAATGTTGGTTTCAGGATGAAGTCGCTCAAAACATTCGGCGGAGCATCGGAGTAAAGGGGTTTCAATCGCCTGACGAATCGCTCCCGAACGCGATCGACGATCGCCAGGTCGTCGGCGACGATCGGTCGATGCCGCAGGAACCGGCCCTTGAATTGATAGGTTTCGTGCGAGGGGAATTCCTCGACCGTCAGCGCCACTTCACCGTTGTCTTCGAGCGCGTCGATCAACCCATCGGTGAAGGTTTCGGATACGAACGCGGTCAACGTCCGTCGATTGCTCCCGACTTGCCAGGCTGAGATGCGATGGCCGCGAGGGACCAGATCGTGATCGCGCGTTCCGGCAAAAGCGAGATTGGCGTCGTGCTCGAGGAATCGAACAATTCGGTTGGGAATCACGATGCGAGACTTCTCATGATTGTAGTGCGATCGTTCACATAATACGATGAAGGTCGAACGAGACTGGATCACTCACATCGCGGGTGGCACGTCGTGGGTTCAAGCCAATGTCGCGCCTGCAGCGGTTCAAGAACGCTCAGAATTCCTCCCACGCAGGATTCGAGTCGGCGCTCGACGAGTTGCGGGCCGGTGGGAAGCGTGGACATTGGATTTGGTACGTCTTTCCTCAGATCAGCGGGCTTGGCACCTCCGGTCCCTCCCGGACGTTCGCCATCGACGGCGAGGAGGAAGCGGTGGAATTCTTGAGGGACTCAGAGCTGCGGTCACGGCTGTTCACGATCACGAGTGCCATCGCTGAGCAGTTGAGGGCCGGCAGTGCAACATCGCTCACTGCACTCATGGGTTCCGAAATCGATGCCAGGAAACTCGTGTCATCACTGACGCTCTTCGGGCACCTGGCCAGGAAGCTGGACCAAACCGACGGCAGCGATGCGTTCCTCCGGCTCGCCAACGTCGCGGACGACGTTCTGGCGGTTGCGGCTGCAGAGGGATACCCGCCGTGCGCCTATACGCTGCGACGCCTTCGCGCCTAAGAGTTCCAGGGTTCCACGGTTCCGAGTTCCCAGTGGGGGTAATTAATCGGGGCACCCAGATACATCTGTGTTTCTATCACCGCGTATATAAACCGCTACTATCGTCCAGCCGATTGCAACAACCGCCGCGCCACGTGTAGCTCCGGGCGATCGGGATCGGCGTTCTTCCACATCTCTAGCAGTCGCGTGGCCGCGGCCTTGGCGGTGGCCACATCTCCCATCGCCTCGGCAGCCCGCGCGATACCGGCGATCGCCTTGGGCCGGCCAGGCGTGCGTCGTAGCGCCTCTTCGAAGTGCTTGCGCGCCTCGGCGAAGCGGCCCATCTCCATCAACATCGATCCATACAGCTCGTGCGCGGGAATGATCGGATACGGCGGCTGTGACAGGCTGTCGATCGAGTCTTCGATCGCGACCGCGGCCTCCATCTCGCGCACCGCCGCCGCCGCATCGCCAGCCGCATGTGCGGCCGCTGCCGCCGCCTCTCGCGCTTGCATCGTCAGAATCTGTTGGACGAAGGGATGCTGTCCCTGCGCACGTGCTCGCTCCATCATCTCCGCCGCCCTGGCCTTTGCGGTGGCGGGGTCCTTCCGCTTGGCCGCGGCCATCGCCTCGAGATGCAGCCTCATCACGACGAAATCGCTCGACGGCGCGACGAGCGGCAAGGTCGGCACCTCGCTCCACGATTCCGATTCGACGATGTAGCGGGCGAGCGTGTCGAAGTAGCCGTAGAGCACGCGATCGGGCAGCGCGAAGATCGTCCGGCCTCGCACGTGGCGCGCCTGAAGGTCTTGCGAGTCGGGAGCAGTCTTGCGGTTCGTCATGGCGTCGTACTGTGCCGCGAACCGATCGACCGTCTTCTTCGCATCCTTGTAGCGGCCGAGCTGCAGGTAGTTGTAGGAGAGGTAGTTGAGTGAATGGAAGTCTCGCAACTCTCCTGGCTCTCTCGCCGCCTTCACGTCATCCTCCGAGATCTTCCACGCGTTCTCGTTGGTCTTCGTCCGCTTCCTCCCAATAGCCCAGGCGCGTGAAGATGTGCGACGGCATGTGATACGCGTGCGGCACCGCGGCGGCCGTTTTGCGTAGACGCGCGCCGCCGCTAACCCACGCTCGGCATGAACGGGGTCGTCGTAAGCGTGAATGAGGTAGTGCAGTACTCCCGGATGCTGCCGGTCGCGCGCGTAGACCGACTCGAAGAGTGCGACCGCTCGGCCCTGCATCTCGAATCCCTTCGTGCCTTCGCTGATGCTGCCGATGATCGACAGGCCGTAGAACAACGCGGTCTCGTCGTCTGGATACTGCGCGTGCGTGGCAGCCATCTGGTCGCGATAGGCTTCGTCACGCGACCGCTTCGTTCCGGCACCAGCATCCTTGTAGAGCGCTGCGACGGCCAGGAGGTACATTCGCTCGCGATCGTTCTGCGACTTGGCTTTGAGGCCCTTCTGCACGTACGCCCAGGCTGCCGCCGCGTCGGACGCTGTCGGCGCATCCCAGAGGGGGTGGTTGTAGGTCATGGCTGCGCCCCAGTAGGCCATGGCACAATCGGGATCCGTCTTTTGGATCTCCTGAAACTGTGTGAGGGCGCGCGCGTACCAAAAATTGTGGAGCAGCGCTAGGGCTCGATCGAACTGTACCTGCACCGCGGGCGCGCAGGACGTCTCCATGTGAGCGGTCCCGACACCTTCGGAGCCGTGCCCATGCTGTGCCGGCACACCCGTGGCGGCCAGCGACGCCACGAGTGCCGCCAGGAATCCTTGACCGATGCGCCGACCCATGTCAGCTCACCGGGCTGGGGACGAAGCGGAGATATGGCCGCGGTGCACGCCATCCTTGTGGATAGGCCTTCTTCGCGTCCTCATCGGAAACCGAGCCGGCGATGATGACGTCCTCGCCGGGCTCCCAGTTCACCGGCGTCGCCACCTTGTGGGTGGCGGTGAGCTGCAGCGAGTCGATCACCCGCAGCACTTCGTCGAAGTTTCGGCCGGTAGTCATCGGGTAGACGATCATCAGCTTGATTTTCTTGTCCGGGCCGACGACGAAGACCGTCCGCACGGTGTGGTTGTTCATCGCGGTTCGGCCCTCCGACGTACCGTCGGTTGACGCCGGCAGCATGCCGTACAGCTTGGAGATCTGCAAATCGGTGTCGCCGATCATTGGATAGTTGGGCGCGTGCCCCTGCGTCTCCTTGATGTCGTTCGCCCACCGCGTGTGGCTCTCGACCGGATCGACGCTCAGGCCGATGACCTTGGTGTTGCGCTTGTCGAACTCGGGCTTGAGCCGCGCCATATAACCCAGTTCGGTGGTACACACCGGCGTGAAGTCTTTGGGGTGGGAGAACAACACGCCCCACGACCCACTCAGCCAGTCGTGGAAGTGGATCCGGCCCTCGGTCGTGTTTGCCTCGAAATCAAGAGCGATGTCGCCAAGTTGCAGTGTCATGGAAATCTCCTTCTCGTTTTGGATCCGCGCTTTGGATGCCGTAGTGCCAGTGGCGCGAAGGCGGCCACCTTGCCGGGCGTCGAATCCGGGCGCTATAGTGCTCGTCGCCGCGGAGTGCTTCCATAGACGCGGGATGAGTTCGGAATGAGTTTTCGATGAGTGGCCCCGCGGTCTTCGGTTTGCAGCATTTGAGCTCAACCCGACAACCGGCGAGCTGCGCCAGCACGGCGACCTGATCAAGCTGGCACCGCAGCCGTTCAAGGTCCTCGAGCTCCTCGTGCGCCGAAGCGGCGAGGTCGTGACGCGGCTCGAGATGCGCGATCACGTCTGGGGTCGCGACGCGGACCTCACTTCCTGCGCGCAGCAGCGTGCACACGGTCGCAGGACAATGCCGTCCCGGTCTGAGTGTTCCAAATCTCGATGAGTTCCACGGGCGGATGGTCGAACACAAGGTGCCCTGCCTTCAGGCGCCCACCGAAACGTTTGGTGCTCGGATCGCGCAGTATGTGGATCCCGATGGTCTGGTCATATCCGTCAGTCAGCATGGCGGACGGTAATCATCCACCCGCGCTCACCGTTCTGGGCGGCCGGGTTGAAGCGCCGGCCGCCCACCGGTCCTTACTGAGGGCTGATAGAGAGCACGACGCGGTATTCGCCGCTATTGTCCGCGAAGTGGTCGTCGTTCACGCCCAGATACAGCCGTCCGCTTGTTCTCGCCCTGAACGTGCCGCTGGCGCCAGCGGCCTCCATCGCGTTCCCGATTCGGAGCAGCAGCGTGCCGGCTCTTTGATCGGGTCTTGGAGAATTGCTCGCCGTTCGGCCCGTCAGTGAGCCGGCAGGGGTGGCGCGATCGTCGGCGCCAGTGGTCATCAGAATCGTGCCCTGCGCTCGGAACGTCACGAGATCGCCGGCGTTCACGAACATGCCGGTGTCTGTCCATTCCTGACGTGAATCAACGATGATCATGTCCTCAAAGGGTCCGCGCGGGCGACAACCGCATCGGACGCGAGCTCCCGGCGGCTCAGCACACCGTCGCGATTGAGGTCCAGACGATTCAGTGCTGGCCGCGTGCCCCTCCACTCATTTCGCTCGATCCGGTCGCTCCCGTTCTCATCGAGCACATCAAAGTCCGTGATGTCATCGTCGAAAGAGCCAGCATCGAATTCATGAACTCGGCGCGGATCTGGTGTCGCGGTTGCGATCGGTGCGGAGAAACGCGGCCCTGTCACCCCGCCACTCGCCGCGGCTGATCACTCCGTTGCCGTTTCGATCGAAGCTCGCGAACGTCTCGCTGTCATCGTCCTCCCCCTGCAACCTCAGTTCGTTCCCTGAGAGCATCCCGTCACGATTCCAATCGCAATCCCGAAAGTCCTGCAGTGTGCCGCGCCATTCGCTGCGAGTGATGACGCCATCGTTGTTGCGGTCCCATAACCGATAGCCCTGCGCTGCCGCCTCGGCCGTCAGTAATGGGATTGCTGTTAAGGTAAGGATGAGTAAACGAAGGCCTGCCATAGTGCCCTCCTAACCATGAGAGCAGCACAGTGCATGCCACGACGCCGACGCATTTGTGCGTGAGGATCTCGCTTTCGGGTCCTATTTCATGAGCTCGCGATCTGTCGGGCTTCGCCGTCGAGCCGTCGTCAAAATCGAACCGACCGCAACGGCAAAACCGCTCAGGCGAGGATACGGAACCATGATGCTTCGACACGTCCTGTCAGTCGTGATTGTCTGCACGATCTCTCGCTTCCTGCCGGGCCACGACAGGGGGTACCGTCGCCGATTGCTCGACGATTACTGCGGAGAACACTGACGACTGCGTACGCCTCAACGAGATCCAAGTGCTTGGGACGCACAACAGCTATCACATCGCCCCTGCGCCGGCGATGCTTGCAGCGCTGGGGGCGCGCGCCAGGAACATCGAGTACACCCATCGGCCGCTCACCGAACAACTGTCGCAGCTTGGCATCCGCAAGTTCGAACTGGACGTCTTTGCCGACCCCGAGGGCGGCCGATTCGCCCACCCGGCGGCGTTCCGCATGGCCAAAGGCCTCGACCCCGTTGATCCGCGCCTTCTAGAGCCCGGCTTCAAGGTGCTTCACACGCAGGATATCGACTACCGCACCACGTGCAGCACCTTGAAGGTCTGCCTGAGCACGATTCGAGACTGGTCTCGTTCGAACCCGTGGCACGTGCCCATCATGGTCATGATTGAAGTGAAGGATTCGACGCCCGACGAGCCCGCACAACGTTGGATTCGCAAAGCCGGTTCGGGTTGGCGCGGCCGAGTTTCGTGCCCTCGACGACGAGATCAGGGCGGTGTTCGATGACGATCATGTCGTCACGCCCGATCGTGTCCGTGGCAACCATGCGACGCTCACCGAGGCTATTCAATCCGACGGATGGCCTGTCCTTCGAGCGGTCCGTGGCAGGATTCTCTTCGCCCTCGACAATACGGACGAACACCGGACCGACTATCTGCGCGGCAATCCTTCGCTCGAGGGCCGCATGCTGTTTGTCAGCTCGACTCCGGAAGAGCCGTCGGCAGCCTTCATCAAGATGAACGAGTCGCTGGGCGACGAAGAGCAGCGTATCCGGCAGCACGTGCAAGGCCGGTATCTCATCCGCACGCGGGCCGACATTCCGACCGAGGAAGCGAGAACGGGGAGTACCACCCGTCGTGATAGCGCGTTTCGTTCCGGGGCGCAGTACGTCAGCACCGACTATCCTGACGTCAGCCCGTTCGGCTCCGGTTACCAAGCGCGATTGCCCGGTGCCGCGGGGCTGACCGCGCGCTGCAACCCGGTGAATGCGCCGGCCGGTTGTCGGGACGAATGGCTGGAGCCGGTGACGGCTCGCGCAACACATCCATCAAAACACCCCTGATCTGGCGGCCGATGGCTTGGCGCTGACTTTGCGTTCGAGACCTGGCGGTGGCCGGATGAGATTGCTCTTCAAACCCCCGTGGCTTCCGCCTTTAGGCGGAAGATTTCGGGCGCCTTTACGCGGACGATTCAGGGCGCTCGCCGTCGACTATGACGGCACCTTGGCGCACGACGGGCAGGTCGATGAGTCTACGGTAGGCGCGCTGGATCGTGCGCGGAAGCGTGGCCTCCGAAACCTGCTGGTCACGGGCCGCGAGCTCACGAGTCTGTTCAACACCTTCGAGCGCACGGATCTGTTCGACCGCGTTGTCGCTGAAAACGGAGCGGTTCTCTACGACCCGAGCACATCCGCGGTGGACCTGCTTGCCGGCGCACCACCTCCGGCTTTCCTTCGCGCGCTCGAGCAGGCGCGTGTGCCATTCTCCGTTGGGCATTCGATCGTCGCGACGGTGTTGCCGTACGACGAGAGCATGTTGGAGATCATCCGCTCGCTCGGACTCGAATGGCATCTGATTCTCAACAAGAGAGCCGTGATGGCGCTGCCCTCAGTCGTGACCAAGGCGACGGGCCTGTCGACGGCTCTTACGGCGTTGGGTGTTTCAGCGGACGAGACGGTTGCCGTGGGTGATGCCGAGAACGATCTGCCGTTCATGCAGGCCTGCGGGCTAGCGGTCGCGGTTGACAACGCGTTGCCGGTCGTCAAGGACAACGCCGACGTCGTGATGCCGGCGGCGCGCGGCGCAGGCGTCGAATTGCTGGTCGATCGCCTCTTGGCTGGCGAGCTCGACATCGTGGCAAACAGGCTGAAGCGATGACGTTGCCAGCGCCTATGGCATCTCGATGCTGTAGGACGTGACACGCCAGGCGTTATTCTCCTTGCGCCACAGCAGGCGCAGCACCGGAGGATCGCCGCCGCGTGTCTTGAACCGGACCGTCATGCCGAACCCGTCGCCGTATTCGAGCGGCAGTGGATCGGGAATCGTGGGCACCTTCGCGGAGCGGCACACTCCGCCGCATCGGCGAGCGCGTTCGGGACACTCGTGAGGCTGAACACCCGCGCAAACCGGTGGTCCATGATACGCACTCGCTGGATGCAACGGTTCGGGAGCCGCGAGCGTGGCCTCGAGAGTTCGCGCCGTGCCCAGCAGCTTCCCGGTGGTCTCAAGGCCCGAGCGAAGCTTGCGGCCGCCATCCTCGAGCGACGTCGCGGCCGCCTGTTCCGGCCCTCGCTCGAGGTTGTAGCACTCGTAGGCCTTCGGTGACAGGTAACCGAACGCCGCGTCGTAATCTTTCCGAACGAGCCAGCTCTCAAGGAAGCCTCGCGAGGCTTCAACGAGGGTCGAATCCGCGTTGATGCGAACAACCTTCGGGTCGGGCACGGCTTCGGGGGCCGCGGTCGTCTCTTCGTCCGATCCAACTTTCCACGAAATGATCTTCCAATAGTCTCCGTCTCGCGCCCACAGCAACGCGAGCGGGAAGCCGCGCCGGCCGTTGACGTAAAACGTGGCGCCGAAGTAGTTACCATACGTGCGTCTGACGTTTGCCGGATCCTCGAGTGTCAAGCGGCTTTCGCAGTCGAACGCCGCGGCCACGTCGTCGGGCACCGAGTAGATGACGAATTGCGCGTGATGCGGCTGACGCACGACGCGCAACGCGCGGTCCACGAGGCGGGTACCGACGATCAATCCTTCTAGTGCGCTTTGCTTCCCGAGAGAGTCTGAGGCGGACTTCAGGTTGATCATCAGTTGAAACGGCGCAGCGCCGCGATCGAAATCCCAGGGATTGTCACTCTCCTGCGCGAGGCATGCGTACGAGCGCTCGGACACGTAACCCATGGCCGCGATGATGTCGCCTTCGACGAGCCATGCATTCAGGAAGTCGTTGACCATGACGTCGATATTCTTGCTGCCCACTCGTGGAGTCTTGGGAAGCGTCAGCCGATTGTCGGAGGCTGGCACGTCTGATGCGCGCTCCTGACGCCCACCAAAGAAGCCCTGCCACCAGTTTTGGAAGCCTGTCCAGCGATTGCTGTGGCGCTCGAAGTTGTTGCCCGCGCGAACATCCGAATTCGATGCGCTCAGATGCCCGTTGAAAGGCTGACGGGAAACGTCGCGGCCCGGTAATCGACATCGATGTCGGCTCGTCGTCCGTCGAGCGCTATCGAGATCTGGACGGAAGGCACACCGCCCTGCCCGCGGTAATTGGTCGGATATCCCTTGTGATACACCGAGTTGTCGGCACGCCGTTGAATTGCTGCGAGCGCGCGAGCACGCCGAGCGCCTCGGGCGTCAGGCGGACGTACATCCGGAACTGGCGATCCCCTGGCGCTCCGCGGATATCGCCCCTGACCGACTCGACGCGCTCGACGAGCGCCAGCGCATCGCCAAGACTCGCGCCAGACGCGTCGGTCAATCGCATCGTCATGAGCGCATGCGTCACGGCCTCGAACGTCGTCTTGGTGGAGAGGGTCAGGAACTCGTCATACAAAGGGCCAGGCTCGAGGGCCTGCCCGGTCGTCTTGACGAATCGACCGACCCAATCGTTGACCAACTGCTGGCGACGCGGATCGAGTCCCGAGTACGCCCCGCCAAACTGGAGTGTGGGCTGTTGCGCTACCGCGACGTCGATCGCGAGAATGCCGAGAAAAATTGTGCTGACGATGACACGCGGTCGGGTACACCACGTATGCAAGGGCATGGGGAGGCTCCTAGTGGGGGGAAGGTTACCCTGTTTCGGCGGCGCTTGGCCACGGTGCAACCCTCCGGCTCCCGCTACCAAAAACTTTCACCCAAGCGCATCGCAGCGCTTCGTCACAGCCCTTTCGAGTGTCGCCAGACCAGGCAGCGCTCGCGAGCGTCGAACCAAACAATTGCCACGCCTCGAGAACGGTGACGCCAAAGGAGTTCACAGTGACGACGATCCAGATTGCCGTTGTTCTCACAGGTGCCGTGTTGGCTCTCGCAAATTCCGTGCAGGCGCAGAGCACTCACGAATCTCAATCGCCCACCGCCGACGTGACGCCTTACGTGTCGCTTGGGTCGGGTGCTTCGTCCGGGGTCGGTGTAGCGGCGCGTTGGCCGGTGGGATCAAACTTCAGCGTCGAAGTGGACACAGGCCTTCGTCGACATGAAATGAATGCCCTGAACGTGAACGTCGGGCTTCTCTATGACCTGCCACGGATGGGAGTCGTCACGCCGTATCTCGCTGGCGGCATCGGACTCGATCAATACGGCTGGGCGACCGACGTCCCTGGGTATGGTCTCCTCATCCGTTCGGGCACAGCCTTTACCGTAAATGCTGGCGGTGGCCTTCGGGTGCCGGTAGACGAGAACTGGGGACTTCGAAGTGACGCGCGATGGTTCAATGGCGTCGGGCAGACGGCCCCCGAGCGCTGGCGACTGTACAACGGAGTGACGTTCGGACGGCAAGGACGCTGATTCCCGTGGCTTCCGCCTTCCGCCTTGCGCCGAAGCGCTTCGGCGGAGCGGAAGCACACGGGCGAGTGAATCCCCAGTCGTCCATTGCACCGCTCAACCCAACCGCTGTCGAAAGAGTCAGCCTAGTTGAGGTGACGCATTCAAAAACAACGTGCCGACGCTTCGGAATAGGAGCAAGATGAAGGACGGACAGAGCCTAGCAGCCCGTGGTGAACGGCCAGCCGGCATTCGATCGGCGAGGCATCCCCGCTGGCTGCGTTGCTCCTTCTTCAAATATGCCGAATATTCTCAGGCGTCGCGCCTTGCCATCGGGGCGCCTCGCCGATCTCGGTGCTCGGCGGGCCGTTCACCACGGGCTGCCATGAATCCGGCTCCACTGACACGGCGCGTCAGGAAGATCGACAAACGTTTCCGCGAGGCTCGAATGCTGATCACGGCGCTCAGGCACCCCTATCAGCCCGTGAACGCCCATCTCATTCCTGTGCGTCGCTGCAATTTGTCGTGCTCGTACTGCAACGAGTACGACGATCACTCGGCCCCCGTCCCAACGAGCGATGTCCTTCACCGGATCGATCGGCTCGCGGCGCTGGGCACGGGGATCATCACCATCAGTGGAGGCGAGCCGCTCCTCCATCCCGACCTCGATGCCATCATCCGCCGCATTCGCGAGGGCGGCGCGATTGCGACGTTGATCACGAACGGATACCTGTTGACGCGCGACCGGATCAAGCGGCTCAATCGCGCCGGCCTCGATCATCTGCAGATCAGCATCGACAACGTCGTGCCGGATGCGGTCTCGAACAAGAGCTTGAAGGTGCTCGATCAGAAACTGCGCTGGCTGGCGGCGGATGCCGAGTTTGACGTCACCGTCAACTCGGTCGTCGGCGGCGGCATCCGCAACCCAGACGATGCGTTGACGATTACCGCGCGGGCACGAGCGCTCGGGTTCTCGACGACGGTCGGGATCATTCACGATGGCGGCGGCCAGTTGTTGGCCCTGGGCGATCGCCAGCGTGCGATGCTGGAAAAAATCGTGGCAGCGGGAACGTCAGTGTTCGATTTCGCCAACTACAACCGGTTTCAGAAGAATCTTGCAAACGGCCAGCCGAACGACTGGCATTGCACCGCCGGTGCTCGGTATCTCTACATCTGTGAAGATGGGCTGGTTCATTGGTGCTCCCAGCAACGCGGGCATCCCGGGATTCCGTTGGACCAATATGGTCCCGAAGACCTTCGGCGCGATACCACTTCGTGAAGACCTGCGCGCCTCATTGCACGATCGGCTGCGTCCATCGGGTCGCCCAGGTCGACGAGTTGCGGCAGAATCCGGAGGCGGTCCTTGCTCAATGGTTCCCCGCGCCGACTCGAGACTCGCGACCCAACCTTCCGCCGGCGATCAGGTTGCTGCGGTGGATGTTCGTCACCAGTCCGCGGCGCGACCTGTTTCGCAGTTTGACGCTGCGGGCGTTCGGAGCCACAACGACCGACCGTCACTGACGCGGCTGTAGTGGTGGAGCAGCATCCGGACTGAGAGCCTGCCAGTCGACGCCCATCCACGCGGCAATCGTCGACGCAATCTGACTGGTCGTCAGTGGCGCGTGCGCGCGCCACTCGCCGCGAGCCGCCAGGCGCGGTGACACGAAGGCGATCCACACGGCATCGGCCCCCGTAATCTTCTCGCCGTGATCCCGCCAGTCGGTGGCGGTGTGCCCACGACCGTGATCGGTGGTCAGGATGAGATGGGTGCGTCCTCGATAGTCTGGCTGCTGTTGCAGCCACGTCCAGAGCTGCTCCAGGTATCGGTCCGTGCGGGCGTAGGCATCGAGCACGCGATCGTAGCGCCCGTCGTGGGCCCAGTCGTCGGTCTCACCCAGCGCGAGATACACCACTCGCGGGCGCGCGGTTGCGAAGTGCGACATCGCGAATTGGAAGGTGAAGACATCCCACCGCATGTTCGACCACGCTGGCACGGTTCGCGCTCCAGCAGCGCCAGTTCCTTCCCGGCGGCATCGGGCGGTAAAGCTTCGCCCGGTCCGGCATTGACCGTGATCGCGCCTTCGGTATGCTCGACGATCTGGTTGAAGACGCCCCACGAGGCGAACGTTGCGACACGCTCGCGCGGCAGGTTCAGCTTTTCACGCAAGCCCTCGAGTACGGTTCGAAAGGGGTTCCGCACGGGATCGTTGCTCTTGATCGTTTCGTCATGCGCTTTGCCGAGCAGGATCTCCGAGTAGCCCGGGGTACCAGAACCAATGACGATTGGTCAGGCGCACGCTGCTGCCGAGCGAGCGGTTGCCCGCAATCGACCCGTGATGCGCCATCAGCGTGCCCCAGAAAAACGGCATCAGCTTCTGACGCCGCTCGTTGGCGTCACTCGCCCAAAATCGCTTGTAAGTCGGATCGCTCTCCAGAGTCGCTCCGTCTTTGAGCGTGCTCTCGAGGATTCCGATGTCCAGTCCGCCGAACACTTCCTCCGTTCGTGCGCCGTCGAGAGTGATGAGCACGACGCGATCGTCTGGTGTCTGGGCTTGGCTCGAATCGAATCGGGCGATCGACAGCAACACTAGAGCGGACACTGTCATCGCGACCGCCCGATATGCGTGTGTGCTCATCAGCAGATGCCTCGCGGAGACTGTAGCGCGCGCGGGTGACAGTTCGGCAACATCACGCGCGTCTCGTGCGGTTCTTCCTTCGCCTTCTCGACCACAGCTCTTACCGAAACATCACGGTTCCCTCACCGCGCCGTTAGGACTCGACTCTGCCTTCCGGCTACGCTCGGCCCAATGAAAAGGAGTCGCGAAACACGTAGTAACTAATATGGCGACAAGTTCAATCACAATCATCCCTGACGAGTTCCTGTTACGCACCGCCGCGGACTCGTCGTTTCCGACGTTGCTGGAGCGACTTGGCGGTACGGTACACATCAAGCGCATTGTCGATCGCTATACCGAGAGGGTGCTGAACGACCCCGAGCTGGCGCCGCGGTTCGAGGGGATTGATGTGGCAGCGCTCAAGAAATCCCAGGCCTCATTCTTGACGGCGGCCTTCGGCGGCCCTGACCAACTCGAGCCTGGTCACGCTCCCGTTCATCTGGACGACGAGCAGTTTGGGCGTTTTGTCCTTCACCTGTACGAATCGCTGTTGAGCTACGGCCTGTCGGACAGTTTTACCGAGCAGCTCGTGCTCGCGGTCATGACACGCGCCCTGTCAAGTGACGGCCCCTCCCGAATTGAAGGCGGGTCCTTCGAGGCCTTCCTCTCCCTCGCCGCAATTGCTGTCTCACCACCCCGGGTGGTGACCAAGAACAGGCGCCTCTGGCGCACCGTATCCACTGATAGGGGGTCTGATGGACGCCTGCATCAGACCTCCCAGAGGAACGGTTCCGCGTGCCCGATCTAGGTTGTCCCACTCGTTCAGCGCTGAGTCTCGTACGGTTGTCTTCCAGCGTGCCGCGCTGGACCGTAGGCGGCAACCACTTCCACGACCAACAGGATTGCTACCTTGAACGGTAGGTCGCCAAGTCGTGAGCGCTTGTCGCAAAGTCCCCACCGAACAGGTTGTGGCCGAGCCTAGTGCGAGCACGAGACCGAAGCCCTGCCCGAGGATACGGCCATACCTCGCGGCGTCGCAGGGAAATCGTCAACTGCCGCGGCTGGCACCCAGGGCCGCGCGGATTGCCAGCTCAGGTTCGTGTGGACTTCGATTCCGCCACGCAGTGACTTCAATCACTACCGCACGGTCGACTCGCCAAATATCTGTTGGAGCGGACTTGGGCGTGCTGAACCGAGCGCGGTCCGCCACGCGATCGAGCATGCGGAACTGGACGCTGGTCCGAGGATCGACCTGCGTCGCCGCCGATCGGATCGCCTGCGTCATCGTCGCACCGTCGTTGTGCCCCGCACAACCCAATACATCCGGGCGGCGACCAGGGCGCTTGAAACGCAGGGATCTGGTGGAGCGGCACGTACAAATCGCGATCGCGGCGCGTCCAGCCTGAACTGCTGGACATCGCTCACGACGCCAACGATCTCGAGCCGAGGCGCGCTCGTTGCCTGGACGATCTGCACCGCTTTCCCAATCGCAGTTTCGCCTGGCCAATGGCGCGCCGCGAAGTGCGGCTGACGATCGCGACCGGTTGCCCATCTGGCGATCGTCATCGTTGAATGCGCGACCTGCCAGCACCGGATACCAGCCGCGTCGAAATACTCCGCGGTTGCCACGCGGAGGTGCGCCTGGGGGACCTCGTCGGGCGGCGGCGCCGGTCGGTCGGGAAGCGCGATGTCCGCCGTCGACAACAAGCCGCTTAATGGCTGCAGCGACACGGCGCCCGCCGAATCAACTCCCGGGAATCGCACCCAAGCTATTGCGGAGCGCCTCGTAGAGCGTACCAACGCTTCGCGATGTCTGTATGTCCCCGGAGGCAGCGATATCTCGAAGGACTGCGCTGGCTCGGTGTGAGCCGACCGCGAAACCGCTCGTGCCGTGTATCCGCGCGCATCAACAGCAGCCGATCGAGCAACACGGTCGCAGCCGCAACCTGCGCCGCGACAAAGGATCGTTGCACGGCCTTCAAGGTTCGATCGCGTCGATCGTTCGGGATTGCATCTGGCCGCGTGGTGCCGGTGCCACGAGTCGCGAACCAGGCCGGTGCAACACCGCAGACCACCGCGGTCACAGCCGACGCAACCACGGTGAACAGCAGCACATTCAGATCGAGCGCGACGTCAGCCATCTGCGGAAAGTCGGGTGGACCCCACGCGCGCCACACCGCCAGACCCGACGTCCGCCAGCGCCAGCCCGAACGCGCCACCGAGGGTGGCGTAGCACTCGTCGCCTCACCCAGCAATTGGCCGATCAGTCGACCGCGCGACGCGCCGAGCGACGTTCGCATCGCGAACTCCGCCTGTCGACCGGCTGCGCGAACGAGGAGCAAGTTCGCGAGATTGACGCAGCCAACTAGCAGAAGGATGCCGTCGGACGCGAACAACGTCCACAGCATGCCCCGGTAGTCGCGGACGATCTCGGTGTGCAAGGGATAGAGGCTGATGCCTGTCTTCCGGGCATTCTCGGTCGGATAGACTCGTCGCAGCCGATGAGCGATCGAGTCCAGATCAGCCTTCGCCTGGCGTAAGGTGACAGCTGGCGCCAATCGGGCGACGATGCGGAGGAAGTTCGCACCTCGATCGGCTCGCCGAGGATCAGTTCGCAGTGTGATCGGCACGGCCAGCTCGGCCTCGCGGAATGGAAACAGAAAGCGCGCGGGAGGACACCAACGATCGTGTAAGTCGCGCCATTCAACGACACGCTGTTTCCGACGATCGCCGGGTCGCCGGCAAATCGGCGGACCCACAATCCGTGCGTGAGGATCGTCACCCGCGCTTCACGTTCTTCATCCTCCCTCTGCAGCAATCGGCCGAGGCGAGGCTTCGGCCCCAAGAACCTCGATGAAGTTGCCCGACATCTTGATCACCCTCAGTCGCTCAAGAGATCCGACGCCTGTAAGATTCGTCGGTCCAGTTCGTGAACACCCCCAGACCAGCTACGGTGACGGCTTCTCGTCGGTAGTCCTCGAGTCTGGCAGCGACAGCGGAGCGCGGTCCCGCTCCGTTCGCTTGTTGTACATCCAAACGAGCCGTTCGGATTCTTGAACGGCAACTCTCGAAGCAGCAGGCCTGCACCAGGGCGTGATCAGCTGGTATGCGCCTGGATGACGAGTATCAGGATGCGACACCCTGTTGTCATCCGGCGAGCGTCGAGAGGACTGAGACAGTCAGCTGGCATCTCACGTGGGCGATGAGCGCGAGCGCGCCGTGACCGCGAATGCCATCGCCATCGTCAGCGCCACGGCGGCCATCATCTGAAACATCCGCGCATAGCCGAATGCGGCAACGAGAAAGCCCGCACTGATCGGACCCAGGGCATCGCCGACGTCGTAGATGGTGCCGAATACGCCGTGCGCGGCGCCGTATCGAGCGCGCCGAGTGACGTCCGTGATGTAGGCACTCGTTGCGGCGGTCGTCATGGCGACTCCAGCCGCGTACGTGATGACCGCGGCGACGACGGCCGACACCGTGGCCGCAAGAGACAGCGAGAAGACCGCCGCACTGCAGGTCGTCAAGCCGGTCACGATGACCCACCGCCGTCCGACGCGATCCGAGAGAAAGCCGATGCCGGGACGAACCGCGAGCGTGGTGAGCGTTTGGAAGCCGAACAACCACCCGAGTTGTAACGCTGTCAGGTTCAGCACGTCGCGTCCGTAGAGCGGCAAGAACGCGTTGAGCATGCCGTTCAACATGAACTGTGCGGCCTGCGCTCCGCTCGTCACGAGTATCAAGCGATCGCGTCCGACCTCCACGACGCCGCGCGTGAATTCGTGCCACGAAAGACGGGTTGGCGTTGACGGCGGAACGCCATGCCAGTTCGCGATGATCAGTGGGATGCCGAGACCGATGACGCCAGCCATCACGAAGGCGAGGTCGAGGCGGCCCACGGCAATCAGGGATCCAGCGAGGACCGGTCCCAGCGCCTGGCCGGTCCCTTGAGCAGTCGAGTAGATGCTGAGCCACGCGCCACGTTTCGCCGGAGGCGCGACGTCGGACAGGCTCGCCGAGGCGACCGGGCCAAAAATCGCCGTCGCGCTGCCATGGAGGAACCGCACGAGCACGAGCAGCGAGAGCGTCGTAACACCCAGATACGTGAACGGCATGCTCGCGAACACCAGGGCTCCGGCCAGGAGCAGGCGACGCCGCCCGAGAAGGTCGGATAGCGCGCCGGCTGGCAGCTTCACGAAGATGCCCGTCAGCGTCGATGCACCCATCACGAAGCCGACAAGGGTGTGACCCGCCCCCAGGTCGCGAGCGAACAGCGGAAGAAGGGGAGTGCGGCAGATCGCGTAGCTGCAGTAGGCAACGAATCCCGCGGCACAGAGGCGGACCAAGGCCTCCCGCGCAGCCCTGTCAGTGTTCATATACCGTGTAACGTTCGTTTCAGACTATAGTATGATTGTTACAGACGTCAACCGATCTTCCGCCTGAAGGCGGAAGCCACGCGAATGGTGGCGGAAGCCACGCGAGTGGGGGCGGAAGCCACGCGAATGTGCAGAGGGTCAAGGCGAATCCAGAACCAGGCGAAGACCGGCGCGAGTAGAATCACGAACAGCGGTTGCACCGACTGACGATGCATTGGTTGGACTGGACGGTCCTCATCGCCTTCATGGCGTGGATCGTCTACGACGGTCTCCGGCGCACGAAAGACAGCCACGAACTCGAGGGCTACTTCCTCGCCAAGCGGAGCATTCCCTGGTGGGCGGCTGGCCTCTCCGTGATGGCGACCCAGTTGAGTGCCATCACCATGATCGGCACGACGGGTCAGGGCTACACGGACGGCCTGCGCTTCATTCAGTTCTATTTCGCGCTGCCGCTCGCCATGGTGATCCTGTCCATCACCCTGGTGCCGTTCTTCTACAACTCCGGCGTCTACACCGCGTACCAGTATTTGGAGAAACGGTTCGATGCGAAAACCCGGAGCTTCACCAGCTTCCTGTTTCTCATCTCGCGTGGGATGTCGTGCGGCGCCGTCGTCGCGGCGCCTGCCGTGGTCATGTCCCTGATCCTGGATCTCAGTGTTACCACGACGTCTCTGCTCATCACGGCGCCTGCCGTGGCCTACACCATGTTTGGCGGGGTGCAGGCCGTGACGTGGACCGACGTCAAGATCATGGTCCTGATTGTCTTCGGGCTGTTCGCGGTGATTGCCACCGCCATCCTCGGGTATCCCACCGACGTGAGCGTGAGCGACGGGCTCGCGCTGGCTGGCGCCACCGGCCGGCTGCGGGCGTTCGACTTCAGCTTCGACCTCACCAACCAGTACACCTTCTGGTCTGGCACCATTGCGGCGCTGTTTCTGTTCTGCTCGTATTTCGGCACCGACCAGAGTCAGGTGCAGCGCTACCTCACCGCCAAGTCGGTGGACGAGGCCAGGCACTCGCTGTTGATGAGCGCCTACTGGAAGATTCCTCTCCAGCTGCTCGTGCTCCTCCTTGGCGTGGCGGTTTTCATCTTTCACGTATTCCACGCCCCACCGCTGATTTTCAGCAGCACCGCTGATCAGCGAGTGAGAGAATCGGCGCCCTCCGGCTATGCCGCGCTCGAGCAGGAGCACGAAGCCACGTTGAGCGCTCGTCGCGACGCGGCGACGGCGTTCACGACGGCCGCCGGCGCATCCGATCCGGCCTCGCTCGAAGCCGCGAAGTCGGAGCTTCGCGCGCGTGATGCCGCCGTGCAGGACGTTCGGCGACGTGCGCGCGAGCTGGTTCGGCAGACGACCGGCGACGCAGCGTTCGATGACGTGAACTACATCATTCCGTCGTTCATCCTCCGCCACCTGCCCGTGGGACTCGTCGGCCTCCTGATTGTCGCCATCCTGTTGGCGGCGACCGATACGATCGCGGGGGAACTCAACTCGCTGTCGACGGCGACCGTGATCGACTTCTATCGCCGCTGGGCTCGGCCGGTCGCAACCGACGCGCACTATCTGAGCGGTCTCAAAGTTGGTCACTGGCTTCTGGGGGCTGTTCGCGTGCGTCGTCGCGGTGTGGGCGGCGGAACTCGGGTCCTTGATCGAGGTGGTGAATCGCTTCGGATCGTTCTTTTACGGCTCGGTCCTCGGTGTGTTCATCCTGGCCATCGGCATCCCTCGCGCCAATGGGCATGGCGCGTTCATTGGATTGGCGGCTGGAATGACGGCGGTCGCGTGGGCGGCTGCCTACACGAACGTCGCGTTCCTGTGGCACAACGTCATCGGCGCGGTCACCGTCGTGGTTGTCGGAATAGTGGTGAGCCTGGCGCTGCGCGCACGCTGAGTAATGTGCCTGAGGTGCCTAGCGTGCCTGGGTGCCTACAGTGCGGGTGCATCGGGTGCGTGACGTGCCTGGGTGCCTAGGTGCGAGTGCTAGGGTGCGTGCCTCGGTGCCAATGGTGCTGACCAGCAGCTCGAGTCCCTCGTGCACCTCGCGAACCTCGACTATAGAATAGAGGGCTGTTGGTCGAGGATGTGATTCGATCGAAGTCAGCCGCCAAGCCCCCACCGGCCAAGGCGGCGCTTCCGTACAGGCAGGAGAACCCCCGATGAAATTAGGCGTTCAAGCCAGTGTGAGCGTATTCGAGCTGCGACCTGATGCGACGAGACCGTAAGCGATACAACTGGATGAAATTGGTGGTGGCGCTCGCAGCGCTGGCCTGCACCGCGTGCGCAGCGCCCTTGCGACGCACGCCGAAACCGACGCCGTCAACCGTCGCTCCGGAGCCACGAGCGCTGCCGGTCTTCGCGGTCGGGCGGCCAACCGTGGGTGTTGCCTTCGGTGGGGGCAGCGCACGTGGCATCGCGCACGTGGGCGTGATCCGTTGGATGGAGGAGCACAGGATCCCGATTGATGTGGCGGCCGGCACCAGCATGGGCGGACTGGTCGGCGGAGCCTTCGCCAGCGGCATGGATGCGGGTGAGCTGCAAACCTTCGTGACGTCACTGAATTGGGATGAGCTGTTCGGCTCGTCCACCTTCGCGTACAAGAACATCCGGCGGAAGTCCGACGCGCGCGCGTATCCGTCGCGCCTGGAATTTGGTCTCAAGGGTGGCATCGTGCCGCCAACCGCACTCAACAGCGGCGAGCAGGTCGAGCTGCTCCTCGGCCGCATTGCAGCCCCGTACTTCCAAATCGAGGACTTCGATCAACTGCCGACGCCGTTTCGAACCGTCGCCGTCGACCTCTTGTCAGCGCAACCGGTCGTGATGCGTCAGGGATCGCTGGCGGATGCGATGCGGGCCACGATGTCGCTGCCGCTGATCTTTCCGCCCGTCGAAGTGGACGGACAGGTCCTGATCGACGGGGGCACCATGAACAACGTGCCGGCGGATGTCGTGAGGGCGATGGGAGCGGACCGTGTCGTGGCGGTGAACGTGGGCGACCTGGCCAATCGAGACGGCGTCGCCTACACGCTGTTCGGCCTTGCGGGAAGCACGCTCGATGCGATGATGCGCGCCTCGACCGTGCGCGCACTGGCGTCGGCCGACGTCGTGATCAACGTTCCGCTGCGTGAGTTTGGATCGCTCGACTGGAGGCGCGGCGACGAGTTGATCGATGCGGGCTACCAGGCCGCCGAAGCGATGCGGGACCAATTGCTGCCGCTCGCCGTGAGCGAAGCGGAGTTCGATGCCTGGCGTCGCGCCCGCCAGTCGCGTCGGCGGACCAACCTGCCAGCCCCCGCGTTTTTGCAGCTCGAAGGCTTCGCCTCGAATGACACACGACGGTTGAACGCGCTCCTCGCGCGCCACGTGGGGGTGCCGATGGACATCAGCGCCGTCGAGCAGGACCTCGCGATTGTGGCCGGCCTGGATCGCTACGACACCGTGACCTGGCGACTGATGCACGACGCCGACCGCGGATTCGGCTTGCGCGTCCAAGGCCGTCTCAAGAGTTACGCTCCGCCGTTCGTGATGCTGGGGTTGAACCTCGAGAACACGACCTCCAGCGACTTTCGCATCACGGCGACCGCCCGCCTGCTCGCCTACGATGTCGTCGGATCAGGATCCGAGCTGCGGCTCGACGGAACGATTGGCTCCGATCCCGGCGTCGGTGCTGAACTGTACCGCCCCATCGGCTCGACCCCGTTGTTCGTGGCGCCGTATGCAGGCGTGAGCAACCTGACGTTCAATGTGATCGACGATGACGCGGTGATTGCGCGCTATGGTCAGACGCGCTCGCGTGTCGGGCTGAACGTTGGGGTCAACCTCGGCGCGCAAAGCGATCTGCGTGTGGGGGCCTACGTCGGTCACTCGACCGCGTCGATCCAGATCGGCGACCCCGGTTTTCCCGAGTTGAGCGGCCAGGACAGTGGGGCCGAGATCGTGTGGCGTGTGGACACGCAAGACAGCCCTGTGGTGCCGACCCGCGGTCAGCAGTCCGAAGTCCGGCTGTCGCGGATCTTGAACGGTCCGGACGTCGAGGTTGCGGGGGAAACAGTGGAGTTCGATTCGTCGCTGACGCAGTTGTCGGCGGTCGGGAATCGCTTCTGGAGCCCGTCCCCCAGAGGTCGCGTGTTCGTCTATGGTGGCATCGGCACGTCGTTCGACGACGACCCTCTCCCGATAGAGCAGTTTTCGCTCGGATCGCCGTTCAGGCTCGGCGCCTACGCTGCGGGAGAGTTGAGGGGCGACCACTACTATGTGGTCACCGGTGGCTACCTGCGGCAGATCGCTCGGCTTCCAGACTTCATGGGCGGACCGGTTTTCGCCGGAGGCTGGCTCGAGAACGGCGACGCCTTCGACGAATGGTCGCTCGCGCGCTGGCGGACCAATGGCGGCGTCGGTCTCGTGATGGAGACGCTCCTGGGACCGGTCCTCGTGGCCGGCTCGTGGGGCTTCGACGGACGCTGGCGGACCTACCTCGGTGTCGGGCGCACGTTCCGCTGATCGATCTTCCGCCTGAAGGCGGAAGCCACGACAACCCGAGGCCGTCGTGCGTGCTTCCGATCGCGTAACTCTCGATCGCGTGGCTTCCGCCTTCAGGCGGAAGATCGCGTGCGGCGGATCGCCGGCCGTTAAGCGTGGCGCGGGATGGGAGCCCGGCGTTCGAGGAACCAAATGACCGCTGCGAACACCACATAGGCAACAAGCGCTGTCACCGCCGCGGCGTGATCGGAGGCCGGCGGCGGTCCGAAGAAGACGAAGCCCTGGATGCCGAGCATGATCAGGCCGAACACCACAGTCGCCGCCCGGCGCGGCGGCGCAGTCTTGAAGTACAGCCACATGCCGGCGAAGAGCAACGCGGCTTCGAGACCAAAGGCGACGGCAGGAATGTTCCACAATCCGAGGCCGACCTTTGCCGTGTCATCGTAGAGCGGAAGATCCGGTCGGTGGACGACAAAATCCAGCACCCAATGCGAGAACACGCATCCCGCGAGGATCGCAGCGGATCCGCCACCGGTTCGTGAGTTGGCCAGACGGTAGAGCGCGAACGCAGCCGCAGACCACAGCAGCGCGGCGACCAGGCTGTGGGTGTACGGCATGTAGTAGAGATCGAGTGGATTCGAGGCCGTGATGCCTGGGACAATGCGTACTTTCTCGACCCCCAGCAGAACGAAGGGAGCCCAGGCGACATCGAGGAGCTGGACCGCGATGAAGAGCACCCACAGTGGCAGGGTCGGATCCGTCTTCTTAGCGGCGAAACTGACTGCGTAATGACCAACGAACATCGGACAAGCCTCCGTTGCCGGAGCCGCCTAACCAATAGGACGGACCAGCGGGGATTCTTACCTGCACTCTACGAGATCAGAACACGAAGCGGTAATCGGATCACGGGGCCTTGCGCGACGCGATCCGTCCTGACGAACTACGCGCGTGAATCTCGATGGCGTCCCTCATTCATCCTTCCCGCCGGCTCGCAGTCGCGCGAGGACTCGCTCATATTCGCTGTGCAGATCTGGTGGAATGATCGAGGCGTGACGACGTAGACTCTCGTCGCAGCATTGACCTTACGAGGGCCCGACTTCACCAGGAAAGGGAAGCCATGAATAAGTACCTGACCGAGTTCATTGGAACGTTCTTCCTCGTGCTGACGATTGGGTGCACCGTCATTCCCGGTGCTGCTGGCGTGATTCCTCCACTGGCGATCGGCTCCGCGTTGATGGTCATGGTCTATGCCGGCGGGCACGTATCGGGTGGTCACTACAACCCTGCGGTGACCCTGGGGGTCTGGTTGCGCGGGCGATGCACGGCCGCCGACGTCCTTCCTTACTGGACCGCGCAGGTGTTCGCGGCCCTGGCGGCGTCGTTCACGGCCATGTTCCTGGTGGGCCCGCCGAAGGCCGCCGCGCTGATCCCGGCCGTCGCGCCGGCGTTTGTCGCCGAGTTCCTGTTCACCTTTGCGCTCGTCTACGTCGTGTTGAATAGCGCCACAGCCAAGGGCACCGCGGGGAACTCGTTCTTCGGCCTGGCGATTGGGTTCACGGTGATGACCGGTGCTTTCGCGGTTGGGGGTGTGTCGGGCGGGGCCTTCAATCCGGCCGTGGCCGTTGGCTTGGCCGTCATGGGTCTCGTGTCGACGCCTTCGATTTGGATCCACATCGTGGCCGATCTGCTCGGGGGCGCCGCCGCGGCGATGGTGTTCAAGGCGAACAACCCGCACGACAAATAGAGGCGAGTCCCTGATGCTCAGCTGAGAAGAAAACGGTTCGTCGAGTCGTCCTCGGGCCACTGACCGTTGCGGAGCAGCCTCTGCCAGGACGCATCACGCAGAACCTCGTCGAGCGTCCGCGGGCGTCGCGGCACGGCCGGCACAGGCTGGAGCGATCGTTGCCACCAGCCGACGTCGTACCACTGGCCGTTTTTGAAACCGGTCTGTCGGTACACGCCAACCGGCTGAAATCCGGCTGATTCGTGAAGGCGGACGCTGCCGGCATTTGGCAACGTGATGCCAGCGTAGGCATTCACGAAGCCTTGAGCGACCAGGACGTTGAAGAGGGATTGATAGAGGGCTCGGCCGATTCCTCGCCGCTGGAACGCGGGGTGAACGTAGACCGAGGTGTTCACCGACCATTGATACGCGGCGCGCGCCCTGTGCCCACTCGCGTACGCATACCCCGCCACCTGGCGATCGTGCTCGCATACCAGCCACGGGTAGCCGGCGAGCGTTTCTTGAATGCGCCGACGCATTTCCTGCTCGTCCGGAGGATCAATCTCGAATGAAATCGGGCTCGAAGCCACAATGGGTCCGTAAATCTCCGCGACACCACACGCGTCATCCCCGGTAGCGATTCGGAGTTCCACAGTCAGCCTCAGTTCGCGGTTGTTTACTCGCCATCGACGGTCATCCGACGTCAGGCGAAGGGCGCTTGACGCTTGTCCCGTCGGCTGACTGGCTGATTCTACGAGGAAGGGGGTGCCCGGCGTGCGTGATCACGACACGCGACGACACCTCGCGCACCAGCTCTGCGACGTCGCGTTCCACGCCCACCCGTGCGACGTCGGCCTGCGCGATCATGCCGGCGCAGCATCCCTGATCGTCCACGACCAGGACACGCCTGATCTGATGCCGCTCCATTGTCGCAAGCACGTGGTCGAGCCGATCATCCGTGCGAACCGTCACGACCGGTTGCGACATGTACTGCGCGGCCGTATGGGCCATCGGGTTCATGCCTTCGGCAACCACGCGGCAAACAATGTCCCGATCGGTGATGACTCCAATCGGCTGCTCAGCGCTGTTGATCACCGGGATTTCACCGCAGTCGCTTTGCATCATGAGCTTGGCGACCTCGTCGAGGGTGGTATTGGCGCTGCAGCACGTTGGATTTGCCGTCATGACATCTCGAGCCAGCTGGTCCATCTCTCGTCTCCCTGGAAATGAGCTCATCGTGAATCGTCAGGAGGGAACGCAACCGCGATGCCAGCGGTGGTCCACAGATGAACTTGCGCTTCCGCGCCTCGCGCCGTCACCGAGGTCGTGTGAGCAGGATTCGACGGCAAGAACCGGAGTGCCCGGCAGTTCCAGAAGGTGTCAAAGTCTATGCAGGTGGGGAAGGAGAAAGCGTGGCTGTAACGAGCGAACCGACCCAGATCAACGCCGTCGATCTCGAGACTCGCGTGGGCGCCTACGACTGGACGAAGATCGCGGAGCATCTCGACGCGCACGGCTGGGCAAGCTTTCCAAAGCTCCTGACGCCGGGCGAAGCGGCAGCGATTGCCGGTCTCTTCGATGATGACGGCCGGTTCCGGAGCCACATCATCATGGCGAAACACGGCTTTGGGCGTGGAGAGTACAAGTATTTCTGTATCTGCCGGACACGATTGCTGATCTCCGAACGGCACTCTATCCGCGACTCGCGCCGATCGCCAATCGCTGGAACGAGTCGATGGGCATTGACGTGCGTTATCCCAAGAGGCACGTCGAGTTCATCCAACGATGCCACGCCGCGGGGCAAACGCGGCCGACGCCGCTACTCCTGCAATATGGGGAAGGCGACTTCAACGCCCTGCATCAGGACGTTTACGGCGAACACGTCTTTCCGCTGCAGGCGATGGTTCTGCTGTCCGAACCGGACAAGGACTTCACTGGGGGCGAGTTCCTGCTGACGGAGCAACGCCCTCGCATGCAATCAAGGCCGAGGTCGTCCCAGTCCGGCAGGGAGATGGTCTGGTCGGGCTGTTCGCCATCGTCCGGTTCAGGGTACGCGCGGAACCTACCGTGTGAACATGCGGCACGGCGTCAGCCGGTTGCGATCGGGCCACCGCCACACCGTCGGCGTGATCTTTCACGACGCCCGGTGAGATGTCGGAGAGGATCGATCCGGCCAATCGCAGTCACAATCCCGCAGCCGCCCGCACCTTCGCCAGCACCGTGGCTCGGGCTGCTCGCGCCGTTCGCCTTGGCGCGCTCACGCGCATAGGCTTGAGCCACACCGCCTCGCCTTGGAATCGACATTGGTGGAATGAGCGGATTCCTTCGTTCGGGGGGAACCTGGCCGAGCCTAGTGTTGAAGGTGTAGGTTTGGTCCGGGAGGCGGAAATCGCGATCGCGAGGCCGCCGCACCCATTCGTTCGCGCATCCCTGCCACGTAACTCAGCGCCCGCTTCTCGGCCTCGGCATGACCGATCCCTCGACACGAAACGACAGATAACGCACGAGGCCTTCGACTCGGAGGTTGGGTTCAATGCCTGTCGCTCTCGACGGCCGGTTGAGCGTGTCACGATACAGCGTGTTGAGCTCGCCGTAGAACTGCATGAACTCCTTGTCGCCCGGAATTTCGAGCCAACGACATCATAGCCATCCCGCCATCGCGCGTAGGTTTCGGCCGCGAAACAGACGGCATGATTGTCGACGACGTACGAGGGGGCGCTGGCCGATGGCGACGCGATCTGCGGCAGCAGATCGCGTTCAACGACACAAGCAGTTGCTGGTGCGCAAGCCATTCTGAATCTCACGATTGAGGTCGTGGCAGTAGGTGACCGCCTTCTGCCAGTCGTCCCGTGCAGTCGTTCCCGCGTTGATGGCCATGCCCGCCCGGCCAGCAAGAGTGAGAGCGGCGAGGAAGTCGACGAAGTCCTCGTGGTTGCACAGATTCGAGGGGATGAGCACCAGTCGCTGATAATGCGGCGGCACGATGGTCCAGAATTGGCTCAGCAGGGGATCGCGGAATCCATGCCTGGCGAGGTCGCGCACGCGCTCGGTCATTCCGGCGAGATCAACAGTCTGAACAACGACGGCGAGCAGGCAGAAGGTCACCGCGCGACGATTCGAGAGCCGACAGATGGCGAAAAGAATACCGACCACAACCCCGGAGAACACCGGCCAAACCATTCGGCCGTTCGTTGAAAGATGTGAGCGGCCCCCACCAGGCGACGTCATAGGCGTAGAGTCTGCGCGATCCCATCGTGATTGTTGGCCCCAAGGCCATGATGAAGAGGAAAAGCAGTGCGACGAGCAGCGGCACATGTCGCCACGCGGGGCGCGGCCAGGTGAGGGTGCGGATGGAGGTCAGGCGCCAGATGAACCCGAAGAACGCGACACGCCAGGCACAGCGTGCCAGCACCCAGATACGCGTAGCCTTCGACCTGATGCCGCCACGCATAACTGAATGGCCCAGGGAAGAACGCAGTATCCCATTCACTCGGCGAAATCAGCGAGAGCAGGTTGGTGGACCAGCGCCGAATCCACCGATTTTCAGCCCGCTATCGGCGCCCACCCCGAGGCTGCCGACTGCCAGAGCGCTACGCTGACTGCCGCAAGGCAGAGGAGGAGGTGCAGTCCAATCCGCACGACGCGCCTTGGCCCCATGAGTGAACTGTCGGTAGTCGTCGCCGCCATCAAGGACAGGACCATCATCAGCAGGCGCCGCTGTATCGCCGCGCCCGCGCACCGACAGCCGCCCACCCTGCCGCCAGCCGCCATGAGGGAATGTCGGCATCGTGTCTCAACGAAGGCCACAGCGATGCCAGCAGCAGCCAATGTGCGGTGAGCGCCGCGTGCCCGATACGAAGATCAGTGGTGGACCAGGATGAGAAGTACCGCGCCCAGGAATTGCAGCAGCGGGTTCGGTGCGCGAGCCGCATCAGCAGCACGCCGAATACGCCTTGCAGGGCGAAGGACAATACGAGCCAGAGACCAATGAACTGAAACCTTTCCGGAAATACCGGATCGATCAGCTTGAACAGGAACGCCGCGACGGAATCGAATCGGTCAACCCGACGAAGCTGCCAATGGGCCAGATCAGGTGCGGCGTCGCTCCGATGGGCATGGTCCAGGGCCCATGACGATAGAGATGCCAACCGAGGAAATGCAAACTGTAGTCACCGTTCATCAGCCATTCGATGTTGGTCGGATCGACGAGCGCAGGTCCGAGGCAGACCGTGAACGTTATCGCACCAGCAGTCCCGCCAGTATTGGCACAGCCCACGTCTGCACTGTTGACCACTCCGATAGCGCGCAGCATCAGTTCCAAATTGTAATAGGTTCACCGTGGCCCTGGCCTGAGGCGCGACGAAGGAAACGCAATGACAAGCTCGGGCACCCCTCGCCCTGGGCCCGGTGCCCTTCTTT
>CAVTGK010000063.1:0-9802 GCA_963734095.1 uncultured Acidobacteriota bacterium | reverse complement strand
GTGATCGGCGGCACGGGCGTCGTAGTCGAGCGCAACCAGGTCGCCTTGGGCATCGAGCGCTCCGCGCATCTTGAACGCGTACGCGGGGCCCTTCGTGTCCCAGGCCGTTTCCTCCTGGCGCATCCACTGGACGCGCACGGGACGTCCAATCTCCTTGGCGAGAAACGCGGCCTCGAAGCCCGCGTCATCAGCCGCCGTCCGTCCGTACGCCTGCGAGCCCTCCATCCAGACGACTCGCACACGATCGCGCGGCATCTGAAGAAACTGCGCGACGCCGTTGCGCAGACCGTACGACTTCATGTCGTTGGAATAGATCGTCAACTGGTCATTCGACGGATCCGCCATCGCGTGGGCGGGCCCGAGCGACGTGTGCCCCTGGAACGGCACGTCGTATTCCGCTTCAACCACCCTCGCGGCGCCCGCAAACGCCGCGTCGGGAGTGCCGGTGACGTTGGGCGCACCGCTGGTGGATGGCGTCGTGCTCCTGATGTACTTGAAAAGATCTTCTGAGGTCGGGAATGGCGCAGCGGTCGGCTTCTGCCAGTTGACCTTGAGCTGTCGCGCCGCGCGGACCGCCTGCTCCTCGCGCTCGCACACGACGGCCACGTAGTTTCCCTTGCTCACAACTCTTGATAAACCCGGGAATGCTTTTCACAGACGCTTCGTCGACGCTGATGAGCGTCGCGCCCGCGACCGGCGGCCGCACGTTTCGCGCGTGAACCATGCCCGGAACTTTGGCGTCGACCGCCCACTCGAGCGAGCCGTCCACTTTGGGCGGAATGTCGTAACGCTGCGGCGACTTGCCGATGATCTCGAGCTCTTGGATCGTCTTGACCTTCGCGGTGCCGGTCGTCGTGTCCGTGTTCTTGCCGGTCAGCGTCACGTTGAACTTCTTTCCTCCGATCAGTTCGCCATACGTGACCCTCTTCGATGGATCGGAAGAGACCGAAACCACGCCCTCGTTGACGACGAGCGCGGCGACCGGCACGCCGAGGCGCGACGAGGCCATCTCGAGCAGGACGCGTCGAGCCTCGGCCGCGACGCGACGCATGGGCCACCCATCGGTCTGCAACGCATCGGATCCGCCCGAGCCACCCTGGTCGACCGTGACATCCGTGCTGCCCATCACGCAGCTGGTCTTGTCGTACGCGATGTCGAGCTCGTCGGACATGATCTGGCGAAAGGCCGTGCCGGTTCCCTGACCCAGGTCGGTCTTGCCAACGTAGAAGGTCGCCGTGTTGTTCTCGCGGATGACGATCCACGAGTCGAGCTGCCGGAAATCGGGATCGGGATACGGGCCCGGGCCCTGACCGGTGGCTTGCACCATCGCTTCGTCGAATGCGCTCGCCGGCGCGATCGACATCGCGCTGAACCCGACCACGAGCATTCCAGAGCTCTTGAGGAAATCTCTGCGGGTGGTCATACGACCTCCTGTGCGGCCTGGGTTCTCGTGCCTGCTATTGTTTTTGCCGCGAGCTTGATCGCCGCCTGAACGCGGTAATAGGTCATGCAGCGGCACAACGCGCCTTGCATGCCCTGCCGGATTTCGGCGTCGGTGGGATTGGGATTCTTGTCGAGAAGCGCCTTCGCGGTGAGGATCTGGCCGTTCTGGCAGAAGCCGCATTGCGGCACCTGCTCGGCGATCCACGCCTGCTGCACCGGATGCAGCACGCCGTCCTTGGCAAGCCCTTCGAGCGTGGTGATCTCGACGCCCTGCACTTGAGAAACGGGCCGGACACAGGAGCGGACGGCCTCGCCTTTGATGAGCACCGTGCACGCGCCACATTGCCCGAGGCCGCAGCCGAAGCGCGGCCCGTGCAGATCGAGGTCGTTGCGAAGCACGTACAGAAGAGGTGTGCCCGGCTCTAAGTCCAGGGTGTGGCTCTTGCCATTCACCCGCAGTGTGATTCTCGCCATGGCGCAGTGTCGCTCTCGATAAGGCTCCGAATCAAGCGACGATTGGAGTTTCGGCACGCTATCCGCTTACAGTTGCAGGATGAGCTACAGACGCGGTCTTGCTTCCGCCTTAGTGGCCGGATTCTTCGCGGTCGTCACGCCTACAACCGCCGTGCGCGGATGTGCTGCTGACCCCGTTCGACGGGTTCAGTCGCCTCTATGAAGAGAACCGGGGGACGTTTGGCGTCACGTTCGGCTTCGGCGGTGTCATCGGCCTCGAATTCGACGCCGCCCGCATTCAACTCGGCCTTGAAGAGGATTTACCGGGCTCGATCTCGAAGCGCACGCGACCACGTGGATGGGGAACATGGTCGTCCGCTTCCCCACTGGCCCGATACAGCCGTATGGATCGGCGGGGGTTGGTCTCGTGCGCGTGACGGGCGAGGTCGATGTGCCGGTCCTCGGCGATCCCATCAGCGTCGACGCCCAGGATCTGGGCTGGAACATCGGGGGCGGCCTTTATGTGCTGCCGAGCCCGAACTTTGGCATTCGTGCCGACTTCCGGCGGTTTCGAACCGGCGACGTCACCTTCGACAATCTGATCGATCTCGTTGGGTTCGACGATTTGCCGCTCCCCGACTTCAACTTCTGGCGGACGACGTTTGGCGTCACCTTGAAGTTCTGAGCCTCGATCGGCCCAAGCCCCGGGGTCGGGGGACAGGCCCCGTCATCGGGGGACAGGCCCCGTCATCGGGGGACAGGCCCTGTAACGGCGGACAGGCAGAAAATTGCAGGATCGATCGATTTCCGGTCGGCGAGGGTACGCAGAAATGTCAATGAGCCCCCACCCCTTTTCCACCGTCCTCCTGCTCTCCTGGCTGTGTCTGGCACCGGTGAACGGGGCGCACGCGGGTCAGATGACCGACCTCGATCGACAACGCCTGCTCGCGCACCTCGACATGACCGCCGGCTGGCTCGTCGACGAAGTGTCTGGCCTGTCTCGCGCGCAGATCGAGTTCCGCCCCGCGCCCGACAGCTGGACCATCCTGCAGGTCGTCGAACACCTCGTGCTCGTCGGACCGATCTACTGGGATGACTTGCAAAAGGCGCTGGCATCGCCTCCCGCCCCAGGCGCCTCGACGAACACCGACGTCGGCCTTCTGTGGTACGGCATCGATCGAACACCAACCGTGCGCGAGCGTGCGATTCCCGCCGAGGTTCCGACCGGTCGCTTGAAGGACCTCCAATCGGGCCTCGACGACTATCGCAAGCACCACGATCGGCTCGTGCAGTTCGTGAAGACGACCAAGCAGGATCTTCGCAATCACATCGTGGCCAGGCAGGGATCCGACGCGTACCAGTGGGCGTTGCTGATCTCAACTCATGAGCAGCGGCACATTCTGCAGATTCGCGAGATCAAAGCGCACCCTCGATTCCCGAAATAACACGAACACGACCGCGTTACTCTGGGCGGCGCGGTCTACAACGGATGGTCGTTGCCGACCGGTACATGGCCGACCCGCAGGGACCGAATCCGAACCGCCTCGGTTCGACTGGCTATTCCTGCCGTAGCACGATGTTCGGATCCATCCGCGACGCGCGCCACGCCGGCAGCCCACACGCCACGGCCGCGACGAGCGTGATCGTTGCGACGACCGACACCAGTGTGATCGGATCGGTCGGCTTGACGCCGTAGAGGAGCGACGCGATCAGCTGGTTCAGCGCGAACGCGCCACCCAATCCAATCACGATCCCCACCGTCGTCAGAACGAGCCCTTGTTTCAGCACGCCGGTGAGCACGCTGCCCTGATCGGCCCCGAGCGCCATGCGGATGCCGATCTCGCGGCGTCGTTCCGCCACCATGTAGGAGAGCACCCCATAGGTGCCGATGGCAGCGAGCAGCAGAGCGAGACCAGCAAAGCCGCCAAGCAGTTGGGCCAACAACCGCGGGCGGCGGATCGATTCTTCGAACACGCCATTCATGTCGCGGAGCCGAACAATCGGCACTGACGGATCCGCTTCTCGCACCACGCGATCAAGCGTCTGGCGAAGCGCCCCAGGCGCCACCGTGGTCCGCAGCACGACGTTCATGTTGGCAGGTGCGTTGTTGAACGGCGGCGGCTGCTGCGCCGTCTGGTCGATCAAGAAATAGAACTCGGTCCCGGTGCGCTGATCGACGCCGCCCTGCTTCACGTCCTTGGCCACGCCGACGACCGTGAACCATGGGATCTGATCGCTGCAGCAGGGACGGAGCCGCTGACCAATCGGATTCTGGTCCTTCCAGAACGTGTTCACCAGCGTTTCGTTGACGACGGCGACCATGCCCGTGAGCGCCGGCGTCACCCTTGTGGAAGGAACGCCCCTGGACGATCGGGATGCCCATCGTTTCGAAGTAGTCGGTCATGACGTTCTGGTAGTAGTCCACGTTCTCGAACGGTCCCTCGGGTGGCGCCGTGTAGTTGTCGATATCGGTGTCGTTGGCATTCAACGGGCGATTGGGCGGCAGACCGGACATCGCGGTGGCGGTCTGCACACCGGGCACCGCGCGCAGCTTGTCGAGCACGCGCTCGTACCACTGCGCGCGAGCCAGCGGCTGCGGGTAATCGGCGATCGGGAGGGCCACCGAGAACGTCACCAGTCGCGCGCGGTCGAAGCCGGCATCGACGTTGGTGAGGTTGGCAACGGTGCGCAACAGCAGTCCCGCACCGATCACGAGCATCACCGCAAGCGCGACCTCCGCCATCACCAGTCCGCGTCGGACATGATGACGCGCAGCGCCGGTCGCTCCCTTCGCGCCACCTTCCTTGAGCGCCGTCATCAGCCCAGACATTTTGGTGTGCATCAACGGGGCAAGGCCGAAGACCAGTCCGGTAGCGATCGAAACCCCGAGCGTGAAGATCAGGACCAGTGGATCGACCGTCACTTCGCTGGTCCGCGGCAGACTCGTTGGGTAAATCCGAATGAGCGCTTGCACTCCGGCCCGTGCGAGCAGCAGGCCAAGCACACCGCCGATGATGGAGAGCAACACGCCTTCGGTCATGAACTGGCGCAGCAGCCGTCCGCGACCCGCGCCGAGCGCGGTGCGGACGGCGAATTCGCGATGGCGGGTCTCGGCGCGTGCGAGCAGCAGGTTCGCGAGGTTGGCACACGCGATGAGCAGGACGAAGCCACTGCCGCCTGCAGCACCCAGATGGCGCGGCTGGCGCTCCCGACAATCTCTTCCTGCACCGGTTCCATTTGCAGGAGATGACCGGCCCCGGGATTGTTCTTACGCACTTCGTCGCTCGTGGGCAGCGGACTGAAGATGTGCTGCTTGACGCCAACGCGTTCGCCCCAGTTCTGAATCAGCGAGGTGAGTTCGGTCTGCGCCTGCTGCGGTGTGACGCCGTCCTTGAGTCGCCCGATGAGATAGAGGAAGTGGCTGCCCCGGTTCTGGCGAAACCCGGGATTGAGCCCGAGCGGCATCCAGATCTCTGTCCGGTTGTCCATCACGTCGGCGCCCGGCGGCATGATGCCGATCACCTCGCGTGGCAAACCGTTGACTTCGACGGTCTGACCGAGGATGTTGCTCGCCCTCCGAACGCGGTCTGCCAGAGCTCATACGACAGGATCGTGAAGGGCGGCAGCGGAATCGGCGGCGAACCGGGCGCTGGCGGTGGGCCCGTCAGGTCGGCTTCGCCCTTGGCGAACAATCGACCCATCACCGGCTGCACGCCGAGTGCATTGAGCAGATCGTCGTTGACCGATGCGGACCGCACCCTCAGCGGGCGATCGCCGGCGGTGAGATTGACCTCGCCGGTCGTGAAGGCCCCGACAGCCGAGAACGACTGGTTGATCTCGCGAAACTCGAGGTATTCGGGCGGCGACACCCAGAACTGGTCGAACCCGAACGCCGGGAATCGGGTGGTCAGATACATCAGCTGCTCAGGCTTGGGATAGCCGAGCGGTCGCAGGATCACGCCGTTCACAATCGAGAAAATCGCCGTATTTGCCCCGATTCCGAGCGCCAACGTGAGGATGGTCACGATGGCGAAAGCGGGCGTGCGAAGGAGGCTCCGGACGGCGTGGCGAAGGTCCTGGCGAAGATTGTCGAAGGTCATAGGAGCTTTGACGGATCTCGACCTCTCGAGGTTGAAACGCGCGGCCTCTGTTTTGTACGAGCCTCATTGTGCAATGGTTGAAGGATGCGTGTGCACCCAGGAGGACACCAATGAGACGCACATGGGAACTGCCCGCTGCCTTTGTCGTTGTGTCGACCCTGTGTCAGCTCGCTCTCATGGCTCAAGCCCCGGCCCCGCCCAAGCCCACCGAGGCGCACCAGCGTCTTGCGTATTTCGTCGGGAAGTGGGCGAACGAAGGAGAGTTGAAGCCGGGCCCGATGGGGCCGGGCGGAAAGATCTCGTCAACGGACACTTGCGAGTGGTTCGAGGGACGCTTCGCCGTCGTCTGTCGCTATGACGGCAAGACTCCGGCTGGGCCGATGAAGGGCATGGCCGTGATCGGCTACAGCCCGGAAGCAAAAGGTCTATACCTACTACGCGATCGACAACTCGGGGATGACGATGACGACCGTCCCACGTGGAACCGTTCAGGGGGACACGTGGACCTACCACGACGAGAGTGAGATGGGTGGCGTCAAAATCAAGTCTCGCGTGACGCTCAAGGAGCTGTCGCCGACGGCATACACCTTCTTGATGGAATTCCAGGGACCCGACGGCAAGTGGGCGCCCTTGATGGAGAGCAAGCTGACGAAGAAGTAGCTTCCGCCTTCAGGCGAAAGGCACGGAAACATGAAAACACGCTAGCCACGAAGGGCACCGAAGTCACGAAGTGGAACGCCAAACTCTCTTCGTGTCTTCGTGCCTTCGTGGCTATTCTTTTCGTGCTTCCGTGTTTCCGTGCTTCCGTTCTTCCGTGCCTGCTACTGCACGACCGTCGTCATCCCTCCCAGCAGCGCCCGAGCGGAGTCAGCCACTTTCGACGACTTGCACATGGACACCGACTCCTCCAGGAACCGCTTGGCGTCACCCGGCGCGCCCGCCGCCTGCGCGATGGCGCCGGCGCGATAGAAGCTCACCGGATCCTTGATGCCGACGGCCAGTGCCTTTGCCATCTCCAGGCTTGCCTCGCGAGACTGACCGTTCTTGTGGAGCGCCCAGGCCAAGGCCTCGAGCGTTCGCACGTCACTCCGCCGCACCGACTCGCTGCGCGCCAGGCTCAGAGCGTCGGCCGGGCGATTGGCGTGGTCGGCGTAGTAGTAGATCAACTCGATATTGGCGTTGTCCCAGCCGGCCATCTCGCGCCGGGCCGCGGCTTCGAACTCCTGCCACGCCGCACGCGCATCAGCTGATCGGCCAGCGCGCTCGAGCGCCACGCCAAGCTCGTATTGGTTCTCGGGATGCGGAGCTGCCGCGTAATGACGCTCTCGCATCGCGACCGCATCGCTCGCCCCGGCCTTGCTGCAAGCGCACCTCCGCCAACTGTGCCAGCCCGTAGTGATAGTTGGGGAAGAGCGTGAGCGCATTGTCGAGGAGCTGTTCGGCCGCATCGGTCCGGCACGTCAGCAGCGAGAGGTGGGCGATCTGCGTGAGCATCCACGCGCGATCTTCGACCTCGCCGTCGGCGGTCCGTTGGTAGGCGGTGTCCATCAACTCGACGGCACCGCCGTGATCCCCGAACAGCTCCCGCAGATGCGCCGCGCGCGTCAGCCCTGGCACGTTGCCTGGTCGCATGTCGAGCATCCACTGCGCGGCCTTCTCGGCTTCGGCGTACTTCCCTAACTCGACGTAGCCGTCAGCCAGGAATCCATAGACCAGTACGTCGTCCGGGAAGGTGCGGTTGATCTGCTTCGGCGGCTTCGACCGCACGGGGAAGTCGTGCTGACCGAGCAGAATCCACACCTGGAGCTTCCGCGCTTCGAGGTTGCCGGCTTCGATTTGCAGCGATCGTTCAGTCGCCGCCCACGCCTCCTTGTAGAAGGCGGGATCGCCGGTCTCCCGCGCGCGCCGCGACAGTCCGAGCGCCAGATCGTTCAGGGCGTCCACGCGCTTCGGATCAGCGGAGAGCGCCTTTCGTGCGGCGGCAATCCGCTTCTCTGCCGGTGTACCCGTCGCGGCCGCGCCGGCCGACGCGAGCGCCGAGAGTCGGCGAATTTGGTCATCGGCACCGACTGCTGCGCCTGGATCAGACGACACTCCGGGGAGTCCCACCAGGAGCAACACGATGCCGACCACGAGACTCGCGTTGGCACTCATACCTACTCCTCGGGCGGACACGGTGCACCTGCCCCAGCCGTACAGCCCGGCTCGGTCGGATCAATGTGACGACGGTCGCGGCCACTAGGGAGAAGCCGACGTAAGGGAATGTTGCTTGATAGTCGGTGTCGTTGACGTTGACGCCATCGCCCAAGCGGCCATTCACGGCGGCGTTGAAGCCTGGGAACGGCGCGGCCAGGACGCCGCCACCCACGACGCGGAGCGCGATGTCCACGACGTCATCGAACACCCGGCGTCCGTTCGGGAAGCCGGCATTGTCGCCGCCTAACACCCCCAAACGATTCGCTGAGGCCACTGGCGTCGGAGCGACGCCCGTGTTCAGCCGCAGCAGGTCGGCGATTGGTCCGGCCGGTGTCCCGGCAGCGGCGATTGGAGCCGAATACTGCACCAGCGGACGCAAATCGAAGCGCGGTGGCGCTGGAATGGCCAGGACGCCGCCCGTGAGTGCATTGAGCACGCGAGGCAGTTGAGGATCGGCAAAGAAAGAAGCGAACTGAGCGTCGTTGCGCGGTTCGTCCATGCTGAAGCGATCCTTCGAACCGGTGCCAATCAACAACTCGTTGATCAACGGGTTGCCCATGCGCTGCACCTGACGGAAGTTGCCGGAGCGATCGGGCACTCCGTTGTTGTTCTGTCGAACCGACACGCGCGGTCGCGACGTGGTGGCCCAGACGCCGAGCGTTGCCGAAGACGACGTGGCAGGCTCGATTCGGCCCGTGCGAGTCAGCAGCGCGACCGGAATCTCGATCGCGATGGTGTTGACCGCGTATCCCGAGACGGTGTCGGCGGCAAAGTTCTGCAGCGCGGCATCCTGAGCCGGGCTGAGCACGCCAGGGGCAACGGAATCGCGCACGTTGAACGTGTCGAACGCCGCCGCCGAGATCGATCCAGAACGGATCGTCGGTCGTGCCGGCAAACACCTTGATGCCCGCGGGAAGGTCGTAAACGCCCTGGCGAACAGCGCCGCGTAATCCATCGTCCGCGGACCGACGTTGGTCGGGACGGCATAGAGCCGACGACCGTCGGTGGCGCCCAGCTCGAATCGCTGGCTACCGCGGCCAAGCGCCGTCACCGTGTATCGCTGCCGCTGACCGAGGCCTGGTGAATCGAAGCTGGTGATCTGCGGCGGCACGACGAGCGTGCCAGGTGCGACCGGCGGCGGCGAGTTGGCGGGCGCGAGCGCGCCGTTGGCCCCGACGCCAGCATAGACCTGGAACAGATTGGGAAGGCGCTGCTCGGTCTCGAAGCGGAACTGCAACGTGATGTCTTCGCGCGCATCGTAGTCGTTGTCGATTTTGATCTCGTACAGGATCTCGTCGTCGAATGGGAACCAGTTCGGTCCATTCGCCGGGTCCAACAGCGGGTCCACGCACAGAATGAACGTGACCTTGTTGGAACCGCCTGCGCCATAGCTCATGAACGCAAAGACGTCGGTGATGTCTGCTTTGTGATCGAGTGCCGTGATTGGGGCTTCCCGATGATTCGACGCAGTCGCCTGGAGACCGAGGGCAAAGACTGTCGCCGCCACACCGAGAATCAAGCGCCCGCGTCGCTGATTCATGGATCCTCCTGAGGAAGCGTGAGTCGCCTCCGCACCGTAAGACGCGCGGACGGCGAGGCGGGATCCCGAA
>CAVTGK010000062.1:0-92002 GCA_963734095.1 uncultured Acidobacteriota bacterium | reverse complement strand
AATCTGGATTGCGCCCCGATAGCAGCAGTCCGCCACAGACCGTCACCCTGGAATCTGGCGGCACGTTCGAGTCCAATCTCAGACTCGATTCCACCGCGCGTGTAGGGCGCCTGTCGCTGCCGGCGTCGATTGCCGCTCCGCTATTCACCGCAACTATTTTTACCGGTGCCTCGCTACTGTTTCTGGTGCAGCCGATGTTCGCCAAGCTCGCGCTGCCGCGCCTTGGCGGCAGCCCGGCGGTGTGGAACACCTGCGTCCTGTTTTTCCAGAGCACGCTGCTGTTCGGCTACCTGTATGCACACCTGTCGATCAAGTGGTTGGGACTGCGGCGACAAGTGCTCGGTCATGCGCTGCTCTGCTCGTTCTCCCGCTCGCCACGCTGCCGCTGAGCGCCGGCGAAGTGCTTCTGTGGGCCGGTGACAGCCCGGTGTGGTGGCTGTTGCGGATGATGGCCGTCAACGTTGGCCTCCCATTCTTCGTGGTGTCGACGAGTGCGCCGTTGCTTCAGAGCTGGTTCGGATCGCTGCCGATCGCGTCGGCTCCGGAACCGGACTTCCTCGATGCAGCGAGCAATCTGGGCAGCATGATCGCGCTGCTGGCGTATCCCGTCCTGCCCTCGAGCCAGCGATCGGCACGCGGACGCAAACGTCGATTTCGGTCCTGCTGACGATCTCGCCGGTCGGGTTCCACGATCGCCTGTGCGGTGATTGTGCGAGGTTTGGGAGCGACGGAACTAGCGCGGGAGGCTCCTGATGCGGCCGAGGCAGCGGACCCTCCGCCGACTTACTCGCCAGCGTTTCAAGTGGCTGGTACTGTCCGCGGTGCCCTCGAGCCTGATGCTCGGCGTCACTACGCATGTGTCCACCGACGTCGCACCCGTGCCACTGTTCTGGGTGTTGCCACTCGCGATGTATCTCGGTACGTTCGTTTTGGTGATCTCCTCATCGGCAGTGGATCGCGGAAAAGTGGCTCACGCGATTGCTTCCCCTTCTCGTCTACGGCTGCATTCTCACGATTCTGATAAACGCGCGCGTGTGGTGGCTGATTCCGCTCCACCTTGGGACGTTTTTCGTGGCAACGTTGCTCCGTCACCGGGAGTTGGCGCGCCGACGCCCGCATCCAACGCTACCTGACGGACTTCTACATCTGGATGTCGCTGGGCGGCGTGCTGGGTGGCGTCTTCAACAGCCTGCGCGGCGCCGCAGCTGTTCAACGGCGTCCTTGAGTATCCGCTGGTACTTGCGGTCCGCCGCCATTGATTCGTCCGTCGCCACAGGCCCGCCCCGGCGACGCTCGCGAATCGATCCGTCTTCCTCCTCGGCTTTCCCGGATTCATCATCGCGTTGGTGCTTGCATTCTGGGCTTCGGGAGGGGCACCGAACATCGGGAGATCGAGCCGTTGTTGTTTGCCTGTGCCAGTCTGCTTGCCGATTGCCTTCATGTTCGCCAATCGCACGGCGCCGTTCGCCGATCATGGCGTTCGGGGTTCGCCGCCATGATCGTATTGAGCGGGCCTGCTGGATCGGGTTGCGCGTTGTTCGCTGATCGTAGCTTCTTCGGCGTGCATCGCGTCCCCGAGTCCGCGGACGGGAGTTATCACCTTCTGCAACATGGCAGCACGACGCACGGGCGTCAGGAAATGTCGGCGGTCGATGGCTGTGCGCCAACGGGGTTATTACCATCCTGAAAACCCAATTGGCCAACTCTTTGCCAGGGTCAACAGGCCGTTCCAGCGGGTGGCGCTGATGGTCTCGGTAGTGGGGGGCTGGCCTGTTACGCGACACCAGGTGCCCACTGGACCTTTTATGAAATCGATCCGCTCGTGGAGCACATTGCCCGCGATCCTCGCTATTTCACCTTCCTTCGCAACAGTCCGGGTCAGGTTGACGTGGTGACCTCGGTGACGGACGTCTGATGCTTCAGCAGGCGCCGTCGGGGGTGCACGATCTGATCATCCTGGACGCCTTCAGCTCCGATGGCATCCCGGCGCATCTCCTGACGCGGGAAGCCATGCAGCTCTATTTGTCCGCACTCGTTCCGGAAGGCGTCATCGCCGCGCACATCTCGAATCGCTATCTTCATCTCGAGCCGCTCTTGGCCGCTTTGACAAGCGAGTTGGGTCTGTTTGCGATCGCGAACCGCGACGTGCAGATCGGCGAGGTTGCGCGTCAGAAAGGACGCCTGCCATCGCATTGGGTCCCGCATCGAGAAATCGCCGAGGCTCTCGCGAGTCGCGGGTTAGCCGGGTTGGCGAATGCTCGACAGGAACGCCAATGTTCGGCCATGGACCGACGACTACTCGAATATCCTCCAAGTTCTGACTCCGCGCTGACTTAGGCGCTATGACTGGCAAGATCCGCGCACGGTTTCCGACTCGCTCGGACATTGTGGTCACGCGACGGTACTCGGGATCTGCCTGGCGCTCACCTATGCACCTGAATGTCGCTACTCCGAGCTTGAAGGCATCGCGCTGGACAGATTGAAGGGAACCGACTTCGCCAACTTCTACGCGCTGGGCATCTCTGGCCCTGACTGGCCAAACATCAGTCGCTTTATGATCCTCGCCGCCTTGCGTGATTATTCGCGTTCGCTCCTTCCTGAGCTCGCTGGCACCTACTTCCTGCCGATCTACGGGCCCCAGGTTGCGCTGATGTTCGCACCTTTGGCCATTCCTGCCTAATGCCTTCCGTTGGGGCTCTGGATCGGCATCATGGCGGCGATGTTCGGCGTGTGCTGTTGGTTGTTTTGGCGGATTTGCCCGAGCCTTCGAAGGACGCCGTGACCGTCGCCCTCGTTGCAGCAGCTTCGCCTGCCTTCTTCAATCTCGTGGCTCACGGCCAGAACTCGGCCCTCGCGCTGCTGTGTTTTACCGGAATGTTCTTCGCCCTCAAGCATGAACGGCATTTTGTCGCGGGGCTGGCGCTCGGTTCGCTCATCTTCAAGCCGCAACTGGGCCTCGTGGCCGGATGCGTCTTTATCTTGAGCGGGCAGTGGTGGGTGGTCTGGAGGCGCGTTGGCAGGCGCGGCGATTCAACTGGGGCTCCCGTGGCTGTATTTCGGGAACGAGGTCATGCTGGCATACGCCGGCTGGCTGCAGGGTGTGGGTGAGATTAACGCGCTGTTATGGTGAAGCTCCATCAGATGCATTCACTCTACGCGTTGTTCAAGTTGGCAATACCTTCGTTGTGGATCGCAACCCTCCTCTATGCCCTCGCTGCCGCGATCTGCGTCGGGGCCGCTTCCCTTGTCTGGCGAGGTCCTGCACCGCTGCCGCTTCGCTATTCCTTCCTCCTGGTGGCGACCGTCTGGCGAGCCCTCATCTCTATGTCTATGACCTGGTCATTCTCGCTCCAGCATTCCTGATCATTGTCGACCATACGCTTGCTCGACCCGAACGGATGTTTCGAAGCCAATTCAACGAATGGTGTATTTTGCGTACCCGCTTCCGCTGGCAGGCGTGATCGCCCAGGTGACACACGTGCAGCTCTCCGTGATCGCCATGACGGCACTCGCGATCATGCTGTTTCGTGCGATCAGGCCCCAGTTGTCGAGCGGAACCAATTTGGTCGGCGTGCCGCAGCCGATGCTATGAAGTCTTTGACAGTCAATCCCGAGCAGGATCCTCCTGCGGACCAGCGCCGACGCGCTGGGAATCTGCCTATCAAGCCTTCGAGACGCCCGAGGAGGAGCTGCGGAAGTTCGTAGGACGGCTGCGCAGCATTGGCGCCGAGGGCTGGGACCGCCGCTCTGGTGTGATCGAGATCTGTTCCGGTCGGGGCTCTGGCCTTCGCGCGTGGTACGCGTTGGGGTTTGCGACGTGATTGGTGTGGACTTGTCGCCAGCGCTCGTCGCGGCTCACTCGGGACCAGGACGTTGCGTTCTTGGCGACGCCCGCCGTTGCCGCTAGCCAGCAGCTCGCGAGACGTCGCGATTGTCCAGGGGGGTTGCATCATCTTGCGACATTCGGTGACGTGGCCCTGGCCCTGGCCGAGATGCAGCGAGTCGTGGTCCCGGATGGACGTGTGGTGATTATCGAGCCGTGGTTGACGCCGTTTCTTCGCGCGGTGCATGTTTTGACCGATCGGCAGGTGCTGCGCCGGCTGATCCCCAAGTCGACGCTTTTGCGACGATGACCGAGGAAGAAAGCGAGACGTACTTCCGCTGGCTGAATGCACCTGATGAACTGCTCGAGCTCGTTAGGCGGCACGTAGCCCCGACGATCCTGCGGAAGCGCTGGGGCAAGTTGACCGTAAAGGTATTCCGCTGGTCTGAATGCGAAGCAACGCCGATACTGAGAGCAGCACCCATGTCGAACACGGCCGTGGATTTATGGCGGCATCCGCACCCGACTTCGATCGACACCCCTAAGGAACCGATTGAGGTTTCTGTGGTTATTCCCTGCCTCAACGAGGATGAAACGGTCGGCGTCTGTGTCGAGAAGGCCGTGCAAGCCCTGGCCCAGGCCAACCTTTCAGGCGAGGTCATCGTTGCGGACAACGGCAGCACGGATGGCTCGGTCGCGATTGCCACGGCACGCGGCGCCCGTGTGGTGCACGTCCCGCGCCCTGGTTATGGCAATGCTCTGATGGGCGGCATACGAGCCGCGCGCGGCCGTTTCATCGTGATGGGGGATGCCGACGACAGCTACGACTTCCGCGAGGTGCCTCGATTCGTGGCCGAACTACGTCACGGATATGACCTCGTCCAGGGTTGTCGCCTGCCAACCGGAGGGGGAAGCGTACCGCCCGGCGCGATGCCGTGGTTACACCGCTGGGTGGGTAACCCCGCGTTGACCAGGCTTGCGCGGGCGATGTTCCGCGCTCCAGTACACGATATCTATTGCGGCATGCGGGGCTTCACACGGGAACTCTTCGATCGTCTGGATCTCCAGGCCACCGGCATGGAATTCGCGACCGAGATGATCATCAAGGCCAGCCTTTTCCGTCAGAAGATTCGCGAGGTGCCAATCACGCTTTCACCGGATGGTCGTCGCACGCGGCGGCCGCATTTACGGACGTTGCGGGACGGGTGGCGCACTCTGCGGTTTTTCCTCGTCTTCTCGCCGCGTTGGCTTTTCTGGTATAGCGGTTGGGCTTTGATGGCTCTCGGCCTGATTGGCTATGCCGTCGCCCTGCCCGGGGTCACGATTCGCGGCATCACGTTCGATGTCCACACGCTCGTCATTGCCAGCATGGCCCTCCAGTTTGGGTTTCAGTGTGTGGTGTTCGCCGTTCTCACCACCACGTATGCGATCAAGCAACGCTTTCGGCCATCGAGTGCGCGAGTCGACCTGTTCTTTCGTATTTTCACTCTCGAACGTGGTGGCATCGCGGGTTGTGCAGCCATCCTGGCCGGCACGATTGCCGTTGCCGCTGCGGTACTAAGCTGGTATCGCGCGGGATTTGGCGCGCTCGACTATCCAACCACGATGCGCATCGTCGTTCCAGGTGCGACGCTGATTACGTTGGGCACATCGGCGATACTCAACAGTTTCCTCTGCAGCATGTTGGGGCTGGATCGCCGTTCCGCCGAATAGGACACGGTGACACAGCGCGCCCGATAAAGAGCGCATTCAGTTCTCCAAGCGCTCGCACGAGGGAAATGCAGGTGCTGTGGGCAGCGGCGGTAAGTCCGCGCGGACGGCGATGAAACTGGTCGCGGTGTCGTGATCGAGACGATAACCATTGGCCGCCAACCAGCTTCGGCGTTTCGTGAATTTAGCCGGGAGCCAGACGTAATCGGGTCGTTCGGCAGCCAGCCACTCGTCGCCCCGGGCCAGGCCCGCTGCAACGGCCCCCTGGGTTTCCTGGGCCGCTTCCGAGTAGACCGTCTCCCTGCGACCATCCCACGAGACTTTCAATCGCGGCGAAAGATGCCAGATCGCATATTGGCCCCAATCGAACCACACGGCGAGGCGGCCAGTGCCTGGGTCGCATGCAACCGCGCGACACCAGCGGGGTCCTGATCGCCGATTGGTACGCAGGAAAACGTCGCACGCACCACCGGCACGACCAGTGACGCAATCACAAGGAGAGGAACCACTACGACGCCTGCGGCGGCCCGGAGTGCGCTCGCCACTCCCACATGTGTCGAGGCCAACGGGCGGCGGCGACTGGACCGATCAACAGCACCGTTACCGGCACGGCGAGGTAGGTGATACGCGCGACCGTGATCCCCGCATACCACAGCATCAAGATCACGGCTGTCGCCGGCCACGAAGGCCAGAGTCGCCAAACGAGTATCGCGCTACGGTGCCCGCGAGTGGTAACCACTGCGGCGGCACTTTGTCCACAGTGGCTGCCATTCGACGATGTCGCGGCCCGGCCGGTACGGTCTCGAGCAGAAATCGCCAGAGGTCGATGCCGTACGGATTGACCAGCGTCGCTAGAGCGGCGACGACTGGCACCAATAGCCAAAGCCAAGGAACCGAACCCGACTCCCGCCAGGACAACACGGCCGCGACCGTCGCCCACATGCCGACGACGCCCATTCCAAGAATGACGCCGCCATGGAGATTGATCCAAGCCGTGAAAAGGAGGGCGATTGTTCCGAGCACTCTAACGTGGGGCGACCGTTGCAGCAGGCTCACCAGAATCACGAGGCAGAGCAGACTCCACATTTGAGGCCGTGTCGTTCGAGTGACGGGTACTGCCCCGAAAGCCGCGATGACCATCGCGACAAGGCTGACGAGCAAGATGCACCGGTCTCCAGCTCTGCCAAGGACCGTGAATGCGCCGAAGACGACGGCAAGCTTGAGGAGCAGCATTCCGACAAACCTGCCGGCCTTGATGACGCGGCGGCCATCAGGAGTTCCGCTCCGAGCCATTCATGATTCACCCGAGGGCGATCCTGGGTGAACGAGTAGGGATCGACGGCTGTGACTGGCGCTGAGCAAGGATGTCAAGACCGAATCGCAGGTGTCCCCAGAAATCGGGTCGCCCGCGACGCCGGAGACAAGCAGCGCAACGACGAGCCAGGTCGCACCAGTCACCGCCCACGTGAGGTCAATGGACGGGCTATCGCTTTTGTCCACTGAGCCAGGCCGGCGCAGCAGTTCTATTTGACGCACTGTCCCAGCGCCTCGGCTTGCGGAAGGATCGGCAGGTCGTTTCTCACAGCAATGTAGCTTTCGTCCGTATCATGATCCAGGCGATAGCCATTCGCAGTGAGCCACGACCGTCGCGCGGTAAAGGCTGCAGGCAGCCAGACGTACCCGGGCTTGACCTCTAGTAGCCAATGGTCACCCTCGGGCTGTCCCCAAGGCGACTGCGCGCTGGGTTTCAAGCGTTGCTTCGCTATAGAGTGTTTCTCGTCGACCGTCCACAGACACCTTGAGTCTAGGGGCAAGGTGCCACAGCGCATATTGACCCCAGTTGAACCAGACGACGAGTCTTCCTTCACCGTGCGTCGCGGCCAGACGTGCCACCCCCTGCGCATCCTGATCACCGATTCGAAGGCACTCAAACGGAGTGCGCACGGATGGCCAGACTGCCAGCGCGGTCGCCGCCAACGGAACCACCATCAGCCAGGCGGCGGCCCCGGATGGCGCACGCCAATGCCACCTGGATGCGGGCCATCGCGCCGCCGCAATGGGCGCGATGAGCATGACTGTCAGTGGAACGGCAAGTACGCGATACGCGCGACGAAGATACCGCCGCACCACAGCAGAAGGATCACAGACGTAGCCGGCCAGTCGGGCCACAGTCGAAAGGCCGTTACGACAACCAACAGGACGACGAAGGGCAGCCACTCCTGCGGCCGTTGGCTCCACAGCGGCCACCATTCAACGATGGTGGGTCTTGGTCCGGCTGTTTCCCATAGGAATTGCCAAAGCCCCACGCCGTACGGCGTGGCGACGGTCGCCACGCCAACAACGGCCGGCGTAATGACGCAGAGCCAAGGGACTCTGCCAGTCGAACGCCATTGCTGTATTCCCTGAACGCAGCACCACAAGCCCAGGACCGCGAGGCCAAGGATGAATCCACCATGCAAGTTGGCCCACGCGATGAAGATCGCCACCAGAACTGCAACACGCGGAGCCGTGAGCTCCCGTTGGAGAGTGGCCATCGTCAGCAGAAGCCCCAGGAGCGTCCACACCTGTGGCCTGGTCGAGCGAACGACCCACAGCGCACCCAATGCGCCAAGAATCAGAAACGCGCCCGCCACGATTGGATGAACCCCTCGCCATGCGCGCCAGATGACCCAGTAGGCGATGCCTACAACGGTGTTCTTCAGCAGGAGGATGGCGGGGATCCCGCCGACGGAATAGGCAAGGCCCAGGAGGACGGCGCCCAGCCATTCGTGGTAGACGATCAGTCGATCCTGCGTAAAAGAATACGGATCGACGGTTGGAAGATCGCGGGTGGCGATGACATCGAGACCGAAGCGAATGTGCCCCCAGAGGTCAGGATCATTGGAGGCTCCGACCAGCAAGAGGATCAGGATCATCCACGTCATGACGGTGACGACCCATCGAAGATCCTGTTCTGCTACCTGCTGCGTTGCGGTGGGCGCAACGTTTGAACCGTTCGGGGGCGTCGCCTGTCGACGCGCTCACCTCAGACAGCGACGCGGACACCTTGTTGGGATGCGGGAATGGCGGATTTAGCCGGCTTGGTCCGCCAGATGAATCCATCGACGATGAAATGATGCAGGTTGATGATCACGGTCATCATCAGCACGCTCTGCGAGAGCGTAAACCCGAGTGGGAGGTACGCCATCGGCACGACGAAGAAGAGGAATCCGGCGAGCACGAACGACATCACGTAGAAGCTGGTGATGTAGAACGCCGGTCGATGCAGAGCTCCCAAGGCCGGATTGTCCTTCGCCATTCGCTCCTTCGCGTGTAGTGCGACGACGATGACCATGTACTGAATGGAGTGGAGGATGGCCGACCACCAGAACGCGGCGAGATAGTCAACCGTCAACCACCAGATGCCGTTGGTCACCTGGAGCAGCGGCACGATCAGCGGAACGTTCTTCCTCGCAGCCGATGAAGTTGCCAGAAGAGCAGAACCGGCAATCCGAACGTACCAACGCTGACGAGCGCAACGATCCCGCTATGGATGGTCGGAATCAGGGGGATGCTGGCCAGCCGCTCCGGAGACACCAGCCAGGCGAGTCCGCGATCCGATGCCGTGAGGAGTGCGAAAACGAACGGCAGCAGACAGACCCACCAAATCAGGTTCTTGTCCCGCTGATCCAGCTTGGCGCCGGACCGCATGGCGTACATCACGGCCACCCCGTAGGCCTGTGCGGCGTAGTGATACGGCGACCATGAGAGGTACAGGGCCATCAGGTTCTTCCCGAGCGTTTCCCAGTAGAGGCCCATGCCTACGACCAGGAGGCAAATCACCGGGAATCCCCAGCTCAGAAAAGGAAACTCTTCCTTAGCCCCGGGCTTGGTATAGAGGCGCAGGGTCGACGCCGCGAAGTGAGCCCCGTTGATCAGGATGAACGTGTAGATCGAGATGCTCGAGTCCACCGAGGCCAGCTGCGGGTAGAAATAGACGGCGATGAAGATCGGAATCGTGATGCCGCCGCCGACCAGGAGGTAGTCGATCACCGGGTGCATGAACGTCTTGCCCACGAGTCCCTGGATCCCCCCAAAAGGGTCGGGCCGTGCCGGAACTGGAATGGCGGTCGTTACATGCATGGCAGACAACGGCTTTCTGAAATCCTGCGCAATTGCGCCTCACGTGCGGCAATCTTGTGAGGGCGGCCTGCTCTAACGGCCCGAAACCCTCGGCGTCGGCGCTGCGGGGGCCCCAGCTACAAAGCCCGTACCGGCCGCAAGCCCCACTGCATGTATCGACCCCTGGCGACCGGCAGTTTAGCTGGACCATATGGCTAGGCTTGCGAACAGCCCTTGCGAAAGGTGCCGATACATTAGGCCGCTGATGCTCTTCGGGTCTCGCCCGGCTACTCTGGGCTTCGCTGCCATCCTCGTCGCGCTGGCAGTGGCCTACGGAACGTTCCTGGTTGCCCCGGCCGCCGGAATCTTCCACGACGACGGCGTCTATCTGGTCACCGCAAAGGCTTTAGCCGAGGGCAGCGGCTATCGCATCGTCAGTTTGCCTTGGGAGCCGGCACAGACGAAGTATCCAGTCCTCTTTCCCTTTCTGCTCTCTCTCGTCTGGCGCGTGTTTCCCGTCTTCCCTGAGAACCTGCCGTTTCTTCGCCTCGTCCCGCTAGGCTTTGCGGTCGTCTGGTTGGCGCTCTCGTACCGGTTACTTCGTGCCGTGGGTGAGACCAGGGAACGTGCCATCCTGGGGCTGACCGTCGTGGCAGTCTCGCCGTGGGTGGTCTTTGTCTCGACCGCAACGCTCGCGGAGACAGTGTTTTCGACCCTGGTAGTCGCGGCCGTCCTGCTCCTGGTCCGTATCGATAGCGGCGATGTCCGGCGCCTTGCCCCATTGGGTGCCGGCATGTTGATGGGTGCTGCGATGCTGACGCGCGCGGCAGGCGCCGCTCCCGCCCTTGCCGGTGTCCTGGTTCTGATCCTCCGCCGTCGGTGGCGCCGCCGCCGCTGAATACGCGTTTGGCGTTGTGGTCGTCTATCTGCCATGGTTGCTGTGGGTCGCCAGCCAGCCACCCACGTCGGCGATCGACACGTTCTATGAAGCGTCAATCTACGGTAGCTACAATGTGATCACAGACTATTCGTGGGCGGACAAGCTGACGGTCGTCGGGCTCAATGCGATCCACCTCGCGTCGATTGGCCAGTTCTGGGGCCTCGCCAATGGCACTTGGGCAGGGATCGCCGTCGGGCTCGTCGGCACAACTCTGGTTCTGCGCGGTCTCTGGTCGGCCCGGACCAACCCGATCGCGCTGATTGTCGTTGCCTATCTCGGAATGCTGCTGCTCTTTGTCTGGCCGCCGTTCCGCTACGTGGTGCCGATCATGCCGCTCCTCGTCTGGTTGGCGATCAAGGGGGTGGGACACGAATACCAATTGCGGCAGGGTTGGCGTTGCTGCTCTTTGTGACTGGCAGTTGGGCACTTATGAACACGACGCTCGCGGTTCATCGGAAAGGAGGGACCTGGTTCAACGCCAGTGGCGTCGATGACTGGAGCGAGATGCGTGCCCAGTACAGACTGGATCGCCCGCGAAACCCCGAGAGACTCGGTGATCGCGGGTGTGCATGACCCAACCTATTACCTGTTTACCGGACGAAAGGCACTACGTCCGTTTAGTTTCAAGCCGATCCTGCTCTCTTACAACGTGCGTCGAAGCCCGGAGAATCCCTTTGGGACCGCCACCGACCTTCGAGATCGCCTTATGGCGATGAAGGCTGATTACCTCGTCCTCACTCCCCGTGACGGGATGGAGCGATTGGCCAACGAATTACTCGCGCTCGTGCCCGGCAGTCTCTCGCCAGTGTTCGGGAATGACTCCTCTGGGCACTTGATTTACCGGGTGAATCGTGTGGTGCTGTCGAACCGCACGAGCGAGGAAATGGGGTTGTCCAAGCCGAGCACGGCGTCGATTCTCAATTGAGCGTCGGGGTTTCCTGCCGCCGGTACACTGTCCAGTCAACTCCCACCAGCTCCGAGCTCGGGTAATGACGCCAGCGGATGTAATAGGTTATCTCGCCGGTCTCGATAGTGCTCGCCGTCGCCGCGGCCCTCGCGGATGATGAAGTCGGCTCCGGCATGTTCCGTCGTTTCGTAAAGCCGGATGCGCCCGCTACCGAGCAAATCGGCGTAGTGATTGACCATCAGCCCGGTTCGAAACCGCTCTCCTGGCTTCTGACCGGTAGCGCCCAACGTCACGGGTCCGCCGTGAGCGGCTTCCAGCATGTCGGCCAGCGCCTCCCGGTGGTGGGCCCGTCCGGTGGACGCGAATCTCGCGAAATGTACCGTGTTGCCGGTGACGTAGAGCGTGAGCAGGCTGACGGCGAGCGCACGCGATACGCCCTGACGGCTGAGCAGAAACGCGAGCCATTGCGAGATCGGCAGCAGCGCCAGCGCCATCGGAATCACCAGGTAGCGTGGCACCAACACGCGTGGCTGGGTCAAAACGATAAACAGCCCGGGCACGACGAAGCAGCAGGCGACATACAGGAGCCATCGGTCATCCTGACGCGCCTTCAGCCATGTGACGGCTGCCACGAACACGGCAACGCTTGCTGCCGCCGCGATCCAGACCGCCGGAGCCTCCATGGCTCCACCAGCCAGCAGCGAAAGCGTTTGCGTCACTACTTCGAAGAGCCAGTAGGGCGGCCCGCCACCAATCCTCATTCCGCGCAGGCTTACCAGGTAGAAAACTCCGATCGCAATGCCGGGCACGACGAACGCCCGTAGGGTGATGTGAGTCGCTTTCCGGACCGAGCCGGTAATCCGTTCGGCGTGCGAGTCCGTCCACAGCAGCATCCCGATGAATGCGAAGACGAAGGTCGCGTGCGCCATCATGGCCAGCACGCTTGACGCCCAGAAGCCGGCGACATCCGACGAGCGCTGGGTGTCGCAGTAGCGCAGCAGCCACCAGAGGGCCAGAAGGGTCAGGCAGACGGCCGGAGCGTACCCGCGCGCCTCCGACGAGTAGTACGCCAGCGGGAACGATAAGGCGAAGACGAACGCCGTCAGCCCGCCGTTCAATGGGCCGTCACGCACTGCCGATCCGCCAGGCGATGACTACGGTCCCCAGACCCGACACGAACGCGAGAAGGCGGTAGAGGGCCTGGTGTTGGCCCGATCCGAGCCAATAGAGCCACAGGCCGTTGAGGTGGTGGTTGTTATCGATCCGCAGCGTGACGAAGATGTCGGTCCATGACTGCAGCGCGAGCACGTCGCGAAGCGACCAGACTTCATCCACCCAGAGCTCGGTGAACAGACCCGGTAATCGGGCGCCAACGGCCAGCACTCCGACGGTGGCAATGACGAATGCAGGCTTCATATCGCTGGTGGTTCGCGATCAGCGCCCGGTCCTCTCATTCCCGAGTGCTCCGTGGCACGCCCAGTGTCTTCAGAAGCGGCTCGAGGAACGAAGCCATCTATCTGCGTGCATCCGTCCGATCGAATCTGCTCGTTCGCGTCGTGTCATCACCATCCACAGACACGGTAAGTACAACAGCAATACGATCCATTGACCCATTGCTTCCCGTTCCGCCAAGTATTGAGCTCGGTTGCTCCATCCGAGCATTGGCCCGGTGGCCCACGGCACGATCAGACCCACGGCCGCGGAGCTCAAGAGGAGTAGCAACGCGTGCTCGAATCGTCGAGGAATGAGGAACAACGGCAGGGTTTCGTAGTGAAAGTGTGTTTGCGGAACGCAGGCGAGTGCGACGAGCAGCCGAGCATCCCATCGACGCCAGTGGAGGAGAGCCAGAAGGATCGCAGGACCACCCCAAAACATGACTGGCGGTTTGAAATGCACCCCTTCTGATAGCAGCCCGAACCACCTCTGGGGCCAGCTCGGAAGAAGAGCGATCGAGAGAACTAACAGGGCGACGCTGCCGGCGAGCGCCCGCTTGGACGGGAATGCCAACCACAGTGCCGCGCCAATCGTTGGCTTGCAGGCAAGGACAAAGCCCCAGACGGGAAGGAGCGCGCCACCGATCATCAGGGCCGGCCACTGTGAGAGTCTAACTGTGGTGATGAACGCCGGAGCGAGCAAGGCGAACCAGGCATAGCGAAACTCCGCTCTCGACGTGATCGCCCAAAGAAATATCGCTGTTCCAATGCCGACGAACCAGGCTCGGGAAACGGCAAAAAAGAAAAGGGAAGTGCCAATACCACGGCGGTGAAGGGATAAAAGACAGGAAAGGGGCCGGCCCTTACCGAATAGGGATCGCCGCCGCGCCACCAAACTTCCGCTGCCTGGTAGAGCTGGGCGAAATCGGAATTTGTGTCTAGGTGACTCAGGGCGGCGACCACGGCCGCGAGAAGGCTCACCGCCGATCACGATCCCGAGTCGTCCGCGGCTCCAGGTGTCCGCTAATTGCGCCGGCCGCGCGGGCAGGAGGTGGCGCCACGGGCCAACCGACGAATCGCGAGGCGAACTGGTCACCGGCTAGGACCGCTGCGGCAGTTATCGGCCATGGACGCCTGCCAGTTTAGGCGGATTCTAGGGAGAAGAGCTGAAGGTGGAGCGCTCAGGCACCGATAAACGGTGCTGCAAGGGGGGCATCCTGGATCGCGTCGGCAAGTCAGTCATCGCTGTGTTTCTAGCAACCGTCGCTGTGGTGGCGGCGAGCGACCTGCTGAGGCCGCGCTCCCTCGCCGACGTGATGCGGGCCGGCGATCCTCGACGTCCGGCAACGCCTGTTCGACCTCCTCCAGCCGGTTTCGCTCGCCAACTGCGAATTCGCGCGGTTTGGCGAAACCAATGACGGCGGCTATCTGATGTGCGCGAACCTGTTGTCCGAGGTGCGAGGGGGCCTACTCCTACGGAATCTCGGGCTACGACAAGTGGGGCTGCGACACCGCGACCAGAGCCGGGGTTCCGGCTGCATCAGTACGACTGCTTCGACTCGCGGCAACCGGCCTGTCCCACCGGTGACACGGTGTTCCACGCCGAGTGTGTGGCAGGTGTCACGAAGACCGAGGACGGGCGGCCATTCGACACCATCATGAACCACCTGCAGAGGAATGGCGACTCGGGCAAGCGTATCGCCATGAAGATGGACGTCGAGGGCGCCGAATGGGAATCGCTGCTGGCCGCGCCCGACGCGGTGCTCGAGAGTATCGACCAGCTCGCCATCGAGTTCCACTTCGTCCACGAAGAGCGCTTCGTCGAGGTGGTCGAACGCCTGAAGCGTTTCTTTCACGTCGCTCACCTGCACTTCAACAACGTGAGCTGTCTCGGCGGTATCGAGCCGTTTCCGACGTGGGCCAACGAGGTGCTGTTCGTCAGCAAGCGGATTGGGAAAGTCGACGCGGAGCGCCGGGTCACACTGCCTCACCCGCTCGATGCCCTCAACAACCCACGTCTTCCTGATTGCACCGCTGCAACGCCGCCACCGTGAGTAGGCTGCCACCTTCAGTGGCCGACATTCGCAAACCGGACGTGCACCCTGGCGCACCTCCGGCGGAAACCCTCGCCGCCGGCCCAGGGAGCTTGCGAACTGAAGCCCTCAGCATCCTGACCGCGGCAGTCGTCGGTGCGCTGTGCGTCTACGCGATGCGCAAAGTCGACCCCGACCTGTACGGTTACCTTGCCTACGGCCGCCTGTTCGTGGAGCAGGGCCGGATCGCGGTCGAGGATCCGTTTGCCTACACGTCCACTGGCTCGACATGGGTCGCGTTCGAGTGGCTCGCCCAGCTGACGCTGTGGATTGCGTACGACACCGCCGGCCCGCTGGGTCTCATCGGGCTCAAGTGTCTCCTCGGAGGAATCGCTGTCTACTTCGTGTACGACGCGGTGCGCTTCGTGTCCGGCCGCGATTTCCACTGGCTGCCGGTGTTCTGCTTCGTGACGGCGAATTTCTCGCGCTATTTCGTGTTCCGGCCGCAACTCTTCACCTTCGCGTTCTTCGCGCTGTTCGTCGCGGTCTTGCTTCGTCATCTGATGCGCCGGCGGACGCCACTCTGGGTCCTGCCCATCGTCATGCTCGTATGGGCGAACAGTCATGGAGGGTTCCTCGCCGGACTCGGTGCAATCGGTCTGTTCGTTGCGTTGCGAATCGGCGAGAACGTTTCGGGAGGGGCGCGCGGTTTGACCCTGTTGCAGGGAACCAGGGCGTTGTGGCTGGCGCTCGGCGCCTGCACGGCCGTCACCCTGTTGAATCCGCGAGGCGTCGACCTGTGGCGCTACGTGCTCACCGAGCTGACGCACTCGACGAATCGGCAGTACATCGGCGAATGGGGTCCGGCGCATAGTAGCGGCGACATGTGGTCGTTCGCCGCGTCGATCGTGACGTGCCTGTGCCTGGCGCTCGGGGGCTGGATCTCGCAATGGCGGCGGCCGCCATCACCCGGCCCCGTGCCGGGCCACTTCGTCCTCAGTGCGGTCCCGCTGGCGGTGATGGCTTTCCTGTCGGTGCGACACACGCCGATCCTGGCCATCTGGAGTGCTCCGGTGCTGGCGCTGACCGCTGCTCAGGTGCGTGGCTCGCGGTCGGGGGCCAGTCGTGTGCTGTCGATGGGGCTGCTGTGCGCCGCGCTGACGTCGGTGCTCATCACGATGATCTTCGTGGCGCAGAATCCGCGTCCGGCGATCGCCGCGTCAGGCAACGTGCTCGGCCCTCTGCATCCGTGCCAGGCCGTGGGCTTCATGCGCGAACAGAGGCTCGCCGGCAATGTCTACGTTCCTCTCCCATGGGGCTCCTACGTCACCTGGCATCTGTATCCGGCCGTGCGTGTGTCGATGGACGGCCGCAACATCTCGCTCTTTCCCCGCGACATGGTGCGCGAGAGCCTCGAATACTACACGTCGAGCCACCCAGACCTCGAGACGCCGCTCCGCTACGATACGGACTTTCTCCTCGTGCGGTCGAACTTCTCGAGGCTGGACGCGCTCGAGGCCGACACGCGATGGACCGCGATCCATCGTGACAGCGACGCCGTGTTGTTCAAGCGCGTCGATGGACGCGACCGCCTGCCCGCCGCGAGCTCCGACAGACAGCCGCAGAGAGCACGCCGCGCGAGGCGTGTCCCGCATTCCTGCAATAGCTGCTGGCTTTCTGGTTAGCTGTGAGTTGGCTGACGCTGGACTCTATCGCCTTGATGCCCTCCGACTTGTCGGCGATTCGAAAGTACAGGTTGTTGGGGTCCATTCGTAGGTATTTTCCGACGACGACGTATTGGTGATCGGCGAAGTAGTCGAGGATGGCCTGTCGGACGTCAGGATGTGATTCGATACACACGAACGCTGGTTGGAATCGGTCGATGTCGAATCCCTTGAGCGCCTTGGGTTCGGAGAGTTCGATGTCCATCGACATGAAGTCGAGCTTATCGACTCCTGCCTGTTCGAGCGCCACCGTGAGCGTCGTGGTCGGCACGGTTCGAGCAACCCCCGGGGTCCCTTCGCGAACGGTGAACTCGCGATTGCTCGACGCCACCAGGCTGTTGCTCGGTGGCACGAACAGCGAGACGGTCGTATCGGGCGCATCGGAGGCGAACATCGCGACGAACTTGGTGCGCGGTCGATTGACTCGGTAACCTTCGGCGAACTCACTGAGCGCTTCGACTGCGACTCCAGACCATCCCAACTGGCTTTCGAGGTAATAGGTGTTGCTCTCGTTCATGTGGTGGTTGGCGCCGACGTCGAGGAAAACGCCATCGCGGCGGTCCTGGAAGAAGTCTCTGATGACCCATTCCTCGACGTGACGGGAGTAATCGCTGTGGTCCGTACTTCTGCTGGATGGGGCGCAACTCGTGCAGCGCCGCGAACCCGAAGTAGGTGGCGCTCCGGAGTTCCCGCTGGCCACTATCGTACGTGAGCCTCCACGTGACGACGGCGCTGAAGATCGCCACCAGAGCGTAGGGAATGACCCAGTCACGAGGCTTGTTGCGCATAGCGGTTCGTTCGCTTTCAGAACCGGCCCGTACAGATTTCGGTCGGACCAACGCCGGACGTTAGAGACGAGCCCGTCGAGCCTTTGCTTAACTGGCTCGTAGAACGACTTGATCGCCGACGTGTGTCTCGTTGCCGAGCGCGCCGGCCGCAAGCTCGATGGTCGCGAACGCGCCCCACGACACGGCGATCCGACGCCGCGGGACGGCGTGACAGACCTTGAGAACGGTGCCGTCACGCGCGACGAAAACCAGATCGATCGCAAACCGCATCCCAAACGTGTGGACCGCGTTGCAGGGCGCGATGATCAACGCGAACCCCTCGGGCATGCGGTCGTGCTTCAGCAGGCCAGTTCGCCGGCTCGCGGAATCGACTGCGGCGGTCGGGTTCGAGGCGATCACCTGGCCCGTTCGCGTGTTCACCAGCCTGTGAGGCGCGACTGGAAGCTTCAGGAGCGGTGTCAGGAACGACGCCATCGGTTCTACGCCATCTCTATCTAGGACGCGATTGGGTCATTAGTGAGCTGTCCGAGTGGCTGAATCATCAATGGGAACAGGTGTGCGTTTGCGCCGGCCGAGCAGGGCGCGAACCCGATCGGCGATCGCAGCCAAGCCGTAGCCCGTGCTGAGCGCCCACATCGGCCAAGTCAGCAGTCCCCAATATTGATTGAAACTCTGCCCGGTCGTCATGAAAAAGGCCGATATAGGTCGCGGCGGACCATCGCAACAAGACAGGCGACGAAGAGCTTAGGATGCTGGCGACTATCACGACCAGTGCCAATGCCGCCCACTGGGGCGATGCCAGCTGAGACACTAAATGCCACCGTACGGCAGCGGTGAGAAAAGTCAGACCAGCAAACTGTGTCCATGGCCGCGTATGACTTAGGTCAGTCGGCAATTGTACTCCCAGATGTTCGTGAGATGCATCCCGTAATAAAGCCCGTACAACGCCCCTCCAAAAAGCCAGGCCATCACTTCCCGTCTTCTTCCGCCGACCCCCGCCAGCGTCGCACAGACCAGGCAGTAGGGACCGGCAAGCTCACGGACGAACAGCGCGAGTAGGCCAAAGCAGATTCCCAGCGATGGCCATCGGCTCAAATAGGCGCAAATCGACAGGCCGATGAGGGCTCCCGCCCACGCTTCGCCCAGGACGATTGCCGCAGCGAAAGGTGCTGTGAATACGGCACCGCATTGCATGAATATCGCAGTGAGAAACGCAACTGGTGGCAGCTGTTCGCGCGCGAGTATCACAAAAGTCAGTGTGCAGAGTGCGAGAGCGATCCCGATCCACAGCGTGACCACTGCGCGTTCAGACAAAACTGACAGGGAAGACATCAAGAGCGGAGTCCGCCAGTTGAACGGGTGGGACAACGGATAGCCGTAAGCGGCGCAGAACGTCACCATAGGTCTCGTAATATGAGGCCCCACTCCTCATCTCGGTGACGATGGTCTGAAAGACCGCGACGTCGCCAGGCCCAGGCTGCGGAGCAGCAGAGGTGGTGGAAGAATCAGCCGTCAACGCGACCGGTCTTGAGCCTTGTGGTTCTGGGGCTTGTCGGTGCGGCCCCGCCGTCTGGCAGTCGGGCGCCTTGGGATTGTTCGGCGCATCCACCGCCGCGGGCCGGCGCGGCGGCTCGCCGGGAGCGAGCGTGGCCAGCCGCTTGTTCACGAACAGGACCTCGTACGCCCACGCGGGAAACGGGTCGAGACCTGGCCGGCAACTGTAGTTGTTGAAATGGAGATGCGCCACGTGAAACCATCGCTTCAACCGCCGCACGACCTCGACGAACTGAGGCTTGTCGACATAGTGCATCTCGATCGCGAGCTGATCGATCCGGTCGAGCGTCTCCTCTGACGCCTGCAGAAGGCTGTCCCATTCGGCGCCCTCGATGTCCATCTTGACGACCAGCCGCTTGCGGGCGTCGCCGTTCTTGGCGAACTGACCCTCCATCGAGTCGAAGATCCGACCGGACTCGGTAAAGGACTTGGCGGCGACGCATTCGGGGTGAAACTCGGTGTCCCCGCTGGGGCATGGCTTCGGCAGGCGGGGATCGAAACAGTCGTACTGATGTGCCCGGACCTTGAGCTGCGTTGACACCTCGCATCCCCAGCCGTCGTAACCCGAGATGCCGTAGGAATACGCCGACTGCACGTCCCCCAGCAGGTTGCCGCACAGGATATAGCCACCGTCGTTCTCCTCGCCGAATCGCTCGAGCTCACAGTTCGCGAGCGCCACGGGCTGGAGCAGCTGAAACAACGTCTCGCGCACCTGGCGAGGCTCCGAGGGAAAGGGTCTTCGTCTGTTGGGAGTCGTAGGCCGCAGCCCGATCGCGAGCGGCGGCCGCCGCCACGAGGATCGCGGAGACGCGTCCCGACTCGTCCCAGGATTCGTCAAAGCGCATCTCCCGATCTCATTGCGATCGTATGATCTCCCAATGCGCCGTCACGTGCTGCCCTTGATTTGGTTGCTGCTCTCGTCGTCTCTGGCTGCCGGGCCCAACGAGTGGCCGCAATTCCGCGGCCCTGGCGGCGCCGGCGTCGCCGACGAGTCCAGGCTGCCGCAGCACTGGTCGGTCACCGACAACGTCGCCTGGGTCGTCGACCTGCCCGGCCGCGGCTGGTCTTCGCCCATCGTCTGGCGCGATCGCGTGTTTGTCACGACCGCCGTCAGTCCGGGGTCCTTCAAGGCGCCGTCGACCGGAATTTTCGGAAACGATTACGTCGCCGAGCTCGCCAAGCAGGGATTGCCTGAAGAGGAGGTCGTCAAGCGTGTCGTGGCACGTGACATCGAGCTGACCACCGAGACCGGCGCCATCCGCTACATGGTTCTCGCCCTCGATGCGAAGACCGGGAAGGTCGTGTGGGAGCGCGAAGCGCATCGTGGGCAGCCCGTTCGGCGGACGCCACCGCAAGAACACCTACGCGTCCGAGACGCCGGCGACCGACGGCGAGCGACTCTATGCCTCGTTCGGCGGCAACGTGGGGGTGTTTTGCTACGCGCTCGACGGAAAGCTGCTGTGGAAGCACAGTTGGGCGCCGCAGCCGATCTATCTGGACTTCGGCACCGCCTCGTCGCCCGTCGTTCACGAGGGTCGCGTCTATCAGCTTCACGACAACGATGGTCAATCGTTCCTCGCGGCGCTCGACGCGAAGACCGGCAAGGAGTTGTGGAACGTCCAGCGGACGGACGCTGCGGGCGGGATGCGTTCGGGTTGGGCGACGCCGTTCATTTGGAAGGAGGCAGGTCGAACCGAGATCGTCACCATCGGCCGCGGCTTCGTGATCAGCTACGACACCGACGGTCGCGAGCTGTGGCGCTTGAAGGGCATGACGCAGGCGACGCCGAGCCCTGTCGCGGGGGATGGCCTGCTCTACGTCGGATCCGGATCGCAAGGCGAAGCCAATCGACCGCTGATTGCCGTGCGCCCCGGTGCCAGCGGCGACATCTCACTGACCAAGGACCAGACGTCGAACGACTTTGTCGTGTGGGCGCAACCGCGCTTCTCCGGGCTATACGCCGTCACCGCTGGTCTACCGCGGACGCGTCTACGCGGTGAACGACAACGGAATCCTGCAGGTCGCCGATGCCAAGACGGGCGTCGAGATCTACAAGGCACGGATGGGCGGCGGCGGCCACACGTTCTCGAGCTCGCCGCTTGCCAGCCAGGGGCTGATCTACTTCATGAGTGAAGACGGCGAGGCGTTCGTCTTGCGCGCCGGCGACAAGTACGACGAGATCACCAAGAACAGCCTCGGTGAGATGAGCCTCGCGACGCCCGCGGCCGATGCCGACAGCCTGTACGTGCGGACGCAGAGCAAGCTCTATCGGATTAGAGCGAAGGGCTAGACGGCTGCGGGTTGCAATGGCAGCTGGTCGCCGGTTGCCAGTTGTTACCAGTTCAAAGGACTGCGTGCTCGCGATGCGTCCACGTTTCGGAGGAAACCGTGTGGAGCGCGCCGTCGTCAGAACGTGCGCAGGCGAGTGACAGCGCGTGGATGGCCCCCACACGGTTTCCTCCGCAAACGGGATGCATCGCTTTCGACGACGCGGTTCGTGGAGCAATGTCTCTAATCCAAGTCCGAAGTTGCGTTGACGGCGCTGATGACGCAAGGCCGTGTGGAGGCGGCCGACGCACGATGCTGTCCGCGCGAGAAGGCTCCGGACCCGCGAGCAGGGGCACCCCGACGCGCTGGATATCCAGGCGTTGGGGCTCGCGTCAGCGGCGCGGCGGCCCCCAACAACGTCGGCCCTCGCAGCGCGGACCGGCCGCCGGAACCCGGCCACGCGGCATAGCGCCGTCAACGCAACTGTTACGAGGGATTCGTGAAGATTCCAAACGGCAGGAGGCGGAGATATCTTGACCGTCCGCGTCGATCCCTCGCGCGAAACAATCGGGCATCGATGGCATGCGCGGCGATGCCATCCTCGTCCGTCTGCAGGCACCGCCCAGCCGACGGCGCAGCCAATGAGGAGCTGATTGACGTTCTTGCCGCCGCGCTGGCCGTTACCTAGGCAGCGCTGTGACGATCGTCTCAGGCGAGCGATCGCGTCAGAAACGTGTGAGGGTGACCGGAGTCGATGCCGTGACCGCGCAAGCGCGCCTGGCGAAAGCGCAGCCTAAGATGAATCCGTGAGCCTTCGCTGGCCCGTATCATCGTCTTCTCCTCATCGCGGTTTACTCATCACCGCCTGCGATTCGGCAGTGCCCCCAGCCGCAGACCGTGGCGGCGGCGAGGCCGCTCGGCACCTGGGAGGGCAGTGGCAATCGCACCATTGGCATCAACAGCGATTCGGGCCGATTCCGCGTGAAGTGGGAGACGCGAGAAGGCGCCTCGCCGGGCGGGAGCTTTCGGCTGACGGTCCACAGCGCCGTCAGTGGCCGCCCGATTCAGGTCATTGCCGACCACCAGGGCGCGGGTGGCGCGACCGTCGACTTTGCCGACGACCCCCGGCCTACAACCTGATGATCGACTCAGCCGGCGTGCACTGGTCGTTTTCCGTGGAAGAAATCGTGGCCGGACGAGTTCCCTGACGGCTACGGCGTCGGTCCGACGGCTGCCACGGTCTGTCAACGGCTAGTCGGCAACTGTCGGCAACCGGCAACCTTCGCCCGTGCCGGGACCGTAGGCCGTGGACTGTGCGACCGGGTCCGGAGTATCCTTTACAGATATTGAACGCCGTGAATTATCGACTGAACGTGCTCGTCCTCATCCTGCTGTCCGCGGCATGCCGGAGCGCGCAAGGCGGCTCTGGGCCGCAGATCATTCAGCCCGGCGCGCCCGGGCAGGAGAGCCGCGAGGTCTCGGCCGCCAAGACCGCGACCGAGTCCCAGCTTTCGCACACCGACGCGGACGTCAAGTTCATGCAGGGCATGATTGGCCACCACGCGCAGGCGATTGAGATGTCGGCCCTCGTTCCGACGCGGACCGCGCGGGACGAAATGCGGCTCCTCGCCAAGCGCATCGACGTGTCGCAGGCGGATGAGATCAAGATGATGCAGGAGTGGCTGCAGCGGCGCGGTCAGAAGCTCCCCGACCCGCACGCGCACCACCAGCCAGGCGCGACGCTGATGCCCGGCATGCTGTCGCAGGAAGAGATGAGCCGTCTCGGCGCGGCCAAGGGCGACGAATTCGATCGCCTCTTCTTGCAGGGCATGATCAAGCACCACGCGGGCGCACTGACGATGGTGCATGAGTTGTTTGCGAGTCCGGGAGCGGGACAGGAATCGGAGATTTTTGCGTTCGCATCCGACGTCGACGCCGACCAGCGGATGGAAATCGATCGGATGGGCGCCATGCTCGCGACCATCAAGGAGCTTCAGCAATGAGATCGGTAGTGATCAGATTCCTCGCGCTGGCCGCCGTGGCTGGCGTGCTGGCCGTGGAAGGTGCCGCGCAGGGTCCGTCGGCTTCGACGACGGATCCGCGGGTGGGACTCAAGCCCGGCTTCCGTGATGCGGGCGTCGCGGCGCGCAACATGGAGCTGGTGGCGAGCATGCCCAAGCCCGACGGATTCTTCGATCCGAAATCCCCCGAAGGCATCGGAAGCGCGCCGGAGCCTCCACCGGCAGCGGCGGGCACTCCTGCGCCGGAAACGCCGAGCACGCCCCCCATGACCCCCCAACCTCCACAGTCACCCGCGCCCGCCACGCCGGCCGCAAATGCAACGCCAGGCGGTCCCGGAGGCCCCCCAGGAGGAGGCGGTGGCGGTGGGGTGGCAGCGGACTGAACTTCGCGAACTCCGATCTCGCCTTCTCGGGCAATCACCTCTTCATGGGCAACTTCAACGGGTTCAATGCCTATGACGTCGAGAACACGCGACGACCGCGACTGCTGGCGTCGATCGTCTGCCCGGGCGGTCAGGGCGATGTGTCAGTGCACGGCAACCTCTTGTTCATGTCGGTCGAGCAGACTCGTGGTCGCGTGGACTGCGGCGTCGAGGGTGTTTCGTTGGCGGTGAGTGCGGAGCGCTTCCGCGGGGTTCGTATCTTCGACATCACCGACATCCGCAAGCCAAAGCAGGTCGCAGCGGTGCAGACCTGCCGTGGGTCGCACACGCACACGCTGGTGACGATCCCCCAACGACAAAGAGAACATCTACGTGTACGGCTCGGGCACCGGCATGGTTCGATCGGGCGAAGAGCTCGAGGGATGCTCGGGCGGCAAACCCGAAGAGGACAAGAACACCGCGCTCTTCAGCATCGACGTGATCAAGGTCCCCCTCGCCGCACCTGAAAAGGCCGCCATCGTCGCCCGCCCGCGTATCTTCGCCGATGAGAAGACCGGCGCCTTCGCGGGTTTGTGGGCCGGTGGCGATCACGGGCCAGGCACGCAGCGCACGTCGATGACGAACCAGTGTCATGACATCACGGTGATGCCCGAAGTCGGGCCTGGCTGCAGGCGCGTGCTCGGGCAACGGCATCCTGCTGGACATTTCCGATCCGGTGAAGCCGGTGCGGCTCGATGCGGTCAGCGACAAGAACTTCGCCTATTGGCACTCGGCCACGTTCAACAACGACGGCACCAAGATCGTCTTCACCGACGAATGGGGAGGCGGGACGCGTCCGCGCTGCCGCGCCAGCGATCTGCAGACCTGGGGCGCCGACGCCATCTTCGACATCGTCGACAAAAAGCTGCGGTTCGGCGGCTACTTCAAGATGCCCGCGGCGCAGACCGACACCGAGAATTGCGTCGCCCACAACGGCTCGATCATCCCGGTGCCGGGGCGCGACATCATGGTCCAGGGCTGGTATCAGGGGGACTCTCGGTGTTCGACTTCACCGATTCTGCCAACCCCGTGGAAATCGCGTTCTTCGATCGCGGTCCGATCAGCGCCACGCGGCTCATCACCGGCGGGTTCTGGTCGACCTATTGGTACAACGGTCACATTTACGGCGCCGAGATCGCACGCGGTGTGGACATCTTCCGCCTGACGCCAAGCGAATACCTGTCGCAGAACGAGATTGACGCGGCGACGCAGGTGCGCATGACCGTGTTCAACGCGCAGCAGCAGCCCCGGGTGACTCACCCGGCAACGTTTGTCGTCGCGCGCGCATATCTTGATCAGTTGTCGCGCAGCAAGGCGCTGCAGCCCGAGCGCGTGGCGGCGATCAAGAGCGCCATCGATCGCGGCGACCGGCGGTCGCCAGGACGCGCGGATCTCGATCAGCTCGACACGCTGGCAGGGCAGCTCGAGAAGGACGCGAGCGCGGCGACGGGCCGCGACGCGACGCGCATGCATGCGCTGGCGTCGACGATTAAAGAGCGGGTCTCGCGGCTTCGCTGATCGTGGCGGTGGCCAGTTCGGTGTCGGTTGCCGGTCTGCCGGTGGTCGGTCGCCAGTTGCTCGTCCGGTTCCGCACGCCGGAATCGCGCAGCTCCGGGTAAGTCGGTGATGCGGCTGCGCGCCCCATGCCGATGCCGATCGCCTGCGCAGCGCTTTCGTGTGGAGGCATGCCCGTCACGGTCACGAAAAGCGGCTTCGCAGGCGCGTGACAGTGGCTTGGGGTTGAGGGTCCCCAAGCCGCGTTCCACCCGACGTGACGCCGGAGCTGCGCTTCTCCGGCCGGGGAACCCGGTTGGCGTAGCAAATGTCGGTATCGACTTTTGACGCGCGCCCGATGAGTGAAATCTAAAATGCGGGTTAGCGAAGCGACTCGAGGGAGCTCATTATGCGAAACGTAGCAACAGGATTTCTGACTGCCGCGGTCCTGGCCTCGATGGTGATTGCCGTCGACACGCAGGAGCGTGCCGGCAATGCGGCGACGAGTGATCCGCGGGTCGGCCTCAAGGGCGGCCTTCGTGATGCGGGCGTGGCGGCGCGCAACATGGAACTGCTGGCGAACCTGCCCAAGCCCGACGGCTTCTTCGATCCCGACGGCCCCGGCTGGTGCGGTGAGCGCGCCCGAGCCGCCGCCTGCGGCCGCGGGCGCACCGTCAGGCCCCACCGCCAATCGGCCGGAGGGCGCTGCCGGTAACGCCACGCCGCCTGCACCGCCGCGAGGTGGAGGTTTCACGAACTCCGATCTCGCCTTCCGCGGAACCAATGTCGTCGTCGGGAACTATCACGGCTTCAACACCTACGACATCGAGAACGCGCGCAAGCCGCGGCTGCTCGCCTCGGTCGTCTGCCCCGGAGGTCAGGGCGACGTGTCGATCTACGGCAACCTCCTGTTCATGTCGGTCGAGCAGACGCGCGGGCGCATCGACTGCGGCGTGCAGGGTGTGACCGCGCCGGTGAGCGCCGAACGGTTCCGCGGCATTCGCATCTTCGACATCACCGACTTGAAGAAGCCGCGACAAGTGGCGGCGGTGCAGACCTGCCGTGGGTCACACACTCACACGCTAGTTCCGGACAAGAACGACAAGGCGAATCTGTATGTCTACGGTTCGGGCACGAGCTCGGTGCGAGCGGGTGAAGAGCTCGAAGGATGCTCTGGACGCGATCCGAAAGAGGATCCCAACACCTCGCTCTTCAGCATCGACGTGATCAAAGTGCCGCTCGCGAGTCCCGAGAAAGCGGCGATCGTGAATCGCCCGCGCATCTTCGCGGATCCGAAATCGGGTGCCATCTCGGGCCTGTGGCAAGGCGGCGATCACGGGCCAGGAACGCAGAGCTCGCGGATGACCAATCAGTGTCATGACATCACGGTCTTCCCCGAGATCGGGCTGGCCGCCGGTGCGTGCGCGGGCAACGGCATCCTGCTCGACATCTCCGACCCCGTGAACCCTGCCCGCCTCGACCATGTCGACCGACAAGAACTTCGCGTACTGGCATTCGGCGACGTTCAACAACGATGGCACCAAGATCCTCTTCACCGACGAGTGGGGCGGCGGCGGCCGGCCCCGTTGCCGCGCCACCGACCTGCCGACCTGGGGCGCGGACGCCATCTTCGACATCGTCGACAAGAAACTGCGCTTCGGCGGCTACTACAAGATGCCGGCCGCACAGACCGAGCAGGAAAACTGCGTCGCGCACAACGGGTCGCTGATTCCGGTGCCGGGCCGGGACATCATGGTGCAGGCGTGGTATCAAGGCGGCGTGTCGGTGTTCGACTTCACCGATTCCGCCAACGCGCACGAGATTGCGTTCTTCGACCGCGGGCCCGTCTCGGACAAGGAGCTCGTGTCCGGCGGTTACTGGTCGACCTACTGGTACAACGGGAACATCTACGGCGCCGAGATCGCGCGCGGCCTCGACGTCTTCCGATTGACGCCGAGCGAGCACCTGACGCAAAACGAGATCGACGCCGCCACGCTGGTTCGCTTCGAGGAGTTCAACTCGCAGCAGCAGCCGCGCGTCACGTGGCCGGCGACGTTTGTCGTCGCGCGCGCGTATCTCGATCAGCTGACCCGGAGCAAGGCGCTGCAGGCGGATCGAGTGACGGCGATCAAGAGTGCCATCGACCGTGCCGACCGGCGGTCTCCCCCTCGCAGCGATCTCGACGCGCTCGATACGCTCGCGTCGCAGCTCGACAAGGACGCGGGTGCGGCCACGGGCCGCGACGCCATGCGCATGCGATCGCTGGCGTCCACGTTGAAGGAGCGGGTCGCTCGGCTTCGCTGACTAGCCGTGGCCAGTGCAGTGGCCGGTAGTTATCAGTTGCCGTTGTCAGTTAAAGGGACTGCATGAAACACAGGAAACTGAACGAATTTAGCCACGAAGGCACGAAGGACACGAGATCAACACGGAGGAGAGCCCAAACTGCTTCGTGTATCTTCTTCGTGCCCTTCGTGCTCTTCGTGGCTACGTTTTTCTCGTTGCTAGCGTTTCTCACTTCGCACGCAGATAGGTTCCAGGCACCGTTTCAGTCACCTGGCCGCGTGCGATGAGCCGTTCGAGATGGAGCTCCGCGGATCGCCTCTCCACGCCATCGACAAACAGCAACGTGACGTGCGGCCGGTAGACGAACCGGTGGGCGACGATGTCGTCGAGCGTGCGGGGCTGGTCGAGAAAATCGAGGAGCGCCTGCTCGCGGCGAGGGATGACGGCCTCGTCACTCCGCCAGCAGCGCAAGGAACTCCTGACGCCCCTCTACGACTCCGCGATGGTGAAAGGTGACGAACCAGCGGGCGTCGAGGTCGCGGCACTTGCGCAGCGTCTGTTCGAAATCGTCCAGGCTCGACCACGCATCGCCGTAGTACGGGCCAAACCCGGTCAGGTCGATGTCCGCGAGATACATCACGCCGTGAGGCTCGATCAGAATCCCTGAGTGCCCGCGAGTATGTCCGGGAAGATGAACCACGTGGAGTTTCGCGTTGCCAAGATCGAAGGTATCTCCGTCGCCATACGCCGTCGCGTCGGGGCGCGGCGTGTAGTGGAAGCTCTCGAGCACCTCGTCCCTCCACTCGTCTTCAACGGAAGGCGGCAGGCCGTAAATCCGCATCAGCCCATCGATTGAGTCGAGCCCCAGCTTGTCGGCCTCGGGTACGACGATCGACGCCTCCGGATAGCGAAAAACACCTGCCAGATGATCCTCATGGCAGTGGCTGAGCAAGATCGAATCGGCTGATGGCACCTCGGTCGCATTCGCCAGACTCACCGACGGATCGATGATCATCGTGCGGTCGCGGCCCTGCACGATGACGGAATTGCCGTGCGGGTACCGTCCGCCGCTCGTCCCGCGCAACACGCGCAGAGCGTCTAACGACAACAGGTCCACGGTCTACGGTCCACAGTCTACGGTAGCCACGAAGAACACAAGAACACGAAGAGACACGAAAAAGCTTGGATCTCTGAAAATGATTCTTCGTGACTTCGTGCCCTTCGTGGCCCCGTGTCGTTGTTGCCTGACTCTCTGAGGCCCGTCCGTCACAGGAGACTCCCGGCGTGCGCGAAGAGCGCCGGCACGCCGCCGGTATGGAGAAATACGACGGTGGTCCCGGCATCGATTTCGCCGCGCCTCACGTGATCGATGAGGCCGGCCATGGCCTTGGCTGTATAGACCGGGTCGAGGAGTATCCCCTCAGTCGACGCGAGCAGTCGAATCGCTTCGAGACATTCCGGCGTGGCGATCCCGTAGCCGGCCCCGATGTAGCGCTGGTCGGTGACCAGATCGTCCTCGGTTACGCGCGTGGTGACACCGGCGATCGTGGCCGCTTCGTTGGCGATCCGAAGCGCGCGTGCCTTTTTGAACCACTCGCCGCCGCTCACCGCGACACCGCACACGGCAAAGGGCGCGGCGTGAATCTTCGCGCCCAGGGTCAGTCCCGCCTGCGTTCCGCGCGACCCGCTGGCGTAATAAAGCCGCGCGGGGTGCACATCCAGTGAGTGCAGTTGTTCGACCAACTCGAGCGTGCCGGTGACGTACCCGAACACGCCGATGGCGCTCGAGCCACCCACCGGGATGAAGTAGGGACGCTGCCCGCGTGAGCGCAGCTCCTGCAGGACCTCTGCGACCTTGGCTTCTTCGACGTCGCTCGTCGCCAGCATCGGATCGGCTGGTGGCGGAATGTAGTGGATGGTCGCGCCAAACAGCCGATCCAGGAGCAGGTTGCCCTGCACGACTGGGCGGTCGCCGTCGGCCGTCAGGATCAACACGACGTCGAGCCCGGCCGCGCGCGCGGCCGCCGCCGTCATGCGCGCGTGATTCGATTGAACGGCGCCGGTCGTGACGACGACGGTCGCGCCCTGTTTGAGCGCATCAGCGATCAGGAATTCGAGCTTGCGAGCCTTGTTGCCGCCGAGCGCGAGACCGGTGAGGTCGTCGCGCTTGATCAGAATCCGGGGACAGTTGGCGCCCAACGCCGCGCGCAGTCGATCGGCCGGCTGCAGGGGAGTTGGAAGTGTTGCGAGGCGGTGTCGATCCGGAAGTTGGATCGTTGTTGGCATTGGATCAGTCTACGGTAGAAGGCACGGAAACACTGAAAGCACGGAAACGTAGCCACGAAGGGTGCGAAGTCACGAAGGAAGGATCTTACGATGTTCTTCGTGCCTTCGTGTTCTTCGTGGCTGCGTTGTTCTTCCGGACACGGTGCATTGCTGTAACCCGACCTGAAAGCGCTCACGGTGCCGGCGTCCGGATCGAAGCGGTGACGCCACACGCAGGCCGTGTCGTTGGCCAGCAAATGAATCGAGATCGATGGCGTCTCGGACACCGTCTCGACGTAGTGAATGTCACCGTCGGGCGGCAGCAGCGTGTAGAACTCGCCGCGTTCGATGATGTGTTGGCGCTCGATCGCCAGCGCCGCGCGTCCTTCGTCGTGCCCGTCATCGAGCCGCCGATAGATGGTCTCGTCCTGACGTCCGCGATAGAGGCCGACCAGCCCCCAGGCGAGGTGGTCGTGCACCGGCGTCCGCTTCCCGGGCGGAATGACCAAAGAGAACAGGCAGAGCGAGCCGTCTTCGGCGCGATACAGCGCGTACTGACCGATCCCGCCGCCCATCCCGCTCTTGGCATCCGGGACCGAATACTCCTCCGGAAGCCAGCCGTCGGCGGCGAGCAGACGCGCAAACGGCCCGCGTAAGCGCTCAACCCGTGCCCGAACGTCGGAAACCCGACGCGACAGGCGCTCGGTCTCGGCGATCAGATCGCGCACTTCGGGGACGTCGACGATGAATCCGAAGTGAAGATGGGCATCTTGAGACAAATCACACACGGTCAACTCACTCTTGCTAATCGCGTAAACGGGGCCACGAAGGGCACGAAGGCACGAAATGCCGATTCTCTTCGTGTCTTCGTTTCTTCGTGGCTATCGTGACTCACGGTGGATCGTGACCTGTAGACCGGCGACCGGCCCACCGGCCACCGGCCACCGGCCACTGATCACTGATCAGTGGCCTTCGGTTTGAACGGCGTCGGTCCCGGCGGCGGCGTCCGCGGTGAGCCCGACTTCACCCACGCGTCGTACCGCATCCGCAGCGTCTTCACCGGATTCGCGCTCTCGCCTGGCTTGGTGTTGTCGTCCGTCACACTGAGATAGGCGAAGTACTTGCCGTCGTTGTGTGTGACGCCAACTTCGTCGGTCTTGTCGGCAATGGCAATGTAGGCGACGTGAGCGGTCCGGTTGTCGCACGGCAGGTGTTCGAGCGGGTTGTTCCCGCAGTTGCACCGATGGTCGCCGCCGCTCGCGTCGGCGGCTTCCATCGCCGCCATGACTCGGTCCGCCAGCGTGCCGGTCGCGCGGGTAAACGCCAGGGCCGCCAGGTGCATCACCTGATCGCCGAGCAGCGTGTTGCCCTGCACCTGATAGTAGATGTCGGGGCCGACGCGACCGCCGAAATACAGCGACGAGACCGAGTTGCCGCTGCCACTAAACCCGACGCGATTGTTCTGCGCGGTGATCGTGCCGCCGTTCGGGATGGACAGGATGCCAAACTGACGCCGCTCGATGCTTGCATCCTTCTTGAGCAGCGCCAGAATGTCAGCCGGCGGCGTGCCTTTGCGGATCTCGTTGTAGACCAGCATCTGATTCTCGCGCGTGTTGTCCACGCCGGCCTGGCAGGCCGCCACGCCGACGCCAGGGACGATGACCGCCTGGACGTCCATGAGATCGCGAGCGCCGTTGGGTTCGCGCTTCGGGAAGCCGGCCTGGCGCACACACGTCGCCGACGCGATGATCACCTGACCTGTCCGTGCATCGACCGCGATGACTGACCAGGTCGCATACGCGGTCGAGGGGCCGGCAACGAACAACAGCAGCGCAAGACCAATTCTCCTCACTGACGTCTCCTTTGAGGCGAAGTCTAGCAGTCCTGCATCAACTTCGGCAGCCGGCAGCCGCTACTGGGCTACTGGCCACCGGCTACCGCCTACCGGCTACTGGCTACTGGCTACTTGTAGTGTGTCAGGACATAAGTCACAGCTCGTAGGATGAGCCGTCAGGAGGCGGTTCATGCCGCGAGGCGTGGCACACAGTCCAGAGACGCGGTCGTTTGTCATGGGCCTCCATGCCCAAGGCCGATCGCTGAGCGATCTGAGTCGCGAGTTCGAGATTCCCCGGGAGGTGCTGTCCCGCTGGTGGCAGCGGGACCAGCGCGACGGCCTCCCGGGATTGGCACCCCGGTCGCGCCGGCCGCGCCGCTCGGCGGCGATCGTCCCAACGACGGTGCGTCAGATTCTGCGGCTTCGGCGGCGCCGGCTCGGACCGGCCCGGATCGCGGTGCTCGTCGGGGTGAGTGCGAAGACCGTGCATCGGGTGTTGCTGCGGCACGGCCAATCGCGGTTGCCGCGACCACGGCGACGGCCCGCCAAGCGCTACGAGAAGAGTCGTCCGGGAGAGCTGCTGCATCTCGACGTGAAACTGCTGCCGTCGCTGCGAAATGCCCGCTATGACTACGAATTCGCGGTGGTCGACGACTTCAGCCGGGAGGCGGTCGTGACCATCGCCACGGACCAAACCAGCGCCACGGCCACGATGTTCTTGGAGACGGTCGTGGCCGCCTTGCCGTATCGCGTTGAGGCGGTGCTGACCGACAATGCGTTCGCCTTCACGATGCGCTACGCGCATCACGCCGAACGACTGACGCGATTCGAACAAGCCTGCCGCAGCCTGGGGATCGTCCATTACTTGCTCCGGCCCCGTCGTCCGCAATCGAATGGCAAGGTCGAGCGCTTCTTTCGCACGGTCGACGATGAATGCTTGGCGCTTCAGCGTCGTTGGACGTTTCACCACCGCATGCGTGCCGTCGAGGCCTTCGTTCGGTTCTACAATCATGAGCGGCCGCATCTCAGTCTGCACGGGATGACGCCAGTTCAACGCCGGGACGGATATTTGCGCTCATCCGAGGCGTGACTTACTGTCCTGACACAGCACAGCTACTGGCTACTGGCCACCGGCCACCGCCACCGTCACTGACCACTGACCACTGACCGCTGGCCTCCGTTTCTGGCATTGGCGTTGCTTTCAGCACCGCAGGAGTACTGCTATGCCTGAGACGGCTACACTCAAACGCGCACGCAGGGCCAAGCGAACCGGCAAAGCACCATCCACTCAGGCGGGCGAGTTCGTTCGCGAAGAAATCCATCACGTGCGCGAAGGAAAACACGGCGCACGGTCGGCCAAACAAGCGATTGCCATCGGCCTGTCGAAAGCGCGGCGGGCTGGCGTCAAGCTTCCGAGTCCGCCGGCGAGCGCCAAGAAATCGACCAAGCGGAGTGCCGCAGCTGCGGCACGGGCGGCCCAACGTGGGAAGAAGCCTTCTATCAGGCGTTCGCGAGCTTCACTTCGAAAGCTGAAGCGTGAGGGTCGCTCGGCCGCCTCCTCATTAGCACTTTCACGGCACGCCCGCGCGAGTGCTCGTCGGCGGTCCGCCGCGGCTCGCAGAGCGGCAGCCCGCCGCGCGGTGAGGACCAAGGCCGCGAGTCGGCGCCGACGCACCGCCGTCTAGACATCTTCTAAGGCCGTCATCATGACATTTGAAGCAAGTTTTCTGCGGGCCCTTAGAAGATGTCTCGTCCCGCGGAGACCACCCCACCGCGCACAGGCCGCGCGGCGGGGACCCCGGAGCGGGGCAAAACAACATAGCCCTAGCGAAGCGGAGCCATCTCTTCTGGGCGGCGGTTTGAGGCGGAGCTTCGCTAGCTTGTAGAAAGGGTTCAGCACGTTGCGAATCGCACAGATCGCACCGCTCAGCGAGAGCGTGCCCCCCCAGCTTTACGGCGGCACCGAGCGGGTCGTGGCCTACCTCACGGACGAACTGGTTCGTCAGGGGCATTCCGTCACGCTCTTTGCCAGTGGCGACTCCCGAACGTCAGCGAAGCTCGTCCCGATTTGCCCGACCGCGCAACGCCTCGTCGGCTGTCGCGATTACCTCGCCGGTCTCGTCTTGCAAATCGAAGCCGTCACGCAGCGTGCGCAAGAGTTCGACGTCCTGCACTTTCACATCGCCCAACTGCATTTCTCGATGGCCCGCCGGCTCCGGAGGCCGCACGTCACGACATTGCACGGCCGATTGGACATGCCGGAACTGGTGCCGCTCTACCGGGAGTTTTCGGATGTCCCGGTCGTCTCGATTTCTGACGCGCAACGAATTCCCCTGCCCGATGCGGCCTGGCTTGGCACCGTGTATCATGGCCTCCCGTGCGAGCTGTTACGGTTCCATCCGGAAGCAGGGCAGTACCTGGCGTTTCTGGGGCGAATCTCGCCAGAAAAGCGAGTGGATCGTGCCATCGCCATCGCCACCGCGTGCGGCTGGCCCTTGAAAATCGCGGCCAAGATCGATCCCGCCGATCAGGCTTACTTCGAACAACACATCCGATCGCTGCTCGATCACCCGCTTGGTCGAGTTCATTGGCGAGATCGGCGACTCGCAGAAGAGCGAGTTTCTTGGTCGTGCCAAAGCTCTGCTCTTCCCGATCGATTGGCCGGAGCCGTTCGGGCTCGTGCTGATCGAAGCGCTCGCGTGTGGGTACTCCGATCGTCGCGTTTCCCGGCGGGTCGGTGCCGGAGATTCTGGAGGTCGGCGTGACTGGATTCATCGTTCGGGATCTCGATGAAGCCGTCGCAGCCACTCGCGAGATCGAGCGGCTCGACCGCGCGGCGTGTCGCTCATCGTTCGAACGACGGTTCACGCGTCCCGCATGGCATCCGATTACGTGCGACTCTATGAGCAGCCATCGGAAAGGCTGATCACAGACCTTGTCGCCTGATCGGGAGCCCTGATGGCAGAAACGGTTCGCCTCGACGAACAGTTCTACATCGTCGCCGAAACCGAACGTTCGACCACGCCGCTTCGCGTGCTGAAGCACGGCGACAGCTTCGCCGTCTTCGACCCGCATGGCGACATCACGCCCGCGACCTCGATCGAGCAGGGGCTGTATCACACGGCACGCGGTTTCTCTCGCGGCTCGAGCTGCTGCTGGGCCGGCGCCGCCCGTTGCTCCTCAATTCGACGATCAGCGAGGACAACGTGGTGTTCACGGTCAATCTCACGAACCCCGATATCCTGCGCGACGGCCACATCATCGTGTCTCGCGGGGAAATCCACATCCTGCGCTCGCGTGTGCTGTGGAATGGCGGCTACGGCGAACGCATTCGAATCACCAACCACTCGCTCCACCCGATCGAGGTGCCCCTCACGATTCATTTCGACGCCGATTACGCCGACGTGTTCGAAGCGCGTGGGTCGACCCGGCCCCGGCGGGGTCGCCGCTTGCCGGACCGTCGCGGTGCGGAGTACGTCCTCGGCTACATCGGCCTCGATGGTGTCGAGCGCCGGACGATTGTCCGCTGGAGCCAGCAGCCGGACCGGCTGGAGGAAGGGTCGGCGAAGTTTCTGGTGGCGCTCAATCGGCATGCGGGAGCAGACCTGGAATTGAGTGTTGGCTGCGAGATCGACGGCACGCCCGCGGTCACGTATCACTTCGGCGATGCCGTGGCACAGTCCAAGCAGCGAGTGGCTGACTCCGAAGTTCAGGAGTGCGTCGTTTCGAGCTCGAACGAGGCCTTCAATCGGTGGCTGCGGCGGTCGTCGGCCGACCTGCGCATGATGATGACCGAGACGCCGCACGGTCCCTATCCGTACGCCGGAATTCCGTGGTTCAGCACGCCGTTCGGTCGTGACGGTCTCATCACCGCGCTCGAGTTGCTTCCGCTGGCGCCGTCGGCTCGCTCGCGGCGTGCTCACGTTTCTCGCGGATACGCAGGCCACGACCCGATCAGATCGGCAGGACGCCCAACCCGGCAAGATTCTGCACGAAATGCGGAGTGGCGAGATGGCGGCGCTCGGAGAGGTGCCGTTTGGCCGCTATTACGGCAGCGCCGACGCCACGCCGCTTTTCGTCATGCTGGCACACGCGTACTTCGAGCGAACGGGGGACGCCGGTTTCATCGACACGTCTGTGGCCGCACCTGCTCGCTGCACTCGATTGGATTACCGACAACGCCGATCGGCACCGCGATGGCTTCGTCACTTACGAACGACGAAGCGAGACGGGGTTGGTTCATCAGGGGTGGAAGGACTCGTACGATGCCGTCTTCCATAGCAGTGCCTCACTTGCCGAGCCGCCCATTGCGATGTGCGAGATTCAAGGATATTGCTACGCGGCCTGGAAGGGCGCCGCGCAACTCGCCTCCGCTCGCGGCGATCACAAGGTGGCCGCGCGGTGGGACGCGAAGGCCGAACGGCTGCGGGCCAATTTCGATCGTGCCTTTTGGTGTGACGAGCTCGGCACCTATGCGCTGGCGCTCGATGGCGAGAATCGTCCGTGCCAGGTGCGCACCTCCAACCCTGGCCACGCCCTGTTTGCCGGAATCGCCTCGGCGGATCGAGCCGCCCGGGTCGCCGAGGCGCTGCTTTCGGACACGTCCTTCGCGGGGTGGGGTGTCCGAACCGTTGCGGCCGGGGAAGCGCGCTACAACCCCATGTTGTACCACAACGGATCGATTTGGCCGCACGACAACGCGGTGATCGCCTCGGGGCTGGCGCGCTACGGCTTTCGTGAGGCGGCTTGTCGGATCTTGAACGGCATGCTCGACCTCAGTGCCGCCGTCGATCTCAACCGGTTGCCGGAGTTGATCTGCGGATTTCATCGGCGAGAAACCGAGTTCCCGACACTGTATCCGGTGGCGTGCGCACCACAATCGTGGGCGGCTGGAGCGGTCTTCATGATGCTCACGGCCTGCCTTGGTCTTCGGATTGACGCTGCGGCGAGGCGCATCACGTTGACGCGCGCGCTGCTGCCCGAGTCGATCGAGTGGCTGCGCCTCACGAACCTCTCGATCGGCGATGCGTCGGTCGATCTCCTTCTCAGTCGGCATCCCTTCGACGTCGGCATTACGGTTCTTCGTCGAGACGGGGATGTGGAGATCGTGGGGGTGAAGTAGGGCCGCGCGGAAGGCCGGCCGGAAGGGCCACTTCGCGGACGGCCACTTCGTGGAGGGGCCGCTTCGCGGAAGGCTGCTCGCTTCGCTCGCAGAAGGCCGGGCCTGTGGCCCGGATCAACTCACAGTCCCTCACTCGCGCGCGGGGTCTCTCTCTTTCTTCTTTCTCTTTTCCCGCGCAACAGCGCGGCCGTCCGGCCGAAGGCCGGCCCTTCCGCGAGCGAAGTGAGCGGCCCACCGCGAAGCGGCCTTTCAGGCAGGCCCGCCAATGAGCCCGAACGGAATGCCTTGCGGATCCTGAACGATGGCCATCACGTCGCCCTCTGGCAACGTCTGTGGAGGAATGATCGTACGTGCACCGAGCTGTTCCGCACGCTGCAGGTAGTCTGCCACCGACGGTACACGGATGAAAAGCTGCACGAAGTTGTGACCGTCGGCGGGCGAGGGCCAGATGCCACCTTGAATGCCATCGGTCGAGCCGGTATCGACCACTCGATAGCCAAGGGGGTTGTCGCTGTTGACTCGCCAGCCAAACAGGCTGGTGTAGAAGGCCGACGCCGCTTCAGGATCTTTCGCCAGAATCTGCCACTGCATCACCGCGCATGACATGTTGCGTCCGTCCTTTCTCGTTTGATCGTGGTCACCGGAAACACCGCGCATTCGATCTGATACACGTCATCTACCGGCCCATCTCGAAGCAGCTCCACGAGCTGCTGTCGGAATCGAGCCATCAGTTCGAACGCGCGGGGTAAGACGGCACTGTTGACGGCCATCGTGACCGAGGTGTGGTCGCGCACACTCATCGGCGTGCTTCGGATGGCCGATGCTGACAGCCGCCGATTCTGCTGCTGCTGTTCCTCGAGAAGGTCCGGGCGCAGTGTGTCGATGCTGATGCGTGCTTCACCCGATCGATCCACCCAGCGAGTGGTCGTTTCCATGTCGAGCAGGTCTAGTCGTATCAGTCGTTGCAGTGCGACATTGACCTCGTCCACGCTGATGTCGAGCACTCGGGCCATCCAGCGGGAGTCGGGACGGAAGCTCTCCAGCCGGGTCAGCTCGAGAATGGCGAAGCGGTACCACTCCGCCACGAGCGACATCGTGTCGGGCGTCAAATACCACACGCCGTGCATCGCATCGTCGTCACGGGCCGCCCGCGCGACGTATCCCGTGATTGCCTCAGGCGTGATCCCCAGCATCGCCCCGATCGACTCGATAGTGCGCGCCGCGATCGGTCGCCGCCCCCGCAGCCACTGCGACAGCGTGGAATGGTCGACGTTCAGGTGCATCGCGAATGCACGGAGTGAGTAGTTCGGGTTGCGGCCACAGCGCCGTGCGAGCTCGGATTGAAGCAGCAGCCGAAAGCTGGTCTCTGCCGTCGGCGCGGAGCCCGTAACCATTGATTTCACAGGCCGATGCTAGTGCATTACGGCGTGCACCTCGCATGCGCGACCAGACAAAGCGGGGCGAAGCGCGTGCCCCACAGCCGTGGCTCTTGCCGCGGCAGGCCGGCCTTCGGCCCGAGGGCCGCCTCGCGGAAGACCACTTCGTGGAAGGGCCGCTTCGCGGCCAGAAGGCTGCCGCACTCTTGCCCGTCCGGGAACGAAGTGAGCGGCCCGTCCGGCCGCAGGCCGGCCTTCTGCGAGCAACGCGAGCAGCCTTCCGCCCGAAGGGCGGCCCTCCGGCCGCAGGCCGGCCGTCCGCGAAGCGGCCTGCAGATGTGAGCAGCCCTGTGTCGCAGCGTGTAAGGGTGGAAACCCAGCTGTGCTACACTGTCGACTCCCTCCCGGGGTCCCCAGCCCTCGCAACCATAGATTCACCGCTCGACGTGTGTCTGTGCTCGTCGTGTTACCAGAGGACGGAACTCATGAAGTCGATAAAAACAGTCGGCCTCGCGTCACTCCTGCTCGCCATCCTGCTCGCCCCGCAGCCGGCGGTCGCGCAGGCGCCCTATCAACCGTACCTGAACGTGACGGCCGTCGGATTCAGAGTGACGATTGAATGGACGCCTATTGCGGGGGCGTGGGGTTACAACATCCAGGTTGGCACGGCGCCGGGCGCCGCCAACATTGGTTCGATCAATATTCCCAATATGAACCCGCGCATCGTCGTCGATGCGCCGACGGGAGTGTACTTTCTCCGAATCCGCGCCTTTGCAGGGGCGATCCCGATCTACGGACCATTCTCGAATGAAGCCGTCATCGCCGTTGGCGGCAGTTGTGAGCTGCCGCCAGCGCCAGCGGTCTCGTCTTTCGTGTCCGGCTCGAATGTGACGATTAGTTGGGGCGCAGTGCCGAACGTGCTCGGATACCGCGTGGAGGCCGGCCGATCTCCGGGCGCCGTTGAGCTCGTGCAGAACCTCCTTCCGAACGTGACATCGGTTACGCAGAGCGTGCCAGTCAGCGGGACGTTCTATGCCCGTGTCCTGGCGGGCAATTCCTGTGGCATCTCGACCAGCAACGAAGTGGCGTTCACGATTGCCGGCGGCGGGAGCGGTCCACGCACTCCAGATCCGCCGCCAGGTGGCCGCTTGCCCATGCCGGGGTACGGGCCAGCCGTGGCCCAGGCGGTGGCTGCCGCGTTTCCTGGGGATCTGCAGAGGTCATGCGTGGAAGCTGGTGGCAACAACATCTGGCTCTTCCGACTCGTTCAGGCGTTGCGACAGCACGACAGCCGCTGGGGACTCAACTGGAAGCGCCAGGTCTTCGGCGACATGTCGCAAGACATCGTGACCTACAACTACGGCGCCGGACCGGACGAAGACACTCGCAATGTCTACGGCATCGATGTCATCGTCGGGCATTGTGGCTCGCGGCCGGGGTGGAACTGGCAAGACGTGACAGATCCGAACGGTGCGGGCGCGCGATGGACGCTGCTGCCGTACTTGGCCGCCGGGTTCCCCCCTAAAACGGTTCCAAGGTTCCAGGGTTCCAGGTTCCAAAGTTCCACGGTTCCACGGTTCCAAGGTTCCAAAGTTCCAAAGTTCCAAGGTTCCAAAGGTTCCAAAGTTCATAGTGCTCCGATGCCCGCCAGGAGCCTCGAGAACCTGGAACTCTGGAACCTTGGAACCCTGGAACTTTGGAACCTTGAAAACGTGTCACGCGGGAATCGCCGTGTGCCGTCCGCGCGAAATCCAGCGAAGCAGCGTACCAAGCGAGCGAACCAGGCCGGCAACCGCCACGACGCCGAAAATCGCTGAGAACGTGTAGTTGACGAACTCCTCGAGCGAAATTGCGCGGCCCGCGAACGAGCCGAGAATCCGCGAACCAGCGTTCGCGTCGTCACGCCACACCAGCCACTCGTGATTGGAGGAGGCCGCAAGATAGATGAAGGCGACTCCAGTCACGAGCCAGGCGGACGCTTTGGAGTCGGTTGAACAGTGTATCGGCGGGTCGCACGAGTCGTATGAAGTGGTGGCTCAGTGCCAGTAGCTGCGCGACGACGAGGACGGGGTAGAGGCGCTGCATCGCAGGCCCCCATGCGACATCGGTCGCAGCAGGTCCGAACAGAAGCGTCGGGAACTTCAAGCCGAGCAGCCACCAGACGCTGACGGCAGCCGCAACGATGAATCCCGAGATCGTCGGTTCGCGCTTTCGGCGTACCGCAGTGGACCGCGAAACCTGCCCGACAGCTTTCGGCACAGCGCTGAGCGCATGATCAATCGTCTCGCTCACATGGCGGACTGGAGCCGACGGAGAGCGAGGCGTCCACTTTTCAAGCGCTCGTGACCGAGTCAGCCAGAGCTCGGCAACCGAAGCGAGCAGCGTGATCCAACCCAGCGCCTTCAGCACGTTCGAAATCATGTGCTCACCGATCAGTTCCAGCTGCGCTGGTGACGAGCCTTCTGCGAGGATCACGACCGCGCCGATTACGTGCGTGAGCACAATCAGGCCCACCACCACTTTGAGCAGCAGCCAGTAGTACGGGAACAGGATGGGCCCTACCAGGTAGCGTTGTGGCCGGTAGCGCGAGGCCGTCAGCAGTGGATGACCAAACTGGCGGAGAAGCGCTTCCTGCTCGGACGTATTCAGCGTGCGTCCAAGCGCTGCTTCCTTCTCAGCGACCTGGGACTGAACCTCTTCCGAGAGCTCGCGGACGATGTCCTCGCGTTGGTCTCTCGGCAGGAAAAGCCTCAGCGTTCGAAAGTAGTTGTCGAAGAGATCCATGACAGATGCCTCAGGCGACTGACCGCGAGCCGCTCACGATTCGGTTGACCGCGGAGTTGATTTGCTGCCACTCGACCAGGAGCTCCTTTAGTACGCCCTTGCCCATCGGAGACAATCGATAAAAGCGCTTGTTGCGTTTGTCTTCTTCGCGCCACTCACTGACGAGCAGGCCTTGCGCCTCGAGTCGTCGCAACAGCGGGTAGAGCGTGCCTTCGTCGATGTTCAGGCCCCGATCCGCGAGCTCGTTCTTCAGCGTGTAGCCGTAGTGCTCGACACGAAGCTGGGCGAGCACGGCCATCACCAGGCACCCGCGCCGGAGCTCGAGGCGCAGCGCGTCGAACTGATCAGAACCCATTGCGGCCTTGCCGGCGGACTGTCATGGCCGCTCGATAACCCATACGGTGCATAGTGTGTACAGCATACTATGTGGTATACAGTAATCCTGTCAAGACGTTTTTCAAGAGTCGGCTTGGAGACCCCTGGAACCTTGGAACCCTTGAAACCGTCCATTCCGGACATGAAAGTCGCCGCGCCTCGGCCTCGCGCTGAGCTGCACCGCGTCGCTCGCCGCTCAGCCCGCGATCCCTCTCGACGTCGAGGCCGTGCGCAACTTCGTCGAGGATTTCTTCCCTCGAGAGATGGCCCGGCGGCACATCCCGGGTGCGGTGTTCGTGTTCGTGTCAGAAGGCGCGATTGCCATGGCACGTGGATTTGGCTTCGCCGAGCTCGACGCCGAACGACCGGTCGATCCCGAGCGCACTGTTTTTCGCTTGGCCTCGGTGTCGAAGACCATTACCGCGACCGCGGCGCTTCAACTGGTCGAGCGCGGGCAGCTTGATCTGCATCGAGACGTCAACACGTATCTGAAGGGTTTCCGGCTTGCCGCAACGCACGGGCCGATCACTCTTCATCACTTACTGACACATACAGCTGGCTTCGACGAGCGGCTGACCGGTATTGCGGCGCGTTCTGCTGAAGATGTTCACCCACTCCCCGACTACCTCGCTCGGACCATGCCCCCGACGTTCGTCGCACCGGGACGAGTGATCAGCTATTCGAATCACGGACTAGCTCTCGTCGGACTGCTGGTGGAACAGGCGAGCGATCGCCCGTTTGCGGATTACGTCGACCAACATGTCTTCGAACCACTCGGCATGCTGCAGAGCGGTAGTCTCACGGGGTTTCCGCCCCCTGATCTTGCCGTCGCGTATGAGCTTGTCGATGGCCGGCATCGAGCGCTCGTGCCCGATTACATTCAGACGTCGCCCTCGGGCATGTTCTTCACCACCGGCATCGATATGGGACGCTTCCTGATCGCGCACTTACGCGGAGGAGCCTTCGAGGAGCGCAGGATTCTGCGACCCGAGACCGTGTCACTGATGCACGCGACCCAGTTCATACAAACGGCCGGCACGACCGGCTGGGCCTACGGCCTTTGGGAGGATGCGCGTGACGGATATCGAGCGCTGCTGCACAACGGCGGTGGAAAAGGGTACCGGGCGCTCATCTACCTGCTTCCCCAGCACGACCTTGGGTTCTTTCTCGCCTATAACCTTGCTGACCAGCATGAGGATGGCGAACTTCTGGAGTCGTTCATCACGCATTTTCGACGGCGCTTCATCCCTGCTGCAGACGCGCATTCAGCGCCATTACGGGTCCATCAATCGCTCGACTCATTCGTCGGCGACTATCTGTACGTCCGTCGTGCACGCACCACTCCGGAAAAAATGATCGCCGTCGTGAATCGCTTGCGGATCGACCGTGCGGGTCAGGACGCACTCTTGCTTTGGACATCAAACACAGGCACGGTCGCGTTGACGCCTGTCGGGCCGGGTCTCTTTCGACGGGCGGACGGACGTGGTCGTCGCCTTCGGCGAAACCAGTCACGCCGGACGGTTGCTGACGATGATCGTCGACAGCGGATTTCCTGCCGTCTACGAACGAATTCCGCTCGTTGCGACGTTGCGTGTGCAGATCGCATGGATCGGCGCGATGGCGGTCGCGTTCCTTTACGCGGCTGTGTGGGGGCCGCTCGTCACCGCGATTCGTCGAAGTCGAGTGCCTGGCGGGGAGCCGCATCGCCGGTTCAGGTGGCTGTCCGGGTCAGCCGGTGCGCTGAACCTCGTGTTCCTTATCGGCTTTCCCTGGTTCTTTCTCGGTCGCATCGAGGGCGGTGTCCCGGATTTCGTCTATGGCGTTCCGATGACCGCTAACAGCCTGCTCATCGTCCCGCCGGTGTCGGCCTTGCTGGCTGTCGGCGCCGCCGTCGCCCTCGTCCCGCTTTGGCGCGACCGGCGCCTGGCGCGCGGGACGCTTGTGACGCACACGTTGGTGGTGGCAGCGCTGCTGGCGTTCGTGGCGTTCGCCTGGTTTTGGCGACTGTTGTGAACCGTCCATTCGCCTTGTTCGTAAACCCTAGAAAGTGCTGATAATCAAGAACGATGTTGGAATCGCCGCGGCTTAATCGCCGGACGTTTGTCGTGAGCGGCGTGCTCGCTGGAGTGGGTACGACCGCGATTGTTGGTCTCTCGTCATCTTGGCCGGCGCGCTTCCTGCGCGACCGGATCGGCGAGGTGGGACGCGATGTGCCCGATCGCTCCTCATAAGCCCGTACCGGCGTCGTGGGCCGACAACGCCATCACGATCGCCTGGCTTGGGCACGCGACCGTCCTGATCAACTTTTATGGGGTTCGGATCATCACCGATCCGCTGCTGTTCCCCCGAATCGGCATCGACATGGGGATTGGCAGCTTCGGGCCCCTGCGACTAGTGAACTGTGCGCTCACGCCCGACGAGCTCCCGGAGCTGGATCTCGTGCTCGTGTCGCATGCGCACTTCGATCATCTCGACACACCGTCACTCGCCGCGGTACGGGGCAGGCCGTCAGCCGTCATGGCGAAGTCGACATCTGATCTGTTGCCACGGAGTTACTACTCCTCGGTGCAAGAGCTCGGCTGGAACGAGTCCACTACGGTGCGCACACCGCGAGGTGACGTACACGTTCGCTCGATCGAAGTGAATCACTGGGGCGCACGGCTCCAGCGTGACACCTATCGCGGCTATACCGGCTTCGTGCTCGAGCGCGAAGGACGCAAGCTCTTGATCGGTGGCGACACCGCCAACACGCCGCTCTTCCGCGGGCATCGTCCGCATGGTCCCTTCGACGCCGCCATCATGCCGATTGGCGCGTACAACCCATGGATTCGCTATCACTGCACGCCCGAGCAGGCGGTTGCGATGGCGGATGCGGCCGGTGCGCGACTGTTTGTGCCGGTGCATCACCAATCGTTTCAGTTGAGTCGAGAACCCGTCACCGAGCCCATCGAACGAGCCGAGCGCGCGCTGGCAGCCGAGCGCGGCCGCCTGGCGCTGCGTGAGATCGGCGAGACCGTCGTGATCGCGAGCTGATGAAGAATTCGACCATCCCCCTGCGCGAAGCGCTCGTCAAGCTGCTTGATTGGGAAGAGGCGCACGTTGGCTTCGACAAGGCGGTAGACGGCCTCACCCCACAGCAGCGCGGGGCGCGCGCGCCCGGTTTCGAGCACAGTCCCTGGCAGCTCGTCGAACACCTGAGACTCGCCCAAAAGGACATTCTCGACTTTTGCCTGAATCCAGCCTACGTGCACGAGCTCACGTGGCCCGACGACTATTGGCCTGCAGATCCGGCACCGCCCTCACCTCAGCGCGTGGGACGACAGCATCGCCGGTTTTCATGCCGATCGCGAGCGACTCGAGGCGATGATCCGCAACGACGAGATCGACCTCTTCGCCATCGTGCCCACCGGCAAGAAAACCCAGACCTACCTGCGCGCCTGCTTGCTGGTGGCGGATCACAATGCCTATCACGTCGGCCAACTCGTGGCGGTGCGCAAGGCGCTCGGGATCTGGCCGGCGGCGTGACCGCCACCTCTTCGCCGTGGCATCCGGCTTTAGAGCCTGTGAATAAATCGATTGCGTGGCTTTCGGCTTCAGCCGGAAGATCAATGCCCGCGCCCAACTTCCTCCTGAAGGCGGAAGCCACCGAGGCCTCAGCGCGAGAGCGTCACGCTACTTCTGACTGATAGGCTGTTTCTTGTTCCGCTCCAGCATCCGATTGAACGCCGCCAACTCCGTCGCCAGCGTGCGATCGAGCCGATCCGTGTGACCCTTCAGTTCCGCCACCAGCTCGGCGAAGATCGTCTCGACGTTACCGGTCGGCCGCCCCTCGCCGGTGACCGCGACCCGCAGCAGTGAGGCGAGCCGATTGTTGGTCTTGATGGGGAAGTTCAGCGGATCCTGTCCGCTCTGGTTTCGGACCTGATATACGTCCTCTTCGACCACCGACAGCGATTGCGTGAGCTTGGCGCCGGCCTCCTGCACTTCCTTGGGCGCATCCTTCGTCCGTGTAGCGATGTCGCTCTTGATGCGTCGGATGTTGATCACGGCGAGGTTGGCTTCGTTGACCTTGTCTCGAATTCGACTGGCGAGATCCCACTGATACTGCAGGTCGGCGTCGCTGACGGGGCGCAGCGGATGTTTGGCGATCGAGAACGATTGTGTCTGTGTCGCGCCGTCCATGGTCAATCGCACTGAGTACGAGCCCGGCAGGACCATTGGACCGTTCTGTGTCGCACCCCAGAGAATCATGCCGGGGAACGACACGACCGGCGTCGAGTTGAGGTCCCACGAGTAGCGATTCATCCCGGCCGCCATGGGCGCTCCTTGCGGCCCGCCGAAACCGCCACCACCACCGCCGCCGGGCGCCGGCGCCGGTTTGTCACCCGGCTTGGGCGGAGGCTGCCCATTGACGGTGCGCATCACTTGCCCCTTGGCGTCGAGAAACTCGATGGTCAGGGTCTTCGGTTGCGTCTTGAGGTAGTAGCTGATCCCCGCCCGGTCGAGCCCGCGGATGACATCAGCCGGTTTGAGGAGCACCACATCACCTGCTTGCGCCACTCCGAGCTGGCGCAGCGCCGCGATGTCGTCCATGACGTAGAAGCTGCGCCCGTGCGTGCCAATCGCCAACGCGTTCTTCTCGACGACGAGATCCGTCACGGGTGTGTCCGGCAATCCGTTCTTGAACGGTCGCCACCGTTCGCCATCGTCGAACGAGATGTAGACGCCGTGCTGCGTGCCGGCGTACAGCAGCCCGCGCCGCACCGGATCCTCGCGGACCGTGTGAACGTAATCATCGGCGGCAATACCGGTGATGATCTTCGTCCACGACTTCCCGTAATCGCGGGTGCGGAAGATGTGTGGTGACCGATCGCCGAGCAGCATCTTCTTGACTGCCAGGTACGCCGTCCCGTTGTCGAAAGAGGAACCGTCGATCTGGCTGACGCGACCGAACTCCGGCATGTCGGCCGGCGTCACGTTTGTCCACGTCTTGCCGTGATCGCGCGTCACGTGTATGAGGCCATCGTCTGAACCCGCCCACAGCACGTTGATGTCCTTCTTGCCGGGCGCCAGCGAGAACACCGTTCCGTAGATCTCCGGGCTGTTCATGTCGTGCGTGATTGGACCACCGGACTCCTGGAACGTCTTTGGATCGTGACGACTCAGGTCGCCGCTGATCGCCTCCCACGTATCGCCGCCGTTTGTGGTCCGCCAGACGCGTTGCGAGCTGGTGTAGAGAACCTTGGGGTCAACGGGCGAGAAGATGATCGGATACGTCCACTGCCAACGCTCTTTGACGTCCTTGGACGGCTCGCCCGAGAAGAATCGTGGATACGCCCCGACTTCCTTGAGCTCGCCCGTTCGCCGGTTATAGCGCGTGAGGAAGGTCCCGTTGTTGGAGCCGGCAAAGAACACATCGGGATCCGTGCGGTCTGGCGCGATGTACCCGGCTCGCCGCCGCCGACCGGATACGGCGCGGCCGGAGGTGCGCCGCCGAAACCGCCGCCACCCGCGTTCGTGTTGCTCGGCACACACAAGGTGCTGTTGTCCTGCTGGGCGCCGCACACGTGGAAGGGCAAATGTGCGGTCGTCACGACGTGATACCACTGAGCGGTGGGAAAGTCCTGATCGCTCCACGTCCGCTGCGCCGAGCTGATGTTGTAGCTGATGGCGCCGCCGCCGTCATTCCCCACGACGATGTGATCCGAGTCGTCGGGATCGACCCAGAGATCGTGATGGTCGCCGTGAGTGCCCTGACCGACCTGTGCGATCGTCTTGCCGGCGTCCGTGGATCGAAACAGCGCCGTGTTGAGCATGTAGACCGTGTCTTTGTTGCGCGGGTCGCCGTGAACGTGCGTGTAGTAGAACGCGCGCTGACGTACATTGCGGGACTCGTTCATCAGCCGCCACGTCGCTCCCGCATCGTCGGACACATAAAGGCCGCCCTTTTCGTTTTCGACCAAGGCGTAGACGCGATTCGAATCCGCCTTGGTCAGCGCGACGCCAATGCGACCGACCACACCCTGAGGAAGTCCCTGGTTGCGCGTGATCTCGGTCCAGGTATCGCCGCCGTCCGTGCTCTTGTACAAGCCGCTGCCCGGACCGCCGCTCGACATCTGGTATTCGATGCGATACGCCTCCCACAGAGCCGCGAAGATCACATTGGGATTGTTCTCGTCGATCGCGAGGTCTACCGCACCAGTCCGCGGATCGCGGAACAACGTCTGGCGCCACGTCTTGCCGCCGTCGGTGCTCTTGAAGACACCGCGCTCGTCGCTGGGTCCGTAGTACTGACCGAACGCTGCAACATAGACGATGTCGGGATTGGTGGGATGGACGCGCACTCGCGAGATGGCGTCGACGTTGGCGAAGCCGACCTTGGCCCACGTCTTGCCCGCATCGCTGGACTTGTAGACGCCGTCGCCGGGCATGATGTTGCCGCGGATGCACGACTCGCCCATCCCGATGTACACGATGTCGGGGTTGGACTCCGAAACCGCCACCGCGCCGACCGACGAGCTTGAAATCTGGCCATCGGTGACCGGCACCCAGCTGTTACCGGCATCCACCGTCTTCCAGAGCCCGCCGCCGACGGCGCCAAAGTATGCGTCGCGCGGGCGGCCCTTCACGCCTGCCACGGCGATCGATCGACCGCCGCGATTGGGCCCGATGCTGCGCCAGCGATAGGCGCTGAGCAACGCCTCGTCCAGCGGAGGTGTCTGCGCGTCGAGGGTCGATAGCGCGGTCGGGTGTGAACCCCAACCTGCAAGCGCGAGCACCGCCACGGTGCAAGCCGCGAGAAGATGGCGTCTGATGCTGGGAATCATCGGGCCTCCGTGCAACGAAGCAGCGAGTCTAGCAAATAGAGGTACCGAACGACCCGGAGTTGTTCCGTGCATGCTGGTTGGAAACGGGTCGGTTCGCACGTCCCGCTCTCGCGGCGTGGGAAAGGGCCGCGCCGCTCGACGACTATCGACGCCGGCGCGGCAGTGGTGATCCGCCCGCTGTCCCGAATCGGTTGGATGAACGGGTGAACCGATCAATTGTGGCGAATCGGGGCCGTCGCCGCGCGATCGCGGCGCGGCCCTTTCCGGATCGCGCGCACGCCGCTCAGAGGTCCGCGCGACTCGAACCACCCGTTTCGGCGACTCACGCCTGGTGACTATCGCGGAGCACCCGAAACTCACATCCGTCCTTCGGGGAAGCACCGGCGCGCGAGTGCGCAACCGATGCGGACCACTCGGATGGCGGCGCCCTCTGAGCGCCATTGCCTGGCGACCGGGCCGCTCGGGTGCCGTTCGACAGAGTAGTCGACGCGAAACGACGACGATGAGACGCAGTGCGGCTCTTCCACTTCGTCGGCCTCTCGGATCCGGCGTCTGATCGCCGCATCACGAACGACGACGAACCGCCTCGGCTGCAAGTTCACCCCCGAAGGGGAAGGGGTTGATATCGGACATTGGTCATAGCGAGTGAAGGGTGTCGAACCTGTCGGTGACGATACTGCACAACAGCGTGTTGCTCGCTGTCCATCCGCGAAGCGGCTGTCCATCAAGTGGCCTCACGCGCAGCGCCCTTCCGCCCGAAGGCCGGCCCTCCGCGCGACGCGCGGCCCGTCCACGTAGTGGCCTTCCGCCCGAAGAGCGGCGCTATACTGGTGTCGCGCGAGGGGCGCATCCAGTCCGCGGAAAGGGCCGTGCCCACCCACAGTCGTTCGACCACACGAACCTTCTTTCAAGCCTGACAGTGCGGACTCCAGGCGTGTGATGAAAGGAGATTCGTATGTATCCCAATCCGCAAGACGCGCTCCCTCTTCCGTCACGCCCCAACGGCGAGCAGTACAAGAAACTCGCCAAAGAGCTGGTGAAGGCGTGCAAGTCGAATGATGCGACTGCCATTCGCAGCTGGGCCACGCAGTGGATTCATGCGCTGGCGGCGTTGCACAAGGAACCGGGCGCGTTACGGGACGAACGTGAGGTTACGGCGCAAGCCGACCAGGTCGAGCAGTTTGCCCGACAGAAGCTGACCGGGGGTGCGGGCTCGAGATGCGCACTGACCGATGCGCAGTTCGTAATTGCCCGTGCTCACGGCTTCCCGAGTTGGCCGATCTTCGTGGAGCACATCGAATCGCTGGCACGCGCCAGTTCGCCGACCTCCACCTTCGAAGCCGCCGCCCACGCCATCGTCTCGGGCGACATCTCGACGGTCGGGCGTCTGCTGCAAGAGCAGCCGGAATTGATCCGGGCGCGGTCAACACGCGAGCACAGGGCCACGCTTCTGCATTACGTCTCGGCCAACGGGGTTGAGAACTACCGTCAGGTGTCGCCAAAGAACATCGCGGAGATCACCGAGCGGTTGCTCGCGGCCGGCGCCGACGTCGACGCCGAGGCCAACGTCTACGGAGGCGGCTGCACCGCGCTCGGTCTGGTCGCCACGAGCGCACCGCCATTCATCGCCGGCGTGCAGCAGGACGTCATTGACGTGTTGCTCAAGCATGGCGCGAGCATGGATCGCATCGGTGCCGCCGGCAACCGGCAGTCACTGGTTCGCGGCTGCCTCGCGAATGGCCAGCCCGCGGCGGCCGCGTACCTTGCGAGCCGCGGCGCTCCGGTCGACCTCCAGGGCGCGGCTGGCCTGGGCCGTCTCGACCTCGTGAAGGAACTAATCGATCAGGATGGTGGGCTCACGGAAGATCGGGCGATCGCGAGAATGAAGGATTCCTTCTCGTTGGCCTGTGCGTACGGTCGATCGGAGGTCATCGATTTTCTCCTCAACGGCGGTTTCGACGTGGACGAGGAGCTCAAGGGCCATGGACAAGGGCACACCGGTCTCCATGTCGCCGCCTACCACGGACATGTCGACGCCGTTCGGACGCTGCTGCGCCACGGCGCACGCGTCGATGTGATCGACAAGACCTGGGGCACGCCGCCGCTCGTCTGGGCGCTGACCGGTTGGAGCGGCAGGCCCACGACCGAGGCGCGCTACTACGACGTGGTGGCTCAGCTCGTGGCAGCGGGCGCGACGGTGAAGCCTGAACTGCTCGAATGGGACAGGGCGCGTCAGGATCCGAGAATGCACGCCGCACTCGGGACCGACGCCAGGCAGTAGCTTCTAGTCGAGCGGACTCACTGGGCCCCAACGTCGTAATACAAAGGAGCGTCGGGCACGTCTCCCTGGATGAGCCGCTCGCCTTCGAGCTCAGGGTGCGCGTCGTAACGCTCCACGGTCAACCGATACACCTGGCCCTCGGGGCGACGTGATTCCTTCAGCACCCGCGAATCGCGTATCCCCCAGTGGGCCACGTTGATCTGCGGGCCGGGTTGGTTGCCTTCGACCACATTGACGATCTCATAGGTGCTGACAACCAGCGCATGGCGGTAGGGCGCGATCGACTCGGGCGTGGGGACCTGGCCCGCCGATACCAGACGCGCGTCGACCACCATTCGCGCCATCGACTTGCTGTCGCCCGTCGCGGCGGGCCCCACGCGACCGCTGGCATGCTGCGGATGTGTACTTTGCTCGCGGTCGATCCACACGTCCGGATAGGCGTCGCCGCCGGCATTGCTCGTAACACGCGCCCACGCTTCGATCTCCGTGAAGTCGTCGCGAAATCGCCCCAGCCAGATCTCGGCCTGCTTGCCGCCGCTGCGGACCTGGTTTGCACCGCCCTGGTCGTATGGTCCGGACATGACCATGAACCGCGGATGCCGCGCCCACCGCGGGTGATAGACCTCCGGGTTGGCGAAGCCGGGCGCGCGGTTGATCGGCACGGTCCAGCGACGATCGCGGTTGAGGTCGACCATTCGCAGGTTGCGATGCGCACCGTCGAAATACCACAACAGCGGGGCGCCCACGTCGTTCAGCGCCGTCCAGCAGCCTTCACCGATCTGCCGCCACGACCCGGTCGTGAGGTCGGCGACGCCCGCCGCCGGCCAAGGAAACAGACCGCCGGCGATCGATCCGTCAGGCGAGACCTGGAACGTGTCGAACGACACCACGCCACGATTCCACACCAGTTCTCGTCGCGAGGGTTCGTCGAGACGTACCCGTGTCACCGTGCCGACCCCGGACTCGCGGATCTCTGATCCGATGTAGACCCACTCGCCACCGTCGCGCGGATCCTCCCAGACGCCGAGGGCGATGCCGCGGTCGAACCGGCGCTGGCCAGTGCCATCGAAGCCCACGACGAACACGGAGGGATCGCCAAGCTCTGGGTGCGTCGAATACACCACGCGATCGCCGCGTGGGGTCAACAGCGGCTTCACATAGCTCCCCGGCTCGGCCAGGATTGCGCGCTCCCCGCGCCCATCGTCGCTATCGAATCCCATCAATGTCAGCTGACTGCCCATTGCGAAGGGATCGCTGCCGTCACCCTGGACCCAGACGACGCGTGTGTGCGCGCTGGTGAGGCCATGCACCTCAGCGGCGGCGCCCTCGCGTGGTGGCGCCGAACGGCAGGAGGCCAATGTCGGAAGAAAGACGCACAGCGCGAGTAAGGAGAAGAGCTTTGAGACCACGTGAGTCGATCGTAATACGAGTCCTAGCGAGGCTCCGCCTCAGACTGCGTCCAGCGCAGCGGCGTAGGTTTCCGCTTCGCTAGCCCAGTACGGTGCCGCGCGTCGGGCGGTGGCCATCGGAACGGCGTTTGCTTTCGGCCGATGACATGGGCATCACACGCCAAGCGGTGCAATACGGGCAGCGCCGGATCATGCGCAAGTTGCTCCGTTCGGTGCCATTTCTTGGTGGATTGGTCGCCGTTGCAACAGTGACCCGAGCGGTTCGCCGGAAGGGTCTGTTCGGTGGAACGCTCGATACCGCGCTCGACGTCATCCCGTTCGTGAGTGGCGCCAAAAACGTTCTGGAGATCGTCCGCGGCCGCGACTTCATCGCTGACCGACCGCGCCCAGCGCGCCAAACTTCCGCCTGAAGGCGGAAGCCACGCGATATTCTTAGGTATTCGTGGCTTCCGGCTCGCACGGACAGCCGCTCACGTGACCGCCGCGCGAACGCTGAACTGCGGTTGGCGCCACTCACCACGTTGAAGGACGTGCGCGAGGCGATCAACGGCATCCCACACGTCCGCGAAGCGGGTGTACAACGGCGCGAAGCCGAACCGCAGGATGTCGGGCGCTCGAAAGTCGCCGATCACGCCACGTGCGATGAGCGCTTGCATGATGGCGTAACCATCACTCGGATGCGCGAGGCTGACCTGGCTGCCGCGGGCGTTGCTTTCGCGCGGCGTCACGACTGAAAGGCCGTCTCCGGCGCAGCGCGATTCCACCAGATCGATGAACAGCGCCGTCAGGCGTAGCGATTTTTCGCGGAGCGCGGACAGTCCCCCGCACGTTTCCGCGGCCAGCACGACGTCAACGCCGCATTCCAGGGCCGCAAGCGACAGAATCGGTGGGGTGCCGCAAACGAACCGCGCGATGCCGGGCGCGGGGTGATAGTCGGTTGAAAAGTCGAACGGTGCGGCATGCCCCAGCCAGCCTGAGAGCGGCTGCCGCCATCCGTCACGGTCCATGCGCTCCGTGAGCCGGGGGTGGACCCACAGGAATGCGGGCGCGCCCGGACCGCCGTTGAGATATTTGTACCCGCAGCCAACCGCGAAGTCAGCCGCGTCCTCGTCCGCTCCCCGACCACGCAAATCGACCGGAACCGCACCGACGGAGTGCGAGAGATCCCAGACCATCAAGGCGCCGACCGCATGGGCCGCGCGCGTGATCGCCCTGAGATCATGCATACGGCCGGTGCGATAGTTCACGTGCGTCAGCATCACGACGGCCGCCGTCTCGTCGATCTGCGTGAGCAAGTCATCACTGTCGATGAGACGCAGTGAAAAACCCCGCTCGCGGGCAAGGGTATCTGCGATGTAGAGATCACTCGGAAAGTTGGTGCGCTCCGAAACAATGCAGCGCCGTGTTGGCTCGTCGGCCTTTACGAGCGCCACGGCTGCGGTCAGCACCTTGTAGAGGTTTGCCGAGGTCGAGTCGGCGACCATCACCTCGCCAGGACCGGCGCCGACCAGCCGCGCAATCTTGTCGCCAACGCGATGCGCGAGCGTGATCCAGCCCGCGGTGTTCCAACTGCGAATCAGCCCGCGACCCACTCGTCGGAGGCAACCTGCGCGAGACGCGCTGGCGTGACTCGGGGCAGCGGACCGAGCGAGTTGCCATCGAGGTAGACGAGGCCGGACGCATCGGCCTGGTCCAGAGCAAAGTGGTCGCGCAACGACTTGAGGGGATCGGCCGCATCGAGCGCCAGGCAGTCCTCTCGTGTGATGATCCGCAAGCTAGCCGCCCCCCTCGTTGAGTGGTGATCCATTCGAAAAAACTCTCAGATCAACGCTATGACGCAAGCTCATCAATTGTGGTAGCATCCGCGCGCCTTTCATCGTGCGATCGGCGTAAGTCGTGGCAACCATCTCGGACCAAAGGAGCAAGGATGCATAGAAGATTTGAACGGTCGATCGTGCTGGCGGCTGTCGTGGCGGCCATTGGCGTCCCGTTGGGTGTTGTCGTCAGCGTCCGGGCACAAGGTGGTCAGCAGGCACCTCCGCCAGCCCGGACCCTGGTCACGACGACGATGGTCAAGCCAGACATGGTGACAGCCTATTCGGAGCTGATTCAAAAGGAGGCGATTCCCGCGCTTAAGAAAGCGGGGATTCCCTTTCGGTGGGCCTTCGCCAACGGCCCGGTCGGCCCCGGCGCTACTTTCATCAGCGCTCAGCCGATTCGAAACTATGCCGACTTCGATCAGGGCCCGGTGTTGCGAGCTGCGATGGGCCCCGATCAACTACACCAAGTACCTGGCGAGGCTGAGGCCGATGATCGTCAGCACGCATGGCGTGATTCAGACCCTCGTGGCGAACGCGAGCATACAGAGTTTCTCGGGCAAGCCGCCGGCTTGGGTCATCGTCGCGACGACGCAGCTGTTGCCAGGCAGAGGTGCGGAATATGCGAGCATTACGACCAACGAATTCCTGCCGGCCTTCAAGAAGGCGGGAGTCACCGACTCTTGGATGTTCGCTGCCAACTTTGGAGCGCCCGTTGCGCAGCGGACGACCGTGACTCCGATCGCCGGTTGGGCCGAATTGGACCAGCCCAATCCGCTCATTCGCGCGCTTGGCGCCGAGGCGGCACAGAAGCTCAATCAAAAGCGCGCTGCGCTGACGACCAGCACCGAATCGGTGGTCATGCGTTATGTGCCGGAGCTCAGTTACGGCGCGCCGACGCGTCCTGCCGGCACGAGCGAGCACAGTAAGCGCGACGGTTCGAAAGTGGGGTCGATGGATCGGCCCCACCTTTTAACCCCTGAACGCCAGCCATCGGAGCCGGATAGGATCAGCTTATACAACTAGCGGCCCGCGGACTGCGCCATCTGTTTGAAGAATTCCTCCGCGCGCTGCTTGGATTTCCTCCGGCGTCAGGTCTTCCTTGCGCGTGGCGATCCACCAGGTATAGCCGGCCGGATCGGTGACGGCGCCGGCCCGGTCGCCCCAGAACTGATCCTCGATCGGCATCTGCACCTTGCCCCCGGCGCCGACCGCGCGATTGAAGAGCGCGTCGCTGTTCTCGACGTACATCCACAACGACGCCGGCGATCCGCCGAAGGCCTGCGGCCCTTTGCCGCCCATCATGACGTCGTTCACCATGAATCGCGAGTTGCCGATCTTGAGCTCGGCATGCATGATCTTGCCGTCGGGGCCGACGCTGCGGCTCACTTCCTCGGCGCCGAGCGCCTTCTTGTACCACTCGATCGTCTTGGCCGCGTTGTCCAACGTCAGCTGCGGCGTGATGGTGTGAAATCCCTCGGGAACGGGCCGTGCTGCTTTTGGCCATGGAACCTCCCGCGTCGCGGCGTCAACAAGTCGCGACGGACTTCTTTTTACTCAAGCTTGCACTATGGTTCGAATCGAATCTGCCCGCAAGCTGATCGGTCGCAACACTCGCACCAACTTCATGTAGAGGCACGCGCTGGGGTACTATGCCCGCCTGCGGACCGGGTCGACGGGTGGAGAGCTGGCGACGTAGCTCTCGCCTCCCGCCAGATTCAACTGGCCATGAAACTGTCGTTCTGATATGGCTCGGCGAGTTCGTCCGCGTGCGCTCTTTACCATCGCGCTGGTAGCACTCGCGCCGGTACTTGTCTGCCCGACTGCCTGGGCCCAGCCGCGATCGGTCCGAACGGCGCTCGCCGTGCACTGGAGCTCCGAGGACTATCCCAGCAATCCGGTGGTGGATGGCGCGATTCGGCAGGTGCTCCTCTCGCACGACGAGGCCCCGGTCGACTACTTCTCGGAATACCTGGAGTCCGATCGCTTTCCCGACGAAAGCGCCACCCTCGCGTTCCGCGACTACCTTCAGCGGAAATACCAGGGACGCCGAATCGACGTGGTGCTGGCCATCACCGATCCGGCGCTGCAGTTCGTGCTGGACTATCGGGATCAGTTGTTTCCGGGGCGTACCGGTCGTCGCATCCGCGAGCTCCACGCTCGAGCGTGCATCTCGCGGCCGCCGGGGTGACGGGGACCGCGTGGCGGGCCGCCGACGTCGAGACCATCGAGCTCGCGCTGAGCCTGCACCCGTCGACCCAACGGGTGTTCGTCGTGGCCCAGGAGCTGACCCCCGGATACCTCGAGGGCGTGCAGGCCGCGCTGGCGCAAATCGGCGGAGGGCGTCGAGCTCAGGTTCATCACCGAGCGGTCGGTGCCGGGGCTGATCGCCGCCGTCCGGGCGGTCCCTGCGGGCAGTCTGATTCACTTCATCCGGTACTCGCAGCAGGATCCCGGGAATGTGATGTTTCCAAACGAAGTCGTGCGTATGGTGGCCGAGGCCTCGCCGGTGCCGGTGTATGTCTCGACCGACTCGCACGTCGGCACCGGCGTGGTCGGCGGCGTGGTGCGGCGGGCAGCCGGCATCGGAACCCGCATCGGGGAGATCGCGCTCCAGGGTACTCGATGGCACGCGCGCGCAGGACATTCCGATCGAGAACATGCCGGCCTCGCCCAGTCTTCGACTGGCGCCAGTTGCAACGCTGGGGCATCTCAGAACGCTCGCTGCCCGCCGGCAGTGTTCTCCAGTTTCGCGAGCTCTCGATGTGGGAGCGGAACAAAACCGGGATCATCCTTACGGCCAGCATCTTTCTGTTGCAGTCGACCTTGATCGTCGCCCTGCTCCTCGAGCGTCGCAATCGACGCCGTTCGGAAATCGCGCTGCGCGAGAGCGAAGAGCGAGCTGAAATTGCCGGCGTATCGCTCGGCGTTGGCTTCTGGACGTGGCAGCCGGACAACGACCGGGTGTGGACGACTCGGCAGTGTGCCTGGCTGCTTGGTACGGAGATGGGGAAGCGGTTGACGCTGGACGAGCTCCTCCACGCCCTGCGACCGAGGATCGACGAACCCGTAGACAGTGCCTTCGAGCAGGCGGTCAGGAGCGGCACGGCCTTCGACGGTGAGTTGCCGGTTGAGCGCGACGACGGATCCGTGCGCTGGATCATTGCAGCGATCCGCCCGAGCGCAGACTCACGAGGCCGCCGCCACATCACCGGCGTCCTGATGGACGTGACCGCGCGGAAGAACGCCGAGCTGCTCGCCGCGGAGCAACTGCGCGAACTGACGCATCTCGGTCGCGTCGCGATGCTCGGTGAGATGTCCGGGACGCTCTCGCACGAGTTGAGGCAGCCGCTTGCGGCGATTCTCACCTACGCACAGGCAACGCGGCGTCTGGTCGACCAGCAACCTGCCGACCTCGATAAAGTGCGGCACGGTCTCGATGCGATTGTCAAAGCCGAGAAACATGCGGGCAGTGTCATCGATCGAATCCGGGCGATGCTCAAGCGGAGCGATCCGCAGCCGGAGGCGTTGGACATCAACGAGGTCGTCAGAGAGACGCTCGAACTCGCAGCGCTCGAACTGCGAAGCCGTGCCGTCGCTCCCAGCACATATCTTGAACGTAATCTCCCCATGGTTTTTGGGGATCGCATCCAACTGCAGCAGGTGTTGATCAACCTCGTCCTCAATGCCTGCGATGCGATGAGCGAGGTCGCTCCTCCCTATCGACGGATGGCGGTGACGACGTGGTATCACGAGGAAAAGGTCCAAATCCTCGTGCGTGATGCCGGGACCGGCATCTCCGAGGATCGCATCGATCGCATCTTCGAGCCGTTCATGACGACCAAGCAAGACGGTCTGGGACTGGGCCTCGCCATCTGCCACTCGATCGTGCGAGCCCACGGTGGTGACATTCGCGCGGTGAACAACCCAGATGGTGGCTCGACGTTCCAGATCTCTGTTGCCGCGCGGCACGCGAGAGGCGACCTCTCGTGAGACGTCCACGAAAGGTCTGCCGAAGGACTCGATGCGAATCGTCGTCGTTGACGATGACGAGGCGGTTCGGATGGCACTGCAGTCCCTGCTGCGCGCCTCTGGTCACGAGGTGCGTGTCTTCGCCTCCGCAGAAGACTTGCTGGCGCAAGAAGTCGTCGCTGACTGTTTTCTCTTCGATGTCTGCCTGCCGAAGATGAACGGGATCGCGTTGGCCGAGCTGATCCGCTCGGCCGGGTCGGATGTCCCGATCGTGCTCATGACCGGGCACGATCGAGGTGCTTCGAGCGTGCCATCCGCCAGTCCGGCTTGCCCCTGGTCAGCAAACCGTGCGACGAAGAAGAGATTCTGAACGCGGTTGCCAGCCGCAAGCGGTGACCCTGCTGGATGCGTTCGTCCCTCAGACGAACGCGCGATCGAGCAGACGGATCAGGGCCGGAACCGAGTCGACTTCGAGCTTCCGCATCGCGTGCCCACGATGGACCTTCACCGTCTCCTCGCTGATTCCGAGCTCGAAGGCAATTTGCTTGTTGAGAAGGCCAAGCGCCACCAGGTGGATCACCTGCCGCTCTCGGGCCGTGAGCCGCGCGATTCGTGCGGCCGAATCGGTTTGCGCGCGTTGCTGCTGACGGGTCTCTACCGCACGCGTCAGCGCGCGGCCGACGGCATCGAGCAACTCTGAATCGTCCACCGGCTTGACCAGAAAATCCACGGCGCCATTCCGCATGGCCTTCGCCGTCGATGGCACGTCCGACTGGCCACTCAGGAAGACGATCGGCGCCGGGACGCCGGTCTGGGTGAGGCGCTCCTGGACCGACAAGCCGTCCAGTTCGGGCAGCCGTAAGTCGAGCACGAGGCAGAACGGACCATCGTAGGCAGGACGCTCGAGGAACGCATTCGCCGAAGCAAAGGTCTCGACTCCCAGTCCGGAAGCCTCGAACAAGAACTTCAGCGAGTTCCGTACCTGCGGGTCGTCGTCTATCACGAAGACGCGGGCTTCCATCGTTACCGCTACTGGAAATGCACCCTGTTTGGGCGTACCGCATACGTGTAATAGCGCCGACCCCGACCTTGCATAGATTCGTCCCTCGCGAGCGATCGGGGCGTGCAACATGGCGTTTACCGTCCATTCACACCTACTGAACATCCCCCTTCAAGCCCTTCCTGTCGCGGCGGCTACCCTGGACCGCCATGGCGTCATCGTGGCTGCGAACCACCAATTCGTGCGTCTCAGCGGGCAAAGAAAGTCGACCCTTACAGGCCAGCGGCTGTCCGACATCGTAGCCAAGCCGAGTCGGCCGGCGGTGGAAGCGGCGCTCAGTGGCCTGACCCTCCTCGACAATCCAGACAATCAAACGTGCAGCATCCGGGCGCTGCGTGCCACGCCCCCTTCGCTCCGGCTGGCAATCGACGTGACGCGGCTCCGGCCCCAGTCCACGACTCCCTACCTGGCGTGCCTGCACCGTATCCCCAGGAAGCCACAATCGCAAGACTCGGCCTCCAAGCCCGTTGCATTCTCCGTCATGCGCAAGGTCGAGCCGTGGACGCCGTTTCTCATGACACTCTCGCACGAACTTCGTGGGCCGCTGACGGCGATTCAAAACTGGGTTCAGGTGGCGGAGAGCGGCGTGTTGCCCCCGAGAAGGTGTCGCGGGCACTCAGTGTCATCGGCCGCAACGCCGGGAGCCTCTCCAACTTGATGGGAGATGTTGATCTCTCCCGTCACGCGGCCGGGTCGCTGGTCCTCAACCGACAACTGCTCGATCTCGATCCGCTCGTCCACAGCAGTCGTCGAGTCCACGCTGCCGGCCGCCCGGCGTCGGAACGTGATCCTGTCAATGAGAAGCGCGCACTCGACGCTGCTTGTCAACGGCGACGCTCTCAGGCTCGAACAGGTCGTCAGGAACCTGGTCGAGAACGCGATCAAGTTCACGCCGACGGGCGGTCGCGTGCAGGCGCAGACCACCACCGATGGCGTGAACGCGGAGCTCGTTGTCACTGACAGCGGTTTGGGCATCGCGGCGGATCTCCTGCCGTTTGTTTTCGAGCCGTTTCGGCAGGACGAAGCGAGTGTTCGGCCTTCGGAGCGGGGGCTCGGTCTCGGCCTCACGCTCGTTCGCGAGCTGATCGCGCTCCATGACGGTGAGGTGCGGGCGATCAGCGAAGGGAAGGGGCAGGGGTCGTCCTTCGCGGTCAGGCTGCCGCTGGCCAGTCCCCTCAAGCGGCCCGCGTTTCGGACCCGGGCGAGGCTACGACCGGCCGGTTCGATCGAGATAGTGGACGAACGACGGAGGTTGCGGTGAGAGGGGGCTTATGTTCGATCCGATAGTCAATGAAGCGGCGTCACGCTTCGGTTTGCCCACCACGAGCGTGTCGGCCGTTGCGCAAGGCCTTCTCTCGCTCCTGACCAACCAGCGGAGCGGAGGGCCCGAAGGGTTCCTCAATCTCTTCCGCCGCGCCGGCCTCGGCGATGTCATCACATCGTGGTTTGGTGGCAAAGAGGGGAGGCCTATCACACCATCGCACCTGGAATCGGCGTCGGTACCGGCACGCTCGATACACTGGCGGCGTCGAGCGGCCTGACCCGTACGGTTGTCAGCGCGGCGGGTGCTTTCATGTTGCCGAAATTGATCGGCTCGTTGACGCCCAACGGCATGTTCCCGTCGAGCGCCGCGCTGCAATCACAGATCGCGAACCACACCGTCCGATCGGCGATCCCGCCGGTCGAGCCTCGGATGGCGCGCGCGTTTACGACCGACGGGGCGGTTGGCCGAGGTGGTTGCCCTGGGCTGCCGCCGCTGCGCTGGCCTTAGCGGCATCGCTCTGGATGCGATCGCCCACAGGGACGATCGACCCGCTACTCACGGTGACCAACAGGGACGGAAGGGTGACCTATTCGGGCGTCGTACACAACCAGACCGAACAGACCGCGATTGTCGAGGCGCTGCGAACGACGTTCGGCGCGGCCAACATCGATCGCAACTTGCGCATCGATCGCAACGTCAAACGAGCAAGCTGGTTGCCACGGGTCGGCGATCTCTTCGCCGCACTGAAGGGTCGGGCGCCGACATTTCGCTCACTGGCAACAGCCTTCGTCTCGGAGGCTGGTTGTCGGCTGTCGATCGGGAGGCGCTCACGGGCAGGCTGCATGGCATTCTCGGCACACGACTAGACATCGCGTCGCTCGGCGATGCCGCCGTGGACGCCGTGCGCACCACCAACGACAAGGCGCTGTCGGCGCTCGGCGCGATGACCGCTGCCGTGACGCCGGAGGCGGTCGTCCAGGCCATGAACCTTTCGGTCATCAACTTCGCGACCGGAAGCGACCAGGTTCCGGCAGACAGCGCGGAGGTCATTCGCAAGTCGGCGGAGGCGATCAAGCGGTCGCCGCCCGGATCGAAGATCGAGATCGGCGGGCACACCGACAACACGGGCGACTCGGCGAGCAACATGGCGCTGTCGCAGGCACGTGCCGATGCCGTCAAGCAGGCACTCGTGGCGGCGGCGTTTCTGGCGACGTCCTGGCGGCGAAAGGCTACGGGGACACCAGACCTCGCGCGGCGAACAATACGGAGTTCGGTCGATTTCAGAACCGTCGAATCGAGTATGCGGTCGTCACAACTCCGTGACCACGGGCGTATGGAGCGGCGGGTCGTCAGACCCGCCGTCGTCAACGAATGACTTTCGATCCGCTGTATCTGTTGCTCATCCTGCCCGGCTTCCTGCTGTCAGCCTGGGCGTCGGCCAAGACCCGCGCCGCGTTCGCCAAGTACTCGCAGGTGCCGACGAGACGAGGCTGACGGGGCTGAAGCGGCCAACGAACTGCTCGTGCGCGCTGGCGTCGCTGGCGTGACCATCGAGCCGGCGCGCGGCATGTTGACGGACCACTACAACCCCGCGACCAAGCGCCTGGCGCTATCGGAAGGTTTTCAACTCGACATCGATCGCGCCGTTGGCATCGCCGCGCACGAAGCTGGCCACGCCATTCAGCATGCGCATCTGTACGGCCCGCTGTGGCTCCGATCCGCTCTGGTCCCCACCACCAGCTTCGGGTCGTCACTCGGCTATATGGTCATGCTGTTTGGCCTGATGCTGGCGTCGTCTCAGATGGTGTGGATTGGTGCCCTGCTCTTTTCGGCCGTCATCGCGTTTCAGTTGGTAACGCTGCCGGTCAAGTACGATGCATCAGCGCGGGCGAAGGCGCTCCTCGTCAAGCACGGGCTGGTATCGCCCACCGAACGGGAGGGCGTCAATCGCGTGCTCAACGCCGCGGCCTCACCTACGTCGCTGCGGCGGTCAGCTCACTGGCTACGCTCGCGTTTTTCTTGATGCGATCAGGTGTCCTGGGACGGCGACGTGAAGGATGACATCCCGACATATCATGCCGCTTTCCATTGAATCGCTAACCGCAGTTGCCATCGGTATCGGACTCGCGGCGGCTACTGGCTTCCGAGTGTTCCTCCCGCTGCTTGTCGCCGGGCTTGCCGCACGATGGGGAGCGCTGTCGTTGTATGAGGGCTTTCAGTGGCTGTCGACGACTTCGGGGCGCTCATGGCCCTCGCGACCGCCAGCGTGCTGGAAGTGGCCGCCTATTACATTCCGGGCGTCGACCACGTGCTCGACATCGTGGCGACTCCGGCGACACTCATTGCTGGAGCGGTCACCAGTGCCTGCAGCGATGGTGGACATCCCGCCGGCCATCATGTGGCCGGTGGCCATTATCGGTGGGGGTGGCGTCGCTGGCGTCACGAATGTTACGAGCGCCCTCGTGCGAGCGAAAACCGGCCTCTCTTCACAGCCGGGCTCGCAAATCCCGTCGTATCGACGGGCGAAACGGCCGGTGCCATCGGCGTCTCTATTGCTGCGATCGTGGTCCCGCTGCTCTGCCTGCTCGCGCTCGTTGTGGTATTCATCCTGGTTGGTCGACGAATGAGCCGCATGATATTTCGGGAAAGCATCTGAAGAGGAATCTTCCGCCTGAAGGTGAACCACGCAAGTCTGAACGGTTGATTCTGAACGGTGAGGATCTGCGACCATGTCACTTGATAGCGGCATCCGAGTGAGGACTGTCACACAGGCGACGTTGGCGATGTTCGTCGCGCTGATCGCAAACACGGCGATGGCTCAAACCATACAAGGCACTGCGACCTATCGAGAGCGCATGGCGCTGCCGCCCGCGGCGGTCTTCGAGGCCGCGCTCGAGGACGTGTCTCGTGCCGATGCGCCGGCGGAGATTGTCGCGCGGACCCGGATCTCGTCCCCCGGCAATCCGCCGATTGCATTCACCATCCCTTATGATCCCGCCAAGATCGTCGCCGACTCATCAGTACGTCGTTCGTGCAAGGATCCTCGTCGACGATAAGCTCGCTGTTCACCTCCGATACTGCGACTCCAGTGATCACGCGCGGAAGTCCGACCAGCGTCTCGATGGTGCTGGCGAGAGTCGGTGCGAGTCAGACCGCGCAAGCGAAGCCGGGTGGCTCCAAACCTCTCGAAGGAACGTATTGGAAAGCTGTCGAGCTCGCCGGGAAGCCCGTACCTTCACAAGACCCGAAGCGTGAGGCTCATTTGCTGTTTCAAGCGGCAGGCCGTGTGTCGGGCTCGGACGGGTGCAACCGGATTACCGGCAGCTACGAATTGAAAGGCGATGCCATCACGTTCGGCCAGATGGCCGGGACCCAGATGGCGTGCATCGAACACTGCCGAGATCGAGCGCCCGTTTCGGGAAGCGCTGAAGGGTGCGACGCGACTGACGGTCGTCGGCGATCGGCTGGAATTATCCGATGCGACCGGCAAGCGAGTCGCCGCATTTACCGCAGGTGCTCAGGCTCGCTGCAGTCTAGCCGCCCGGACTGGAGGGGACGTCATGGCAGCTCGTCAGGTTCCAGAGCAGTGATGACTCAGTCGCTGACGCCGGACGACCGGCGCCAAGTACACGATCGACTTCGCGGCAGGTGGTCAGCTGACGGCGCGTGTCGACTGTAACCGCGGACGCGGGACTTGGAAGTCGAGCGGCCCGAATCAGCTTCAGTTTGGTCCGTTGGCACTGACGCGCGCCATGTGCCCGCCGGGGTCGCTGCACGACCAGATTGTGAAGCAGTGGGGCAATATTCGGTCCTACGTGATGAAGGACGGCCATCTCTTCCTCTCGCTGATGGCAGACGGCGGGATTTACGAGTTCGAACCGGCCACGAAGAGCCAAGCTCGCGAGGCTTCGCCTCGCCTCAAGTCGCCAGCTCACCATCGATCCGACGAAGTGCGGCGCGCAACTCCTCTGCGCTCTGAAAACGGTCCTGGGGCCTGGGCGCGAGCGCATGGCGGAAAAATTCCGTGAGCGGGGCCGGGCAGCTCTCCCGCAGCTTCCGGAGGTCTGGAATGTGGGCGTCCTTGATTCGCTCCAGTGTTTCAGGGGTCGTGGGCGCACTCAACGGGTTCGACCCGGCAATCGCTTCGTACAGCACGAGCGCGAGCGCCCAGAGGTCCGACCGCCGGTCAGGTGACTGCATGTCCAGCAGCTCGGGCGCCAGGTAGAGCGGCGTTCCGATCAGGACCCCGGCGGTGTCGATCGTCCTGCCCGGAAACGACGCAAGCTGTATCAGCGACGTCGTATCTTGAGCGCTCGATTCCTTGACGCCTCGCATGATGATCTTGGCCAGGCCGAAGTCGAGCAGCTTCGCGGTGCCGCCGGCGTCGAAGCCGATGTTGCTCGGCTTGATGTCGCGATGGAGGATCCCTCGCTGGTGAATGTGTTCCAACCCGGCCGAGAGCTGCTCGCCCAGAGCGAGCGCCTCGTCGATCTCGAGGGGGCCACGGCGAAGGCGATCCCGGAGGGTCCCATTGCTGAAATACTCGACCACCAGCAACGGCTGCTGGTGCCACATCTCGACGGCGAAAATGGTTGCGACGTTCGGATGCCCGACCGCCGCCATGGCGCGAGCCTCCCGGCGCAGCCGTCTGGCATCGTCCGCCGACATGGTCGTGAGGGTCTTGACGGCGACAATGCGTTCGAGCTCGGTATCGATCGCTCGATAGACGACGCCCATTCCGCCGGTGCCGATCCGTCGCTCGATTCGCAGCCCGCGAAGGTAGCGAGGCACCGGCGCCTGGCGAACAAGGCCGCCGCAGTTCGTGCAGGTGGTCACAAAGATGTCGGGTTGCAATGTCTGGCAGCGTTCGCACTCCAGGGCCGCGTCCGACCAATCCGATTCCTTCGGTGACACTGGATCCCGATCGCTGGCTGAGGGCGTGGACGAACGGAGGCTGAGGTTTTCGAGTGCCACCGCCGCTGAAGCGGCGATCGCGGAGAGCAGCCAGCGGTCACCGGGCGAGAAGGGGAGCTCGCTGCGTTTGGGCCCGAGCGCGAGCACGCCGGCGAGCGTGCCCCGGCTCAGACTTCACGGGCACGAGCAGCCGGTACCCCTCGAATGAGCCAGCTCCGTTCGGGATCCGGCAGGCGCTGCAGCGGATGCCGAGGCGTTTCGATGTCGACGTCCATCGGATCGACCCCTCCGCTGAGGAGCGTCGCCAGGGCGCCCTCCGCGGGCAGGGCGCTTCCTGCTCCATCGACATGGCCGAACTCGCGTTTCGCCGCGTCGATGAGGAGCAGATGCACCGGCTCGACATGGAGCGCCCGGTCGATCTCGACCGCCAGCCGATCGGCCAGTGCATCAACGCTGGGGGCGTTGCGCGTGTCGTCAATCAGGCGGCCGAGAATTCGGCGGGCGTCATACTGCTCACGAAAGAAGCGCCGGTCGAGGCTGTCGAGGAGGGGCCGCCTGACTCGCAACAGGATCAAGCCGAGGCTGACAAGGCCAACAGGACGAGTTGTCGTTGGCCGCCGAGGAGCGCCGCCAACGGCTGATCGCGCTCTTGATACACGATCCAGAAGACCGCCGCGAAGGGAATCGCCATGAGGCCAACGATCGTCCCGCGCAGCGAGAGCGTAGCGAATGGCTCTGCGGATGACCAACCGCACGCTCAGCACTTCGCCGGCGTAGACCGCATAGGCGGCGGTGGCCAGCCCGGTCCACAACACGGGGTACAAGATGGCGCCGCTCCACATTCTCGGCGCGTGCTGGTTCATGAAGGTGCCGTAGGCCGGAATCGCCGACTCCAGCACGACCTGGGCGAGGATCGGACCAGTCCCAAGCACCAGGGCCCACACGAACAACTGCGAACGGCGCCGGTCGGTGATGCCAGCAGCCATCGAATTGAGCACGATGAGCGGGAGTGCCGAGAGCGTCAGAATCGTGTTGAGCCGCCACAGACCATCGGGGCTCGCGGTGAGTAGCGGGCTGGATTGGGACAGCGATTCGCTCACGACCAGCCGCATGACCAGATCTACGAGGCCGACGACGAACAGCAGGATGCCGAGCGCGCCAGACGCGAGCTTGCCGGCGAGGGCGACCCGTTGCCACCAGCCGCTGAGGGCTTCGCGTGGAAAGGAGCTGGCGAACATCCACGCGAGGAGCGATCGGAAAGCTCCTGGCTCGATGATCCGCAGCGCCGCCGCCGATTCCGCCAGCCAGCGCGGCGCGTCCGGTGGGACGGCCTCCAGCGGTCGATTGACGAACAACGACGCGGCCAGGAGGAGAACCGTCCCCAGCAGCTGCGCGCGGCGGTCGCGCCGCCCGCCGAGCACCAGCATGGTGCCGAACAGGGTGAAAATGATGACGTGGCTGGCGTACACCCATGCGGGGAAGGGTGTCGCGGCGTTGAGCGGCAGCGTGACGATCGCGTAGCCCGGCAACGCCGCCGCGATCTTCAGCCAACTGAGTGCGGCGAGCGCGCGGATCCACCAAGGCATCGATTTGCTGAAGCTGTCACCCCTGTGGCCTTAAGAAGATGTCTCAGTAGTCCTTTGGATGAAAAAATGGGCACAGACCTAATTGGCCGATGATGGCACGCGCCCGCTGATAGTCCTCCAGCGTGATGAAGCCGTCGCGACCGAGCGCCACGTGTGCCGCGAGCTTTCCCATCAACCGGGCCGATTCGAGCACGGGCAGCTCCACCCGACGCCACCGCTCGCGGTTGGTCGTGATGATGGGGACATAGTCGGTCCGTGCCTGAAGAATCACTTTCCCATCGACCGAGAGACCGTCCGCGCCGTGAGCAAATGCTCCGAATATCTTCGCCAGAATCACGAACACGTCATCGTTCATTCCCTCGGTTGCCATCGCGAAGCTCCATGGAAATGTGCGCGGCCCCTCGACCGCGAACGCCCGATTCTACGCTGGATCCCAGCACTGGACGGACGAGAACGCATAGTAGGGCGGGGCGTCCCAGGACTCGTCCCGAGCTCATGCTTTGTCATCACTAGTTTCTCAAGGAGGTTGATATGGCACGCCATCTCGCGCTCTTGACGGCCGCCCTGCTCGCGGCCGTCCTCGCGGTACAGGTCTGGGCGCAACCGCGCGGAAAGTCATCGCGGGAGTTTCAAGGCTACTGGATGGGAGTCGATCCTATGGACGGTGGCGATTCGCGCCGCGGCCTCACCTTACAGGCCAATGGAACGTATGCCCTGGCCGGACGCGATTCCGTGCTCACGCTGTGTGACGGCACCGATCGCGGGTACGCCAGCTTCAACGACGGCGAGGTTGTCGGCCGCAAGGTGATGCAATCGGACACGCTGACCATCGAATGTTTCAACAACCAAGCGATGGTGTTGCTACACGTCCGCTACGAGTTGGTCGACGACGGCCTGATGGTCGAGGTCACCACGAGGCCGGACGGCAGTCCGGTGAGCACGATCGTGTTTCACAAGTTGAGCGAGGGCTAGCAGCAACAGGCGGCTAGGTCGACCTCGGGGCCGGGGCCTTTGTCTTGGCCCTTGACTGGCGATGGACGGCGCGTCCGGCGCGACGATTCGGCCGCCGTCGCGCGTTCTGGCGCCAGCGTCGTGCCGTCCTTGGAAATGCGCGTCATGATTTCACCGAGAGCGTTGAGCTTCGCGCGAAGGTGGGCCATCGGATCGTTGCTCATCGTGGCAATATCCTGGTTTCTGTCCTGGTTGAATCGGAGCGGTTCGCCGACCGCGGGGCGAATCATACGACACGTCCGGCCTCGTGGCGCGACCAAAATTGTCAAAAACCATGGTCCCCGACCCTGGACTCTTTACACCATTCTACCTTTTTCTATACCATGGTGTAATGGCTCTGAATCTCAAGAACCCCGAGGTCGAGCGTCTGGCCGCGGAGGTGGCACGCCTGACGGGCGAGTCGAAGACGGAGGCCATCCGCCGGGCACTCGACGAGCGCCGGCGGCGGTTGACACGCCCGCCCACGGCTGAGCGCCGGAAGCGCGTGCTGAACTTTCTCGAGCGGCGCGTCTGGCCGTCGATCCCGAAGAATCAGTTCGGGCGTCGCCTCACGCGCCAGGAGGAGGACGACATTCTCGGCTACGGGCCCGGTGGCGTGTGACCGTCGATTCCTCGGCGCTCATCGCGATTCTGTTTTCCGAGCCTGGTTTTCTCCCGCTCGTTGATTTCATCCTCGAGGCAGACACGGTCCGCGCCGGCGCGCCGACGGTAACCGAAACGAGTGTCGTCGCTGTGGGACGCCGAGGCAAACCCGCGATTCGCGACGTTGAAGCCCTCGTCCGGGAGCTCGACATCATCGTCGTACCTTTCGGCCAAGCCGAATGGCACGCCGCCGTCACCGCATTTCAGCGCTTCGGCCGCGGTCGCCACAAAGCGTCGCTGAATTTTGGCGACTGTCTCGCCTACGCGACGGCCACTGTCGCGGGAGATTCGTTGCTATTCGTCGGCGACGATTTCGACTACACGGATATCGTCTCGGCCCGTCGCTGATTGACGAGGCTCGAAGTCGAGTATGCCCCGCATCACCGATCTCTCCCGCGTCCACACGCTGCTCGATCGCGATCGCGTCTGGGCGGCGTACGCGATCAGTGACCTGAGCCCGGAGTTCGCGGACCACTGCTCCTGGCACGCACCGCAGGACGGCTCGCCCGCGCTGGTGCTTCTCTATCGGCACTTCGATCCGCCCATTGCCTTTGCCATGGGCGATGCGGTTCATCTTGCGGCCCTCTTTCGCGAGATCGACGCGCCGACGGTGTCACTGCACGTTCGTCCCGACGCGATCTCGGCGATGTCGCCCGCCTACCGGCCGACGCATACGCGGGCCATGTGGCGCATGGTGGTCGAGCCCTCGGCGGTTCGTCCGGTGGTCACGGACGAAGTCGTTGCGCTGGACGAATCCGATATCGATGCGATCCACGCGTTGTTCGACGATGGCCGGCGGCACGGTGAGGGGCCAACGTTTTTCCAGCCGTGGATGCTGGGGCAGGGCACGTTTCGCGGCGTGTGGGAGGGTCCGGACCTGATTGCCGTCGCCGGCACGCATGCGTTCTCGCCGGAGTTGGGCGTTTGCGCCGTCGGCAACGTTTACACCCGGCGCGATCGCCGCCGCCGAGGCCTGGCCGCTCGCGTCACGAGCGCGGTGGTAGAGCACGCGCTCTCACACGCGATTTCGACCATCGTCCTGAACGTCAGCCAGGGGAACGCGACCGCTCGCCATGTCTACGAGCAGCTCGGCTTCCACTGTCACTGCGAGTTCCTCGAGGGAGAGGCCGTGCACACGTTGAGTAAACTCTCCTCATGAGTGTGGAGCCACACTGGGCGTCTGGTGTCTGCTCCGGCGTACGCGCGGCCGGCAGCCGTCATGTCGTCTACGTGCCGGACAATCCCCTGTCCCATGTGCTGCGCGTACTCGATGAGGGTTTTTCCGACATCAGGACCACTCTGGCGACGCGAGAAGAGGAAGCCTTCGGGATAGCGGCTGGTCTCTACCTTGGTGGGGTGAAACCCACCGTGATGTTGCAGTCGAGCGGGCTGGGCAATTCGCTGAACGCGCTGACATCACTCCTGCTGCCCTACAAAATACCGACGCTCATCATCATCAGTATGCGGGGCGACGCGGGGGAGTGGAACGACGCGCAAGTGCCGATGGGGCGGGCGCTTCGAGGAATCTGTGACGCGATTGGCCTGCCGTGCATCACCGCTGAGACGCCGGAGTCAACCGCCGAAACGGTACGACTCGTGGGCCAGACGGCGTTTGGTACGCGACTGCCCGGGGTGTGCTTGCTGCCCAGACGGCTCACGGCCGCGCCGCAGGTGCGGCCATGAACCGGCTCGACGCCACCCGGCGGCTGATCCACGCGCTCGATCACGAACCCGTGGTGGCGAGTCTCGGCCACCCGGCCTACGATCTGTTTGCGGCCGGCGATCGCCACGAGAATTTCTACACGTGGGGCAGTATGGGCCTCGCCTCGTCCATTGGCCTTGGGTTGGCGCTGGCACGTCCGGAGATTCGGGTGTTCGTCGTCGACGGCGATGGATCGCTGCTCATGAATCTGGGCTCGCTCGCGACGATCGGCTGGACCCGACCGCAGAATCTCGTACTGATCATCTGGGATAACGAGGTCTACGGCACGACAGGGGCCAGGAAACGGCAACGGCGCACGGGGCCGACCTCGAAGCCGCAGCACGCGCGATGGGCGCTGCAGCGACGGTGACAGTCCAGACCGAGCCGGACTTCGATGCCGCGATCGCTCGCGCACGTGTGGAAGAGGGACCGTGGGTGATTGTCGCGAAGGTCTCGGAGTCGGCGCCGACGGTGAAACCGCCGCTGGACTGCGTGTTCATCAAACAGCGATTCATGGCCGCAATCGGCAACGCCGAAGTGGGGACGCACGGCGCACCGATATGACGGCCATCGCGTCGCCTCGGCGAGTTCGTGGTCGGCGCTCGGCCGCCGGCCGAGGCCCGGGCGCGTGCCGCCATGGCTGTCCTCGACACCGTTGGCGTGACGCTCGCCGGCGCGTCCGAGCCGGCCGGCCGCATCGTCCAAGCGGTGGTGGCGAGCGAAGGCGGTGATGCCTGTCGTGTGTTTGGCACGACGACCCGCGCCAGTGCGAGCGGCGCGGCACTCGCAAACGGCACGGCCGCTCACGCACTCGACTACGACGACATGTGTTTCGTCTCGCTTGCGCATCCGAGCGCGCCGTTGGTCCCGGCCGCCCTGGCAGCAGGCGAGCTGGAAGGTTCAACCGGGTGCGACGTGCTCGACGCTTACGTTGTGGGCTTCGAGATCGAGGCGCGGCTCGGTCGGCTGATGAACCCACGACACTATCAGCGAGGCTGGCACTGCACCGCGACGCTGGGAACGATCGGGGCCACGGCTGCCGTCAGCCGCCTGTTGAGACTCGACGCCAACGCGGCCAGTCAGGCACTCGCGATCGCGGCGTCTGAAGCGTCCGGCCTGAAAGAGAATTTCGGGACGATGGTCAAGCCGCTTCATGCGGGATTGGCGGCGCGCAATGGAATCCACGCCGGGTTGTTGGCGAAAGGCGGCATGACGGCGAGCGCTCTGGCGCTCGATGGTCCTCAAGGCTTTCTCCATGCAATGGACGGTGAGCAGCTCGCACTGGGCGACGCCGTTCGCCGACCTCGGGCAGCGTTGGGAAGTCCTGGAGACCGGCATCACGGTCAAACTGTACCCGTCGTGTGCAGGCACGCATCCGTCGCTCGACGCGATTCTCGAGCTGCGTCGCCGCGAACAATTCGGGGCAGACGACGTGGAGCGAATCGAGATCGAGGTGGATTCCATCACCCCGACGATCTTGATCTACGAGCGTCCGACGTCGGGACTGGAAGGGAAGTTCAGCATGCCGTTCTGCGTGGCCGCGGCCGTGGCCTTCGGTCGGGTAGACCTCGAGACGTTCGACGCACCGACTCTGTCGAACGCGCTTGTGACGGGCCTTATGGGACGTGTGGTCATGCGTGTCGATCCATCACTCGACGGCATCGGCGAGCCGCTCACACAAGCGCGAGCGAGCGTCCGGCTCAAGGACGGCCGCGCCTTCACGCAGCCGGCGAACGGGGCTCGCGGGTATCCCGCGCAGCCGGCGACGGACGCCGAACTACAGGCGAAATTTCTGGCCTGTGCTCGTCGCACACTGCCGGAGGAGTCGTGCGCGGCCGCACTCGAGATGCTACGTGGCATCGAACAGATCAACGATGTTCGACGGTTGACGGCTGCATTGGCGTTCTGAGAGGAGCCTTCGATGGGAACGAGATGTTTGTCGCTGGTCACGTTGTTGGCCCTGGCGGTTGGAGTGCGCGCGCAACCAGCCCCAGAAACCACGATCACGCCATCGGAACGCACCGAGCTCGTCGAGCTGTTGCAGCGATCCGAACAGGAGCTCGGGCAGGCCATCGCAGGCATGACCGATGAACAGTGGACCTTCAAGCAGGCGCCCGACCGATGGTCGGTCGGCGAAGTGGTTGAGCACATCGTCCTGGCCGATGCGCTGCTGTTCGAAACCGCCATCAAGAGCCTGGATGGCCGCCCGGACCCCAAGTGGGAGGCTACGCTGAGCAAGACCGACGTGCTCAGAAAAGCGTTGCCGAATCGATCACGCCGCGTCGACGCACCGGCAGCAATCAAGCCAGCCCAGGTCATGACGCGGGCCGCGCTGCTGTCTCGCTTCAAGGAGCAACGGAGCCGGACGCTGGCATACGTTCGTGAAACGGATCGACCGCTGAAGGCGCACACCGCGGCGAACCCTTTCTTCGGCGACCTGAACGCCCACCAGTGGCTGCTGTATATCCCGCTGCATCATCTGCGGCACAACCAACAGATTGCGGAGGTCAAAGCTTCTCCAGGATTCCCACGTTAGGGGGACCGCTCAGTCGCGGCTGCGATTCGTCAGTCCCTCGAGCAGGACGATGTCGGAATCGCCGTCTCCGACCGCAGCCAGGATCGAGCGCCCGTCGGACGACCAGGACACGCGACGGGCGATGAACGTCGTGCGGTCGCCGAAGTCGGTAAGCTGGCGCCATTCGCCGGTCGTTGTCGAGAGCGCCCAGATGTTGGTGGTGAACCCGTCGGTCAGTGCCTGGGCCAGCCATTTGCCGTCAGGGGAGAGCGCGGGATTGACGATTTGCCAAATCGGCACGCGCGAGGCTGGAATGCGGGCGAGCACGCGAAATGGCGCGTCCTCGGGAGTGGCTGCCCGGATCTCGAATTCCGGCGTGCCATCGCTGAGCGGGCGCTCGAAGGAATAGTACAGAGTCGTGCCATTCAAGCCAATTACGTTACGCAACCGCTCGGTCGTCACTGTGACGGCCGGCCCCCCGTCAACGGGCACCTTTTTCAGCACGACGTCCGTGGCTGCGGCGCCGCCCCGCGTCGAGTAGTACACCCAGCGGCCGTCGGGTGACCACGCAGGGCCGAGACCGGGGTTTGCGATGTTGCGCAGGTTGCTTCCATCCGGATCCACCAGCCAGACGCCAAACGTCCACCCCTGGTTGCCGCGCGAGGAGACGAACGCGATGGCGCGGCCGTCGGGCGACCACACCGGGACGCCCATGGCCACGTTCGGATCGCGCTCGTGAGTAATCTGCCGCAACCCGCCACTCTCGGTGTTCACGACCCAGAGGTTGGCGTGACCGCCGCTGTCGGACAGAAACGCGACTTCTTTGTCGTCCGGGCTGGCCGTGGGTGTGAGGACCTGCCCGGTCTGTCGCGTCACACGAACGCCGCGGCGTACGTTCTCGGCGGCCAGACCGTCGATTGGGAACTTCCAGATGTCGGTCTGCAGCCTCATTCGGCCGACCACTATGGCGCCACTCTTGGATATGTCCGGACTCACGTACGACGCTTCGCCCGATGTGACGCGCCGGACGCTACCATCACGCAGTGTCACCTGCCACAGGCCCAACGGCGGCAAATACGGTAGCGTGCTGCCGCGGCTCGAGCTATAGACGATGCCCGTACTGTCGGGCAGCCAGGCGAAACCGCCCATCATGTTGTTGTCGTGCGTCAACTGGCGCGGTTCGCCTCCGGCGGCTGGGGCTACAAACACGTCGAACCTGACGCTGTCTCCCCGCTGAAAGGCGATCCATCTGCCGTCCGGTGACCAGCGCGGATACAAGTAGTACGCTGCGGGCGCGAACTCCGCGACCACGTCGAACCTGGAGCCATCCATTGGCGCGGTCACCAGCTGGAGGCCTTCCTTCGCCAGCCGAAAGAGCGCAAGCCGTCCATCCGTCGGGCTGACGTCGGCGCCGCCCACGCTGTTGACGACGCGCCGGGGGACGCCGCCAAGCGCCGGGATCTCCCAGATGCTGCCCTGGCGTTCTCCCGATGCCGCCGCCGAAAAATAGAGGATCGAGCTCGAGTCGGGCGACCAGCGAGGGTACTCATGCTCGACTGGATCGCGCGTGATTTGCAGTGGGGCGCCGCCAGCAACGAGCTGCATGAAAAGCTGTCGCTTGCCGCCCACGCCGGCCGTGAACGCCACCGACCTGCCGTCTGGAGAAATCGCCGGAGACTCTTCGAGGCCGGGAAATCCGTGAGGCGTACGACGCTTGTATCCGGCAGCGATGGCTCCTCCGACCCTCCGAATCTGTCGCGCGCTCGCCCAGAAGAACACGAGGGCGGTTGCGATCCCGAGCAACAGCGCCAAGCCGGCCAGCCGCGTCCACGTCGCGGCGGCCGCCTTCGCCAAGGCTTCGGCGGGCCAGGCACTGGGGCTGGTTCGGAAGGCGCCACCATCGCGTCTTCGAGCTCGATCCGCGCGTCTGCAATGTCATGAAGCCGGCGCCTGGCATCCTTCTGAAGGCACCGCGTCAGCAAGCGTCGGATACTGCCTGGCGTCTCGGCTGGCAGCAACCTCCACGCCGGTTCGGCGCCGACCACGGCGGCGAGGGTGTCCGTCACGGTCTCTCGGGCGAAAGCGGCCGAGCCCGTCAACATCTCGAAGAGCACACACCCGAACGCCCAGACATCGGAACGCTTGTCGACCAGATGCCCTCGTGCCTGCTCCGGGCTCATGTATGCGGCGGTACCGAGAATCACGCCGGCGAGCGTTCCGCCCCCCGTCAAAGTTGGGGACTTCGACTGATCCGGCCCAGACCATTCCGTCGCGAGGGCCTTTGCGAGCCCGAAGTCGAGCACCTTGACCATTCCATCGCGCGTGATCTTGATGTTGGAGGGTTTGAGATCGCGATGGACGATCCCGGAAGCATGGGCAGCGTCGAGCGCGTCGGCGATCTGTTGCGCGACGGATAAAGCTTCCGGGAGAGGCAGCGAACCCCGGAGGATGCGCTCGTGCAGCGTGTCCCCCTCGACCAGCTCGAGCACCAGGGCCGGCACGTTGCCGGCGTCCTCGAGGCCGTAGATTGAACCGATGTGCGGATGATTGAGCGATGCGAGCAGTTGCGCTTCGCGCTTGAAGCGCGCGACGCGATCGGCGTCCGCTGCAAATGCCGCCGGCAGGACCTTCAGCGCGACATCGCGATTCAGTTTCGTGTCTCGTGCGCGATACACCTCGCCCATGCCCCCGGCACCGAGCGCTGAGAGTATTTCGTACGGGCCGAGATGCGTGCCAGAGGCAAGAGCCATCGCGTGCCGAGTGTTCATTCTAGCGGGTCGGGTCCCGCTCAGGATCGCTGTTTCGCGCGCGCCTCCGGAACGTGCCCGCGCTTCCAGATCATGAAGGTGCGGGTGAACTCGATGACGGTGGCGCCGTGCTGGTTCATCCCTGTCGTCTTCACTCGCACAATGCCGACCTGTGGGCGCGATTTCGATTCGCGCGTTTCCAGCACCTCGCTTTTCGAGCGGACCGTATCTCCTTCGAAGAGCGGGTGCGGCAGCCGCACCTCGTCCCATCCGAGATTGGCGACCGCATTGACCGTGAGGTCGATCACCGATTGTCCGGTCACGAGCGCCAGCGTGAAGCACGAATTCACGAGCGGTTTGCCAAACTCCGTCTGACTGGCGTACTCCGCATCGAAGTGGATCGGGTTCGTATTCATCGTCAGGCAGGTGAACCACACGTTGTCGGCTGCCAAAACCGTCCGCCCGAGCGGATGTTCGTAGACGTCGCCGACGGCGAAGTCCTCGAAGACGCGTCCCGTCCAGCCTGGTTTGATAGCCATCAGATCATCTGCTCCGTCTGCCACCTGGCGATCGTCTTGGAATCAAATCCGAGTTCTTCGAGAATCTGCTCGGCTCTGCTGGCCGAGGGAGGGGATGTCGCGCATGACCGCCTCGACACCGTCCATCAGACTGGCGGCTTCAGCGCTCGCAACGTGCCTGCCGGGGAACCGACGTGACACCAACGATCGCGCTCGGCGAGCTGCGGGTGCACCAAGAACTCACCGATCGAGTTGCGACGGGCGTAGGCAATACCCGCCGCCTCGAGCCGCTGGATCAAATCGGCGCCTGAGAACTGCGAAAACGCGTCGGCAATGGTGGCGTGAAGGGCATCACGGTGCTGCACACGCGTTGCATTCGATTCGAACCGTGGATCGTTTGCGACTGCAGTGTTGCCAAGCACGTATTCGCAGAAGCGCTGCCATTCACGGGCGTTCTGGATCGCCAGGTAGATCGCGACGCCGTCGGCCGCGACGAACGACTCGTACGGTGCGATCGTCGCGTGGGCATCGCCACTGCGCGGAGGCTCCACGCCGCCATAGGCCGTGTAGTAGGCAGGAGCGCTCATCCACTCGGCCAGCGCGTCGAAAAGCGAGATCTCGAGCGTGGCGCCGTGTCCTGTCGAGGCCCTCGCGAGGAGGGCCGTCAGGATGCCCGAGTACGCGTACATGCCGGCTGCGACGTCGGCGATGGAAATGCCAACCCGGCTCGGCGTGTCTGGCGTGCCGGTGATGGACACCACCCCGGCCTCGGCTTGGACCAGCATGTCGTAGGCCTTTTTTTGCGCGAACGGCCCCGACGAGCCGTAGCCCGAGATCGCACAGGCGATCAGGCGAGGGTAACGCGCACGAAGGTCGGCGGCCGCTACGCCCAGGCGATCCGCGGCGCCAGGCGCCAGGTTCTGCACGAAGATGTCAGCCCGCTCGAGCAGGCGCGGCAGCACCGTCTGTGCGGCCGGATGCTTGAGATCCAGCGTCAACGACTCCTTCGAGCGATTGAGCCAGACGAAGTAGCTCGACAGGCCCTTGACGGTCTGGTCGTAGCTGCGAGCGAAGTCGCCGCCATCCGGCCGTTCGATCTTGATGACGCGAGCGCCAAGGTCTGCCAGCTGTCGCGTGGCGAAGGGCGCCGCGACGGCTTGTTCGATCGAGATGACCGTAATGCCGTGCAAAGGGGGAGCAGGCATCAATACGACCGCGGCATGCCAAGCACGTGCTCGGCGACGTAGGCGAGAATCATGTTCGTCGAGATCGGCGCGACCTGATAGAGGCGTGTCTCGCGAAACTTGCGCTCGATGTCGTAGTCCTCGGCGAATCCAAAGCCGCCATGGGTCTGGACCGCGACGTTGGCGGCTTCCCACGACGCATCGGCGGCGAGCAGCTTGGCCATGTTGGCCTCCGCGCCGCACGGCTCCCCGCGGTCGAAGAGCTCCGCCGCTCGGATCCGCATCAGGTCGGCGGCCTCGACGTTCACGTGCGCCCGCGCGATCGGAAACTGCACCCCCTGGTTCTGCCCAATCGCTCGGCCAAACACGACGCGATCGCCGGCATATTTCGACGCACGTTCGATGAACCAGCGGCCGTCGCCGACGCACTCGGCGGCGATGAGGATCCGTTCCGCGTTGAGGCCGTCGATCAAGTATCGAAAGCCCTTGCCTTCCTCGCCGACCAGCGTGTCGATCGGCACTTCCAGGTCATCGAAGAAGAGCTCCGTCGTCGCGTGGTTCATCATCGTGCGGATCGGACGGATCGATCAGCCCGTGGCCGACCGCTTGCCGCATGTCGATGAGGAGCACCGAGAGACCGTCCGTTCGCTTCTTGACATCGGCAATCGGCGTCGTTCGCACAATCAGCAAGAGCAGATCGGAATGCTCAGCGCGCGAGATCCAGATCTTCTGGCCTCGAATGACGTACTTGTTCCCCTTGCGCACGGCCATGGTCTTCAGCTGGGTCGTATCGGACCCCGTTGTCGGCTCGCTCACGCCAAACGCCTGGAGGCGTAGTTCGCCGCTCGCGATCTTCGGCAGATACTCGCGCTTCTGGGCCTCGGAGCCGTGCCGGAGCAGCGTCCCCATCGTGTACATCTGCGCGTGGCACGCCCCGGCGTTGGCCCCGCTGCGGTTGATCTCTTCGAGGATCACCGAGGCTTCGGTCACACCCAGCCCGGAGCCGCCGAATTCTTCGGGAATCAGCGCGGCGAGATACCCGGCTTCCGTCAGCGCCTTGACGAACGCCTCCGGGTAAGCGCGCTGGGCGTCGAGATCGCGCCAATAGCTATCGGGAAACGCTTTGCAGAGATCGCGCACGGCGATGCGCAAATCCTGATGGGGTTCGACTCGTGGCACGGCGCCGATCATACGCGGAGTACGTATTGGCGCCTCATGCCAACGGTGGCGGATCTCATCGCCTGCTCGCTACGCGAGGCGGGCGTGCACACGCTCTTCGGCGTGCCGGGCGGCGGCAGCAACCTGGACATCATCGCGGCCGCTGGGCGCGCCGGCCTGCCGTTCGTGCTGACGTCAACCGAGACCGCGGCGGCGCTGTCGGCGATCGCGCAAGCCGAGATCACGGGACGGCCGGGCGCGTGTTTGACGACGCTCGGCCCCGGTGTGGCGTCGGTTGTGAATGGTGTCGCCTGCGCGTTCTTGGACCGCGCCCCGGTGGTCGTGTTCACCGACAGTCATCCCGCCGCAGCGGCGGGAGCCTTCGAGCACCAGCGACTGGACCAGGCGGCGCTGCTGGCACCCATTACGAAGTCCTCCGCGACGGTTACGACCGACCGTGTGTCCCGGGTCCTTGCTTGTGCGATGCGAGCGGCATCGGCCTATCCGCCTGGACCCGTGCACCTCGAATGCCCGGGTGAGGTCGCATCTGCTGAGGCCGGACCTCTGAGGCGATCGCCGCCCTCGGGACCAGCCGGTTTCGTACTTCGCCAAAGCGAGCGCACGAACACCCGAGTCGAATGGCTTGCCTTGAGCGACATCCTCGTACATGCGCGCAAGCCGCTCGCGCTCGTCGGCCTGGGCGCTCGGCGTCCGGAAGATGCCTCAGCCATTCGAAGCCTCTGTGGGCGTCGCCACGTGCCTGCGATGGTCACCTACAAAGCGAAAGGCGTGGTCCCCGACAGTCACGAATGGTTTGCCGGGGTCTTTACCAACGCAGCGATTGAACAGTCGGTCATCGATGAGAGTGACGTGCTGATTGGGATCGGCCTCGATCCCGTCGAACTCCTCCCGCGCCGCTGGAAGCACGAGCAGCCGATTGTCTACCTGGGCCCGTGGACGGTCGAGGACACACATGTGCCGTTTGCCGCTCAGATCGTCGCTGAGATCCCCGATGGTGCCGAACGGCTCGCGGCGCTGCTTCCGGTATCCGATTGGGATTCGAAGCATCTGCGTCAGCGCGTCACAGAACAGCAGCAACGGGTGTCCATCGCTACCGGCGGTCTAGCCGCACACCGCGTCGTGCAGATCGCCGCAGCCGGGCTCGCGTCGCGCGTCGGTCGGGTGACAATCGACGCCGGCGCTCACATGCTTCCGGCGACGATGCTGTGGCCCGTGAATGAGCCGAATCATCTGCTCATCTCCAACGGATTGTCGACGATGGGGTTTGCACTGCCAGCGGCGATAGGCGCAGCGCTTCTCGATCGTTCGCGGCAGGTGGTCGCGCTGACCGGCGATGGCGGATTGCTGATGTGTCTCGGTGAGCTATTGACTGCGGTTCGGCTGAAGCTGGGCATTATCGTCATCGTGTTCAGTGACGCGTCGCTCAGCCTGATCGAGATCAAGCAGCAGGCCCGGCAGTTTCAGCCGGAGGGCGTCGCGCTCGGCGCGATCGACTGGCCTTCGTTGGCGGCGAGTTTCGGCGTCAGGGGATGGGTCGCGTCGGATGAGGCTGAGCTCGAACGCGTTGTTGACGAGGCGTTCACGTGTGATGGACCGAGCCTGATCGAGGCGAAGATTGACCGATCGAACTACGGCGCGACGCTCCGCGCGGTACGGGGTGGCGTCTAACGGCTAACGATGACAGTTCGAAGTTGCAAGTCTACAAGTTCAAAGCGCTGGGACGGCATCAGGCCGGTGAGGCACGCCCGGGCGCTATGACCGGCACCTTGATGGGCACGACGCTTTGAACTTGTAACTTGTAACTTGTAACTTCCAGGAGCAGCCGCAATGGTCGAAACCGTTGAAACCCTCATTATCGATGGCACCCGCGCGAAGGCATCCGACGGAGGGACGTTTGACGTTTACGATCCCTCCTCCGGCGAAGTCCTGGCCACGGTCGCCAAGTCGACGAAGGCCGACGTCAATCGCGCCGTCCAGGCCGCCCATGCGGCGCTCGACTCGAAAGCGTGGCGCGGCATCACGCCGGCCGAACGTGGCCGCATCATGTTCCGCATTGCCCAGGCGCTGCGGGATCGCGTAGAGGAGTTGGCGACGCTCGAGAGTCGCGACAACGGCAAGCCACTGCGCCAGGCGCGCACCGACGTGCAAGTTGCCGCGCGCTACTTCGAGTTCTTTGCCGGCATCGCCGACAAGATTATGGGGAACACGATTCCGCTCGGGCCGGGCTTCCTCGATTACACGATCCGTGAGCCGATCGGGGTCTCCGCGCAGATCGTGCCGTGGAACTATCCCATTCAGATCGGCGCCCGAGGTGTCGCACCGGCACTCGCTGTCGGCTGCACGGTGGTGCTCAAGCCGTCGAGCGAGGCGCCGATGACGGCCCTGAAGCTTGGTGAGATCGCGCTCGACTTGCGGATTGCCGGCCGGCGTCCTCAACGTGGTGCCGGGCACCGGCTCGGAAGCCGGTGTCGCGCTCGCCAGCCATCCCGACATCAATCAGCTCACGTTCACCGGCTCGGTCGACATCGGCATTGGCGTCGCCAAGATGGCCGCGGACAACGTCGTGCCCGTCGTCATGGAGCTCGGTGGGAAGTCACCGAACATCGTCTTTGCGGATGCCGACCTCGATCTCGCGGTGCAAGGAGTGGCAAACGCCATCTTCCAGAATGCCGGTCAAACGTGTTCCGCCGGCTCCCGACTGCTCGTCGAGCGAAAGGCGCACGACGCGCTGGTCGCCCGGCTCGCCGATCGGGCGAAGAGCATGCGCGTCGGGCCGGGGGTGAGCGATCCGGACATGGGACCGATCATCTCGAAACGACAGCTTGAAACCATCGAGGGCTACGTCAAGATCGGGCGGGACGAAGGCGCGAAGGTCGCCGCAGGGGGTGGTCGACCGTCGGATCCCGCGCTCGGACGCGGCTTCTTCTATCAGCCGACGCTGCTCGATCAGGTGTCAGCCGACATGCGGGTCGCGCAGGAAGAGATCTTCGGCCCCGTGCTGGCGATTATCACGTTCGACGAACTCGAGGAGGCGATCGAGATCGCGAATCGCAGCCAGTACGGGCTGGTGGCGGGTGTGTGGACCCGGGATATCAACAAGGCCATGGCGGTCTCATCGCAGATCAAATCAGGTCAGGTGTATGTCAACACCTATGGCGCGGGAGGTGGTGTGGAACTTCCGTTCGGGGGTTACAAGAAGAGCGGGTACGGTCGAGAAAAGGGTCTCGAGTCGCTGGCGAGCTATACACAGGTCAAGAACGTGTGCGTGAAGTTCGCGTGACGGAGACGACTTTGATGGAGAGGATTGGTTTCATCGGGCTCGGGAACATGGGCCGGCCCATGGCGTCCAACCTGTGCCGCAAGGGTTTCTCGCTGATCGTGAACGATCTGCGAGCTGCTCCCGTGCAGGCGCTCGAGGCGCTTGGGGCGCGGTCCGCGGCCGGCAGTGCAGTCGTGGCGGCGGGAAGCGATATTGTCTTCACCATGCTGCCCAACTCGGCGACCGTGCAAGAAGTCGTGGCAGGTCCCGACGGAATTCTCGCGCATCTTCAGGTGGGCGGCGTGGTCGTCGACATGAGCACGGTCGATCCGCTGGTCACTGATCGCCTGGCCCTCGCAGCCGCGGCGAAAGGGTGTGCCTTCGTCGATGCGCCGGTTGGACGACTGGTCAGCCACGCGGTACGCGGCGAGTCGCTCTTCATGGTTGGTGCCACTGATGAGACGTTCGCGCGCGTGAAGCCGCTGCTCGATGCGATGGGCACGACGATCCATCATTGCGGGGGCGTGGGCACCGGCATACGGACCAAGCTCGTGAACAACTATCTGGCGATCGTCTCCTGCGCGTTCAACGCAGAAGCGGTGGCGTTATCGCAGCGATTCGGGCTGTCGCTCGAGAAAACGCTCGACGTGATTCACGGAACGACGGCCACCAACGGACAGCTCAAGTTGGCGTGGCCGACCAAGGTGCTCAAAGGTGATACGGCGCCTGGTTTCACGATCGACCTCGCGCACAAAGATCTGACGCTGATCGTCGAGGCAGCCAACGCCGCGAACGTGCCTGTGCCGATTGCCGCAGCGGCGCGCGAGTCGTTCAGCACCGCGCGTGGACAGGGGCAAGGCGCGAAGGATTTCTCCGCGATGGCTGATGTGTGGTGCGACCTGGCGCACGTCACGAGACCCCGTTTGCAGTAACGCGCCTGGCAACGTTGACTACTGTGGTTGTGTCGATCTGACACTTTTCAGTGCATCGCGCCCCACGCGATGAGCTGATCCAGCATCCTGTGTACTGCCCGCTCGTGCCGCGGATCCGGCGTGAACGTTGTGAACTTTTCAAAGTCGGTCAACGACGAGAGCATTACTTGAGCACGGACGGTGGCGACCATGAGTTCGGCCATGATCAGCCGAAGGTGCTCCACCGCTCGTGCCACCGGCGCTGCCATAGCTCACGAACCCGGCCGCCTTGTTGTTCCATTCACGATAAAGGTAGTCGATGGCGTTCTTGAGCGCCGCCGAGGTGCTGTGGTTGTACCTCGGGCGTCACGAACACGTAGGCATCGAACGAGCCGATTGTCGCCGCCCACGTCTTCGTCTGCTCGTGCTGGTAGCGACCGAGGATGGCGGGACGGGCTCGTCGAGCAGCGGAAGGTTGTAATCGGCGATGTCGACGAACGTTCGAACTCCGCGTCCGTGCGCGCCTTTTGGATCGCTCATCGTGGCGGACGAGATAGGTGGCGCCGTATGCGCCTCTCAATTTTGAAGTAGCTATAGCCGGGCGCCAGCCACGCGTCGACCACGTCCGCGACGGCGATGCGACGGTCTCCAAGAATCGATCACCATACGACCTTGAGGCCTTCGTAAAGGTTGAAGGCTTCGTCAGGTGTCACGACCGGGATGTTTTCCACGAGGGCCTGCGCGATGATTTGGCGGTCGAAGGGATCGGCATGATGTGTGGGCAGATCGAACAGGCGGAAGGCATGCTCTGCCGCGTAGGGCAAGATCCGCAATCGCAGATCAGCGACGCCTGCCATCGCGTCCGCCTTGCTGAACGTGAGCTTCCCTCTGGTCTGTTTGACGGCGATCTCGGTCAGGGAAACGACGCTGATCTCGCGCACCGCGGTGCCCTTCCGAAGAGCGGACATCGCGGCACGTGAGAGGCGCTCTGGAGCGCTGACCGCCCAGATGAACGTGACCGTATCGAGGATGAGCCGCATGCGTTAGCGGCCATCGAGGAAGGCTTCGACCTCATCGTTGGTCATCGGCTTCCACCAGTCGGGGTCGAGAGCCGTCACCTTGCCCTTCAATGTCCCGAACTTCGGCCTCTCGGGATCGGCCTTCGTCGTCCGGACGATGTCCACCACCGGCGTTCCGTGCCGGTAGATCGTCACGGACTCGCCGTCTTCGACCGCCTTGATCAACTTGGGAAGCGTGTTCTTGGCTTCTGCCACGCTGACCTTCATGCTAGAACAATTATAGCCATAATTGATAGCTATCTCAATCCGGAGGTCTGTGAGGAGCGCGCGGATCACCACCAAAACCATCGGATAGGCAGGATTTCTCGGCGATGGCTGATGTGTGGTGCGACTTGGCGCACGTCACACAGACCCCGTTTGCAGTGACGCGCATCGCGTGATCGCCAGCACAGGCTCAGCCGCCGGATTTCTCAGAGCACCAACGCGGCCCAGACGCCCCCGATCGTCAGTGCGAGTGCCGCGATCAGCCTCATGTTCCGTCCAACACGCGCGTCATGGCGTGCCCCCTGGTCTCGCCACTGTGCCCAACGCTGGTCAGGGCTGAGCGTGTTTACCGCCGCCACTGCCCGCGATTGGCTCGCTGGGAGGGCATGCGTGGATGCATTCATGAAGTCAACTCCGTCTCTTTCCTGACTCTTCAACGTGATGCAGCACTGCGGCGACTGTGGGGGGCGTTTCCTTCCACAGCATGAAGATGATCACCGGAACCGCAGCCCCCACGATGAGCATGAGCATCGCCATGGCAACCGGCATGGGCCACGCGTGACCACGCGAACAGTGCGTAGACGACGAGCCAGAGGGGAATGATTGCAGTGCGGGTGAATATCCTCGACATGGTTGATGACCCTTCCTTTTTCCTCGCGCGAACGACGGGGAGCAATGCCACGGCCGCTGCTGGACGATCTGCGGTCTCGGCTTCAAAAGAGGCGCGACGCGGGGATTCGTCATCCCCGTCCCGCGTGCAGGAACTTACGCGGCCACTTGGACCTTGATATGCGTGGGCTTGGCTTCCTCACGCAACGGCAGCCGGACCGTCAGGATGCCGGCGTTGTACGCCGCGGTCACTTTGCCAGCGTCGACGCTGGGCGGCAGGTCGAAGGACCGTGAGAACGAGCCGAAACTGCGCTCGATGCGATGAAATTGCTCCTTCGTCACGTCCGCGTCGAGCTTCCTCTCGCCGCGCAGCGTGAGCGTGGTGCCTTCAACCGTCAGGTCGATTTCGTCCTGCTTCATGTCCGGCAGTTCAGCCTTGAGCACCAGCTCTCGGTCGGCCGGTACTGTAAATGTCGACCGCCGGTACCCATGAGCCCTGCGCGAGTTCCTCCTGCGGACGGCCGTAGAAGCCCTCGAGCGCCCGGCTCATCCACTCCTGGTGCGGGGCCATGTTATGCAACGAATTCCAATGAACAATATTCATGATAATCCTCCAATGCTGAAACTTCGGCGCGCGCGTGGGCCGAGTGCCCGTCCACCCCGCGGAGCGTCATGCCGATACGCCGGCCGTGTCGCTCGAGGCACTTGCGCGATCGACAGCTTGTGAAAGGTCGAGTTCGCGACGTCATACGTCTGCACCTGAGGGGTCCCCTCGATCACGTGCGCCAGCGACTCGACCACACCGGGGTACGCGCCGCGGGCATATGTCTCGGCGTCTTCTTTCAGTTCCCACACACTGATGCCAAGCGCGTTTGTGCCTCCCGGCGAGACGAGTGCGATCTCGTCCTGGAAACCCTTCTGCTTGCGCAACGCTGGAATGACGTCCTTGTCGAGTAGTTGGGCGAACTCCGCCGCGCGACCTGGTTTGAGATGGAAGGAGACACTGCGAGCAAACATTTCAACCTCCTGGTTTGGAGGTGTTTTGGGCGGAAAGGGCAGGTAACCTGATTCGGTTCAGCTACCTGCGGTCGGAGTAAGTACATCCGCGAACCGTGAACCACAATAGGTTAATTAACTTTTACATGTCAAGGTTAATATGCGAGAATCGGAGTGCCTTCATGACTTAATCAAAATGAGTTAACGAACGGAGGATTCCGCATGGATTTCCCGCTTTTCATCCGACAGCGGCTCAGAGACTTGGGGACCGAGCAAAGAGACCTGGCGGCGGCGGCCCAGGTGACCGAGTCCTACATTTCCCAGCTGCTGACTGGGAAGAAAGCGCCACCTGCGCCCGAGCGCACCGATATTTACGACAGGATGGACGCGTTTTTGAAGCTTCCGCAGGGAAGTTGGCTTCGGTGGCCGACCGGCTGCGTAGGGACGCCTTGAAGCGCAAGCTGGCGGACCCTCCCGCACCCCTCTTCAAGGAAGTGCGCGAGTTGATCCTTCGGAAAAGCGAACCCGGCAAGGCACAAGCGATTCGTGTGATGTTCGAGAGGGAGCCCTTCGGAGCCCTCGAACGCCTCGTCACCCAGAAGCTGCTGGACGTCGTCCAGCGAGTCACGAAGGAGGAATTGAGCGACGAAAAGTGGCTCCGCCTGCTGGCCCGATTCACCGGCCGAAGCTATCGACAGATGCGAGTCATCGTGCTCGACTTCCTGGAGACGGATGTCTTCAACGTCTCGGTCGAACACTGCGTCACTTTTCTCGATCCGCTGATTGAATCGTGGGACATCGACCTTGCGACGTTCGGAATGGAGATCGTCCTGAACCGGCGTTTAGCGCCCGGACATCCCAGGAGATTCGAGTTCGTCGAACGGCAACCCGGCCCACCGGTCGACGAAGAGCCAGGGCTGCGGGCCTTCCTTCAGGATCCCGTCCTGAGGGGTGATGCGACGCACGGAGGAAATCGAGTTTCTCAAAAAGCTGCAATTCATGCGACAACGGCCGACGCCCCTCTACTATTACCGCGAGCTGCAAAACCTCCGTGACCCGCTCCATTTTTCGCCGCCGGCGGACCGATCAGTGTCGGCCGGTGATGATCATTGAACGGCAGAGTCGCGTCGCGATCACGGCCAAGGAAACGAGATGCCGGCGCCGCTCGACGACCGGCTGGACTCGCTCCTACGGGTGGGACGCGCGGTACCGGCGAGCCACCGCTCGCTCATCCAGCCAAGCGTTGCGGCGTTCCTGCCTGCTCGGATTGCGGAGAGGATCACTACCAAGGTCAACGAAATGAGAGCGCCGGTAACTAGGAGCATAAGTTCCACACCATGGGCAGAGGCGCCCTGGCGTTGAACGATCCTGTCAGTTCTGCCGGTGCGTGTCTGTGCGATTGCGGACAGGCTGCGCCGCCCCTGATGCGAGACGTCAATCACCGGCAATTCGGCGTCCGGTGGTTAGTAGTAGCGGTGCCTGTCAGCCGTGTGCTTGCCGCTCCCAGGGCGGTCATGAAACTCAGGGCTGCGTGCGCGCGTTGACTCGTCGTCTTCGGCGCGAGGCATGCTCTCAGGGGTCTGCGGATTGATACCTGGGCGCACCGGAGAACCTTCCTTCGTGACATGAGTGTCTTTGCGTGTTGTCGTCATCATGTGGTGCCAGCGTTGAAACTCATGATGCGATGGTGCACTGCCTGAGCGTCTGTGCAGATCTGGCACAGTTCGCCGTAGTAGGACGAGCTGGGCCCGGGGCATGTGCTGCGTTGAACAGACAGGACGACTGGGATGCCCTACGCTCAGACCGAGGTTCAATATGCTACGTGTCTCTCTCCTGGCGCTTGCGTGCATGATGTCACTGGGAGTCCCCGCGACATCTGCCGAGCCCGTTTTGTCCCATTATCGCGGCGTCACGCTGGGTGATTCGGTGCAGGTCGTCGTCGACCATCTGCGGCTCGTCGCCGCTGACGTCAAGGTCGTGCATGAGCGTCCAACACTCGTGCAAGAAGTGACCTGGCGGCCGAGCCGATTTGTCAGCGGCACCACTATTGAGCCCGACCCCCTCGCTGAGATGGTTCTCACGTTCAAGGCTGACCGCCTGGCTCGAATTGCGGTGACCTACGACCGCGAACGAACGCAAGGCATGACGAACGAGGACTTGCACGAGGCGATGGGCAGCGTGTACGGCGTTTCGATGTTGATTGCGACACCGCCGCAAACGACCATCGCTCCGTCGGCCGAGCGCCAGACGATTGGGCGTTGGGAAGATGCCGAGACCCTGCTGGTGCTCTGGCGCGAGCAGTACCCGAACCGTGTCGGGCTCACCGTCACGTCGCTCGCAGGCGACCGAGCTCTCCAGGACGCCATCGCCGAGGGCGTGCGGGTTGATGCCGCCGAAGCCCCGGCGCGGGACCTCGCGCGACGGACTGATGAAGCGGCGGCCATTCAGGCACGAGCCGAGAAAATCCGCCAGGACAACAAAGCCAAGTTCAAGCCGTAACAATGAATTTTGCAGGGGACATGATTTGATTCGCATCAAGGACCCAATGGTCATCGTTGGCCAAGCGCCGCCCGATCTGACAACCGAACAGGTGATCAAAAACCTGCACGAGCTCATAACCGCGCTCGACCGGCGTGTGCCCCGGCTCGAGCGCACGGGTGAAGTCGGCATCGCCCGCAACGCCGCGGCATTGAGGCGCGAGGCGCTGGAGCGAATCGCGGAACTCGAGAGTCAAGCTCGTGACGGCCGACCTGGCGTGAAGAGCAGCGCGCCACGCCCTCCAACTCGCGCTAGGCATTTGGTGAATACGCGTCGTTCGGCAGAGATACCGCGACTACGCTGCCGACCGAGCATATGCCGCGGCCGTTGCGAGACGCGCGGCGGTCCACGTCTGACCACATCTGGTGCACGTCCAGGTGGCACCCGCGGCGAGCGCGTCACTCGTAATCGTGTGGTCCAGCGTGTGACACAGCGGGCACGTTGGCGACGGTACCGTGCTCAGTGCTGTCCGGCGGTTCCACGGTCAATCGGATGTGTCATCTGGCGACCTTCCTGGGCCGCTGATAGTCCTGGCGTTCATGATCATGGCAGCAGGCAGCGTCGGCGTCTGTCCAGTTGTGCACAGGCCGACCCCAGCTCGGGATTCATCGACTAGACACGCGGCCTTGACGACGCCTCCGTGCAGCTCGGAAGTAGCACCTGCGTGGTGGCTCTTTACCGACGCTGCCGGCATGTTCGCAATCCTCGAGGCGAAGCCGGTAACATGAACATCAGGCACCTCAGCGGGCCGCTGAGCGCGGATGCCCCGCCCGGCAGTTACACCACGAATCACGCGGTCAGGACACTCGATGGTAGCGACTTTTCCCAATCTCATCGACGGTCGATCGGTCGACTCGGCCGACCGCAACACCGACATCAACCCCTCGAATCTGGCCGATGTCGTGGGCGAGTTCGCCCGCGCGACGCCAGCAGACGTGAACCAGGCCATCGCGTCGGCGAGGGCCGCGTTCACCAAGTGGTCGCGCACGACACCCCAGGAGCGGTTCGATATCCTCGACCGCGCAGGCACGGAGATTCTCGCGCGCAAAGACGAATTGGGACGCCTGCTCTCGCGGGAGCAAGGGAAGCCGCTCGCCGATGGCATTGGCGAGGCGGCACGTGCCGGAGCGATCTTCAAGTTCTTTGCCGGCGAGGCGGTTCGAGGGGGTGGAGAAAAGATCGATTCCACGCGGCCGGGCATCGAGGTCGAGGTCACGCGCGAGCCGCTCGGCGTGATCGCCGCGATCACACCCTGGAATTTTCCGTTGGCCATCCCCGCGTGGAAGATTGCGCCGGCCCTGGCCTTCGGCAACTGCGTGGTGTTCAAGCCCGCCGAACTGGTCCCAGCCTCGCCGTGGACGCTGGTGGATATCGTTCAGCGCGCCGGCCTCCCGGCCGGTGTGCTCAACCTCGTGATGGGACCTGGCAGCCGACTCGGCGCCGCGCTGGCGGCATCGCCTGACATCGATGCCGTGAGCTTCACCGGGTCGCAGGATGTCGGTCCCTCGGTGGCCGCCGCCGCGGTGAACACCGGCGCCCGGGTGCAGTTGGAGATGGGAGGCAAGAATCCGCTCATCGTCCTGGACGATGCCGACTTGGCGACGGCAGTGTCGGTCGCGGTCAACGGTGCGTTCTTTCAAGCAGGTCAGAGATGTACAGCTTCGAGCCGGCTGATAGTCACCGAGGGCATTCACGATCGATTCGTGGACGCCATGATTGCGCGCATGAAGACGCTCGTGATCGACGACGCGCTGAAGCCGGGCACCGAGATTGGACCGGTCGTTGACGAACGACAACTCGACAAGAACCAGCAGTACGTCGAGATCGGCAAGAAGGAAGGTGCGCGGCTCGCGCAAGGCGGTGAACGCCTGAGGCGTGAGACCGAGGGCTACTACATGGCGCCGGCGATCTTCACGGATACCGCTCCGGACATGCGCATCAACCAGAGAAGAGATCTTCGGACCCGTGGCGTCAGTGATCAGGGTGCGGAACTACGACGAAGCGCTGGCGATCGCCAACGCCACGCCGTTTGGACTGTCGGCCGGGATCGTGACCACCTCGCTGAAGTACGCCAGTCACTTCAAGCGGAATTCCGAAAGCGGCCTCGTGATGGTGAATCTGCCGACGGCCGGCCTCGACTACCACGTGCCGTTTGGCGGCCGAAAGAAATCGAGCTACGGCCCGCGCGAGCAGGGCGCCTATGCGAAGGAGTTCTACACGATCGTCAAGACGTCGTACGCCGCATCGTAAGGGACTCAAGACGGTCTCCGATGGCGGTTGAGGTGTTACAGAGCGCGGTTCGCTGAAGGCTGCGGCCGCTCTCCGCTCTTGGTGGACGTCGCGAATCGCGCGATGTCGTCCGCGTCGCTCACAACCGCCTCGGCGCCATAGTCGCGCACTGTCCGCGCCTTGTTGCCGAGCTGTGCGACGGCATCGCCGACGAGGGCGCTGGCGTCCTGGTAGTGGTCGGACGCGACGCTACCGAGATTCTTGGCGGCGCTCGCCACGCTTCGCCGCAAATCTGCGCCAGCACGTGGCGCGAACGCTAACGCCAGCACCGCTCCGACGATCCCGCCCGTGAGGAGTCCGATCGTGAATCCAGGCCCGAGCGTAGTCTGCATGCTTGTGTCGGTACTGAATCATTCAACATGTCTGCACGATAGCGCGCCGTCGCCCGAATTGCTGTTCACAACAAGACAGTCGCCTCGCGACGATCCGCGCCAGCGCGCGTCCGTAGGCCAGCGCGAACCGCCCTGTATAAGACCGTACAGCGCACGCTCACGCGCGACGCTACGCTCGTCCTGCAGGAGGTCGCCATGACATGGGGGGACAAGCTCGCACTCGGGCTGAAGGAAGACGCAGAGTTTCGCACAGACCTTGCCGCCCAGTCAGATTCGTGCTCGGCACGTGGGAACAGGACCGAGCCGGTCGCCTGAGATTCCGCTCGTACGTGGAGCCGCCGGAACGAACCGAGGTGTCTTTGACCGACGGCTCCGTCATGGCTGAGCCACCCCGCCCGCTGAAGGTGAAGGCGTTTGGGATCACCGACAAGGGAAAGGTGCGCCCGGCCAATGAGGATCAGTTTCTCATCGCCGAACTCACCAAAGCGATGCGCGTCTGGCAGACGAGCCTGCCGGAGCCGAAGGTGCAGGTTGGCGAGGAGCGCGCACATCTGTTTCTCGTCGCCGACGGCATGGGCGGGCACCAGGCGGGCGAACGGGCGAGCGCCCTTGCCGTGGTCGCGATCGAGCAGTTCACGCTCAACACATTCAAGTGGTTCTTTGGGGCAAATGAGCGCTGAAGCGCAGAGAGTCCTCGCGCAGTTCCAGTCCGCGCTCGGTCAGGCCGACGCCCGCATTCTCGCCGAGGCGGCGGATCATCCGGAACTGAGCGGCATGGGGACGACGGTGACGATGGCGTTCCATCTGGGTGCGCAGCTGTGCATCGTGCACGTGGGGGACAGCCGCGCGTACTTATACCGAGACGACGAGTTGCACCAGCTCACCCAGGACCACACGCTGATGGCCGACATGGTGCGCAGCGGAGCCCTTCGACCGGACGAGGTCGCCGGACACCGTCTCCGCCATGTCATTACGAACGTTGTCGGTGGCCAGGAGCCGGGGGTCAAAGTCGAAGCCCGCGCGTTCGAAGTTCAGGCTGGCGATCGGTTCTGCTGTGTTCGGACGGACTGACGGAGATGGTGACGAACGAGGCGATCGCGGCCACGTTGGGTGCGGAGCCCGTACCCGAGGCCGCCGCCAGGGAGCTGCTCGCACAGGCCAATGAGGGCGGGGCGAGCGACAACATCACGCTGCTGATCGTGCGGTTCGACGAGGCCGACCGCCACGGACGTCCCAACCGCACGAATCGAGCCGGTCGCGGTAGAGGTCGTCAAGCGCCAGTAGCCCGTGCCCTAGTTGGAGTCGAGCTCGTTCGCGTCCCTCAGCTCACGGAGCGTCCGCCGCATCTCCTCGACGACCTTCATTTGTTCGAGTGTCGCGTTCAGACTATCGGCGGTGGCGCGCACCGCATCCACCACCGCCCCCCGCGCAGCCTCGCCGGCGAGGCGCGCCTCCTCGCTGGCGCCACGCGCCGCTTCAGCGGTTTCGCGGACCTTCTCCTGCAGTTGTCGGATGGCTTCGATCGCCTCGCGGTGGTGGTCGCGGACTTCACGCGCTTCCTCGGCCTGTCGCCTGAATTGTTCGGCCTCATCCCGCGCAGCTTCCGCTGACAGCGGGCGGTCTTTCGCTCCGCGCCCGGTCTGGCTCGGCATTCTCACGGCCATCGTCGGCCTTTGTCGGCACGCACTCCAGCGTGCGACTCGTGATCGTTCCAGGTTCCGTAGTTCGAGGGGCGACCGCGGTTGGTCTGAGAGGCTTGTTCATGACATCTACCTACGGGCAGCGTAGCAGTCGTGCGGCCCAGAGATGTACTCAAACGGACGCTGTGGATCCATTCGGGAAAGCCGGAGGCGATTGCCATTACCCACCTCATCGGTCGGTGCGAGCCTGTTCAATATCG
>CAVTGK010000061.1:0-474712 GCA_963734095.1 uncultured Acidobacteriota bacterium | reverse complement strand
ACTGCCAGCAGGGGCACCAGCGCTCCCATTGCGCCGGTCGCAATCGACGGATGCGCAAAGGCCCAGGCGGTGCCAGCGCCGCGATCATCAATGCAAGCCCGCCCCAGCGGTCGGCGCGCGGCGCCCGGCTGAAGAAGGGCCACCACAACATGACGGCCAACCCAAACAGGACGGAGCCAAGAGCGCGAAGACCACGCCATCCGGCCACACGATCGGCAGCAGGAACCTGACCGGCAGGATCAAAGCGGCGAAGAGGATCGCCGGCCAGAGACGCATCGTCGGGTGTGGGTTCGAGTTCATGTGGTCACGATTGTGGCTCGCTTTGGGCTCGCGGTGCTGGCGCGCCGGCTCACCCTTCCTCCACCATTCGCGCTTGCCGCGCCGGGGACCGCCGTGAGGAACCGCCGCCACGCCCGAAGCCGCCGAAGAGGATGCGGCTCAGCGCCAGCAGCCCGAGTGCCTCGCCAATGTGACCTGGCGCAAGCCGAATAGCGACGGCACGAGCCAGTTCCAGAGCCACCGCACCACGATCCGCCGAGGGCGATGAAGATGAGGAACGCGATGAAGATCGCGATGCCTTTCGCTATGCCGCGAGCGATGCTTTTGGCAATCGTCCTGGCTCATTTCCTCGGCGATGGTCTTTCCCGTTCGTTCTTGACATCCATGTCTATCGTCCTCGCGTTTTCGTGGCGTCGAAGCGCGTTGCAGCCGCTCGCGCAGATAGAGCACCGCATACCGTTTGCGCGACAGCAGCGTGTTCATGTTCACGCCGGTGTCGGCAGCGATCTGCTTGAAGCTGCGTCCCTCGATCTCGTGTGCCACAAATACCTCGACGTTGCTCTTCCGGCAGCTCCGCGAGCGCGCGCTCGAACTCCGCGAACAGGACGCGGCGCGCATACAGTGCCTCCGGTCCCGCATCTGCAGCCGGCAGCAGGTCTTCCATCCGCACACGTCTCACCATCGTCGGTGACGATTGCCGTGTCGCTGAACCGCTCCGGCTGTTTCTTGCGGAACAGATCGGTGATGCGATTCTGCGCGACGCGGACCAGCCAGCCGGCGACGTGATCGATCGGCATCAACCGGCGGTTCGCTTCCACGAGCTCGGCAAAGACCTCCTGCACGATGTCCTCGACGTCCCGCGGATCGGGCACGCGCCGCCGGATGAAGCTGGCGCAGGCGCGATTGCTCCCGCTCGACGACATGGGCAATCTGCTGGTCTGAGTCTGGTGGCATCCGCTGCGGCGCAGCCCCTGTTCACCCAACGTATTAGACGGATGACGTGCCCCGATATTGTGGGAGGGGCGATGGCCATCCCATGTTTCGGGCCCATCTCCTTATCTTCGCATTGTGTTTCAGGACCCACGAAGCGCGTGCGTCATAATCCGCGCATGGGCGTCCAGCGCCGCGCTCGGAGTGGCCTGATCACCGCGGCACTCTGTTCGCCATAGCACCTTTTGCGTCGAGACCGGAGGTTGCGGGCGCCGACGTTCGTGCGAACAAGCAGTCCCGAGGCGCCATACCCACTTCCGGCACATCAGCGTGGTTTGGTCTGCCGCTGCCGCCGAAGCCCGGATCGGCGCCAGCTGTCGTGACGGGATCGAGAGGACCCAGACCGGTGACGCTGCCGCCGGGCGAACCCGCACTCCCAGAACTTCAGGCGCCGTGATTCGCGCCGATCTCGAGCAGGTTGTCGCGATCGCGAAGGAGAGCCAAAAGACGCGCGAGATCGGTTCGGGCCAATTGTGGGGGCGAATCGCAGGGTTTCCTTCCGGCGCCAGGACCGCAGAGTGGTCGGCGGACGCGTTTCGCCGGGCTGGGATCAAGACGTCAAGCTGCAACCGATCGCTCAGACCGCAAGACCTCGTTCTGGCTTCCGCTGTCGTGGGAAGTGAAGCTCCTGGGCGATCCGGCGTTTGGTGCAGGCAGCGGCGATCTGGTGCTCGATTCGGCGATGCCGCTGGCACCGTCGGACATTGTCGGCGGCACGCTGACAGCGCCGCTGGTCTACGTCGGAAACGGCAGCCCCGCAGTCGCCGAACATCTGGATGTGAAAGGCAAAATCGCCGTGCAACTCGTCGTGCCTCAGGCGCACATGGTCTTCGAGCGCGACACCGTCGTGCCGCAGGCACAGGCGCTGATCAAGCGCGGCGCGGTCGCCGTGTTCAACGTGATGCGCCAGCCGGGCAACGAGCGGGCGCGCGACTTCAGCAACTGTGGAGGTCCCTGCGTCAACATCGGCGGACACGACGGACATTTTCTCGAGAACGTGCTGAAAAGGCGGCAGCACTCCGCGTCGCCGACAAGCTCCGTGCCACCGTCACACTCAAGACCGAATGCGCACGGACCTGAAGGCCGAAAACGCCGTCGCCGTGATTTCCGGCCAGCGCATCAGACGAGGTGATCGTCCTCAACGCGCACTATGACGGCTGGTTCGAGGGCGCCGGCGACAACGGCGACGGGCTGGCCGTCCTCATGGCCCTTGCACGCCACTTCGCCAGGCCGAGCAGCGTCCGCGGCGCACGCTGGCGTTCGTGGCCAGCGCCGGGCATCACAGCCCCGGCATCAACGGCCCGCGCGGGTTCGTCGCGGCCAATCCCGCATTGGCGGCGAAAGCGGTGATGATGGTCAACATCGAGCACGTCGCGCAACGGAACTTCTCGCCTTCGCGCACCGTCGCACGCGACGGCTACCGCGAAGCCATCGCGGATTCCGGCGAGGCGCCGATCACGGCGGGTATCACCAACGGCTCGCCATTTCTCGACGGCCTGATCGATCAGGGCGTGCTCCGTTACGGCGTCAATTTCGTATCCGATCGTTCCCGCATGCAGAGCGGCGAAACGGGGGCTACGCCGCGATCCAGGGCGCGAAGCTCACCATCATGCAGGCGCCGCCGCTGTATCACACGACTGGCGAAACGCTCGCCGCGATTTCGACGCCAGGCCTCGAACGTATCGCGAGGTTCTTTGCGTACTTCGTGAAAGAGGCCGACAAGCTTCGGCCGCGCAAATCAACCCGTGAAGCGGCTGCACCGAGGCGGTGACGTTTCCTACACCAGGGCAGCACTCATCGGGAGCAGCGCTATACTCACCCGCGTCACCCAACCAACTACAAGGAGACCTGCGCATGTGCGACGAACATTTCGAAGAGGACCTGGCCAACTACATGCGCTTTCCACCGCTGACGCGGCGTCAATTCGCCGCGGCCTCGGTCGGCGCCGGAGTCGCCGTCATGCTGCCGCGCGCGGCTGACGCGCAGGCCGTCAAGGAGTCGGACGTTGACGTGAAGACGCCTGACGGCGTGGCGGACTGCTACTTCGTGCACCCCGCCAGCGGCGCAACCGCAGGGGTGCTCGTCTGGCCGGACATCCTGGGCCTGCGACCCGCATTCCGGCAGATGGCGAAGCGGCTCGCCGAATCCGGATACGCTGTGCTGGTGGTCAATCCGTTCTATCGACAAAAGAAAGCTCCGGTCGTACCAGCGGGCGCGAGTTTCGCCGATCAAGCCACGCGCGACCTCGTCATGCCGCTGGCCAAGGGGCTGAGCGCGACGACCCACGTGACCGACGCGAAGGCATTTGTCGCATTCCTCGACAGCCAGGCGGCCGTTGACAAAAAGCGCAAGGTCGGGACGACGGGTTACTGCATGGGTGGACCGATCGTGATGCGTACGGCTGCGGCCGTTCCCGATCGCATCGGCGCTGGCGCATCCTTCCACGGCGGCGGGTTGGTCACCAAAGCTCCTGACAGCCCGCACCTGCTCATCCCGACCATGAAGGCGCACTTCCTTTTCGCGGTCGCCGAAAACGATGACCAGAAGGAGCCAGAAGCCAAGAATGTGCTGCGCGAGGAGTTTGCCAAAGCGAAGCTGCCGGCAGAGATTGAGGTCTATGCCGGTGCGGCGCACGGCTGGTGCCCGCCGGACTCCGCGGTCTATAACCAGAAGCAGGCGGAGCGTGCCTGGGAGCGCTTGCTCGCGCTCTTCAAAAGCGCGTTAGCCTAATCAGGAACGCGAAGGCCCTGCGCTTCTCTGACTCGCGCCTGACGGCTCGCTTCTGATTGTGGGAGGCGGGCCGGGCGCGGGTCGCAACTCCCTCGGTTGCCGGTACGCCCCTCTCCGGCAGTCCAACAACGTGCGGGCCATGAACGCCGTCGCGACTACCCACAGCACCGTCGCCAGGTACAACGCCGCGCCGGTTCGATTGCCCGGGTCAGTCCCTAGCAACAGCAGCTGTTCCTGGCCGTTCGCCAGCAGATGAACCATTCCGATCGCCATCACGGCAGCAACCCCGAGCCACCTTGCCAGCTGTCCCCTGCCCAGCTTCTGCAGGGTCGCCTGGACGCGACTGAAGTCCACGAATGCAATCAGCGGAAGGAAGTGCGCGTCGAAACTAATGTTGAGCAGGAGCGTGCTGGTCAGGTGAAACAGGCAGGCGCCAAGGAGCCAGATCCGCCACGCCAGCGGGCCGATCAAAAGAGCGGGCAACGCACCCAGTTCGAAGACGACCGCAGCGTAATCTGCCAGCTCGAAAAGCGAGGGTGGCAGCGTGATACCACTGGGGCCAGCAAATGGCGGCGGTCGAGATCGAAGTAGCCGGTATAGAACCACGAGAGGAATCCGCCGGTCTGCAGATCGAAGTCCACCCAGAAGATTGCCTTTTCGAACCCGGCGCTGAACATGGCAAATGCCATGCAGACCGCCAGGAGGGCCAGGCTCCTCTCAGGCGCATCGGACCGATGACGGCGATCCGGCAGCCACGCCAGCTGCCCGCCCCACCCCGAAAAGGCCATGCACCCCAGAAAAACGTACAGGAGGATGTCGTGGTCGATCTTGCCGAACGCGTAGACGAAGACGTTGCCGGCGATGCTCAATACGGCCAGCGCGATAGTGCACGACCGCGCCTTCACACCGACGACGATCAGGCAGGCCAGCGCGACGGCCACGATGTCGGCAGCGACCATCACGGCTTCCGGAGGAAATCCCGAGAAGAAGCGCGCAAGGCTGATCGGCGGGGGATTGAAGAAGGCCGGGGGAGCTACTCCACCCACCGTCGAACTGGCATGTACCAGACCAGGAAGAAGAGACCCGCGGCGATGCGGAGAACTCCCAGTCCGGTGGACGGTGTGTGAGAGCTGATAGCCACGCGGTTCCAGAACCACGCACTTGCGCGATCACTCCAGCTCATGGATGCTCTCGTACACAACCGCGTGCTGCGCGACGTGACCCGAGGGAACGCCGACCGTCGTTCGTTCCACCGCGATCCGAATCGCTGGCTGGCAGTCCGGGGTTGCCGCCAGGCGCAGCGCCAGCCATCTCCGCGTGGCTTGGACCTCCTCGTCGCTGGGGGTGTGGCGGGGCAGTGTGATGACTTTCGACACCCATTGCAGCGAGACGCCTTCGTACGGCGTGGACTTGAGTCCAAACTCGTTGCTCACGATGTCATGGAGGTACCATGGCGGAATCGGCGAAAGCAGCCTCGTGACGTCGAGGGGTTGCCAGTTGCCGTCATGTCCGCGGCACGTGACCGTGGTTCTGGAGAAGCTGACTTCTGACTGATTGAGGCGCACCCGGCTGGCACCGGCGGGGAGCAGGACCGCCGGATAGGGCTCGAGGCGGGTCGAGAGAGTGCGAAGGCCGAACGGCGTGAAGAGACAGACAGCGAGCAGGACCGTGACACGAGTCGAGACGAGCGGGGTCATTCTACGAATCGAGCTCGCTCTTCGGGGGTGAGCACGCGGCAGTTCATCGGCGCCGCTAGCTGCCTCCGAGCTCGCGCGATCACGAAGTACACACCATCCCGAATCGGCCGCGGAATCACGGCAAGGACTGCCAGGTGGCGCATCAGACCTGGGACGAGCCGCAAGGCTTCGAGAATGGCCGAACTAGCCGAGTAGAGCCGTCCATCGCGCAGCAAGTACGCCGCCCGTAGGTCGGGCGTCTTCACGCCATACTGCGCGAGAGTTGCCTGAGCGAACGATGACTGCAAGGGGGCGAACGAGAGAGCCGTCGGAGCAGTGCGAACGAGGAAGAAGCGAACCGTCCGGTCGCAGAACCCGCACTCGCCGTCGAAGAAGAGGAACGGCCTCACGCCAGATTCCGCTGCTGACGGCGCCACCTCATCACTCTACTACATTACCTGACCGGCCGGGTCCACTGCGCTTCAGTGCCCACGGCCGCGGGCGCCCGACACGAAAGCGGCAGTTCTTCGACAGATCGTCGAATGAGCGCTCAGTGCGTCAGGCCATAAATGACGTAGTTGACGCCGAGCTTGTAGGCCTCGCTCGAGGTGTCGAACGGGAACACTCCCTGGCCTGACCACTCCCAGTACTCTGGCACGTCGTTGTCGAAGTTGGCGATGACCATCAGTCGCTTCGCACGGATCGTTGTCTTCGAAGATCCCGTGGTAACTCGGACGGATGCCCGACATGGGATGGACGATGGCGTCGATGTCCTTGATGCGAAAGAACGAATCGAAAATCGGGTGCGACTTGTCGAGTCTTACCAGGCGACCGTCGGGGAGCACGCGCTGCATCTGCGATTCGAACACCTGCCACTGTTGAGGACCGTCGAAGTCTTCAAAGATCGCGAAATCCCCCCTTCAAGAGGTAGCGGCGGAACGATTCGGCTTCGCGATCGGTCAGGTTCCAGAACCCGGGCTCCCACATCATCACGATCGGATGGTTGAAGAGCTCGGGATCGTCGAGCCCGAGAACGACGGCCGTGTCAGTGCGAATGGGTGTGAGCGTGATTTCCTGGATGATCAGGGACAGATGCTGCTCGGCTCGTGGGTAGTCGTGATTCCATGCGGAGCCGAAACCGCCGTAGCGCCTGCCGGCAGAATCAGAGGCCCAGCGCAGCCGCGCCAGCGTGATCTTGCCGTCCGCAATCGGATTCGTGCCATGCGCGACCGAGGAAACGAGCACGATGGCCATGAGAAGGCAGATCGCGGACCTTGCCAGCATGGGCTGATGATACGCTCACGCGGCCGGCCCTGCGATGTCAGGGCGTTCGCAAGCATCCAAGATCGATTCCACGAATCCGAAGCGACCGCACAAGGCAGAGCCTCTGGTCGTTATACGATGGCTTCCACGTCGCGGCGAATAAAGAAGATCACAGACTGGAGGCCTTAACGGAGTGCAGGAGAGATCCACCGCCCCTCGATCGTTGTCAGGCGGCGGCCTCGAACTGCTGAGCATCGAACTTTTGGAGGAGCACGCGCGTCGGCTCGCTGCCCTCCTGTCTCTCGCACGTCGACGCCGGGGAAGTAGCGGCCGACATCTGCGCCGCCTCAACCACGACGCGCGAGTGCTGCGCGATGTCTATCAGGGCATTGGCCGACGACGCGCGCCGCGAAAGCGTCTCACCAGCCGCCGAATGGCTGCTCGACAATTTTCATATTATTTCGGCGGCGACGCGGGACATCCACCACGATCTGCCGTCATCGTTCTTCCGGCGCCTGCCAACAATTGCGACCGACGAGTTTGCCGGGCTGCCGCGCGTGTATGCGCTGGCCCTCGAGTTGATCCGTTGCAGCGCCGGAAGCCTGGACGCGCAGCGGCTGGACCGGTTCATTACCGCGTTCCAGTCGATCACGCCACTGACGATCGGCGAGCTGTGGGCGTGGCCGAGTGCGCTGAAGCTCGCCCTCATCGAACACCTGCGGGTTCGCGCCAGCATGCTGGCCAACAGCCGAGCCCATCAGCAGCAGGCCGATCGGGTGATCCGCGGACTAGATGCTGGCGCACCGTCGCCGGTGGGACTGCCGACCGCGCCTCATCCTGCGTTCGTCGTCCGACTGCTGCAGCGCTCTCGTGAATATGGCGCGAGGGCCGCCGCATTGCGGCGCGAGCTCGATGTGGCCCTGGCAGCACGTGGAGAAACCGTCGAGGACGCCATTCGCGCTGAAGGACGCTATCAGGCCGCCGAGCAAGCCACGATGGCGAACCTCGTGGGCAGCCTGCGGCTGATCTCCTCCTTCGACTGGAGCGAGTTCTTCGAGAGCGTCAGCCTCGTTGAACAGGTGCTTGCAGCGTGATCCTGCAGCCGTCTATGGCCGCATGGACTTCGCCAGTCGTGATCGCTACCGCCACGCCGTGGAGGAAGTGGCCGATCCGACGGGCGACAGCCAGCTGCGCGTGGCGCTGAAGGCGGTCGAACGCGCACGACAAGTCGGGTACGCGGAGACCCGACGCCCGCGACACGCACGTCGGCTACCACCTGATCGGCGCCGGCCGCCGCGAGTTCGAAAAGAGCGTCGCTTCGGTTCCCACCGTCAACGAGCGCATTCGTCGGTTCGTCTTCCGCTATGCGACACCTGCTTACCTCGGCACCATCGCGCTCGGGACCGCGGCGCTCGTGGGCGGCGCCATCGCCTACGCGTACGTGCGCGGCTGGCGGGGCATGGCTCTGGCCGTGGTCGCCCTCCTCACGGCCGTCCCTGCGAGCGAGCTGACCATCCAGATCCTGCAGCGGATCATCAGCGATCTGATCCCGCCGCGACGTCTGCCGCGGCTGAAGCTCGAGCAAGTACCGCCCGATGCTCGCACGATGGTGATCGTGCCGACGATGCTCGACAGCGCGGCAGACGTGGCGAATCTTCTTGCCCACCTCGAGGTCCAAGCGCTGGGCAACGTCGACCCGCACATTCACTTCGCCGTGCTCAGCGACTTTCGCGATGCGGCGACGGAGACACTCCCTCAGGATGACGCGATTCTGGAAGCGGCGCGCGCAGGTATCGCGGCGCTGAACGAAAAACACGGCCAGGGCCGTGCCGACCGGTTCTTTCTCTTCCATCGCCTGCGTCAATGGAACCAGGCCGAGGGGCGGTGGATGGGGTGGGAGCGCAAGCGCGGCAAGATCGAGGAGTTTAACCGCCTGCTGCGCGGCGCCACGGATACGAGCTTCGCCGTCCAGATGGGCGACCTCTCGATCCTGGGCGGCGTTCGCTACTGCATCACGCTCGATACCGATACGGCGCTTCCGCGCGATGCGGCGCGAGAGCTGATTGGCATCATCATGCATCCGCTGAACCAGGCGCGGTTCGACGCGACACTCGGCCGAGTGGTGGAGGGCTACGGCATCCTCCAGCCGCGGATCAGCGTGACGTTCATGAGCGCGGCCGGCTCGCTCTTTGCGCGGCTGTACGCCGGTCAATACCGGTGTCGATCCCTATACGACGGCCGTGTCCGACACCTACCAGGATCTGTTCAACGAGGGCATATTCACCGGCAAGGGGCTGTACGACGTCGACGCATTCACCGCGGCCCTCGAAGACTCGGTACCCGAGAACGCGCTGCTTTCCCACGATCTGTTCGAGGGCTTGCACGCACGCGTCGCGCTCGTGTCCGACGTGGAGCTCGTCGACGAATACCCCTCGAGCGTGCTCACCCACGCGCGCCGGCAGCATCGCTGGATCCGCGGCGACTGGCAGATCTTGTCGTGGCTGTTTCCGTTCGTGCCGTCGCGACGGGGATTGAAGCGCAATACGCTGCCGCTCATCGGCCGGTGGAAGATCCTGGACAACCTCCGGCGCAGCCTCGTCGCACCGATGCTGCTGATCCTTGCGGTAGCCGGATGGACCTTGCTGCCCGGTTCCCAATGGTTTTGGACGACGGCAGTCATCGGCGTGCTCGCGTCACAACTGTTGCCGGTTGCGGCGCGGCTCCTGATTGGCCCGACGAAGGCGCAGTCGGCCCCGGTCTTTCTCCGCAATCTGTGGCGGGATGCCACGGTGGCGCTGGCGCAGATGCGTGCTCGGTGTCATGTTCCTGGCGTTTCACGCGGTCGACACGGCCCATGCGATCGGTCTCACCGTTGTCCGTCTGGTCACCCGCCGGCGGCTGCTGGAGTGGGAAACCGCAGCCACCACGGCCGCGCAAGATTGCCGGACTGAGCCGATCGAAAGCCCTGCAACGGTTCGTCTCGGAGATGAGATCGAGTCCGATCACGGCCGCCGGTGTCGGCGTCGCGGTCGCGGTGACGAACGCGCCGGCGTTACCGGCCGCCGCGCCCTTCCTGTTGCTGTGGCTCGTCGCCCCGGTTGTCGCGTACTGGCTCAGCGTGCCGGTCGGCCCGCGCGTGCGGCCGCTGAGCGATGCCGAGCGCATGCTGCTTCGACGGACGGCACGCAGCACCTGGCGCTACTTCGAAGCGTTCACCACCGCGGCCGAGGGGTGGCTTCCACCCGACAACTACCAGGAGCATGAGGAGGGGCCCCGGCTGGCGCGACGGACTTCGCCCACCAACATCGGCATGGGCCTGCTATCGACGCTCGCTGCGCACGATCTGGGCTATCTCACGACCGACGCGCTGGTCGCGCGCCTCGATGGGACGCTCACCACCATGGAAGGTCTCGAGCGCTATCACGGCCATTTCCTGAACTGGTATGACACGGACACACGGGCCCCGCTGCATCCACGGTACGTCTCGACCGTCGACAGCGGCAACCTCGCAGCGGCGCTCATCGCTCTCAGCCAGGGACTGCAGCTGCTCACCCAACAGCCGCAATCGTACGCGCAGTTGTGTGCGGGCTTGGCTGACGCTGCGGACCTTCTGGCAGCAGCCTCCGCGTCGAGTACCGGTGCAGAGGACGATCGGCACACACTGACGACCATCAACCGTCTTGCTGGCCTGATCGCTGCCGACGCACGGGGCAACGCGATCGAATCGGGCCCCGCGGCATCTCGGGGAGCTGGCGAGCCAGCTGGCGCAGGCCACTCGGCGGCTCGCACGGCCTGAACCGCCGCGAGCGCACAAGCGACCTGGAGTTCTGGGCGGACGCAGTGATCAATGGCGTGCGGGGCCTGAGTGTGCGACCCACGCGACTTCGACTGACGACCTGCAGGCGCTCGCGCGCCGCGCGACGCGGCTCGCCGACGAGATGCGGTTCGATCGGTTGTACGACCGGCGACGCCGGATCTTCACGATTGGCTACCGGCTCGCCGACGCCGAGGGCCCGGGGCGGTTCGACAACGCCTTTTACGATCTCCTCGCCTCGGAGGCGCGTCTCGCGAGTTTCGTCGCGATCGCCAAGGGTGACGTACCGCAGGACCACTGGTTTCACTTGGGCCGCCTGGTCACCAACGTGCACGGCCGCGCCACGCTCGTGTCGTGGGGCGGCACGATGTTCGAGTATTTGATGCCGCTGCTGCTGATGCGAACGTTTCCGGGAACGTTGCTCGATCAGAGTTGCCGCGCCAGTCTGCGGCGCCAGATCGAATACGGCCGTGCGCGCGGGGTGCCGTGGGGCATCTCGGAATCGGCGTATTCGTTCACGGATCGTTCCGGTAACTACCAGTACCGGGCCTTCGGCGTCCCGGGGTTGGGCCTCCGACGGGGACTGGCGGACGAGCTCGTGATCGCGCCGTACGCCACGGCGCTCGCAAGCCTGGTCGATCCGGCAGCGGCGGCCGCAAACTTCGAGCGCCTTGCCCACGAGGGGTTGCTGGGACCGTTCGGGTTTTGCGAAGCGATCGACTACCGGCCGCTAGAAGTCAATGCCGGAGATGACGCACGGAATCCTGCGGAAAGCGCCCGGCCGGTCGTCGTCCGAGCGTGGTTCGCGCATCACCAAGGCATGTCGCTGGTGGCGATCACGAACGTGGTCGGCCAGGACGTCTTCGTCAATCGGTTCCATGCCGATCCGCGCGTGCAGGCGACCGAGCTGCTCCTACAGGAGCGCGTCCCTCGCGAAGCCATCGTCTCCGAGCCACGTCCAGCCGAAGGGGCGACGCTCCCGTCGTCGATTCCGGTGTTTGCGTCGAGACGTTTCAAGTCCCCGCACACGACCAGCACGCATACCCAGTTCTTGTCGAACGGTCGCTACACCGCGGCACTCACCAATACCGGTGGCGGCTTCAGCACCTGGCGCCACCTCGCCGTCACCCGCCGGCGGGATGACCGGACCGTCGACACGAGCGGCGCACTACATCTATTTGCGCGATCCCTGGTCGGGTCGAGTCTGGTCTCCGACGTTTCAACCGGTGTGCCAGGAGGCGGAAGAGTTCGAAACGACGTTTGACCTCGACAAGGTCACCTATCGCTGTCGTGACGGCGGCTTCGAAACGCAGCTCCAAGTCACCGTCTCGGCCGAGGACGACGTGGAAGTGCGCCGCTTGTCGATCATCAATCGCGGTGATCAGCCACGGGAAATCGAGGTGACGAGCTATGCCGAAATGGCGCTGGCGCGCCCAGAAGACGATCTGGCCCATCCCGCATTCGGAAAGCTGTTCATCGAGACGGAGTTCGATTCGCAGAGCGCCGGCATTCTGTTCAGTCGCCGGCCCGCGCAGTGCGGACGAGGCGGCCACGTGGGCGTTCCACGTGCTAGGCGTCGAAGGGCGTCTTGGCGGCGCCGTCGAGTGGGAAACCGATCGCGCACGCTTTCTGGGCCGCGGCCGTTCGCCCGCCAACCCTGCGAGCCTGGAAGGCCGGGCGTTGTCAGGAACCACTGGTGCCGTGCTCGACCCGATCGCCGCGATCCGCGATCGCGTGCGCCTGGCGCCCGGCGCCTTTACCCGCATCACCTTTGTCACTGGCGTCGCACAGAGTCGAGATCGAAGCGATCACGCTGGTGCGCAAGTACCGAGACGCCAGTATCGCTGCGCGCGCGTTTTCGATGGCGTTTACCCACGTTCACATCACGTTGCAACACCTCGGCCTCAGCGACGATCAGGCCATGCTCTTCGATCGTCTCGCGTCCCGAGTCTTTGGCTTCGACGCCTCGTGCATCAGCCCCGAGGATCTGGCGCAGAACCGGCTCGGTCAGTCGAATCTCTGGAGCTACGGCATCTCCGGCGATCTTCCGATCGTTGTCGTTCGGGTCACCGAAGCGACATCGATCCCGCTCAGCAGACAGCTTCTTCAGGCGCAGGAGTACTGGCGCCTGAAGGGCCTTCGCGCGGACCTCGTCATCCTGAACGAACATCCCGCGGATTACATGGACGAGACGCAGGACTTTCTGACGAGCGTCGTGCAGGAGCCGCGCTGGGCCAGCTGGAACAACACGCCGGGCGGCATGTTCCTGCTACGCACCGAAGGGATGCCCGAAGCGGATCGCCACCTGCTCTCGGCGGTTGCCCGGGTCGTTCTTCGAGGCGAGCTCGGAGGGCTCGCGGCGCAGCTGGATCGTCCGGCCCCGTGGCTGTATTCCGCTGGAGATGTTCCGGTCGCGGCGCAGCTCCGCTTCCCGGCGCCGGCCGCCAGCGCGAGAACCGGTGCCCCCCCTCGTCATGGAGAACGGCATCGGGGGATTCACTCCCGACGGTCGTGAATATGTGGTTGTGCTCGACGGCGATCGCGAAACGCCATTGCCCTGGTCCAACGTGCTGGCCAATCCCGAGTTCGGCACGATGGTCAGCGCCTCGGGCGCGGGTTTCAGTTGGGCGGGGAACAGTCGTGAGAATCGATTGACGCCGTTTGCGAACGACCCGATCACCGATCCGACTGGAGAAGCAATCTTCCTCCGCGACGAGGAATCGGGCGAGGTCTGGGGCGCCACGCCTGGACCCTTGCCTCGCCGGCCCGAGAGCGGGCGATGGCTGGTGCGACATTCGGCCGGCGTCACACGATTCGAGCATGCGCTCGTCGGGTTGACGCAGCAGTTGGAGGTCTTCGTCGCACCGAAGGATGCGGTCAAAGTGGCAATGCTGACACTGACCAACACCGGGGAGTCAAAGCGGCGCGTCAGCGTGTTTGGCTATGTCGAATGGTGCCTCGGACCACCCCGCGCCGGAGAGCCACGCTTCGTGGTGTCGGAAGTCGACGCGCCGACCGGCGCCATTCTCGCGCGCAACCCATACAACACGGAGTTTGCCGATCAGGTTGCGTTCTGGCACGTCACGGAGCCGGTCCGATCGTACACGTGCGACCGCGGCGAGTTCATCGGGCGCAACCGCACGTTGAGCAAACCAGCGGCGCTCTTTCGTGACGCACTCGCGGGCAGGACCGGCGCGGGTCTCGATCCCTGCGGGGCCCTCCACGTGACGCTGGAGATCGAGGCGGGCCGGTCTCGCCGCCTGGCGTTTGTGTTGGGCCACGGGCACGAGAGGAGCCGGGCGCTCGAACTTGCCGCCCGCTACTCCTCGATCTCGCAGTGCGAAGCGGCCCTCGAGGGCGCCCAGCGCATGTGGGACGAGACGCTCGGAGCGGTGCAAGTCAAGACGCCGGACGACTCCTTCGATCTGATCGTCAATCGCTGGCTTCCTTACCAGACCCTGAGCTGCCGGATCTGGGCCCGCAGCGGACCGTATCAGCCCGGCGGCGCGTTTGGCTTCCGCGATCAACTGCAGGACGTGCTCGCACTCTGTTACACGCGCCCAGACATCTGTCGCGCGCACCTGTTGCGCGCGGCATCCCGACAGTTTGTCGAGGGCGACGTCCAGCACTGGTGGCATCCGCCGAGCGGCCGTGGCACGCGCACCCGCTGTTCGGACGATCTTCTCTGGTTGCCGTACGCCGTCGCGGCGTATGTGTCTCGGACTGGCGACGAGAGCGTGCTTGACGAGGTGGTCCCGTTCCTCGACGCGCCGCCGCTCGAGGCCAATCAGGCGGAAGCCTACATACTGCCTCGTGTCGCCGAAGAGAAGGCGTCGCTGTTCGAGCACGCCGTGCGGGCGATCAACCACGCGATGAAGTACGGCGCTCACGGACTCCCGCTCATCGGATCGGGCGATTGGAATGACGGGATGAATCGGGTTGGTCACCAGGGCCGCGGCGAGAGCGTGTGGCTCGGATGGTTCCTGGTCGTGGTACTGAACGAGTTTGCGTCGATCTGTCAAGCGACACGACCGGAACGATCTCGCCGAGCGTTACAGCAACGAGGCACGTTGGCTCAACGGGATGCTGGAATTGTCATGGGATGGCGGCTGGTATCGACGCGCCTATTTTGATGACGGCAGTCCTCTTGGGATCGGTGCAGAACGAAGAGTGCAAGCTCGATTCGTTGACGCAGTCGTGGGCCGTGCTGTCGCAGGGCGCGGAACCGCGGCGTGCGCAACGCGCGATGGACGCCGTGCGCATGCATCTGGTACGGCGTGATGCGCAAATCGTGCTCTTGCTGACGCCGCCGTTCGATCGAACGGCGCAAGACCCCGGCTACATCAAAGGCTATCTCCCCGGCATCCGGGAGAACGGCGGTCAGTACACGCATGCCGCATTGTGGGTGGTCATCGCACTCGCGCGCCTCGGATTCGGCGACGATGCGATGGAGCTATTCCATATGCTGAACCCGATCAACCACATGCGCACCCCCGAAGGGGTCGAGCGATACCGCGTCGAACCGTACGCGGTAGCCGCGGACGTTTACGCCCACCCGATGCATGTCGGACGGGGGGATGGACGTGGTACACCGGTTCGTCGGGGTGGATGTATCAGGCGGCGATTGAAGCCCTGCTCGGGCTTCGGCGTGAGAGCGCGAGCTTCAGCGTGCAGCCCTGTATCCCGGCGATGTGGCCAACCTACACCGTCGAATGGCGTTTCGGTCAGACGCGATACCACATTACGGTGACGAATCCGGAGCGCCTCTGCCGAGGCGTCGAGTCGGCGGAGATGGACGGCGTTGCGGTCGACCCACTCGCGATTCCACTGCGTGACGATGGAAGAACGCACGATGTCTCGGTGGTCCTTGGGCGGGCGCGCGCGCACGCCGTTGGAGCCCAGGTGGCTGGCATCCCCGAGCGCAAAGACGCCTGAGCCCTGCATGTCCCCTTACTGAGGACGAGACCGGAAGGTTCCGTTGTCCGATCAGGCGTGCCGCGCGACCCGCCGCCGCTCACTGTTCTGCCCGGACGGCGCCATCTGCTGCGGCGAGGATGACCACAACGATCCCTTGACAACCCGCGCCACCACGCGTGGGTGAAAGAGCGTGGGTGCAGGCTTCAACAGATTCGCCACATCAAAAAACGCGCGGCACACCTGGCGATCGGATGACGCGACGCGGTGCACGCGGTTCATGTACCAATTGATGAAGTCGGTCCCGGCCGATTTGCGACCCGTCACGCCAGCGAACGCGAAATCACTCCCCGCGGCGATCATCCAAGGCGTTTCGACGATTTTTGCCGACGCCTCGAAGAAGGGACGCCACAGCGGTTGGGAAGCGTCGCCCTTTGTCCAGCGTCTGCTCGAGGGCCTGTGCCTCGAGCGCGGCCACGCTCATCCCTTGCCCGTAGAACGGATTGAAGCTGCATATAGCGTCGCCCATGACGAGATAGCCACCGGGAAAGCGGGTCAGGCGCTCGTACTGCCGACGAAGGTTCGATGGAAACTTATAGGTGACCGCATCGGTCAACGGCTCAGCATCAGCTGATGACCTCGTAAATGTCAGGCCGCGTCAGCGAGCGGGCGAACTCCACGTACCCCCGAGGGTCGGTGGGCGCGTGATCTCCGAGCCAACCGCCAATCGACACCATCCAACGGTCGCCTTCCATGGCGAGCATGAAACCGACTCGCCTGTGATGGGGCGGCCTCGGCCCGATGACGGCGCCGACATCGCCGTTGAGGTCATTCGGGCGCCGCCTGAAAGTGCGCGTGGTATAGCCGAGATCGACTGCGACCGTCAGCGCCTCAGGCGCCTCGTAGCCAAGCTCCTCGAGCCATTGCGGCGAACGCGATGCCCTTCCGCTGGCGTCGACGATCAGGGACCCGTGAACGATGGCCGATGAACCATCCGTTCGCTGAACGAGGACACCGGTCACCAATTCGCGGCTGGAGTTGCTCGCGAGCCCCACTACGTGAGTCTTGTCGAGGATCACCACATTGGGTAGCGCGCTTACGGCCCGGCGAAGCGTGCCCTCCAGGAGCGGGCGGCTCAGCAGCAGGCCCCCGAATCCGCTCTGGAACTTCGCCTTGTAGTACCCGTGCTGAAACCAGCGCACGTCGCCAATCACGTCACCTGGGACGGCGCCTGCCGTAACGAGTTCGTCCTCGAGTCGAGGAAAAAGCGATTTCAGGGCCCTGAAGCCGCTCGCGAGCAGGCCATGACCGTGTTGGCCCTGGGGGACACCTCGGCGATTGTCGGTTGAAGCCGGTAACGAATCACGATCGACGATGGTGACCTGGTCGAACCGTGTGCTCAGCACACGCGCAGCCACGAGACCGGTAATGCTCGCGCCGACGACAACGGCATGACGTGCTGGCATTGCGACTCCTGATGGTCGGCGCACACCCGGCGCCATTCTTACAGGCGATCGTGCCAAAGCCCGCGCACGGAGTCGTCAGGTTTCGGTAAGCGTGGGGTGAGATTCGGGTGATTCGTCGAGCCCAGCGATGGCTGGCTCATCCTCTTTGCGCTCTGGTCCGCCCCGGCCACGGTCGGCACCCGTTGCCTGGCCCGCCCGCACGTCGGCAAAACAACCGAAATGCACGATCGAGTCCGCTGACGAGATCCGTCCAGAATCGAGTCAGCAGATCATCCATTGCGAGAATCGTGAGCGGGGCGCGGGTCGTCGGTGGCAGCAGCGCCGTCGGCGCGGACGATGCAGCGGAATCCGAGATGACAGGTCGAGGTGTCAATCGGCTCGGGGAAGCGCGCCGCCGGTCGATAGCGGCGGCAGTAGTTGGGCGCGCACAGATGCGAGCCACCCTTGATCACCTTGCGCGGAATGCGAATCTCTGGCTGCCGCGGATCGTAGCTCTCACTCCTGCTGTGGTCCACGCGGGTTGTGCGGAGTGCAGCAGGCTTTGAGCACCTCGTTCGGATGCTTGGCGCACGTACCAATCGGTCGTCCACTCCCAGACGTTGCCAATCATGTCGTGGAGCCCGTAGCCGTTGGGCGGAAACGCGCCGACAGGTGAGGTGCCCTCGTAGCCGTCGCCGCCGAGGCTTTGCCACGGGAACTCGCCCTGCCACGTGTTGGCCATGTGGCGGCCGTCGGGAAGGAAGGTGTCGCCCCAGGCGTAGGCGGCGTCCTCCAGCCCGCCGCGTGCCGCCAGCTCCCATTCCGCCTCGGTCGGCAGCGACTTGCCCTCCCATGCGGCAAACGCTTCGGCGTCCGCGAAGGTGACGTGCACCACGGGATGCTGGTCAAGTCCTTCGATCGAGGAGTGCGGGCCCTGCGGGTGCCGCCAATCAGCGTCTCTTCATGAACGTCCACCAGTTCCCGAAGTTGCGTCGATCGACCGGGCCCTCGGGCCGGACGAACACGAGCGACCCCGTGTACAGCATGTGAGGCAGTGCGCCAGGATATTGAGCCGGGTCGGGCGGGATCTCCGCGAACGTGACGTGCCGCGTCGCCTCGACAAAGCGCGCGAAGCGCTCGTTGGTCACCGGGTAACGGTCGATCCAGAAGCCATCCACCGACACGCGGTGGACTGGACGCTCCTCCGGATAATGGCGTTCGGAACCCATCTGATAGGTGGCCGCGGGAATCCAGACCATGTCGGGGAATGGCGCCTTCTGCTCTGTGATCGGCTCGGCATTCTGTGGTTGGACTGACACGTGGTTACCCTCCGGTGACGGCAACGTCAAAGCGTGAGTGTAGCGTCATTTCAGAGGCGCAGCACGACCGGCAGATCCGTGGCAAATGCAGCACGAAGGGCACGACCAGCCTCCGCCAAGGTAACGGCGATCCGCCGAAGCCCTTGGCGAAGGCGGAATTTGCTTCTTGGCTACACGGCGGAAAGGCCAGCCACCGCTCTGATCTGCTCGATCGCGATCTTCTCGTCGCCACTCACGCGGGTCCCGCCGATCCCCAGGAACCCTCCCTCTTTGGACGCCTCTGCAACTTTGGTTGCGATGTCCACGAGGAATTTCCCGTAGCCAGCCGCCTCGGCGGGGGACGACTTCGAGATCATGCCCATCGCGTTCTTGAGCACATCGATACACGCCGTTTGATTCCCGGCGAGCGTCTCGAGGTCTTTCTCGCCGAGTGCGTTTTCGAAGATCAGTCCGACGAGCGAGGTCGGTGGCGCGTCTTTCTTGGCTGTTGTTATCGCTTCACTCAACGCCGTCAGCTCTTTCACCTGGCCGATCGCCCCGGACGGCGACGCGCCCATCACGAGCTGCGCGGCGGCCACCGGCGCGAGCCGCAGCGTTGACCAGGCCGATTCGGGGTACCGGGCCTTGGTGACAACGGCCTGAGCGCCCGCGTCGAGTGCCGACCGCACGATCTCGGCCGTTCTGCCCTCGGTGCGCGCGAAGGTCGCTTGCTCGTCCTGCAACAGCCGGGCGACGCCGGCCTGGTCAAGGTTCTGCGTCGTCATCCGTTGCCGCACGATCGTGAGCACGAACGGGATGGCGAGCGGCAGCAGGGGACTGACCTTGAAGCCGAGCGCCTTGTCGAGCGTCGCGCCGATGGCGTTGATGCCGCCACCGAACAGGCCCGCTTGCAGGGCATCGGTACTCCCGCTGCCGGTGAGCGCGCCGAGAATACTTCCAAGTCCTGCGCCGCTGCTGGTCGGAAGCATCCTCATCAAACTGTCGAGGCCGGCCGGGGTCGATGCCTGCTTCGCCAGAGCGCCGGTGACGAGTGGCCCCGCCACCGCCATGCCTTTGCTCACGAGGCCCGTATCGAGTCCGGCGATCCTGCCGATCTGACCGGCCACGTCGGGCGTCAGGGCCTGCGAGAGAGATTCGAACAGTGTCGCCATACATTCCTCCTCGTTCTCGACGCCGCGGGTTGAACGCGCCGCTCCGCGTACGATCGCGGAGCGGCGATTGATTCGCTATCAGACGGCCGCAGGCTCCCCCTTCTTCGCTGGTGCACCGGATACTGCCGGCACCGCTGCACCGGCTGCCGCAGCCATCGTCGCTCTGCTGCTGCTCGCGCCTTTTCCAGCGCCTGGTCGATGCTGAAGCTGGCCGGCTTCTGGCGCGGCGGGAATTCCTCGAACGTCTTGAGGAACTCGCCGACGATCGCCTGGGCCGGCACGAGCAGGAACGTCGCGGTCGGCCATCCACTTGTCGTAGAACATGCGTCGCGTCTTCGCTGGCCCGCTCGAACGGATCGCTCCGCAGGTTGTAGAGCTTCGGGGCGCGCAGCGGGCACGAACGGCTCCTGCCAGACGCTCGAATCCGTGGGCGCGCTGCTCCATGAACTGGACCTTCCAGTTGCTCGACGCGCAGCGCCATCAGGTCGCCGTCGTCGCTCCAGTACAGGAAGCCCTTGCGCGGGTTCTCCTTCACCTCGCCCTTCAGGAAGGGCAGCAGGTTGTAGCCGTCGATGTGGACCTTGAAGGTCTTGTTGCCGGCCTTGTAGCCCTTCTTGAGCTTCTCGACGATGTCGGGCTCGCCGGCGGCCGCGGCCAGCGTCGGCAGCATGTCGGTGTGCGAGAACATCTCGTTGGACACGGTTCCCGGCTTGATCACGCCGGGCCAGCGGATCGCGCACGGCACGCGCCAGCCGCCCTCGCAGTTGGTGTCCTTCTCGCCGCGGAACGGCGTCGAGCCGCCATCGGGCCAGCTCATGACCTCGGCGCCGTTGTCGGTCGAGTACATGACGATGGTGTTGTCGGCGATGCCCAGCTCGTCGAGCTTGTCGAGCAGCTTGCCGACGTGCCCGTCGTGCTCCACCATGCCATCGGGATAGACGCCCAGCCCGGTCTTGCCCTCCGACTCCTTCTTCAGGTGCGTGAAGATGTGCATGCGGGTCGAGTTCCACCAGACGAAGAACGGCTTGCCGTCCGCGTGGGCCTTCTCGATGAACTTCAGGCTCGCCGCGAGGAACTCCTCGTCCACCGTCTCCATGCGCTTCCTGGTCAGCGGACCGGTGTCCTCGATCTTCTGCGTGCCGTCCGGGTTGGCCCAGCTGTGCAGGACGCCGCGCGGGCCGAACTTCTTCTTGAACTCGGGATCCTTCGGATAGTCCGGATTCTCCGGCTCCTCTTCCGCGTTCAGGTGGTAGAGGTTGCCGAAGAACTCGTCGAAGCCGTGCGCCGTCGGCAGGAACTCGTCGCGGTCGCCGAGATGGTTCTTGCCGAACTGGCCGGTGACGTAGCCGAGCGGCTTCAGGACGTCGGCGATGGTCGGGTCTTCCGGCTGCAGGCCCAGATCGGCGCCGGGCAGCCCGACCTTGGTCAGGCCGGTGCGGATGGGCGACTGACCGGTGATGAACGCGGCCCGACCGGCGGTGCAGCTCTGCTGGCCGTACCAGTCGGTGAACATCGCGCCTTCCTTGGCGACGCGATCGATGTTGGGCGTGCGATATCCCATGATGCCGTGGTTGTACGCGCTGACATTGAACCAGCCGATGTCGTCGCCCCAGATGATGAGAATGTTCGGCTTGCTTGTTGGCATATCCGTGTCCTTTCGCAACCGCGTCGTCTGTACGGAGTCCTCGAGTCGTGGTAAATCAGGCTGCCGCTAATGGCCGCCTCCGCCCGCAGCCTCGGACATCTTCGACATCGCGTCGTCGATGGTGAAGCTGTTCGGCTTCTGGACTGCTGGAAATTCCTTGAAGGTTTCCGCGAACTTCGCCGCGGCCGCCTGCGCGACGTAGATGAAGTAGGCGTGGTACATGAACCACTCGTAGTACGAGTTCGACGTCACGTCCGCGAACTCGTACGGATCGGTGCGGAGGTTGTATATCTTGGGCAGTCGTAGCCGTACGAACGGCTCACCCCAGACGGCCATGGTGCCTGGGAGGCGCTGTTCCATGAAGACGATCTTCCAGTTGTCGAAGCGAATCCCGAGCACGTCGCCATCGTCGCTGAAGTAGAAGAAGAAGTTGCGGGGACTCTCCTTGGCCTGCCCGGTCAGATAGGGCAGCAGGTTGAAACCATCGATGTGATTTTTGTACGTCCGACCGATGGCCTTGTAGCCCTTCTTCAGTTTGTCGACGATATCCGAGGCCCCAGCGGCTGCGAGGAAGGTCGGCAGCCAGTCGTGGTGCTGCACAATCCCGTTGGCGACCGAGCCTGCCTTGATCTTGTTGGGCCAGCGCACCAGCAGCGGGATGCGGAACGCGCCTTCCCAGTTGGTGTTCTTCTCGCTGCGGAACGGCGTCATGCCGCCATCAGGCCATGAGTTGCGGTGCGGTCCGTTATCGGTTGAGTACATCACAAAGGTGTTGTCAGCGATGCCAAGCTGGTCGAGCAGGTCGAGCATCTGGCCGACGTTCTTGTCATGGTCGATCATCGTGTCGTGATAGGGAGATTGCCAGCGCCCCGCCTGGCCGAGGCTCCTTCGCTTCGTGTGCGTGAACAGGTGCATGTGGGTAAAGTTGAGCCACACGAAGAAGGGCTTCCCGGCCTTGTTCTGCCGCTTGATGAAGTCCGTGGCGGCGTCAACGAATTCGTCGTCGCAGGTCTCCATCCGCTTCTTGTTGAGCGGTCCGGTGTCCTTGATCTTCTGCTTGCCGACCTTCCCCCAGCGCGGCATGACCGTCCGGTCGTCCTTGTCGGTGGCCCAGGCATGGAGCACGCCGCGTGGTCCGAAATTCTTGCGGAAGTTGGGGAAGTCCTTCTCCGACGGATAGTCGGACATCTCCGGCTCTTCCTCGGCATTCAGGTGATAGAGGTTGCCGAAGAACTCGTCGAAGCCGTGGTTGGTCGGCAGCATGCTATTCAGATCGCCAAGGTGGTTCTTGCCGAACTGGCCGGTGGCGTAGCCCTGCTCCTTGAGTAACGCGGCGATGGTGACGAGCTTCTCGGTCATGCCAACAGGGGCGGCGGGAATGCCAACCTTCGAAAGGCCCGTCCGATAGACGCTCTGCCCGGTGATGAACGACGAGCGCCCCGCGGTGCACGACTGCTCGCCATACGAATCGGTGAACAGCATGCCTTCTTTGGCGATGCGGTCGATATTGGGCGTTCGGTAGCCCATCAGACCGTGGGTATAGCAACTGAGATTCGACTGCCCGATGTCATCGCCCCAGATGACGAGAATGTTGGGCTGATCGGATTTCGCCATCGCGCCGCTCCTTGATTTCGCTGTCGATTGCGGTGGTGCTGTGTTGACGGGTTTCTTCGTGAGCGTCGTTGACGACATCGCACGTTTACGTTTGGCCATTCCTGCTCCTCGTATGGTGATCGCACAAAGAACATGCGACGGCTTGACTAGAACTTTTGGCGTATCCCGTGCTCGACTCCCCAGTCGCGAATGCGAGGTGGTCCACGATGCCAAAGCCCGGCTTGTTGAGGTTGATTCGCCGAACTCCTCGGCTTGCGAAAAGGGAGAAACGAGCCTCGCCTTAATCGCGAGGGTAGAGGCGCGGCATGGGGGTGGGGAAGCGGAAGACTACGACCGGGCCGGTAGGAGAAGTACCTGGAAAGGCACGAGGAAAAGTACGTGATCGCCGCTCGTCGGGATTGTTGGCCGTGGGGGGCCATCCACCCGGGACCGTAACTTTTTCAGGTGCTGCTCCGTACTTCTCCAGCCCCCGGGCGCGTAGTCTCCCGCTTCCGTCCCCCCTGCAACGCTCGTATCCTCCCGATTCGACTGGCGGGAGGTGACCTGATGAGTCGCACGCGGGTGCTGCTCGCTGACGATCACGCAGCCACGGTACAGCGCTGGCGGTCGTTGCTCGAGCCAGAGTTTGAGGTGGTGGCGACCGTCAGCGACGGCCAGGCCCTCGTTGAGGCGGATGAGCGGCTGCGGCCCGATGTCATCGTCACCGACATCGTGATGCCAGGCATGAATGGCATTGTCGCCACCGAGCTGATCCTGCGAAAGCATCCGGCGGCGCGTGTGGTCTTCGCCACCGTCCACGCGGACCGGACGATGCTGCGACGAGGGTTGGCGGCTGGCGCGTTCGGGTACGTCCTGAAGGTGAGGGTGGGCGAGGACCTCGTTCCGGCGATTCGGGCCGCGCTGCGAGGGGAACTGCTGATTAGCCCCTTCCCGTCACCCCACGAGACCGGACGCTTGAATTGAGGGGCGGAATCTCAGAGGAGATCGAGAACGAGCGAGCAGAACCGAGGAAATAGTCGTTGTGCTACTGAAGAACGTGAAGCCCCCTCACGGAAGGGAGTCAATCATGAGACGCGTCACGGGTTTGGTCCTGGTCGGAGTCCTGGCGTGTTACGTGCCGTCGGCTTCAGCCCAACGCGCCGACGTGAGCTTCAACGTCGGGTACAGTGCGAGCGAAGGCATCTCGATTGACCCTCGAGCGCTGTTAGGGCAAGTGTACGACACGCTCGCCATCGACAGCGGTGCGTCGATCAACCTCACGTTCGGGTACTTCTTCACGGACCAGTTCGAAGCCGAATTCCTCTGGGGTCGTCAGAACTCACGCTTTCAAGGCGACGGGCCGGGCGGCAAGCTCGAGATCTCGGAGCTGACGGTCTACAACTACATGTTCAACGGGGTGTACCGACTGGGGCGCGCGCGATGCCCAGGTGCGGCCGTATGCGTTTGCGGGCCTCGGCGGCACCAACTACTCGTTTGGTGACCTGTTGTTGCCTCCTCCATCGGGCGCCACCGGCGGACAGATCGACGGCGAGACCCGCTTTTCGACCAACGTGGGCGCGGGGGTCAAGTTCTACTTCACGCCGAATGTGGGCGCCAAGTTCGGGTTCCGCTGGACGCCGACCTACATCAAGAGCGACACGGAAGGTTTCTGGTGCGACCCCTTTTACGGCTGCTGGGAGCTGGTCGACACTGACTACGCCAATCAGTTCGAAACGGCGGTCGGCATCACCGTGCGCTTTTGACTCGCTGAAGGCTGAACAGAGCGCATACCCCCATACAAGGATATTCGCGTGAGGCGTTGAGGGGCACGTCGTGAGAGGAGACGACATGGCGATCATGAGCGAACTTGCGCAGCGAGTTCCATCGCCGCCCGCGGCCGCGGGCCCTCCCCTAGCCACTAAAGTGCCCGGGCCCATTCCAGGCACGCGGATCACCGAAGCCTACGCCCGGATGGTGGCGCGCGACGCGTACTTTTGGGCGTGGCCGATGGTCAACATCTACAACCGCCGACTCGCCTTCAAGGGATCGCCCGAAGTGGGCCTGATGAATGGCGTCCTGCCATTCGCGCCGCTCAACCTGATGGCGATGCTGCACGACTACATCGAGCCCTCTCAACGCTCGGTCGCGTGTCCGAACCAGGATGTGCTGTACGGCGCGGGTGTTGCGGCGCTCGACGAGACTCCAGTGGTCGTGCAGGTGCCGGCATTCGGCACCCGCTTTTGGGTCTACCAGATCGTGGACCTCCGCACAGACAGTTTTGCCGACCTCGGCGTGATGTACGGGACCAAGCCCGGTTTCTACCTCCTCGTCGGCCCCGCATGGAAGGGCGAGCCGCCCAAGGGCATCACGCAGGTGTTCCGAGCAACCAACGAACACCGCCCTCGTGGTGCCGCGCGTGTTTCAAGACGACACGCCCGAGGACAAACAGGCCGTCCAGCCAGTGATCGCCGGCATCGACATGTACCCGCTGGCGAAGTACGTCGGCAAGATGAAACAGCGCGATTGGCGCCAGCTTCCGACGTTGTCATCACCGGCAGACGACAGTAGGGAGGCGGAGACGCGCTGGGTATTTCCGGAGAAGTTCTTCGACGAGTTGCCACGGGTGCTGGCCGACGCGCCCGCGCTGCCGGGTGAGGAGGCGCGCTACGCCGAGGTCCTGGCGGTCATCGCAGCCGCGCATGAAGGACCCGGCGCTCAAGAAGGTCATGGTCGATGAGGCCCGTAAGACCGAGACGGACCTGGTCGACCCTTTGCGGCAATTCCGCAACTTCGGTATTCCGCTGCCGCACCACTGGACCACCGAGAACAACGGTGCGGCGTTTGGTACCGACTACTTCATGCGCACGGCGCTCGCGAAGTCGAACATCCTCGTCAACAAGCCGAACGAGGCCAAATACTTCTATCAAGATCTCGACTCGTCAGGCGCCCGTCTCAATGGCCGCACCCCCTACACCGTGACCTTCGGCAAGGGTCAACTACCTCCGGTCAAGGGCTTCTGGTCGCTGACGATGTACAACCAGCACCACTTTTTCGAGCCCAACGCAATCAAGCGCTTCTCGGTGGGCACCAAGAACAAGGACCTCGAGCGGAGTGCCGATGGCTCGCTGACGATCTACGTGCAGGCCGACCCGCCGACCGATGCGCTCCAGCGTGCGAACTGGCTTCCGGCGCCCAGCGGCGATTTTTCGTTGTACATTCGCGCGTACTGGCCCGATGCGCCGATTGTCAACGGTCAGTGGACGCCACCGCCAGTGCGGTCGGCGAAGAGTTAGTGTCAACAGGAGGAGCTATGACTACCAGGACCGGAACGATTCTGATTGCGGCACTCTGCCTTTCGGGCACCATCGACCTGTCGTCCCAATCGCCCGTCACGAAGTCCGCGTCGGTGACCGGGACCGCCACGATTCAGGCGATCGACAGCACCGCGCGAACCATCACGCTGCGTGACGAGAAGGGTCTGGAAGACACCTATAGCGTGGGACCCGAGGTCAAACGCTTCAACGAGCTCAAAGTCGGCGACAAGGTCAAGATGACCTACTACGAGTCCCTGGTGTTCCAGCTCCGCAAGCCAGGTGAGAAAGTCGATCCAGCATCCGTCGATGTCGCGTTTACCCGGGCCAAGGGCGCGCTGCCCGCAGGCACCCTGGCAGTGCAGGAGAAGACGACGGTGACCGTGAAAGCCATCGACCCGGCGGTGCCGTCGGTTACCGTGACGACGAAGGACGGCCGGACGGTGACCCGCAAAATCGAGGACAAGAAGAATATCGAAGGACTGAAGGTGGGCGATCAGATCGACATCACGTACACCCGCGCCTTGGTGACGGAGATCGAACGCGCGAAGTGACGTGGTCACATGAGCCTGGTGTTCTGATGCAGTCGATTCGGGCTCGGTACTCGATTTGATGACGACCGCGTGGCAGAATCGGCAAGACCCATGCTGCGACGACTGGCGATCGGCGGCCCCGTGGCACTGTTGCTAGCGGTCGCGTCGGCTCAAATGCTGCTGGCCCGAACGTCGGATCTCAGCCCGTGGAAGGGCGGGGGATTCGGGATGTTTGCGTCGGTTGACGGCCTGCCATTCCGCTGGGTTCGCATCTACGTCTTTGCCACTGAACGTTCGGAAGAGATCGCCATCCCGCCTTCGCTCGAAGACCAGGCCCATCGCGTCGTCACGTGGCCTCACCCGCGCGCGCTCGAAGATCTGGCGCGCAGCGTGATCGCGCGCGAGCGACGTCGGGAGCGGCCGGTCGACTCGGTGCGCGTCGAAATCTGGCGGGCCGACGTGTCACCCGACCTCAACGTTTCTGAGCAGCTCATCCGACAAGAAACGTTTGCCGTCAATGAGATCGACCGCGCGCGCGATCGTTGATCGCCTGACCGACGAGGTCACGCCCCTTCGGTTGACCCTCTTGATTCTCTTGGTGCGGCCGCCGGGCGAGGGAGCCGTGCGAGGCCTGACCTGGCTGGTCGCCGGCTTGGCGCTGGTGATCCCGTCGCTGGCACGCTCAGCGCCGGTGTGGCTCGGGCTTGCAGGCCTGGTTTTGGCCCGCCTCCTCGTCGACTGGCCACTGTCGGACAATCACATCTATCTGCTCGGATACTGGTGCCTCGGTGTCGGCTTGTGTTTGCGGGTGTCGCCGCCGTTCTCCGCGATGGCGGAAATGAGTCGGTGGCTGGTGGGCGCCGCGTTTCTGTGCGCGGTCGTTTGGAAGGGAATGCTGGCCCCGGACTTTCTGGATGCGCGCTTCTTCCGGGTGACGCTCGTCACGGACGAACGATTCGCCGATCTCTCACGAGCGGTTGGTGGGCTCAGCGACGCGCAGCTCGAAACCAACCGTGCGGCGCTGGTTGCGCTGCCGGAGGGCGCCGAGCTCCTCGATGGCCCGGTTCTCGTTGAACCGGCCGCACTGCGTCGCCTGGGCCTGGTGCTGACCTGGGGTGGCTTTCTTCTGGAGGCGCTCGTCGCAGCGGCCTTTTTGAGTCGGCGGCCCGCCGCGCTTCACGCGGCCCGCCACGGGTTGCTGATCGCATTCGCCGCGCTGACGTACGCGGCAGCGCCAGTCGCAGGGTTCGGGTGGTTGCTCGCCGCGATGGGGCTCGCACAGTGCGGCCCGGCCCAACACGCGGTCCGTCTGGCCTATCTGGTGACGTTCGTCCTGGTGTTGGTCTACGCGGAAACACCGCTCATCCGCATCATTCTCGATGGACTAAGGGCCTGAGCGCCCAGCGTCTCAGAACACCACCAGCCGATGCTCGATCGCGTACCGCACCAGCTCGGTGGTGGAATGGACGTTGAGCCCCCGCATCATTTCGTACTTGATCGACTCCACCGTGCGAGGCGACAGGTTCAGAGTCGCGGCGATTTCCTTCATTCGGTGGCCGCTCACGATGAGCCGGAGGACCTCTTGCTGTCGCGCGCTCAACTCCGCTTCCGCGGACCCAGGTGGTCTCGACATCAGTGCCAGGACGTCATCGGTCAACGCCGGGCTCATGTACTTGTGCCCCTGAAGGACCACCTCGATCGCCTTGACGAGCTCGTCGCCGCTGGATTGCTTGAGCACGAACCCTCTCGCGCCCAGCCGGAACGCTTCCGCGGCCAGCTTGGCATCCGCATGCATCGTCAGGAAGATCACTCGGCTGTCGATGTGTCGCGCCTTCAATTGCCGGAGTCCCTCGAGCCCACTCAACGTCGGCATCGAGATGTCGGTCACGATTACATCCGGATGAAGTCGGATAACCGCCTCGAGCATCGAACTGCCATCAGTCACAGTCCCGACGATATCGAAGCGCTCCCTGAGTATCCTGACGATCCCGTCGGTAAAGACCACGTGATCATCAGCAAGCAAAATGGTTGGACGGCTCATCGCGTGTGGTCGTGCAGCGGTGATTCCGCGCGCGTGTCCACGATGGACACGCTGCGCTTCGAGTGGTCGTGGGATGTTGTGGCCTCCGTCTGATCGACGATCCCGACGGGGATTTGTACACCGATAGTTGTTCCGTGTCCAGATCGCGACCGCAGAGTGGCATGGCCTTTGAGCAGGCGCGCCCGTTCCTCGATGCTCAGCAGACCGAGCCCGCCGTTCTGCCGGGCGGCCGCCGGATCGAACCCGGCGCCATCGTCGGAAACGGTCAACGTCAGGTAGGCGTCGTCTCGTACCAGTGAAATGCAGGCATGAGAGGCATGGCCGTGCCGTACCGTGTTCCGAAGCGCTTCCTGCGCAATCCGAAAGAGCGGCAATCCCACCTGTTGGTTGGCCGGCTCGATTTCGCCATCAGCGGAGAACGTGATCTGCATGTGGTGCTGCCGTTCCACTTCGGCGCAGTGCGCCTGCAGGGCGGCGACAAGACCAATATGGTGCAGGACGCTCGGGTGGAGACCGTGCGACAAGAGGCGAATGCCTTCCGCCAAATCCTCCGTCCGTCGCTGCACGGAGACGAGAGCGTCTTGCATCTCGCGAGTCTGAATTTGTCCGACGCGCTGTCGCAGATAGCTGAGGTCCACGGTGACCGCTGCGAGGTCCTGACAGACGCCATCGTGCAGATCCTGCGCGATGCGGCTGCGCTCCGCCTCTTGGGAGCTGATCAGCCGTCCCGCGAGATCCCGATTCCGCGCCTGCGTTCGTTTCGAGTCCGTGACGTCGCGCACGATGCTCAGCACGCGGTCGGGCTCAGCGGCCACGAGCCGCGCTTCGAAGCACCGCGGCTCAGGCGTTGCTAGCTCGTACTCGAGGACCACAGGCTCCTCGCCGAGGCATGCTCGGTCAATGCCTCGCATCATCAGGTCGGCAAGTGCGGGCGGCATGATGTCCCTGACGCGCTTGCCGATGAACTGATCGGGGGGCAAGAATAAGAGTGCCGGATCGCGAGCGTGATAGTCCACGTAGGTGCCGTCGCGCTGCAGGACGAACATCAAGTCGGGGATTGCACGGAGGATCGCGTCGTTACGGGACGCGAGCTGATCGATCACTTGCCTGGCTCGTTGGTGCTCGGTGAGGTCGCGGCCAACCCCTTGAATCTCGACGAGGCGTCCGTGGTCGTCGACGATCGCGTGATTGATCCACTGCTGCCACCCCACGGTCCCGTCCGCCAACGTCACGGAATGTTCGTGCGAATCGACCCCCCAATCGATTCGGGCAATTCGTTCGAGCACGGCTTCGCGGGCCGTCGCCGGAATCAACTCGGTGAATTTCCGTCCGAGAAGTTCGCTTCGTGGCCTGTTCCAGAATCGGCAATAGGCGTCGTTGACGAACGTCAGCGTGGCATCAGGCAGAAAGCGACAAATCAGCTCACTCTGTGTGTCGACGACGCTCCGGTACCGTGCTTCACTGTTCCACGCCTCTTCTTCGGCCCGCCGTCGGCGAACCCGCTGGACCAGGAGGCCTACGATGAGTCCCAACTGCGCGGCAAAGATGAAGAATCCCCCGACGATGTAGGTTGTGTACTGCTGCCAAAAGGACTGTTCGCGAAAAAGCACGACGCCGCCCGCGGGAACGCGCGAGGCCGGGATCTGCCAACGCTGAAGCTGGCGCCAGTCGACCACTGGAGCGTAACTGGTCTTCCCAGGAGCAATGTCTCTCGCGCGGGTGCCATTGACGATCGCTTTGGTCATGGCGGCGATGCGCCGGGCGTCGTCTTCGAAACGCCACAAGTGGCCGCCGACGACGCCGTGTCCCATGAACTCTTCCAACTGCGTAAAAACCGGCACCGGTGACGTGCGCACCACCTGCGAGAGGCTGTCAAACGGGTCCAGACCCTGAGAGGCCGACCGCATGGTCTGTCTGACGAACAGCACAACGGACTGCGGTGGAATGTTTGCGATGCGAGTGAGAAGGTCGGTGAGCGCGAGGTCCCGGAGGTAAACCAACTCCAAGTCGCGACGGTGTTTGAATTGGCGTTCGATCTCTGCTTGCAGTTCACCGTTGTTATTGTGCGTGCCATCGACGACGAAGACGTGGCGAGTATCGGGACGCAGGGCCAACGCCAGGTCGACGGTACCTTCAGCCCACAGGCCGCCCTGCAGCCCCGTCACATAATCGTCGGCATTATTGAAGTAGTCGAGTGGTGAGACCACGGCCACGATGGCAGGGCTGCCAAACATTGCCCGGTGCTGTCGTGCGAAGGTCAAGGCCCTGACTCCCACTACGACGATGACGTCGATCTGACGGTCAGCGAACTTGTTCCTCAGGTAGTCCGTGATAAGCCGCGTGTCCTCCGCGCTCGACAAGCGCTCTGACTCGAGCGCTTCCTCATAGATGTCGAGGGGGAGTCCGGCGTCTGCCCGCATCGCCTCGACGAAGGCCGCGTTGAATCTGGCACGGAACGGCCGGCTTGGCAGCTCCTGGTGAAGGATGAGGACGCGCTTCATTGCGGGCGATTCGAACGGGGCAGGGCTTTGGGTGGCGACGGGTAGTAGCCACAAAAGCACGAGCGCCGCAACCAGGGCTGACTTCACGATCGACTTACTCCAGCGTGTCCGGAATTCGGGTTAGAAGTTGAGGCACGCCAACTCACGTTCGCGTCGCCAAACCACAGCAACAATACGTGCTGCTCACGACGAATTGACGACAGGTCTCGCAATCCGATGGACGAGCCATGGGGGAGACGGTGCCAGCTTCGCCGGACCTGTCAGATTACACTTTCGCGTCAAGAGTGTTGCACGTTGATTGGAATAATTGATCTAGCTGGTCAGTCAGGGCGTGGCAAAGCCAAATCCGATATTGGTGGCCGATTTCAAGGCACCCGATTCGTTGAAGCCTTGACGCGATTGTGATCGCGAAAAGCGCACGATGCTCCAAGGCCCTACGCAGCGACGAGAACGCGCGGGACGAAAGGAGCAATTGATGAGCCGGTACCGGTCTTGCCGGACGGCTCGCCGTGCAACAGCTAAATCGACTCATCGTGGGGGCCGTGGGTGCCCTTCTCATTGTGCTTGCGAACACGGCCGAAGCCGGGTCCGTGACGCTGGCGTGGGACCCACCGACTGGTGCAGCACCGCACGGGTATGCGATCGCGTGGGGTTTCCAGAGTGGGGGGTATACCGATTACATCGACGTGGGGTTATCGACCAGCCATACCTTCACGAATCTGGTCGACGGCCAAACCTATTTCTTTGCGGCTTTTGCGTACAGCGCAGGGGTCCCGAGCGCGCGCGTCGAACGAGCTTCGGATCGGAGGCTGCTCTTCGACGCCGGGAGCGCCAGCCAATCTCACCGCTAATGTTGCGAACACGCTGGTGACGCTCGGTTGGCAACCACCAGGCGGCGAGGCACCCACCGGATATCGAGTTCTCGTCGGCTCGAGTGCCGGATCGGCGGACCTCGCCGACATTGCGGTGACCACGACCGCACTCGCAGGCACGGCTACTGCGGGGACGTACTACGTCCGCGTTCTAGGCGTGAACGATTGTGGTTCTGGGCCCGCGTCCGGAGAGGTGTCGGTCACTGTTGGCTCGTCTGGCGGTCGAGGCAAGAAAGCTCCCGGCGCCCCGCGGAACCCGAGGCGGCAGGTTTTCAACACGGCCGTGACGCTGGCGTGGGACGCACCCGCCACCGGTGATGCGCCGGAGCGTTACTTGATCGAGGTGACGGATCACAAGGATGGGCCGTTAGCGAATGTCGACACCGGCGGGCCGGTAACCGCAGTCAGCGGCCACGTGCCACCAGGCACGTATCACGTGCGGATCCGAGGTGCGAACAGCGGAGGGGTGGGTCCCGCGACCTCGAAGGTTACCATCGTCGTGACGCCCTAGCAGCCGGAACGGTCGCGGGTTGTCGTTGTGGGTAGCGACGTGGTCGAGGATCGCGTCCCGGAGTTGCGCCACGCTCGTGTGCGAGCCGCGTTTGAGCGCTCGAGTGGTGAGCGCGGCAAAGAAGCGTTCGACCAGATTAAGCCACGAGCCTGTACGTCGGTGTGAAGTGGAGATGGAAGCGCGGATGCCGCAGGAGCCAGCGGTGCACCGATCGGGGCTTGATGGGTGGCCAGGTTGTCGAGCACAACATGCACGGCGACGTCGATGGGATCGACGTCGGGTATCGATCTCACGCAGGAACTGGACGAAGTCCTGGGCCCGATGCTGCGGCTTGCAGCGCGCGATCACTTCGACCTGTGGCCACATGGAGGGCCGCCCGTGGTGAAAGGCCCGGCGAGCACCGAGACCGGCGAGGCCGCGCCGGCGCGAGTGCGCGGGTGGCAAGGCGCGACGACTGAGAATATCGGGCCATATTTGAAGGAGGAGCAACGCAGCCAGCGGGGATGCATCGCCGGTCGAATGCCGGCGGGCTTTTCACCACGGGCTGCTAGGAGCCACACGCGGTCCTCGCAGGTACGCGGCGGCGGAGCGGGCACTTGGCCGCGACGGCAGCCGATTCCTAACTCGGTATCGATCGCTGCCGGCGTCCGCGCGTGACTGGAGAGTCCTTGGCGATTAGCGGCGCAGCAGGGATCGCAGTCCGAGCAGAACGACAACGGCGATCACCAACCACGTGCCAGGTCCAGCTTCGCGCGCCCAAAGGCTCACGCCGTTCGACAGCCGTTGCGCGGCTGACGAGACAGCGCTGAGCATGCCGTACTCGCCGACTGCCTGGGCTAACAACATAAAAGCTGATTCTACCAGCCGATTGTTAGCGGCCCCTTCAAATACGAGCACCCGCCGTTGACGGCGGGTGCCCGTCGCGAATCGCGAACTTACGGCACGACTATCGTGACCGTGCCCGAAGGGGGACCGACGCCCGCGCTATTCGCGGCGTGCATGTGGATGTTATAGCGACCCGACGGGACGGCTGGGTGCGAGATCGAGGTGGCGGGCGAACCCGTGTCGAATGCCGAGATGATCGTGGCGCCATTATCACTGAGGATCTCGATGATGTACCGTCGAGTTGCTCCACCAGTCGACGGCTGCACCCAATTCAGTTGGACGGCCGATCCGTTCACGCTAAAAGTCAAGTCGCGGGGTGCGCCGGGCAGAACCTCTGCGGAGGCTCCCACGGTCGCCACGATCTCGCCTGACAACGCGCTGGCCCCGCAATCGCTCACGGCGACCGTGCGCAAGTAATACGTTCCTGGAGGCGCGTGAGTGCTGAACGATGTTCCATCGACCCAAAGGGCGAGGTCCGTATTGCCAGGCGTCGTACCCGCGTGCAGCACATAGCCGGTGACGCCGCCGGAACTCGGTGCCCAGGCGACGTTGACGAGCGTGCCGCTGACGTTGACACTCATTCCGCTAGGCGTCGAAGGCGCACTTGAGCACATTGCCCGACTAAGCTCCGGCGTCGGCAGAGTGATTACGCCAGCGGCGTCGTACGCCACGACGACGAAGAAATAGGTCCGGCCTTCCAATAAGCCGTTGACGGTAATAGACGTCGAGGGGCCGACGTTGACGATACTGGTGTAAACACCACTTTGCGTGCCGTACCCGAGGATATAACCGGCGGGGCTGCCGGTCTCCGGTGGATCCCACGCAAGGTTGAGGCTAGCCGCCAGTACAGGCTGGCCGACGAAAACGAACAGACAGGCGGCGATGAGTGTTGCGGATTTGAGAAGTTGCACGGGGCCGGCATCGGCAAGACGGATACCGCCTCATCCATTGCCCTGTTCCACGTGCTATTGCTCAGTTATACCGGCAGTTTTGGTTCGACTGTTTCAGTTTTCGATTACGGATTTGAAGCGTGACTCACTCACTTGATCGGAGGGCTCGATTGGCCGCGCGTTTCTTTCAATTCTTGCGGAGTACCCGGCTGCCTCGAACGAAACTGTCCGAGGTCTTCTGAGGGCTTCCCAGGTAGGTCAGGTCCGCTCCGCCAAGATCGCCGATCGGGCGCTTTCGACCAGGAACCCGAACGCGTTGGCGACCTGTGACACGAAGAGGAGCGCGATCAAAAGCGGACTCTTCAGGGACGGCGAGCGCAACGGATACCGGAGGAGGCCGACGTAAAAGGACAGGGACTCGAACTTGGTCGGGGGCGTTCCCCGTGCGGCGCGAACGCGCCGCAGCGTATAGGCCCCGCGTCCATAGTTGACGTGCTGCCGCCAGAAGCGCGCCAAGGTCAGGGGATGCGCGTGATTGACCACCGCTGCTGGAACGCGCGCGAGCTGATAGCCATGCTCTTGCCAGCGTTCGCAAAAGTCGCGGTCCTCCGCTGCCGCCCGCGTAAACGACCGATCGAAACCGCCCAGTCGATTGAAGATCTCCGCGCTGACGGCCAGGTTGTTCGACGTCACAAACGCCGGCATCCTGGTGCGGCTATTGGGGTGCCGGTCCGCCGCTTCATGGCGCTCGTACAGGTAGTCGATTAGCAGCTGGCTCGCTGTCGAGTAGACGTTGTCCTGCAGCGCATTCTGCGTGTGTCCACCAATCGCTTGATTCGGCGCCTCATGCAGCCGGTTTGCGCATTCCTTCAGCCAGTCGGGCTGCGGCTCGCAGTCGTCATCCGTGAACGCCAGCAGCGCGCCGTGCGCGATTGACGCCCCTGCGTTTCGAGCCGCTGCCGGTCCGGCATGAGTCTGGTCGAGCGTTCTCAATCGCAGGCGGGTACGCCAGACTTCGAGTGCAGCATCGAGGGACCGTCCGCCGTCGTTGACGACAATCACTTCGAATCGGTTGTGATCGAGCGTTTGGTTCGATAGCGCAACGAGGCAGCGGTGGAGCTTCGTGGGCCGATTCCTGGTCGGGATCACGACCGAAATGTCACACGCGGGCGCCTCGTCTGGCTGCACTGATGCTGGTGCGGAGTCAGCGCGCATCGGTCCTCGTTTGTCCGTGATCCGCTGATGGTGGAGTGATGGACCGTCGCCCACGCGAGCCGGGGTTCTTCCGGCTGACGAAGTCGAAGGCGCTACTCAGCACGCCGAGGCCGAACGCAAACATGCTGTACCAGAGAAACAGCAAATGCAGAGGGAGAACGAGAAGCGCAAATAGGGGATGGCGCTCGCGAGCAAAGAACGAGTATGACTGGACGTTGATCAGCGCCAGCACGAGGAGCAGAAGGAGAACCAGGCTGGCGAGCTTTGGCGAGAAATACACGGCGGCGCCGACGACCGTGATGGCAAGGGCGACGCCGATGATCCGCATCACGTCCGGTACTCGGCGGGTCAAGGACCACTCGTCCAGCATCAGAAACGCGACCAAACTCAAGAGAGCGACTGCCCACACCCACGGATTCTCGAGCGCCATCGCAATGATCAGGCCGAGGGTGACCAGCGCCAGGACGGCGCTGACGCGCTGGCTGATCTTCAGGTTGAGGTCGTTCGGGACCGCCCGCGCTTTCAACAACAGCCGAGTCCATGGCACGCCGCGCGAGAAGATGTCCGTCACGAGCATGCCCCACAGGTCCCAGCGCTTGAGATGCTGAACCTGGACGCTGTGATCGAGAAGAATCGCATGTCCAGCGGCTCGAAGTCGCATGCCGAGCTCGATGTCCTCAACACTGGGACGCGAGTACCCTTCATCGAAGCCGCCGATGTCCACGAAGACGCGGCGGCGAATCGCCCCGCACCCGGCCCAGAACGTCGATGCGGTCGTCGACGAGGTCTGATGCACGAAGTGGTGCACGAGGTTCCGGTATTGCGACACGATATTGCCGGCGTGGGGCGTTCGATCGTAGGAGCCGAACACTGCCACCACGTCCGGTCGCTGAATCAACGTGCGCACGAGCCGCTCGAGCGTGTCAGGCTGGACGCAGACGTCGGCATCGAGAAACACAATGACCTCGCCACGCGCGCTCCGGACGCCGGCGTTGCGCGCGGCGGCGGGACCGCGCTGATCAGGAAGGTCGATCACAGTGGCGCCGGCTGCCACCGCTTCGTCGCGGGTCCGATCGGTCGATGCATCATTGACAACGATGATCTCGTAGTCGCGATAGGTCGACAACGCGATGCTGCGAAGTGCGGCGCCCAAGTGCGCGGGGCAGTTGCGGGCGGGGATGATGACCGAGGTCTGCGGAGATACCCGTCCAGCGGTCATCGGCGCACCCGCCAATCAGCGGTGATGGTGTCGCCGCGGCTCTGACTCTGGCCGCCACTCCGGAGTCGTCAGCGTCGTGCCGGTACAGGAGCAGCGCGCCTGGAATCGTGGCGCTGCCGAACGTGACGTCGAAGCGCCCCATCAGACTGAATTCGTTCGGATAGGCGGCCACCGTTTGATGCAACAGCTGATGATGAGCCTGGGCCCGACCGGGAGGCTGGCCGAAATCATCAATGACGACGAACCCGACGGCGTCTTTCAACAACAGCTCACGCAGCGCCGCAGTCGTTTCCACCTTGAGCCGGTACGCCGTTCCAAACCAGTCGTCGTCGACCAGCACTTTGTAAGCGCGCAGCACGTAAGTCGTTCGTGCGGGGTCGTGAACAAGACGTTCCGCCACGAACGCACCCTCGCCTTGAGAGTTTGACGAAATAAGAACGCGGACGGGAGCCTCTCCGACGGTTGGAATGGCCCGAGCGACGTTGGCGTATCCAGTGGTTAGCAGAGGAAGCGGCGACCACTGCGTCGCCAGGGCGAGCAGGCCGAGCCCGACGGGAACAAGCGCGGCCGGTACTCGCCGCCACCGCGTGAGCAGCACTTCATGAAGCGCGTGGAGTCCTTCCGCAAACAACAAGAGCACCGCAACCACCGCCGGCAGCAGATATCGCGGTTCGCCCGTGATTGGCGAGAGCACCTGGAAGCCGACCACGGCGATGAGCCAGGCGAGCGCCGCGGCGGCGTCGTCGCGGCGATCGTCGAAGGCGGCGCTCCTCCAGTGGCGACCAACGAGCACCGCAACGCCAAGGACCGCACCGGCAAAAACAACGAGCGACGTGAGGTTCGCAAACTGTCCCAGCACAAAGAGGCGAGCGGTCGGATCGGCACTGTATCTGATGAGATCGCTCAGCGCACCGTGTTGACCAAGTTGGAGCGACGCGAAGTACAAGGGAACGATGAGGGCGCTGATAGCCGCGCCTGTCACCCACAGCGCCCGCGATCGAAAGAGAGCCGTCCGTCGGGCCAGCACCGGGGCGATGAGGGCAAACAACGCCAGCGCGATGGCAGTCCCCTTGGTGAGAAGGCCCACCAGGGCCAAGATCGCAAAAGTCGCAAGGGATCGACCGCGCCCGAGTCGCATGAAGTCGATGAACGCGAGTACTGCGCCGAAGGACAACAGCGTGACGAGCGAGTCGGAGCCGACGATCAACGTTGAGGTACTGAACCACGGGCGTCGCGAGGAAGAGCGCGGTGGTGACGCTGCCAATTACCGCGCCATGACGCCGCATCGTGCGCCAGAAGAGCAAGGCCGCCGTCAGAGCCGTCACGACGCCCAACAGCAGGATCAGGCTGTGAGGCTGAGCGCCAAAAGCCGCATACCAGATGCCCTGGAGGGCATAGAACATCGGCGGCCAGTGCCCGAACGCCACCTTTGGATACTGCTCGTAGAACTGCTCAGCAAACGCAAGTGGTGCCTGCGTGAAACCGCTGCGTAGGTAATCGAACACGAGCACCCCGGTCACAAAATGGGCGGGCTCGTCGGGATGTCGCGCCAGCTCGGTGGCGAAGAAGCCGCTCGAACCCTGCTGCGCGAGGACCAACAGCAAGAGGACGCCGAATAGCGCCGGACCACCCACGACTGCCGAGCGTAGCCGTGAAAGCGTTGGGAACGACTCGGTGGCGCTCGAAGGTCCACGCGACCTGGACCGGGCGTCTGGGGACCACGCCTGCACCGACTCAGGGTACACCAGCGTGGCGTACGGTCGAGCCGGCGAGATTATACGATTTGCCACGTCGCCCGTGGAAGACGTGCGCTCGGGTCACGGCCGGTTGGTCACCTGCCCGAACACCGGAGGGCTCAGCGCGCGACGGCGCCGCCGGTCGCCGAATCCTGATCGTTCAGTGTCGAAAGACTGTCAAAGAATCGTCGCTTGGTCGTCTAACGTGCGTGATACCGATCGTGATGACCATGAGCGCCGGTGGCCTCGCGTACAGGTTTGTCTTCGCGATTTATTCACTGCCCCAGCGGGTTGACTTCTGACGACGTCGAGCTTGGCAAAATTTACCGTGCAGGCGTGGAAACCTTCGTGCTAGTCTCGCTGTCTGTGCGTGCTAAGCTCTCCTCGTGGTCGCCTCAGTACGTTCGTGTCAGTTTGAAGCGGGCGACTTTCGTCGGAGTTGGTTTTGACTTTTGGTCAGCGTGGTGTCGTGGAATCATTCGGTTCTCACCTGCGCATTGCGCCCAACCTGGCGTAAGAGGCTGACAAAAGTCTAATCGTTAAGGGCGACTTGCGTCTGCTGGAGGTTCTGCGCACGCGCGTCCATCCCCGGGTGTTCGTGTTCTCGAGCGTCAGCGCGTTGGGCGGTGCGTCTCGCATCACGACCGAAGGTCGTCTCTATCAAGACGTGTCCTCACGACCGGCGCACGACGAGTAGCGTCAGCGCTGGACAGACCGCGTAGATCACTTGGGATCGCGAAGGAAGACCTGAGATGAACGCCACACAATTCAAGAGGCCCGATCACCGGGCAGTTGATCGGCAGCACGCCGGCCATGATCGAGCTCATTCAAGAGATCGGTCGTATCGCGCGGTCCGACGCCAAGGTGTCTGATCACCGGCGAGAGCGGCGTGGGCAAAGAGCTGGTGGCCAACAGCATTCATCAACTCAGTCCACGTGCCCATCGCGCGATGAGTGCGGTCAACTGCGCCGGCCTGTCAGAGACGCTGCTGGAGTCCGAGCTGTTCGGGCACGTGAAAGGCTCGTTCACCGGCGCCTATCGCGACAAACAGGGCAAGCTCGAAATGGCCGACGGCGGCACGATCTTCCTGGACGAGATTGGGGAGATGACCTTGCGGATGCAAGGCATGCTGTTGCGGTTTCTTGAAACGGGCGAGCTGCAGAAAGTCGGCACGGATCGTGTTACGACGCGCGTGGATGTGCGGATTGTCGCCGCAACGAACAAAAATCTGCGCGAAATGGTAACGCAGGGCCATTTCCGGGAGGATCTTTTCTACCGTCTCAACGTCATTCAGCTGGCGGTTCCCCCGCTTGCGCGAGCGTCGCCAGGATATTCCCGCGATGATCGATTTGTTCCTGGGGCAGTACACGCGCAACAACGGCCGGGCGGTGAGCGCCATCTCGGCCGAGGCAGCCCAACTGCTCAGCGCAATACCCGTGGCCCGGCAACGTCCGTGAGCTACGCAACGTCATCGAGCGCCTGGTCGTGACGGGGCGCAGCGACGTCGTGCTCCCGGAGCACCTGCCGCTCGAGATTCAGATGTATCGCAGTATTTCGCGGCGTCCCAAGCGCGAACGCCGCCGGACGGTTGCCGACGACCTGCTGCAGCGTCTGCTCGAAGAACGCGAATCGTTCTGGACGGCGGTCTACCCGCTGTTCATGCGGCGTGAGATCACGCGGAACGACGTGCGCGAACTGGTCCGGAAGGGCCTGGAAGAAGCTCGCGGCAACTACAAGATGGTGGCGCGGATCTTCAACATGGAGCCACGCGACTACAAACGGTTCTTGAACTTCTTGCGCAAGCACGACTGTCAGGTGCCGTTCAAGGAGTATCGCCAGTATGAAACTCACGCGCAACAACCGACAGGGCAGGGCGAGGCCGTCCGGGGCCGTTCGCAGGTTGTTCACACGTTTCGCGATTATGCCGAAGGTCGATAACGTCGCACGTCGTCGTCGAATCGCCGTTCATGGTGCGGCGGTGTCGACTGTGGTCGTGTGGCTGTGCGCCACCGGCTTGGCTCAAACCTCCGGTAGGCCAAGAGGCCGGCGACGCCAGCGGGTAACGTCTCTGCGGCCGTACCGGTCAGCGTGCCAGTGTCACCGGACTATGTGATTGGTCCGGATGATGTGTTGGGCGTTTATGTCTGGAAGGAAGCGGACGTGTCGGGAGATGTGACCGTGCGTCCCGACGGCAAGATCTCGATCCCGCTGCTCAACGACATTCACGCGGCGGGACTAACCCCCGACCAGCTGCGGCAGACGATCACTGAGGCGGCGAAGAAGTTTCTCGAGGAACCGACAGTCACGGTAGTGGTGAGGGCGATCAACAGTCGCAAGGTTTTCGTGACGGGTCAGGTGGCCAAAGCGGGTCCCTATCCACTCACAGGACCAACCACCGTGCTCCAGTTGCTCGCACAGGCCGGCGGCGTCCTCGAATGGGCGGCTGTTGACCGGATTGTTGTGCTGCGCAACGAGAACGGGCAACCCGTCAGTTTTCAGTTCAACTACAAGGAAGTCAGTCGTCGCAAGAAGCTGGAGCAAAACATCCTCCTTAAACCTGGTGACACGGTCATCGTGCCCTAATTGCTGGTGTCATGTTCACGAAGCCTGGCCTCGGTCTCGTTGTGTGTGCCCTGGCGGCCACTACGTCGGTTGCGTCCGCGCAGTCGCTGGGGCAGCGGCCCGGGCGACCGTATCGCGGACTCTTCGGCGTCGGCGCGGCTGACGGTGGCGATCACATGATGACCGCGACCTTTGACGTCGGCGGTGGTTACGACGACAGTGTGTTCAGCGACATCGGGAGCCCGACGACGAGCGATGCTGCGACTTGGGAAGGCGGCAGTTTCGGCTACTTCGGGGCCGGTCTCGCGTATGAGTTCGACAGGCCACGTGTCAATTTTGCCGCAAGCCTGTCCAGCACGACCCGCTATTACCAAGATCAGCCCATGGACTTCGTGTCGGCGCACGTTGGGCGAGTCGGATTGTCCTCGAACGTCGGCGGACGCGGTTGAATCTCGGGCAAACCGTCGGCTATCAGCCCTTTCTGACGTTTAACGTCTTCCCGGCGCTGATCGATCCCGAGTTGGGGGAGGCGCACCCCGCTGATCAGAACCAGGGGTCGCCCCTCGATGCCTACATGTCGTACGACACGACAGTGGAGGTGACTCACGATGTCTCTCGACGCGGAAGCCTGGTCTTCTCATACGCGTATCGATTCGTTGACTTCGAGGAGGAAGACGCGGGACTCGGCGATCCATTCGGTCGCCGGTCGCTACCAGCGGGAGGTGCGGCGCGATTTGAGCGTCCGAGCAGGCTACGGATACTCGGAAGCGCGTTACCCCGAGACATCGGCTTTCGATGATGTTGGTCGTCACACGATTGACGTCGGCGTCGACTATAACCGAGCCTTGTCAGTGTCTCGGCGAACGACGTTCTCTTTCCAGACCGGCGGCGCCGTCATCAGCGATGGCGAGCTGCTGCACTATTCGTTCATCGGAAGCGCTCGCCTCCAACACGAAATGGGGCGAACGTGGAGCGCCGGCGTTGCTTATCACCGAAACGTGGCGTTCCTCGAGTCATTGGTCGATCCCTATTTTTCCGACGCGTTGTCGGCCGGGTTGACGGGCGTGCTGGCGCCCCGGCTCACGTTCGATGCGTATGCCAGTGCCTCCACGGGGACCATCGGCTTTGCCGACACGGGCAACGATGGGTTGATCACGTACTCGACCAACGTTGGACTGTCATTTGGCCTGACGCGATTGCTAGCGCTCGACGGCCGCTACTCCTACTATCACTACGCCTTTGAGTCCGACGTCGACCTGCCGACCGGATTGGCAAGCCGCGTCGGTCGCCAGAGTGTGGGGGTCTTTTTAAACCTGTGGTTGCCACTTTTGGGCAACCCGAGGAGTCTGAATGCTTCCCGGTAAAACCTACACGCCCGAAGAAGTCCTGTCGATTCTTCGTCGTCGGATCTGGTTGTTTCTGATCCCGTTCGCGCTGGTGTCGGCGTCGACCGCGATCGTGACCGGCCGACTGCCCAACCGCTATCGCTCTGAAGCGATGATCATGGTGGTGCCTCAAGGGGTGACGGACATCTATGTCATGCCCGCCGTGACCCGACGAATCGAAGAGCGGCTGCCAGCGATCACGCAGCAGATTCTCAGTCGCACGCGCCTCGAACCGATCATCGAACAGTTCAACTCTGTACCCGGAAGCCCGTGCCGGCGGCATCAACGAAGCGATCATCAAGCAATTGCGCGACTCGATTTACATCGCCCCGGCCCGTGCCAACGCGTTTTATGTCAGCTATGTCGGGTCCGATCCCCACACCGTCCTGAAAGTCACCGAGCGGTTGACCTCGTCGGTGATTACGGAGAACGTGACGTCCCGCTCGACGCTGGCGGAGGGGACGAGCCAGTTCCTCGAGGCTCAACTCGAAGAGGCGCGACGACGGCTGATCGAACACGAACAACGGCTCGAAACGTATCGGCGGACGTATGCCACCGAGCTGCCGTCGCAGGTGACCTCCAATCTGCAGGTCATGCAGAACATGCAGATGCAAATTCAACGAGTGGTCGAGTCCACGAATCGCGATAAAGACCGTCGGATGGCGGTCCTCCGTCAGATCGAGGATTTGCGAGCCGACATCGAGGCGAATGGTGCGGCGGCTTCGGAGCCGACTGGGACGGCGGCCCAAGAGTTGGCGGCTGCGAGAGTGACCCTGGCGGGACTCGAGCAGCGATTCACGGCCAATCACCCCGAGATTGGCATTATCAAGCGACGCATTCGAGATCTCGAAGTGAAGGTGGCGGCCGAAGTCGCGCCGACGCCCGGCGTGCGCGCCGCGTCCGACAGCGGCGCAGAAGCGGCTCGCGGACTTTCAGGCCGAAGTCGCGTGGCTCGACCGACAGATTGCGTCGCAAGCAAAGCGATGAAGCACAGCTGTCAGCTGAGATTGACGCGTACGAGCGTCGCGTGGACGCAGCCCCGACGCGCGAGTCCGAGATGGTCGAACTGACGCGCGACTATGCCACGTTGCAGCAAATTTATGCCAGCTTGCTGACCAAGAGAGAAGAGTCGGAGGTTGCCGCCGACCTGGAAAAGCGACAAATCGGTGAACAGTTGCAATTGGTCGATCCCGCTCGGTTACCCGAAAAACCGTTCAGCCCCAATCGACAGCGGATCAACCTGTTGGGACTGCTCGGGGGCTTGGCGTTGGGTGTTGCGCTTCTCGCCCTGATGGAGTACCGGGATGGAACGTTCCGATCGGATGACGAGTTGTCGCGCGTGCTCGCGTTGCCCGTTCTTGCCGTGGTGCCGGCGATGGCGTCGATGGTCGAACGTCGTCGAGCTCGGGCGCGCCAGGTGGCGTTGAATGTTGGCCTCGGCTCAACTGTCGTGGTGTGCCTGGCCGTGGTGGCGTTTTCCTTTGTGAGTTGATGGTGATGTACGAACATTTCTTTGGATTGGCCGAACGCCCGTTCGATCTGACGCCCAACCCGAGGTTTCTGGTACTGACGGGTGTTCATGGCGAAGCGCTCAGCAACCTCGAGTATGCGGTGTCGAGTCGCAAGGGGATCACGCTGCTCATTGGCGAAGCCGGATCCGGGAAGACCACGCTGATTCGGACGGCCGTCGGAAGACAGTCGACGCGGGTGCACTGTGTCCATCTCCACAATCCGGCACTGACTCGGAACGAGTTCGTGGAGATGCTGGCAGACCGGTTTGGCCTCAGCGCGCAGGCCAAGGCGTCGAAGGCAGTGTTTCTCTCGGAGTTCGAAGAGCTGCTGTGCCGGCGTCGCGAGGCGGACGAGACCACGGTCCTGATCGTCGACGAGGCGCAGAGCCTGCCGCTGGAATTGCTCGAGGAGATCCGACTATTGGCGAACATCGAGACCAATGAGGAGAAGCTCGTGAGCGTGATCATCGCCGGGCAGCCCGAGCTTGCCACTCGCCTGACGGATCCAGCGTTGCGCCAGCTGAAGCAGCGTGTCGCCCTCCGATGCGAGTTGCGACCCTTGACCCTGCGCGAGACCGCCGCGTACCTGGCCGGTCGAGTGAAGGCCGCAGGGGGGCAGGGGGCGCGCGTGTTCACACGCGAGGCGGTCACGCTGATTCACGAACGATCACACGGGATTCCGCGCACGATCAACGTCCTTGCGGACAATGCCCTCGTGAGCAGCTTTGCCGCGGGGCAGCGTCCGGTCACTCGCCAGATCGTGCTCGAGGTGTGTAAGGACTTCGATCTGAGCCACGTAGAGGATCGCCACGAACTGTTCCCCGACAGGCCGATCGGTCCGCCCGACGCGGGGAATCGGCCACCCCCGTTGCTGAGCCTCGACGAGTCGGCAGCCGTTGAAGGGGGTCCTGAGTCGAACAGCGTCAGCGATGATTCCAATGAGAGTACGAGTCGATTCGGATCCATGTCGCTGAAGCGTTGGCGGCTCTTTTCCTAAACGCGCGCGACTGAACGCAGGGATGAGGACACGATGAGTCGAGTGGAGGAAGCTCTCCGGAAGGCCCAGGCAGAGCAGGCCGCTGGGGGCAGCAGCGCCGTGGAAGAGCCGATCACGCGGGGTGAGGTCGCCGACCTCGATCCCGAAGTGTTGGCGCGGGAACCGTTTCCGCTGGAGATGCCGGAACGGCGGCCGTCGTCGTCGCGAAAGGTGACCGCGGTTCCGAGCCGTGCAACGGTGCCGGCGGCAGCGCCCAAGCCCGAACCTCGTCGAGATGCGCCGAGCCCCGAGCCGTTGCTCGAGCGAATCGATGAATCCCTCGTCGAGAAAGTTGTCGTGGATCGCAATATCGACCCGGGCTCGCGCGAGCAGTACCGTCGGTTGGCGGCAACGCTCCATCACGCCCAGGCAGCCAACGGGATGAAAGTCGTGCTGATTACGAGCGCGGTACAAGGGGAGGGCAAGTCGCTCACCGCCACCAACCTCGCCTTGACGTTGAGCGAGTCGTATCACAAGAGCGTCCTGCTGATCGACGCCGACCTTCGTCGACCCACGCTGCACGCGAGCTTTCATGTCGATAACTCGTCCGGGCTGAGCGAAGGCCTGACGTCGCGCGAACAACGGCGACTCCCGGTCAGACAGGTGTCGCACAAACTGTCGATTCTTCCGGCGGGTCGTCCAACGCGCCGATCCGATGGGTATCATCACGTCGGACCGCATGCGTCAGGTGATCGACGAGGCCCGCGAGGCGTTTGATTGGATCGTCGTCGACTCGCCGCCGGTCGTGCTGATGCCCGACGCCAACCTGCTGGCTTCGATGGCCGACGCCTCGGTGCTGGTCGTGAAGGCGGGAGCAACGTCGTACGATCTGGTGAATCGCGCCCTGTTGGTGTTGGGCCGGGAACGCGTGCTCGGTGTGGTGTTGAATCGATCGCACGACCACATGACAAGCGGCGCCTACGGCTACTACGGCGGCTACTACGATCCGCCCTCGAGTGCTTCAGGAACTGATGGTCAGGTTGCTGATGCACCGGCTGACGGGGCGTTCGACGGCCCTGATCACGCTCGAGACGATCCTGATCGGCTCCGCGGTCGCAGTCTCGGCCTATGTACGCTTAGGCGAAGGTGCACTGTACATCCTGCTGAACGACAACGGCGTTGGCAAGACCCTGCTGGTGGCGCTGGTGTGCCAGGTGTGTCTCTATTACGCCGATCTCTACGACCTGCGGCTCGTGTCCGACCGCCGCGAGCTCTTCGTACGTATCGTCCAGGCGCTCGGATCGGCGTCGTTCATGCTGGCGGCGATCTACTTCTGGTTTCCGGCCCTGATCATCGGACGCGGCGTCTTCATGATTGCCGCCGTTCTCATCATCACTCTCGTCGTTGGCTGGCGCGTGGCGTTCGACTGGGTCAGCCGGCGCGTGCGGCCGCGCGAGCGGCTGTTGTTGGTGGGGACCGGGCCGTCGGCGGTGGCGCTGGCGAAGGAGATTTTCGACCGACGACATGAGCTGGGCGTGGAGATCGTCGGGTTCGTCGATTCCGACCCGGAAATGGTCGGGGCACCGGTCATCAACCCCGGCGTGATGGGCACGATCGAAGACATTCCGTCGATCGTGCGAGCGCAGAGGAGTCGATCGCGTGGTCGTCAGCCTGGCCGACGCTCGCGGCAAGCTGCCGATGGACAAGCTGCTCGAGATGAAGCTCGATGGGGTGACCTTCGATCATCTCGCGTCGGTCTACGAAGACTACACCGGCAAGATCGCGGTCGAGAATCTCCGTCCGAGCTGGCTCATTTTTTCGCCCGGCTTCGAGAAAAGCCGTGTGCTGTCGACCCTCAAACGGGCGATGGACATCAGTATTTCGATTGTGGGCCTGATCGTTTCGTTGCCCATCATGATGGCGGTCGCGGTCGCGATCAAGCTGACGTCCAACGGCTCCATCTGGTATCACCAGAGACGAGTCGGTCAACATGGTCGGGTTTTCACGGTCCATAAGTTTCGATCGATGCGGGAGGACGCCGAGGCCGCGACCGGACCGGTCTGGGCGTCAGAGGGCGACCCGCGCGTCACACCCGTCGGGCGGCTTCCTTCGTCGCTCGTCGCCTCGACGAATTGCCGCAGCTCTGGAACGTGCTGAAAGGCGACATGAGCTTCGTCGGTCCGCGGCCGGAGCGTCCTGAGTTCGTCGCCGAGTTGACACAGCGGATCCGTTTCTATCCGCAGCGTCACATCGTTCGGCCGGGGCTGACGGGATGGGCCCAGGTTCGCTACACCTACGGGGCCACCGCAGAAGATGCGCTGCAGAAGCTGCAGTTCGATTTGTTCTACATCAAGAACCTGTCGCTTGCGCTCGACCTGTTCATCATTCTCGAGACGATCAAGACGGTCATTCTCAGAAAGGGGGCGTGAGTGAGCTCCGCCCCAGGCGCAGCGCCCGCGCCGGTCGTCAACCTGATGAGCATCGACGTGGAGGATTACTTTCACGTCAGCGTGTTCGACGGCATCGTCCCGCGGTCGCAGTGGGATCGGATGGAGAGTCGGGTCGTGCAGAACACGACGCGGCTTCTGGATCTCTTCGACGAGTTCGACGTCCGCAGCACGTTCTTCGTCCTCGGATGGGTAGGCGATCGCCATCCCGATCTGGTCAAGACGATTGCGCGCCGCGGGCACGAAATCGCGTCGCATGGCTACGCGCATCGTCTGATTTACGACCAGACGCCCGCGGCATTTCGGGAGGATATCCGCCGCGCCAAGCGGCTGCTCGAAGACGCCTGCGGCCGCCGCGTCGTCGGCTACCGCGCGCCCAGCTATTCCATCACTCCCAAGTCGCTGTGGGCGCTCGACGCGCTGCTCGAGGAGGGCTACGAGTACGACTCCAGCATTTTTCCGATCAGGCACGATCGCTATGGGATTCCGGTGTCGGCGCGCGGCGCCGTACCTGCATCGATCGACGAGTGGGCACGCTTGGTCGAGGTGCCGGGCTCGACGACGCAAGTGGGGCCGCTCAACCTGCCGGTCGCCGGCGGTGGGTATTTCCGGATTCTTCCGTACTGGTGGACGAAGTGGGGCATCAGTCGAGTCAATCAGCATAGAGGGGCGGCCTGCCGTGTTCTATCTGCATCCCTGGGAGATCGATCCCGACCAGCCGCGGCTGGCGGCCGGCCGGCTTGGCCGGTTCCGGCACTACCGGCACCTGGAGGACACGGAGAACCGCCTGCGACAACTGTTGACCGACTTTCGCTTCGACTCAATCGAGTCGATGGTGTCGCAGCTCAAGCACAGCAGCCCCCGAAACGAACGGCTGCCAGTCTATCCGCTGCCATACGCCTGGTAGTTGCGGACGAGATGCTCATGACAGCGGTTGCCAATGCGCGGGATTCCTGTGCCGACGCCGGCTCATCTCCACGCCCATGACCTCGTTGACCGTGTCGGCCTTGCGCGACGATGGCGTGGCGTGGAATCGCTATGTCGAAGGGCATCCTGAGGGCACCGTCGAACATCTCGCGGAATGGCGGGACCATTTTCCGACGACGTGTTCGGTCAGGAGCCGCTCTACCTGACGGCGCGACGAGACGGACAGATTGTCGGCGTCTTACCGCTGGTAAAGTTCAAATCGCTGCTCTTTGGCCGGTCGCTTGTCTCGGTGCCCTATGCGAATTACGGCGGTTTGCTGACGTCGGATGCCGCTGCTTCGGCCGCATTAGTGCGTGAGGCGACGACGCTGGGTCGCGCGTTCGGCGCAACGCATGTCGAGTTGCGCAACACGTCAGCGTCACTGCCGCGAATTGCTGGCACGGCAACACAAGGTCGGCGCCCGCCTTCGCCTGCCGTCGGACGCGCAGGAGCTGTGGACGGCGCTCGATCGAAAAGTCCGTAACCAGGTCCGAAAGGCGCAGAAAGAAGGGCTGACGACCGAAGTGAGCGGAGCCGAGAAGCTCGACGAGTTCTACGACGTCTTCTGCGACGAACATGCGCGACCTGGGCACGCCCGTGTTTCCACGCTCCTTGTTCAGCACGGTATTCGACGTGTTCGGCCACACGCGTTCGCGTGTTCCTGGTCCGGCGGGGCGGCGCCACGATGGCGGCGGGGATTTCGCTCGCGTGGCGTGAGACGGTCCTTGTGCCGTGGGCCTCCTCGCTCCGGGAGTATCGTCCGCTGTCGCCGAACATGCTCCTGTATTGGTCGATGATCGAAGCTGCCATCGCCGGCGGCGCCGCATCTTCGACTTCGGGCGTTCGACGCGCGACGGCGGCACGCATCACTTCAAGCAGCAATGGGGGGCCGAGGACGTGCCGCTGCACTGGGAATACGTGATGTTGTCGCAAGGATTCGCTGCCAGACCATGGCACCTCGAACCCACGAATGGAGTTCTTCATTCGTGCCTGGCGGCGGCTGCCGGTCGCGGTGAGCCGGTGGCTCGGTCCACACGTCATCAGGCAGGTACCGTGACGCCGAGCGCCCCCCAGGGTGACCTGCCGTTTACGCGCGGCGTCGTTCAACCCGCTGACTGGAAGCCGCGACTTGTTCGTGGTCGTCGATACCGAAGAGGAGTTCGACTGGAATGCGCCGTTCTCGCGTGCGAGCACCGCGGTCACGGCGCATGCGGCACATTGGTCGGATGCAAACGATCTTCGATCGGTTTGGCATCAAGCCGACCTATGTCATCGACTATCCAGTCGCAACGCAAGCCGATGGCTTCGAGCCGCTGCGGGAGATCGCCGCGAGCGAGCGGTGTCAGATCGGCGCCCACCTGCACCCCTGGGTCAATCCGCCTTACGACGAAGAACTCAAGCCTCGAAACAGCTTCACGTTCAACCTGCCACCGTCGCTGCAGCGTGCCAAGCTCGACGGCGCTGCGCGAGGCGATCGCAGCGCGATTCGCTCCGCGCCGACGGTCTTCAAGGCCGGCCGGTATGGCCTGGGGTCCAGACCGTGGCGATTCTGACGACTTGGCTTCGAAGTCGACTGCGAGTGTGAGCCCGAGGATGGACTTCAGCGCGGAGGAGGGCCCGTTTTTCGTCGCCTTCGATGCCAACCCTTTCTTTCTGACCAGCCAGCTGCTCGAAATTCCGTGCACGATCGACTATGTCGGGTGGCTGGGCTCGGCTGCGGCCCGCGTTCGCACCGGCTGGCGTCACCGTCCAGTTGTCGACGGTTCGCGCGCCGTGGGCGTGTTCGCGAAGACTCGGCGCCGTCAACAGGATCATGCTGACGCCCGAGGGAACTACGTTCGAGGAGATGCGCGGTCTGGTCTCGCAGCCTGTTCGCTCGCGGCTGTCGCACGTTCACGCATGTCGTTCCATAGTCCGTCTGTCGAGCCCGGCCATACGCCTTATGTTCGATCTCGAGGCAGATCTCCATGTCGTTTCTTCGGCGACATCGAACGGTTCTGCGAGTTCTTCATGCACCGACTTGAAGGGCGTCGCGACGAGCCCGCAGATGTTCCGCACCAGGATGTCTCTACCATGGCGGAATCCGATTCATGAGAGTGTTCGGTATTTCGCCGTTGGACAAGGATTCTACGGTCACGATTGTTGAAGACGGCCGCATCGTGTTTGCGGCGGGCGAGGAGCGCTTCAGCCGAGTGAAGCTGCAGGACGGCTTTCCGTGGCACGCCTTGCAGGCGGCGGTTCAGTATGCGCGGCACTGGAGGCCGCTGAGATCGATTGCGTCACGTATCCATTCTTCACCTCGGCGGAGGAGACCCGCCTCTTCCGCGGAAACCTGGATGCCGAGCGGGAGTTCATCGACGATGGTGGGCAGTGGAGCGACCTGATGCGCGAGGCGCAGTCACGCGTATTCCTGCCCGTGTCGACGGCCGATTCCTGGCCTGCGCGACCCCAACGAGCGGATGGAGAAAGGGTTCGCCAAGTCGCTGGCCTACCGGATTCTCGCGAACGAAGGGTCATCTCGCGCAACGTCGCCAAACGCCCCTCGGAGCAGTGGGGACGCGACGCCAGCCTGTTTCATCAGAAGTGGCAAGAAGAGCTCGAAAGCGCGCTCGAAGAACTCGGCCTGCGACAGAAGCTGAAACGTGTCGAGCACCATCTGAGCCACGCGGCGAACGCGTACTACACGAGCGGTTTCGACGAAGCGTTGATCGTGACGCTCGATGGCTATGGATCCGGACTGGCCGGCAGCATCAGCGTCGGCCGTGGCGGGAAGATTCGAGCGGGTGCACGGCGTGGAGTACCCGCACTCGCTGGGAACGTTCTACGAATCGGTCACCTCGGCGTCTGGGCTTCAAGCCGAGCCGGCACGAAGGCAAGATCGTCGGGCTGGCAGCCTATGGCGATCCTGCGGTTCTGCGAGACGTGCTGCTGGCGCGATTCGATCTGCAGCCGGGAACTTTCCGCATCCGCGAGAGCAACAATCTCTACTTCGCGCGGATGCTGGCGACCCAGTTCCCCAAGATTGACGTCGCCGCGGGCTATCAGCACGTGCTCGAACGCGTGGCCACGAGCGTATGTTGGCCACTATCTGCAGCAGACGGGCATCCGAAACCTCGTGCTGTCGGGCGGAGTCGTCGCCAACGTCAAGCTCAATCAGCGGATCCGCGAACTGCCGAACGTGGACGGCGTTGTTCATTCATCCCAATATGGGCGACGGCGGGTGTGGAACCGGCGCCGCGCTGCTGGAGTTCGCAGGGTGCGATCGGCTCTCGCAACGCCATCGACGATGTGTATCTTGGGACCGAGTTCAGTTCGGACGAGATTGCGGAGGCGCTGCAGACGTCGCAGCCTCATTCACCACGGCACGACTCCGATCGAGCCGATGATGGCGCGCTTGATCGCCGACGGCAAAGTGGTCGCGCGTTTCGACGGGCGAATGGAATACGGTCCTCGGGCGCTCGGCAACCGGTCGATTCTGTACCACGCGAAAGAGCCGGAAGTGAATCAGTGGCTGAATCAGCGGCTCGGCCGAACCGAGTTCATGCCATTCGCGCCGGCCACGCTGTACGAAAAGCGCGACGAGTGCTATCGCAACATCGATGGCGCTGACTACGCAGCCCAGTTCATGACCTTGACATTCGACTGCACCGAGAAATGAAGAGTGATTCACCGGCCGCCGTGCACGTCGACGGAACCGCGCGGCCGCAGCTGGTGACGCACGAGTCGAACCCGAGCTTCCATCGGATCATCAGCGAGTATTACCAGCTGAGCGGCATTCCGTCGGTGATCAACACCAGCTTCAACATGCACGAGGAGCCGATCGTCTGCACGCCAGACGATGCCATCCGCGCGTTCCTGCAGGGCAATCTCGACTACCTGGCCATCGGCCCCTTTTTGGTTCCTCACCCGTCGAGCCAGCGCCAGCGGTAGCACCGAACGCGAACCGGATCGGTAGAGAATGTCTCGTGCAGTCGCCCTTACCAGACGGCCAGTTGTCGTCATATGACCAGGTCTGCGCGCGGTTTTATGGCCTGATGCGGGCGCGGCTGACGCCTGGCCTTAGAAACTCGCAGTATGACTACGCTGAAACGCTGAGCGAGGCCCTCAAGGGAAAGGGCCGATGGCTCGATGTTGGCTGTGGACCGGCAGTTCTGCCGACGTGGCTGGCTCGTTCGCATCGGCAGCTCGATACGCGCGAATGGGTGACGGTCGGGATCGATTTAGACCAGCAGGCGATTCGTCGAAACTCCGACGTCAGATGGCGGGTGATCGGCGATGTCGAATCGCTCCCCTTCGACGATGAAAGTTTCAGCCTGGTGACCGCGAACATGGTCGTTGAACATGTCGAGGATCCCACGGCATTGTTCGAGGAGTTGAAGCGGGTGGTTCAACCCCAGGGCCGCATTATCATTCACACGCCAAATGCCCGCGGGTACACCACGATGCTGACACGGCTGGTCCCGCAAGTGCTGCTCGTTCCGCTGGCGAGACTGCTGCTGAACCGCAAGGCGTCGGACGTCTATCGCACGTACTATCGCGCCAACTCGGTGGCGGCCTTATCGGCCATAGCCGCCCGCGTGGGGCTCGTGATCGAAACGTTCCGCTATGTCGATGCGTCTCCGCAGTTCATCCGTGTGCCGCCCCTCATGACCCTGGAGCTTGGCCTCATTCGCACCTTTCGGCATCCATCCCTGGCACAGGGCCGGGCCTGCATCCTGGCCACTTTTCGTCGGTCGGCAACCCGGGAGAATGCGGCGACGGCGCCCGGCCGTGGGACCAGTGCTACGGAGTCACCTGCCACACGTTGATGATCGGCACCCCCGAACTGTCCCAGCCGCCGGTGACAAACAGCTTGCCGCTCGCCTGATCGTAGTACGCGCCCGTCGAATACTGTTCGCACGCGTACATCGACCAGTAACCATTTGTCAGGCTCGTGGGGTTGAACGTGAACCTGGGAGCAGCGCGCAGATTCGATCCGGTCAGGTCGAGCGGATCGTAAATCCGCCACTCGGGACGGAACCCTACCGCGTTCTCGCCGCGGTCGGCAGATCGGCATCTGTTCGTTTCACCGTGTGGACCCGCGTCCCAACTCCCGTACCAAACCTGGCCGGTGGCCATGCCGCCCATGAACACAATCCCAACCTTGCCCCTCGCGGTTTCAATCCACGCCGCCACGGACATGCGATCGCGCTGCGTCCAATAGCCCTGCCCACCTGAAGGGAACATGTCGGGGTTGTACGGGTCGAGTTCGTTGGGCCGGTAGTCGCCGGCGCGCTGTGAGCGCTGCGTTTGCGAGTGGTCGAGCAACGGTGTCACGCTGAGCCGCGGACTCTGGTAGCCGCCCGCGTCGGACATCGTCGGATACGGGCGGACGAACAGCGAGGGTCCCCACGTGTTGTCGGTATTGCGGCTCATCGCCATCATGCTGCCGATCAGTCCCAACCCGCGTGGTGTGTTGAGGAGATTGCCGCACAAATGCTTGACGTTCCAATTGAATCGAAAAGGTCCGCGGGCCCAGTTCGTATTGGGGTCGCCAGAAAGGTTCGTGAAACCGACACAGTGATCAGAATCACCGTACATCGTGTTGTAGTAATCGAGGTAGCTCCAGTACAGCTTGTTGTCGTGGTAGGCGAGGCCGAAATAGGGCCATGGGTTGCCGGTCGTCCTCGTGTTCGAACGGCCCCCGTATTGTAATCCCAACTGATGTCGCGTCGATCGTTGCCGTTCCACGCGACCCAGCCCCATGCCCGCTGCACGGGTGCTATCGGCGCCGTGTTTAAGTCGAGCGACTGCCCGACGTAGGGGAACTCGAACACTTCACCGTCACGATTGATCATGAAGAAGTAGATTTGACTTCCGACCGTTCTGCCAGCAAGCGCGCCCGCAGAACCTCCAGCCGCCGATGGGCCTCGCATCGCCCCCAGATAAGTGAGATCCGAAGGCGCCAGCAAGCCCGTTCTGGGCGGCGAGGGCGCGGGCGGTGCCGGCGGCGGCGTGGTCGGCGCGGTCGGCGGGGGGACGATCCGCAAATTCCGGGGCGGCGCACCCTGCGCGAGCAATTCCAACGAGGCGGCTATGAGGACCAAGCCGGCAATAATCGTCAGGATGCGCGGGCGCCTGCCGAACCGCGTCATCGGTTGATTCGTGAATGGTTCTGCCTGGTACTGAAGTCGTCTCATGGTCTGCCTTGGCTCACAAAACTCGATGTCATTCGTGCCGCCGGTTTCATTGCACACAGCCGCACGGCCGCATCGCGGCCTCGCAAGAGCTGTGCCTTGAAGGGTGATCGGCACGGCGTTGACGAACCGCGTGAGGCAGTGAAACTTTTGACACGCGAACGTTCGGATGGCGCGCAGAACCGAGCAATCGACAAATCTCAACCTGAGTTGCCGATCTCGCTCGTGAAACGCATGCGACAAAACTGTCAGCGGGGATAGCGGTTGCGACACCACCCCGATTTGCTATCTTTACACAAAAATGCGATGGCGTAGGCAACGCGCCGACCGATACCAGGTAACGATATCCGCCGAGCGGGACGTAATTGCGTCGCCCGGTCGGTTGAAATTACATACTCGTGCGTACAACTCCGTTGACTGCTACCAATACTGCATTTTCAATTCCTCTCGTCGTTGACTTCCCGAATATCGGCGCCACTCGCTTACGACACGGTGAGCCAGTCACCTGCGGCGTTCCGCTCCCTCGCGGGCGGCTGCGCGACGCGGGTGTCAGCTTGCGTTCGGCGAGCGGCGATCCGGTCCCCGTGCAAACGACTGTCTTGGACCGCTGGTCGGATTCGTCGGTGCGTTGGCTGCTGCTGGATTGGCGGGCCGACGGAGCGCCCGGCCAGTCATCACAGTACCAATTGACGGCGGAGACTGCGCTCGACGCCGATCTCGCATGTCCACTGAGCGTCGCTGAATCCGCAAGCGGAGTATCGGTCGACACAGGTGTGGCGACGTTCGTGCTGCAGCGCGGCACGCGGTTCCCGTTCGAGCGCGCCACTGATCGATCGGGCCGGGCGCTCCTCGATCCTGTTCTGAGTGGTCTACTCTGCGAAGACGAATCCGGGGTGCGGCACGCGCTCGTTCTCCACGAAGTAGCGGTTGAACGACGTGGTCCACTGCGGGCCACCATTTCGTCTCGTGGCAGGGTCGGCACCAGCCAACTCGAACTGCGCTGCTTGACGCACTTCTATGCGGGTTCGCCGGTCGTGTCCTTCGAGCTCACGCTGCGCAACCCGCGGCGCGCCAGGCATGGCGGCGGGATCTGGAGCCTGGGCGACCCCGGATCATTGATGGTGCGAGAATTGTCGCTCGCGCTGACGCTCGGCGCCGAGGAGCTGCGGAACGCCACCGTCTCGATCGATCCGTCAACCCCGGGGGCGCCGATTGACCTCCCGTTCGAAATCTATCAAGACTCGAGCGGCGGCGAACAGTGGAAGAGCTCGGTTCACGTGAATCGCCGCGGTGAGGTCATGCACCAGTTCCGCGGCTATCGCGTGCGAACCGATCGCGGCGACGTGTTTGGCCTACGGGCGACGCCGACGGTGCACCTCGCGAGTGGTGAGAAAGAATGGGCGGCTGCGCTGCCTGAATTCTGGCAGACGTTTCCCAAAGCCATAGCGTTCGATGGCACTACGCTGACGCTGTCGTGTTTTCCCCGGCAAGCCGCCGACCTGCACGAACTACAAGGTGGCGAGCAAACGACGACGCCTTTCACGATTGCCTTCGGCCCCGATCGCATCGGCGCCGAGACGCTGGAGTGGGTGAGGACCCCTGCTGTCGCCCGTTGCTCACCGGAATGGTATGCGGCGAGCGGCGCGGTGCCTTACCTCACACCCCTGGCCATTGATCGCAACCAGGCGTACGTGGACTTGTGTTACGCGGCGCTCGACGGACCAGACACGTTTGAGGCCAAACGCGAGCGGATCGATGAGTACGGCTGGCGGCACTATGGCGACATCTACGCTGATCACGAGGCGATCCATGCGCCGGGCCGCCTGGTATCTCATTACAACAATCAGTACGATGCCATTGCGGGATTCGCCTACCAATTCATGCGCAGCGGCGACCTGCGATGGTGGCGCCAGATGGCGGCGCTGGCGCGACACGTCGTCGATATCGACATTTACCATACGACCGCAGACAGGGTGCCGTACAACCGCGGCTTGTTTTGGCATACCGTGCACTACATCGACGCTGGCACGTCAACACATCGCAGTTATCCGCGCGCCGATGGCGTGCAGGGTGGTGGCCCCGCATGTGATCACAACTACACAACCGGCCTCAAGCTTCAGCACCTGATGACCGGCGCGACCTGGTCGCGCGACGCGGCGATCGACCTGGGAGCATTTGTGATCGATCGGGATGACCCGCGGGCGACACCGTCTGTGGTGGATCGATCGGGGCTATACGGGTCTGGCATCCGTGTCCCAAGTCGCCTATCACGGCCCCGGGCGCGCCTCCGGCAACTCCGTGAACGCGTTAGTCGATGCCTATGAGCTCACCAACGAGCGGCGCTATCTCGACAAGGCCGAACAGCTGATTCGGCGGTGCATGCATCCCACGGAGAACATCGACCGGCACCAGTTGCTCGACGCCGAGCGACGCTGGTTCTACACCATGATGCTTCAGGCCGTTGGCAAGTACCTCGACGTCAAGGCTGAGCGCGAGCAGTTTGACTACATGTACGGCTACGCCCAGGCAAGCCTGCTGCATTACGCACGTTGGATGGCGGCTCACGAACGGCGATATCTCGACCATCCGGAGCAACTCGAGTTTCCGACCGAGTCGTGGGCGGCGATGGAGATGCGTAAGAGTGACGTGTTCAAGTACGCGGCCCGTCATGCGCGCGGCGATGAACGCCGCACGTATCTCGAGCGCTCTGACTTCTTCTTTCAGACTTCCACAGAGACGCTGGCCCGGATGCCGACGCGGACTCTCGCGCGGCCGGTGGTGATGATGCTGACACACGGCTTCATGCACGCGTGGTTTCAGCAGCCGGACGCGCCGATCGACGCTGTTGTCGTGCCGCCGGCGGACTATGGAACACAAGCGGTGTTCAGACCCCAGATGGAGGGGGCGCTGAAGCGCCTGGTCACAGCTTTGGCGCTGAGCGGCCTAGGCGCACTAGGACTCGTAGGTTGGTGGCTGTTCCTCCACACGACGTGATCTCACAACGCGCGGGGACACCGACGGCCACGCGGAACGCCGGAATCGGCTCGACGACCGGCCCGAGCCCCGACCTGACAGCGTCACGCATCGACGTGACGGTTGGCCGGCTGCCTCAAATCGGTTGAGCTGCGCGCGCGGCCCTTGGCAAGTGCTTCGTAAATGGCTTCCACCGACCGCATTCGGTGCTCGAAGGAAATCTCGTTCTCGACCCTGGCGCGGGCAGCGCGAGCCCGCGCGCGGGCCGCGGCTGGGTCTTGAAGACAGGCTTCAAGTGCGTCCGTAAGTGCTCGGACATTCCCACGAGGGGTGATCAATCCATGGATCCCGTGGCCGACCAGCTCGGCAGTCCCTCCCGCGTCGGTTGCCACCACCGGCGTTTCGAGCGCCATGGCCTCGAGTACGGCATTTGGTGTTCCTTCGTAATCCGACGCTTGAACGAAGAGGTCGAACGCGTGGTGCAGGCTGATGACATCTTCGACGTGACCGGTGAAGCGGCAGAGTGACGCCAAACCACGCGTGCGGGCGTGGTGCGCCAGCGTGTCCTTGAGCTCGCCGTCTCCCGCGATCACAACGAGCAGGTGAGGAAACCGCTTCAGCAATGGCCCGATGGCGTCGAGCAACAGATCGAACCTTTTTTGACGCGCGAGTCGGCCCACCGCGCCGATCACCGTGTGGGACGGTTCGATCTGCAAGCCGGCGACGAGCCGTACTTTCCAGATCGCGATTTCGCTTGAAGCGCTCGGGATCGATACCGTTGAGCACGACCGTTACTCTGTCTGCGCGGGCTCCGGCCCGTACGAGCGCGTCGCGAATATCTCCGGACACCGCGATGACCCGAGGGAACCACGCCAGCAGTCGGCGATCCGCTGGATAGTAGAGCCAACGTTCGCGACCTGAATTGCCTGTCCACCCATGGGCAGTTGAGAGCGGAACGATCTTCTCGAGGCGCGCCAGCAGGAGCGCCAGCAGATTTGTCTTGTAGTCGTGCGAGTGGACGATGTCGATCTGACGGGATCGAAGCAACTGACGAAGCGGCTCGATGATTGACCGGTCGAACGAGTGTGACTCGAGGACCTCGACATAGTCGATCCCCAGGTGCTTCGCTCTGTGGTCGAGCGTAAAAACGTCATCACGGCGGTCGCGAATGTAGCAGACCGTTACGGAGAACCGTGTCGGGTCCGTGCCGGCTGCTCCGAGCATGATCGTCTTCTCGGGCCCGCCGCCGGTGCCGCGCACGCTGCGGAGCTCGAGCACGCGAATCGGTCGATTCATGCGGCGTGTCCGGTTGGCGCGCCGCGCCTGTGATAGGACGATTGCACGACGAGCGCGGCTGCACGACCGGCGTCATACGTGCCAGCGACAATCAGCGCCTGGAGCCACTTCAGCGGGTCGCGTAACCGCCCCCGTATGGCCATGCGAACGGCGCGCGGCGTCGTCAGCGCGATGAACGACGCGATGGCGATCGCACTCCATACGAGAGAGCGAACCCCCCAGAACGGTGACAGCAGGACGCCGACGATTGCCACACCCCCGAAGCCGACGCCGAGCACCGGCGCCAGCACACCCGGAAGATCGCGCAGGCTGAGACCGCCCTGTAGGGAGACGCGCAAGTTGTCGCGACCACGCCAGCGTTCGGACGTGAACAAGGCCCTGAGAGTGGCCGGGTCGCCGAGGTGGACGCTCAGCAGTCGCTCATCGCCGATCAGACGCAAGTTCGCAGCCCTCAGTCGTTGACACAAGTCGACGTCCTCACAAGTGTGCAGCGACTCATCGAAGCCACCCACCTGCTCGAACGCCCAACGCCACACCACCAGATTTCCGCTTCCCAGCCATGGGACATCCGCGATGCCTTGGGAGCGCCCACGAAGTAATCCATACATGCGTTGCACCCAGGTGCCAGGGCTGGGCGGTACGCAAAGTGCGCCTGCCGCCGCGACGGCCGGGCCCTGCAAATCGGAGATCGCGTGGATCAACCAGGTCGCGGCAATCACGTGGTCGGCATCGACAAACGCGAGCACGTCACCCGACGCTTCAGCCGCCGCACGGTTGCGCAGTTGCGCCACGGTCAGCTCGGGGTGGACGAGGACGCGAGCGCCATGCGCGCGGGCGACTTCAACGGAATCGTCGGATGACCCATTGTCTGCCACGATGATTTCCATCCGATGAGGCGGAAGGTCGTTGGCCCGCAGCGCGCCGAGTGCCAGAGCCAGCCGTTCTGCATCGTTTTTCACAGGGACGACGAACGTTACGACTGGCGTCGTCGTGACCTGAGGCGCTGTGACGATGGATGCGGTGCAAGTCAGCCGTCGTCATGCCGTCGTCCCGACCGGCGCGTGCCGACCAGCCATGTTCGGATTGCGACAACCCAACCGTGCGTACAGTTCACCGTATCGCTGGATGGTCGTGTCGAGACGATACTGGCTTCGTGCGCGAGAGGCAGCGGCTTGACCCATTCGGGCGCGAAGAGACGGATCGCTCAGCAGCGTCCGCAGAGCCTCGGCCCCCGCGCGTGCATCACGACGCGGAATGAGCAGGCCCTCAACGCCATGAGTCACCAGTTCAGGGTTACCGCCGACGTCGGTGACCACGACCGGCAAACTTGAGGCCATGGCTTCCATCAACGTGAGCGACGCCGCCTCGCTCACCGAGGGCAGGGCGAAGACATCTGCGCTGGCGAGCAGATCGGGGACGTCGGCGCGGATGCCGAGAAAGCGAACACGGGAGCCGAGATCGAGCGCGCCTACCCGCTGTTCAATCTCGGCGCGAAGCGGGCCATCGCCGACGAGCAAGAGGTCGGCTTCAGGGAGGACGGCGGCCACCAGGGCAAACGACTCAATCAGGAGTCGGTGATCCTTCACGGGGTGGAAACGTGCGATGTGAAGGATGTACTGGCGGTCGCGAGCCAGTCCCAGGCGGTCGCGGATCGCGTCGCGGTCGTGGACCGTCTGATACCGCGCCACATCGACGCCATTCGCAATTACGGGAATGGAACGGCCGACGAATCCATCGACTTGTGCCAAACTCCGAGCACTGAACTGGCAAACCGCATTGATGTCGTCGGCCAGGTGCCGAAACACCAGTCGGTTCAGCAGCCGGCGACGGCCCGAGACAATGTCCGGATAGTGACGACCGTGCTCAGTGAAAATCAGCCGCGCTGAAAAGGCCGTCAAGGCATTGGCGCAGGCGGCGTAGAAGAACGGGGTGTACTGATGCGCGTGAATGACCTCGATCCGCCGTCGTCGCAGCTCACGGGCGAAGCGCCAGGCGAGGCCTGGATCCAGGCCGGGCCGTCTGCCGAGCGTCACGACCGAAATGCCCTCGGCCCGCAACTGTGCTCCCAACGCCCCGAGTGAATCGAGGCAAAACACCGTGGGCTCGATAGCCGCGGCCAGACTCCGCGCAATCTCGGCGACGAGCACTTCAGCGCCAGCGACCTGCATCACGTGAACAACCAGACCAACGCGGACGCGTTTCGTCGACGGGATCGTCGGTTCAGAGCGCGAAGAGCTGCGAGTCGGACTGCTCATTGCAAACGTGTTTGATACGCCGGCCGCGGCAACAGGCGCGGCGGCGCCGAGGGCACCGGAAGAGGTGTCGCGGTCGGCAGCTTCGCCGGTTCCAGCACCAGTGTTGGAAGCTGGGCCGCCAAGAGCACGAGCAAGTAGGGCAGCTCGAACACTTCCAGCGACAGGAAGAAGGTGCCGATGAAAAACGTCGCTAGACTGGCTTCGATCCCGTACGCCATGGCGTACAGCTGGTGGCCATGTTCGGACCGGTCGTGCTTCCACCGTTTGCGGGATCGTCGGAGGGCCCGGGCCGTGCAGACCATGACCGAGGCGTAGCACGCGAACCCGACGTAACCCGTGTCGGCCATCAGCTGGAGCGATTGGCTGTGGATCGTTCGGCCCAAAATATCGGCACCATAGTAGAAGGTAAAGTAGTTGGCGTTTCGTGGGCCGACGCCGAATACCGGGTAATCGTTGGCAATGGCCAGCGCCACGTTCCAACTGGCAATTCGGCTTTGTGCCGAGCCGTCCTCTTGGTACTGTTCGATCGAGAAAAAGCGCTGCCGTATTTCCGCGCCGGCCAACAGCGGGACGATGAACATCATGATGGTGGCGGCCACAGCCATCCACCGCCGTCGTCGACAGCGCAGCAGGATCAGGGGACTGGCGAGCAACAGGGAGACCATCGCCCCGCGCGAATAGGTCATCAGAACGGCATGGACGATGACCGGAACCATGGCGACGAAGATCCACCGCCACCACTTGGTGGCACCGTCCCACACCGCGACGCAGAGTGGCACGCCCATAGCCAGCATGAGACCGGCGCCATTGTTGTCGAGTCCTCCGTAGCCGTTATGGAAAATGCCGAGATATCTCCCTTGGAACAGGTACATGTAGTTGACTTCGTACGCAATGTAGGCAAGCGACACCGCGGCGATGGTGACCAGCGTGAAGACTTGGGAGCGAGTCCGGATCACGATCGCGGCAATCGCGAACATCACCCAGATCTTGGTGTACTCGATCATCACCGATTCTGACGCCTCTGGATACTGCGCCATCAGGAAGCTGACGACCAACCAGGCGCCAAAAGTGAACATGGCGAGGTGTGCCAGCGTCACCCGACGGACGGAACGATCGGTAGCCAGCTTGATCGCGGCCGCATGCGATCGCATCAGTGTCGCAAGCGTCGTCGCGATGATGGTTCCAATGCCGACGTAGAACGACCAGGCGAACTGTGGCAACACCCACTGCCAGAGTGCCTGTGGCCGGAGCACGGCGAACAGGTAGTAGACGGCAACGCCAACAAAGGGCGTCAGGACGAACGGTCCCACCGTCCCCAGCAGGGTCAGCGCCATCATGAGGATGAGCTGCTTCATAAGCGTCGACCCGCGATCGATTGCTCGATCCCGGCAATGGCGCGATCAGCTGCCGCCGTCCACGTGTGCCGCTCGATGACCCAGCGTCGCGCCGCAAGCGCCAAGGTCGGCGCGACGGGCAGGGTTCGCCCACAGATCACGCAACGCCGTCTGCCACTGTGCAGGCGAGTCCGCCACAACCAGTGGCAGCCGCGGTGGAAGGTCGAGTCCGCCGCATCCTCGTCGCGTTGTCACGATCGGCTTTCCCATGCTGGCCGCCTCGAGCAGCTTGTTCTTGATGCCGCCGCCAGACACGAATGGCAGGGCTACGACACTGTGCCTGCCGACCTCCTCGCGAAGGTCCGGGACATCAGGCACCAGCGTAACGCCGTCCATCTCGGCCAGGTCCCGGACCGCCCGTCCGGGATTGAATCCCACGATGATAAACGCGGCCTCGGGTACTTCGCGCCTGACGTGCGGCCAAATTTCTCGGCCAAACCACTGCAGCCCCTGCACGTTGGGCTCGAAATCCAATCGGCCCCAGAACACGGCGGAGGAAGAGGTCGAAGGCGTCGCCGGGGCAAAGTAGTTGCTGTCGACGCCGTTAGGGACGATATCGACGTGCCGATACCCGGCCAGCCAGCGCATCGCGCGCGCTTCGGGCGTGGATACGACCCAGACGCGGTCGATCGACGAGGCGAACACACGCTCGTAGACCCCCTTGATCGCCGCCGCCCGCACATGCTCCCAACGCTCGGCGTTCATGGTCCTGGCCAGGGACAAGTGATGGACAACCCATTCGTCCGCTGCATACCAAATTCTGACACCCCGATGCCCAGGCAGAAAGGGGAGCCCGTCCAGCCCAACCGCGATCACAGCATCAGGGTCGAAGCTGTCTGAGAGCTGACGCAACGCGGTCAGCCAGACCGCCGGGATACCCCAATACGACCGAAACCGCTCCTGGAGCTTCGTCAGCGCCAGCGCCGCGTGTCCGTTCTCGCTCGAGCGCGCGGCCGGAAGAACCACGTGCCGGGCGAGCCCAAGGCCATGAATTGCTTCGGGAGCTGGCGCCACGGCAGTTGCCAGCACGACTTCATGCCCGCGCGCCGCGCAGGCCTGCATCATGTGAAAGGCGTGCACGTCGTGTCCGCTCACGCGCGGCCATGCCAGAATTTTCTTGACGAACAGCAGTCTCATGGCGCGACGCTCTTCTCCACCACGCGGCCGGGCCTCAAGCGAAGCAGCTCGAACGCAATCCGAATGACAGGGACAAGCAACCGACGACGCTTGGCGTACGGACCCATCCGGCCAGTCAAGCCATCGGCCACCCCCTCGAGCACCCCGTGCGCCGCCGCCGTGTAACCCTCCTCGAGTTCGACGCAAAACCGGTAATACACGTATCGGGCGTAGGTCACGATCGTGTCGAACCAGCCACGGCCATGGGCCTTGGCGCCCCGGTGCCGACGAAGGACGTAGAACAGGTTGCGCGCATCGAAGTACCTGGCCATTGGCTTGCCGGCGGTCTTCATCGTGCTCGAGCCCTTGTGCCAAATCAGCGCATGGTCGATCACCCCGCAACGCTCTCCGACCGCGGCTGCACGAAGACAGAAATCGGTTTCATCGTGGTAGATGAAGATGTTCTGATCGAACGTCCCGATGCGCTCGAACACATCCCGCCGGACCATCATGCAGCAGCCGTTGACGACATCGACCGGCGCGACGGCGGGAGGCGCCGACCACTTGAGTGGCACCTCGAGACGTTGGAAGAAACCGTTGATAACCAGGTGCGTTGAATATGCAACCGTCGGTCATTACGATGTCCGGCTCGAACATGTAGTAGATGACCGGCCCTAGAATGCTGTACTCGGGGTGGGCTGCCGCTGCCTCCGCCAGGCGATCGACCAAGCCCGGTGCCACGGTCGTGTCGTTGTTGAGTAGCACGATCCACTGCGCGCCGGCGCCGAGCGCCCGCCGGATTCCGGCGTTGTTTCCGCCTGCGGGACCGACGTTGGCGTCAAGACGCAACACCTCGCACCAGGGAAATTCGCGGGACACGAGCTGCGTGCGTCGAATCGTTCGATCCGTTGTCGACCAGCAAAACCTGTCACGCCAGGGCGCACGAGCGGCGCGACGCTCGTCAGGCACTTCCTCGTGTCGTCGAGTCCGTTGTAGGTGAGCACCACCACCCAGATTGATCCTGTGGACGCCATCAGCTCACACACCCTTGCCAGTCACAACGCCATCGAGCACTTGCTGCGCCGCGCGCTCGCCGCTGATGAAGGCCTCGTCGGTCCACTGATAGCCCCATTCGCCGTAGCGACCGCAGTAGCGCACGCCGACCTCGTCCAGATAGGCGTGAACTTGTGCCAACGACTCGCGGCGTTCGAGGTCGAAGATGATGTTGGCGTAAGGCGCCACCACCGCCCCCCGGTAGAGGATCGTGTCGGACGTCTCGAATCAGGCCGCAGCGCCGCAGATCGCGGATCGCCGTGTCGACACAGTCGTCGGGCTGCAATCGAGTGGCTTGTACTTCGATGAAAAATAGATCTCCGCCTGGATGCTGCCGGCGTCCGGCGGCGCATTGTTCGGCGAGAGCATGTGCGGGAAGCTCAGGCGGCTGAAGCAGAAGTCGTCGTCGTAGAAATACGTCCAGTGCCAATCCGAAATGTCCCGCCGATCGAGGCCGATGTTGACGATGACGCAGGTTGAGCACGCCAGTCGCGCTGCGGCCGCCACGACGACGTCTGGCGGTGCGCCGACCATCATCGGCATCGAGCTCGGGCAGGGGCATCGACGAGACGACTTGCTCGTACTCGGCGGTCCGCGCCGTTGGCGAACGTCAGCGTCCGCGCCTTCGCGGTCGACGTGCGGTGACGCGATGATTCAGCCGCAGGTCGAGTCCGGCCGTGAACGGCCGGAGAAACGAGACGAACCCACCGTGCGATGGGATATCGGAACTCTGTGATGTAGTGCACGTCGGGCGTTGATCGGCGACAGCGCGCCGGCCAGCACCTCCTCGATCGACGGCCGATAGAGCCGCGGACCGAGCCAATCCGTGCTCATGTTGGCGGCTTCGGTCGTGTGGTATTTCCGGCCGTACTGCATCGGGAAGGTCTCGGCAAACGGTCGACCGTACGAGGCGACCAGCCACTCCTCGTAGTTGCGCATCGGGCCAGGGTCTCGGTGCTGCGCGGCCACCATCTCCGCGATGATCTTGACGTTCAGATCGACTGGCAGCCCGTGCAGATTGCACTGCGCCGGATGCTTGATCCAGTGACCGCGCCAGTAGTTGTTGACCTTCGCGTGAATGACCTCGAAGGCCCTTCGACGTTCTCGGCGAATAGAGCTGTCTGCATCCGCTCGATCCTTCGTGAACGAGATGTGCGGACCTTCGTCGAACACGAACCCGTCGCTGACGTATGACGCCGTGTGGCCCGCCGTAATGCGGCCCGGGCGTCGTACACAACCGGCGGCACGCCTGCGCTTCGCGAAGCCGCTGGGCGGCGCCCATCGCGGCCATGCCCGAACCGAGGACGACGATCACGGATGCCATCAGCAGATGCGCCTCGACGGCACGCTTCGGCTGTCGCCACCAGTCAATGGTGCGCTGGAGCCCCTCGTCCAGGCCGACGCGGGCCGCCAGCGCAGAGCACGGCACGCGCTCGCGTCATGTCGGCAACGACGAGCGGCGTATCGGTCGGTGCGGCAGGATTGCGCCCGAGCCGGATCAGGTCCGGCCGTCCAAGGAGCGAGCCCCGGCCCGCATCACGATGTCCTTCAGCGTGATGGCCTGGCCGGAGGCGATATTGATCGGCCCGCTCACGTCGCTTTCCAGCAGCTCGACGAACGCATCCGCGACATCCTGGACGAACAGGTAGTCGCGTATCTGTTCGCCCATGCGAGCACTTCGCCGGCTCGCCGTCGAGCACCGACCGGATCACCGACGCGACCAGTCGGCCGGGATGCTCGTGGGGACCGTACAAGAAGAAAATTCGCGCCCCAGGCGCTGCTGAAATCGCCGGTGCTCGGCCGCGTGGGCCGTGGTCAGTAACTGCAACGCGTGTTTGCAGGCGCCATAGATCGTGTGCGGCTGGCAGGGCGTCCGTGCTTCCGCAGCAATAGCCATAGTGCCAGTCGTATTCAAGGCAAGATGCCGGCAGTCACGATGCGCTGTGCCGCCATGCGCCTGAACGCCTGCAGCAGGCTGAGGCTCGCGCGCACCCAGCGCGAGGTTCTCGGGCGCGGCCGCCCACTTCCCGGGCGCGATGTACCAGGCCAGATGTGAGAGATGCGCTCGGTCGAACGGTCGCGACGAGCGACTCGGCTCTGCGAGGATCGAGCAAGTTCGCGCGATGCCAGCCGAACCGGACCAGCGGCCTGCTCGCGGACGTCGCGCGACGACACGCCGTGTACCTCCCAACCCGGTCGCCAGCAGCCGGCAGGATCGCTGACGCCCGATACACCCGTCGCCCCAGTCACGAGAACCCGTTTCATGGTCGATAGTCCGGCCAGGTCGCAGTCCTTGACCGAGATCGTCAGCGGGTGCCACCGCTGGCCACTGGACGCCGAACGCGGGATCGTTCCAACGCACGCCCCGCTCGGCGTCGGGACTGATAGGACTGCGTCACAGGGTAAATGACTTCGCTCTCGTCGCGCATGGTCAAATAACCGTGTGCGCAGCCCGCGGGCACGTAGAGCATCTTGCGGTTGTCGGCGGTCAGCTCGATGCCGAACCACTGCTTGTATGTCGCGGACGGCGGCCGAAGATCAATGCACGACGTCGAAGACGGCACCGCGGATACATCGGACCAGCTTGATCTCTTCGTCAGGCGATGCCTGGTAATGCATCCCGCGCAGCGTGCCCTTCCGTGCGCTGAATGAGCCGTTGCACTGGACGAACGTCGCCGTCAGGCCGGCGCGCCGAACTCGTCCAGACACCACTGGCGCGCAAAGAAGCCGCGCTCGTCGGCGCGCGGCTCGGGCTCGACGACATAGGCGCCGCTCACCGCTGCTGCCGTGAAACCGTCATCGGGAAGCGCCGCGATCCCTTTGGTCGCGCCCCGAGAAAATTGGAATACCACTGGATCGTGGCTTGCAAGCCCTCGTCCAGACTGTGACGCGCGCGCCAGCCGAGTCGCTCGTGGGCGCGGCTGGCGTCGAGGTACTGGTCACGAATCTCCGCGCGGGCGTTGTCGAGAATCACGGGTTCGAGATCCTCGCGTCCGCATCAGATCGCTGAATGGCCCGCGTGATCTCCAGCACGGTCTGCCGCGACTCTCGGGCTGAAATTGAACGCCTCGCCACGAACGCCGTCGTCGCCGCATCGCTCGGCGAGCGCGAGGTAGGCGTCGACGACGTCCTGCACGTAGATGTAGTCGCGCGTGAACTGGCCGTTGCTGCGGATGACCGGACGCTGCCCCTGCCAGAGGCTTCGGATGGTGCCCGGCACGATGCGGCTCCAGTTGAAATCGCCGCCACCGTAGATGTTGCCGCAACGCGCCACGGTCACCGGCAGCTCGTAGGTGTGCGCGTAGGTGAGCGCAAGCAGATCCGTACAGCTCTTGCTCACGTCGTACGGATGCCGCCCGTTGGCCGGCATGTCCTCCGTGTACGGCAGCGATGTGCCATCACCGTACGCCTTGTCGCTGCTCGCAACCACGACGCGCGAGACGAGGCTTCGATGCACACGACAAGCTTCCAGCACGTGATAGCTGCCGCGGATGTTGGCTTCGAAGGTCGGCAGCGGATTCCGAAGCGCCGTCGTCACGATGGCCTGGGCACCCAGATGGAAGACCGTGTCGATCTCATGCTCGTTGATCGCGCGCTCTGTGACGCTGTAGTCCTCGAGGCAGCCGTTGACGACCGAGGTCGCCGTGATGTCGCCGCTGCGAATGAGCTCCGACTGCGGATCCGCGTCTCGAACGAGCACCACCACGTGCGCGCCGGCCTCCAGCAGACGCTTGACGAGCCACGATCCGACGATGCCGGTGGCCCCAGTGACGAAGACGCGCCGTTGTGCCCAGTCGATCATGATATTGCTCGCGCCTGTTCGCCACCGGCCTTGGTGGCTAGAGCCCATACGACCACGGGAAAGTCCTGCTCGTTGTGCAGCGAATGCCGCCACGGCAGCCAGATGGCATATCCGGGCGCCTGCAGACCCGCTCGCACGCACGCGCGATTGCCCCACGACGCGGTTTCGATATCGGCCAAAGCAAAGCCACCCTCGGCCAAGAGGTGCTTCAGGCCGAGTTCGGTCCATCGCGTGCAGTCGACGGGCACGTCATGGCGTCGAATGAGAAAGGGCGTGCTGATCAGAAAGACGCCGCCGGGTCGAAGCATGGCCCAGACGTTTTTGACGGCGCGATACGGCCAGAGCACGTGTTCGAACACCTGCTCGGCAATCACGAGGTCGAAACCCTCGGGCTCATAAACGGTCGCACAGACGTCTGTACTCCGGGTAGCCGACACTGAGGTACTCGGCGAACCCGAAGGTGGCCCATTTGTCACCGCTGATCTCCAGTGCCCGCATGTGCCGATACGGTCGACGCCGGAGCGCAGCGTCGATCTCGCGATCCATGACGATCCGCGCGTACGGGCGTTCGGGAACGCCCACGTAGTGCGCAACGCGCTGCGTGACCGTGCGAGGCGTCCAGCGAGTCGAATGCTCGAGATCCAACAATCGCCCAAGCCGCTGCCGGAGGACGCCTCGCAGCAGATACCAACGCACCTGGAAGTCGTCACGGAGCGCTACTCGCCATGGCGGTCGCGTCGACGATCTCGTCGGTCGCTGGCGCGGTCACGACGTCCACACTTTCCAGGGCGCGGCCCCCGAGGCCCAGAGATCTTCGAGCAGCTTCTTCTCGCGCAAGGTGTCCATGGGCTGCCAGAATCCCGTGTGACGATACGCCATCAGCTCGCCATCCGCCGTCAGCCGCTCCAGCGGGTCACGCTCCCACAGTGTGTCGTCGCCGTCGATGTAGCGCATCACGCTCCGGTCGAGCACGAAGAAGCCGCCGTTGATCCACCCCTCACCGGCCTGGGGCTTCTCGGTGAACTCGCTCACGCGATTGCCGTCGAACACGATGCCCCCGAACCGGGCGGGAGGGCGCACCGTCGTCACCGTTGCGCATTTGCCGTGTGACTCGTGGAAGCGCAACAACGCGCGAATGTCAACATCGGCGACACCGTCGCCATAGGTCATCATGAATGACTTGTCATCCCCGAGCCACTTCTCGATTCGTTTCACGCGACCGCCTGTCTGCGTCGTCAGGCCGGTGTCGACGAGATGTACTTTCCACCGCGGCTGACGTCCCTCATGAATGCGGGTCGTGCCCGTGGCGAGATCGAGCGTGACATCGTTGTTGAGCGCGTAGAAGTTGAGGAAGTACTCCTTGATGACCTCGCTCCGATAGCCGAGCGCGATGATGAACTCGTCGATGCCGTAGCACGAGAAAATGTTCATGATGTGCCAGAGCATCGGCTTGCCGCCGATCTCGACCATCGGTTTGGGGCGCGCCACGGTCTCTTCGGCGAGGCGCGACCCCAGCCCCCCAGCGAGAATGACCGCCTTCACGACGCTTGTCTCTCGACATGCGTGTCGATTTGACGACGGCGTGCCGCCCTGAGGAAGCCGGCAAACCGTCTGAGCTTGAGCTCGTAGTGAAACGCCCTATCGTGGGCGCGCGTGCCCTGGCTAATCACGTACGCACGGCATCGGCGGCCGCCTGCCGGAACAGGAAGCGCGGCAGCCCGGCGACCCACGGCACGCCGGGAAAGTGCTCGTGGAGCAAATCGTACTCGCGCGGCACCGACGATTCGACGCGCTGCCGATAGAAAGCCTTGGTCCCGCGCGCCGCTGGGATCATGTGCTCGACCATTGCCTCCGGCACGTACAGCATCCTCAACCGCGCGGCGAGCGCCCGCCGGAACAGATCGAGGTCGTCGCCGCCCATGCCGCCGTTGGGCCCGAAGCCCACCGATTCGTCGAACCCGCCAAGCCGGCGCAGCGTCTCGCGAACGGCGCCGAAGTTCAGGCCGTAGAACGTGCGACTGAGGTCAGTAGCCACGAACGGCTCGTCGCCGTAGTCGAGGATGGCGAAGCGTCCATGGTGGAGCGGCGAGAACCAGTTGGGCACCTCGCCCAGCCAGTGCGGCACGGAGCGCCCGAAGACCAGATCGGTGGCCTGTGTCCGCAAGCCCCGGGTCAGTGCGCGCATCCACTCCCGATCGACCAGCACATCGTCGTCGGTCCACAGGATGAGGTCGCCGCGGCCCTCGCGGAGCGCGCAGTTGCGGGCGGCACTCTGGCCGGGGTTGGGCTCGAACACCCGCCGCAGCGGCAGGCGGCCGGCCCAGCGCTCGAGCACGGCATCGGTATCGTCGGTGCACGCGTTGTTAACGACCAGCAGCTCCCATTCGGAGCCGGCAGGGACGGCGAGTTCCTGCATCCGATCGAACGTGCGCTCGAGCAGATCGCTGCGGTTGTACGTGCAAATGGCGACGGTGATCATCGACATCCAAAGCTGTGTTACGGGATAAGGACTTTCGAACGAACCTGATCAGCGACTACACGCACCGACAGGACCATGGGCAAACACTATGATAACAAGCGAAAGCGGGTTTCCGGCCGCACAACGAAGCGGTATCAGACGGGACACACGCGTGACGCGGACGGGTCCGCGCCGCGGGCAGAACTGTGCAACGCCGCCTGAAAGCGCATAGCCAGAAGGGCGATGGCGGCGATGTAAGCTGCCTATGAAAGTCAACCGCCAGCGCGCAAAGAGAGATCGGTCGAGCTATTGCCCACGACTAGAATCTCCCGCGGCGCGGTGTATCTCTGAACGAAGCAACGACGACGAGTGTCGGGGCCAGGAGTCGCGCACGTTTGCTCAGATCACCGTGAACTCATCGAGCCTCATCTGGCGATCACTTCGTCGGCTTGGCGTTCTGTAGGCAACATCTGCTGCAGCGCGTCGGGAGGCTCTTGTGGGGTAAACCGTTGAACGACATTACGCAATGATTGAAAGCGAAACTCCCACGACGTGCGCCTCGTATACAGCTCGAGTGCGATGCCGTACAACGGCGTGCGACTGAGCGACCACAGCGCGGTTATCGCCATGCGTCGCGGCCGGGTCCATGCCAGTCCATGCATGAACGCCAGCATCTCTCGGGCGAGCCGGCGGCTTTCGCGGCCCCGAACGCCAGCGACTTTGATCACATGGCGCACAAAGTAAAGAAGCAGGAGACGCCTCTTCGTCTCGTCGAAACGTCCCGCGCGCACCAAGTGACGATGGGCGAGCTTGCCCGCGAGGTAACACGCTTGCTCCCTCTCCAAGGGCGCCATCGACCAGCTGGTTCGAGGCCCTGAATGATGCCGAACGTAATCAAGCACCTGGCTTAGGCATTCGTACTTGATCCCGGCACTGAGCGCCGCCACGTGGAACTCCCAGTCCTGCCAGCAGGTCAAATCTTCGTTCCAGTCGCCGATCCGGGCGATAGACTGCCGTCTCCACAGCGGCGACGCGGGTGCCCAGACGGAATCCTCATGAAGAAAGCGGTCGAGGTCGTCGGGACAGTCGATGCGGCAGGGAACGTTCCACAGCAGGCGAAGGTCGCCCGGCGTCTTGCTGAACTGTTCGTCGAGACAGAAGACCATGTCGAGTTCCGGCTTGGCCAACAGAACCTCGAGCTGGTTCGACAACTTGTCAGGGTGCAAAAGATCGTCCGAATCGAGATACTGAATAAACGCTCCGGACGCGGCCCGAACGCCCGCGTTGCGAGCCGCGCTTCCGCCACGTCGAACCTGGCGGAGGTATCGGAGCCGATCTCCCAAGCTATAGCGACGCCTGGCGGTGTCCACGACGGCACCGATGTCCTCGTCCGAGCCGTCATCCACGACGAGAATCTCGACGTGAGGCCAGGTCTGAATGGCGCAGGACGCGATGGCTTGTGTCAGCAGGTCCGATCGGTTGTGGCAGGGAATGATGACGGAGATTAACTCTGGCATCTCAGTCCTTCTGCCTTTTGCGCCGGGCTGCGCCTGACGTGGGCTCCACCGTTGGTGCTCAATTGTCGCTTTGAGCTTCGCGAGAAGCGCGCTCGAGATGCTGGACGACCTCAGTCAAGCGAGCGTGCTTCCGATCGCGGTCCGACAGGATCAGGTGCTCGATTGGCCACGTGATCTTCAACGTGGGATCGTCGTACGCAATACCCAACTCATCGGCCGGGTCGTAGAGTGCCGTGCATTTGTAATGAACGGTCGCGGTTTCGCTCAGGACACAAAAGCCGTGGGCGCAGCCTGGCGGGACTGTACATTTGCCTGAAGTTGTCGGCGGAGAGCGTTTCCGCGATCCACTGGCCGAAGGTGGGCGAGCCCAATCGCATGTCAACGGCGACGTCCCAGATCTCGCCCGTGACGGCCCAGATCAGCTTGCCCTGCGGTTGGCGGACTTGCAGGTGCAGGCCGCGCACGGTGTGCCGCACCGATGACGACTGGTTATCCTGAACGAAGACGCCGGGAAGACCGGCCGCCGCATACCGAAGCGCGTGGAACGTTTCGAGGAACGCACCGCGTGGATCGCGATACACAGTGGGTTCCACCAGAACGAGTCCGGGGATTGCTGTAGCAACGACTCGCATGTTACATGTCCTGGTCGAGGACCCGCTGCAGGTAGGCCCCGTATTCGCTGGAGGCCATCGTGGTAGCCAGGCGGGCCAGGTCTTCGGCGCTGATGTAGTTCATTCGGTAGGCAATCTCCTCGATGCACGCGACCATCAGGCCTTGCCGCTCCTCGATGGCTTGAACATAGCTCGCGGCCTGCATCAACGACAGGTGCGTGCCGGTATCGAGCCACGCGGTTCCGCGGCCGAGCCGCTCGACGAACAGGCGACCCTCCCGAAGATACGCCTGGTTGACGTCGGTAATCTCCAACTCACCACGCGCCGACGGCTGAAGCGAGGCCGCGATATCAACCACCTCATTGTCATAGAAATACAGACCAGTCACGGCCCACGACGACTTCGGATTCTGCGGCTTTTCTTCCAGCCTGGTTGGTCGGCCCTCGCGGTCGAATTCGACCACGCCATAGCGCTCGGGATCGCGGACGAGGTAGCCGAACACGGTCGCGCCGTCCACCCGTTCGGAGGCGCGCCGCAGGCTTTCCGTAAAGTGCGCACCGTAAAAGACGTTGTCGCCGAGGGCGAGCGCCACGCGCGCTGACCCGATGAACGTCCGGCCAATCAGAAACGCCTGCGCCAGCCCTTCGGGATGGGGTTGTGCTGCATAGCTGATCGAAAGCCCGATCTCGTGACCATCACCGAGGAGTCGCTTGAACCCATCCTGTTCATGAGGTGTGGTGATCACCAGCACGTCCCGGATGCCAGAGAGCATCAGCGTGGCGAGCGGGTAATACACCATAGGCTTGTTGTAGATCGGGATGAGCTGTTTGCTGATGCCCTTGGTCAGCGGGTGGAGACGAGAACCAACGCCTCCGGCGAGGATGATGCCTTTTAGTGGTGTGGTCGCGCTCACGGACTCGGACTGGTCGATTCTAGCTCACCTGGACGGCGTGACCGCTGGGCGCACGTGGTCACGAGATCAAGAAACGGCGCAAGCTGGGTAGACCAACGCAGCTCCGTCAGCTCCGCCGCCATCGCTCGTTCTCGACGAACGTGCGCCGAGGCCCCCAAGAGCGAGACCAGGGCATCGGCAAATGCGTCGGCCTCAGAGGCTGCGACACACGCGACTCGGGTGCACGTCGGCAGGCCGTCAAGCACGGCCGGCGTGACGACACAAGGCAGGCCGGCGGCGATGGCTTCCAACACCTTGTTCTGGATGCCCCGGGCCAATTGAAGCGGCGCCGCCGCCACGGCGGAGTCCCACAAGAATGGGCGCACATCAGGAACCGCCCCCGTGACTCGAATGGAGGGGTCCCTCGTGAGCCTTTCGACTCGAGCCGTGGGCTGGGCGCCGACGAGCATGAGGGTTGCGTCCGGCCGGCGGGCCAGCACTTTGGGCCAGACCTGGCTCGCGAGCCAAACCGCGCCATCTTCGTTCGGGCCGTAGTTGAACACGCCACAAAACACCACTTGCGGGCGCGTGCTGGGGGGCATTGTCGGCCGAAACCCATCGACGTCAACACCATTTGGAATCGCCACGCCGGCGGGATAGCCCACCGCCGTCTCGAGCAGTACGCGTTCGCGCTCGTTCACGACCGCGGTCGCACACGCCCGTTCGGCTGCCTTTCGTTCAAAGCGTCTCAGGACCCTGGCCTCACGGCGGTAAATCGCGCGCAGGGGTTGATGGGCCGTTGCACCAAGGCTCGCCCACTTCTCGGAGTCGACGTCAACCATGTCGAGAAGGCAGGGCACGCCCTTCAGGGGCTCCTTGAACACGTATTGGGCCATGCCCGTGCCGAACGCGACCACGACCTGCGGGGGCGCAGCTTCGACGATCCTGTCGAGGAGTCGACGGATATCAGGGCTGTGGAGCAGTACGTGGGTCAGCGGTCGCGAGCTTGGCAATAGCGCCGCGGCGGCGACGAGCCGCCGGCGGCGGTTCACAGGCGCTGCCGCTACCGACGCAACCCAGGAGGCCAGCTGCGAGACCTGTGCAGCTTCGTCCGCATCGTGGACCAGCGAAAGAACGTGGACCTCGTGTCGTGACGCGAGGAGGCGCAACAAATGATAGGCGCGAATCCGATCGCCCCGGTTTGGGGCGTAGGGCAAGCGGTGGGAAAGAAACAGGAGACGCAGTGACTAAGCTTACCCCCGAATCGCTCGCTAGCCGGGTTGGCCACGGCGCCCGGGGACATGCCGGCGGGCCGCCCGCGCGAGGACCAGCAGTGCGACACCGAAGAGGAGCATCCAAACCGGCTCTCCGAAGCGGAGTTGATCGGATTGAAGGCCAGTTAGCAGTGCAGCGATCATCAAGAAGAGGCTAATGAAATACCAGACCATTCGTCGACCGACCTTGAGGGACCGCCTTGCGCTGGCGGCGAATCGCAAGCGTCTTGAGCAAAATAGTGGCCATTCGCGCAAAACGTGTAACCCGCTGGTGTTCAAGGGTTAGGAGCGATCACGGCTATAAAAATACCGTGTGCGGCAGACTTGAGTCTGACTCCGCGTAATTCTGACACGCGTTAAGTACCAATTTGCTGTAGCTGATCAAAACTGTCAGCGGCTTGCCGTTCGAAGGATTCCAGGGACGCCGAAAGTAGCCGCGCGAGCCCCGCCGCGAACGGTTCTCCCATCATGGTGCTGTGCGATCCGGGCACTTGGTGGACGTCTACGCCACCCGCCGCCAACCAATCCCACACCGGATCGTAACGAGTAGGCCACGGCCCCAGCAGGGGCAGAGTACGTGGCAGAAACAACGTGACCCGGCCGCGGAATGGCTTGGGTTGATAGTTGTGAATCGCGCGGTGATGCGTCCGCAGCATTGCCGCCTGGGACTCCGGGAAGCGCCACATCCCAATCTGGTCGCGCAAGTCGAGCGGCGCCGCGTCCTCTCGATCCCGGAGCGCCGAGGTCGCGAGACGCGACAAGTGGCGACTCTTGCTGCGGATCCGTCCCAACAACTCCCGCGGCCCGCTGACGATCGCGTCGTCTACAACCCAGAGAGGAAGGTTCCTGATGAAGGCCCAGACCGCTTTCATGCCCCGAGCGCACGGGGGCTCGACCTCGTAGTCGATCGCAGTCATCAGGCCGACCTCGGCACCCTGGGTGTCGAGTAGCCGGCCCATCTCGAGCACGAGCAGCGCGGCCGAGCAGAACCCGCCCAAGTGATATGGGCCTTGAGGTTGAGCCTCTCGCAGCACCTTCACGTAATGCGCGGCCATCTCTTCCAGCGTGGCATCACTCTGAATTTGCGACCAATCGGCTGAAAAGCCGTAGACCGGCCGCTCGGCGGCGAGGTACATTCGAGAGCCGGGTGTAGCTGAAGACCTCCCCGCCCGTCCCGTGCACCCAATAAAAGGGAGTGCCCGATCCGCCGTCCGAGATCTTCACGAGGACGTTCTGTGTGATCCGTCCTCGGTTGGCAGGCTCAGTGGCAGGCTGAGTCAACTCGTCGATGCGCCGAGCCAGGGCCTCGAGGACACTCTGCTCGAACAACGCTCCGGGCGGGAGCGTCAACCCGAACTCCTCATGCACGCGATGCACCAGGCGCATCACGAGTAGTGAGTGTCCTCCGAGCATGAAAAAGTCATCGGCGTGGCTGACGGTTGACACGCCCAGCAGGTCACACCAGATGCCGGCCAGCCGCGCTTCGGTTTCCGTTGCCGGTGACCGGCGATGTGAGTCAGCCCGCGCACGATCCGCGTCCGAAGGCGCCGGAAGGGCCAGTCGGTCGAGCTTGCCGTTCGATGTGAACGGCCATGTCTGCACGATGACGAAAGCGGAAGGTACTGCGTGCGCAGGTAAGAGCCGACCGAGATGAAGGCGCAATGACGCAGGGTCGAGTTTCTCGCCCGACAGATAGGCGACGAGATTCTGCGTGCCCGGAACGTCCTCGCGGAGCAGAACGACCGACTGTTCCACGCCCGGGTGCGCCTGCAGCACCGACTCGATCTCCCCGAGTTCGACTCGGAAGCCCCGGACCTTGACTTGATTATCGAAACGCCCCTGAAACTCGATCGTGCCGTTGCTCAGCCAGCGAACACGATCCCCCGTCCGATACATCCGCGTGGCTCCGGTCGCTGAAAAGGGGTCGGGCGGGAAGCGCTCCGCGGTCAGATCCTCACGATTGAGATAGCCGCGCGCAACGCCATCGCCACCGATCCAAAGTTCGCCGGGTACGCCGATCGGGCACGGGTTACCGTGACGGTCCAGCACGTAAGCTTTGACGTTCGCCAGGGGGCGACCCAGAGGCAGCCCTTCGCTCGTGAGTGTCGATGCCAGGTCGTCGACCCGGTAGGTGAGGGCCCCAACCGTCGTTTCCGTCGGGCCGTAGTGATTCACGATCTTGCAGCTCGGCGCGAGTTGCTGCAGCTCGGCGATCCACTCCAAGCGGGCAGCTTCGCCGCCCAAAACCAGGCATCGTCGTGGCAGCACGGCACGGGCATGGTGCGCCTTGAGCAGAGCGGCCAGGTGGGTCGGGGTGATCTTCAGCACGTCCACCTGGTGTTGCGACAGGTACTCCGCAAACGCTCGACCGTCACTGGCCCGTTCGGGGCTCAGCACATGCAGGGTCCCGCCGGTCGCGAGGGCAAGGAAGATCGACGTGTTCCCGAGGTCGGCGGCGACAGTCGAGACCAGCGCATAACTGCTGTGCGCTGGCTGTCCGAGACTCTCGTTGACGCCCCAGGTGTAATTCAAAACATTCCGATGCTCGATGACGACGCCCTTGGGGACACCGGTGGTTCCTGAGGTGTACATGACGTAGGCGGCATCCGTCGACTCAACGGGAATGTCCAGGTTGTCGCCCGACTGCCGCTCGATGACCGCCCCATCACGATCCCAGAAGACCAACGACGTGCCATCACAGGGCGCACCGGCAATGAGCTGCGATTGTGTGATGGCAAGGCGAACACCGGCGTCCGCCATGAGGAATGCAAGACGCTCGACGGGATAACTGGGATCCAGCGGCACGTAGGCACAGCCAGCCTTGTGAATGGCGAGCAGGCTGATGATGAATTCGACGGAGCGGTTGAGACAGATCGCAATCACGTCCTTGGGCTTCGCGCCGCGACTCACCAGAACCCGGGCGAGGCGATTGGCCAGACCATTCAGTTCGCCGAAGGTGAGCTGGATGTCCTCGCCGACCAAGGCGAGCCGGGTGGGTTCGGCTACGGCCCAGTCCTCGATGAGTTGATGCAGGCAAGGCCGTGACCGAAATTCGCGCGCGTTCTCGTTGGGAGCCACGAGCACTGCATGCAGTTCGCCCGCGTCGAGCAGAGTGAGCTGGTCGAGATGGCGGTCTGGCTTTGTCACGGCGTCCGTGACGAGGGTCGCCAGCCGCGTGAGCAGGCGATTCGCCGTCGACGCTTCGAGGGCGTCGCGGTTATATTCGAGAACGAGGCCGATCCCGTCGGTCGAGACGGTGGCGTGGAACGTTATGTCGAGCTTTGTCGAAACGGTGGTGGGCAGGAGCGTCGTTGTTGTGAGGCCAGGGAAACGGACGCTGTCGCCAACCCCGATTATGTTGAACAGCACTTGATACAGCGGGTGCTGACTCAAGCTGCGCACGGGATTGACGGCTTCGACGACTTTCTCGAACGGGACGTGTTGATGGCCATGAGCTTCGAGCACCGTCTCTCGCACGCGCTTGATCAAGTCGTGGAAGGAGAACGAGCCCTCGAACGTCGTACGGAGGACCACGGTGTTGATGCAGAGCCCGACGACTCGCTCGAGCTCGAACCGATCACGGCCGCTGAACGGGCAACCGATCGCGATGTCGGATTGGCCCGTATGGCGATAGAGCAATGCCTTGAGAGCGGCCAGGAGCACGATGAACGGCGTCGCTGCGTGCACGCGCGCCAGTTCACGCACTGCATCGGCAACGCCGGCAGGCAGCGACGCAGTGACGACATGGCCGGTGTGGCTCGAGGGCAGGTGCCGATGGTCGACGGGAAAGCGAAGGTCCGGGCTCCCCTCGAGCCGTGACTTCCAGAATGCGAGCCCAGACGCCAACACCTCACCGCGCAGGTGCTGGCGTTGCCAGGCCGTCAGATCGACGTACTCGATCGTCGGCGCCGGCAATGAGGCGTCGCTGCCGGTGCAGCGCGCTTCGTACAGCGTCGCCAACTCATCGAGGACGATGTTCAGCGACATTCCATCAACGATGATGTGGTGGCTCGTGATGAGCAGCACATGGCGGGTGTCATGGACGCGGATGAGACGAACGCGAACGAGCGGACCGTGCGACAAATCGAACGCCGTGCCGGTCGCTTCGTCGACGAGCTTCTGAACCTGCCGATCCGAATCCGTGGCTGCCGGATCGATCTCAATCGTCTCGATATCGATGGCGGCTTCTGGAGCGATGACTTGGACCGCCTCGCCGTCCTCCTCTCGGAACGTCGTCCGAAACGATTCGTGGCGCGCGAACACGTCCCTGATGGCCCCGACGAACGCGCCCAGGACCATCGCACCGTCGAGCTGGATTGCGAGCGTGACGTTGTAAGCGGTATCCCCCGGCTTCAGGCGATCGAGAAACCACAGGCGCTGCTGCGCAAACGAGGCGGGGTGGGCAAACTCGGCTAGCGTCGACACGTTATTTGAGTATAGACATTCGGCCCCTCGATCGGTTGAAGGCCGGGATTCACTGAGTAGCCGAACCGTGCAGCTCGGATGCACCTTACAAAGTTCGTCACCACAGGCGTTACTTCAGACGAAGCCGATGACGCGCAAGCGCTGCACTTTGGCGCTTCGCCCGATCAGCGATTCGGCTGTTCTCAGGCTCGTCCTTGGGGCGGCCCAGGTGCTGGGCCAACTCTCTGATGGTCGGAAACTGAAACATCGTGACGATCGACAGATCTTGCTGCATGACGTCTCGGAGATCCCGGTGAACTTGAATCATGAGCAGCGATTGTCCGCCGAGATCAAAGAAGTTCTCGTCGGCGCCGATGTCGTCCAGGCCAAACGCCTGTTTCCAGATTGTAGCAATCTCGAGTCTCCAGTCCAGGTCTCGGCGGCGAAGGGTGTTGCTTGCGGAGCCGCGCTGTCTTAGCTGATACCCGCATAGCGCGCGGCGCCGAGAGTCGCGCCATGACGTCTGCGACCGTCAGAGAAGGCGTCGATAAGCCCTTCAGAGCCTCGGTCAGATCACGCAGGATCATCTGAACGCTCGGCTGGTCGTATGCGCCATCCCTGGCAATGACGGTCACGCGGAGTTGTTCGCCCGGGACCGCCAGAATCGTCAAAGGATAGTTGGTCTGCACCGGCGCGATCAGCTCGGCACACTTCGAGTTGGAATCCGAAGCGGCGAAGCCCGTCAGCCGCGGTGTAGCCCTGCAGGACCAGGAGACTGTCGAAGAGACGCCCTGTTGCCGAACGCGATGCCAAGCTGAGGATTGTCGCAAGGGGCGTGAACTGATGGTGTGTCAGCTCGAATTGAAACTCTTGAACGGCCTGTCCCGCCGCAACAGCCGTGACCGAAGGGTCGACCGTAACGCGGACCGGGAGGTTGTTCACAAACGGTCCGACGATCCGTTCGACGCCGGGAAGTTCGGTCGGCCGCCCCGAGAATGCGACACCAAAGGTGACATCCCGCTTTCCGGAGTGCCGTGAAAGAACCAGGGCCCAGGCGAGTTTGAACGAATGTGTTCAGCGAAACGCGCCCACGACGCGTGGAGATCCATCAGGGCGCTGGTGTCGCCCACGTCAAGCGCTTCGCTGACCTCGGCGCGCCCGTCCGCCCGTGCTGGGGATGCGGACAGGGCGGCAGGCAGCGGGGTTGGCTCGGTCACCCCGGTCAGCGTGCGCCGCCAGAACTCGTCTGACTCGTAGGTCGGCTGGTCGGCCAGCCACCTGACGTAGTCCGAGTACCGGGTTGGCGGGGAACGGATTTGTCCCGGTGTTGCCGGTCGTCAGCCCTTGGTACGCCGCCCCCACATCGGCGAATACCAGCGGGCAGGACCATCCATCGATGATGAGATGGTGGAAGGTCCAGAGCAGATACGATTCCGTGTCGCTCGCACGGAAGACCGCAATCCTCATGAGCGGTGCGCGATCGAGACGGATTGGTCGACTGCCGGTCGCGTTCGGCAAACGCATCCAGTGCAGCACGCCGGGTGAGGTCGTCGAGGTGACGCCAATCCTCGTAGTGCCACTCGAGGCTGGCCTCCGGCAATACGACCTGCCTGGGCTGCGCAAACCCTTCGACGGCGAAGGCGGTTCTGAAAATGGAATGGCTCTGCACCGTTTGCTGCCAGGCGCGTCTGAACAGCGCTTCGTCGAGCGCACCACGCAGGGTGAGCCGCCATTGGTCCATGCCCACAGAGGACCCGGCCGACACCGCCGCCAGGAACAAATCCTGAATCGGTGAGAGCGCACACACCTCCTCGACGGCTCGGCCGGATGCAATCTGATCGATCGCCGGTGGCTGCGCGGTGGATACCACGAGTCCCGGCGAGACTTGCTGTTAGCGCGATCGCCTTGCGCAGTGCCGCTTGATAGAGCTCAATCAAGCGAGCGACTGACTCCCCGCGGTAAGCCGTTCGGGGATACATCCAGTCCAGCCGCAAACGACCGCCCACGACGCGAGCAATGATCTCGAACAGATGGCTGCGCTTGCCGCGCGGCCCGTGCAATGGACCAAAGTCAACGTTGTCGTGAATCTCGAAGAGCGTGTCCGGGGAGCTGGCGCGGTCGAACTGGCCGAGATAGTTGAACATGACGTCCGGCGGGGGGCATTCCGCCAGTTTCGAGCGGCAGGCTCGATCCGGACTCAGGTAGCGCAGCAGGCCATAGCCGATGCCGCGGCTGGGGATGCGCCGCAACGCCGCGCGAGCGGCCAGGAGCGCGTCGCGACTATCGCTGATGTCGCCCTGAAGCCGGACCGGAAATATTGTCGTGAACCATCCGACGGTGCGCGAGAGATCGACGTCATCGAACAACGCTTCGCGTCCGTGTCCTTCCAAATCCACGAGTAGCGTTGCGTGCCCGCTCCATTGGTAGAACGCCTGGGCAAGCGCCGCCAGCAGGACGTCGTTGATCTGCGTCTGGAGGACCCGTGGAAGATCCTGCAGCAGGCGTTGAGTCTCCTCAGGTGTCAGAAGTGACGGCGTGATCTCGAGGTCCGACTCGCGTCCTTCGTGACGCTGCGACGGGTGGTCGACGGGGAGCGGCGGCACAGCCGGATCGAAAACGGACGCCCAGTAATCACGCTGGCTGGCTAGTTCTGCGGATTGTGCGTACGAGCGCAGCCGGCGTGCCCAGCGCGCATACGTTGTGGATGCATCTGGCAGCCGGATCGCAAGCCCTTGGGCCAGTTGTCGATAGGCGGTTTCGAGATCGCCGACAAGGATTCGGAGCGAGACGCCATCGATCACGAGATGGTGAACGACGATCAGGATCTGACTGAGGGACGCGCCTCGCCGAAACAGCACGACGCGGATCAGCGGGCCCGAAGAGAGATTGAGCGACGCGTGCGTCCGCGCAGCATGTTCCCGCATCGCTTCCTGTTGCCGGATCTGCGAGAGCCCGGTCAGGTCCACGATTTCCACCAGCTGCGGAGGCGGCGACGGGTCAAGCCGCTGCTCCCAGCCGGACTCGGTGGGCGAATAGCGATAACGAAGCGCAGCATGATGCGACATCACCGCGACCAACGCCTGCTGGAGCAGACCAGAGTCGATAGGCTCGCGCCGCTCGAGCCGAAATCTCCATGTTCCAGTGCTCGGGCGCCGGCAGGCTCTTCTCGAAGAACCATTTCTGAATCGGTGTCAGCGCGATGCCTGGTCGGTCGGGTCTTCTACCTCGACTCGGGGGTCTGTGGCCACGCGCGACGTTAACGCGCGAGCGAGATCTGACACGGTCGGATGCTGAAACAGATCTCGCATGCCCAGCCGGATACCGATTGCGCAGCACGGGACATCACCTGGATGGCGATAATCGAATCGCCGCCATCTCGAAAAAGTTGTCATGGACGCCGACCGAGCGAGGCGAAGCTGCTCGGCCAAGATTGCAGCCAACCTCGGCCTCGAGGTCGGACTTGGGGTCGCTCGCCGATCGCCACACGTGGATGGGCCGTGGCTTCTCGGCTTGGATCAGGAACTCGAGAACTCGCGAGTGGTCGTGAGATCTGTGGCGATGCGCTGATACACGGATGAATCAGCGCCTGGCGCTCCGACATCGCCGGGGGTGGCCGCGAGCGCTGCGCCCGGTTCCGATTCCTCTGATTGGCGCCAAGCTAGCGGGCTTCAATGGCAGGTCACAGGCGGCCGATGTTTCCAGGACGAACACCGTGCTGCCCGATTCACCAGTCCGTTTCTCCGCCTCGAGGGCCTCGGCGAATGCGAGAGCGGGCGTATTGCGAGCGGTGGCGCGAAATGGCAGCCGCACACTGGAAAGATGCTCTCGGTCTCGCCAATCGCCCGAGGTGTCTGATAATTTCGTCGTTCAACTCCTTTTCCCAACACCCGGCAGCTCAACAGAAGCGTGTCGACGACGAGCGTCATTGCGGCCGATCGACCCGCGCAATCACCGCGCCTACCAGCCCGTAATCCCCAAAACGATCGCGAACGTCCACCACTTCGATGACGGCCCCGTCAGTGGCCAGCGCTCGGAGCTCGGCTTCCGTCGTCGAATGGTGGTGAAGTTGAATTGGTTGGTGCGCTCGGTCATCTGGGCCGTTCGCGGCAATTGCTGCGGTGTCATCGGCGCGATCGTGATCTGGAGGTCCAGCGTCTCCAGAAACGCCTCGAGGCTCATCCCGCTGTGCTGCAGCTGACGTCGGGCCATCTCTTGCTTGTACATCTGCACGTGCGGCGCTTGTCCTCCTCGGTCCTTCGCCCTTGATCGAGCCGCCACACGTGCTGCGTAGAAGCCGGCAGCCTGCGCGGTCATTGGTGGGCCATTGCAGCGTGACGACCTCAGGCGTCCGGTGCCGAACCTCTGCGCACTCGACCGGGTTGTCGTCGATGAATACGAAGCTGTCCAATCCGAGGTTGAACTCGCCGGCCAGATCCTGCAGGTTCTGAGACTTCGGCAGCCAGTTGATTCGTGACGCCAGCACGTGCTCACGCTTCAGGAGTCATGTCCGGATTGCGTCTCGAACACGGCCCACACATCGGCCGGCTCGTTCTTGCTGCACAGACCGATCAGCACGCCAGCGTCGTGTTGCCCGACCAGGTAATCGCTGCAGCGCGGCGTGGGGGCCTTCGATCGTCACGCCCCCAGCCCCATCCTCCGCGCAGACGCCGCCCACAAGGTATTATCGCAGTCGACGATGACGACCTTGGCAGGAGATCCTCAGGCGCGCATGGGCCGCGCGCGCGACCAGCGTCGCGAGCATCGCGTTTCCGGACGCCGTATACGGCATGTGCCCGAGCTCGTCGCCGCGAGCATCGTAATAATCCGGGCACTCGTAGGTCGCTGAGTGACTCGAGCCCTGATATCACCGGGATCCCGACCGAGCGCCAGCCGTTCCCTGAGGAGTCGCTTCGTTTCGCGCGATCACCGCGATCGACTCCGGATCGGCCGTCATGAAGGAAGACGGCGGACATGTGATCACGACCGAGGGTGACGCGGTGCGCGGAACGGCGGCGAGCACGGCATCGGCAAAATCACTCGGCGTTGCGGTCGATCTGTTCGAACCGGGTCCGTGCGCGCCGCGATTTCGCCGCCGATAGGCGGGGCGGGTGGCGAACAGGTTCCAGACGCCCGTGCTTCGCAGATCCTGCTCTTCTTCCACCACCACATCGAAGCCGTGCCGCTCGAGTAGCGCGACTGAAGATGGCGATGGCATCACCCCGGTCGTGGATCTCCATCACGACCTGCTGAACCTTGCTCCAGTCGCCCGTCGTCGATGCCGGCGATGAGCGCCAGCTCGCTCTTTTCGACGTCGATCTTGAGAAGGTCGATTGTCTCGACGGCTTCGGTGCGGAGCACGTCGCTCAGGCGGCGAACCGGACGCACCAGCTGTTCGCGCGCGAGCCTTTGAGTCACGAGATGCGCGGACAGCTCCGTCGCCACCTTCTGGTCAACCGCCAGCCCGCCGTCGCGTGCGAGGGACCTCTGAATGGCGTCGCGAAGGAACGCCGCGTCCTCGGTGTCGTCGGCCTCGAAGCCCGAGACGACCGAGAAGTTTTGATAGTAGGTGAAGGCGGCCTCGCCGTTTCGGTCGGCCAGACCGCACTCGAACACCTTGAGATCGAGTTCATGGAGCACGGCGTTGGCCCGCAGCAGGTTGGCGACAGTCGGGCTCGGTTCGAACGCGAGGATGCGAGGGCGTCGGCAGGCGAGTGACGCGAAGAGCGAGAACATCCCGATGTTAGCGCCGGCGTCGACGATTAGCGCGCCATCCCTCAGCGTCACGCCGTGACGCAGATAGGCTCGGTTGACGAACAACTCTCGATACAGGTGCTCGGTCTCGTCACGATTCAGGTGAGCGACTTCGAGGCCGTTCGGGAGACGATACCGTGGCAGCTCGCGAGTGGCGGCGGGCGCCATTTCAGCGGATGAGTGAGCGACTCGATGGTTTCCCCGCATCCAGTCCTCGAAGCGCACCAGCAGCACGTTGAGCCCCTGATTGCGCGCCAGCAGCGTCTGTCCGTCGAGCAACTGCTGGAACACCTGGTTGTAGGGCGCAAACGTGACTTCCGCATCCAGCCCCAGCGTCTCCAGCCAGGACGTGAGGACAGGTGCAAGGGGTTCAGCGGTGAATGTGGCTGCTATGGCGAGAGTCGAGCGGGTTTGCATGCGAACCGAGTCTTCAACCGATCATAACCACCGACAACGGCTCTCGATAGGTCCCCAGGACGTCATGTGTGATTGTCCCATTGTTGAGCAAAACGATGGCCAAGTCGCGCTTGCGGTCCCCGCGCGCCCTGCGCTGCCTCACGATGCGGAAAATGTGCGATGTCCGGGTGCTCTCGAGGGCGCGGCCCCCCGGCAACGAAGCGACGGTTCTCATTTTTGCAAACACGGGCGGACGCCATGCCGCAGACGGTTGAATTTCGAAGCGATGTGTTGGCGCATTCGTGACTTTTATCTGCCTCACGGCCGACAATCGCGCTCCCAGGACCCGGGCACGTGGGATGCGCATATCGTCGGTCATCCGTCGCCTCGAGGCGTGCCACGGCCGTTTATCGACAGTTCGAACGTCTGCCTGAAAAGATCGTCGCGCGTGTGTCGGCGCGCCGAGGCTGCGCCGGAACGTGTGCGCCTGTGCAGGCGAGCCGCGTTTAGCGCAAGTTGCTTCTGGGCAGACCCGGAATGCCCGTCCACTAACGCCACGTTCGGCGGCTCTCTTGCACTATCCGCTGTGCGAGTCGTCGGGTGTCAAATGTCGAATGATGCGTGCACGTCCGTCGTCAAGTACACTCGCAGACACCGTCTCTGACCAGCAAAGGCCTACGAGTGAGCACGACCTCCGAACCCCTCGTCGAGGGTATCGCCATCATTGGCGCCGTGGGGCGTTTCCCCGGCGCGTCAGACCTCGGTCAGTTCTGGGCCAATCTCACTGCCGGTGTCGAATCCGTCAGCGTGCTGACTGACGCGCAGCTGACGGAGTCGGGGTTCGACCCGCGGCAGCTCCGCGCCGATCCTCGGTATGTTCCGGTCCGCGGCATCATCGAGCGCGCCGAGTGGTTCGATGCCGCCTTCTTTGGCTTCACGCCGCGCGAAGCCCAGCTCACCGATCCGCAGCACCGCCTGTTTCTCGAAGCCGCATGGGAAGCGCTTGAAAGCGCGGGCTGTGATCCCTGCGCGCAGCAAGGGTGCGATCGGCGTGTTCGCGGGTTGCGGCAACAATACGTGGGCGCGTCGATACTTCGCGCGAGACCTCGACGATCTCGAGTCGGGGGAGTGGCTGGAGTCGGCGATCGGCAACGAGAAGGACTACGTCGCCACCCGTGTCGCCTACAAGCTCAATCTGCGTGGCCCCGCCGTCAGTGTCAACACCGCCTGTTCGACGTCACTCGTCGCAGTGTGCCAGGCGTGTCAGGCGCTGTGGACCTACCAATGCGATGTCGCGCTCGCCGGCGGCGTGAACGTAGCTTCCCACAGAGCCGTGGCTACTACCACGACGATGAGGGCATCTCGTCGCCGGATGGCCACACCCGCGCGTTCGACGTCGATGCGCGCGGCACCGTGTTCAGCAACGGCCTGGGCATCGTGGTGCTCAAACGGCTGGGCGAGGCGCTCGAGGACGGCGACGAAATTCTTGCGGTCATTCGAGGCGCGGCCGTCAACAACGACGGCGCTGGGAAGGCAAGCTTTACGGCGCCGAGCGCAGACGGGCAAGCGGACGTCGTGGCGCTGGCGCAGGCGATGGCCGGCGTATCACCGGACAGCGTGTCGTATGTCGAGACCCACGGCACGGCCACGCCGATTGGCGACGTGATTGAGCTGGCCGGGCTCACGAAGGCGTTTCGACTGGGAACGGCGAGGACGCAGTTCTGCGCCATCGGCTCGGTCAAGTCCAACATCGGTCACGTCGAGCACGCTGCTGGCGTGGCGGGCCTGATCAAGACCGCGTTGGCCCTGCAGCATCGACAGATTCCTCCCAAGCCTGCACTACACGCAGCCGAACCCGAAGCTGCAGCTGTCGTCGAGCCCGTTCTTCGTCAACCATTCGCTGCGCGAATGGAGCAATCGTCGACTCGCCGCGTCGCGCCGGAGTCAGTTCCTTTGGCGTCGGCGGAACGAATGCCCATGTGGTTCTCGAGGAGGCCCCTCCTCGTCCGCCTTCGGGTCCGTCTCGCACCTGGCACCTGCTGCCGCTGTCGGCGAAAACCGCAGCCGCGCTGGATGGCGCATCGTCTGCGTTGGCCGACTTTCTGCGACGTTACCCGAAACGCCCGCTGGCCGACGTTGCTTTCACGTTGCAGCGAGGACGATCGTCGTTCGACTTTCGTCGTGCTGTGGTTGCGAGATGTCCGAAGGAAGCCAGCGCCATCCTGAGTGGTGAGGTGCCGGGAAAAAGCATCGGGCCCGAACGCGCAGGCGATCGCGAGGTCATTTTCATGTTCCCCGGCGGCGGCGCGCAGTATTGCGGTGCCGCGCGAGGTTTGTATTCGCAGCTCCCCGAGTTCAAACAGCAGGTTGACGCCTGCCTGGGCGCCATGGATGCGCGAATCGCCGCGGCAGTGAGCCGATTGATGCTGCTCGCGCCTGAAGAGGTCACCGCCGCCGACCGCGAGCTCGCCGAACGTCCATCAGTCGGCCTGCCGATGTTGTTCGCGATCGAGTTTGCCACGGCCCAGTACTGGCTTGCGCGGGGCGTGAAGCCAGCTGCGCTCATCGGGCACAGCCTGGGTGAGTACGCGGCAGCGTGCCTGTCCGGCGTCATGGCGCTGAACGATGCGGTCGCGCTGGTGCAGCTGCGTGGGCGCTTGTTCGATGAGCTTCCCGCCGGGGCGATGTTGAGTATCGGCGCCGCCGCGGATCGCGTCACACCGTACCTCGAAGCCGGGCTTGACGTCGCGGTCATCAATGGACCGGCGTCGTGTGTCGTCTCGGGACGAACGGACAAGATCGGCGCGCTGGCCGAACGACTCGAGCACGACGGCCTCGAGACCGTGCGGCTTCATATTGCGGTCGCGGCGCACTCGTCGCTCGTTGAGCCGATTTTGCCGGCGTTTCGATCATTCGTCAGCGGATTGCGCTTGCATGCGCCGCGGATCCCCATCGTGTCGAACGTCACGGGGACCTGGTTGGGCGATTCGCAGGCCGTGAATCCCGACTACTGGGTCGATCACCTTCGACGCACGGTCCGGTTCTCGGAAGGCCTGCAGTCTCTCTTCACGAAGCCGAACGCTGCCTTCGTCGAGGTCGGCCCTGGCCGTGTGCTGTCCACGATCACCCGGGCACATCCTGACCGACCGTCGTCGGTGATCGCAATCGAGTCGATGAGGCACCCGCAGGATTCGCGCGACGACTATGAGGCGTTACTGGCCGCTCAGGCCCGATTGTGGGTCAACGGCGTGGCTGTGGACTGGGAACAGGAGTATCGCGACGAAACACGACGCCGGGTTGCACTGCCAACGTATCCTTTTGAGCGACAGTTCTTCGGTCCTGTCGGGCGGACGGCCGCGCGGGACCCGAGTCAGATGCGCTGCCGACAGCGGTCGTTCGCGGCCCTGCGTCGTTGCCCCATCCACGGCCGCGGGACTCTCCTTGGCCGCGCCGGATCGCCGGGAACGGATCGCAAACAAACTCTGCGACATTCTTCACGAGCTGTCGGGGCTCGATCGGGCGACGCTGCTGGGAAGTGCCACCTTCATCGAACTGGGGTTCGATTCGCTCTCGTTGACCCAGGTGTCGCAGCTCGTGCTGCGTGAGTTCCGCGTGCGCGTCAAGTTCCGTCACCTGCTCGACACGCTGCCGACGGTACCTGCCTTGGCCGCGCACCTCGACGGTGAGATGCCACCTGAGGCGCCAGCGCCGTCGGTTGCTTCCTCGGAGGTGGTGTCCTCTACACTAACTGCGATGACACGGCTGCCCGACGCGGCGGCGATGCTATCAAAGACACCCAACCCTCCAGAGTTCGTTCAGGAGGTAATACGGCAGCAGCTTGCGTTGATGACCCAGCAGATCGCCGTCTTGCAGGGAGCAGCAACGGCGGCGCCGCCGAGTTCGCCTCCAGACCGTCCGACCGTTGCACGTACCAGTGTTCAGGATCGGCCGCTTGACGCCGGTGGCCTCGGGGCGGTCGCATCGCTGGGCCGGCTCAAGCCGGAGCTGTTGACGTCTCAGCAGCGCCGTTACCTGGCGGAGCTGATCGAGCGCTACACGTCCAGAACGGCGAAGTCCAAGGAGCTGACCCAACGCTTCCGGCCCCGCCACGCGGACCCGAGAACCGCATCCGGCTTCACGGGGCTGTGGAAGGAACTTGTCTATCCAATCGTGGTTTCGCGCTCCGTGCGGCTCCCGGCTCTGGGACGTCGACGGCAACGAATACATCGACCTTCTCTGCGGATTCGGTCCGACGTTCCTCGGACACGGTCACGAGGTCATCGTCGAGGCCATCAATCAGCAACTGGCGCGCGGCTTTGAGCTTGGGCCGCAAACCCCCTTGGCGGGAGAGGTAGCCGACGCTGTTCTGTGACTTGACCGGCCAGGAGCGTGTGAGCTTTGTCAATACGGGCTCTGAAGCGGTGCAGGCGGCCTTGCGCATTGCGCGAACCGTTACCGGCCGGACGAAAGTTGCGACGTTCACGCGGGACTATCACGGCAACTTCGACGAGATGTTGGTACGGGGGCTGCGGCGCGGCAACGAGCCGCGAACGGTTCCCTCGGCTCCTGGGATCCCGCAGCGAGCGGTCGACGACGTGATCGTGCTCGATTACGGCACGGACGAGTCGCTGGAGTTCCTGAAGCGCTCGGCCCACGAACTGGCCGCGATTGTGGTCGAACCCATTCAGAGTCGACGACCGGAATTCCAGCCGCGAGAGTTCCTGCAGGCGCTGCGTGCCCTGACGCAGACGTCCGAGACCTTGCTGGTCTTCGACGAGGTCGTGACCGGACTCCGCATCGGCCCGGGCGGCGCCCAGGCACATTTCGGGATCCAGGCGGACCTGGCCACTTACGGCAAGGTGCTAGGCGGCGGGATGCCGATTGGAGCAGTGGCCGGACGTGCCGAGTTCATGGACACGTTCGACGGCGGCCAATGGCAATACGGCGATGAGTCGATGCCGGTCAAGCCGGTCACGTTCTTCGCCGGAACATTTGCGCGTCATCCCCTGGCAATGGCCGCTGCAAAGGCCACGCTCACGTACCTCAAGGCAGGTGGACAATCGCTGTGGGACGGCCTGAATACGCGCTGCGACCGGCTGGCCGACGCACTTGATGGCACTCTGTCGGCGTGAGGGCATCCCGGTCCGGGTTCCGCACTTCCGTTCGATGATGTACCCGTGTATCGAAGAAGGCCACGGGCTCGCATACCTGCTTTTCTATGAGCTTCGGAGCGCGCGGCGTTTACCTGCACGAACCCTATCCGTGCTACCTGAATCTCGCGCACTCGGACGACGACATCGCCAGGGTAGTCGCGCAGTTCGAGGCTGCCGTTTCGTGTCTGCGAGCCAATGGCATGTTCGAGCGAATGCAATCGCCCGCAATGTCAGGCGATCCGGCGAGTGCAGGACGCGCCGCCGAACACACCGCTCGGCGTCCGGCGGCTCCTACCGAGTCCGAGAGCAGTGCGCCGCCTTCTCTCGTCGTCAACGCAGCAGCCACTGAGGCCGCGACCGCGCCAGCGGACCGTCTATCGGGCGAGGTATTCGTCTGTGACGCGTCCCTGATGCAGGAAGGGCTCTGGTTCATCGACCAGACGGTTCCGCTGCGGGCCACGTACAACATTCCAGTGGCGTTCGAGCTGCGCGGGCGCGTTGATTGGGTCGCATTTCAAAGGGCTGTTGACGACCTGGTGGAACGCCACGGGACGCTTCGCACGTCGTTTACCGCGCGGGATGGTGCCCCACTCCAAGTCATCTCACCGGCCACGAAGGTTACGGTCGAGTACCGAGTAATCAGCGACAGCCCTACCGCGAGTGCCGAGGTTCACGCGTTGATCCAGGCCGAAGCCGAGCAACCTTTCGATCTCGCGGTCGCGCCGTTGCTTCGAGTCAAGGCCTTTTCGCTATCAGACGTGAAGCATCTGGTCAGCTTCGTTTTCCACCACATCATCGTCGACGGGTGGTCGATCGGCGTCTTTTTCAAAGAGTTTGCTGCTGCGTATGCCGCGCGCGCCGCGGGCCGTCGCCCGGAGCTGCCGCCCGTCGCAGTCGACTATGCCGACTTTTCGATCCGGCAGCGCCAGCATCTGACCAACGAAGTGCAAGAGGCCCAACTCGATTACTGGCGCGAAACGCTGACCGGCGCGCCCGATTCCCTGGAGCTGCCGACGGATCGACCACGGCCGAAGCTCTCGTCCGGCGGCGGATGGACGGAGTGGTTCACCATCGACGCCAAGACGACCACGATTCTCCGTGAGCTTTGCCGTCGAGAACAGACGACGATGTTCATGGGCGTCGTAAGTGTCATCGACGTTCTGCTCGCGCGCCACACGGGCGTGTACGACATCGTGGTCGGGTCGCCGATGGCAGGCCAGGTGGCCCAAGACCTCGAGAACACCCTTGGGTTCTTTGTCAACACCCTCGCGTTACGGACCAGGTTTTCGCCCGACGTCACCTTTCGCGAGCTGCTCGGCCGCACGAGAGCAACGACGCTCGGCGCGTATGAGAACGCAGACGTCCCGTTTTCTCAGGTGGTCGGAGCCGTCCGGCCAGACACGCGTGGCTGCCACCAATCCGCTGTTTCAGGTCATGTGCACTTTCGAAGCCGCGCCGGACGAGCTGCTGAGCCTGCCGGGCCTGGGGGTGCGGCCATACAAGGTCAGCAGCGGGACTTCGAAGTTCGATCTTCTGTTCGATTTCCAGGAGCACCGGGAGGTCATCGAGGCAACGCTCGAGTACAGCAGCGACCTTTACGACGTCGGGGCGGGTCAGCGATGGGTTCAGCGATTCTTGACCTTGGCCGGAGCCGCCGCCCGCCAGCCCGATGTGCCTGTTTCAGCCTTGACGCTGATGCCGCCGGCCGAGCGCGACCAGATTCGTCAGTGGAGTGTCGCGGCTGCTGGAGAGGACTCCGGTCCCCCCCGAACCTGGGCCTCGCTGCCCGACGCGTTCGACCAGCAGGCCGAGCAGACGCCCGAGGCTTCGGCGCTGGTCATGGGTGGGCGCGCGATGACCTATGGCGAGCTCAGGGAGCGTGCGAATCGAGTGGCACGGTATCTCGATCGGGTGGGTGTCTCCCGCGGCCATGCGGTCGGTTTGTGCATGGATCGATCGTTCGATCTGGTTGTGGCGCTGCTCGGGATTCTCAAGGCAGGTGCCGCCTACGTGCCGCTGGATCCCAACTACCCCGCGCAGCGTCTGACGCTGATGGCCGGTGACGCTGCCTTGAACGTCATTCTCGCCGACGGCACGGTCAAGACGGACTGGGCGGATCGAGCCGTTCGTGTCGTCCGCCTCGATGCCGACTGGCCGCTGATCAGCGGCAAAGAAGCCGAACCCCCGCAGCGGGACCTCAACGGCGCCGATCTCGCGTACATCATCTACACCTCGGGATCGACGGGGCAACCGAAAGGTGTGGCAATGTCACATGCGCCACTGCTGAACCTGCTGCAGTGGCAACTTGCCCGTTCCGCCGCTGGGCGTGGTGCGCGGACGCTGCAGTTTGCGCCCATCAGCTTCGATGTCTCGTTTCAGGAAATCTTCGCAACCCTCTGCAGCGGCGGGTCACTGGTCCTGATCGACGATGATCGTCGTCGAGATTCCCAGAGACTGCTGTCCACGCTGCGGGACCAGCATGTCAATCGACTCTTCCTGCCTTTCGTCGCGCTGCAGGCCTTGTGCGAAGCGGCGCATTCGTCCGGCGTTATGCCGGGTGATCTGACCGAGGTGATCACGGCCGGTGAACAACTTCAGATCACGACGAGCGTCACGGCCTTCTTCGCATCGCTCCCGCGATGCTCGCTGGACAATCAATACGGGCCGACCGAAAGCCACGTCGTTACGGCTCACCGCCTCGAGGGCGCGCCGAAATCATGGCCACTGCTGCCGCCGATTGGCCGCCCAATCGCTAACGCTCGTGCATATGTGCTTGACGATCGTATGACGCCCGTCCCGATTGGCGTGCCGGGCGAGATCTACCTCGGCGGAGCCGTGTTGGCACAGGGCTACTACGGCAAGCCCGAGCTGACCGCCGAGAGATTCTGTTTCAGCCCGTTCGAGCCAGGAATCCGGTTGTACCGGACCGGCGATGCCGCTCGTTGGCGGCCCGACGGCGCCCTGGAGTTCCTCGGCCGGTTGGATAGTCAGATCAAGATCAGAGGCTACCGGGTCGAGTTGAGTGAGATCGAAGCGATTCTCTGCACGGTACCCGGGATTGAGAGCGCCGTCGTCAGCGTCATCGGTGACGATGCCGTCACGCGCCGGCTGGTCGGATATGTGGTCTCACCGGCCGGCTCAGTCGATCCGGAAACCATTCGTCAGCATCTCCGGCTGAAACTTCCCGAGTACATGGTCCCGGCGATTTTCGTCGGGCTCGATCGCCTGCCACGGACGCCGACCGGCAAGATCGACCGCCGGTCGCTGCCTGCACCACTTCCCAGTGTCCGCGAGCTCCAGCCGCTTGAGCACCCGGCGGATCCAATCGAGGAACGCATAGCAACGATCTTCCGCGACGTGCTGAATGACGGGGAGGTCGGTCGTCACGACAACTTCTTCGATCGTGGCGGCAATTCACTCCAAGTGATGAGGGTACTGTCGCGACTCCGGGACCTCGAGGGCGCCGAGGTGACGGTTCAGGAATTCTTCGCAGCCCCGACTGTCGCCGGTCTCGCCGAGGCGACGCGCCGGATGGGGCGTTCGGTCCTGTCGGCGCCGATAACGCGTATCCAAAGGAGCCGATCAGACGGGGACCGCTCTCGGAATTTACCCTCCGCACGTGAATAGGATTGGCGGCCAGGATGCAAAAACCAGAAGTAGTGCGCATCGTGGGACACCCTTGCCCGCGCGACAGTAACGAGATGGTTACTCGGTCGTAGCGCTCACGGCCGAGTCGGAGTATTCTCGACTGGGGATGGCGAGCAAGGAGATTGCGGCGCCGCTAGAGGGGCTAGAGGGAGCTGTAGAAGCGCCAAGCTCCCTTCCGCAACGCCGGCTGTGGTTGTCGCACACGCTCTACGGTCAGCGTTCGTCGTACAACCTCCCCGTTCTGTATCGAGTCGAGGGTGCCCTCGACGTCGGCAGGCTCCAACGCAGCTTCGATCGCGTGCTGGAGCGCCATGAAGTACTGCGCACGTTCTTTCGCCTGGAAAATCGAGACGTCGTCCAGGTCATTCAGCCGAAACTCACGGTCCCGATCGCAGAGAAGGACCTCAAGCAGATGCCGGTGGGCGAAGCCGTCAAGTCAGCCCTCGCGGCGGCGGCCATCGATGCCGCCATTCCGTTCGATCTCACCACCACGCCGCTCTTGCGAGCCACGCTTTATCGCCTGGCTGACCGCGACCACGTGCTCGCATTCTGCGTTCATCACATCATTTTCGACGGCTGGTCCGAAGGCATCTTCTGCCGAGAACTCGCGGCGTTTTACGACGCCGACAGCGAGGCCTGCGGACTGGTGGAACTGCCGATTCAGTACGCGGATTTCGCGATCTGGCAGCGTGAGCAGAAGGCCGCTGGCGCCGCCGAGTCAAGCCATGCCTACTGGAAGCGACAGCTCGCAGATGTGCCTGCGGTGCTGAATCTGCCGCTTGACGCACCGCGGCCGGTCGAACCGTCGCATCGTGGTCGTCTGGAGGTCATGGACGTTCCAGGGCCGGTAGTGCATGCGCTGGTCGCACTGGGCCGGAAGTATGGTGCCACGCTGCACATGATGCTGCTGGCGGCATATAGCGTGGTCCTTCATCGCTACTCGGGCGATCCGGAGGTCGTGATCGGCACGGCCTTGGCAGGGCGGACGCGTTCCGAGATCGAACCGTTGATCGGCTTCTTCATCAATACGGTGGCGGTGCGCGCAGACCTTCGGGGCGAGCCGACCTTCTTGGATCTGCTCGAGCGCATCAAGTGCGTGGCGCTCGAATGTCACGCTCATCAGGACGTGCCGTTCGAGGACTGTCGTTGAAATGCTGCACCCGGATCGCACGACCGGTCAGATTCCGCTGTTCCAGACGATGTTCGTGCTGCAAAACACGGAGGGCCCGCCCGTGTCCCTTGGGGAAGCGACGCTTTCGCCGCTCGAAGTGCACAACGGCACCTCGAAGTGCGATTTGCTCCTGAGCATTCGCGCAGTGCACGACGGCAGCGGTGGCATGGCCTGCTCGTTCGAGTACCAACACGGACCTGTTCCGGCCGGCGACCGCCGTCAGGCTGCTCGAAAGCTTCCGGTCCGTCCTGGTCGGCGTGATCGAGCAACCCAACCAGCGGATCGCGACACTTCCCGTCGTGTCACCGAGCGAACGGGAGCTGTTGACCAGTTGGGGAAGAATGCCCGCGGAGTATCCGCGCGACTCGACGATTCACCGCGAGTTTGCGGCGGCGGCCGCGCGGACGCCCCATGCAATTGCGGTGAGCGGCGAATCCGAATCGCTCACTTACGCGCAGCTCGAGGCACGCGCCCATCAGCTGGCAGTGGTTCTGCGGCGCGAAGGCGTGCAGCGGGGAGATCTGGTCGCCATGTGCCTCGAGCGCGGGCTGACCCCGATCGTCGCGCAACTGGCGGTGCTGAAAACCGGTGGCGCGTATCTGCCACTGGACACGTCGTATCCTGCGTCGCGGATTTCCTGCATCATCGAGGATGCCCGACCCCGGGTAGTGCTCGCGGAGCGTCGGACTGCCGACGTCGTTCCACCGTGTGACGCGCGCGTCATCCTCATCGACCAGGCCCTCGAGTCCGTGCGCGCTTCCTCCGAGCCCTGGCCCGATGAAGGAAACGGCGATGACCTGGCTTATGTAATGTACACGTCCGGGTCGACGGGGCGGCCCAACGGCGTCCGCGTTCCACATCGTGGTGTCTTGCGGCTCGTGCTGGGTTCGACCTACGTGGACTGGCGCAAGGCCACGACGTTCCTACAGATGGCCCCGCTGTCATTCGACGCCTCGACGTTTGAAGTCTGGGGTCCGCTGCTCCACAGCGCGCGGCTCGTGGTGTTTCCGGAACAGGTGCCGACAATACCCCGACTCGAGCAGGTTCTTCGGGAGGGAAACGTCGACTGCTTGTGGCTGACGGCGGCACTCTTCAACTTCGTAATCGATGAGCGCCCCGAGTGCCTGGCGAGTGTCAGGCAGCTGATTGTCGGCGGTGAGGCCCTTTCGGTTCCGCATGTCATCCGATCGCAAGCCCGGCTGCCGTTCACGAAGTTGATCAACGGATATGGCCCCACGGAGTGCACCACGTTTGCGTGCTGCTATCCGATACCGCCGATCGCCGCCTCGGCGACGTCGATCCCGATCGGTCGTCCGATCGCGAACACGAGCGTACTGGTCCTTGATACCAACCGGCAAGTTGTCCCGGTCGGCGTGGTCGGCGAGCTTTACATCGGCGGCGATGGAGTAGCACTCGGCTATCACGACCGACCGGCGTTGACCGCGGCGCGGTTCGTTCCCGATCCGTCGGGCGACACCGGCGAGCGATGGTATCGCACCGGCGATCTGGTTCGCTGGTTGCCGGAGGGCGTCCTCGACTTCGTAGGCCGAATCGACTCACAGGTCAAGATGCGCGGCTTTCGCGTTGAACCAGGGGAGATCGAGGCCGTTTGTCGCCGCCATCACGCCGTCCGTGACGTCGTCGTGCTGCTGCACAAGCGCACGCCAACCGATGCACGCTTGGTGGCCTATGTCGCCACCGTCGACCACACTGCGGCCAGCGCTGCCGACATTCGTCAGTTCCTCGAGCAGCACTTGCCTCGTCAACTCATGCCAAGTGAGATCGTGCTTCGCGACGAGTTGCCGCTCACGCCGAATGGCAAGGTCGATCGCACCGCACTCCTGGCTCGGTCAGTCGCACCCGCGCCGACCGGTACGGCAACCGCCGACCCTTCGGCGGCGCTTTCGGCAGTCGAGCAGAAATTGCTCGCCATCTGGCTTGATGTCTTGCGCGTGGAGTCACTGGGCGTCAACGATGACTTCTTCGCGTTGGGGGGACATTCGCTGACCGCCGTGCAGATGTTTTCGTCCATTCAGGCCGCGTTCGACCGGAGTCTGCCATTCAGCGCTCTGCTTCAGCATTCGACCGTGGCACGACTGGCCAGGCTTCTAGAGCCGCCGGTCGCTTCGGACGTTCGACCGTCTTCTTTGGTCCCGCTCCGGTCGAGTGGCTCGCTGCCACCGTTGTTCCTGCTTCCTGGCATCGGAAGCGAAGTGTGGACGTTTCTCGAACTGGTCAAGGAGCTCGACGCCAAACAGCCAGTGTTTGGCATCTTGCCGACCGGCGCGAAGGCTGCTGGGCGCACGCTTTCGATCAGCGAAATGGCGACGGGTTTCGCCGCCGACATCGAATCAGCGTACCCCGGTGGTCCGTACATCCTCGGCGGCTATTGTTCAGGAGCGGTGACGGCGTTCGAGGTCGCGCGGCAGTTGCGGCTGCGAGGCAAGCCGGTGCAAATGCTGGTCGTGTTCGATTACTGGTTCAAAGAGCAACGCTGTGGCCTTCTCGCCTACGTTCGCAACGCCGCGCTCTGGTTCGCCGACGACTTCATGCATACGAGCGTCTCGAACAACCTTGGCAGGGCGAAGAGCAAGGCTCGGTTGCTGCGAGCCCGCGTGAGAGCCCTCATGGGGCGGGTGGGCCCACTGCCCGACGTGCGCGACGTGCTCGGGATGTGGCGCTATCCGGACTACGAGGTCCGTCGGCTCGAAGACTTCCTGAAGGCGATGCAAGCGTACCGTTTCACCGGCTATGACGGTGCGATTCACGTGTTCCGCGCGCGGACACGAAGCCTTGGACGCTCGCAGCCTTCGGCCGACATGGGATGGAGCGAAATCGCCGAGGGTCCGCTGACGATAGAGACGGTCCAGGGTGCGCACGACAGCATGTTCATGCAGCCGTTCGTGCGCAGTCTGGCCACGCGGCTTGACCGCGCAATTCGGGCTGCGGAACAAACCGATCGGCGAAGGGACTCGACTCCGAAGGAGACGCCGGTCGTCGGCCACCTCGTTTGAGATGGGGCTGCGCCGGGCGCTCGCCCAAGCTGCGTCACACCTGCGGACGAAGGCCAGAATCAAGCAACGTTGGTTTCGGTCGCGAAGCGACAGTCGAGCCGACCGCCGCGCCCACGTGCGGTTATGGTTTGCCCTGTTGCAGCCGCCAGCGCACAACCAGAGCTGCCGCGACTGCGCCAGCGACATTGCACAAAAGGTCGGTTGCTGACGGGAAGCGCGAGTGGCTAAAAACCTGGAGCCACTCGCCGAAGAGCGACACAACGAACGCGATCACTCCGGCTGCGAGCACGCGAGATCGAAAGTAAAGCGCGCTCGCAATCCCGAGCGGTGCACACAGCAGGAGGTTGACCGACGATGTCTCGGTTGCGGACTGGCCATGAAACGAAAGGAATCCAGCCCACTTCATCCCAGTGAGTGTGGCCTTGAAAGTCACCCCAGGGCACGATGACGACCAGAGCGACCAGTGCCGATGCGATCACGGCTGACAGTCTGATGCGTCTCACGCCATGATCATCATAGGCGATGGGAACAGGCGATAAAATCCAGGCGAGCAGCGATGAACGACCCACGCCAAAGAACACGCGTCGCCGCACTGATCCTCGCCGTCACGGCTGCGACCCTCCCTGGACGCGCGCAGCCAGCCGGTGTTCATCCGATCAGTGGCCGGGAATACGCACGGCCGATGGGCGTGGCGGGTGCCCCATGGCTCGATCGCGACGAGCGAGAAGCCGAGGAAGCGCCCTCGCGGGCCCTGCAGATCATCGGGGTCGTTGAGGGATCAACGGTCGCCGACGTCGGGGCCGGGTCGGGTTACTTCACCGAACGCCTGGCGAGACTGGTGGGACCGTCGGGGCGCGTATTCGCGACCGACATTCAACAAGGCATGCTCGACCTTGCGGCTCGCCGCTTGCAGCGCCAGGGGCTGCAGAACGTCACGCTCGTCCTGAGCGAGCCGGCGAATCCTCGTCTGGTGGCCGCGTCGGTGGACATGGTCTTGATGGTGGATGTCTACCACGAGTTGGGAGACCCGATGACGGTGCTGCGACACCTCCGCGAGGCGCTGAAACCGGCTGGGCGCCTCGTGCTCATCGAGTACAAGGGTGAGGACCCGACGATTCCGATCTTGCCATCACACAAGATGACAGTTGCCCAGGCCAAGCTGGAAGTCGAACACGAGGGGTTCGTGCTGACGAAGGTGGATTCGAGCCTCCCGCGTCAGCACGTGCTGATCTTCAATCGCAAGCCGTAGAACGGCCGTGAGACGCGGCCGACGACAGTCGATTATCCGGGCGGCCGGGAAACTGCCGTGCGGCCACCGCCACCGCCGCCACCGCTCGAGTAGCCAGAGCCCGATACGCCTCCGCCGGACCCGCTGGACCCGCTCGAACCACCGCTGTTGTCCGATGCGCCGGTCGAGCCATCCTGACCCAGACGCTGGCGTGGGCTGATTCGGGCGCACGCGTGTGTAGCCGCGGCCATCGACGACCCGACCGTTGGAATCTGGTTGCACCGGCTGCGGATTGACGATGACGAAACCAGGACCCTGGAAATAGTAGGGGTCGTAGGATCCCCAGTAGCGATAGCCGAAGGGGGCGTAGTAGGACGTATAGAAAAACGGATCGCTGTAGTACGGCCACATCGAATCGAAGCCACTCATGCCCCACGAACCGCCGCCGCTCGTGTTGCGTTCCACCACGAACTTCGACGGGAAGGACTGTGCCACCATCAAGTCGATGATCTGGTCGGGAACGCCCGCGCGATCCAGCTCGATCAGGCGCTCGCCAGTCAGATCGAACCCCTTCTTCAACTCGAAGATCGCGGCCTGCAGCGCCTCAGGAGCGACCTTGGTCACCGCCTCCTTGACGTCTTCGATCGAGAGCCTCGACGAGAGCGGCACGGCGGGAGTTCGCGGCGCAGGTGGCAGCAGGCCAGCATGCTTCTGATTGGCAGCGCGGTGATAGCGCCGCACTCGAAGGTTGTTCGTGCCTTCGCTTTCGATCATCTGCACGTCGATCCACAGCGGCCCGAGCATCATCATCGACAGCCCGGAGACCCTCCGTGGCGCCTGATCGCCGCATGAGATTTCAGCGTCGGCGAAGAGTCGAGCGCCCAGGGTTGACCACACCCCACGCTGCCAGCCGCGGCAGTCCGATTCGGTGAGTGGCCGCTGCGTGCCATCAGCAACGACCGTTTCCGTCAGGACCGGTTCGTCGTTCACGAGCGTCGTCATCGTCACGCCGCCAGTCGCCGGCGTGACGCAGACCAACGCCCCGGCGATGGCGCGTGAGCGGCCGAGCGACACCAACGCATCGGCGAGCGTTGGCGCGTCGTGTACCGATTCGTCGATGATCTGCCAACAGCCCAGCCACGGGGCCCATCGCGGATCGACTGTGTGGGTCGCGGAGGCGCGGTCTGGGCAGACGCGATCGCCGCTGCGAAAGTCACGATGACGACGGCGTAGCCGGCGCGCGCAAAGACAGAAGGTCTCATGAGCGTTGCTCCGTTCGGTCAATACAACACGTTGATGCCCGCCGAGATGCGAAAGCCAGACAGATCGATGGGATCGAAGTCCACGAAGTCACTGCCGAGTTTACCGCGAGCGTAGGTGTATCGCCCCTCCATCGTAGCGAAGACCGCACGATAGAGTTTGACATCCACGCCTCCGAAGACGTGCGCGCTCGGCGCCCAGCCCTTCGACCGAAAGGTGTCAGGAAAAACCGACAAGTCGATGAAGTCGACGAAATCGCCACGCTGAGTGAAGTCGTAGTACACCGCACCACCGCCCGCGCCGACAAACGGCACCACGCGCCGAGGGACCCAGGCAAACCGGCTGACTTCGTAGCCAGGGGAGGCCAGCGCGTAGCGGACACCCGCGGTCAGATGAACCAGTTTCAGCGAGGTGTCCTGATTGATCGGAAGCGAGTTGTTGTCGGTAAAAGTCGCGGTACTCCGACGTGGCGGTGTTGCGGCTCCACTCGAAGCCGAATTGTGCCGCCAGCCGCGGCATGAGATTGATAGCCGTATCGACGCCGATGCCCGGGGCGTTGAAATCCTCTTTGTCGAGCGTGAGTTGACGAGTGACGAAATCAAAGAGGTCGCTCCCACCACGGGCGAAGACCCAGCTTCCGTGCAGTCCCAAGGATCCGGTGGGTCGTCCGAAGAGAAAATCTGGTCGGCGGTCGGGCTCTTGCTGCCCAACCGGAGTCTGCTCAGCGAACGCGACACCCCGTCCTGCCACCACGGCTAGGACCAGTGCGATGGAGGCGACTCGCGAACGACCAAGATGCCTGACATCCATAGAGAGCTTCTCCGATCCGCTTGCCAGGACACCCGTGAAGGGTTCGGCTAAGAAGAGCAAAGGCTGGACCAGTTGGGACGTCATGAATATGCGCGGAATTGACTCTAGCGGGCCGACCATCGCGTGGGGATGCGGCCTGGAAAGGGGACGCCGATCTTTTGCCTCGTCTGAGCGGCGAGGTAGATTGAGGGCCACATGATGCCCAGAACACTCGCGGCCGTCGCTGTCATCATTGTCGCGCTTGGGACCCCTCGCGTCGAGTCGTTCGACCAGGAGTCTCCCCGAGCGCCAGCAAAGCTCTTCGTGTTCGACGACCCGTTCTGGCTGAACCTTCATCACTATTTATATGTCCTCGGACGGGCCCAGGCGGACCTCCCAGACAGCCGTCGACGGGCCGTCGCCGGCGCGCCCGCTGATCAGGCGGAGGGGTTGAAGGCGCTTGACCCGGGGGAACAACGCGCCTGGCAGAACCGCCGTCGCGGCTTACGCCAAGGGCCCGAGCACGCGAGACGTGCTGTTCGATGGCGATATGGTGACACTCGGGCCGTGCGCTCGTGGCCGCTGGCGACCGAGCCATGCTCGACAGCGTTGGATTCGATCCGCAGGTCATCGACACGCTGCGTCGCGCGGCGCCCCTTTATCGAAAAGCCTGGTGGCCGGGCCACGAACGCGCGAATCAGGCCCTGATCACGCGGCTTGGCGCCGACCTGACGAAGCACGGGAACGCGATCCACGCGTTCATCACCCGTGCGTATCGTGAACGGTGGCCCGCCGACGGTTTTCGCGTCAACGTTGCCGCCTACGCCAACTGGGCCGGTGCGTTCTCGACGAGCGCCGGGGTGCTCGTGGTCTCGAGTCTCGATCCGGCAGCCGCTGAAGGCCTCAAGGGGCTCGAGGGAATCTTCCACGAAGCGATGCACCAATGGGACGACGCGATCTTCACGGCGTTGTCGGCGGAAGCTCGCCGACAGCGTTCGACGGTGCCAGACTCGCTCTCACACGCCATGATCTTTTTCACCGCGGGCGAAGCCGTCCGCAGCGTGGACCCGAGTCATGTGCCGTACGCCGAAGCCGAAGGGGTCTGGTCTCGTGGCATGGGGAGCCTGAAACCAGCCTTGGAGGCGACCTGGAAGCCGTATCTCGACGGCCGCGGCACCCGCGACGAGGCGATCGCGGCGCTGATCAAAGCGGTGCGGCGCCGTAGAGGCTCAGGCCTGGTAACACGGAGACACGGAAAAACGACGCCACGAAGGGCACCTGAGGCACCGAAGTCGAGACCCTAGGATGTTGCCGTTCGTCAGTGTTGCGGAACCCGCGAGCCGCAGTCGCCGCGTCGAAGTCGGAATGGAACGTCTGCTCCAGGATCTCCGTTTTGCGCTCAGGCTCCTGTGGAAGGACCGAGGGTTTACGCTCACGACGGTCGCCACGCTTGCGCTGTGCGTGGCGGCCAACACTGCCATCTTTGCCGTGGTGCACTCGGTCCTGCTCAAGCCGCTGCCGTTTCCGCAAGCCGAGCAGATGGCGACCATCTTCAACTCCTATCCCGGCGCGGGGGCGCTTCGGGCGTTCGAATGGCGTTCCCGACTATTACGATCGCCTCGCGCAGGCCCCCGCGTTCGAAGAGATTGCGATGTATCGCACGACCGGCATGACGATTGGCGGTCAGGGCACCGGCGAGATCGAACGCGTGTCGGCGATGCAGGTGACGCCGTCGTTCTTCCGCCTCCTGCAGTCTCAGCCGCATCGCGGGCAGCTCTTCACCGAGAAAGAAGCCGAGGTCGGCCACGACAAGAAGGTCGTGCTCAGCTATGGCTTGTGGCAGCGGCTCTTCGGCGGCAGAGACGACGCGCTCGGACGCGACCTTCGGATGAACGGCGTCCTGTACAGCGTCGTTGGCGTCATGCCCGCCGCGTTCCGCTTCATCGATCCCGACGTCCAGTTGTGGATGCCGGTGGCGTTTACCCCGGAAGATCGGTCCGACGAGCGCCGCCACAGCAACAACTGGCAGCAGATGGGACGGCTCAAGACGGGCCACACGATCGAGCAAGCGCAGGCCCAGATCGATGCGATCAACGCGACAAACCTCGAGCGATTTCCTGCGCTGAAAGAAGTCCTGGTGAACGCCGGGTTCCACACGAAGGTCAAGTCGTTTCAGCGCGATCTGGTCGAAGGCACCAGCCGCACGCTCTACCTGCTTGTGGGGCGGCGTGCTCTGCGTCCTGCTGATCGGATGCGTCAACATCGCCAACCTGGTTTCGGTGCGCGCCAGCGGGCGGGTGCGCGAACTGGCCACGCGGCACGCGCTGGGGGCCAGCATCCAGCGCCTGTCGCGACAGATCCTTACCGAAACGGTACTCGCCGCGGTCGTCGGCGGTCTGGTTGGCATTCTGCTCGGCTGGTGGGCGCTGTCGGCGGCCGAGTTCATGGGCCTCGATCAGTTGCCGCGCGGGCTTCGAGATTGCGCTGGATCAACGCTCGCTCGCCGTTCACGGTCGGCATCGTGCTTCGTCGTGGGGATCCTCGTTGGGCTCTTTCCGATCATGGGCCTGCGGCGCGCGAATCTCGGCCAGGTCGTTCGCGAAGAGGGCCGATCGGGAACGGCGTCACGACGCACGCGCCTGGTGCGGCGCGCGTTGGTGACCAGCCAGGTTGCCTTTGCGTTGATCCTGCTGGTCGGTGCCGGGTTGCTGCTCGCCAGTTTCCAGCGAGTGCTCGCGATCCGTCCCGGGCTTCGATCCCGACCGGGTGTTGACCGGCAGCCTCTCCTTGCCCGCGTTGCGCGTTACAAGGACGAAGCAGCGGTTCGCGACGGTCAGTCGCCCGGATTCTCGAGCGGCTCCAATCAGTTCCAGGGTTGAGCGGCGTCGGCCTGACGACGACGTTGCCGATTGTCCGGCGATCACAACGATTCGGTGATCCTGGCCGACGGCTATCAGATGGCGCCCGGAGAGTCGCTCATCTCGCCGAGCCAGGTGCGTGTCAGCCCTGGTTACTTGGAGGCGATGCGGACCTCGCTCCTCAAAGGGCGGCTCTTCGACGCGCGCGATACCAACGACGGGCTTCGCGTGATCATTGTCGACGAGCAGCTCGCCAACAAGTTCTGGCCGGGCCAGGATCCGATCGGCCGGCTGATGTACTTTCCGGAAGGCGTCACACACGGCGCTGGGTCCGCCCCCGCGAGATCAGTGGATGACGGTCGTTGGGGTCGTCGAGAACGTGCGACTGGATGGGCTCGTCGATGGCGCCGGCTTCCGGACAGTGGGCGCCTACTACATGCCGTTGGAGCAATCGTTCAGCTCGCACCGTCGCGCTTGGCCGTCCGCACGGCACAGGAACCGACCGTCAGTCACGAACCTCATTCGGCAAGAACTGGCCGCCATCGACCCGGAACTCCGCTCTATACGGCGTTCGGACGATGGAGCGAGCGCGTCAGTCTCTCGCTGGTCGATCGACGGACGCCGATGATTCTCGCGCTGGGGTTTGCGGCTGTGGCGTTGTTGCTGGCCGCGATCGGGATCTACGGCGTGCTCGCGTATCAGGTTGGACAGCGCACGCGGGAGATCGGGATCCGCATGGCGCTGGGCGCGGCGACGAGCAGCATCTTCGGGATGGTCTTGCGAGAGGGCGCAATGATTGTTGCAATCGGCGCTCGCGCTGGGAATGGCCGGCGCCTTCCTGCTTCGCCGCACCTTGCAATCGCAGCTCTACGAAATTGGTGCCATGAATCCGACCGTCATTGCGACGGTCGCGGGTGTTCTACTCGCCGTCGCGCTCATCGCCTGCCTGTTGCCGGCGCGTAAAGCCGCTCGTACTGACCCGGTTGTGGCCCTGACCGTTCAGTAGCACCAGTCGTCTCACGAATGCAGCATCTGTTCGCGGCTTCCGGCTTCAGCCGGAAGATCGTAGGCGCGAAGCGAATCAACTGATACACGCACTAGCGAGCGCCAGCTGGCTCGGCGGACAACGACGACACGGCGTGGGGCGCCCTGCCGCAAGATCCGCAGCGGAATTGGCTGGCCGATGCGATCGCCCTTCAGCTCACGATGGAGGGCGTCGATCGACGCGACAGGCGTCCCGCCAAAATCGATCACGATGTCTCCGGCCTTCAGCCCGGCGGCGTCGGCCGATGACCCCGACTGCACTTCGGAGACGAGCACGCCACGATCGCTGGGCAGTGACATGGTCGTGCACGACGCGCCGAGCGAAGCGGCGTGGTTTGAGCCGAAATCCCAAGCACCGCGCGTCGAACCCGGCCGTCCCGAATCAACGCCGAGATCACATCACGAGCGGTGTTAGCCGGGACCGCGAAAGCGATGCCCTGTCCGCCGCGGATGATCGGCTGTATTGACGCCGACGACGATGGCATCGCTTGTTACAAGCGGACCGCCTGAGTTGCCCGGGTTGAAATGCGGCGTCGGTCTGAATGAGGTTCTCCATCAGCCGCCCCGTGCGCGAACGAAGTCCCCGACCCAGCGCGCTGACGACGCCGGCTGTCACGGTGTGCTGGAAGCCAAACGGATTCCCGATGGCCACCACCAATTGGCCCGGCACGAGTGTCGCCGAGTCGCCGAGGGTGGCTGGCTGAAGATCGGTCGCCGAGATCCGCAGCACCGCGAGATCGGTGTCAGGATCGTCGCCAAGCACGTCGGCGCTGCACGCGTCGACCATCGAGCAGGGTGACCCAGGTCGTGCCGACACCCGCAATCACGTGGCTATTGGTGAGGATCAGACCGTCGGGCGTAAACACGAAACCTGAACCCGCCCCAGTCCGAGCCTCGACGTTCACCACCGCCGGCGCGACTCGCGCCACGGCGCCCGTAACGGCTCGTGAATAGGCGTCCATTAATTCGTCCGAGCGAAGTGGAGTGATCCTCATCAGATTTCCACCAGACCGAGCTGCAAGCCCCGGCGGACCGCCTCGGTACGCGACGACGCGCCCAGCTTGCCGAAGATCGATGCGAGATGAAACTTCACGGTGTGCTCGCTGATCTCGAGCGCGTTGGCTATCTCACGATTGGACAGCCCGTCAGCCACCAGCGCCAGCACTTCTCGCTCTCGGCTCGTCAACGATTCGACGGGGACGCAATCGAGCTCCGCCGACGACGTCGCGCTGCCCCCACGCTCCGGGGGTCATCACGACGGCGTCGATATCGGACCCGATCCGAACCACACCGCGCTCGACGTCCGCGAGCGCAGCGATGCCGGATACATCGGCGTCGCCTGTCACCTCGCAGCCGGGCGCGCAGCGACGACGCATCCTCGATTGTTGCGCCGACGATGAAGACCCGCAGCCGATCACTCACGCGATCAGCTTATCGCCGGTGTCGGTCGCCTCGACGCTCGCGCTTCGGGCGCTCGCCGATCGTGACCGCGAAGTCGCGGCTCTCCGCGCCACGCAGGACGGTCAACGGCACCGATTTGCCCACTCGGTCGCCACGAAGCAAAGTCACGAGTGCCTCCGGCTCCTGCACCTGGCTGACCGTCAAATGCGACGATGACGTCCCCGACCAGCAATCCCGCAGTGTCCGCCGGGCTGTCGTGAACGATTCCCGTTGATCAGGACGCCATAGTCCTGCGACCTCCCACGCGCGTTGGCGCTCAGGAAGCGCGGCCGTTGACGAGCTGATTCCGACAAATCCCTGGCGGGTACCGCCCGTCTGTGACGAGCTGCGTGACCGTCGCCCACGCAATCGACGACGGGATGACGACCGTCGTCCCTCGGATCGCGTAACCGGAAACCATGCCCAGCGCTCGGCCATCGCCATCGATGAGAGCACCGCCAGTGATTGCCCCATGCGGGCTGAGACGCAACGCGAATGACGCGATCGAGTTGCGAGACTCGGCTCGTGCGGAGCGGGCCGCCGACCACCGCCACGTTGGTCACGAACGCGGTAACGCCGCCGCTCCAAGTGCGACCGACGGCGACGGCAAGGTGGCCAACTCTGGGTTCCTCCGTGGTCGCCAGGGCCGGCGCGCCAAGTCCGCTGACTCGAATTGCGGCAATGCCGCTCGCCGATGAGTGGCCCAGGACGGCGCCCTCTACGACGGTGCCGTCGGGCAGCCGCACGCTGGCCGTGTCGCCGGGAACGGCGCCCGTCGGCGACGCGATCAGATCCGGAGCGACAACGACACCGGCAGTTGGTCGATGATGACCGAAAACTTGAACGATGGAGGCCGAGGCGCGGTCGACAGCGCCGGCCACGACATCCGATAGCTGCGAGAAGACTTGACTCATACGTTCACTGTAGTGCGCGGAGCCGGCCCACGGATCAGCCGATCGGCTAGGCTAGAATGGCAACGATCGCAATGAACCATCCCGTCGACGCGCCGCCGGGCGCGAGGCTTGAACCGATGAGCCTTGCCGAAGCGGCCGAACTGGCCGGCAGCCTTCAACGAGAGTTGGGGCGCGTGATCATCGGCCAGCAGCGAGTGATCACCGAGATCCTCACGGCGTTCCTGGCCGGCGGCCATTGCCTGCTGCGTGGCGTGCCAGGACTCGCCAAGACCCTGCTGATCAAGACGCTCGCGAGGGCTGTTCACCTCAAGTTCAGCCGCATTCAATTCACGCCTGATTTGATGCCGGCCGACATCATCGGTACCGAGGTGATCGAGGAGGATCGCACCACCGGGTCACGCGCGATTCGGTTCATTCCAGGTCCTGTCTTCGCCAACATCATCCTGGCCGACGAGATCAACCGGACGCCGCCCAAGACGCAGGCGGCGCTGCTCGAGGCGATGCAGGAGTATCAAGTCACGGTCGGCGGCGTACGCCATACGCTCGAACGTCCGCTGTTCGTGCTGGCCACGCAGAACCCGATCGAGCAGGAAGGCACCTATCCGCTGCCAGAAGCCCAACTCGACCGGTTCATGCTGAACATCGTCATCGACTATCCGACCGCGGAGGAAGAGCGCACGATTCTCGCGCAGACGACGACGGCGGACGAGCCGCGCATTTCCGCGGTGGCGACCGGCGACGACATCGAGCGCGCTCGGCTGCTCGTGCGCGAGGTACCGGCGGCCGTCGAACGTCATCGACTACGCAGCGCGGCTCGTACGGGCAAGCCGTCCGCTGGCCGGGGACTCCACGACGCCGGACTTCGTGAAGCAGTGGGTCCGCTGGGGCGCTGGGCCGCGAGCCGGTCAGGCGCTGCTGCTTGCCGGCAAAGCGCGGGCCGTTCTGCATCAGCGCGCCGCGGTGTCGCTCGACGATATTCGCGCGGTGGCGGCACCCGTGCTTCGGCATCGCGTGCTGGTCAATTTCGAAGCCGAAGCCGAGGGTGTCGACGCCGAGTCGATCGTGACGCGACTGCTCGAGGCTGTGCGGCCCTAGACACCGCGACGAATAAGGCGGCGTCCACGTCAGCTTTCAGTGGCCAGTTTCCAATTCAAAGATGAGATCGCCACTGCAGGAATCACGAAATGTCCCGTCCACATGTCGTCGCGCCGTCCGAACTCTCAGCGCTTCGCGATCTCGAGTTGCTGGCGCGAACGACGGTTGAAGGGCTGCGACAGGGCCTTCACCGTAGTCCGTTTCATGGCTTCAACGCAGAGTTCAGCCAGTATCGTCACTATCGACCTGGAGACGACCTCAAGTACATCGATTGGAAGGCGTTTGGCAGAACCGATCGGCTCTACTCGCGTCAGTTTCGTGAAACCACCAACCTGAGTGCCTTGGTCGCCATCGACGTGAGTCGTTCGATGGCGTTTCCGGAGGGAACAGCGTCGAAGTTCGAATTGGCCAGGGCTGTTGCTGCGATTCTGACCGCGCTGGTGATCGATCAGGGCGATGCTGCCGGCGTGCTCGCCGTCAGCGGGACAGATGCCGGCGGGAGTGTCTATGTCGCCGCCACGTAGCGGCCGTCACCATCTGCACGTGCAGCTGGCCGCGCTCTCGCGACTGGAGTGCCGAGGCCGGGAGCCGGTCGCAACCTCTTTGCGGCGCGCGGCGACGTTGCTGCGGCGCCGGGGTTTGGTCATTCTCATCACCGATTTTTACGACGACGAATCGACGCTGTCCGAAGTGCGTCGTCTCGCGCGGTTGGGTCACGACGTCGTCAACATCCACGTCGTCGCCCGGGAAGAGCTGAACTTGTCAGGTGCGTCAGCTGTGGAATTCGTCGATCTCGAGACCGAGGACTCGCTGGTGACCAGTCCTCAAGGAGTGGCCAACGAGTATCGAGCCGCTTTCAACGACTTCCTGGGCAGGACGAAGCACAGCATCGAGCGAGAGGGGATGGACTACGTCCGGTTGGTAACCGGTGAGCCAATTGAGCCGGTCCTGCGACGGTTTCTCGTCGGTCGTCGAGGTGGCGAGTGATGTCGGTGTTCTGGCTGACGCCGATCGCATGGTGGGGCCTGGCGGCGTTGTCAATTCCGGTGCTGATTCATCTCCTCGCGCGTCAGCGCAGCCGCCGACTTGATGTTTCCGTCGCTTCGGTTCCTACGCTCGACGCGTCTTGTCGCGCTCAAACGGCGTCGTATTTCCGATTGGCCGTTGTTGACGATTCGTTTGCTGATCGTGACGATGGCGGTGGCGGCCTTGGCGGGACCGGTGTTTGTTTCCGACGCACGTTGGCGATCCTGGAGTACGCGAACGGCTCGCGCTGTCGTGATTGTGCCTGTCGCCGCATGGCGCGGCGAGCGCGACGCCGAGGTGACGGCGCTCGTTCAGGGACGCGCGGTGGAGGCTTTTGTCAGCGAGGTTCGAACCTAACGAGACGATCGGGACGGACTGCGGGATGCGGCAGATTGGCTCGATCGGCAGGCACCTTCGGCGCGAGAAGTCGTGGTCTTGGGCGATATTCGTAGCGGGACGCTGACCGCCACGACTTGACCTGCTGACATCCGCCACCGGCATTCGTCTGCTGCCACTCGCATCGTCGAGCCGATTCGCGAGGCACGACTCCGAGCCATTGGCGACGCCGGCAGCGGCCAGACGCGCCGCAGGAGCTTCGGCTCATGCAGACGGACAGACCACTACGGTCGAACGGCGCGTCGTGGCGGCGAACAAGCCCAGTCATCGAGTCATGGCTGCAGCAAGTGATCAGCAACGCGCCGATGCTGCCCTGCGCGCCGTGATGGCCGAAGGCATCATCCTCCCGCGCGATCACGATCGGAGATCGTCATTGAGTTTGCCGGGGCACCGGACGCCGACCGCTTGTGCAACCGGCCTCCGACCTGTGGATGCGGCGTGCTCTGGAACATCTTCCGGGTCTCGACCGGCGGCTGCGCGACGGCCACTTCGTCGTGCGGACCAGCCTTGCGGCAGCCGACGCCACGGTGGCCGGTGGCTGTCTCGCATTGTCCAGGCGTCCCTGGTAGACGACCTGAGCGACATCGAGCCGAGTCGCATCCCTGCCACTCAACTGGCGGCTTGGTCCAGGCCGGCTGGCGCTGTGCCGCGTGATGCCGAACCGCGCGACGAAGGTGACCGCCGGTATTTCTGGGCGGCCGCCATCGTTCTTTTGATACTCGAGCAATGGCTTCGGCGCTCGCCGACCACCACAGCCGTTGCGCGGGCATGATCGAGATCAGGAGGCTCGTGTTGCCTGATCGCGATCGGTTCCTGTCGCGCTCTAGCGTCACCATCAACGCCGCCTCCGTCAGTCGTCCATCGTGTGGGCCTTGGTTGCCGGCGCGATCGCACGCTTCGACCGGCGCCGCGACTGAGTATGTCGACCCTCCGCCGGGAACAGCCCGGCTGGCTTCGGTCGTGCTGGGCCATGCACGTTGGCGGTCGTGCGATCGCCGGGTGGCGATTCTGGACCGCGCGGGTGGCGCGGACGATCGAAGCCCGCGCACTCGGGCTCGACAATCTGGTTATTACCGCCGAAGAGCTGATCCGCATCGACGAATGTCCGCGTCACCGCATCTACGGCAAGCGCTTTTTCAACAGGCCGCCGTCGCCTCGCCAATGTGGCGGCGAGCAACGTTCAGTCGCTAGCTCCAGCCTTGATCAGTGCGCTGTCTGCCGCATTCGCTCTTCGCGGCCGCCGTGCTCTTCCGCGTGCCCATGCAATCAGCGCCGTCCAGGTCAGCGGATGCCCGCCGGCAGCTCACCCAGCGTAACGCTATCTGCCGACTGACCTACGAGTTGTTATTACGCCCCCTGTTTATGCAGGACGCCCGGCGCGCGATTGTCATGAATCCGACAGAGCTCGAGGTGCTCGAAGGGACGACACTTCGGCTGGAGAGCGGCGCGAATGGCGGCGGAGTTACAGATCGTCGCGGGCGGAAGGACACCCGTCGCGTTTGCACGGCCAACGATCTGTGGCTCCACGAGTTTGTCGCAAGCGATTCGACCGTCCTCCTGCTGCGCGCCGCTCACGCGGTGGCCCACCTGCCGAGGGCCGCTTGCTGCAGGTCAGGGTGGAGCCCGACCGTCGTCCTCTGGTTCGGATTCGTCAATCCAGCGAAGGATCTGGTGTTTGGCAGCCAAACGCCAAGGTCGCGATCGGAATCGAGGCCCGCGATGACCGCCTGGGCTCGCTTGGCCCTGCGATACACGAAAGTGAGCGGTATCGGGGGAGACGTTCTCGTTCGAGGAAGGGCAGCTCCCGGTGAAGGTTCGTGCCGAAGGACCAAGCGACTGGCGAGGGGAGACGCAGATAGATCTCGATGCGTTGAAGCTGGTCGACGGAGACACGTTGGTGTATCGCGCGATCGCGACCGACCGGAAGCCCGGCGCGGATCCATCGATGTCTGACACGTTCCTCATCGAGATCGGCAGACTGGCGGGCGTCGCCTCGACGGGATTCGCGGTCGACGAGGATCGCGATCGACAGGGGCTCAGCCAACAGATGCTGATTATCAAGACCGAGCGGCTGCACGCCAGCCGCAATTCGATGGCGGCAGAAGCGTTTCAGGAGCAGTCACGGCTGTTGGCCGTCGAGCAGCGCATGGTCAAGGCCGAGTTCGTCTTCATGACCGGCGGCGAAGTCGCCGACGAAATTGAAGAAGCCGAACACGCGCACGAGCTTGCCGAGGGCCGCTTCGAGAACACGGCGCAGGTCGAGTTGCTCACCGCGATTCGCGAGATGTCGCGAGCGGAAGCACGACTCAACGCCGCGGATACTGCGCAGGCGCTGACCTACGAGCGCGCCGCGCTGCGGGCGCTGCAGCGTGCGTTCGACCGTCGCCGATATCTGCTGCGCACGTTGCCCGAACGGGCGAGAATCGACCCCGCGCGCCGACTCACGCGGCGACATTTCAGCGGTTAGCCCCGCGCGCGCGTCTGCACGCAGCGAACGCGAGTGACGCGACGATTGTCCAAGCACTCGGCCGGTCATGGCGGCGCTCGAACACGCGATCGCTCACCAGGAAAATCTGGGCGCAGCACTCGCCTCGAAAGCGCTGGCCATGGATCCTTCGTCAGAAGTCTTGCAGCGGGCGTCCATCGCGATGGCCTCAGCGGGTCCCTGGACTCAACGACCGCGTCCAGGCGGCCGCGTTGCGCATCGGGCTCTGACTGAGATTGTTCGCCAACGGCTTGCATCCGCTCCTCAACTTCAGATTCCGGACGAACCTGTGCATGGGCCGGTTTGCCGACGAACTTCGCAGGTCGCGCCCATGAAGACGCACCGCTACTTCGCGGGCTTGGCAGTGGTCATTGTCATGGCTGGCCTTGCGGATCCGGTGTGGACCCGGAGCGCGAACGTACCGCCGGCCGCTTACGGTTGTTGTGGTCGAAGCGAAAACCCACACGCTGTCGCCGCGGTTTCTTCCCGTCTGTGGGCATGCGACCGATCGCCTGCGCGCTTCGCTCGATGTCGGACTTCAGATTGTCAATGGGACGCACGCGCGACAGCATCGCGGAGCGCGTGCCCGGCTGAAGGTGGTTGCCTGATCGTTTCGAACGGGTCGACACCGCTGCAGGTGTCTGCCGGCGCGAAAGTAATCGGTGGATTGCAGATCCCGCGCGACGCTTCAGGACAGATCGCCATTGAACGGATCGACCGACCAGATCGCGTGAATGCCATTGGTGTGGGACGCCTTAACGTGTGGTTGCGGGGCGCCGAAACGAACGGTCGGTGGTCATCCAGCGCTTTCGACGAGGGGATGCTGGTTGGCGAACGCGACACGACGGCGTCGAGGCGCCGGTCGCGCTGGATTGGGTGCCCTTGACGGGGGGCGCACGCAGGCTGCGAGTTGTGGCGTCGGTCCGAGGAGCGGCGATCATCTGATTTCACACGATCATGCTGATGTGGCGATCGATGTCGATACGGCAAAGTGGCCGCTGCTGATGTATGAGCCTGAGCCCGACGTGGCTTGGCACGTTTGTTCGGCGTTCTGTCGAAGCCGACCACGCGTTTCCGTCTCGACGCGCAGACACGGTTTGGACCGGCGTTGTCGTGGAAGTCGCAGCGGCCGAGCATTGAGTTTGGAGGCGCTGACGCGGGAAACGCGCGGTGATTGTTTCTGCTCCTGAAGCCACTGAGCAGAGAAGATGTGCAGTCTGCTCGAACGTTTCGCCTCGGTTCGCGGTGGCTCGGTTGTGTTCTTGCCAGACCGTCGGCCCTCCGGGCCGGTGACGCGCTGATGCCAGCGATCGTGCCGGAGCGTCGGGATGAGGAGCAGCAGGCGGTTGGTGATCTCAAAGCGACCGAGCTGCTGGCGTTCGATGCTTCGACAGACGGAACCAAGGCGCTGGCGCGGAGCGGTGAGCAGGCCGTTGTGGTCTCGCGAGCGATCGGCCGAGGCCACGTGATCACTCGGGGGCACTCGATGCCTGGCGGTTCCGAGACTCGAAGTTCTCCCGCTACTGGTCATCCCTCCTTGCGGACGCCGCGTTGACGGCAGGACCCGACCTGCGCGTGTCAATCGATCGCTCAGCGCTTCGCCCCGGCGAGAAACAGCGCTAACGGTTCAGTGGCGGGCGATGGATCCTGCCCCAAGTCGTCTCACAGCCACTGCACGGCAATCGTGTGGGAGCGATTCGAGCCGCAATCCGTTTGTGGCCCTCCGGGCACCCCGGTGAATTATCTGGGGTTGTTCGCGCCGTGTCACCGGCACCTGCATCATTCGGGCGGCAATCACAATCCTGAGCAGTCTCGAGGCATCACGCCACTGGTCGTCGCACCGGACGTGTCATCCGTCACGACCTCGGGGCCGGCGTTTGTCAGCCGCGATTCAGGCGAACGGTGGAATCGTTGTCAGCGAGGATCGGTGGCACTAGCTGGTCGATCGCACGCACGCACAATTGCCTCCAGAGCGAGGCCCTCGCGAGTCGAGGCCCGATGCGCTCGCCGTGGTGGATTCTGCCGTTTGCTGTGTGTCTGGGCGGCGAGTGGTGGCTGCGTCGGCGCGCAGGCCTGAGGTAAAGTAACGGTTCATGCAGACTCGGCGGGAATTCGCTCGAACCGTTGGTCTCGGGGCCATCGGCCTCGGGCTGACGCCTATCCTATCCTGTACGCGCGGCAGAACACGACCCCGTTTCCACCGGTCAAAGATCCCAAGTACCGCAACTGGTCGGACGATGCGCTTGCGCGAGGCGAAACGCCTTGGGTGCACCTACGCGGACATCCGGTTCACGCTGAATCGCTCCAACGGCATCGCCGTGCGCAACGGCCGGCTGACCACGTCGGGAAACATCGGTTTCGGCCAGTTCGGCGACGAGGATACCTACGGCTTTGGCGTCCGCGTCGATTCACAGCGGCGTCTGGGGCTTTTCGAGCAGCCCGATCGTGTCGCCCGAGGAGATCAAGCGTGTCGTCGGCATCGCGACCGACGTGGCGAAGGCCAGCGCGATGTCGAAGAAGTTCGACGTCCGACTCGCTCCGGTCAAGGCGTACGACACGTTCTGGCAGACGCCCATCAAGACCGATCCGTGGAACGTGCCGCTCGAGGATCGCATTGCGCTTGCTGATCGACGCGACGGTCCGGATGCAGAAGAACCCGGACGTCGCGTTTGCCAATGCCGCGGCCAACTTCAACTACGAATGGAAGTTTCTGGCGACGTCCGAAGGCTCGTACATCGAGCAGGTGTTCTACTACACCGCCTGCAGCATGAGCGCGACCGCTCGCAAGGACGGCGTCGTCAAGACCCGCACCTACAACCCGGGCACCCAGACCAAAGGCTGGGAGTTCGTGCTCGACAGGGACCTGCCGGGAAACGCCGAGCGCGTGGCGGCTGAAGCGGTCGAGCATGCGATGGCCAAGCCGGTCGGCAGCGGCCTGAAAGATCTGGTGCTGATGCCGTCGCATTCGGCGCTGACCATTCACGAGATCATCGCGCATCCCACCGAGCTCGATCGCATCGTCGGCTACGAGGCCAACTACGCGGGAACGAGCTTCATCACGCTGAAGGATCTCGGCAAGCTGAAATACGGATCGAAGCTGCTGAACATCACCGCCGATCGAACGCATCCCGGCGGCGCGTCGACGGTTGGCTATGACGACGACGGCGTCGAGGCGCAGAAGTGGCCGATCGTGCGCGACGGCATTCTGGTGGGCCTGCAGACGAACCGGGAGACCGCGCACTACATCGGCGAGACGTTCTCCCGCGGCTGCACGTTCGCGAACCACTGGCGCAACTACCCGTTCCTGCGCATGCCCAACATCCAGATGGAGCCTGGGCCCGCCGGGTCGCCGAACGTCGATCAGATGATCGCCGACGTCAAAGACGGCGTGCTCGTCGAAGGGCAGGGCAGCTTCAGCATCGATCAGCAGCGCTACAACGGCCAGTTTGGCGGCGACGCGTTCTGGGAGATCCGGAACGGCAAGAAGACGCGCATGGTGACCGACTTCACCTATAACGCGATCACGACCGACTTCTGGGCCAACCTCGACGCCGTCGGTCCGCCCAGCACGTGGGAGCATCACGGCATGGGCGGCGACGCCAAGGGCCAGCCGGTGCAGTCGAATCGGCCGTCGCACGGCTCGTCGCCGATTCTGATTCGCCGCATCATGGTGGGCGCAGCGTTTTCCTAAGTGTAGGCCGTCGATTGGCGGCCGTGATTCCAGGGAACTGCAATGAGTTACTCACGCGACGAAGTCAAGCAGATCACCGACAAAGTGCTCAACATGTGCAAGGCCGATGCGGTCGAAGTCCGCTTCTCGGGCGGCGAGCGGTCGGCGACGCGGTTTGCCAACTCCAGCATCACCGCCAACCTGATCGAGAAGGATCAAGAGGTCAGCATCACGGTGTTCTACGGTCAGAAGACGGCGTCGGCCACGACCCACCAGTTCGACGACGCGTCGCTCAAGCGGACGATCGAGCAGGTGCAGGCGCTGGCCAAGCGGAAGCCCGAGAACCCCGAGCTGATGCCGCCGGTCAAGCCGCCGCAAAACTACGTCGAGGTCGATGCGGTGCTGCCGGCGACCGAAACTTCGGTCCGGCCGAGCGCGCGGCGATGGTCAAGGCCAGCACCGACATCTGCGAGAAGAAGGGCGTCCTGGGCGCGGGGTATATCCCGAAGCTGCACTGGACCGATGCCATCGCCAACTCGGAGGGACTGTTCGGCTACTTCCGCTACGCCGAGGCCAGCTTCATCCTGACGTGCCGCACGCCGGACCAGACCGGATCGGGCTGGGCGGGGACGACCGGCGTCAAGGACGTCCGCAACATCAACGCCGCCCAGCTGACCGAAGTCGCGGCCGACAAGGGACTGAAGTCGCGCAAGCCCCGGGCGATCGAGCCGGGCAACTACACCGTGATTCTCGAGCCGCGGCCCGGCGGCGCGCTTTTTGTCGCTGATGCTGGGCTCGCTCAATGCGCGCGCCGCCGAAGAGGGCCGCAGCTTCATGAGCGGCAAGGAACGCGGCACCACCGCGCGTCGGCGAGAAGGTGTTTGGCGACAACTTCACGCTGCGGAGCGAGATCGGCAACCCGATTCTGCGCCAGACGCCGATCGGCCAGGACGGCCTGGCGGCCAAGAGCATGACGTGGGTCGAGAAGGGCGTGGTGAAGAACCTGTTCTACGACCGCTACTGGGCGAGCCGGCAGAAGAAGGACGCGACCGGCACGCAGACCGGCATGAGCCTGGTGCTCGAGGGCGGCACCGCCACGGTGGAGGAGATGATCAAGTCGACCAAGCGCGGATTGCTGGTCAGCTTCTTCTGGTACATCCGCGGCGTCGATCAACAGACGCTGCTCAACACCGGCATGACGCGCGACGGGCTGTTCCTGATCGAGAACGGCGAGATCGTGGCGCCGGTGCAGAACTTCCGCTGGAACGAATCGCCGGCCGTCGGGTTCAACAATATCTCGATGCTGGGTCGCCCGGTGCCGATGCACACCGGCGAGGCCTACGACAACCCGGGCACAGCGTTGGTGCCGGCGATGAAGATCGAGGATTTCACCATGACCTCGATCTCGCCGGCAGTGTGAGTGTCCAGCCGGCGACCGGTCTTTGAGGAAGCCATGAACGAGAACGAGACGTTTGTAAAGACCCTTGGCGCGACCGGCGTCGCCCTCTACGCGAGTGATCTGGTCGGCGACCTGCTCGCGCAGTCGCCGAAGGCCAAGGTGCTCGAGTCGCGGTTCAAGGGGCTTTCGGACATCGCGCTCACTGAAGCCAAGCGGCTGGGCTGCACGTACGCGGACGTGCGTTTCACGCGCAACGTCAGCGACAGCATCGGCGTGCGCGACAAGATCGTCACCGGCGGCGGCGGCTTTGGCGGTGGCGGGCGCGAGGAGAGCGCGGGCTTTGGCGTCCGCGTCATCCACAGCGGAGTCTGGGGATTCGCCAGCAGCCCATTTGTCACCGACGACGAGGTCAAGCGGATCACGCTGCAGGCGACCGAGGTCGCCAAGGCGAGCGCCGTGAGCAGGCGCTTCGAGGTCAAGCTCGCGCCGACACCCAGCTACGTCGACTACTGGGCGGCGCCGGTCAAGGTCAATCCGGACTCGGTGTCGCTCGACGACAAGATCCAGTTCCTGGTCACGTTGAACGAGGCGGCGCTGAAACAGCCCGACGTCATGCGCGTGCAGTCGCAGATCGCCTTCGACTTCGAGTGGAAGTATCTGGCGACCTCCGAAGGGTCCTACATCGAGCAGGAGACTCTGGCGTACGTTTCCCGAGCTTCAGCGTGACCGCTCGCAAGGGCAATCAGGTGAAGCAGCGGGCCTTTACGGTCCCCCCGCGGACGGGCGGCTACGAGATTGCGCTCGACGGCAAGATGCTCGAGAACGTCGAGCGTATCTGCGCCGAAGCCGCCGAGCATTGCACGGCACCGCCGGTGGGCGTCGGGCTGAAAGACCTGATCATCAGCCCGTCGCACGCGATGCTGACGATTCACGAGATCGTCGCCCACGCCACCGAGCTGGACCGCATCGTCGGCTACGAAGCCAACTACGCGGGCACGAGCTTCGTGAAGCTGAGCGATCTCGGCAAGTTGAAGTACGGCTCGAAGCTGTTCAACGTGACCGCCGACCGCACCATCGCCGGCGGCATGTGCACGGTCGGATACGACGATGACGGCGTGAAGGCGCAGGAGTGGCCGCTGGTGCGCGAAGGGATTCTCGTCGGCCTGCAGACCAACCGCGAGACCGCGCACTACATTGGCGAGAAGGAATCGCGCGGGCTGCACGTTCGCGACGTCGTGGCGGAATTACCCGTTCCTGCGAATGCCAAACGTTCATGTCGATGCCGGGCCCGCCGGGATCACCGACGCCGGAAGAGATGATCGCCGACACGAAGGACGGCGTGCTGATCGATGGCCGCGGCAGCTACTCGATCGACCAGCAGCGCTACAACGGCCAGTTTGGCGGCGACGCGTTCTGGGAAGTGAAGAACGGCAAGAAGACCCGGATGGTCAGCGACGTCACCTACAACGCCATCACGACCGACTTCTGGGCCAATCTCGACGCGATCTCCGGCAAGGAATCGTGGGAGATGTTCGGCACGACGGGCGACGCGAAGGGGCAGCCCGTGCAGATCAACCATCCGTCGCACGGTTCGCCCTGGCTGCGCATTCGCCGAATCATGGTGGGGGCGGCCTATAGCTAGCGCTAAGGTTCCCAGTCGACAGTTCCAGGGTTCAACAGGATCGTTGCACTTTGGCAACTGGCAACTGACGGACCCTAACTAGCTGCGCGGCTGCACCGTCATGTTGTTCACGACCTTGTAGCCCTCCGCCTGCTTCTTGGCGATCGCTTCGGCCGCGTCGCGCTCGGCTGCTGTCGACACGTAGCCGTTGAGTGTGACGGTCCGCGTGCGATAGTCGGTTGAGACATCCAGTCTCGTCGCGTCGACCGAAGGGTCGGCCATCAGCGCCGCCTTCACGTCGACGGCTGCCTTTACGGCGCTGGCCCGCTCCGCGACCTCTTCACCCGCTTCGGCAGCAACGTTCGCGACCTTGTCGGCGGCGCTTTTCGCCTCGCGTCCGAGTTCACGAGCCGCTTCGCCAGCCTTGGCGCGCTCATCACGCGTCGCGGCTTCGGCTTGTTCGGCATCCTGCTTGACGCCTCGAGCGGTGTTGTCGCAGGCAGCGGCGCCAGCAATGGCCAGCGCGGTGACGCAGCCGAGAATGAATGCGTTGATGCCGCAATTGGTTCGAGCCACGGTTCAGTTCTCCATCCGAGCGGGATAACCAAACCGCTGTGCCAGATCGACGTTGGAACCTGAGACCTAGCTGGTCATCGCGTAGACCACGAGATTGACGGCGAAGCGGGTGTTGTCTTCGCGCTGAAAACGCTTGTTGCGCCAGTCGTAGTCCCACTCGCAGCCGTAATCCTTGTTGGAATAGAGCACGCCAACACGACCGCGATGTTCAACGGCGCGAAGGTAGTCGTGGACGAGGTCGTCGCCCCAGCCGTTCAGCTCGTGAGCGGTTTGCGGAGGGCCGTCGGGAAAATGAAAGAAGGCGCGGTAGAGCGCATGGCTGCGGGCGAGCTTGTCGAGCGTCCTGGGGCCAGGAAAGATCGTCCGCATTTCCTGTTCGAACGACACGGCGTACAGCCCAGCGATGTCGTGATTGCAGTCGTCGGAAAAGAGAAAACCGCCGAGCTCGACGTATTGCCGCAGCCGTTCGCGTTCCTTGCTCGCTGAAGCGCACCAGCTTGTGCCCGGTCATGAAGAGAAACGGAAAGGCGTTGAGCTCGTCGGAGTCGGCGGTGATGACGACTTCTTCGGGATAGACGCGGATGTTGGTGTATTCGACGATGGAGTTGAGAACGTTGGCGGCGACCTTGGGGTTGTAGTCCCAGTCGCCGGAGTCGTAGCGAAGGCGGGCGAAGGCGAATTCGGAGCCGCGGGGACGCGCCGCCGGTCGCTGGATTCCTGAGTTCCAGCGAGGTTCCAAAGTTCCAAGGTTCCGTGGAACCACTTGACGATCGAACCCATCGAGGCCAGTATATCTGGCCGTCGACGGGCTCGATCGGGGGAGCGCGCTGGGGCTACGAACGTGGCTTCACGACCAACCGGTTGTCGATCTTGTAGCCCTCGGCCTCGCGCGCGGCGATCTTCCCGGCTTCGGTCTTCTGCGCCGCTGTCGGCACCGAGCCCTTCAGCACGACGGTCTTGGTCTCGTGGAAGGTGTCCACGTTGATGTCGCTGGCGTCGACCGACGCATCGGACATCAGTGCGGTCTTCACGTCGATCGTCTCGGCAGCGGCATCGATGGCGGCGCCGCTTCACCAGCGGTCCGACGGACGTCGTCTTTTGCTTCGCGGCCTTCCGCCTTGGCTTCTTGCGGCCTCGCTCACGCGCCTTGTCCTTGGCCTCAGCGGTCGCTTCCTGTGCGTCGCGTTTCGCCTCGGCCGCATCCTCGCGTGCGCCGCGAGCCGTGTTGTCGCACGCCGCGGTCATCACGGCGAAGACGAACGCCGCACCCATTGCCAACCATCCATTGTGCCGTCTCACGATAATTGCCTCCTTGCAGTGGCGGTTGCTAACCGTCGTGGCCACTCGGATAGGTATCAAGCGCTGTGCCACGTGCGAGCCCTCAGGACGTTCGGCGGCGTTTTCGGGCCAAAAAGCGAGCATGCGAGGGCACATTGTTGAGAAAGCGACGTTTCGACGGATGAGGAAACATTTGCCACATCATGCTGAATGCACAGGGATCCAGTCGGCCGAGTGGTTCGGGATGTCTTCGCCACTGATAAGATCGGACCCTGATGACCAGCACGGTCCAGCGCATCCTGCTCGTCGATGATGATCCGGATTCGAGCGAACCCTTGAGCCTGCTGCTGCAATCGAAAGGACACGAGACGCGTGTCGCGACCGATGGCGCGCAGGCGATTTCGGTTGCCGACGAGTTCAAGCCGAACTGTGTGCTGCTGGACCTGGGCTTGCCGCGCATGGATGGCTACGAGGTCGCGCGTCGTCTTCGCGACCGCCCTTACGGAAGCGACGTCGTGCTCGTGGCGTTGACTGGTTGGGCCGGTCGCGACGTGCGCTCCAAGGCCGCCGAGGCCGGCTTCGACTATCACATCGTCAAGCCGGTCAATTGGGACGAGGTCGAGAAAATCGTTCGACGCGTTGTGCGTCCGGCGCCGTCCTAACTCAGCGTGCGTTGCGCCTGCACCCAGCGCGACGGCAGCTGATGTCCCAGCAGCTCTTCGAGAGAAAGCGACGCGCGCATCACACCATCGCCCGACACGCCCGATTCGATGCCCAACCCATCGAGCATGTAGACGAGGTCTTCGGTCGCCAGATTGCCGGCCGCGCCAGGCGCATAAGGGCAACCACCGAGACCACCAGCCGAGCTGTCGAACGTCGCCACGCCGTACTCAAGGGCCACGAGCACGTTGGCCAACGCCGTGCCACGCGTGTCGTGAAAGTGAAGCGCGATGTGCGCCAACGGCACGCGCGCAAGAAGCACGTCGAGGACCTGCCGTACTTGCCCGGGATGTGCGATGCCGATCGTGTCACTGACCGCGACTTCGTAGGCGCCGAGCGCCAGCAGCCGTTCGGCCAGTTGTGTGACACGCTGCGGGTCGACCGACCCTTCGAACGGGCAACCAAAGCTCGTCGACAAGTAAGCGCGGGTGCGCAGCGACGCCTGAGTGGCGGCGTCGGTGACCTGGCGATAGGTCACAAACGATTCCTCGATCGACTGGTTGATGTTGCGACGGCTGAAGGTCTCGGAGGCCGCGGCGAAGACGGCGATGTCGGTGACGCCCGCCGCCATCGCGCGATCGAGTCCCGCACGATTGGGAACCAGCGCGCTGTAACGCACGCCCGGCTTGCGCGCGATGCCGCGAAAGACCTCCGAGGCGTCCCCCATTTGCGGCACCCACTTGGGCGAGACGAACGCAGTGACTTCGATGGCCGAGTGACCAGCGGCGGTCAGGTGATCCACGAATGCGATCTTGCGATCCGTCGGCACGATCGCACGCTCGTTTTGCAGCCCATCGCGAGGCCCGACCTCGACGAGCGTCACACGTGTGGGTAGTGATGCGCTCATACGAAATCCAGCAGCGCGACTCCTGGTTGGACGAGGTCGCCTGGCTTGCAGTGCACGGCCGTGACCATCCCATCGGCGGGCGCTCGAACCGGCACTTCCATTTTCATCGCTTCCAGCACCAGCAGCGTCTCGCCTTTGGACACGGTGGCGCCCGGTTCCACCGCCACTCGTAGGACGGTAGCTGGCATCGGGGACGACAGGTCATGACTCCCAGCGCGTCCGCGGGGCTGTGTGCGACCGGCCGCTTCGATTTCCACTTGCGCAACGACACCGTCGACGAATACCCATGGTCGCTCGGGCGGACCAGCGACGGCGACCGTCTGTTGACCGTTCTCGCCGATCACGCGGTAGAAGCCGTCGGCGAGCGATTCGACCGTGAGCGTCGTGTCGCCGATACGAACACGATCGCCCTCGACATCAGCCGTCGCTCGCCGGTCGCCGGCGCGAAGACCGATACTGGTCACGACCGCCCCCAGCCGCCGATCGTGGTGAACGGATCGCTGGACGCGTCGGTTGTGCTCGTGGGTTTGACCTGCCGGGTGTGGAGCTGTTGCGAATGGTACGCCGCGGCCGCGAGCGCACTGACGGGCACGTCAGTGTGTGCGAGCATCGCCAGAAGCGCGTCGCGCTCACTCGCCAGAAATCCCGTATCCAAGTCGCCTGACAAGAAGCGCGGATGCTGAAGAACGGCCAGGAGATATGGAATGTTGGTTCGGATTCCCAGCACCACGTATCTGCGTAGTGCAGCGACCGCTCTGGCGATTGCCGCGGTGCGGGTTTCAGCCGCGACGATCAGCTTTGCCAGCATCGGATCGTAGTAGACCGACACCTCACCGCCTTCCACAACTCCGGCGTCGACTCGAATGCCGGGGCCTTCCGGTTCCCGATACATCGCAAGCGGGTCCCGCCTGGGGCAGGAAGTCCTGTGACGGATCCTCCGCGTAGATCCGGCACTCGAGTGCATGGCCGCGCTGCGACAGGGAAGCCTGCTGCCAAGGCAGCGGCTCACCGTTTGCGACGGCCAGCTGGGCGCGGACCAAATCGACGCCTACGACCGCTTCCGTCACCGGATGCTCGACCTGCAACCGTGCGTTCATTTCGAGAAAGAAGAACCTGGCAGCGTCGCCGACGCCTTCCAGTAAGAATTCCACGGTGCCGGCGTTGACATATCCAGCTGCACGCGCAGCCGCTATTGCGGCGTCGCCCATTCGCGCCCGAACGGCTGGGCTCAACGCCTGGCAGGGGCTTTCCTCGATCGTTTTCTGGTGGCGGCGTTGAATCGAGCACTCACGTTCGAACAAGTGAACGACGTTGCCTCGAGTGTCGGCGAAGATCTGAATCTCGACGTGTCGCGGCCGGTCGACCAGCCGTTCCACATAGAGCGTGCCATCACCGAACGCGGCCTGTGCCTCGCGACGTGCACGTTGCACGGCGTCCCGGACCTCGTCCCTCGATCGGACGGTCTTCATGCCGATACCACCGCCGCCAGCGGATGGCTTGATCAGTGCCGGCAATCCGATTCGAGCCACGGCGGCAACGAGCGCCTCATCGCTCTGATCGTTCGGCGTTTCGCCGGGCACAACCGGGACGCCGGCTTCCTGCATCAGGCGACGCGCGCCAATCTTCGACCCCATGCGCTCGAGCGCTGCCGGTGGGGGGCCGACGAAGACAAGTCCTGCGTCGGTGCACGCCCGCGCGAAGCTCGCCCGTTCCGAGAGAAAGCCGTAGCCGGGATGTACGGCATCGGCGCCGGTCTGTCGGGCGGCTGCGATCAAGACATCGGCGTTGAGGTAACTGTCGCTCGCCGGTGGCCCGCCAATGCGGACGGCGTGATCGCTCGCGAGTGTGTGAGGCGCGCGCCGGTCGGCGTCGGAGTACACCGCGACGCTCTCGATACCGGCTTCGCGACAGGCGCGAATGACGCGAAGGGCGATCTCGCCGCGATTGGCAATCAGCAGACGGCGGATCACGCGTCGGGCACCCAGCCAGGTTGCCGCTTGCCGAGAAACGCGCGCAGCCCGTCTTGACCCTCCGGCGAGACGCGCTGGGTCGCGATGGCCTCGGCAGTCGTCGCTGTCGCGTCGGCCGGGGATCGACCACACACGTCCGAATCAGCTGCTTGGCCGCCGCGATTCCGGACGGCGAGGCGGTGAGACACTCGCCCACGTAGCGGTCGACGGTGGCGTCTAGTTCCTGAACTCCTGACGACTTCGTGCACCAGCCCGATCTCTTTCGCCCTCGCGGCCGAGAATCGCATGCCGGTCAAAAACAGCTCACGCGCTGCCGAGGGACCAATCTTGGGCAGGACGAACGGAGAAATGACTGCGGGCAGGATGCCGAGCTTGGTCTCGGTGAAGCCAAACACCGCCGATTCCTCGGCCACGACGATGTCACAGATGGCGGCGAGCCCGGCGCCTCCGCCAAGGGCGGCGCCGTGAACACGCCCGACAACCACGCACGGAAGGCGGTCGAGGGCGAGAAACATCTCCGCCATGCGCGTCGCGTCACGGATGTTGTCTTCGCGCGAGTAGTCGACCATGCGAGCCATCCAGTTCGCATCGGCGCCGGCGCTGAAGACCTTGCCGGCGCCCTTCAACACGACGACGCGGACATCCGCAGCGTGAGCCACGGACGTGGCCCACGCCGTCAGCTCCGCAATCACCTCGTCGTTGAAGGCGTTGCGGACGTCGGGACGATTGAGCGTCAGATGAAGAGCGGGGCCCTCGCGCCTGGTTTCGAGAAACTTGAACGTCACGTCACATCCGGAACACGCCAAATTTGGCAGGAGGCACCGGCGCGTTGTACGCGGCGGAGAGCCCGAGCGCGAGAGCCGTTCGGGTGTCGGCCGGATCGAGAATGCCATCGTCCCACAGGCGTGCGGTGGAATAGTACGGCGATCCCTCGGCGTCGTACTTCTGCAGGATGGGATCGCGAATCGCCGCTTCCTCTGCGGGGGAGAACGGTTTGCCTTCGCGCGCGAGCTGATCTCGTTTGACGGTCGTCAAGACGCCAGCCGCCTGCTCGCCACCCATGACCGAAATGCGCGCGTTCGGCCACATCCACAGCAAGCGAGGCTCGTACGCCCGGCCGCACATGCCGTAATTGCCGGCACCAAAGGAGCCGCCGATGATGACCGTAAATTTGGGCACCACGGAATTCGCGACGGCGTGCACCATCTTGGCGCCGTCCTTCGCGATGCCGCCTCGCTCGTATTGCCGCCCCACCATGAACCCGGTGATGTTCTGAAGAAAGATGAGCGGGATGCCGCGCAGATTGCAGAGCTCGATGAAGTGCGTGGCCTTGAGTGCCGATTCCGAGAACAACACGCCATTGTTGGCGACGATACCGACCAGAAAGCCATGTAGCCGTGCAAACGCGCATACGAGAGTCGTGGCGTACCGCTCCTTGAACTCGTCCAGGCGCGAACCGTCGACGATCCGCGCAATGACTTCGCGGACGTCGTACGGTTTCCTGACGTCGGCGCTGACGATCCCGTAGATTTCGGCTGGTGCGTATCGCGGATCCTCTGACCGCGTCATGTCGGCGGGCAGAGACTTTGTGGAGTGCAGGGTCGACACGATGGTTCGCGCCTGGTGCAGCGCATGATCATCGTCTTCGGCGAAGTAGTCGGCAACGCCCGATAGCCGAGTGTGGACGTCGGCCCCGCCGAGTTCTTCCGCGGTCACTTCCTCACCTGTCGCGGCTTTCACCAGCGGCGGCCCGCCAAGGAAGATCGTGCCCGTGGTCTTGACGATGATCGTTTCGTCCGACATCGCCGGCACATAGGCGCCGCCGGCGGTGCACGATCCCATGACGACGGCAATCTGCGGAATGCGCTCGGCGGACATTCGCGCCTGATTGAAAAAGATCCGGCCAAAATGGTCGCGATCGGGAAAGACCTCGGCTTGCAGTGGCAGGAAGGCGCCGCCGGAATCGACGAGATACACGCACGGCAGACGATTCTGAAGCGCAATCTCCTGGGCGCGGAGATGCTTTTTCACCGTGATGGGGTAATAGGTGCCGCCTTTGACGGTGGCATCGTTGGCGACGACCAGCACGTCGCGGCCAGCCACGCGGCCGATTCCGGTGACCAGGCCGCCCGCCGGCGCCTCGTCTTCGTACAGGTCCCAGGCGGCGAGCGCCGAAAGCTCGAGAAACGGTGAGCTGGGGTCGAGCAGCTTGGCGAGGCGCTCGCGGACGAATAGCTTGCCCTGTTCGCGATGACGTTGGAGGTACTCGGGACCGCCGCCCTCGCGCACGCGCGCAAGGCGATCGCGATACTCGGCCACCAACGCCGACATCCGCTCTTGATTGGTCTTGAACTCGTCGCTCGATGGATTGACGTGACTCTCGAAGGTGTCCATTACCACCCACAGCAGTCGGTCTTGAATCGGCAGATCGGGCAGCGCCATACCGCGTGCATGCGATACATCTCGGCGCCACAGCGCTCGCAGATCGTCTTGTCGTCGGTCGACTCGGGCGCCTTCGTCAATGCCGAAACGATCGGTGTGATGACTGGCTTCGCGGCGCGCTCGGACACGTCAGCATTGTAGTGCAGGGCTGCGGGCGTTTTACCCGGGGAAAGGCGGGGCACTGCCGGGCCTCGCGCCCGGCAGTGCGCTGGGTGGGTCAAGAGTGCAGGCTGCAATAGATCGCAGCTGCCTGACTGAGAGCAACGCGCGTGCCAGGATCTCTCGAGCGATTGGATTCGCCGAAAATGCGCCAAACGATATGAGGAGTGCGTTGAAGTGGCCATCCGGTTACCCAACCGTGGAATGGCCGGCGGAGGAGCTGCCTTACGCCTGTTCGCTGATCCCGCACTCCTTCATCTTGTTCAGCAGGGTCTTGTAGCTGACGCCGAGATAGTCCGCGGCCTTTCGACGATTCCAGCGGAATCGATCGAGCGCCTGTTGAATGGCCGTGCGTTCGGCGCGCATCGCGGCCTCGCGCGCGAGCTCGGGCAGGCTGACGCCATTGGTGGGCATCGGGTTCGCTCGCATCGTCATCCGGTTCAGCCGCAGTCGCCGGCCGTCGACGGCCGCGGGCGGCTGCGGCGGCGTGCGGGTGTTACCGGGACGCTCACCGGAGCGGCCGGCGGTGCCGGCGCCGGCACGCGCGGAGGAATGCTCGACTCGGCGTTCGCACGTGCGCGCTTCAGTTCAGCCAGCACCAGCCCTTCGTCCTGCAGGATGACGAACCGCTTGATGACGTTCTCCAGCTCGCGCACGTTGCCGGGCCACGCATACTCGAGCAGCGTTTCGCGCAGCGTCTCCGACGGCCGCCGCAAGGGCCGGCCGTAGCGTTCCGAGTACTTGACGAGGAAGAACTCGATGAGCTGCGGGATCTCCTCGCGCCGTTCGCGCAGGGGCGGGACGAACAGCTCGATCACCTGGAGCCGGTAATAGAGGTCCTCGCGGAACGAGCCGGCGCGCATCATCGCTTCGAGGTCGCGATTGGTGGCGGCGATGATTCGGACGTCGACGGTGACTGGTCGATTGCTGCCGAGCTTGGTGAACTCGCTGTCCTGCAGCACGTGCAGCAGCTTGGCCTGCAGGCCGGCCGGCATCTCGCCGATCTCGTCCAGCATCAGCGTGCCGTGGTTGGCGAACTCGAACTTGCCGACGCGCGCGGCCTGCGCGCCGGTGAAGGCGCCGCGTTCGTGGCCGAACAGCTCGCTTTCGAGCAGCTCCGACGGGCAGCGCCGCGGCGTTGACCTTGACGAACGGCTTCGCCGCGCGGGCTGACCGGCGATGCAGCTCGCGCGCGATCACTTCCTTGCCGACGCCGCTCTCGCCGCGCAGCAGTACGCCGACGTCGCTGTCGGCGACGCGCTCGACCATCGCCATGACGTGGCGCATCGCCGAGCTCGGGCCCCAGAACGGCGTGCCCTCGGGGTCCTGGCCGACCTGCGTGCGCAGCCGCGCGACCTCGCTGCTGAGCACGGTTTTTTCGACCGCGTTGCGAATCGCCGCTTCGAGCGCCGCTTCGCCGAGACCATCGGGATCGTCAGGCTTGACGACGTAGTCGAGCGCGCCCTGTCGCATCGCATCGACGACGGTCGCCGGCGCCGTGCCGCCGGACAGCATGATGACCTGCACGTGCGGATGGGCGACGCGGATCGCCTTCAGCGTTTCGAGGCCGTCCATGCCGGGCATCGACACGTCGAGCAGCACCACGTCGGGCGGCGCCTCGCCGTGCAGGCTCTGCAGCAGATCGCGTGCCGCTGGTGAACGGCTGCACGTCGTAGCCGCGGGACCGCAGCAGCGTTTCGAGGTACTCGACGAACTGCTGATCGTCATCGACCAGCGCCAGCCTGGCAGGGGTCACGAATGTAGCTCCTCTAACGGAAATCGGATCGCCGGCGGTTTGCCTGCGATGCCTTGAGCGCCCAGCGCTCCGCGCCGTGGGCGTCGAGCACGACCGCGGCATGCACCAGCGACAGCCCGAGCCCGCCGCGCTCGAGAATCAACGGTCCCGCGTCGGCGACTCCGGGCCCGCCGCAAGCGCCGCGAGGTGTTCTGACGGTCCCGCCAGCACTTCGAACGGTCTCGTGCATCGCCGCGCATCGACACCGAGCACGCGTCGCCTCGCAATTCCCGCGCCGTCGCGCGGACGACGGCCGACGAGGGCGCTGAACCAAGAGCGTCCGGGTCACTTGTGCGAAGCGCTGACGTTCGGTCGAGTGCGCTCGTCTCGACGGTCACCGGGCATCTCGTACTCCGCGGCGGCAAGCGTGCTTCGCGCAGATCGTGCGCGTTGACGATGCTGTAGGCCGATCGCGTTCCTGCTCGTAGTGCGACGCCAGCGCCGTCGCTTCATGGCTGAGCTCGGTGAGGCGGCCCAGGGCCTTTTGCGTCTGTTCCAGCGCACGCCGTCGCTCGGAGCCGTCCGGCGAAGCGATCCTCGAGCAGCAACCGGACGTAGCCGTGGGCGATGCCGACCGGCGTTCGAAGCTCATGCGCAAGCACATGCAGGATGTCGTTGATCTCAACCGGCATGCGATATCCGAGCCTACCACAGTGGTCTCGTGGCCCGTGGCACGCCCCTTGAAGTCTCGAACGGCCAGGAGAGTCTCAGCGCGGTGGCGAATACGCGCATCCTTCTCGTCGACGATTATCCGGATGCCCTGGAGATGTGGGGACTGTATCTCCGCTCGATGGGCTACGACGTCGTCGACCGCGGAGGATGGTCTGGAGGCCGTTGAGGAAGCGCACCGGACGTTGCCCGACATCGTCATTCTCGATCTGGATCTGCCGGGCATCACCGGGTTCGAGGCCGCCATTCGCCTGCGTTCGGCGCCGGATACCGAGCAGATCCCGTTGATTGCGGCGACCTGCTACTCGCACGCGACACAACTCGATCGGGCGCGGCAGTGCGGATTCGATTCGATTCTGGTCAAGCCCTGCGAGCCGATGGCGCTGGTCGCTGAGGTCCGGCGACTGCTGGTCGAGAGCAGGCGCCAGGGATCCGAAGGCGGTCCCGTCGGACACCGGTCGAGATTCAACCCGGTCTTTTGGGAATCCGCTTGGCCAGAACCTGTAAGCGCATGGACAGTCGAGCCACAGGCTCGACGGCCAGTCGAGGCATAGGACTTGAATAGCGCCGCGAGCGGAGTGATGCGAAGTTCGCAGAAAGTAGGAGGCTCGGACCATGTATCGAGAGGAACAGCCGGGAGCCAGCTTCATGCTGGGGATCATGACGGGCGCCTTGATCGGCGCCGGGGTGGCGCTGCTGTTTGCGCCCAAAGCGGGCACGAGATGCGGCAGCAGCTCGGAGAGCAGTACCGCGGGCTCGCCGACCGGGTCGGCGAGTCCACGCAGCACCTGCGTGAGAGCGCGACGGCAGCTTCGCGACCAGGGTCGCGAGCGCGTGCAGCAGCTCACGGGACAGCTTGTCCGACCGGGCGTCAACGGCGGCCGATCGCGCGAGCGACTGCCGCGGAGCGGTTCCCGTCATCGGCGCCGAGTGTGTAAGCCGGGTTGTCCTAACCGACCAGGAGCATTCACATGCTGACAACGATTCTCGTTCTGCTCATCGTCCTGTGGCTGCTCGGGATGGTGAGCTCGTACACGCTCGGCGGGTTCATTCACATCCTGCTGATTCTCGCGATCGCCGTCGTGCTGATCCGCGTCATTCAGGGCCGCCGCGTCGTTTGAGTCCGGCCGCACCGGTGCCAGCCGATTGCACGAAACGGCCCGATTGCACGGAAACCATGTGCGGTCGGCCTGCACTGGACGGTGGCCCTCGCTAGGCGACCCGTTCGCAGGTAGACTGTGTATTGGATCCGAACACGAACTCAGCAGCCACCGCCGGCATGCGGAGCATGGCCGGGGTGTTTCGAGGCCGCGTGTATCCCCAAGAGGCTGGACGTCGTCAGCGCAAACGAGTGCTCGTCATCGACGACGAGCCGATGGTCACCGACTGGCTGAAGATGGTCATCGAGCAGGCGCCCGGCGAGCCTGGCTACGAAGTCCGCATCGCCAGCCACGGCGCCCGCGCGCTGGAGCTGTACCAGACCTGGCGTCCCGGCGTCGTGCTCCTCGACCTGCTGCTGCCCGACACCGACGGCATCGACCTGCTTCAGAAGATGAAGGCGCTCGATCCCGTCGCCCGAAGTCATCGTCATCAGCGGCCAGGGCACCATCAAGCGCGCGCTCGAAGCCGGCCAGGCGGGCGCCTTCTTCTTCATCGAAAAATCCGATCTCGATCCCGCCGGCATTCGCGACCATTCTCGAGCGCGCGCTCGCGCTGCACGACGAGCGCCAGCAGCACGAGCAGCTCAAGGAGCAGGTGCGCAGCCAGTACTCGTTCTCGAACATCATCGGCAAGAGCAAGAAGATGCGCGAGCTCTTCGAGCTCGTCGAGGCGGTGGCCGCCAGCGACGCCAACATCCTGATCCAGGGCGAGAACGGCACCGGCAAGGAGCTCATCGCCAACGCGCTGCATCTGCGAAGCCTGCGCGCCAAGGGCCCGTTCATCAAGATCAACTGCGCCGCGATTCCCAAGGACCTGATCGAGTCGGAGCTCTTCGGCTACAAGAAGGGCGCGTTCACCGGCGCGCTGCAGGACAAGGTCGGGCTGCTCGAGCTCGCCAGCGGCGGGTCGCTGATGCTCGACGAGATCGGCGAGATGCCGTCGTTTCTCCAGACCAAGCTGCTGCGCGTGCTGCAGGAGCGGGAGTATCGGCCGGTCGGCAGCGAGCGGACCGTCAAGGTCGATTTCCGGCTGATCTGCGCGACCAACATCGACCTCGACACCGCGCTGCGCGACGGCCGGCTGCGCGAGGATCTGTACTTCCGCATCAACACCATCACGGTGCGCGTGCCGCCGCTGCGCGAGCGCACCGAAGACGTGCCGCTGCTGTGCACGTCACTTCGTCGAGAAGTTCAACGAGCGCTATCGCAAGAAGTCAAGGGCATTTCGCCGGCGGCGTATCACCTGCTGATCCGCAACCGCTGGCCGGGCAACGTGCGCGAGCTCGAGAACGCGATCGAGCGGGCGGTGCTGGTGGCCAAGGGCGGCGAGGTTCAGCCGGCCGACCTGCCCGAGCCGGTTCGCGACGAGGCGGCCGGCAACCCGGAGTTCTCGGTGCCGCCGCACCACACGCTGGCGGAGATCGAGAGGATGGCGATTCTGCAGACGCTGCAGCGGACCAACTGGAACAAGCAGGAAGCGGCGCACATCCTGGGCCTGTACCGGCCGACGCTGTACAGCAAGATGCGCAAGCACAACATCGAAGACCCGGGCCGCGCGGCGCGCGCGCGCGCGAGACGGCCGGGAGACCGGAGAACTGGTGTCGCGCGAAGCGGAGGGATCGTGAACGAGCGGAAATTCTGATCGCCAGCGGCATCATCGGGGCGCTCGCCGGCGTCGCCGTTGGCTACATGTTCTTCACCGAGAGCGGCCAGCGCTGGCGCGTGGAAGCCGAAGGCAACCTCGAGCGCGCTCATGCAGGAAGCCGAGCGCCTGCTGTCGGCGGCGGACCAGGTTCGGCAGAGTGTCGCAGATCTTGAAGAGGCGGTGCGCGCCCGGGGTATCCTCGCTCGGCGTGACGTGAACGCGGTTGCTTGCGTGCGCGTCGCGGCTGATCTGGCCTTGGCGGCCTGGCGCGGCGTCGGCGAGCTGTACAACAGCGACGGCCTTGACCCACGCGGCGTCGATTGCCTATTACGCGCTGCTGTCGCTGTTTCCGTTCCTGCTGCTGGTCCTGTCGATCCTCGGACATGGTGACGGCGGACGAAGCGGATCGCGACGCGGTCGTGCGCTTCGTCTTCCGGTACTTCCCCCGCCAGTTCGACTTCATGACCGGGCAGCTCGACGCCTTTCGCGGGCAGACGCTGCGCCTGGGCGTCGGCGGCCTGCTCGCGCTGACGTGGGCCTCGCTCGGCGTGTTCAACGCCGTCTCGTCGGCGATCGACCACGCGTGGGGCGTCGAGCGGCGGCGCAGCTTCCTCATGCACCGCCTGGTGTCGTTCCTGATGATGGTGTCCGCCGGCGCCATCTTCATCGTCGCGCATCATCCTGGCGAGCGTGGCCCGGCTGGCGCCGACCAACTGTTCTGTGGTCGTTTCTCGAACGGTCGCCGTGGCTGGTGTGGCTGAGCGATGTGACCGCCGACTACGGCGCCACGGTGCTCCTCATCGGCTGCGTCGCGCTGCTGTTCTACTTCATCCCGAACACCGAGATGCGCTTCCGGTGGGTCTGGCCCGGCGCGATCTCACCGGGCTGCTGTGGCGCGGCGCGCTCTCGGCGTTCTCCTGGTACGCGCGCGACCTCGCGGCCTGGAATGCCGTGCACGGCTCGATCGCCACCGTCGTGGTGTTTCTCGTTCTGGGTCTACATCTCGGCGGTGATCCTGCTGTACGGAGTCGAGATGACGGCGGCGTACGCCCGCCTCCAGTCGGCCGCGCGGCGTCATCCCGAAGTGACGCGAGTCAGCCCGCCGGTCGAGTTGGATTCGACCCAGCTCGCGCCATGGGCCACAACTGCGCAGCAGAGCAGCTCGTCGCGGAGCTAGTGTCCAGACGCGACATACAATCGAGTTGTGAGCTCATCGCGGATCACGACGAATCGGCTCGCGTCGGAGCAGAGCCCCTATCTCCTGCAGCACGCCGCCAATCCGGTTGACTGGTACCCGTGGGGCGACGAAGCGTTCGCCCGATCGCGCGACGGAGGACAAGCCCATCTTTCTTTCGATCGGCTATTCGACGTGCCACTGGTGTCACGTGATGGAGCACGAGTCGTTCGAGAGCCAGGAGATTGCCGACGTCCTGAACAGCGACTTCGTGTCGATCAAGGTCGATCGCGAAGAGCGGCCCGACGTCGATCGCGTGTACATGACGTTCGTCCAGGCGACGACCGGGTCCGGCGGCTGGCCGATGAGCGTCTGGCTGACGCCGGAGCTGCAAGCCGTTTTACGGCGGCACGTATTACCCGCCGCAGGCGCAGTGGGGCCGGCCGGGGTTTCGCGACGTGCTGCTCGAGATTGCGCGAGCCTGGCGCGAGGAGCGCCCGCAGCTGCTCGAGTCGGCGAGCGAAATCACCGAGCGGCTCGCGGACTTTGGCCGGAGTCAGGAAGACGATCACGCGCGCAGTCGCCGGCGGTCGGTGACGAGGCGCTCGGCGCTCGACGGTGCGGCAGTTTCAAAGCACGTTCGACGCCCGCCGCGGCGGCTTCGGCGACGCGCCGAAGTTTCCGCGGCCGAGCGAGTTGCTGTTCCTGCTGCGCGAGCACGCGCGCACGGGCGACGATGCGCCACGGCGACATGGTGCTGACGACGCTTCGCGCCATGGCGCTTGGCGGCATGCGCGACCACATCGGCGGCGGGTTTCATCGCTATTCGGTCGATGGCAACTGGCGGGTGCCCGCACTTCGAGAAGATGCTCTACGACCAGGCGCAACTGGTGCTGGCGTATCTCGAAGCCGCGCAGGCGGCGGGCGATCCGTTCTTCGCGCAGATTGCCGAAGACACGCTGCAGTACGTCCAGCGCGAGATGACCGCATCCGAGCGGGCGGATTCTATTCGGCCGAGGACGCCGACAGCGTGCCGCCGGAGCATCGGTCGGAGCCCGACGCCACACAAGATGGAAGGCGCGTTCTACATCTGGCCGCTGGACGAAGTCCGCGAGGTGCTCGGCGACGACAGCGCAGTCGTTCGAGCGTCGCTTCGGGCTGCTGCCGGACGGCAATGCGCCGTTCGATCCGCAGAACGAGTTCACCGGCAAGAACCTTCTCTACACGGCGCGTGGCATCGCCGAGATCGCGTCGGAGCTTGCAGCAGGAACCGGAAGTCGTCGCCGATACGCTGACACGCGCCCGTGTGGCGCTGTTCGAACAGCGCGCGCGCGTCCGCGTCCCCACCTGGACGACAAGGTCCTGACGGCTGGAACGGACTGATGATCGGCGCCTTCGCGCGAGCGGGTCGAGTGCTCGCTGGTGGGGAAGCGCTCGGTCAGGAAACCGCTGGACGACCCAGGAGCGCGGCATCTCGGAGTCCGCTCGACGCGGCCGCTCGGTTCCTGCACGACACGATGTGGGACGGCGGTCAGAAGCTGCTGAAGCGTCGCTTTCGAGCGGGGGACGCGGCGATCGACGGATATGCAGAAGACTACGCCTGTCTGATCTTCGGGCTGCTCGAGCTGTTTCAGGCCGATGCGCGACCCGCATGGCTCGAATGGGCGCTCGAACTTCAGCGTCAACAGGACGAGCTGTTCTGGGATGCCGAGGGTGGAGGATGGTTCAGCACGACCGGGCGCGATCCGTCGGTGCTGATGCGCATGAAGGAGGACTACGACGGCGCGGAGCCGTCGGCCAGCGGCGTCGGCGCCTGGAACTTGACAGTCCTCGCTCACCTGACGGGTGACCGCACGTATTCCGAGCGCGCGCCGAGCAGGTCTTCGGCGCATTCGCTGGACGGCTGTCTACGCAGGGCCGCGCGCTGCCGTTGATGTCGGCGGCGCTGTCGATGGCGCGCGCCGAGCCGGAGCAGATCGTGGTCGTGGGGCCTCGCGAGGCGATTGAAACCAAGGCGCTCTGGCGTGCCGCGCACCAGCGCTATCGGCCCTTTACAACGGTGCTGCTGCTCGAGCCTGGCGAGCGGCAGCGTCGGCTCGCGGAGCGCTTGCCGTGGATCGCGACGATGACGACCCGCGATGGCCAGCCGGCGGCGTACGTGTGCCGAAACTTCACCTGCGAAGCGCCGGTAATCAGCGCCCGAGGAGTTGAGATGAGCGGAAGCGTTGACGTCGATGTCTGGGTGCGCGGCACGCATCACGCCACCACCCACCGGATTACATCGGTCCCACTACCGGCGGACGCTTGGACGGAGACTGACGTCAGGCAATTGCTGTCCGAGATGCTCCTGGCGCATCGAGCGCGAAAAGAATCCTGGTGGTGAGCCGCCGCCGGTGACGCTGCGCGGCTTCAGCTGGATTGTCAGCCCATACGATGCCGGTGGCGTGCTTGCTGCATCTCGATATGCAGATGGGAACGGCGAGCGCGGGGCCCTTCCGGATCGACGAGCGACGCCTGACGCAGATGGTCGAACACGCGATGGAAACGTCGGATCCAACCGATCGAGTTCATTAGACGTCTTGACTGAGTCGGAGCCTCGCCTGGAGTTGCATGTTCGGGTCAGATTCGGCTACAATGCTTCCCCTCAGAGCGTAATCCCATGAAATGGCACACCTTTACACTTGCGCCGTCGATGCGAATCAGCACTTCGGCATCGGGATTACCCCGTGCGTCGACGACGACGCGCGCATCCTGCTCTGATTTCCCTGTAAACGCCACTCTCACCATCCCTGGGCCGGATCGAGAGCCGGCTCTGGTTGAGGCCCCATTTCGGCTGGTTTTAGCGGCAAGTCCGGTGCTGGCCGGGCTCAGCGCGAACCGGCGTTCAAGGACTCCAATGGACGTGACAGAAGTCGTCGCTCCGCGATCGGGGCCATTCCCTCAGGCGTGGGCGCTGCTGCGCGAGGGCCTGCGCGGGTCGAGCCGCGACTTCACGCAGGGGCATGTCGGCCACGCCATCATCGTGCTCGCCATCCCGATGGTGATGGAGATGAGCATGGAATCGCTCTTCGCCGTCGTCGATGTGTTCTTCGTGTCGAAGCTCGGCGCCGACGCGGTGGCGACGGTCGGCCTGACCGAGTCGATGCTCGCCATCGTCTACTCGGTGGCGATCGGCTTGTGCATCGGCGCGACCGCGATCGTCGCGCGGCGCATCGGCGAAAAGGACCGTGAAGGGCGCGGCCGTCGCCGCCGTTCAGGTGCTGCTCGTCGGCCTCGTGGTGTCGGCCGGTGATGGGTATCGTCGGCGGCCTCAACGCGCGTCGGCTGCTGGCGATGATGGGCGCGAGCGAGGCGGTGCTCGGCGACTCGGCTCGTTTCACGATCATCATGCTCGGCGGCAACGTCGTGATCGTGCTGATCTTCCTGATCAACGCGATCTTCCGGGCGGCCGGCGATGCGGCAGTCGCGATGCGCGTGTTGTGGATCGCCAACGGGATCAACCTGCTGCTCGATCCGTTGCTGATCTTCGGCCTCGGGCCGTTTCCCGAGCTCGGCGTCGTTGGGGCGGCGGTCGCGACGACGACGGGGCGGGGAGTCGCCGTGTGCATCCAGCTCGCGCTGCTGTTTTCGGGACGCGGTCGCATCCACGTCGAGCGCCGACACCTGAAGCTGGTGCCGGACGTGATGTGGAGCGTGTGCCGCATGTCAGGGACGGGTCTGCTTCAGATCCTCCTCACCACGACGGCGTGGATTGGCCTGGTGCGCGTGATCGCATCGTTCGGCAGCGTGGCGCTGGCCGGGTACACGATCGGGATCCGAACGATCCTGTTCGCGCTGCTGCCGTCGTAGGGGCTGGCGAATGCCGCCGCGACGATGGTCGGGCAGGGGCTGGGAGCGGGGAAGCCCGAACGCGCCGAGAAGGCCGTGTGGATCGCCGGCTTCTACAACATGATCTTCCTCGGGCATCGTCGGGATCGATCTTCGTGGCGTTCACGCCGGCGATCGTGTCGCTCTACACCGACGACCCGGCGATCGCAGGTCACGCGATCAACTGCTTGCGGATCGTGAGCTGCGGGTTTCGTGTTCTATGCCTACGGCATGGTGCTGACGCAGTCGTTCAACGGCGCAGGTGATACGTGGACGCCGACGTGGATCAACCTCGGCTGCTTCTGGCTCTGGGAGATCCCGCTGGCGTGGGTCCTCGCGCTCCGCCTGGGCTTCGGCCCACCGGGCGTCTACGTCGCGGTCACGGTCGCGTTTTCGACGCTGGCGGTCGTGAGCGCGATGCTGTTTCGGCGGGGCGGCTGGAAGCTGAAACGGGTGTAGGACGAGGTCTCAACGAAGGTTCTCGACGAGGGTTCTCGACAACGGTTCTGTACGAGGGTTCTGCACGATGGTTCCACGATGGTTCTGCACAAGGTTCGGAGAGAGCCCATGATGATGGATCTGCTCGATGAGGCGTTCGACCGGCGCTCGTGGCACGGGACCAATCTTCGCGGGTCGATTCGTGGTCTGCCCCGGTCGACTGCGGCGTGGCGGCCTGCGCCGGACCGTCACAACATCTGGGAGCTGGTGGTGCATGCGGCGTACTGGAAATACGTCGTGCGCCGCCGGCTCACCGGCGACAAACGAGGTTCGTTTCCGCTGACGTGGCAGCAATTTCTGGGTTCGGCCTGAAGAAGACTCCGATGCCGCGTGGAAGCGTGACCAGCGCTTGCTGGTCGATCAACACAACCTGTTGAAGGCTGCTGTGAAGGCGCTGCCGGCGCGACGCCTCTCACGACGCGTACCGGGTAGCGCGTTCACCTACGCGGCGCTGGTGCGTGGGGTCGCCGCGCATGATCTGTACCACGCCGGGACAGATTCAGCTGCTCAAGCGCCTGGCGACGCGCGAAACTGGACGGTGACGACCGGATGATTGATTTGAGGCCCTTGATGTCCTAAATGCGGCCTGACTCTTGCGATCAGGCCTGGACGTCTAAAGAGCTTGCTGAAAAACGCATAAAGCGCAGCTGTTGAAGCGCGCACTCGCCGCGTCGAACATATGATGGCGGCCTGAGGAGCCGCCGCATGAAGAACACAGCGAGCGCCAGGTTCAGCATCAAGAGCTGGGACGAGAAGCCGTACAGCGAAGGCAACGACCTGCCGAAGATGACGCGCGCGAGCGTCGACAAGACGTTCACCGGCGATATCGACGGCGAAGCTCACGTCGAATACGTGATGATGTACCGCAGCGACGGGACGGCGGCCTTCGTCGGACTCGAGCGGATTACCGGGCGGATCGCTGGCATGAACGGCAGCTTCGTGCTCCAGCGCACGGGCGTCTTCGAAGACGGCCAGGCCAAGGAATCCTACTCCGTTGTCACCGGCTCGGGGACGGGCGAACTCCGCAGTCTCCGCGGCGAGGGCACCTCCTCGGTCGGTCATGCGGCCGACTATCCCTTCGCGCTGAACTACGAACTGGACTAGACACGAAGAGTAACGCTTCGTCTCGTTGCAGCGGCAACGATCCTGACGCTCGCGCTGGCCGGGCAGACCGACCTTCCTGTATAAAACGGGATCGACAGAGCGTGCGCGGCGTACGAACATGCGTCGCATGCGAGGAGACCACTACGAGCCGACTCGATGTTCAGCTATGTGTCGCCGGAGCGCGCATTCCGACGTCGCCGGACGCTCGGCGCGGACAAGGTCTATGACACGTAGCGCCGAAGGTCATTACAATTGTGTGCAGGCCGGGGTGGCGGAACTGGCAGACGCATGGGACTTAAAATCCCAAGTCCGCAAGGCCGTGCGGGTTCGATTCCCGCCCCCGGCATTCAAAATCCTAGGCAATTCCGACGGTCTCGACGAGCAGGTCCTCGCCCGCAACGCGGCATCTCGCGCAACCCTAGTGAATCTCTGACGATTCGGGCGTCCGGCTCGTCGTAAGCGACGGACTTTCGCGGCTTGTTCCGTTTCCCGCTGCACGCGCTGGGCGCTCGCCCATGCGTCGAGACGTTCGGCCCCCGGTGCATGGCCTCATCGCCGATCGCGTAGCGGCGATAGATGCTCTCGGTCTTATGGCCGACCATCGCCATCGCCGTCGAGCGGGGCACGCCTGCGCGTTCGAGGGAGCGGACGGCACTCCTCCGAAAATCGTGCAACAACTTGCCTAACGTTCTGCAGCGCCTTGGATCCGTGTTAGCGCCACGTCGGATTCTCGGTCGCTATCCGCACGACGAGCTGACGAATCTCGAGGGGAACTCCTCGCCTGACGGGTTGTCGAGCGCAAGTCCAGTTCCGTGGAATCAACTGGTGATGCTAGCGCAGCAAGGTGTCGGGCGTGGCGAGCATGGCGATCTCTCGCAAGGCCGAACGACCCACCCGTCCGCACGGGCGGCCAGTCGTCGCGATCGTCATTCGTCAAGCGCAGGCGTCGGGTCCCCACCACGATTCCCAGGAGACAGTAGAGTGTCGCGAACAGGAAGAATGCTGCCAGCAGGCCGAGAACGATGTTCACCTAACGTCTCTTCATTCCCTCGCCGACAATGAGCACACAGCGAACGAGCAACGTGTAGCTGCGACCCCAAGAACCCAACCCAGTCAACCCGAGAATCCCTCACGTCAATTCGCGAGTCTTTGTTTCAGCGGCGCCAGCAATCCGAGAGGCTCGTTGCGTCGCAGTGTCTTGACAAATTGGCGGCACCGATAAGGCTAGCGAACTCCCCTGCAATCGCACGCTACCCCGGGAGGCCAGATCCGGCTCACTTTGGCGCGTGGAGTCAATCGTTCCGGCGGTGGAGTTCGCTACCCTTATCGGACTGGCATCGAGCTAACGCAGCAAAGAGAATCTCTGGAGGAGCGATTGACGTCCACAAGTTCAATTCACAAGTGGTTGATTGCCGTGACAGTAGTTATTGCCATTGTTTTGAGTGGCACCGTGAACACGCCACTGCAGGCGCAGGGGGCGCTGCAAGTGATTGCAAGTGGCTTGGACAACCCCAGAAGGCTCGCCTTTGGACCGGACGGCGCGTTGTACGTCGCGGAAGCCGGACGTGGGGGTTCCAGCTCGTTATGTTCCCTCGACCCGGGTACGGGCGCCAATCGTTGCTATGGCCCGACCGGAGCGATCACGCAGATCACCGGAATCGGGGTACATCAGCGCGTCGTGACCGGTTTGCCGTCGATGGCGCCGGCGGACGGCAACAACGCGGCCGGGCCGAGCGACATCGGCTTCGGATTCGGCACCGCCTGGGTCCTGATCTCATACGCGGGCAATCCGCTGGCCCGAACGCAGTTCGAAGCCGCCGGCATTCGGTTCGGGTCGCTAATACGCGTCGACGGGATCGAACAGTGGGCCCACGTGCTCGACGTGTCAGACCACGAGATCACCAATCCTGACGGCGGCGTGCTCGATACCAACCCCTTCGGCATGAGCGTCCTGTCAAATCGAATCGTGGTTGCCGACGCGGGCGCCAATGCGCTGCTGCACATCGGGCTCTTTGGCCAGATCTCAACGCTCGCCGTTTTTCCCTCGCGCATGGTCGGCCCCGCTACGATCCAGTCGGTACCCACGACAGTGATCGAAGCTCCGGATGGGAGTCTTTACGTGGGCGAGCTCACGGGTGCACCGTTTCCGGTCGGCGCCGCTCGGATCTACCGCGTTCCTGGTGGCGGCGGCACGCCCGTGGTCGTGGCAACCGGCTTCACCAACATCATCGATATCGCCATCGACTCCGCCAGGGGCTTCGCCTATGTCCTCGAACACGATGCGGATGGCATCATTCCGCCCTTAGGGCCCGGCGTGGATGGCCGCTTGATACGTATCAATCTAGCGACCGGCGCGCAGACAGTGATCGCCCAGGCCGGACTCGTCAAGCCGGGCGGCGTCGCCGTTGGGCCTGAGGGCGCGCTTTATGTCACGACGCGCACCAACTTCGCGGGAGTGGGAGAAGTCGTGCGTGTCGTGCCCTAAGCCCAGCGTACCCTTCGATTGACGCTGGGCGCTCTCAGCGATTCGCATTTTCGAAAAGTAGTCCACCTCGACGCCAGGGTGTGCCGTCGGTGTAAGTGAGGCCGGCAAGCCGGTCTTGGCCCAGGCGTATGGAATGGCCGACCTTGATGTTGAGGTCGCGAAGGGCGATGCCACACTTTTTGGTGGCGACAAAGTCACCATCAATAGGAGGCGCAGCGCCGGAGCGGGACTTAAAATCCCAAGTCCGCACCTCTCGCTGGTAACGGACGACTGCGCCAAGTCGCTGGTGAGGTGCTCCGTTTCGACGTTCCCCAACCGACTTCAACGTCTTGCTCGATTCGTGCGGCGATGTGGCCCGCAGAGAAGGACTTCAGAACTTCACGCGGTCTGAATTAATCACGGCACTCGATGAGGCTTTCTCGCGGCGGAGGATTCAGTGACTCTACCGTCACGGCGTCCAGCCCCGATTGGTCACCCACCTCAGCGCCCCGACGAGCGTGATCAGCAACTCGAGCCCTGGCACGTAGGACCACTGACGCACGACGGCTACAACACGTCGGTCGCCGTGCAGGAGCGACCACAGAGGGCGAACGATCGGCGGCTCGGGCTCACGGGCGAGAACCGGAACCGAAGCGATCACAGACCGTCGCGCCTTCTACAGACGTTTGGCAATCGCCCGCGTACCAGCCATAAGTTCGCGGCACCCGTAGATGTCGGGCACTGGAAACGCTCGAGATCGACGCCAGTCTGTGGAGCGGGTGGGAACGTCTGCGCTGGAATGACGAGATCGTTTCGGAGAAGCGAAGCATCTGCTACGTCACTCCTCACTCGTTCAAGCGCGACGAACCGGAGGGAACCGCTTTGTATGAGGTCAACTGCCTCACAGGCTGGTTGGGAGGTCTCGGTGGTTATATCGTGAGACGAAACGGTCTTATCGTTGCGCACAAGCCGTAGACTCACGGTTTGAGCCCCTTGCGCTTGATCTGACGCGCAATCTTGCGACCCATCTCGGCTCCGTCTTCGTCGGCCGATCGGAAATGAACGCCAAGCAGCATGCGCGCCTCGATGACTTCGTCAACCAGCAGGGCCGCACGACGATAGACACGCTCTTCGCCGCTCACGACGTTGCGAGCGGGAATCAGAACATCGTGCTGGAAGAAGTCCTCAATCGTATGCGCCGTCGCAGCCGATACGCACGCGTGTCCCGAGGGGTATTCAGGAAAGTTCGGTGTCACGGCTAGTGGTTCCCACCCGGGGTCGGCCTCGGTCTTAGGATGCGTGTCGGCATCGCCCCTGCGAATCGCCGTCACCGGCCGCCAGAAGTTGAAGTGAAACTTCGCATCCCAGCACGAAATGAGTCCGTCCGCGAACGCGGCGAAAGCCGCTGCCTGAAACCGCGCGGACGACTCGAGGTCGAGCATTTGCTCTCGCGCCATTCGATGGATCGTAGGAATCCAGACGGTTCCAGCGAGCGGCTCCCAGAACAGCGCAGTCGCCGTCTGTTCGGTCGTACGCGTGGAGTCGTCCTTCACACCGAGCATTTTGACTTCGCTGTAGTCGGCCAGCCACTTCCGCGATCCCATGCGGGGCGGCCCGGACGGACGAAATTGCGAGGGACTCTCCATGATGAAGGGCGTCACCTTCGCGAGAAAGGCGGTCGTCGCAGGAAGAAGCCCCGGAGGCGTCGGCACCCAGTCGCCAGGATTTGATCCCGGCACATAGTTGACGACGTCGTTGCGCCCGTCGTTTGCGCGCGAGGCCAACAGACGCTGTGCGGCGCCGGCGCCGATTTCTATGCCCGCACGCTTGCGTTCGGAGTCAGCTTCGGCCGCGAGAAGCGCGGTGTAGGTCGTGTGCAACGCCTGTTGCTGACTCTCGAACTCTGCGATCAGCACACGATATCCCGCTTCGACTGCGGCGGCGTACGGCGAAGCGCTGATCGCCGCCCGGGGCACGGCCTGTGGCCGTCGATCGTCGGTAATCGCGTGGACCGCGTCGAACATCGCGATGTGGAGAATCGCGAGCGTAATTGGGGCTCGCAGCGGTGCCATCCCGACGGCCGTGGCCGCGCGCGTAGCCGCTTGACTCCATTCAGTGATGGGATCGGAAGCCGCCGCGGAGGGTCGCGGCGACAGGTTGCTTGTCAGAACGACGACGCAAACAGCGGCAGAAATTCGTCGATCCATGGCTTCCACCTCTGCCCCCGACACTAAGCGCTGCGATCGATCGACAGAAGTACGAAAATCGGACCGAACCGCAACAAGATTCGGACTGCAAACAACCCCGGCTGGGTTTACCTGCGCACACTCTCCTGCCAGACCGCCAGGCAGCTCGACCGTGAACGAAGGATGACTCGTTAACCTGTGTCACCGGCCGGTGCTAAAGTGCGGCTTGAAACTTGCTCGCGGTTTCCGGAGGCTAGTAACATGCGGTGGGAATCAGGACGGCGCAGCACGAACGTCGAGGATCGACGCGGAATGGGCGGCGGCGCGATCATCGGCGGTGGTGGCATCGGGATGCTCATTCTGGTGCTGATCATCTCCTTCATCACCGGCACGAACCCGCTCGAGCTGCTTCAGCAGACTGATGCGGGCGCGCCAGTCGGAGATCAGTTCCGACAGGCGCTCCGGCGGCGGATGATCCGCAGGCGCAGATGGTCTCGGCGGTGCTCGGAAGCACCGAAGATGTCTGGCGGCAGATCTTTGGGCAAAGGCGGCTCCCGCTATCAGGATCCGGTGCTGGTGTTGTTCGACGGATCAGTGGCGTCGGCATGTGGCATGGCATCATCGGCCGTCGGTCCGTTCTACTGCCCGGGCGACCACAAGCTGTATCTGGACCTCTCGTTCTTTCGGGAGCTGGCGCAGCGCTTTGGCGCGCCTGGCGAGTTCGCTCAGGCCTATGTCGTCGCGCACGAAGTCGGTCACCATGTTCAAACCCTGCTCGGCATTTCGAGCCAGGTCAATCAGGCGCGGGCGCGCGCGTCCGAGGTGCAAGGGAATCAGTTATCGGTGATGCAGGAGCTGCAAGCCGATTGCTATGCCGGGGTCTGGGGTAACCACGCCGCGCGGAAGGACTGGCTCGAAGAAGGTGACGTCGAAGACGGGCTGCGCGCCGCTGCGGCGATCGGCGACGATCGGCTGCAAAGCAGAGTCAAGGCTACGTGGCCCCCGAGAGCTTCACCCATGGCTCGGCGGAGCAGCGTCAACGCTGGCTCTTACGCGGGCTGAAGACGGCGACATCAACCAGTGCGACACCTTCGATGCGGGAGGACTCTGAGTCCTCGCCAGTCTGCGCCCTCACCAGATCTTCGCCCTCTCTCGCTTCCGGCAGAAACATCTTGTCGCCCTGCTTGACGTCGAACGTGGCGTAAAACTCCTGCACGTTCCGCAGCGGTCCGTTGGCCGCGGTACATTTCGGGCGAGTGAACATTGGTCAGCACCTGCTGACGCAGTGAGTCCTCGCGCTCTTTTGCTCGCCACTGCTGCGCCCAGCCGAAGAAGAATCGCTGGTCGCCCGTGCAGGCCGTCGATCGTCGGCGCCGGCTGTCCGTTCGAGCGATAGCTTGTAGGCGCGGTGGGCAATCACGACCCCGGTCAGGTCGCCGATGTTCTCACCGAGCGTGAGCTCGCCGTTGACGTGCAGCTCTGGCAGCGGCTCGAACGCGTTGTACTGCTCGACGAGCAACTTGGCGCGTTTCATGTACTGCTCGGCGTCCTGCGGCGCCCACCAGTCGCGCAACACGCCGTTGGCATCGAAGCGCCGCCCCTGGTCGTCGAACCCATGGCCCATCTCGTGGCCGATGACGCCGCCAATCGCACCGTAGTTCACCGCATCGTCCGCCTCGAGATTGAAAAACGGCGGCTGCAAAATGGCAGCGGGGAACACGATCTCGTTCCGAACCGGGTTGTAGTAGGCGTTGATCGTCTGCGGCGTCATGCCCCACTCTTCTGGATCGACGGGCTTGCCGACTTTTGCCGAGCTGATATTCGCTTTCGGCGATGAACGCGCGCGTGACGATTGCCGACGAGGTCGTCCTTGACGATCTGAACGCGTGAGTAATCGCGCCACTTGCTCGGATAGCCGACCTTCGGCCGGAACTTTGCGAGTTTCGCCTGCGCTTGCTTCTTGGTTTCCGGTCCCATCCACTCGAGTCCATCGATCCCCTCACGGAACGCTTTGCGGAGGTTCTCGACGAGCTGCTCCATGCGAGCCTTGGCTCGAGGCGTGAAGTGACGCTCGACATACAGCTTGCCGAGCATCTCGCCAAGATTGCCGTTGATGGTGTTGACGGCTCGTTTCCAACGGGGCTGGTTCTCTTTGACGCCGCGAAGCGCTTGACCGTAGAAGCCAAATTCCGCATCGACGAATGGCTTGCTCAGATACGGAGCGAAGCCGTTGAGCATCGCGGTCCGCAGATATGGCTTCCACCGATCGACTGGCAGCTCGTTCACCGTCGGCGGCAAACGCCTTGACGTAAGTGGGTTGAGCGATGACGACTGCTGGCGCCTGCGCGATGCCAAGCTCGGTGGTCCACGCGTTCCAATCGAAGCCAGGGAAGCTCCTTCGGAAGGTCCGCGAGCGCGCGCTTGTTGTAGGTTTTCACCGCATCGCGGCTCTCGACGTTGGTCCAGTGTGCACGCGCCAGCCGGGTTTCGAGGCCGAAGATGTCCCTGGCCGCCGCCGTCGGGCGCCGGCTGCTTCGCAAGCGTGAGTAGCGTTGTCAGCAGCGCGACGTATTTTTCACGGTATTCGCGGAGCTTGGCTTCGTCCTTGAGGTAGTAGTCACGATCGGGAAGACCAAGGCCTCCCTGATTCACATACAGAATCTCGCGGTCAGGTTGCTGTGCGTCGCCGTCCACGAAGCCGGTGAGTGGGTTGATTAGATTGAGCTTGAACATTCGCGCGAAGTAGCGGGCGAGATCGGCCTTTGTCGTCAAGCGCGTCGATCGTTGCCAGCTCCGCCTGCACTGGCGTGAGGCCGAGTGCGTCGGCGCGGGCCTCGTCCATGAAGCTCTCGTAGAAGTCCCCGATCTTTTGTGCGTCCGAGCCCGCGGGTTTGTTCGCGCGTTTGGCTGCGTCCTCGACGATGGCGCGGAGATCGGCCTGCGACTTGTCGAACAGCATGTCGAACGCGCCGTATGAGGATTTGTCCGCAGGGATGTCGGTCTTGGCGAGCCACACGCCGTTGGTGTGGATGAAGGTGTCGTCCTGTGGGCGGTCGTCTTGTCGAACGTCGCGAGATCGATGCCCGAAGCAGGCGGGCTTGTCGGCGCGGCTGGCGTGGGCGCCGGCCCGCTGTAACAGGAGGTCACGAGGCGAGCACACGCAATGGCTACACAGATGAGTCGAAAACACGACATTGAAGCCTCCTCAGTGACACTTACGAATCTGGTCAGACTTTGCAGCGGATCGTACCTCACGCTGTGGGAAAGCCCGTGAAGTCCGAGCCGTTCAATGGGACAGGCTGAGTGGCGAAATCCTTGCACCACGCCATCAATAAGGACGCGAAGGGCGTCCTGTTCATGCATCAAGGAGCGAATGTCATGAATTACAGGAGCGTTGTTGGATTCATCGCCGCACTCGGCTACGGGTTGCACCGTGAGCGCCAGTACACCGGGCGGTGCACGTTCCGCCGCGCCGGCGCCCGTCATGCCAAGCGTCTCAACCGACCGCGTTCGGCGAGGTGACGCTTCCCGCAGGCACTGTCCTGAGCCTGCGACTTGGATCAACCGTCTCGTCCAGAACGAGCAATGTCGAGGACCCTGTGCGAGCGACTGTTCGATCGGCCGTCACCCGCAATGGTGTGGTCGTTGTGCCGGCAGGCTCCGCGGTCAGCGGGTATGTGACCGAAGCGCGCCGTTCAGGACGCGTCAAGGGCCGGGCAAGAGTTGGCGTCCGGTTCAATGCGCTGCGTGTCAATGGCACGCTCTATAACATGCGGACGTCCTCCATTGCACGGAAGCGCAGGGCACCAAGAAAGAGGACGCGGCGAAGATCGGCATCGGCGCCGGCGCCGGCGCAATCACGGGCGCCATCGTCGATGGCAAAAAGGGCGCGGCGATCGGCAGCGCCATCGGAGCGGCGGGTGGTACTGGCGTCGTGCTCGCGACGCGAGGTGACGAAGTGTCCCTGGGGCGCGGCGCCGCCGTCACCGTTCGGCTGACCGCGCCGCTCACTGACGCGTGCCTACCGAGTCCGTGTCTTCGATTCAGCAGGTGCAGTTTCAGGGTCCGGGTGGCCTCGGGATTCCATAAACATATTAAGCTCTTGGTGCGGATCGAACTCTCCGCACTCCATCATCCGGGACTATCTAGGACAAGGACCTGCAGTCGCTCGTTCGGCACGCGAACAACCATAAGGTGTCGATCCATCTGCGCGACCGGTTTCCCTATCCCTATCTGCGAAGAACACGGTCGTCAGTTTCTCGAGCACGTGTCGCCACGCACGCCTGTCACCGGCTGGGCGATCGAAGTCGATGGCGAAGTGGCGGGCGGGATTGGCCTGATGCTCCAGACCGACGTCGAACGTGTGTCGGCCGAAATTGGCTATTGGTTGGGAGAGGTCGCACTGGGGGAAGGGGATCGCAACCGAAGCCCTCAGAGGCCGTCACGCGTGAGTCGTTCCGTCTGTTCGAACTGTCTCGTATTTTTGCTCTGCCGTTCGCCGACAATCCCGGTTCGGTTCGTGTGCTGGAAAAGGCGGGCTACTGCACGAAGGGACGATGCCGCGAAGCACCATCAAGGAAGGCGTCATCCGGGACCAATTGATGTACGGCGCCTACCGCCAGTCTGACGTGTCGACCCTCCGGAGTAAACTTTCCCTCATGCGCAAGCTTCTGGTTCCTATCGCGATGGTCGTGTGCGGTGTCGCCCTGGCGGCGCAGCAGCCGGCACGCCGGCACGATTTGCCCTCAGCGTGGACAGCATCATGCGCGGGCCCGCGCTGGTGGGATACCCACCTTCCGACTTGCGATGGTCCGGCGATTCGAAAGAGGTCTACTTCGAGTGGCGCATGCCCGGCGAAGACGAAGCCGCGACGTGGGTGGTCGGACGTGACGGCGGAGCACCACGCCGGCTGACCGACGAAGAGCGCAAGAAGGCGCCGCTCGCCAATGGCAGCTGGGATCAGTCCCGGCGCCGAATCCTCGGCGTCGATCGTGGCGATATCGTCGTCATCGACACCGTCGACCGGTCCCGCCGCGATATCACCCGAACCACCGGCAACGAGAGCCAGCGCACGCTGGGCGCGCGGCGGCACGTCACGTCACCTTCGTCCGCGACAACAATCTCTTCATCGTTCCAGTCGACGCAACGGCGGAGGCACATTGGTCCAGTTGACCGACGTGGCGCCGCGCCGTGCGGATCAGCGGCCGACGGACAGTCAACGAGTCTTGCGAGAAGAAGAAGGCAAATTGCTCGACTGGGTCGAGCAGGAAGCCGCGCGCCGCAAACGTCGAGAAGCGCGCGATCGGGCCCGCGCATTGCCAAAATTCGAGCTGGCCGAGCGACAGGCCGTGGTCGACGCCGCGCTCTCAGCCGACGAGAAGCACGCGTATCTGGTCGTGGCGGATCGCTCCCAAGCCCGCACCGTCGCAAGTGCCCCGCTACGTTAGTGAGTCGGCTATACCGAGGAGATATCAGCGAGAAACAAGGTGGGCGACACGCAGGAGAGGCGTCGACTGGCCATCCTGAATCTCGAAACCGGCGAGGGCGTGTGGGCCGGGCTCGAGGGCGTGGCTGATCCAGTCGCGATTCCCAAGCCGGTCGATGACGAAGAGGAGCCTCGGAAAAGGCGGCGCCGCCGGCACCCGCAGCGGCGGCGCCAGACGCCGCGAAGCGCGACTCCGATGGGGAACGCTGCTAGTCTCGCCCGATGCTCGAACCGCGCTCGCGTCCGTACGGGCCGCCGACAACACGGAGCGGTGGCTCGCGTGGTGGATCCCGCGACCGGGCGAACCCGAATCGTTGATGCCCTGCGCGACGAAGCCTGGGTCCGGGACATCGCTCCCGCAAGCAATGTCAGTGGCGGGTTCGGCTGGCTGCCCGACAATCGGCGATCTGGTTTCTCGCTGAGCACGACGGCTGGATGCACCTGTACACGGTCGATACGGCTGCGGCGAAGCCCGATCGCAAACAACTGACAATGGCCGCTTCGAAATCGACACCGTGCAACTCTCGCCCGATGGCGCAACGTTCTACATCCAGTCCACGAGCAGCATCCAGGTGAGCGGCATCTGTATGCGCTTAGCGTTGATGGCGGCGCGCGTACGAAGCTCACCACGGCCGACCGGGTTCGTTCAGCGGCGAGGTCTCGCCCGACGATTCGACCTTTGCCGTCGTGCTATTCAACCGCGAGCAAACCGCCAGAAGTGTTTTTGATGGCGAACCGCGCCGGCGCAGAACCGAAAGCGGTCACGACCAGCTCGTCGGCCGATTGGCGATCGTTCAAGTGGGTCGAGCCGCAGTTGATCACATACAAGGCCAGGGACGGGGTGGAGGTCCACGCGCGTCTGTACACGCCGGAGATGCTCGGCGCCAAGCGCCATCCGGCGAATCCCGGCGGTCGTGTTCGTCCACGGCGCCGGCTATCTGCAGAACGCGCACCGCTACTGGTCGTCGTATTACCGCGAATACATGTTCCACCATCTGCTCGCCTCCCGCGGGTACGTCGTTCTCGATCCCGACTATCGCGCCAGCGCCGGCTACGGTCGCGATTGGCGGACGGCGATCTACCGCTGGATGGGTGGCAAGGATCTCGAGGACGTCGTCGACGGCGCGAAGTACCTCACTGAGGTGCACAAGGTCGATCCGAAACGCATCGGCGTCTATGGCGGAAGTTATGGCGGGTTCATCACGTTGATGGCGATGTTCACGTCCGCCCGACATGTTTGCCGCCGGGGCGGCGCTTCGGCCGGTAACCGACTGGGCGCACTACAATCATTCGTACACCTCGAACATCCTCAACGAACCCCAGGGCGATATCGAGGCGTATCGGAAGAGCTCGCCGATCTATTTCGCGGAAGGGCTGAAGGGAGCCCTGTTGATCTGCCACGGGATGGTCGACGTCAACGTGCACTTTCAGGATTCGGTGCGCCTGGCACAACGCCTGATCGAATTGCGCAAGGAAAACTGGGAGCTCGCCGTCTATCCGGTCGAAGACCACGGTTTCGTCGAAGAGACCAGCTGGGCCGATGAATACAAGCGGATCCTGATGCTGTTCGAGAACAATCTCAAAGGAAACGGTCAATGTGCGAAGGACTAACTGAGCTCGTCGCGCGGCTCGACTCGGCGGTCGAGGCCGGTTCACCAGAGGCGATTACGGCGCGAGTCAAGGGAGACCTGGAGGATATGCTGGGCCGCTCGGCGCTCGTGCTTCCCGATCGGTTCCGCGTCACGCGCTCCGACACCTACGCCCGGCGGCTGCTCCATCGGGATGCCGACAATCGCTTCACGGCGGTGGTGATGACGTGGGGGCCAGGGCAAGGCACGCCAGTCCACGACCACGGCGGCCTCTGGTGTGTCGAGGGTGTGGTCGAAGGCGAAATGGCCGTCACGCAATACGACGTGCCTGCTGAGGGCGATCGCTTCCGGGTCACGCCCGTTGGCAAGCCGCTTTCGGCAGGCGTTGGAACGGCGGGCCGGCTCATCCCTCCGACGGATTATCACGTGCTCGCGAATGCACAGGCCGACCGCGCGTCGATCACGCTCCACGTGTACGGCGGCGATCTCGATGGCTGCCGAATCTTTCAACCTGCGGAAGATGGCCTGTACCAGCAGAGCACGCGCGCGCTGTCGTACCACGAGTGAGACGTGGGCGACGCGCGCGATGACGTTCATTGATCTCAAGTTCCTCGGGCTCCAACGCGTGATTGGCACGGCCGTGCTTGGCGGCCCGTCTGGCCTGACGCTCATCGACCCAGGGCCCACGTCGTGTCTCGCGGCGCTCGAAAGTGGCCTGGCCGATCACGGCCGGCGGCTCGGAGAAGTCGCACACGCTGCTGCTGACGCACATCCACCTCGATCATGCGGGCGCGACGGGCGTGCTGCTTCTCGCGTCTGCCGTCCGCGGTCGTTTACGTGCACGAGAAGGGCGCGCCACACATGGCCGATCCGGCCAAGTTGCTGGCGAGCGCCGACGCGGCTGTACGGCGCCAACATGGATCGCTTCTGGGGCGAGTTCGTCCGGTGCCGGTCGACCGCATGCGCGTGCTTGCGCGGTGGCGAACGGATCGACATCTCCGGCCGCACGCTTGGAGGTGGCGTACACGCCGGGCCATGCGTCGCACCATGTCAGCTATCTTCGACATGACCACCGGCACCGCCTACGTCGGCGACACCGCCGGAATCCGCGTCGCCAAGGACTACGTCAAGGCGCCGACGCCGCCGCCCGATATCGATCTCGAAGCCTGGGAGCAGAGCCTGCGCATCATCGAAGCGTGGCGGCCACGATCGCTCGTGCTCACGCACTTCGGTCAGGTCGACGACGTGCCCGATCATCTTCGCCGCTTTCGCGCCGCGCTCTGGAATCGCAGCGCCGCGCTCGTGTCGCGAGACGCTTGCGTCCGAGGGCACCGACGAAGAACGCATCCGACGATACGTCGAGGACATGCGCGCCGAAGCTCACCGCGTGCTGTCGTCCGAGGAGGCCGCCTCCACCGAAGCGGCAGCGGCCTTCGATCAGTTCTGGCAGGGGCTGGCGAGGTACTGGCGAGGAAGCCCGCAGAGCGGGGCAAGCCCAACACCGTCGTAGCGACTGCAGCCTCGCTACTGAATTGTCAGGACCGCAGTCTTGACCTGAAGCGTCGGGCGCGTCGAGGTCCAGGCGAAGACCAGGTCGTTGCCGGAACGGACCATCCGGGCGTAGCCGCTCTGACGCTCGGCGCTGGATGCGGCGATCGTGAAATGGCCGCTCCGCTGTCCGTCCGGCGCGATGATGCGAGCGCGCAGCTCGGACCCCTGCTCAGACGAACTCCAGCCACGAGACGACGGCTCGACCGTCGGGCAGCATCGCGACGTCGACGCGTCCGAGCGTCTGCTCTTCGTCCACGCGAATGGGGGCGCCGAACGAGCGTCCGCCATCGGTCGAGAAAGCGAGCAAGGCACGCGGCGAGTCGCCTTCGGCCGTGAACCAGGCGAGCGCGACGCGATCGCCGAGCGCGCGTCCAGCGCGGGCCCATTGACGGGACACGCGGCGATCTTCCAGCCATCCGCGTGCACGTAGGTCGGCCCCGTGCCACTTGCCATCGCTCGAGCCGTAACACCGCGATGTCTCGCACCTCGTCTTCGGTCCGATCGCGATACGCGATGAGGGCCCCGTTGGCGGTTGCGACCGCGGCGGTCGGGCAACATTCACAGACCCGCGCATCCAGCCGCGTATCGGCGCCGATTGTCCCGTCAGGCTCGATGACGCGCCGTGCGCAGGGTCATGGCGCCGCGTGAATCATGGCCCCCATGACTCGCTCCCGTCGCAGGCTACCTGCGACCATCTCTCGACCGTCGAGCCACACGACGCCGGTGCCGCCCGCCAGGTCGAAGAATGAGGCAAAGCCGTGCTCGCTCTGGCTGGTGTCGCGATACGGCAGCGACCCTCGCTCCAGGTTGCGCTCTGCGGATCCGAGACGGCGATGCGAACGTCGTAGGCGTACGTGCCGCTGCCGTTCTTCTGCAGCCAGTGCGCGAGCCCACCGGCCGGTCGGGCCAGCGGAAAAACGAGGGCACGTCCGCCCAATTGACGAAGAAGTCGTCGCGCTCGACGATCGTGCGCGGCGCGGACCAGCCGGCCCCTCTCGAAAGGCGTACTTGAAGGCGTAGCGGGAGCCCGCGCGCCAATCCGCTCCAGCCAACTGACCGCGACCCGGCCGGTGTGCATCGACGGCGAGCTGCGGCTGGCCGCTCGGTGTGCCGGCGGCCAGCGGTAGCTCCCGCAGGTCGCTGACGGCCGGCGGCAGAGTGAGAACGCGAAGTTGGCTGGATTGGCGAGTCGAGTCCGCGTCAGGCCGTGACGGCGGCCGCCAGGCACGGCGGCCGCCGCAGATGTGTCTGACTTCTGGCATCAGCTGGCGACGGCCATCCGGTTGTCGGATGGCTGTTCGCCGGCATTTTCGTGCGGATCGACCAGGAAGCGCAACGCGTAGCCCGACGGCGTGCCGGTCGACTTCTGGCACGGAGCGACGCGCCACACCGCCGAGAGGACCCGGCCTTCACGCAGGCGGGCCGGGATTCCTTCGATCTCGCGAGCGCTACGCTCGAGTTGCACGTGCACGATTCGATAGAGCGGGATGGCGGCCGCGCCCTTGGCATCCACGAATACGCCGGCCTCGCTGACGTTGCGCGTCATGACCGAGGTAAAGCGGACGGCGCCGGTAGCGTCCTTCCAGGTCAATCGTGCGGGCACTGTCACCTGACGGCGCACTGACCGTTGCTGAGCTTTCTGAACAGGTGCGAAGCGCGTCGTTGCCACGGAATCCCCCAGTCGAGAACGAGTGGCCCAGTGCCACTGGCCAATGCGTTAACCAAGTTTCGCGCCGGAAGATGGAGGAACTGTGAACGCCTGCCTAGACTGGGGCAACAAGAGCCATTTAAGCGACTTTATATGACATGTACGATCAGATAATGGCACGACAGGGGCTGGATAGTTGACTATCCAGCCGAACCACTGATACCGATTACTGAGTATGCAATTCGGCGGGCGCTTCCAGGCCCAGCCGGCGGAGTTTGAGATAGAGGCCGCGCCGGGTGAGGCCAAGCGAGCGCGCGCTTTCCGAGATATTGCCGCGATGGCGCGCGAGCATTTCGCGGATGACGTCGCGTTCGATGTCGTCCACCAGGGACGCCAGCGTCTGGCCGCCCCGTAAGACGTCATGGGGGCGGCGCGCCGCGCCCGTTGCCGCGGCCGTGTGGCCCGATGTGAGGTCCGCCGACAGGTGCTCCGGTCCGACGACGCCCCCGGCGGGCGCCATGGCAACGGCGCGCTGGACCTCGTTGCGCAGCTGCCGGACGTTGCCGGGCCAGCAATACTGCGAGAACAGGTCGAGCACTTGCGAGCTCAGTTGCACGTCCGGCTTGCCGAGCCGCTCGCGACGCTTCGCGCAGGAAAAACGTGCTCAGGTGGGGAATCTCCTCGGTGCGCTGGCGAAGCGGCGGCACGTGGATGCGGATCACGCTCAGCCGGTAGTACAGGTCCTCGCGAAACTTGCCCTCGGCGACGCGCTGTTCCAGGTCGGCGTTGGTCGCGGTGATGACGCGCACGTCCACTCGCAGCGGTCGCGTCTCGCCGACCGGCAGGATCTCCCCCTGCTCGAGAAAGCGCAGCAGCTTGGGCTGCACGTCGAGCGCAAGGTCGCCGACTTCGTCGAGGAACAGCGTCCCGCCCGCCGCCGTCCGCACGCAGCCCGGGCTGATCCGACACCGCGCCGGTGAACGAGCCGCGGCGATGCCCGAACAATTGGCTGTCCGCCAACTCGCGCGTGGTCGTCGTGCAGTTGTAGGGCAGGAACACCGCGGCGCTGCGCGGCGAGCCGACGTGGATGGCGCGCGAGACGAGTTCCTTGCCCGTTCCGCTCTCGCCCGTGATCAACACGGTCAGATCGTTGCCTTGCAGCCGCTGGATCTGATCGACGACGCGTTGCATCGCGGCGCTGGCGCAGACGAAGCCGGGCACGAGCGGCTCGAGCGGTCGCTCGGCCGACGCGTCGGCCGGCCAGCGTCGGCCGCTCGCGGGCGCCGCACAGATCAAACCCCTGTCGTGCGACCGCGGCCATCATTCGCAGGCGACGCAAGCAGGTGGTGGCCAAGGGGTCGTCGCCGCGGCGATCGCGACCGCACGCGGACCGTCCGGCTTCGCGGCCGATGCTTTCGACGATCAGGCTGCCGGAGCCGTAAGCGGCGCCCTGCACCGCGAGTCGCGCGACGGTGCGCGCGCCATCGGCATCGGTGCCCGGCGTGCGCGATGATCCGGAGATCCCCGCCCGGCAGCTCGACGAACACGACGGCGACGTCGGCGGTGATGGCCTCGAGCAACGCCGCGGCGAGCTCGCGCGCCAGCAGATCCGGCAGCACCGCCGCATCGACCAGCCGTCGAACGAGCGCATCGTCGGCATCGGCGGGCGAGCCGACGTATTCGCCGGTGCCGATCTGTTTGCTCGCCGACATCGCCTGCTGCACTTCCTCGAGATCGCGCTGTGCGCCGAGCGAATCGAAGACTTGGGCCGCCTGCTGAAAATGCCGCTCCGCGGTCGAGCGCGCGCCGGCGCGTGACGCGAGTCGCCCGAGCGCCAGTTGACTGACGGCGGACTGATAGCGTTCGCCGACCAGATCGAAGACGCTCGAGCTCTGCGCGATGTCGTGGTACGCCTCGGTCGTTCGGGCCTGACGCGTCCTGAAGATGGCCGCGCAGCCGCAGGAACTCGCCCCATGCGCCCGGGTTCGTGCGCGGGTCGAGACGGCCTTCGACCTGTGCCAGCCGCCGCTCGGCTTCCTCGATGCGGTCGGCTGCCAGCGAGCGCCTCGATGGCGATGAGCTCACCCTCGCGGGCTTCGGCCGGCGGCGCGCCCGGACGCGCGGGCAATTTCGTCGGCGACGCGGAGCGCCTCGTCGGGCGCATTTCGACGAATCGCGAGACGCGCGGTGATGACGCGAACCGACCACTCGTACCAGCGGCTGGTCTGCCGGCCGTAGGCGCCGTAGGCATCGGCGGCTCGTCTGCAGAGTACTCCGCGGCGTTCTCGTAGTCGCCGCGCATGAGCGACATCTGCGCGAGCGTGTCGTAGACGGCGCCCGTCGTTTCGTGGAACTGCACGGAGCTGCGAACTTCGAGCGCGCGATGCAGCACGGACTCGGCGCGCGTGAGATTGCCCATGCGCACGCAGATCTGTCCGAGCGTCGCCAGCGTGACCGCCAGACCTGGACGTTGACCGAGACCGTCGTGCAATTTGAGCGAGCGCTCGGCGAGCGCCAGTGCCTGATCGTAGCGATGCCGAATCAGCGCGACGATGGCCTGGTTCGCACAGATGGTTGCGAGGGCGTCGTCGGCGCCCAGAGCCGGTGACCTGACGTTCGGCCAGTTGAAACGCGGCGGTGGCCTCGTCATAGCGGCCGGCCTGCGCGAGGATCATTCCCGAGATCGAATGCACGAGCCCGAGGTGGCGGCGGTCGCCGGCGGCGTGCAGGGCTGCAGCCGCTTCGCCGGCGTGCTCGCGCACGATGGCGGTGTCGCCGACCTTGCGATAGCAGAGCGCCAGCTCGTAGTGGGCGAGTCCGATGGAGCGCGAGTCGTGGGCGAGCTGCGCCTGCTTCAAGGCGCGGCCGTGGAGCGCGATCGCGCGCGACTGCTCGCCGCGGGCGTAAGCCACGCGGCCGTGGAGGCGCCACAGCGTGGCGAGGAGGACCGGCGGGATCGCTTCGCGAAGCGCGTCGGGGATCGACCAAGCGTGGTGCTGGCCTGCGCCACATCGCCTTGCTGCAGAAACGCTTCGGCCAAGCGCACCGCGGATCGCCAGCTCGTCGACGCGCTTCAGCGAGGTCTGGAGGAAGCGGCGACAGGAGGGCAGCGGCGGCTGAGGCCTGGCCACGCTCAATGTGCGCGGCCGCGCGAGCCATCACTGGCTGAAGAGGCGTGCTGACCACGGCCGGGAGTATACCAAGTATCCACCCCAAGTGCACTGCGGGAGTGTGCAGGTTGACGAAGCGAAGCGAAGGTGCCCCATATAGAATCGTCTCTGATGCACCTCACCGCCGCCGCGCGGTCCGAAGCCGGGCCTCGTCCGGCCAATCAGGACGCGCATTTCGTTGACCCCGACCTCGGGCTCTTCATCGTGGCCGACGGCATGGGCGGACACAATGCCGGCGAGGTCGCGTCGCGGCTGGCGGTTCGAGGCGGTTGTCGAGTTCATTACGGCCACCGCATGACGGTCGAGACCACACGTGGCCGTTTCCGTTTGACCCGTCCCAATCCGTCGCGGCCAATCGCATCGCGGTCGCGCTGCGGATCGCCAATCGCCGGGTCCACGAGCAGGGGACGCAGAGTGGCCAGAACAGGCGGGCATGGGGACGACCATCGTCGCGGTGCTGGTCGACGGCGATCGCATCATCGTGGGACACGTGGGAGACAGCCGCGCCTATTGCCTGCGCGCGGGGCAGCTGCGACAGATGACCGAGGACGACACGTGGCTGAACGTCATGCTCGGCGCCGGCGCGGCGGCGAGCGCATCGGATCACCCGATGCGCCACGTGCTCACCAGTGGGATTGGCATGCGCGTCGACGTCGAGCCGTCGCTCATCGAAGAAGACCTGCACAGTGGCGAGCAGTGGCTGATCTGCACCGACGGCGTCCACGGCACGCTGGACGAGCGTGCCACTCCAGCGCGCGTTGGACGCGAGTTCGGCAGGAGGGTGCCGCGAATGCAGCCGTCGAATCGGCGCTGGCGGCCGGCACCTCGGACAACGCGACCGCTGTCGTGCTTATGTGTCGCGATAAGCGCCTCGAGGAACCGGCCTGCGAGGCCGCCACGTATAATGAAGTGAGTGGCTCGTCGCGCGTCTTTCCTGATTTTTCTGGCCATTTCTGTGTGGTTGCCCGGCTGTGGACGGGACACGCCGGAGCGTGACCGGACGTGCGGCGCGCGGCGCCGGCGGTCGCTCCAGCTGCGGCTGTCTCCCGCTGACGAGACAACTGCGCCAGTTCCGGCCGTCCGCGAATCATCTTTCTCGGCGACAGCCTGACCGCCGGGCTGGGCCTCGACATCGAGCAGAGCTTTCCGGCGCTGATTCAGAAGCGATCGACGCGGCTGCGTACGCCTACGAGGTTGTCAACGCCGGCGTCTCGGGCGACACTTCGGCGGGCGGGCTGCGGCGTCTCGACTGGGCGCTCGGCGAGGGCGACGCCGGCGGTGCTCGTCGTGGCGCTGGGAGGCAACGACGGGCTTCGCGGATTGCCCCCCGAACAGCTCGAAAGCAATCTCGCGCAGATCATCGAGCAGGGACAGAAGCGAGGGCTCCGGGTGATTCTCGCGGGCATGGAAGCGCCGCCCAACTTCGGCGCCGATTACACGGCGCGGTTTCGCGCCGTGTATCCCGACGCTCGCGGAGCGGTACCACGTGCGGCTGATTCCGTTTCTCCTCGAAGGCGTTGCCGGGCAACGCGGCGCTCAACCAAGCCGACGGCATCCATCCCGAACGCTCGCGGGGCGGAACTGGTCGCCGATCTCGTCTGGCGCGTGCTCGAGCCGGAGCTCGCCGACACTCGCCGCACGACCACCCGATGATTCGGCTTCGCGGCGTCAGCAAGACGGTGCAGAGCGGCGACCAGCCGCTGACCATCCTGCATCCGCTCGATCTCGAGGTGCCGCGCGGCCAGTGTCTCGCGATCGTCGGACCGTCGGGCAGCGGGAAGTCCACGCTGCTCGGTCTCATCGCCGGGCTCGACGCGCCGTCGAGCGGGCAGATCTTCATCGACGGCGTCGACATCACGGCGCTCGACGAAGACACGCTCGCGCGGCTGCGCGGCGAGAAGATCGGCTTCGTGTTTCAGTTCTTTCACCTCGTGCCGTCGCTGACGGCGCTCGAAAACATCCTGGTGCCGATGGAGATTGCCGGGCGGCGCGATGCGCGCGCCGCGTGCGCAGATCGCTGCTCGACGAGGTCGGGCTTGCACGATCGCGGGCATCATTACCCCTCGCAGTTGTCGGGAGGCGAGCAGCAGCGGATCGCCATCGCGCGCGCGCTGGCCAACGATCCGCCGCTGATCCTCGCCGACGAACCGACCGGGAATCTCGACACCACCAACGGGCGCAACATCCTCGACCTGCTGCTGACGGTCCGCAAGGCGCGCGGCGCGACGCTGGTGATCGTGACGCACGACGCATCGGTCGCGGCGATGGCCGATGCGCATCTCACGCTGCGCGATGGCCGGCCGGTCGACGAGCCACGGCGTCGCGCCGTCGGGAGCCGCGCCATGACATTCGTCGTCGCAATGGCGGTGCGCGAAATGCGGGCGTCGTGGCGGCGCCTGCTGTTCTTCTTCATCTGCCTCTCGATCGGCGTCGGCGCCATTGTGGCGATTCGCTCCGTGATTCAGAGCGTGCGCGGCGTGTTTGCCGGCGAAGCGCGCGCGCTCATCAGCGCCGACGCCATCATCACCAGCAACCAGCCGCTCGATCAGAAGCTCGCCGCCAAGATCGACGAGCGCTTGCGCGGCATCGGCGCAGACAGCCATCAGTCGGTCGAAGTCGCGACGATGGTCCGCGCCGCCGACGGCGAGCAGGGCAGCGACGCGGATGGTGGAGCTGCGCGCGGTCGAGCCGGGCTTTCCGTATCTACGGCGAGCTCAAGCTCGCCGAGCGAGCAGCCGTTTCACGTCACGACTTGCTGGCCGACTTCGGTGTGCTGGCGCGGCCCGAACTGCTGGCGCAACTGGGCCTGTCGGTGGGCGACGGCCTCGCTGATTGGCACGCAGCGCTTCACCATTCGCGGCGTCATCGAGGCCGAACCGGGCCGCCGGCTCGGCGCGTTCAGCCTGGGCCCGCGCGTCTTCATCAGCTACGACGCGCTCGCAGAAGACCGGGCTTGCTGACGCTCGGCAGCCGCGCGTCGTACCAGCGGCTGGTCAAGGTGCCGGATCCGGCGCTCGATCGGCTGGTCGACCGAGCTGCGTGCCGATCGCGACTTCGGCAACGGCTCGCGCGCGTCCGCTCGTACAAGGCGACCGAAGACGATATCGGCGAAGACTTCGAACGCGCCGAAAACTATCTCAGTCTGGTCGGCCTCGTCATCGTGATCCTCGGCGGCATTGGCGTGTCGAGCGTCACGCGCGTGTTCGTGCAGCAGAAGCTCCGCAGCATCGCCATCCTGAAGTGCCTCGGCGGCCGGTCGAGTCAGCTGCTGACCATCTACATGGCGCAGGTCATCGCGCTGGGCCTTGCCGGCAGCGCGTTCGGCGTGGTGCTCGCGGGCCTCGCGATCGCGGCGATTCCGTCGACGCTGGCCGCCGCCGCGACGCCCGGGATCGACGTCAACTACTCGCTGACCGGGACCGGCGGTGCTGCAGGGCTTCGGCATCGGCCTGCTGGTGGCGATTCTGTTTTCGCTGGTGCCGCTTGCTCGAAGTGCGGCACGTCAAGCCGTCGCTGCTGCTGCGCGACGAAGCGGCCGCCGCCGGCTCGATCTCGATGCAGATCGCTCGTCACGCTTGGCGGTCGTCGCCGGACTGGTCGGGCTGACCATCTGGCAGGCCGGCTCGCTTCGAGTCGGTCGGGTGGTCGCCGTCGGATTCGCGGGCGCGGCACTCGTGCTGCATCTCGCCGGCATCCTGCTGATCCGGCTGATTCGGCCGCTGTCGCAGTCGTCGTGGTTCCCGCTGCGTCACGCGGTGCTGCAGCTGAGCCGCCCGGGCAGCCAGGCGCGCATCGTGCTGCTCGCCATCGGCCTCGGCAGCTTCTTCATCGTCGGCGTGCGGTCGCTGCAGGAAAACCTGGTCCGCGAGTTCACGGTGAACCTGTCGCCCGACATGCCGGACATGTTCCTGCTCGACGTCCAGCAGGATCAGGTGGCCGAGTATGACGGCGCTGCTCGAAGCACTGGCAGCAGCCAGGGCACCGCGCGCCCGGCCTTGCTGCCCGTGCTGCGCGCGCGCGTCGTCGGGTGTCCAGGGGCAGGAAGTCTCGCTCGAGAACTACGAGGACGTGCGTGGCCGCGGCTCGCTGGCCCGCGAATACACCGATCACCTACCGGCCGGCGCTCGAGCGCAACGAGTCGATTGTCGCCGGGGCCGTTCTGGGACGGCGACGCCGTCCGCGCAGGGCGAGGTGTCCATCGAGGAGAGCCTGCGCGAGCGCTTTCGCATCAACGTCGGCGACACGATGCGGTTCGACGTGATGAGCCGCGTGATCGAAGCGCGCGTCACGAGCGTGCGGCACGTCGAGTGGGCCGACAGCCGCGCCGGCGGGTTCATGTTCGTGTTCCGCCCCGGCCTGCTCGACCAGGCGCCGCACGGCTTCATCTCGTTCTTCCGCGGACCGCAGGACGGGCCGGCACGCGCGCAAGCTGCAGGGACAGATCGTGACGCAGTTTCCCAACGTGTCGGTCATCGACGGCCAGGAAATGCTGACGACCATCCGCACCGTCATCGAGAACGTCACGCTCGCCGTGACGGTCGTGGGCAGTCTGGTGGTGCTGAGCGGGCTGCTGATTCTGATCGGCGCCGTGGCGATGACCAAGTTCCGCGCATCTACGAGGCGGCGATCTTCAAGACGCTGGGCGCGACGCGGCGGACCATCGCCAGTGTGCTGCTGCTCGAATACGGCGTGCTGGGCGCGCTCGCCGGCACGATCGGCTCGGTCGGCGCGATTGCGCTCACCTGGGGCATCAGCCGGTTCGCGCTCGACATCCCGTGGCAGCCGCTGCCCCTCGTCAGCGCCAGCGGCATCCTCGATCAGCGCGGTCCTGGTCGCCGTCGTCGGCGTTGTCGTCGTCGTGGGAAGTGCTGCAGCGCAAGCCCCTGGCCACGCTCCGCGCCGAATAGACGCTGCAGATGCACGGCCTGCGTGCTATGATCGATGACTGCTTAAGCCTGTGCTGCTCGGGAGCCGTCTGCGGCAGGCTCGAGCCTGTAGGAGCAAGTGCATGAACGTGTCGACCTACCGGGACGCGCTCCTCCAGAAGCGCGCGGAACTCGAACAAACCGCCGGCCTTCGCCCGATCCAGACGTCCATCGAGCACAACAACGGACGGCAGGGCGACATGGCCGATCAGGCCTCGGGCAACAACGAAGTTCACATTCACCTGCGCCTGAAACAGACCGACGCGAAGATCCTGCAGGCGATCGACGAGGCGCTGCAGCGGATCGAGAAGGGCACCTTCGGCATCTGCCGCGATTGCGGCGAGCCGATCGCCGAGGCCCGGCTGAACGCCATTCCCTGGACGCGGGTCTGCATCACCTGCAAGGAAAAGCAAAAGGCGTGACCCCCACCGAGCTGCAGCACTCCTCCGCGAGTTCTACCTCGAACGGCTGGCGCTGCTGATGCGGCACGAGTCGGCGGCGCGGTTCGTGTCCGACTACGACGTCAACAACGCCTATCAGTACATCATCAGCCGCGAGGAGACGCACGTCTCCTGGCTGCAGCACGCGCTGCTCGACCTGGGCGCGCGAGTTCCCGCCGACCCGGCGCATCCCGACGTCAGGCCGACGCGCAAGGGCAACGACGCCGTCCTGGAGCTCGCCGGCAACGACGCGCGCGCCAACCAGCGCGTTCGTCGACAAGTGGCGCGATCGCGATCGACAGCGTCACCAACGCCCGCCACAAGGGCATGCTGCGAAGTCATGCTCGGCGAGATGCTCGAGCACCAGCGCCTGTTCGAGCAGGCGTCGCGAGGGTCGCACCGACATCATCGGCACGGCGCTGCCGATCAACGAGCGGCGCGGCAAAGTCCTCGATCGGCGCTGGATCGAGTAGGCAGCGCTGGGTGACTGGACACCCTCGCGTCCCCGTCGCCATCGCGCTCGGCAGCAACCTCGGCGATCGCCTCTCCCATCTGACCTTCGCGGTCGCGCGGCTTCGGTGCGCTCCTGACCGATCTCGCGCGTCTCGTCGTTGCGTCGAGACCGAGCCGGTCGGCGTCGGCCGCAAGCGCGGTTTCTCAACGGCGCGGTCGACCGGCGACGCACGACACTCGGCGCGCGAGCTGCTCGACGACGCTGCTCGTGCATCGAGCGCGAGCGCGGCCGCGAGCGGCCGTATGCCGGCGCGCCGCGCACGCTCGATCTCGACCTGATTCTGTACGGGGACGAGGTGTCGACGAGCCGGGACTGCGGGTGCCGCATCCGCGATTTCGCGAGCGGCTCTTCGTGCTCGAGCCGCTGGCGGAGATCGCCGGCGACTGGATCGATCCGGAGACGGGCCGGACGGTGGAGGAGTTGCTGGACGAGCTGAGAACCAAGAGCGAGACCGGGCTGAGGCACCGAAGTCCGACCGTCTGACTTGGCTATCGTTCGCTCAGTGCGCCGCTGCCTGCCGGCGCCTGACCGCGCTTGAACATCCCGCGCCAGCCTTCTTCGAACAGCGTATACATCGCCGGCACGAACACCAGCGTGATCAGCGTCGAGGTCAGCAGGCCGCCGATGACGACGCGCGCCAGCGGCACCTGCAGCTCCGAGCCCTCGCCGATCCCGAGCGACATCGGCACCAGGCCGAGCATCGTGCAGACCGACGTCATCAGAATCGGGCGCAGACGGTGACGTCCGGCCAGCTCGATCGCCGGGCCGCAGCTCCATCTTGTCGCGATGCCGGAGCGTGTTGGCGTAGTCGACGAGCAGGATGGCGTTGCTGACGACGATGCCGGCCAGCATGATGACGCCGATGTAGGCCTGCATGCTGAACGGCGTGTTGGTGAGGAGCAGCGCGCCGACGACGCCGATGGCGGCCAGCGGAATCGAGAACATGATGATGAACGGATCGCGCAGCGATTCGTACTGCGACGCCATCACCGTGTAGACGAGCAGGATGGCGAGGATGAGCACGAGCTGCAGCTCGCGGAACGACTTGGCCTGCTCCTCGACCTCGTTGCCGAAGCCGACCGAGAAGCCCTGCGGCACCTGGATCTCGGGCAGCCGCGCCTGCACCGCCTCGACGCCTTCGCTCAGCGTCGTTTCGACTTCGGCGTTGACGCGCTGGATGCGCTCCTGGTTCTTCCGTTCGATCTGCACCGGGCCCTGCTCGCGCGCCGTGACCATGACGTTCTTGGCCGGCAGCACCATGCCCTTCGGCGTGCTCAGCAGGACGTCGCCGACCGAGGCGATCTCGTCGCGGTCCTCCTGGCGCAGCCGCACGACGATCGGATACTCGTTGCCGGCCTCGCGGAACATCGCCGCCTGCGTGCCGGCGAGGTTGGTGCGAATCGTGTTCGGCGACGCCGGTGACCGTCAGACCGAGCATGGCGGCCTTGTCGCGATCGACGCGCACGGCGATTTCCGGACGGCCCTCTTCGCGGCCGACGCGCGAGTCGGCGATGCCGGGCGTCGAGTCGAGCAGCGTCTTGACGTCCTGCGCCAGACGCTTCGAGATCTCGAGGTCGTGGCCGCGGATCTCGACCGAGAAGCGGCTGCCGTCGCCGCCCTGGTTGCCGCCGGGCATGCCGCGCATCTGCTGGCCGCCGGACGGACGCGCGCGCACGATGACGCCGGGGAGCCCGGAGAGCTCGCGGCGCAGCGCTCATGGCGATCTCTTCGCTGCTGCGCTGCCGCTCGTCCTTCGGCACGAGGCGGACGTTGACGTTGCCGCGGTGTCCCGAGCCGCCGCCGCCGAACCCGCCGCCGCCGCCGCCGGCCGACGTGATGAGCATCGTCGCCTCGGGCACCGCTCGCTTGATGGCTTCCTCGAGGCGAATCAGCACGCCTTCGGTGACCTCGACGCGCGTGCCGACCGCGAGCTCGGCGTCGACGGTGACCTCGCCCTCGTCGGTCGTCGGCTGCAGCTCGACGCCGATGAACCGGCCCAGGTAGAGCGCGACGACGAACAGGGCGATGCCGGTGGCGAACACCGTCGGCCGGTGCTGCGAGCGCAACGTGCAGCGCGCGCGCGTAGACGTCGTCGAGCTTGTTCAGCACGCGATCGCTCCAGCGATAGAGCGCGCCGAACACGCCCTTGCGCGTCTCGCCGTGATCCGGCGCCTCGAGGAAGCGCGAGCACAGCACCGGGACGATGGTGACCGCGACGAACAGCGACATCGCCAGCGAGAACGACACGACCGCGGCCAGCGAGCCGAACGTGATGCTGCGCGACGCCGGTGAGGAACAGCATCGGCACGAACACGGCGATGTGCGTCAGCGTCGACGCGAGAATGGCCGACCAGACCTCTTCGCTGCCGTCGATGGCCGCGGTCATCCGGTCCTTGCCCATCTCGAGATGGCGATAGGTGTTTTCGAGCACGACGATCGCGGCGTCGACGATCATGCCGATGCCGAGCGCCAGACCGCCGAAGGTCAGCGTGTTGAGCGTGTAGCCGCCGAAGTAGAGCAGCGCGAACGTGCCGATGACCGAGATCGGAATCGACGTGCAGATGATGAGCGTCGAGCGGACGTTGCGCAGGAACAGGAAGATGATCAGGACGACGAGGACGCTGCCGATCATCGCGTGCTCCTGCACGCTGTTGATCGAGCGCTCGATGAACTTCGACTGGTCGTCGAGCACCGCGAGGCGGACGCTCGGCACTTCGCGGTTGATGCGCTCGATCTCGGCGCGCACGCCCTCGGCGACCTGCACCGTGTTCTTGCCCGACTGCTTGGTGACGCGCATGCGGATGCCGGGCCGGCCGTTGATGCGCGTGATCTGGCGGCGATCCTCGGTCGAGTCGCGTGACCTCGGCGATGTCCTTCAGGTACACCGGGCACGCCCGTCGCGCGCGTCATGATGATCAGGTTCTGGATGTCGTCGATGCTGGTGAACTGGCCGGGGCTGCGCAGCAGGAAGCGGCGATCGGCGTCGTCGATTTCGCCGAGCGGGATGTTCTGGTTCTCGGTGCGCAGGACCTGCGTGATGCGATCGACCGACAGGTTGAGGCCGGTGATCTTCTCGCGCGTCAGGTCGACGTGAATCTGCCGGCGCAGGCCGCCGTCGATGGTGACCGCGGCGACGCCCTCGACGCGCTCGAGGCGCGGCGACAGGTCGTTGGTCGCCAGCTCGCGCAGCGTGACCGGGTCGAAGTCGCCCTCGACGCCGATGCCCATGATCGGCATCGAGTTCGAGTCGAACTTGAAGACCGTCGGCGGGTCGGCGTCCTCCGGCATGCGGCCGCGGACGCGATCGACGCGCGTGCGGACTTCGTCGGCCGCCTCGTTCAGGTCGGTGCCCCACGCGAACTGCAGCCGCACGTTGCTGTTGCCTTCGGACGAGGTCGAGTTGACCTGCTCGAGGCCGGCGATGGCCGACACCGCCTGCTCGATCGGCCGCGTGACCAGCTCCTCCATCTCGAGCGGCCCGACGCCGGCGTAGTTGACGCGGACGGTGATGCTCGGGAACTCGCTCTCCGGCATCAGGTCGACCGGCAGGCGCGTCAGCGAGATGCCGCCCAGCAGGATCACCACGAAGCTGATCATGAACATCGTCACGGGACGATGGATGGCAAGACGCGGAATGCTCATTCGAGGCTCCGGATACGTTGACGATCGATCAGTCTGACCAGTTGCCAGTTGACCAGTTGCGAACGTGACGTCGATCACCGGTCGCTGACTGCGGCGACCGGCCGGCTGCGGCGCCTGCGCGCTGACCGCTGGCGGCGGCGTCCAGGCGGCCGCCGCTGCTGGCCGCCAGGCCGCGTCCGCCCGGCCCGCGTCCGCGCTGCCGACCGCGTCGCCCGGCCGCCCGCCCGGGCCGTCCGCGGCCGCCCGGCCCACGCTGCTGGGCCCGCCTGCCCGGCGACGACCAGCTGATCGTTGCGGCGCAGCGCGCCGGCGCCCGACCGAGACGATGGTTTCGCCTTCGCTGCAGGCCTTCGAGGATCTCGGCGCGCTCGTTGTCCTCGATGCCGACCTTGACCGGCTTGAACGCGGCCTTGCTGTCGTCGCTCGGCTGATAGACGCCGCGCTGCCCCTCGGAGTCGACCAGCGCGATCTTCGGGACGAGCAGCACGTTGTCGCGGCTGTCGATCTCGAGAGTCGACCTTGGCGTACATGCCGGGCTTCAGCCGGAAGTCCGGATTGGGAATCTCGACTTCCATCGGCGCCGTGCGCGTCGCCGGATCGAGGACCGGCGAGACGCGCGCGATGCGGCCGTTGAACTTCTCGCCGGGGAACGCGTCGACCTCGACCACCGCCGGGTCGCCGACGCTCGACCAGCCGCAGGTCCTTCTCGACGACGTTGGCGACCAGGCGCAAGCGACGAGATGTCGACGACCGACACGACGCGGCGCTTTCTGCGAGACCCACGCGCCCGGATCGACGTTGCGCTTGGCGACGAAGCCGTCGACCGGCGACACGACGTTGGTGTTGGCGAGGTTGATCCGCAGCTCCTGCAGCCGCGACGCCGACTGCGCGAGCTGCGCCTGCGCGAGATCGACCTGCGCGACCGCCGACGTGTAGCGCGCTTCGGCGTCGTCCAGCGTCTGCTTGGGCAGCAGCTGGCGGCCGTACAGGTTGCGCGAGCGCTCGACGTTGGTCAGCGCGAGCTTGAGATCGGCTTCGCGCTGGCGGATCGTCGGCTTCGGCGACCTTGTGCGACGCCTCGGCCTGGCGGACCTGCTCGACGATTTCGCGATCCTCGATCTTGGCGATCACCTGGCCGCGGCGCACGCGATCGCCCAGCTTGACGATGATCGTCGTGAGCCGGCCGCCGGTCTTCGGCGCGACATCGACGGTCGCTTCGCCAATCAGATTGCCGACGACGCTGAGATGCGCGGAGATGTTGCCGCGCGCGACTTTGGCCACTTCGACGGTCATCGGCGGCCGGAAGCCGCCGCCGGGTCCGCCGAAGCCCGCCGCCACCCAGGCCGCCGGGACCGCCACCGCCGCCGCCGCCGCCTGCCGCGCCTGGCCACCGCGCGTCCAGCCTGGGCCTGGCCCGGCGGCCGCGGCCGGCTGCTCGCGCTTGACGAACCCGAAATAGGCCGCGGCGCCGGCGACGGCCACCACGAGTCCCGATAATGAGAAATTTGCGCATAAAGTTCGACAACGTAAACGCTCTAGCGTACCGATTCGCTACTGACCGCTGGCGCTGCCGCCAGCGTGATCGCGTTGACGGCGTTGCAACCGCCGCCGCCACCGCCCGGCGGGGCTTCCTGCACGCGCTCGAAGATGACCAGCGACTTGCGGTAGTCGGCCAGCGCGCGCAGCTCGGACGTTCTGCGCGTCGCGCAGGTCGCGCTGCGCCTGGACGACGAAGAAGTTGGTGGACATGCCGACCTCGAACTTGCTCTGCTCGGCTTCGAGCCGCTTTTCGGCGAGCTCGCGCGCGGCGACGGCCGCTTCGACGCGCTTCAGGTTGCTCTGCACCGAGAGCGCGGCGTTGGTGACCTCGGTCGCGACCTGCAGCTCGAGCGCGCGCAGCCGCGCCTGCGACTGATTGCGCTGCACGCGCGCCCGCGCGTACTGCGCGTCGGCCTGGCTGCCGAACAGGTTGTAGCTGACGTTGAACTGCACGTTCCAGTTCGGGTAGTCGCGCTTGGTCAGCAGGCGCAAGCGCGTCGCTGATAGCCGCCGGGAATCGTGTCGATGATGCTCGCCGAGCCGAGGCCGGCGCGCCGGATGCTGGTGCCGCCGATGCCCTGCTCGCCGTAGCTGGCCGACGAGATCGACTTCGGGCAAGCGTCTGGTTGCGGAAGTAGCGCAGCGAGATGTCGGAGCTCTGGAGGTTCTTGCGCGCGCTGACCAGGTCGGTGCGGCGCTCGAGGCCGCGGCGGACCGCGCCTTCGATGTCGGTCGGCGCCGGTTCGAGCGACGGCAGGTCGACCGGCCGCAGCTCCTGCCGCCACAGCGGATCTTCGGTGCCGCTCACGATGTAGCGCTTGAGCGCGAGCTCCGCCGTCTGCAGCGTCGCTTCGGCCGACGGCCAGCGTCTGCCGGCGGTTGGCCGCTTCGGCCTCGGCCTGGACGATGTCGAGCGGCGCCAGCGTGCCGACTTCGACGCGCGCCTGGTTGTCCTCGACGAGCTTGTCGGCGAGCTGCAGCGCGCGCTGGGCGACGTCCACGGCGCTGCGCGCAGAACACCAGATCCCAGTAGGCGTTGCGGACGTTGGCCAGCGTCTGCGTGACCGTCGCGCGCAGCGTCTCTTCGGAGATCTCGCGGTTGATCTGCGTGATGGCCAGCTGCTGCCGCGTCTGATCGATGAACGAGCCCGCGCAGCAGCGGCTGCGTGTAGCTCGCCGTCAGACCGCGTCGTGAACGTCGGGTTGAAGTTGACGAACGTGCTCGACGAGTCCTGCTTGTTGTTGTTCAACGTCAGCGCGAAGTTGCCGCCGTACCACGGCACGTTCTGCGCGACGCCGACGTTGTAGGTCGTCGTGGCGATCGAGACGCGCTGGCCGCCCTTCAGCTGGTCGCGGGGCAGCTGGTAGTTGTCGCGCTGCCCGATCGTCGAGGTGGCGACCGGCAGGTACGTGTTCTGATGCCGGCGATCTGCAGATCGACGCGCTGCGGGTTGAGCCGCTCGACCGCGATGTCGAGGTTCTTCTCGCAGCGCGAGCTCGACGACGTCGGTCAGCCGAATCTCGCGCATCGGCCGGCCGGCCTGGGCCGTGGCGGCTGCAGTGGCCGTGGCGTCGCCCCGTTCTGGATGGCGTCGAGGCCGGCCTGGTAGCGGGCCAGCGCCTCGCGCACCAGCGCGTCCTGGTCTGCGGCCTCGGGCGGACTGCTGCGCGAACGCGGCGTCGACGGACAAGAGCAGCGCCGCCAGCGGCGACCACACGTCGAGATTGCATCTTCATGATCCTGTCTCCGGTAGGAGAAATACTACTGTTATTGCTGGCCGTGGCCCTTGCCGCGGCGTTCCGTTCTCGTTCTGCTCGAACAGCTGTCTGAGCTTGACGTTCTGGTCGGCCGTCAGGATGCGGCGCATCCGGAAGAGCATCATCGTCCGCGTCTTGCTCAGGTCGGCGCGGGCCGCCTCGACACGGACGACGAACTCCTCGAGCTCGCGCTCGTCGACCTTGCGCTTCGCGCACCATCTTCGACAGCTCGTCCTCGAGCTTGTCGAAGGCCCGCTTCTGCGCGCGCAGCGCGGGCATGGCGGCCTGGAAGACGGCCTCGATGCTGGCGATCTGGTCGGGCGAGAGCGCCAGCTCCTTCTGGAACCGCTCGTTCTGCCACCACTTGAAGCCCTGGGCCTGCGCGGGGGCGCGCCGCAGCCAGCACGAGCAGAGACAACGTGAGACAAACAAACAACTTACGGGACATTTCCATGGTGCGTTTGAAGGGGTTACGACCAGCCTGCTTCGGCGCGGCGTTTACGGCTGGGGTGTCAACGCTGCCGTAGAACGCACTCGAGCTTGCGAACGACCACCTCGACCAGATTGTCGGGGGTCGAGGCGCCCGAGGTCAGGCCGACGCGGACCGGCCCGTCGGCGGGCAGCCAGTCCGGCGCTGACGACCTCGCGCTTCTCGGCGCACCGAGCGGTGGCGGATCTCGTGCGCCGACAGCAGGCCGTCGGGGTCGGCGATGTGGTAGGTCGGCACCTTCTCGGCGCAGATCCGCGCCAGGTTGCAGGTGTTGCTGCTGTTGTAGCCGCCGATGACGAGCATCAGGTCGAGCGGCTCCTCGGCGAGCAGCTGGACGACGGCGTCCTGCCGGTCCTGCGTGGCGCTGCAGATGGTGTCGAAGGCGCGGAAGCGTGCGGCAAGCTCGGCCTCGCCGTAGCGCTCGCGCATCGCCTCCCGGAACATCTCGCCGACCTCCAGCGACTCGGTGCTCAGCATCGTCGTCTGGTTGGCGCAGCCGACCCGCTGCGAGGTGCACGTCCGGGTCGAACCCGGGCGAGATGGCGTCGGCGAACCGCTCGAGAAATGCGCGCGCCGCGCCGGTCGGACGCCGCGCGACCGCCGGATGTAGTCGCAGACCACGGCGGCTTCGGCCCTGTCGAGGACGACCAGGTAGTGGCCGCCCGGCGCCTGGAGCGCCTGCGACGCCGTCGCCCGCGTCTCCTCGTGCCAGTACTTGCCGTGGATGACCGAGGTGAAGCCGTCCCGCGCGTAGCGCGTGACGTTCTTCCACACGTTCAGCACCGAGCCGCAGGTGGTGTCGACCAGCGTGCAGCCGGCCGCGTGACAGCCGCTGCAGCTCCTCGACGGTGACGCCGAAGGCCGGCAGGATGACGACGTCGTCGGCGCCGAGCGCCGTCGCGCGTCCTCGCTCGGATCGCGTCAGGAAGCGGATGCCCTGCGCGCGCAGCTGATCGTTGACGTGCGGGTTGTGGATGATCTCGCCGGTGAGGAAGACGTTGCGGTCGGGAAACCGGCGGCGCGCCTGATAGGCGTAGTCGACGGCGCGATCGACGCCGTAGCAGAAGCCGAACTCGCGGGCGAGGTGGATGGTCAGCCGGCCGGCTCGTAGCGGTAGTCGTTGGCCTTGATCTGCTCGACGAGGGCGCTGTGGTAGCTCTCGGCGAGAACGCCGGCGACCTCGTGCTTGAGGTCGAGGCCCTTGCGGAAGATGACGGGCGAGCGGCACTACGAGCTAGCGTTGCCCCAGCGGGAATCGCGGAAGTCGCCGGCGGTCGGCGTCAGCGCATCGAGCGCGCGCAGCGAGTGCGCGCGCCGCAGCTGGACGCGCCGCCTCGATTTCGTCGAGCAACTCGTCGTCGCTCAGCGAGCGACGCCGCGGTCGACGGCCGGGACGATCGCCGGCTCGGCCTGGCGCGTCGGCGCCTGGACCGTCAGCGCCTGCGTCGCGTGCGGTCGTGCGCTTCCCACGGCACGAAGTGAAGCAGCTGGCCGGCGACCAGGCCGATGATCAGGCCGGCGGCGGCCGCGACGCTGACCCAGCGGCGGCTGCCCGTCGACGACCGGCATCGCCGACTTCGCGCGGTGCGGCGCGGGAAGCGCAGCACCCGCGCGGCCTGGCCCAGGTGCGCCAGCCGGTCGAGAATCCGCGTGCGCTGCGCGTCGAGCATCGGCGTCGTCGAAGATGCGCGTCGGCTTCGGCGAACGGCCGCGTCGCGCAACTCGTCGGCATCGGCCGTCAGGCGCGCGAGCTCGGCGGCGCAGCGCTCGCAGCCGCGAACGTGCGCGCAGCGCCTGGTCGTCCTGGTCGCTCTCGGGCGCGCGGGCGACGAACGCCAGCGCCGTCAGCCGGTCGATCGGCACGTGACTGGTCTCGAACGCTCATCGCTGTTCTCCCAGCAGCGCCCGCAGCTTCCGAATCGCCCGGAACAGGTGCACGCGCACCGTCGCCGGACTCATGCCCGTCGCCTCGCTGATCTCCGCGGCGGTTCGCTCGTCGAGATGCGACAGCGTGAACACCAGCCGCTGCCGATCCGGCAACGTCGGCGACCGCCTCGAGCACTTGCTCCACCGCTCCCGCACCAGCAACTGGTGCTCGGTCGACGGCTCGGGTCCGGCCGCCTGTTCGACCGGCCGCGCCGTCGTGACCTTCGTCCAGCCGGCTCGACAACCACCGCTGCTGCCGGGTCCGGCTCTTCAGCCGGTCCAGGCAGGCATTGACGAGAATCCGCATGAACCACACATCGAACGACAGTTCCTCGCGGTACTGCTCGATGTGCAGAAACACCTTGACGAACGCGTCCTGGACGGCTTCGTCGGCGTCGGCGGCGTCGCGCAGATAGTGATACGCGATGCGCAAGCCCCGGCGCTGCAGCAGCGCCACCAGGGCGCCGAACCGATCGCGCGCCGCCTCGCGCTCGCCGGCCAGCACCAAGCGCCTTGATCTCGGCGGCCAGCGGCGGACGCCGGCGTCGTGACGGCGTCGGCCGCGCGGCCGGCAGCTCCGTTGATCGACTTCGATCGGTCGTCCTGACATGAGTTACGGGGTGTGGGCGAGCGAGCGTTTACCGGATTGTAGCAGGACCGGCACAAAGCCGCGTCGCGTATTGACTTAGCCGGATTTCGAGCCGGTACGATCAGCGGATTCGTTTCAGGCGGGTGTGACCGGTGGTCGAGGTCTGCCGGGCAGTCGCCCGGCGCCGGTGACCGTTCCGGCCGTCAGCCTCTTGGGAGTCTTCGAATGGCGACTACTGCACGCGGGGCGCGCGCACGGGCTCGAAGAGCACGGCGTGCGCACCTCCCGCCCCGTGCACTGGAATCTGTCGGCGGCGGCGCTGTACGAGCACGCCATCCGCCGCGAAGAAGGGCGAGCTGGCGGCCGAAGGGCCGCTGGTCTGCCGCACCGGCGCGCACACCGGCCGGTCGCCCAACGACAAGTTCGTCGTCAAGGAGCCGTCGAGCGAAGGCCACATCGCCTGGGGCAAGGTCAACAAGCCGATCGAGCCGGCACATTTCGACGACGCTGAAGCGCGACATGCTCGCGCACCTCGCCGACCGCGAGCTGTACGTGCAGGACCTCTACGCCGGCGCCGATCCCGACTACCGCCTGCCCGTGCGGTTCATCCAGGAGCTCGCCTGGCAGAACCTGTTTGTCCGCAACCTGTTCATCGTGCCGCCGGCGGAGGACCTGGCCGAGCTTCGCGCCGCAGTTCACCGTCATCACCGCGCCGAGCTTCCAGGCCCAGCCGGAGCGGCACGGCACGCGCTCCGACGTCGCCATCGTCGTGAACCTGGGCACGCGCGAAGTGCTGATCGCCGGCACCAGCTACGCCGGCGAGAACAAGAAGTCGATCTTCACGGTGCTCAACTACCTGCTGCCGCTGCAGGGCGTGCTGTCGATGCACTGCTCGGCCAACATCGGCACGGGCGGCGACACGGCGCTCTTCTTCGGCCTGTCGGGCACGGGCAAGACGACGCTGTCGTCCGATCCCGAACGCCGGCTGATTGGCGACGACGAGCACGGCTGGAGCGACACCGGCGTCTTCAACTTCGAGGGCGGCTGCTACGCCAAGATGATCCGGCTGTCGGCCGAGGCCGAGCCGCAGATCTACGAGACCACGCGGCGCTTCGGCACGGTGCTCGAGAACGTCGTGATCGATCCCGACACCCGCGCAGCTCGAATCTCGACGACGCGTCGCTGACCGAGAACACGCGCGGCGCCTATCCGATCGAGTTCATCGACAACGCGGTGCCGTCGGGCATGGGCGGCCATCCCGCGAACATCGTGATGCTGACCGCCGACGCCTTCGGCGTGCTGCCGCCGATTGCGCGGCTGTCGCCCGAAGGCGCGATGTATCACTTCCTGTCGGGCTACACCGCGAAGGTGGCCGGGCACCGAGAAGGGCGTGAAGGATCCCTGGGCGACGTTCAGCACCTGCTTCGGCGCGCCGTTCCTGCCGCTCAATCCCAACGTCTACGCGCGCGGCCTGGGCGAGCGCATCGCCCGGCACAAGGCGCGCGTCTGGCTGGTCAACACCGGCTGGACCGGCGGCGCCGTTCGGCGTCGGCACGCGCATGAAGATCGCGCACACGCGCGCGATGATCAGCGCGGCGCTGTCGGGCGCGCTCGACAACGTCGACGTACCAGCGGCACCCGATCTTCAACCTCGAGATGCCGACGAGCTGTCCCGGCGTGCCCGCCGACGTGCTCGATCCGCGCAGCACGTGGGCCGACAAGGCCGCCTACGACGCGCAGGCGAAAAAGCTCGCGGCGATGTTCGTCGAGAACTTCAAGACGTTCGCAGGCGACGTCGACGCGGCCGTCGTCGAGGCCGGGCCGCGGTCTGACGGCCGAGTTACAAGTTGTCAGTTACCAGTTCCAAGTTCGAACTGCAGCGCTCAGGCGTCGCAACTTGCACGAATCGGAATTGAATAACTTTGAACTCGAATCGTAACTGTAACTCCATGTCATCCTACGAAGCCGTCATCGGCCTCGAGATTCACGCGCAGCTGCTGACCGCGACGAAGATCTTCTGCGGCTGCCCGACGACGTTCGGCGCGCCGCCGAATACGCACGTCTGTCCGGTCTGCCTCGGGTCTTCCCGGCGCGCTGCCGGTGCTCAACCGCACGGCCGTCGACTACGCCGTGCGCGCCGCGCTGGCGCTCGGCTGCGACGTTCAGGAGCGCTCGGTCTTCGCGCGCAAGAACTACTTCTATCCCGATCTGCCGAAGGGCTATCAGATCTCGCAGTACGAGTTGCCGCTCGCTCCCGGCGGCGGCCTCGACATCGACGTCGACGGCGCCGCCAAGCACGTGCGGCTGACGCGCATCCACATGGAAGAGGACGCGGGCAAGTCGCTGCACGAAGGGTTTGCCGATTCCGATCGCCGCACCTATCTCGATTACAACCGCGCCGGCGTGCCGCTCATCGAGATCGTCAGCGAGCCCGACCTGCGATCGTCGGCCGAAGCCGCGACCTTCTTCGAGAAGCTGCGCCAGATCCTGGTCTGGCTCGGCGTCAACGACGGCAACATGGAAGAGGGCAGCCTGCGCTGCGACGCCAACGTGTCGATTCGCCGCGTCGGCGAGACGGCGCTCGGCACCAAGGCCGAAGTCAAGAACGTCAACTCGTTCCGCTATCTGCAGAAGGCGCTCGAGTACGAAATCGAGCGGCAGATCGACGTCGTCGAGCACGGCGGCCGCGTGGTGCAGGAAACGCGGCTGTTCGACTCGGCGCAGGGCCGGACCTATTCGATGCGCAGCAAGGAAGAGGCGCACGACTACCGGTACTTCCCGGAGCCCGATCTGCCGCCGCTTGATCGTCGATACGCGCGCGCCGCGACGCGATTGCCAGGACGCTGCCCGAGTTGCCCGAGGCGCGCCGCGACGCGCTTCGTCAGCGAGTACGGGCTGCCGGCCTACGACGCCGACCTGCTGACGCAGACGCGCGGGCTGGCCGACTACTTCGAGGCGACCGCCGCGGCCTCGGGCAATGCCAAGGCGGCGAGCAACTGGATCATGGGCGAGCTGCTGCGGACGATGAAGGAGCGCAATCTTGCCGATCGAGCAGGTGCCGCTGACGCCCGCGGCGCTGGCCGGCCTGATTCAGATCGTCGACGCGGGCACCATCAGCAGCACGGTCGCCAAGGACGTCTTCGCGAAGATGTACGACTCCGGGCGGCTCGGCCGACGACATCGTGCGAGCGAGGGCCTGGCGCAGATCGGCGACGCCGACGCGCTGGCCGGCATCGTCCGCGACGCCATGGCCGCCAATCCCGACGCCGTCGAGCAGGTTCCGCAAGGGCCGCAACAACGCGTTCGGCTTTCTGGTCGGCCACGTGATGAAGGCGTCGAAGGGGAAGGCCAATCCGAAGGTCGTCAACGATCTCCTGAAGAAGGAGCTGGGCGTGTAAGCTGTGAGGCCGTGACTTGGCGGCGCGCCGCAGGTGACCGCCGGCGTGTATATCGCTGCGGCAATCGTCCTCACCTGGCCGCTGGCGCTCCACCTCACCGGCCGGATCGGCGCGCTGCAGGGCCTGGCGACCCGTTTCTCAATCTCTGGATTCTCGGCTGGGGCCTGCACGCGTGGACCACGATCCGCTGAGCGTCTTCAGCGGCCGCGTGTTCGACGCCAACATCTTCTTCCCGGCCGAAGGCACGCTGGCGTACTCCGATCACTTCCTGCTCGCAGGCGCTCGCGCTCGTCGCCGGTGTATGCGCTCACCGGCGACGCGGTGCTCTGCTACAACCTGCTGCTGCTCGTCTCGATCGCGCCAGCGGCTGGGCGATGCACGCGCTGGTGCGGACGGTGACCGGATCGACGCCCGCGGCGTTTGCGGCGGGCCTCGCCTGGGCGTGCTGGCCCTATCGGACCGCGCACCTGCTGCACATTCAGCTGCAGGCGCTCTACCTCATGCCGCTGGCGCTGCTGTGCCTGCACCGCGTCGTCGCCGGCGACGCTGGCGCGATGCCGTGCTGCTGGGAGTGGTTGCCGGCCTGCAGGCGATCGCGAGCGTCTACTACGGCCTGATGAGCCTGGTGATGCTGGCGGTGGCGAGCGTCGCGCTCGCTGTTGCGACCGGGCAGTGGCGCTCCGTCCGGCTGTGGACGCGTCTCGGCGGTCGCCGCGGTGTTGGCAGTGGTCGTCACTGGTGCCCACGCTGGTCTCGTACGCGCGAGTCCAGCAGGTCGGAGGGCTTCGGCCGGACGCTGTTCGAAGCCGCCAATCACTCTGCGTCCTGGCAAAGCTACACGCAGGTGCCGCCGGTGAATCTGCTGTACGGGCGCACCGGGCTTCTCGGCCGCGCGTGCGCCGGCGCCGGGCAACGCGACCGACGGAGCGTCGAGCATCGGATGTTTCCAGGCCTGGTGCTGCTGGCACTTGCGTGGCGTCGGTCTCATCTCGGGATGGCGTGGCGATGGTCGACCGCTCGTTGCCAGTGCAGCCGCGCTGGTGGTCGTTGGAGGCGTGCTCTCGCTCGGCCCTGAGGCCTTGGCGCAGTCTGTACGCGGCGATCCGCCGAGAACGTTTACGGCTTCGAGGCCGTCCGAGCGCCGGCGCGATTTGCGGTCGTCGCGTTCATGGGACTGTCGCTCCTGGCGGCCGTGGGCGTGCGAAGCACGTTGAGCCGCGCCGGCGCGGGCATTCGCGATCGTGACTCAGTCGAATTCGGCGAGGGCGATGGCTGACGGTCTTGCTGTTGGCGGGCCTGAGCGCGGAGTATCTCAACGGCCCGCTACCGCTGGCGGCGGCGCCTCCTCGTCAGACGGCCAGTTGGCCACTGGCTCGCGAGCGAACCGATCACCTGGCGCGGTGTTGCATCTGCCGCTCGGCGATGACATCGACAACACGCCGGTGATGGTGCAATCGCTCGAACACCGGCGACCGATCGTGAACGGCTACAGCGGTCAGCGTCCGGCGTTTTTTCCGGCGCTCGTCGAGAGCCTCGCAGACTTTCCGTCTCGGGATTCGCTGGCTGCGATTCGCGAGCTCGATGTGCGGTTCGTCGTCGCGCCCGCGCCAGTCGCCGGCGCCGGGAACGCAGCGCTCACCACTCGTCGAGCGCGCGCGCTTCGACGACGGCGTGATTTACGAAGTGCGTTGGACGCCGGAGGCGATCGCGGCGTTGGGCGAGTTGTCCGGGCCGCCACCGCCACCGCGGGCGAGCCGCTATTTGCCGCCGGAGAATCGGCGACCTACGACATCTACTGGGATGGCGGCCCCTTGAATATCGCCGCCGGCAGCGCGGTCCTGAGAGTGCTCGAAGGATCGGCGGCGGATCCTCGATGGCGTTTCGAGGTGCAGGCCGAGACCGCCGACTGGGTCTCGAGGTTCTTTCAACGCCCGAGACCGGTTTACGACAATCGCGGATGCGTCGCTGCTGCCGATCGAACACAGCCGTGAGATTCGCGGAGGGGGGACCACAGCTCAATCGGACCTACGTGTATGACCGCGCCGCAGGAACATGTCCGCGTGGGAGAGTCGAGAGCCGAGGCGCTCGCGGCTGACGCGCTGACGCTGCCGCTGGGACACGAAGCGGCTCGAGATGCCTTGACGGCGCTGTACTACGTTCGCACGTTGCCGCTCACGCAGGGCAGCATTGTCAACGTGCCGATCAACGAGGCGGGGTCGATTCTGCAGCTGCAGGTGGCAGCCGCCGAGCCTGAAACGATCACTTACCGAGGGCAGCCCACGGCGGCCGTGCGGCTCGAACCACGCCTGATGCGTCGCATCGAGCGGCGGCGACCAGTCACGATGACGCTGTGGATGAGCGCCGATGGTCGTATTCCCCTGCGTGCGGTTCTACAGGCGGGATTCGGGCGTGTCCGGGCGGAGCTTGCGGGACTATCAGGTGCCGGAGCCGCGGTGAATTGAACGATCGTTGAACGCCTTCGACTGCCGAGGGCCCGTCGAAGGCCATTTCATGGGCTTTTCCGTTGACAGCGTTTCGGAGGCCCTCTACACTGATCAGGATCGTTCGCTTTTCTGAAGGGGTTCCTGGAAGCGTATGCAACGATTCAGGATTGATCGTCCAGGTCCGTCACCCGCATCCCCCCTCACTGAGTTCTACCGCGAAGAATTCGTCAAGCATCATCGCTGTCTGCAAGAGCAGCGCGAATACTTCTCTTCGCAGGCGATTGAGAGTGTCGAGACCGCTCTCGTGCGGGTCATTTCGCAAGTGGACTACCCTGTCGACCAAGGCCGATGCCGATCAAGTGGTCGCCAAGCTTCTGCGCGAGTTCGATCTCGTGACGCGGCTTTCGGCCTGGTCGGATCCCCACAAAGCCCACTGACGCACGTTCCCGATTCGGTCCGGGCCTCTCAAGCGACCACCTTCAGCTCATTGTTCGCGCCGGCATCCAAGCCGCGAGCGCCGCAGACGCTGCCGTCACTCGCGCATTGCAGCTGCCAGAACTTCGCAGCCCTCTTCACGAGTCCGCTCCGCGCGATCGTGGCTGGCAAGGCCGCGGCCAGCATGGCGGCAGGCCTCGTCGCAGACCGACGCATGTCGCGCTGCGCGACGCGTTAGCCGTTGGGACGCATCGATCGGTGGAGCTGCCGTCGAGACATCCAATGGATCACCGCCGCACATCCGCTGCCGGACGAGCGGAGTGTCGACGCCGGCAGGCGAGCAATCGCGATGGCCGCGGCGCACGGAACCAGACGAACGTGTTGCTGCTCCTCCTGTCCGGCGGCGCGTCGGCGCTGCTCGCGCTTCCAGCGCACGGCATCTCGCTCGACGACAAGCGGACGGCGATCGATCGCGCGATGCGCAGCGGGGCTGATATTCAGGAGCTGAACGCGCTGCGCAAGCATCTCTCGCGCATCAAGGGCGGGCAACTCGCCGCAGCATGCCGAGGAACGACGTTCACGCTTGGCGATTTCCGACGTGGTTGGAGACGACCTCTCGGTCATTGGCTCGGGACCGGGCGTCGCCGATCCCTCGACGTGGAGACGACGTGGCGGTTGCACTCTCGCATCACGAGCCGCGGCGAAGTTTCCAGGAGCGGTTGCATCGCGGATTGCCGCCGGCGTTGCCGGCAAGGTTGCGGACACGCCGAAACCCGGCGATCCGCGGCTGGCACGAGCGGGAGGGCGCATCATCGCCGGTCGCACCGACGTCCTCGAAGGCGCTCGACGGGCGGCCGAGTCGCTGGGTTACGCGGTTCGTGACTCTCCCGAACGCAGTGACGGGCGAGGCCCGTGAGGCCGCACAGGCCTGGTATCACGCAAGCGGCGGCGCATGCGGACGCGCTGGCGGAGTCCGGTATGCGTCATCTCTGCCGGGGAGACGACGGTTCGAGTGACGGGAGCCGGACGCGGCGGCCGCAACCAGGAGTTTGCGTTGTCCCTGGTCGAGCGTCTGGCGGATTCACGCCCGTGACGCGGTCGTCGCCAGCGTCGGGACCGACGGCATCGATGGCCCGACGGACGCTGCCGGCGCATACGCCGACGTCACCACGCTCGATCGTGCCCGGCGGCTCGGACTTGTCGCCGTCGACGTTTCTCGACGACAACGATGCGGTCAACTTCTTCGATCCCCTCGGCGATCTGATCCGCCTCGGCCGCACGGATACCAACGTTGGCGACCTCCAGGTGTACCTGTCAGCTGGCAGCCTCGGCACCTAAGACACTTAGCACCCTAGGCACCAGCACGCTAGGCACCCAAGGCACCTAAGGCACCACCAGGCACCGTAGAATCCCTCATGCTCTCCCGCGACCACCTTCTGCGCCAGATGCGCGAGCAGGTCCACCACCCCGCCACCGCCCGAGAGCTGATCCGCGTGCTCGACGTCCCGCGCGAGCAGCAGGCCGCTGTGAAGCGTCATCTGAAGTCGCTGGCCGCCGACGGTTCGCTCGTCATCGTGCGCGGCAACCGCTACGGCCTGGCCGATCGGATGGATCTCGTCGTCGGTCGGCTCGAAGGTCATTCGTCAGGTTTTGGATTCGTGACCCCGGAGCGGCCGCCCGAGGGCTTGCAAGGCGACGTGTTTGTCGCGGCGCCAAACCTCAAGGAAGCGTTGCACGGCGACCGCGTGGTTGTGCGGATCGAGCGCCACCGGAGCGACGGCAGGGCCGAAGGGCGCGTGGTCGAGATCCTCGAGCGGCGATCGCAGACGATCGTCGGCCGCTACGACGTCGATCGCGGCGGGCCTGGGATTCGTTGTGCCGTTCGACAAGCGCCTGCTGGCCGACGTGCAGATTCCGCGCGGGGACGCGAGTACAGCGGCCCCGGGAGACATGGTCACCGTCGAGGTCACGCGGTGGCCGACCGCGACGCGCGGTCCGCTCGGACGCATCATCGAGGTGCTGGGTGGCATCGACGACCCCGGGGTCGATACCGAGATCATCCTGCGCAAGCATGCGATTCCCGACGAGCACGCCGACCGAGGCGGTGGACGAAGGCGCGCCGACTGGGCGCCGCCGTCAAAGAACGCGACCTCAAGAGTCGCACTGACTTTCGCGATCGACCAGTCGTGACCATCGACGGCGAAGACGCGCGTGACTTCGACGATGCGATCTCGATCGAACGGCTGCCGAACGGCCACTATTGGCTGGGCGTCCACATTGCCGACGTCGCGCACTACGTGAGCGAAGGCGGAGCGCTCGATAGCCGAAGCCTATGAGCGCGGCACGTCGGTCTACTTTCCCGAACGCGCGGTGCACATGTTTCCAGAGGCGCTCGCGACCGGCCTGTGCAGCCTCCGGCCTCACGTCGATCGGCTGGTGCAATCGTGCCTGATGGAAGTCAATCGAACGGGCGACGTCGTCCGCTACGAGATGCACGACGGGGTGATCAACAGCACCGAGCGCATGACGTACACCGATGTCAACGCCATCCTGACCGATCGCACATCCAGCCCACGATCGGCGCGATACCAATCACTGGTGCCGATGTTCGAGCACATGCGCGAGCTGTTCGAGATCCTGAACGCCGTCGCCGGCGCCGGCGCGGGTCGATCGACTTCGACCTGCCGGAACCCAAGATCATCCTCGACGAAGAAGGACTGGTCGAGGACATCGTCGCGCACGAACGCAACGTCGCGCACCGCCTGATCGAAGAGTTCATGCTGCTGGCCAACGAGACCGTGGCGCACCATCTCGAAAAGAACAGGATGCCGACGCTCTACCGCATTCACGAGCCGCCCGATCCGCTCAAGGTGATGGAGTTCGACGAGTTCGTGTCGTCGCTCGGGTTTCAGCCTCGGCGCGCCCGTGGCGATACGGTCCGTCCAGCGCGACTTCCAGCATCTCGTCGACAAGATCCGCGGCACGCCGGAAGAGCGGCCGATTGCGTTTCTGATGCTGCGGACGATGCAGAAGGCGCGATACGACTCGATGAACGTCGGACACTTTGGACTGGCGGCAGAGACCTACACGCACTTTCACGTCGCCGATCCGCCGCTATCCGGATCTGGTCGTCCATCGGGTGTTGCGCGAGCAGCGTCGCGGACGCGTCTCGGACGAGCGGCGAGAGGAGCTCGACGAGGAGCTCTCCGAGATCGGCCGCCACACGTCGGAGATGGAGCGCCGCGCCATCGAGGCCGAGCGCGAGCTGGTGCAGTGGAAGAAGGTCCGATTCATGGCCGACAAGGTCGGCGACACCTTCGCCGGGTACATCACCGGCGTCGCACCGTTCGGGTTGTTCGTGGAGCTGATCGAGCACTACGTCGAAGGGCTCGTGCACGTCTCGACGATGGCCGACGACTACTATCGCTACAGCGAGCAGACCCACACGCTGTTCGGCGAGAACACGCGGAAACGCTATCGATTCGGCGACAAGGTGGCGGTGCAGGTCGTGCGCGTCGATCTCGAGCGACGTCAGATCGATCTCGGACTCGAGGAGATCCTCGACGCGGTCCGCGACGACGAGCGGCGGCGCGGGCCAACGCGCAGCCGCAACGCGCCCGAAGCAGGAGCAACGCAAAGGAACGCCCGAGGAGCGCCGCAAGATCAAGGCGGCCGACGCGGCGCAAACAGCGGCCGGGCAAGAAGGAGCGGGCGGCCGACAAGCGACGCCGCTAGCGCCTGCAGCCCGAGCCCGGAACCTCGCCAGTCATGGCGCACATCGTCGTCGGCACCGCCGGTCACATCGACCACGGGAAGAGCGCGCTGGTGCAGGCTCTGACCGGGATCGATCCCGATCGGCTGAAAGAGGAGAAAGAGCGCGGCATCACCATCGAGCTCGGCTTTGCGCACACCGCTGATCGAAGGGCTGACGGTGGCCTTCGTCGACGTGCCGGGTCACGAGCGATTCGTGAAGACGATGCTCGCCGGCGTCGGCGGGATGGACTGCGTGCTGCTGATCGTGGCTGGCGACGAGTCGGTGATGCCGCAGACGCGCGAGCACTTCGACATCTGCCGGCTGCTTGCGGGTCCGACACGGCATCGTCGTCATCACCAAGAGCGACCTGCTGGACGACGAGACGATCGAGCTCGTGCGCACTGGAAGTGCGCGATCTGGTGGAGGGTTCGTTTCTGGAAGGCGCGCCGATCGTCCCGGTGTCGGCGAGAACCGGCGCCGGCCTCGACGAGCTCCGCACGGCGCTTCGCCAGAGTCGCCGCGACGATCCGCCGACCGGCAGCAGGGCGGCGCCGCCCGGCTGCCGATCGATCGCGCGTTCTCGATGCAGGGGTTTGGCACGGTCGTGACTGGGACCTTGATCTGCGGCCGCTTGCGGATCGAAGACGAGCTGGCGCTTGTGCCGGGCGAGCGCCGCGTCCGCGTCCGCGGCGTCCAGGTGCACGGCCAGCGGCGCGTCGAGGCGTGCCGGGCCAGCGCACGGCGGTGAACCTTGGTGGCGATCGAGCTCGCCGACATCCACCGCGGGCAGTCGCTCGTCACACGCCGGGCGCGTGACGATGACGCGCCGGGTCGATGCGATCCTCGAGCTGCTGCCGACGCGAAGCCGCTGAAGCACGGCGCGCGCGTGCACTTTCACCAGGGGACGATCGAGTTGCTGGGGCGCGTGTCGCTCGCCGGAGCTGACAGCACAGACGTTACAACCGGGCGCGACGGCCAACGTGCGGCTGCGCCTCGAGACACCCGCTCCGCTCACGCGCGGCGACCGATTCATCCTGCGCGCCTATTCGCCGACCGTGACGATCGGCGGCGGCCAGGTGCTCGATCCCGAACCGCCGCGATTCGGCGTTCGAAGCGGAGCCGCGGCGAGCGCGGTTCGCCAGCCTCGGCATTCAAGGAGCGCACCACGGGCGAGGACGTGACGGCGATCGCTCGCATGATCGCCGACTCCGGAGCCGCCGGCTTGTCGCTTGCGAGTCTGGTGTCGCGTGCCGGCGTGGCGCCCGGAACAGCGGTCGCAAATCGTCGCGACACTCGAGCGGAATGGGCAGGCACGATTGGCCGGCGATCGTCTGGTCGCGGCGACGCTGATCGAAGGCCTGTCAGCACGGCTTGCTCGACCTGGTCGCCGACTTTCACAAGAGCCAGCCGCTCGCCGACGGCATCCCGCGCGAGGAGGCGCGCGAGCGCGTGTTCGCGCGGGCGCATCCCGCGGTGTTCGAGCTCGTGCTGACGGTGCTCGCGGCAAATCGCCGGCTCGTGGTCCGCGATCGGCTGTCGCTGCCCGGGCATCGCCTCGAGCTGGCGCCCGAGGAGGAACGAGCGCGCGACGCGGTCGAAGTCCGCCTACAGACGCGGCGGGCTTGAAGCCGCCAGATGTCGCCACCGTGGCCGCCGACACGAAGGTGCCACGCGACTCGTGGAGAAGATGACGGCTTACTCGTGCGGCAGAAAACGCTCGTGCGCGTCGACACGCTGATCTTTCACGCCGAGGCGCTGAATCAGTTGAAGGCGGACATTCAGGCGCTGAAGGGAGCGGCACCCGCCGGGCGCGCCACGGTGGACGTGGCGACGTTCAAGGATCGGTACGGCGTGACGCGCAAGTTTGCGATTCCGCTGCTCGAATGGCTTGATCGCGAGCGGGTGACGAGGCGAGTGGGCGAGACGCGCGTCGTCCTCTGACGAGGCCGCGCCTCAGGAGGGCTTCTGCGTGCCTTCGTCCACTGGATCCTTCACCGAGGCCTTGAAGTTCTTGATCCCCTGGCCGATTCCCTTGCCGATTTCCGGCAGGCGGCTTGCACCGAAGATCAGGACGATGATGACCAGGATGATCAGCATCTCCGGCAGCCCGATCGGCCCGAAGAGTGCGAAGAGTCCCATGAGTTACTCCGTTCGCCGCGTGTCGCGGCGATCCTGCTGATTCTAGCACTAACCTCAGCGGAGCCTGCGGCGGCGCGGCTGGATCCGGCCCAACAACCGACATTTTCGACCGGTGTCACCCAGGTCGAAGTGTACGCCACCGTCACCGACGCCGAGGGCCGCGCCGTCAAGGGGCTCACGCAGTCGGACTTCATGGTCCTCGAGGACGACCTGCCGCAGACGATCACGACGTTCGTCGGCGGCGAGTTTCCGGCCGCCGTCGCGCTGGCCATCGACCGCAGCTTCAGCATGAAGGGCACGCCGCTGACGATGGCGCGCACCGCGGGCCGTGCGTTCGTCGCGTCGCTCGAAGCCCGACGATCGCGCGATGCTGATCAGCATCAGCGGAGAGGTCGAAGTCCTGGCGCCGCTGAGCGCCGACAAGACCGCGCTTCTCCGGCGCTCGACGCGCTCGATCCCTGGAGCACGACCTCGCTGAACGACGCGCTGATCCGCTCGCATCGATCTGCTCGAAGGCGAAACCGGCCGCCGCGCCATCGTGGTGCTTTCCGATGGCGAGGACCGCTACAGCACGGCGCGGCGAGGCGACGTCGTGGCTCGCGCCCGACGTTCGGACGTGATGATGTATCCCATCGCGATCGGCCAAGAGCGGCCGGCGCTGTTCGCGGAGCTCGCCACCGTTACCGGCGGGCGCTCGTTTCACCTGCGCGATCCGCGAGGCGCTGCAGCCGACGCTGCAGGCGATTGCCGAGGACCTGCGGGCTCAGTACCTGATTGGCTACGAGCCGACCGAGCCGGTTGGTCGGCAGGACGCGGATGGCGAGTCATCACGGTCAAGGTCGACCGGCCCGGTGCTCAGGGTCCGCGCGCGCAGCGGCTATTCCACGAAATAGGACGTCTTAAGAGTGAGGTGCAGCCGAATCCGGCGCCGTCGAGCGCAGCCCAAGGCCCGATAGCCTAGCATTGTGGGCACGTGCGGGTTCCGTCCACGCTGAGCACGGAGTTTGCTCTTGTCAGCTTGCGGGCCAAAGGTCGAGAATGGAAGCGGACGTTCGCCAGTTACGCATGCACGACACGTCGAATCCCAACCGCCCGGCGTCGAGCGGGCTCACGCCAGCGCGCAGCCGAACCGCACATCACTCACATCCGTGCGGACCGGCCGGTCGAGGTGTCGTTTTCGTTCGAGCACCCGCAGTCGCGCGTCGGCGATCAGCGCCTCGGTCGTGTCGCACATCGCGATGGCGCTCATCGCGTTCCTCGTCATGCGCTACCAGCCCGAAGCCGCAGTCGGTCGAGGTCGTTCGCCGACGACAGCCGAAGACATCGTCTGGCTGAACGAGCCCGGGCCGGGCGGTGGTGGCGGCGGCGGTGGCAACAAGACGCCCGAGCCGCCGAAGAAGGCGGAGCTGCCCGGCAAGGAAAAGATCACCGTTCCGGTCGAGAAGATCCCCGAGCCCAAGCTGACCCGCCGCCGGAAGAGGTGAAGCCGCTGGAGGAGCTGAACATCCCGGCCAAGACGCTGGCCGCGGCCGAGCAGCCGCTGCCCGGCGCGATCAAGAGCGAAGCCCGCGACGACTTCGCAGGGCTCCGGGGAGGGCGGCGGCGCCGGCACCGGCAAAGGCACCGGCATCGGCGCAGGGGAGGGGTCCGGACTCGGGTGACGGCTTCGGTGGCGGCACCGGCGGCGGCGTCTACCGGCCGGGCAGCGGCGTCACGTCGCCGCGAGTGCTGCGAGGAGAAGAAGCCCAGCTACACCGCCGACGCGATGCGCGCCAAAGTGCAAGGCACGGTCTGGCTCGAGTGCATCGTGATGCCCGACGGCACGGTCGGCGACGTGCGAGTCACCCGATCGCTCGACTCGGTGTTCGGCCTCGATCAGGAAGCGATCAAGGCCGCGCGGCAGTGGAAGTTCGTGCCCGGCATGCGCGAAGGCGAGCCGGTGCCGGTCCTCATCACCATCGAGCTCACCTTTACGCTTCGCTGTAGCAGGTCAGGTCCAAGGTTCCGAAGTTCCAAGTCAGTCAAGTTCGAGGTTCACGGTTCAAGACCTGGAACTGGCGCATGAAGCGTCGCTTGATTGCCGCGATTCCTCGTGCGGCCGTTGCGTCGCTCGCGTCGGCCACGGTCAGCGCGCAGACGTTATCCAGCCCCGGTCGAACGCGACTTCATCGTCCGCAACTTCACGTTCGAGAGCGGCGAGTCGCTGCCCGAAGCTCAAGCTGCACTACCGGACGATCGGGCAGCCGCGCAAGGACGCGGACGGCGTCGTGCGCAACGGCATCCTGATCCTGCACGGCACGGGCGGCACCGGGCGCGGATTCTTGAGCGAGGCGTTCGCCGGTCGGCTGTTCGGCAAGGGCCAGCTGTACGACGCCGAGCGCTACTTCATCATCCTGCCCGACAACATCGGGCACGGCGCAGTCGAGCAAGCCGAGCGACGGCCTGCGGATGAAGTTCCCGCGCTACGGCTACATCGACATGGTGCGGCTTCAGCACCGGCTCGTCACCGAAGGGCTGGGCCTGTCGCGCCTGCATGTCGTGACCGGCACGTCGATGGGCGGGATGCACACGTGGATGTGGGGATACCTCTATCCGGACTTCATGGATGCGCTCGTGCCGCTGGCGAGCAATCCGGTCGAGATCGCCGGACGCAATCGCGTCTGGCGGAAGCTGCTCGTCGACGCGATCGTCACCGATCCGACGTGGAAGAACGGCGACTACACCGAGCCGCCGCGCGGGCTGGCCAGCGCGCTCGGCTTTCTGCTGATGGCGACGAGCGTGCCGCTGCAGTGGCAGAAGCAGTTTCCGACGGCGCAAGGCAGCCGATCGCGTGGCTGGCCGATCAGATTGCGTCGCGCACGAAGACCACGCGACGCCAACGACATGCTCTACTACTTCCGGGCGTCGGAGGACTACGATCCCTCGCCGCACCTCGCAAAGATCACGGCGCCGCTGCTGGCCATCAACTCGGCCGACGACTTCGTGAATCCGCCCGAGCTGCCGATGATGGAGACGCTCATCAAGAAGGTGAAGCGCGGGCGGTTCGTCCTGATGCCAATTACCGACGAGACGCGCGGGCACGGCACGCACTCACGGCCGGCGATCTGGGGTGCGCAGCTGGCAGCGTTCCTCGCCACGGTGCGGCGGTGAATGAGCACTGCCGGTCGCGAGGGCAGCCTGTCGTCGCCGGCCTGTTGGTCGTCGGTTGGTTCGTGGTCGGTCCTGACCGCCGAGCAACGCGTGAACGCTGCGACCGGCGGATCGACTTGCGCGTGCAGGTCGTGCGCAGCTATCCGCACGATCGCGCGGCGTTCACGCAGGGCCTGTTTCTCCACGGAGGCCGCCTCTACGAGAGCACCGGGCTGGTCGGGCAGTCGAGCCTGCGCGAGGTCGAGGTCGAGACCGGCCGCGTGATTCGACGCACGAACGTCCCGCCACCCATCTTCGCCGAAGGCCTGGCGCTTGGTCGGCGACAGGCTGATTCAGCTGACGTGGCAGAACGGGCGCGCCCTTCTCTACGACCGGCAGTCCTTCGCCAAACAGGGCGAGCTGACCTATCGCGGCGAAGGCTGGGGTCTGTGCACCACTGGCGAGCAGCTCGTCGATGAGCGACGGATCGTCGACCTGACGTTTCGTCCGCCGAAGGACTTCAGCGTGCAGCGGACCCTCACGGTGACGCTTGACGGCCAGCCGCTCGATCAGTTGAACGAGCTCGAGTGCGCGGATGGCGCGATCTACGCCAACGTCTGGATGCGCGATCTGATCGTGCGCATCGATCCGGCGACCGGACGCGTGACGCAGCGCATCGATGCGCCCAACCTGCTGTCGCCGATGGAGCGGCAGGGCGTGGATGTGCTCAACGGCATCGCCTACGACCCGTCGGATCAGACGTTTCTGATTACCGGCAAGCTCTGGCCGAGGCTCTTCAGAGTCCGGTTTGTGAAATAGGCCGGCCTTCGGCCGGAGGGCTGGCTTCGTACGGCAGTCGGTTACTGAGCTCGCTTACCCGCGCGCCGGAAGCGACTCGCCTTACCGCGCACTCAGCCCGAACAGCGGACGCAGCTTCGTCCCCACGATGCTGCCGACGAAGGCTGCGGGTAGCCACATCCAACCGTGCAGGCTGCCTGAAGCGATGCCGCTGAAATAAGCGCCGATGTTGCAGCCAAACGCGACGCGCGCACCGTAGCCGAGCATCAAGCCGCCGATCACGGCGGCGGCAAGCGAGCGCGCCGGCACGCGCCACGCCGGGGCAAAGCGTCCGGCCAGTAACGCCGCGAGCAGCGCGCCCGGCGATGATCCCGAAGTTCATGACTGACGTCACGTCGACGAGCACGCTGGATTCGAGCGCGGTCCGCTGGGCAGGCGCGGCCCAGTAAGTCCAGGTGTTCACCGGCACGCCCATCGCGATCGCCGCTTTCGCTCCCCAGAGCGCGAATGCCGACGTCACGCCCCATGGCCGACCCGCCAGCAACAGCGTGGCGATGTTCACCACAGCCAGGCCGATGGCGCCAGCCACCAGCGGCCACGGCCCGCGCAGCCACGTGGGCGACTTGTCGGCGTCGGGATCAATCAGCCGTCCATGACGACGGCGTTCGAGGACCAGCGTAAGAGCCGCGATCGCGGCAAACGTGCCGAGGCTGATCATCAGCCCGACGATCGGGCCGTACAGCGTCACGAGCGACGTGGCTGCCCATGACGGCTGCGCCGCCCACCACGGAACGTGCGCCGTCCCGATCACCGAGCCGACGATGAACGCTGCCAGCGTCACGAGCATCCGGACACTGCCACCGCCCGCGGTGTAGAGCGTTCCCGAGGCGCAGCCGCCACCGAGTTGCATGCCGAGGCCGAAAATGAACGCGCCCACGAGCACCGGGACACCCGCTGGCGACACCGACCCGCGAAGCGACTGGCCGAAGGCACTGCCCGAGGCGAGCAGCGGAAAGAACACCAGGCAGGTGGCCGCCAGCATGACCATTTGCGCGCGCAGACCGGCGCCGCGCCGGTCGGTGATGAAGACGCGCCACGAGGACGTGAAGCCGAACGCGGCGTGGTACAGCACGATGCCAGCGAACGTGCCGACGAGCAACAACGCCGACTGACGCCAGCTGACCGCGGCCTGCAGATAGATGGCAGCGACCGTGACACCCGAGACGACGAGCAATGGTCCCCAGCCGAGCGACCGGCCACCCTGGGCGAGCGTAGGCTGGAGCACCCCGCTGGTGGTATTCACAAGGGCATTCTACTCGGCGAGAACGAGGAGCGCGCCGAGTGCTGGCCCAGCGGTGGATTCTTTCGATTGAGGACGTTGAACGACACGAGTTCTCCGTTTAGGATCCGCTGACAATTGGACGTTCGAGGGGCTTCTACTACGAGTGCTCGTAGTTCGTTGGGAGAAGGACATGGCAACCGAACGACGCTGGCTCAGAACGGCAGTGCTTCTTGTGGCGCTGCTGATTGTGTTTGCGGCCGGATGGCTGACGGCGAAGACGGGCATGGGATCGCGCATCGATCCCGCGTCATTGCCGGAGATCGAGCGTCAGTTCGTCGAGAAGATGAACGGCGCCGCGCTCGTCGGCCGATTCACGATTGCCGGCCGGGAGGATCGAGTCGCGACACCAGACCGCTACGACCTCTATGGCGTTGACAAGGTCGGCCCTGACCAGTGGCGCTTCAATGCCAAGATCGGCGAATCCGGCGTCACGCTGCCGATCGTCGTCACGATGAAGTTCGTTGACGACACGCCCGATGATCCTGATGACCGACGCCGCGATTCCCGGGATGGGCACCTTTACTGCGCGCGTGTTCTTCTATGGCGATGAATACGCGGGCGTCTGGGGTCACGCAGGGCAAAGGCGGCGGGCACATGTTCGGCCGCATCGAGCGCGGCGCCGCTGCCGCTGACCAGGGTTCCAAAGTCCAAAGTTCCAAGGTTCAAATTTGGCTTCGAACTTCAGACCCTGAAGTACATGACCCTCGACCTTTGAACTTTGGAACCTTGGAACCTTGGAACTCTGAAACCTTGGAACCTAGAAAGTCAACCCGCCGCTGACGCCGAACGTCCGCGGCCTGCCCGCCTCGCCAATGAAGCCTGACGGCGCCAAGCCCAGGATAGGGGAACGCCAGCGGCACGTACTTCGTGTCGAATGCGTTCTTGATCCACACCTCGCCGAACACGAGCCTGCTGCGGACGCCGGCGCGGAAGTTGGCGAGCGAGTAGGCTTCCTGCTACTCCCGGTTCAGATCGTCGTAGTGGAACGATCCGTACGCCGTCAGCTCGCCGCGGCCGTACAACGACAGCGTGTTGGTGAGGGCGTGCGAGAACTGCGCGCCGAGATTGAACGTGTACTCGGGCGCGATTGGCAGCCGGTTGCCGGACACGTCGGCGCCGCTCGACATGCGTGCCATCGTCGAACCGGGCGCGGGCGTATCCGAACGGAGCCGAACACGTCGAGACCCTGGGTCGGGCGTGCCGTCAGTTCGAGCTCGATGCCGCGGCTGCTCGCGCCGTCGACGTTGGCGATGTAGAACTGCGCCGGCACGAACGGATTGGGCAGATTGAGCTGCAGGTCGGACCAGTCGATGAAGAAGACCGCGGCATTGGCGAGGACCCGTCCGCCCGCCCACGTCGACTTGACGCCGCCCTCGACGTTGAGTGTGTGCTCCTCGTCGTATCCTTCGCTCCCCGGCGGGCGAGGCCGGATTGAATCCGCCGGCCTTGAAGCCGCTGCCGACGGACGCGTAGGCCATCGCGTCGGGCTGGAATCGATAGGCAACCGACACCTGAGGCGAGAAGTTCGAGAAGCTCTCTTCCGCATCAACCGAGGATCCGGGAATGAGCGGGGGTGTATAGAAGCTTTCGAGCAGCGCCTGCTTGCGTTCGTGGTCGAAGCGACCGGCAAACGTCACGTCGAGATTCGAGTTCCAGGTCAGCGTGCCTTGCCCGTAGAGACCGACGCCGCGATCGTCGAGCTCGGCCAGCGGCGAGGTTTGGTCGAGCGGTAGCGGAAGCTGTGGAATCGTGAACGGCGCCAGCGAATTGACCGCGTTCTGGTCGTAGTTCTGGCTGAAGAAGAACACGCCCGGCCTGCCATTTGATGGCGGCGTCGGACGACAACGCGATGGGTGCGGCCGCGGCGGAAGCGACGCGGACTTCCTGGGTGAACTGGAAGGCCTCTTCGTTGTTGCGTCGGACGGCGGCAGGGAAGGGCGTGTAGTCGAGGTCGGTCTCGTCCTCGGTGCTCCAATTGACGAACCCCGTCGTACTGGTGAGCGACAACGCTCCGCCTTCATAGCGATTGTGGATGGTCGTGTTGAAGATGTCGCGGTCGGTATGACCCTCGAAATCGTGCGCGACGTGGAAAGGGTTGTCGCGGACGGCCTCGAGATCGCCGAGCGCATAGTCGCCATCTCGCGCGCGCTCGCCCGAGACGATGACGCGCGTCTCCCAAAGCTTCGACGGCGTCCACAGGAGCTGCGCTTTGCCGAACGTGGCCGACCGAGAGTCGAGGTCGTTGCCGGTGACGTCGTTCACGGTGAAGCCGTCGCGCGCGGAGTGCCCGAACGAGAAGCCGAGGGCGAGGCGATCGCTGAGGGGGCCCGAAGCCGACGCCGCGGATCTCTCGCGTCGCGAAATTCCCGAACGGGGCATAGAGCATTCCCTCCCCACTCGGCGAGCGAGGGCCTCTCGCTGGCGATGTTGATGACACCCGCCGAGCGTGTTGCGCCCGAAGAGCGCGCTCTGCGGACCACGCACGAACTCGACCTGTTCGATCCCCGTGAATTCGATGTTCGAGGCGTTGGCGTTGAGCTGCGGCACGCCGTCGATGTAGGTCGTGACGCCCGGGTTGGCGGGACTCGACCCGACGCCGCGGAAGAACGCGTTGCTCAGCTTGCGCGCGCGTGAACTCGTTGAACCAGACGTTCGGCGCATAGATGGCCGCGTCGGCTGACGGAGCTGATCTTCGCGTCCCACAGCGTCTCCGCTGGAACAGCCGTCACGCTGGCAGGAACCTTCTGCAGATCCACGGGCTCCTTCTGCGCCGTGACGGTGACTGTCGGGAGAACCAGCGGTGGCGGCGCCTGGGAGCCGCCTTGCGCGAGCGCAACGCTCGGCAGCGAGTACCAGCGCAACAGCAATGAGGCTGCGAGTCGGCATCAAGGATTATCTACGACCCACAGAAGGTTTTGTTTCAGTGACAATAAGCAGAAGGGCCCGGAGCGTGCTACCGGGCCCTTGTATTGTCGGATTGGCGAGTTAGTGATCGGGCGATTGATCGGGTGATCCGGTGAATGGGTGATTAGTAGCCGGTGATTGGGCGATCACTCAAACACGAATACCCATCGCCAATCACCCGATGCAATCACCCAATCACCAATCACCCAGTCGTGCAATGCTAGTACATGCCTCCCATGCCGCCGCCGCCCGGCATCGCCGGCGCGTCCTTCTTCTCCTCGGGGATCTCGGAGACGATGGCTTCGGTGGTCAGCAGGAGCGACGCAATCGACGCGGCGTTCTGCAGGGCATTGCGAACGACCTTGGCCGGGTCGATGACGCCTGCCTTCACGAGATCCTCGTAGGTGTCGGTCGCGGCGTTGAAGCCTTCGTCCTGCTTCATGTCCCGGACCTTGGCCACGACGATGGACCCCTCCTGACCCGCGTTGGCGGCGATCCACCGCATCGGCTCTTCGAGCGCGCGCTTGATGATGGCCGCGCCGACTTTCTGGTCGCCCTCGAGTTTGAGGGCCTCGACCGCCTTGACGGCGCGCAGCAGCGCCACGCCGCCGCCAGGGACGATCCCCTCTTCGACGGCCGCCTTGGTCGCGTGCATCGCGTCTTCGACGCGCGCCTTCTTCTCCTTCATCTCGGTCTCGGTGGCCGCGCCGACCTTGATGACGGCGACGCCGCCGACCAGCTTCGCCAGCCGCTCCTGGAGCTTTTCGCGGTCGTAGTCCGAGGTGGTCTCCTCGACCTGCATGCGAATCTGCCGAACGCGACCCTCGATGTCCTTGTGGTTGCCACCGCCCTCGACGATGGTCGTGTTGTCCTTGTCGATGGTGATCTTCTTCGCCTTGCCGAGGTCTTCCATCTTGATGTTCTCGAGCTTGATGCCGAGGTCCTCGGTGATGGCGCGGCCGCCCGTCAGCGTCGCGATGTCCTCGAGCATGGCCTTGCGGCGGTCACCGAAGCCCGGCGCCTTGACGGCCGCCGCCTGCAGCGTGCCGCGCAGCTTGTTGACGACGAGCGTCGCGAGCGCTTCGCCCTCGACGTCCTCGGCGATGATGAGCAGGGGACGGCCCAGGCGGGCGACCTGTTCGAGGACCGGCAGCAGGTCCTTCATCGAGCTGATCTTCTTCTCGTGGATCAGGATGACGGGATTCTCGAGCACGACTTCCATGCGCTCCGGATCCGTCACGAAGTAGGGCGAGAGGTAGCCGCGGTCGAACTGCATGCCCTCGACCACGTCCAGCGTGGTCTCGAGCGTCTTGGCCTCTTCGACCGTGATGACGCCGTCCTTGCCGACCTTTTCCATCGCCTCGGCGATGATCTTGCCGATCGTTTCGTCGCTGTTGGCCGAGATCGTGCCGACTTGCGCGATCATGTTGCCCTTGACGTCGCGCTTCATCTTCTTGATTTCTTCGGTGACGACCTCGACCGCCTTCTCGATGCCGCGCTTGAGCTCCATCGGATTGGCGCCGGCCACGACGTTCTTCGCGCCTTCGCGATAGATCGCCTGCGCGAGCACGGTCGCCGTCGTCGTGCCATCACCGGCGGTGTCGGACGTCTTGCTCGCCACCTCGCGCACCATCTGGGCGCCCATGTTCTCGAGCGGGTCCTTCAGGTCGATCTCCTTGGCGACGGTCACGCCGTCCTTGGTGATCGTGGGTGATCCGAACTTCTTGTCGAGGACGACGTTGCGGCCCTTGGGGCCGAGCGTCACCTTCACGGCGTCTGCCAGCTGATTGACGCCGCGGAGGATCGCCTGGCGAGACTGCTCGCCGTAGATGATCTGCTTCGCCATTGCTGTTTCTCTCCTACTTCGTAACAACGGCGAGGACTTCGTCCTCCCGCATAATCAGGTATTCGTTGCCGTCGACCTTGATCTCCTGGCCCGAGTACTTGCCGAAGAGGATCGTGTCGCCGTCCTTGACGTCCAGCGGGATGCGCTTGCCATCCTTGTCGGCCTTGCCGGCGCCGACGGCAATCACCTTGCCCTGCTGCGGCTTTTCTTTCGCGGAATCGGGAATGATGATGCCCCCGACTTTCTGTTCGTCTTCCTCGATGCGTTCAACGAGGATTCGGTCGTGTAGCGGTCTCAGCGCCATGTTTGTTGCACTCCAGGTCGCTCGCGGTTTTCTCGAATTGGAACGGTTTTCCGGTGGATTCCACAGGGAATTTCCACGCAAGTCCGCGGATTGCCCGTCAGATGGTGCGGCTCAGCTGCGGAGAGCGCTAGCAGTCAGGCTCCCTGTCGGCTAGCAGTCGACGTGGACGACTGCTAATTTATGGAGGCTGCTCTCCGGAGTGTCAAGAGGTGCAGCGACGAGCCACAGCTCAGCCTTGATCTTCAGGTCCTGAATCTTCCGCGTCAGCGTGTTGCGATGCACGCCCAGCGGGTCGCCGCCTTGCCCAGGTTGCCGTCGCACGTGATGACGACGCGGGCGATGAAATGCTTCTCGAACTCGCGTTGGGCGTCCTGGTAGCGGATGCCCTTGTCGACCATTTCACGGACGAGTTGCTCCAGCCGATCACGCATCGGCCGTCTCCAGCTCCGCGCCGGTCAGGCGGCGAAACGCTTCCAGATACTTGTCACGGGTGCGGGCCACGACGTCGTCGGGAAGCGACGGCACGGGCGGCTGCTTGTTCCAGCCGATCGATTCCAGATAGTCGCGAACGAACTGCTTGTCGAAGCTGGGCTGCGCGCCGCCCGGACGATACATGTCGCGCGGCCAATAGCGCGACGAGTCCGGCGTCATCACCTCGTCAATCAGCAGCAGCTCGCCGCCGTCGGTCAGGCCGAACTCGTACTTGGTATCCGCGAGGATGATGCCGCGCGCTTCGGCGTGCTCCACGCCGAACGCGTACAGGTCGAGCGTGAGGCGTTTCAGTCGTTCGAGGAGCTTCGCGCCGACCATGCTCGCGGCTTCCGACTCCGAGATGTTCAGATCGTGTCCCGACTCGGCTTTGGTCGCGGGAGTAAAGAGGGGTTGCGGCAGGCGATCGGACTCGACCAGGCCAGCCGGCAGCCGAATGCCGCAGACGGCGCCGGTCGCTTGATAGTCTTTCCATCCTGAGCCCGAAAGGTAGCCGCGGGCCACGCACTCGATGGGGAGCGGCGTCGTCTTGCGAACGAGCATCGCGCGCCCATCGAGCTGCTGCGGCGTGCTTGGCCGCGGGCGAAGGAAAGTGATGCGACGTCGGCGCTGAGCACGTGATTGTCGACGATGTGGCGCGTGCGATCGAACCAGAACGCGGACAACTGGGTCAGCACGCGGCCCTTGTCGGGGATGCCGGATCCGAGGACGTAGTCGAACGCGGAGATGCGATCGGTGGCGACGATGATGAGCGCGTCGTCGCAGGCATAGAGGTCGCGAACCTTGCCTCGTCGGACGAGAGTCAGGCCATTCAGGGACGTTTCGAGCAGCGGCGGTATCACGGAAGGGGAAACAGATTACCTCATGTAGACTGGTTCGGATTTGCGCGCGCTTCTCCGGACCATTCTGGTCATCGTGCTCGCGGTTGGGCTGCTGGCGGTCTTCCTTCGCAATGCCGACTTGGGGCGCGTGTGGACCGAGATGCAGTCGGCCCGCGGCGATCTGCTGGCGCTGGCGCTCGTGCTGACGGGCGTGATGTATCTGGTGCGCGCCGAGCGCTGGCAGTACCTGCTGCGATCCGCTCGGCCAGACGCGCTTCTGGGTCGCGTTCAAGACGACGGTCATCGGGTTTGCCGCGTCGTTCGTCCTGCCGGCGCGCGCGGGCGAGGTGCTTGCGGCCGTACCTGCTGGCGCGGGAAGAGCGGCTGCCGGCGACGGCGGCGTTTGCCACGATCATCGTCGAGCGCATGCTCGACCTGGTGGCCGTGCTCATCCTGCTCGCGCCTGTTCTTTCTCGCGTTCTCGAGCGGCGAGGCGCAAGCGGCGCCTGGACTGTTTCGGGCGGTCGCGTGGGGCGGGCTGGCGCTGGCGCCGGTTGGAGCCGGCGTTCTCATCGCGATGTTCGTGATGGCCGGTCATCCCGAGCGGCTGCATCGGCTCGTGCTGAGGTGCGAACGATTGCTGCCGGCGCGCATGGCCCATGCGGTGGCGGGCTTCGCGAAGACATTTGCCGAGGGACTTGCGGTCGTGCGCCGACCGTCGCGCCTCGTCGCGGCGCTGGGCTGGTCGCTCGTGCTCTGGCTGACCATCGCCACGCAGGTCTGGGTGCTGGTCACGGCCTTCGGCATCGCGATGCCGTTCGGGGGGTCGTTCCTGCTCACCGCGATGCTGGTCGTGGGCGTGTCGTTGCCGACGCCCGGCGGCGTCGGCGGCACGCACGAAGCGCTTCGGCTCGGACTGACGTCGTTCTACGGGGCCGACAACGACGCGGCAGTGGGCGCGGCGATTCTGCAGCACGCGGTGAACTTCGTGCCCGTGATCCTCCTCGGGTTGTGGTTCATCGCGCGCGATGGGTTGAGCCTGGGCCCGCCTGCGCGAACTTGTCCGACGTCTGCTCGCGCGCGCGCGAGGTGCAGGAGGTAGGATGCCGTGAAGTGTCCGTACTGCGGGCACCTTGGCGACAAGGTCGTCGATTCGCGCGAGAGCAAGGAAGGCGACGACATCCGGCGGCGGCGGCAGTGTCTCAATCCGACGTGCCACAAGCGCTTCACCAGCTACGAGCGGATCGACGAGATCCCGTACATGGTGGTGAAGAAGGACGGCACGCGCGAGCGCTTCGAGCGGCAGAAGCTGGTCGCCGGACTGCTCAAGGCGTGCGAGAAGCGGCCGGTCAGCGTGGCGGCGATCGAAGACGTCGCCGATCGCGTCGAGGTGATGCTGCAGGAGCGGCCGGAAAAGGAGATTGCGACCGCCGAGGTCGGCGCGTTCGTCATGCAGGAGCTCAAGCGGCTCGACAAAGTGGCCTACGTCCGCTTTGCCTCGGTCTACCGCCACTTCCGCGACATCGGCGAGTTCATGAGCGAGCTGAAGGATCTGTTGAACGCCAAGGACTAAGCTCACCCTTAGAGAATATGGCTCGGTCAGCGACGGCGGCGGGTTCGGCATCGTCCGCGGGCGTGACGACGCGCAGCGCCGCCGTCCGTTCCGCGACAACCCGCGGCTGATTCTTGCCGGCATCGCCGTTCTGCGTCGGCGTGCTGGTCGGCATCCTCGTGCTCGCCGAGCGCACGTCGCGGCTCGCGCCCGACTTTCTCGACCGAGGTCGTGCTCTACGCGCTCTCGGCCACCAACCTGATGATGCTGCTGGCGCTGGTGTTCGTGCTGGCGCGCAACATCATCAAGCTGCTCGTCGAGCGGCGGCGCGCGATCCCGTTCGTCCGCTTCCGCGCCAAGCTGGTGTTCATCCTGCTCGGGATGACGCTCATCCCGGCCGTGCTCGTGCTGATCGTCGGCAGCAACGTGGTGATGCGCGCCGTCGATCAATGGTTCAACGAGCCGGTCGAGGAGATTCTGTCGTCGGCGAACCAGATCGCCGGCGACTACTACCGCGAGCGGCAGCAGGTCGGTGACCGATCAGGCGGCGCGGATTGCCGGACTGCTGGCGACGGCCGATCTGGCGTCGCCGGACGTCCGCGCCGTTCGCGAGCAGTTGACGCGCGACGTCAACGACCGGCGCGTCGCCATCGTGCAGGTCTACCGCGCCGTCCGAACGCCCGGCGGCGCAGCTCGACGTCGTGCCGCTGGTCGACGTCGCCGCGCCCAGCATGCCGCAACGGTGGCCGCGCGCCTCGGCCGATCTGCCTCGCGGCGCGCGTCGCCTCGGGCGTCGACACCGAGCCGCTGGCTGCTCGAAGAGATCGACGGCGGCGGCAACCTGCTTCGCGCCGCCAGCGTCATCCGCAACGCCAATCACGAGGTCACCGGGGTCGTCGTGGCGAGCGACTACCTGTCGGGCGACCTGGCCGATCGGTCGCGGCGCATGACCAAGGCCTACGAGGACTACACGCAGCTGCGCGTGCTTCGACAGCCGCTGGCCGGCGTGTATCTCTCGTTCTTCCTGATGGTGACGCTGCTCATTCTCGTGAGCTCGACCTGGATGGGGTTTTATCTGGCCAAGCGCATCACGCGGCCGGTGCAGATGCTGTCGGTGGCGGCGCGCGAGATCGGCCAGGGCCGCTACGACCAGCGCATCGAGCACCAAGCGACCGACGAGTTCGGTTCGATGATCGAGGCGTTCAACACGATGGCCGCGGAGCTGGCGTCGAGCCGGCGCCGGCTGGAGCGCGCGGCGATCGACCTCGAGCGCAAGAACCAGGAAGTCGACGGCCGGCGGCGCTACATCGAGACGATCCTCGAGCGGGTGGCGACCGGCGTGGTGTCGATCGATCCTGCCGGCCGCATCGGCACGGTCAATTCGGCGGCCATGCGGCTGCTCGAAGTCGACGCCAGACGTGGTCGGTCGGCCAGCCGTCGACGTGTTCGGGCGCGCTGATCTGCAGCCCATCAACGCGTGCTCGACCAGGCGGCGCGCGCGCAAGTCCGACGCCTTCGCGCAGGAAGTGGCGGTCGTGCGCGAGGGCCGCGAGCTGCACGTGGCCGCGGCCGCGACGCGGCTGACGAGCGCGGCCGGCGAGTTACGAAGGCACGGTGCTGGTGCTCGACGACGTGACGCCGCTGATTCGCGCGCAGAAGGTGGCGGCGTGGCGCGAAGTGGCGCGCCGGCTGGCGCATGAGATCAAGAACCCGCTGACGCCGATCCAGCTGTCGGCCGAGCGGATGCGGCGCAAGCTGGCGGCGCTCGATCCAGCCGCAAAGCGATCTCGTGCAGGAATGCACGACCACGATCATCGGCGAGGTCGAATCGCTCAAGAACCTCGTCGACGAGTTCTCGCAGTTCGCGCGGATGCCGGCGCCGCGCGCGGTCCCGACCGACCTGCATCAGCTGCTGAACGACGCGCTGGCGCTCTACGACGGGCTGTTCACCGACGTTGCGCATCGAGCGCCGCTTCGACGACCGGCATGCCGCAGGTCCGCGTCGATCCCGAACAGATGCGGCGCGTCGTCATCAATCTGGTGGACAACGCCATCGAAGCCATCGACCGCAACGGCACGATCGTCCTCGAAACCGCCCACGACCCGTCGAACAGCCTCGTGCGCGTGACCGTCGCCGACGACGGCGCCGGCATTCCGCCGGAGGAGCGCGAGAAGCTGTTCCTGCCGTACTACTCGACCAAGGGACGCGGCAGCGGCCTCGGCCTCGCCATCGTGCGCCGCATCGTCGCCGAGCACGGCGGCAACATCGATGTCACCGACAACGTGCCGCGCGGGACGCGGTTTACGATCGAGCTGCCGGTATGACGGACGTCACGGAGGCCTCAGAGGCTCGAGAGACGGTCACGAGATGCGATGTCTGTGATCTCCTGTGCCTCGGTGTCTCCGATGGCCTGTATCGTGACCGATGCCTCGATCCTGATCGTTGACGACGAACCCGGGCGTCCGCTCCTCGCTGAGCGGCGTGCTGCGCGACGAGGGCTTCGACGTCGAAGCCGCCGCCAGCGGGGAAGAGTGCCTCGAGCGCGCCGCACGCTCGACGCTTCGACGTCATCGTCCTCGACGTCTGGCTGCCCGGCATCGACGGGCTGGTGACGCTGCAGCGGCTGCGCGAGCGCAAGGTCGATGCGCAGGTGGTGATGATCTCCGGCCACGGCAACATCGAGTCCGCGGTCCGCGCGATCAAGATGGGCGCGTTCGATTTCGTCGAGAAGCCGCTGTCGCTCGAAAAGACGGTGCTGGTGGTGCGCAACGCGCTGCGGCAGCGCGACCTCGAGACCGAGAACCGCGTGCTGCGCGCGCGCGTCGATCGCCAGCACGTGATGGTGGGCGAGAGCTTCGCGATGCGCCAGCTGCGCGAGCAGGTGGAGATGGCCGCGCCGACCAACGGCCGCGTCCTGATCTACGGCGAGAACGGCACGGGCAAGGAGCTGGTCGCGCGGACCGTCCACCAACTGAGCCGGCGGCGAATCGGACCGTTCGTCGAGGTCAACTGCGCGGCGATTCCCGAGGAGCTGATCGAGTCGGAGCTCTTCGGCCACGTGAAGGGCGCGTTCACCGGCGCCGTCGCCGAAAAGCCCGGGCCGCTTCGAGCAGGCCAACGGCGGCACGATCTTTCTCGACGAGATCGGCGACATGAGCCTGAAGACGCAGGCCAAGGTGCTGCGCGTCCTGCAGGAGCAGGTGATGGAGCGGGTCGGCGGCACGCAGAGCATCCGGTCGACGTGCGCGTGCTGGCGGCGACCAACAAGGAGCTGCCGGCCGAGATTCGAGAGGGTCGCTTCCGCGAGGATCTGTATTTCCGGCTGAACGTCATCCCGATCTTCGTGCCGCCGCTGCGCGATCGGCAGGACGACATCCCGCTGCTGGCCGATCACTTCATGGCGCTGATGGCGGCGGAGTACGGCCGGCGGCCCAAGCGGATGGCGTCCGAGGCGGCGGCGCGGCTGCAGCATTACGCCTGGCCGGGCAACGTGCGCGAGCTGCGCAACGTGATCGAGCGGCTGATGATCATGGTGCCGGGCGACACGATCACGGCGCAGGACCTCGCGTTTCTCGGGCACGACGGCGTGCGGCAGCCGGTGTCGGTCGAAGGCGGCTCGCTGCCGCTGGCCGACGCGCGCGAGCGCTTCGAGCGCGACTACATCCTGCAGGCGCTGGCGGCGCAGCACGGCAACATCTCGCGAACCGCCGACGTGCTCGGCGTCGAGCGCAGCAATCTCTACAAGAAGATGAAGGCGTTCGGGATCGCGCCCTCGCGGGAATAGAGTTCGCAGAGGTGTCCAAGGTCTCCAGGGTTCCAGGTTCCGAGGCGTTCGAAAGTTCAGCGCTGAACTCGAGACTGTCAGAACCTGGAACCTGCGAGCTGTGGAACCTTCGTGGAACCTTTGGTATTCCGCGGATCGGAGGCTGCGTCTCGAGCACCTGATCGTGCCGTGAACCCCTCGAGCTGCAGGTAGAACTCCGCGGCCTGCGTCAGCGCGGCGGAGGGGACCAGGCCGACGATCTCGCTTTCCAGCACGCTGACGCCGTAGCGCGCGGCCTCGCGCTTGACGGTCTCGAACACGCGGAAGATCGGCGTCTTCTCGTAGTTCGTCAGGTTCATCGACACCTGCACGATGCCGCGGTCCTCCAGCGCGATGCCCATCGCCTTGACGAAGCGAAAGCCGCCGCTGCTCATGCGAATCGCCGCGGCAATCTTCTTGGCCACGTCGAGCCGATCGGTGGCGAGGTTGATGTTGTAGGCGATGAGCGGCATGCGCGCGCCGATCACGGTGGCGCCGGCTGACGGATGCGGCAGCGGCGGGCCCGAAATCGGGCGCCCATTCCGGCTGCTGCATCTTGGCGGCCAGGCCCTCGAATTCGCCGCGGCGGATGTCTTCCAGATTGCGGCGCGCCGGGTCGACGGCCGCCTCTTCATACAGATAGACCGGCAGGCCGAAGCGCGCGCGACCTCTGCGCCGACCTCCCGCGCCAGCTCCACGCAGTCGTCCATCGACGACCGACTCGATAGGGATGAACGGACAGACGTCCACCGCGCCCAGTCGGGGGTGCTCGCCCTGGTGCGCTCGCAGATCGATCGCGCGCAGCGCCTCGTCGTAGAGACGCAGGACCGCCTCCTTCAGCGGCGCGCGATCGCCGGCGAGTGTCAGGACCGAGCGGTGATGGGCGGCGTCGGACTGGACATCGAGCACGCGAACGCCGGCGGTCGTCGCGCAGCGCATCGGCGATGCGGGCGACGACGTCGAGGCGTCGGCCTTCGCTGATGTTCGGCACGCACTCGATGACGGCCATGCGGCATGAGCCTATGCGCGGACTGCCTGACTGGCGCTTCGCATTCGAACTGGAGTTCAAAATCCAATCCTTTGAATTCGGACTAGCTCATCTATGCTGGACTACGCAGCTAATACGCCGCAAATCCGGGCAGTCATGCGATCATTCGTCCCAGTCGATTGAGTGGTACCGGTTTTGTTATTGGGGACGAAACGCCTTGTTCGGTGACGAGTCTGCGGTATCCGTGTGACGGACTCGGTCTTCGTGGCTGGTGACTGAACAGCGGTCGTGAGGTCCATCTGACTTGAAGGAGAGAGGCACAAGTATGTTCAGGATGTTGACCCGCGGCGTGCTGATCGCGGCGCTCGTGGCGTGTGCGGCCCCGGCGTTCGCGCAGCCGGCGCAGACCGGGACGATCAGCGGCCAGATTCAAGGATGCCACCGGCGCGCGCGCTGCCGGGCGTCACAGTGACCATCACCAGCCAGGACCGCGGCTTCTCGCGGTCGACGGTGTCGGACGAGAACGGCCGCTACGTCTTCCCGGCGGTGCCGATCGGCCCCTACACGCGTCGTGGCCACGCTGCAGGGCTTCGAGACCGCGCAGGCCACCGACAACCTGGTCGAAACCGACAAGACCACGAACGTGCCGTTCGCGATGAAGATCGGCGCGCTGACCGACACCGTCAGGTCCTCGGCGACACGCCCATCGTCGACGCGACCAACGTGACGCGCGACCACCCGCGTGCGCCGCGAGGAGTTCGAGAAGCTGCCGGTCGGCCGCAGCTACCAGGCGCTGATCGGCGCCGCGCCCGGCGTCGTCGGCACCGGCAACGTCAACGCGCTGGGCGCGCTGACGAGCAACAACCTGTTCATCATCGACGCGGTCGACACGACCGACCCGACGACGGGCACGTTCGGCACCAACCTCAACTTCGAAGCGATTCAGGAAGTCGGCGTGCTCACGTCGGCGGTCGGCGCCGAGTACGGCCGCGCGCAGGGCGCGATTGTCAACGTCGTCACCAAGTCGGGCACCAACCGCTTCGAGGGCTCGGCCAAGTACATCTTCCTCAACGACGAACTGGGACGCGCAGAACACGACCGACGAGCGAGATCACCGGCGCCTCGCTCGAGCGCGTGAAGTTCGACAAGGTCAACCCGGTCTACACCTTCACCGGCGGCGGCCCGATCTGGCGGGACCGCGCCTGGTTCTTCGGCGCCTACGAGTATTCGAAGAACACGACGCCGCAGCGGCAGACGGTCGGGCCAGATTCCCGAGGACTATCAGCAGACCACCGAGAACAAGTTCGTCAACGTGCGCGGCACGGTGCAGCTGGCCGAGGGACACACCGCGTGGGTCAAGTACTACCGGTCGCCAACCGACGGCTTCGTCGATCGACTACTGGGGCGCGGCCGTCGGCCGGCGAGCGCGAAGCGCTGACCGCGCAGAACCAGAACGCCAAGAACTGGGCGGCGCAGTGGAGCGGCGTGCTGCGGGACAACTGGTCGATGGAAGCGGCGTTTGCGACCTACAGCTCGCTCATCGACGTCACGACCTTCGAGGAGAGCGGCCGGCTGGCCAACGCGCCGATCTTGAACCAGGCCGACAGCAAGTCCTACAACGGCGCGACCTTCGACGGCTTCGTCGATCGGCCGCGCCAGCAGTTCAACCTCGCCAGCAACTGGTTCCTGACGCCGGGCGGCCGCAGCCACGACGTCAAGGTCGGGTTCGACTTCCAGAACATGGAGTCGGGCGCGCGAGTTCAAGTATCCCGAACTCGCAGTATCTACATCGCCGAGATCTACAACCAGGCGACCGGACGCGGTCGCGCCGTTCCAGCGGCTGCGACTTCGAGGCCGGGCCCGTCGATTTCGAAGGGCAAGATCTTCGCGCTCTTCGCGCGCGACAAGTTCCAGGTGACCGACCGCTTCTTCGCTCGAAGCCGGCCTGCGCTGGGAGAAGCAGACCGGGGCGAGCGACATCGGCACCGACACCGTCGACACCAACGTGATCGCGCCGCGCCTGTCGGGCAGCTTCGACCTGTCCGGCGACGGCAAGACCCTGATCACCGGCAGCTACGGCCGCTACTACGCGAGCATCATCCAGGGCTTCTCCGACGCGTTTGCCAGCGTGCCGCAGCAGGAGAACTACGATCTATTCCAGTGGAACGGCAGCCAGTACGTGTTCTCCGAATCGGTTCGGGTCGGCGGCGTCGGACTTCGCGCCCAATCTCGACTCAAGCCGTATCACATGGACGAGTTCACGGTCGGCTTCCAGCGCCAGTTCGGCCGCGACATGGGCGCCGGCGTGCGCTTCATCGACCGCACCTGGGGCAACCTGATCGACGACGTCCGCACGTTCCGTCCCGACGGCTCGATCAACCGCCAGGTCGTGAACTACGACGCCGCCGAGCGCGACTATCAGCGGCATCCAGTTCTCCCTCGAGAAGCGCTTCTCGAACAACTGGAACGCGCAGGCGCAGCTACACCTACTCGGAGACCGAGGGCAATCACTTCGGCGACAACTTCACGGCGCTCGGCGACTACCTCGACGCGCAGTGCCGCACGACGGTCGATACCTGACCATCGGCACCAACGGCGTGATTCCGTGTGCCGAAGTCAACAACGGCGCGAACAAGACGGGCCGCCCGATCTACGACCGTCCGCACAACTTCAAGTTGAACGCCGCCTACGTGCGGCCGATCGGCCCGGTCAACCTGACCCTCGGCGCGCTGACCGAGTTCATCTCGAAGCGCCGCTACGAGCGGCAGCGCGCGCGTGAACGTGCTTGCGCCCGGGCACGACGAGCCAACTCCGGTCAGACGGCGACCTACTTCTACGAGCCGCGCGGCAACTTCGAGCTCGACGGGCTGGAGAACTTCCTCGACTTCTCGTCCGAGGCTGACGTGGCGGATCGCCAGCACGCAACCAGGCCGGATTCAAGGCGGAGATCTTCAACCTGACCGACAACCAGGAGAAGGATCGCATCAACAACGTGGCGTGGTGCGGCAGCCGCGGCCAACGCGGCGTGCACGACGGCGATCAACAACTTCGGCAAGGCGACCGCGCGCACGCATGTTCCTCGCTGCCGCGCCGCTATCCGCTTCTCGCTGATCTACCGCTTCTGATCACGGCAACGCGGAAGCGCAAAGAGACGGAAACGCGGAATCGCGGAAACGCGGAAGTATAGGAAGCCGGGCGCGAAGAGAGAAGCAGACATGTGGTAAGGCCGGGTTGCGAAAGCGACCCGGCCTTTTCCGTTGCAGTGAACGTTTACGGTCCCCGCCCGCATCCCTTATCCCTAGCCCTGCCGCCCCGTGCCCTTGCCCTATGCCCGTCGCAACCTCGACCGCGCAAAACTGTGCAGGCGTGCGTCGGTCGCAGCAATTCGTCCCAGCAATTCTGCTTGGTTCTCGTTTGCTGTGACAAACTCGCGTGTGCGGTGACCAAACGCGCAGTGCAGCGTGACGGCCCAGCAGGAATCAGTTACGGTGATGGGTTCTCGTCTCGTCTGGGACGAATACTGGTACGAGACGTTTTGCTTTGAAGGAGAGAGGATTCCAGTATGTTGAGGACTTCAACCTGCGGCGTGCTGATTGCAGCGCTCGTGGCGTTTGCGGCCCCGGCGTACGCCCAGCCGGCTCAAACCGGCACGATCAGCGGCCAGATTCAGGATGCCACCGGCGCGGCTCTTCCTGGCGTGACAGTCACCCTCACGAGTCAGGATCGCGGCTTCTCGCGCTCAACAGTTTCGGACGAGAACGGCCGCTACGTATTTCCAGCAGTGCCGATCGGTCTCTTACTCGGTGAATGCGACGCCTGCAGGGTTTCGAAACGGCGCAATCGACCGACAACCTCGTCGAGACCGAGCGCACGACCAGCGTGCCGTTCTTCGATGAAGATCGGCGCGCTCACCGACACCGTTCAGGTCGTCGGCGAGACGCCGATCGTCGACCGCACGACCGTCACGCAGACCACGCGTCTGACGCGTGACGAGTTCGACAAGATGCCGGTCGGCCGCAGCTATCAGGCGCTCATCGGCGCGGCCCCGGGCGTCGTCGGCACCGGCAACGTCAACAGCGCCGGCGCGCTCACGAGCAACAACCTGTTCGTGATCGACGCGGTCGACACGACCGACCCGACGACGGGAACGTTTGGGACCAACCTGAACTTCGAAGCCATTCAGGAGATCAGCGTCCTGACGTCAGCGGTCGGCGCGGAATACGGCCGCGCGCAAGGCGCCGTCGTCAACGTCGTGACCAAGTCGGGAACGAACCGATTCGAGGGGGCGTTCAAGTACATCTTCGCCAACGACGAGTGGAACGCGCAGAACACCACGGTCAACGAAATTACCGGCGCGTCGCTGGAGCGCGTGAAGTTCGACAAGGTGAACCCGACGTATTCGTTCGCGGGCGGCGGTCCGATCTGGAAGAATCGCGCGTTCTTCTTCGGCACCTGGGAGCTGCATCAAAGCAACCTCACCGCAGCGCCAGACCGCCGGGATCGTTCCGGAAGACTTCCAGCAGGTCCGCGAGGATCGCTATTCCAACGTGCGCGGCACGGTGCAGCTGGCCGAAGGCCACACGGCGTGGCTGAAGTACTACCAGTCGCCGGGCGAAGGCATTCTTCGTGACGACTACTGGCCCGGTTTCGGGTTCCAGACCGGCGATCGCGAAGCCATCACGGCACAGGAACAGACGGCGAAGAACTGGGCAGCGCAGTGGAGCGGCGTCCTCAAGGACAACTGGTCGATGGAGGCTGCGGCCGCGACGTATTCGCTCGCTGATTACCGTCGGCACGTTCGAAGCCGGGCATTCTCAGCGAACGCGCCCATCCTCAGCCTTGCTGACAACAAGGTCTACAACGGCGCGTCATTCGACGGCTTCGTCGACCGCCCACGCCAGCAGTTCAACGTGGCCAGCAACTGGTTCCTGACGCTTGGCGAGCGCTGCGCACAACGTCAAGGTCGGCTACGACTTTCAGAACCTCGAGTCCGGCGTCGCAGTTCGACTTCCCGAACCGGCAGTTCTACTACGCCGAGAGCTACGATCCGGTCACGCGGACCCCGGTCTTCGGACCGAACTCGAGTCGCGAGGACTACGACTCGGGTCCGTCGATCTCGACGCGGCAAGATCCACGCGATCTTCGCCCGCGACAAGATGGAACTGACCAGCCGCTTCTCGGTGGAAGCCGGCCTGCGATGGGAGCGGCAGACGGGTAGCAGCGACATTGGCGACGCGACCGTCGATACCAACGTCATCGCGCCGCGTTTGTCCGCCACCTACGATCTGGCGGCGACGGCAACAGCCTGATCACGGCGAGCTACGGCCGTTACTACGCCAGCATCATCCAGGGCTTCTCCGACGCGTTCGCGCAGGTGGCGCAGCAGACCAACTACGACAACTACGTGTGGAACGGCTCGGCGTTCGTGTTCCAGAATCGCGTGCAGGTGAGCGGCTCGAGCTTCCAGCCGAACACCGATCTGAAGCCGTATCACATGGACGAAGTGACGGTGGGTTACCAGCATCAGTTCGGCCGCACGATGGGCGCGGGGGTTCGCTTCATCTCGCGCTCCTGGGGCAATCTGATCGACGATGTTCGCACCTTCAATGCCAGACCAGACGATCGACCGCCAGGTCCTGAACTACGACGCGGCGGAGCGCAACTATCGCGGCGCTGCAGTTGACGGCGGAAAAGCGCTTCTCGAACAACTGGAACGCGCAGGCGAGCTACACGTATTCGCGGACCCGCGGAAATCACTTCGGCTGACAACTTCACGACGCTCGGTGACTATCTCGATGCGCAGTGCCGCAGACGGTCGACCTGACGGTCGGCACCAACGGCATCCTCCCGTGTGCCGAAGTGCAGAATGGCGCCAACAAGTACGGCGCCCCGACCTACGATCGTCCGCACAACTTCAAGCTCGTCGGCGGCCTACGTTCGTCCGGTCGGGCCGGTCAACCTGACCTTCGGCGCGCTGACCGAAGCGCTGTCGAAGTTCCGCTACGAGAAGACCCGCACGGTCAACGTGCTGTTCCCGGGAACCTCGACCAACTCGGGGAACACCGCGACCTACTTCTACAACGAGCGTGGCGCCGACCCGGTTGACGGCATGGAGTGGTATCTCGACACGTCGATCGAAGGCGACCTGGCGCATCTACAGCACGGCACAGGCGGGATTCCGCGCTGAGATCTTCAACATCACGGATCGTCAGGAGAAGCTGCGGTCGAACAACGTCGTGTGCTGCGGTTCGGAGCGGGAACCGGCTGCGCGGCGGCCATCGCGAACTTCGGCAAGGCAACGTCGCGTGGATCGTTCCGCGGCGGTCTCGCCGGCACGCTACCTCGTGCGTACCGCTTCTCGATGATCTTCCGCTTCTAAGGAAGCGCGGAAAACGCGGAAGCGCGGAAGCGCGAAGCAGCCGGAAGCGCGAACACGGACTGGCAGGGCCGGGCACGACTGAGCGTCTCCGGCCCTTTCTCTGCTTCACGAGCAGCCGGCGGCCGCTTGCCATGCCACCTAATCCCTACGCCCTGAGCCGTGCCCGTAAGTGCTATACTTCGCAAGACTTTCGGGCCGCGGGGCAGGAGGCAGTAGAGCACCCGGCACTCGATCGCCCGGCGATTCGGCAGGCATTTGGCACCCCACGATCACCTTCGTTCCGACACGCGAGCGGCCGAGGCGCTGAGCGGCGCCGAGCGGGACGCACGAATCGAGCAATTGCTGCTTGCGGGCCTCGATCAGTATTTCGCCAATCAATACGAACAAGCCATCAATCTCTGGACGCGCGTCCTGTTCCTCGATCGGCACCACGGCCGCGCCCGCGCCTACATCGAGCGGGCGCGGAGCGCCCAGGCCGAGCGGCAGCGCGAATCCGAAGCTGTTCTTCATCAGGGCATCGAGGCGTTTCACGAGGGCGATGTGGCGCTCGCGCGCCGCCTCGTCGTCCGATGCCGTCGAGCGTGGGGCATCGCTCGACGATGCGCAGGGCATGCTCGATCGCATCGAGCGGCTTGGCGCCGCACAGGCGGCCGCACCGTCGCCGAGATCGCGAATGTCGATCGACTGGTCGAAGGATGCCGCGGCCGTCGAGACCCACGCAAGCCGCGCCCATCGTCGTCAGGGATGGATTGCGGCGGCACTCTTGCTGCGGCGGCCGCAGTCGGTGTGCTCGGAGTGGGCGTGTGGGGCATTGCGATCCCGGAACCCTCCTCGTGGGCGATCTTCAATTCTCCTAGCGCCGCGACGAGCCGCCCGTCGTCGTGCCGATGATCCCCGAAGCGCTTGCCGCTGGCTGGCGCGACCGAGATGTTCGTGGCGCAGAAGTCGAGCGCATCTCGCCCGCGGGCGACTGCGCGACGCATTGACACGAGCTCGATCGCGTGCCGATCGGCGACGCATCACGCCCGGAGGCCGACCGGCTTCGTGCCGAGATTCAGCGCCAACTACTCAACGTCGCGGCCGCGGAAGGGGCCAGCAACCTCGCGCGAATGAAGTGCCCAAAGTGCGGATACCTGGGATTCGAGACCGGCGATCGTTGCCGGAATTGCGGCTACGATTTCTCGCTCGCAACACCGTTGCGAAGCGGCCACCGAGATTGCCGCTCAACGTTCGCGACGGCGCCGGTCGCGCCGATGGCCGATCTCGATCTGAGCTGGCCCTGAGCATGCGCGACGACCTGCCGGCACTCGATCTCGATCGTCTGATCGGCGGCAGCCCGACGCCGACCGACATGACCGAAGGTCAACGAGCGGCAGGGCTCGCCCAGGCGCTGGTCACCGAACCACCATCGTGCCGCGTCGGCGCACCGTCAGTCGTTTCAGCGCCACCGGCGGTTCGATCACGGCAGGCGACCTCCTCAGCTCGCCGGGAGGCCTGCCCCTTTTCGCACCGCCGATCGGACGAGGCAGACGACACGCCGCTCATCACCAAACCGCGCCCGGTCCGGCCGCCGCTCTCGGTGAGGCGTGCGACGCCCGACGTGCCGCGACTGCGTCCTCGTCCTTTTCGACCGCGGCGCGACGAATCGGCGCTCAACTTCCAGGCCGACGACATCGATCGCATCCCAGACGAGGACCACGAGGCTGAGATCGATGTTGTCTGCGCCGCTTCGAGAGACGCTCGCGAACCAAGCGCAGGCGGTCCTGGTGGCGCGCGTTGGGAGCCATGCTGATCGACGTGGCGGTAGTCTGGCGGCATCGATGCCGCGATTGTCTATCTTGACGCTGGCGATGACTGGACTCGGTCAACGTGGCCGACTTGACCGCTGCCCGCGATCGCTGCACCGCTGGGCGCGTTTTTGCTGCTGCTCAACGGTGGCTACCTGGTGGCATTCACTGCCGCCGGCGGCCAAACCATTGGCAAGATGCTCACCGGTATCAGAGTCGTTGGCGACGATGGACGGCGCGTGGCGATTCACGGTCAGCCGTCCTGCGCGCGCTGGCTGCCTGGCGTCCTTCTTCACCGTCGGCCTCGGGTACATTCCCGCCCTTTTCTCGTCGGATGCCAGGGCCCTCCAGGACCGTGTGGCCGGGCACGCGCGTCGTGCGTTGCCGGCAAGAGCGTTCCAAGGTTCCAGGGTTCCAAGGTTCCGAGTTCGACGTCAGGTTTCACAGTTCAAGCTCCTGGTTCGACAGCGTCAATCAATGAGGCTTGGAACTTGAACCCTGGAACTTTGGAACCCTGGAACTCTGGAACTTTGGAACCTTGACGATGAATCGCTTGGCGCTGTGTCATTGCCACGGCCGGCTTTGTCGGGTTCGTGCCGGTCGCGCCCGGGACTGCCGGCTCGGCGGTTGGCCTCTTCATTTACGTCGTCCTTCGCGTGATCGACAGCGCCGTCGCGAAGCGGTGCGATCGCGTTGTCGCTTGTGCTCGGGATCTGGTCGGCGGACGATCGTCGAGCGGCAGTTGGGCAAGGATCCGGGCCCGGTGGTGATCGACGAAGTCCTGGGCATGCTGGTCACGCTTGCCTTTCTGAACGTGACGCCTGTCGGCGCGCTCGTCGGCTTCCTTGCTCTTCCGCATCTACGATGTGCTGAAGCCCTATCCAGCGGCGCGGCTCGAGCACCTGCACGGCGGGCCTGGCATCATGTTGGATGATCTCGTGGCCGGGCGTGTACGGCCATGTGACGATGCGATTGCTGATCGCCTGTTTCCGGGTGTGCTTCGCATGAGCGGCGCCCCGATCCGCCGGGCGGCCATCCTGGCGATCGGCAGTGAGTTGCTGACCTCGTCGCGTCTCGACACCAACTCGTCTGTTCATCACGAGCGCACTGAACGAGATTGGCATCGAGGTGCTTTTCAAGTCGGTTGTGGGCGACGATCGGCGCGAGCTGGCGGCGCAGTTCGACCATGCCCTGCAACGAGTCGATCTGGTCGTGCTCACCGGGGGGCTGGGCCCGACGGAAGACGATCTCACGCGCGAGGTCGTTGCTGAGCGGCTCGGGCTGCCGCTCACTGAAGACCCGGCGATCACCGACGTCGATTCGCCGTCGGTTCGCGATGCGCGGCTGGACGATGCCGGAAATCAATCGGCGGCAGGCGATGGTGCCGCGTCGGCGCGATCGTGCTGCCGAACGCAAACGGCACGGCGCCAGGGTTGTGGATCGAGACCGGAGACAAGGCGGTGGCTCTCGTTCCGGGCCCGCCGCGCGAGATGAAGCCGATCGTGCAAGGCATCATGGCCGATCGACTGAAGCCCAGCGCCGGCGGCATTCGACTCGTGCGGCGCGTGCTTCGGATTGCCGGGCGCAGCGAGTCACGCGTCGAGGAGCTGACGCAGCCGGTGTATAGCCAATGGCGCGGTCGGGCAGATACCAATCGAAACCACGATTCTCGCAGCGCCAGGTCAGATCGAGCTGCATCTCTCGGCGCGCGGCACCGACGAGCCAGCGATTGCGGCAGCGCTCGACGCCGCAGTCGACGAGATCGGACGAGTCCTGCCCCACGATCTCTTCAGCAGTGATGGCCAATCTCTGGAGGAAGTCGTGGGCGGCTTGCTCCGCGCGCGCGGATGGCGGCATCGCGCTCGCCGAGTCGTGCACCGGCGGGCTCGCGACTTCTCGGCTGACCGACGTGCGCGGGCTCGTCCGACTACGTTGAGAGGAGCGTTGTCGTCTACAGCAACGCCGTCGAAGATCGATCTGCTGGGCGTATCGCCGGCGTTGATCGAGCAGCAGGGGCCGTGAGCGAGCCAGTGGCCGAGGCCATGGCTCGTGGGATTCGCGAGAGTGCCGAGTCGACGTTGGCGTCGGCATCACGGGAATCGCGGGCCCAGGCGGCGGATCCGAGGCCAAGCCGGTCGGCACGGTGTGTATTGCAGTCGTGTCGGACGAACACGCAAGTCCGTACGTTTCGATTTCCCGGGAATCGCGAGGTTGTGAAGACGTTTGCGGCTTTCACGGCCCTCGATATGGTGCGGCGTCTCCTGATCAAGGCGTCGCCGAACGCCGACTGGGACAGGAGATGACGACAGGAAGTTACAAGTTACAAGTTACAAGTTCAAAGGTCGTGGCCACCGACGAGCCGCTCAAACCATCGGGGCGTTGCGCACAAATCGTCCCGTTGTAACTTGTAACTTGTAACTTAACGTATGCGGCTCTTCGTGGCCGTCGATCTGTCACCGGAGACTCGCGCACAACTGAGCGCGGTGCGGGAGCAGATCGACTCATTGCTGAACGGGCGGCGTGCGCCGCGAATCACCTGGGTGAACCCAGAGGTCGCGCATCGTGACGCTGCAGTTTCTCGGCGAAATCGCCGGAGCACGATCTGACACGGTCATCAACACGCTTGGCGGCTCAGCGGCTCGCTGACCGGCCCTTCGAGTGTCGCATGGGGCGTCCTCGGTGACGTTCCCGGACACGCGAAAGCCGCGCGTCCTCTGGGTCGGGGCAGCCACCGAAGCCCACGCAGTTGATGCAGGCGCTCGCCTTGATTGTGCGCGAGCGTTCGACAGCCGTTGGCGTCGACGACGATGCCCGGCCCTTTAGAGCCCACGTGACGGTCGCGCGGGTACAAGATCCGGGCAGCGGCGTGTCGACTGGTCCGACATCGCTGTCGACTGTCCAGTCACGGCCGCACCGTTACACGCGTCGATCATGTGACGCTGTACCACAGTCAACTCTCACCTAATGGCCCACGTTATACGGCGACTCGCAACCTTTCAACTTTGAACTTGTAACTTGTAACTTGTAACTGACATCGTGGACACCCTGCTTCCTCTCCTCGTCGGCTACGGTGTGGGATCGTTCCCGCTTGGCTACCTTGTCGCCAATCAGCTCAAGGGGATCGATCTGCGCCGCGTTGGCAGCGGCAACGTGGGCGCCGCCAACGTCTACCGGACGGCCGGCTCTGGCTCTCGCCATCATCGTGGTGCTCGTCGATGTGCCGAAGGGCGCCAGCAGTGTGCTGCTGACCGCGCGCGTCACGAACGGGAGCGCGGCGCCCAGTCGCCGCCGGCGTCGCCGCGATCATCGGTCATGTTTATCCGGTGTGGCTTCGGTTCCAGGGCGGCAAGGGCGTGGCAACGGCGTGCGGTGTGTTCTGGACGCTTGCGCCGCTCGCCACGGCGATCGCCGCGGCGGTCATTTCGTGCTGCGTCGTGTGGATCACGCGGTATGTGTCGCTTGGTCTCGTGGTCGCGACGGCGCTGCTGCCGCCGCTGGCGTGGATCACGAACGAACCGATCCCGGTCGTGGCGGGAGCCGCGGTCGCGGCGCTGCTGATCATTCAGCGCCATCGCGGCAATCTCGTGCGGCTGCAGCGCTGGCACCGAGAGAAGGCTGGGGCAGAAGGCGTGAGCCAGACGGTTGCGGTTCTCGGAGCCGGAAGCTGGGGCACCGCGCTTGCGATTCACCTGGCGCGCGTCGGTCACGAGGTCCGCCTGTGGGGGCGGGACTGTGCGCTTGTCGACGAGATGTCGAAGCGTCGCGCCAACGCCGTCTATCTGGCCGACGTCAACTTTCCGGACGCGCTGACCACCACTCATTCACTTGACGCCGCGCTCGCAGGTGCGGGCATGGTCGTCTTGGCCGTCCCGTCTCATGGGCTTCGGCATGTGCTTCGACGCGGCCTCGGCATTCGTTCTCGCAGGATGCGCTCGTCGTGAGCGCGACCAAGGGGCTCGAAGAGCAGACGCTGCTCCGCATGTCCCAGGTCGTCACGCTGCGCGGTGCCGCACGTCCGTGAAATCGCGGTGTTGTCAGGACCAAGCTTCGCAGCCGAACTCGCACGCGAGCTGCCGACGGCGGTTGTTGTCGCGTCAACGACCAACGGCGCCGTCGAACATGTGCAGCAGGAGTTTCGGTCGGGCGCGCTGCGGTTGTATGGCAGTTCGGATGTCGTCGGCGTCGAAATCGGCGGCGCCCTGAAGAACATCATCGCGATCGCGGCGGGAGTCGTCGAAGGGCTTGGGCTTGGGCACAACGCGCTCGCGGCACTGATCACGCGTGGACTGGCGGAAATTGCGCGGCTGGCGGTGGCCCTCGGGCGCGCAGCGCGACACGCTCGCCGGGCTGGCCGGGCTCGGGGACCTCGTGCTGACCTGCACGGGCGACCTCAGCCGCAACCGCCACGTCGGGATCGAGCTGGCGCGCGGTCGCACGGTCGCGGACATTGTCGCGAGCACCCGCATGGTCGCCGAGGGCGTCCGAACGACTCGCGCGGCGATTGAGCTCGGTCGGCAACATGGCGTCGAGCTTCCGATTGCCACGCAGATGGGCGAAGTCCTCGAGGGCCGTCGCGACCCGCGAAGCGCGGTCTACGAGCTGATGGGCCGGCGCCAGAAGCAAGAGTAAGATCTCTCGACGAAGGTTCTCGACGAGGTTCTCAACGAAGGTTCTCAACGAAGGTTCTCCTATTGGGTCTTTTCGACAAGTTGAAGGCGGGCCTCGCCCGCACCGCGCAGCAGTTCTCCGAGCGCTTCGAAGCGCTCGTCGAGCGGGCCGATACGCCGGCGCAGCGTTCGCGGCCGATTGACGTTGACACGCTCGAGGGACTCGAGGAGCTCCTCATCATGGCGGACGTCGGGGTGTCGGCCACCGACGAGATCGTCGAGGCGGTGCGCACGCGCGCGCGGCGCGGCGAGAGCCTGCGGGATCTGGTCAAGCAGGAAATCCTCCGCATCTTCAGCGAGGTCGACCGGCCGGCGGTCAACGGTGAACGACCGCATGTCACGCTGATCGTCGGCGTCAACGGCACGGGTAAGACGACGACGGTCGGGAAGCTGGCGAATCAGCTCAAGGCGGACGGCAAGACACCGCTGATTTGCGCCGCCGATACGTTTCGCGCCGCAGCCGTCGATCAACTCCAGATCTGGGCCGATCGCGCCGGCGTCGACATGGTCCGCGCGCGCGAAGGCTCCGACCCGGCGGCCGTCGTTTTCGATGCGCTGGCGGCGAGCAAGGCGCGTGGCCGAGACACGGTGCTCGTCGACACCGCCGGCCGGCTGCATACGCGCACGAATCTGATGAACGAGCTCGAGAAGATCCGGCGAGTCGCCGAACGTGAGGTGGCCGGCGCGCCGCACGACGTGCTGCTCGTGCTCGACGCGACGGTCGGGCAGAACGGCCTGGCGCAGGCGCGTGAGTTCACGAGCGTCGCCGGCGTCAACGGCATCGTGCTGACCAAACTCGATGGCACCGCCAAGGGCGGCGTGGCGGTCGCCATTGCCCACGACCTCAAGGTGCCAATTCGATACGTCGGCGTGGGCGAGGGCATCGACGACTTGCTGCCGTTCTCAGCGACCGATTACGTCGAGGCGCTCTTCCAGGAGAAGTGGTAGACCGTCTTAGGAGATGTCTAGAGCGTTCGACCTCGCGATGATGCGGCGGGCGCTGTTTCACGCCGCTCGCGGCCAGGGCCGCACCACGCCTAACCCCATGGTCGGCGCCATCGTGGTTTCGCCGGACGGGGTCATCGTTGGACAAGGGTGGCACGCGCGCGCCGGCGAACCGCACGCCGAAGTGCACGCGCTCGACGAGGCGGGCAGGCGCGCGCACGGCGGCACGATTTACGTCAACCTCGAGCCCTGTTGCCACGTCGGTCGCACGGGCCCCTGCACGCGCCGCATCATCGACGCGGGCATCAGCCGGGTCGTCGCCGCCATGACCGATCCCGATCCGCGGGTCAGCGGCCAGGGGTTTGCCGAGCTGCAAGCGCAACGGGGTCGTGGTCGAAGACGGCCTCATGACACAGGAGGCCTCGAGGCTCAATGCAGCGTTTGTGACGGTCAAGCGGTGGCAGCGCCCGTTGGTGCTTCTCAAGGCCGCCACGAGCCTGGACGCGCGCGTGGCGGCGCATTCGGGTGTGCGCACGCAGCTCACCTCCGGGCCGGCGAATACCAAGAGCGCAGATCCTGCGAGCAGCGGTGGACGCGGTTGCCGTCGGATCGGAGACGGTGCTGGTCGATGATCCGCTGCTGACGGCGCGCGCGGTCCACCGCGTCCGACCGCTCATTCGTGTGGTGTTCGACCGGCGGCTGCGCACACCGCCGACGGCGCGGCTGTTCTCGACGCTCTCTGAGGGGCCGGTCATAATAGTGACAGACCGACGCGACGGTGACGCGGCCGCCAGGGCGGACGCACTCGAGGCGGCGGGCGGCGTCATTCGTGGTCGCGGCAATCGCTCGTCGAGAGCCTCCGCGCGCTCGCTCGCCTGGGACATCTCGACGCTCCTGGTCGAAGGGGGGCCGCGGCTGCAGGCGCGCCTTGTGCGAGGCGGGTGTCGTGGACCGGTTGCATCTCGTGATCGCCCCTTGCATGCTCGGACCCGCTGGCGTTCCGTGGCTGAGCGGCGACGTCATCGCGCCGCGGACTCCTGGTCCGACCTTGTGGCTGAGCCGCGAGGGCCCGATATCTGGATCGAAGCTGATGTTCACGGGGATCGTTGAAGCCGTCGGGACGCTCACTGAGCTGCGCACCGACCGAGGCCGGATATCGGATTCGGATCGAAACCGCGCTCGCCTCGCAGTTCGCGCTGGGCGACAGTCTGGCCGTCAATGGCGTGTGCCTGACCGTCACCGATGTCGACGCGAGCGGCTTCCGGGCCGACGTCGGTGCCGGAAACGGCGCGGATTACGACGCTCGGAGGGCTAGTCCCGCAATTGCCGCGTCAATCTCGAGCGATCGCTGCGACCAGACGGCCGGCTTGGTGGCCACCTCGTGCAGGGTCACGTGGACGGAGTTGGCGTGGTGACCGCTGTTCGGCCCGAGGCCGAGACCCAGTGGCTGACGATTTCCTATCCTGCAGATCTGGCGCCGTACCTCATTCGCAAAGGGTCGGTGGCGGTGGATGGCGTGAGTCTGACCGTGGCAGACCTCGCCGACACCCACTTTGACGTGCAGATCGTGCCATTCACGTGGACGGCAACGACCATACGGGCGCTGACCCGGGATAGTCGCGTCAACCTGGAATGCGACATGATTGGGAAGTATGTGGTGAGGGCGCTTGAATTGCGTGACTGAGTGATTGCGTGATTGGGTGATTGCAATGGGTGATTGGGCGATTGAGTGATTGGATTGGGTGATTGAGTGACCAGGTGGAATCCATGCCGGCCAAACTGAAGATTGCCAAAGGCAAGCGGTCGCCCTTTGCGCCGATCGACGACGCCATCGACGCCATTCGACGCGGCGAGATGGTGATCGTCGTCGACGACGAGGATCGCGAAAACGAGGGCGATCTGACGATCGCGGCGGAGAAGGTCACGCCTGAAGCCATCAACTTCATGGCCACGCATGGGCGCGGCATGATTTGTCTGCCCATGACCGGTCGAGCGGCTCGACGAGCTCGAGATCCCGCTCATGGTCGACAAGAACACGACCATCCTGAACACGGCTTTCACGGTATCGATCGAAGGCAAGAAGGGCGTGAGCACCGGCATCTCCGCTCACGATCGGGCGAAGACCGTGCTGACGGCGATTCACCCCAAGACGAAACCGACCGATCTCGCGCGCCCCGGGCACATGCATCCGCTGCGCGCGCGAGAAGGCGGCGTGCTGGTCCGTGCCGGTCAGACCGAAGCGGCGGTCGATCTCGCCCGCATCGCGGGGCTGTATCCCGCCGGCGTGATCTGCGAAATCATGAGTAAGGACGGCTCGATGGCACGGGTGCCCGAGCTAGCCCGATTCGCGAAGAAGCACAAGCTGCTGATGATCACCATCGCCGATCTGATCCGCTATCGCATGCGGACGGAGGGCCTGGTGCAGCAGGTCGCCGTCGCCAAGCTCCCGACCCAATTCGGCGAGTTCCGCATTCACTGCTTCCAGAGCCTCATCGACAACGAATCGCATGTCGCGCTGGTCTTCGGCAGAGATCGGCGACGGCGAGAAGGTGATGGTGCGTGTCCATTCGAAGTGCCTGACGGGCGATGTCTTCCATTCCGCGCGGTGTGACTGCGGTGCGCAGTTGCAGACCGCGATGCAGCGGATCGCCTCCGAAGGCCGCGGCGTGCTGCTGTACCTCAATCAGGAAGGGCGCGGCATTGGCCTGGCGAACAAGATTCGCGCCTACGAACTCCAGGATCAGGGACTCGACACCGTCGAGGCCAACGAGCGCCTGGGCTTCAAGGCCGATCAGCGTGATTACGGAATCGGCGTCCAGATCCTGCGCGCGCTGGGGGTCCGGTCGATGCGTCTGCTCAGCAACAACCCGCGCAAGATGGTGGCGGTCGAAGGCTATGGCCTGTCCGTGCTGGAGTGGCTGCCCCTCGAGGTGCCCGCCTCCGAGCACACTCGCAGGTACTTGAAAACCAAGAAGGACAAGCTGGGGCATCGGTTGGATTCGGTCTAGGTGCCTTGGTGCCCAGGTGCCTGGCGTGCCTGGGTGCTCGGTCTGACGTGCCTGTGCTAAGTGCAGTGCAAGGGCTCGGTGTACCCATTAGCACTCGCCATGTGGCCGACGCCCAAGGCACCAGCATCGACCTGAGGCACCCGAGGCACTCCGGCACCAGGCACTTCCCGTTGACCTCTCCTCAGAAATCACACTAGAATAAGGGTTTGTCTCGCGAAGGCTGAGCGACGTATATGCGCCTGCCTTTGGCCAGTGCCAGCCGATGTTCGACGCGCTCAGCACCCGACTCCAGGACGTCTTTCAATCGTTGAAAGGTGAGACTCGCCTCACCGAATCGACGGTGGAGGCGGCGCTCCGCGAGATCCGAATGGCGCTGCTCGAAGCGGACGTCAATTTCAAGGTCGTCAAGGCGTTTATCGACCGCGTTCGCGACCGGGCGATGGATCAGGCGGTTCTCAAGAGCCTGACGCCGAGTCAGCAGGTCGTCAAGATTGTCCGTGACGAGCTGATCGCGCTTTTCGGCGACGCGAAGGGCGGTCTGCAGGAAACGCACGCGAGGCCGCGCGTCATCCTGATGCTTGGCCTGCAGGGCTCCGGCAAGACAACGACATCGGCCAAGCTCGCGAAGTGGCTGCAGAAGCAAGGCCGCCACCCGTTGCTGGTGTCAACCGACGTCCGGCGGCCCGCGGCGATTCAACAGCTGACGGTCATGGCCGGAAAAGGCCGGCGCGCGCGTTCACGATCCCGCGGGTGAAATGGACCCCGTCGCGCGCGCCCAGAGCGCGCTGAGCGCCGCGCGCAACGTCGGCAACGACGTCGTGATCGTCGACACGGCGGGCCGTTTGCACATCGACGACGAGCTGATGGGCGAGCTGGTCGCGATCAAGGATGCGACCGCAGCCGGTCGATCTGCTGTACGTCGCCGACGCGATGACCGGTCAGGACGCCATCAAGAGCGCTGGTGAGTTCAATCGGCAGGTAGGCGTCACGGGCGTCGTGCTCACGAAGATCGACGGCGATGCGCGCGGCGGCGCGGCGCTCTGTCGGTGGTGTCGGTCGTCGGCGTGCCGATCGCGTTTGTCGGCGCCGGCGAGCGGATCGAGGACATCGAGGCGTTCCACGCCGATCGGTTCGTGTCGCGCCTGTTGGGTATGGGCGACGTGCTGTCGCTCATCGAAAAGGCCGAAGAGGCGATCGACGAGACCGAGGCCGAAAAGCTCGAGGAGAAGATTCGCAAAGGAGGGTTCTCGCTCGAGGACTTTCGCGACCAGTTGAAGACGCTGCGAAAGATGGGCCCGCTCGAGCACATCCTCGGCATGCTGCCGGGAATGGGAAACCTCAAGCAGCTGGCCGATCAGAAGCCGGACGAGCGGCAGCTGCGTCGCGTGGAAGCGATCATCGGTTCGATGACGCCCGAGGAGCGCAAGTACGCAGACATGATCGACGGCAGCCGGCGCCGGCGGATCGCGCGAGGCAGCGGCACCGCCGTCGAAGACGTCAATCGGCTGCTGAAGCAGTTCAACGAGATGCAGCGGATGCTGAAGATGGTGGGGCAGGCGACCGGGCAGACGATCGCAGCGCCGCCGAAGAAAAAGAAGAAAAAGGGCCCGTTTAGTCTGATGAAGTAACGTCGGAACTGGCAACCGGACGAACTGACAAGCGAAGGAACAACAATGCTGTCGATACGAATGCGGCGTGTGGGATCGAAGAAGCGGGCGTACTACCGAGTCGTGGTCACCGAAGGCCGGACACCCCGCGAGGGAAGCTTTCCTCGAAGTGCTCGGGACCTACAACCCGCGGACCAAGCCGGCCGCGGTCGAGATCGACCGCGAGCGGGTCAACCACTGGATTCAAGAAGGGCGCGCGGCCATCGGATTCGGTCCGGACGCTGATGGCGCGTCACCTGACGAAGGACCGGAGTCAGGCGCGCGCAGGCGCGCGGCGGCCGCCGCGACGACGTAGGCGCATCGTGGCGGACCTCAAGGGACTGGTCGAAGCGATCGCCAAGGCGCTGGCCGACCAGCCGGATGCTGTGCGTGTGGGCGAAAGCGAACGCCGCGGCATGACGGTGATCGAGCTGCAGGTGGCGCCCGGTGATCTCGGTCGTGTGATCGGCCGGCAAGGACGAACGGCCGCCGCCGTGCGACGCTGCTGGCCACGGCGGCGGAGGCCGACGGCAAGCGGGCGACGCTCGATATTCGGGACAGCCCGGGACGGTAACGAAGCGGCCACGTTGCCAGTTACCAGTTCAAGGAAGTTCGAACGGCCTTTGAACTGACAACTGGTAACTGGAAACTGACGTGGATGACCGCGACGACTGGGATGCGATGGTGCTGGTCGGGTTCGTGGCCAGGACGCACGGAAACCGCGGCGAGGTCATCCTCAAGTCGGAGACCGACTTTCCGGAGCAACGGTTTCGAGTCGGCGGCATCCTGCACGCACGGCGCAGCGACGGGCCGATCGAGCGGCTCGAGGTGACGACCGTCAGGTTTCAGCAGGGCCGGCCGATTGTGGGCATCTGCGGGCATTGGCGTCGATCAGCGAGGCGGAACGGCTGGCGGGCTACGAGCTGCGCGTGCCAGAGACCGAGCAGGCGCCGCTTGCCGGACGGCACCTACTACCACCACCAGCTCATTGGCTGCGAGGTGGAGACGCGGCACAGGCGAACGCATCGGTCGTGTGATCGCGGTGCAGGGCGAGGGTGATGCCACGCGGTTGGTGGTTCGCGGAACACGGGCCGAGGTGCTGATTCCGCTGGCGCAGGAGATTTGCGCCATCGACGTCGCGGCGCAACGCATCGTGATCAGCCCGCCGGAAGGGCTGCTGGAAGTGAATGGGGAGTGGCGGTAGGAGAACGGGGAAGTTACAAGTTACAAGTTGCAAGTTCAAAACGAAGTGCTCGAATCAAGGCAACTGATAACTCAACTTGGAACTTGTAACTTGTAACTTGTAACTTCGTCGATGAAATTCGACATCGTCACCATCTTCCCCGACATGGTGGAAGCCGCCTGGCGGTGGGGGTGATTGGCCGGGCGCGGGAAAGTGGGCGACTGGACATCGCCGTCCATAACCTGCGCGATTTCACGACCGACCGGCATCGGGTTGTGGACGACGTGCCGTTCGGCGGCGGGCCGGGGATGGTGATGAAGCCGGAGCCGCTTTTTGCGGCGGTGGAGGCGCTTGCCGAGTCGCGAGGGAAGCCGGACGCCGTGCTGCTGATGTCGCCGGCAGGCCGTGTGCTCACGCAAGCCGACGCCAGACGGTTGGGCCGGGTTGCGGCATCTCGTGGTGCTCTGCGGCCGATACGAAGGGGTAGACGACCGAGTCCGGGAGCATCGTCGCGACCGAGGAAGTGTCGATTGGCGACTACGTGCTCTCGGGCGGGGAGCTGCCGGCGCTGGTCGTGGTCGACGCGGTTGGGCGTCTGATACCAGGTGTCGTGGGTGACGCAGCAGTCGGTTGAAGCGGAGTCATTCACGCGGGGATTGCTGGACTATCCGCACTACACGCGACCGGCGGAATTCCGCGGGCACCGGGTGCCGGACGTGCTGGTTTCGGGGCATCACGCCGAGATTCGGCGGTGGCGGCGCCGCGAGGCGCTGCGGCGGACGGCGGAGCGCAGACCCGAGCTGCTCGGGATCGCGCAACTCGAAGACGACGAGCGGCAGTGGCTGCGCGAGTTGGAACGTGCGCACGCTCGTGAGAGAGAGCGAAGGGAGCGAATGATCATGGGGGCTATGGAGTTGGTGGAAAAGGCGCAGTTGACCGAGCGCCCTCGGATGAAGGCGGGCGACACCGTCCGCGTACATGTGCGCGTCAAGGAAGGCGACAAGGAGCGCATTCAGATCTTCGAAGGCGTGGTCATCAACCTGCGTCGCGGAGGCATTCGCGCGTCGTTCACCGTCCGCAAGGTCTCGTTTGGCCAGGGCGTGGAGCGCATCTTTCCGATGCATTCGCCGATCATCCAGAAGGTGGACGTCGTGCGGTCGGCCAAGGTTCGACGCGCCAAGCTCTACTTCCTGCGCGAGCTGAAGGGCAAGGCGGCTCGCATGAAAGAAGTCAAGCGGGCGTAACGAAGGTGCCTCGAGGTGCCGACGGGTGCGGGGCATGAAGAAGGTCGGCGCACGGCGGACGATTGAAAACGCGCTTCGACGCTACGGCTTCGTCTGCGTGGCGGGCGTGGACGAGGTCGGACGCGGTTGTCTCGCCGGCCCGGTCATGGCCGGTGCGGTCGTGCTCGACCCAAGCCGGCATATCGCCGGCCTTGCCGATTCGAAGCTGCTCACCGTGCAGGGACGCGAGCGGCTCTACGACGACGATCGTAACGCGGGCCATGACCTGGGCCGTGGCAGCGGCAGAGCCGTCCGAGATCGACGCGATCAACATTCATCAGGCCACGTTGAAAGCCATGCAACGCGCGGTTCTCGCGCTGGCGCCTCTCCCCGACGCGGTGCTGGTCGATGCCTTCCGGATTCCCTCGCTCCCGATGGCACAGCGTGGGGTCGTAAAAGGCGACCGCCAGTGTGCAGCCATTGCCGCAGCGTCGATTCTGGCCAAGGTGACGCGCGACCGCCTGATGGACCGTTTGCACGTCAGCGATCCGCGCTATGGATTCGACCGTCACAAGGGATATGCAACCGCCGACCATCTGTCCGCCGTTGCACGACACGGCTACTCAGAGGCTCACCGTCGATCGTTCAGACCCCCCACGTTGTTCGACTGCCTCGAGAGCGAGATTCTCGGTCCTGTCGAAGCGTTCGACGCCGACGCGCCAAAGGTTACGCGCCCTGTTTAGACGCCTCCTCCTGGTTGCCCTGCTCCTCGAGGCGGGTCTCCTCTTGATCCTGATTCCGTGGTCCGCGTTTTGGGAGAGGAACTACTTCGCCGGCCTCGTGCCGGGCCTCGACGCGGTCCTGGCCAACGCATTCGTGCGAGGGGCGGTGTCGGGCCTCGGTGTGGTCAATGTGATCGCAGCGATCGCCGAGTTGGTCGATGTCTTCCTCGCCAGGGGGCGCTCCCAGAGCTCGCTTCCAGAAGACCCCTCGAGGCTGAGCGATCATGCACCGTGAGTGGCCCCGCCCGGTCCTATGTCTCATCACTGACCGGCAACGGTTAGCGGCCACAGTGGCCCAATCCGATCACGACCCGAGACGGTTGCTGGTATCACAGATTGAAGGGGCCGTTCGAGGTGGCGTTGACGTGGTGCAGATTCGTGAACGTGACCTTGACTCACGCACGCTCGTGCAGCTCGTCCAGGCCGCAATGACGGCAGCATCGGACAGAAACGTCGCCATCCTTGTGAACGACCGAATTGACGTAGCTGTTGCCGCCCCGAGCAGCGGCGTGCATCTGCGTGAAGACAGCGTCCCAAACCGCGTGGCGCGGCAGCTACTCGGTCACGGCCAGTTTGTCGGGCGGTCGGTTCACGATGCCGAGCGCTTGCCCGCCGTGCCCGACGCGGACTATCTGATTGCAGGCAGCGTGTTCGAGACGTCGTCGAAGCCTGGAGGGACGTCGCGGCTGGGGCTCGACGGCCTGAGAAAGGTTGTCGAGCGCGCGGGAACCTGTCCTGTGTGGGCAATTGGCGGGGTCACCCCGGAGCGCGCAGCCGAAATTGCGGAGACCGGAGCCAGCGGCATTGCCGCCATCTCGATGTTCATTCCGTCCCGGGGGCCTGCGGACCTCACAAGTTCGGTGCAAGAGCTGATGGCCAATCTCCGGTTTTCTTTTGACACCGCTTGGAAGCGTTCCTAAGATGACGCTACTTGCCTGTGATTACGGCACTTCTGGCGACTACCAAACAGATGATCCGCAGCTGCCTCCTGGCCCCCACGGGTCGGAACGATGTTGGCTGATGACCGAACCGTCAAACGGCGACGTCGGCGCCTGGCTCCGTGCGGCGCGAGAGCGATCGGGCCGGTCGCTGCGACAGATTGCCGATTCCACCAAGCTCTCGGTCCGCACGCTCGACATGCTCGAACGGAATCGGGTCTCACAGTTGCCGGGTGGCATCTACCGGCGCGCCATCGTGCGATCGTACGCGTCTGAGATCGGACTCGATCCCGAGACCACCCTGCGGCTGTTCCTCGCTCGCTATCCGCAGGATGATGACACCGCGATTCCCGAAGCAGCACCTGAGCCAAACGCCCCCGCCACGCGGCCAGATGCTCCGGCTTGTGACGAGCGTCGTTGGCGCCTTGATTCCTGTCGTCGCCGGTCTGTTCTACTTTTCGTTGCCCCCCCGCGGACGAGCGCGCTCCGGGGGCGCTCCACGCCGCCCCGCCTAATCTACGCTCTCCTGTGGCTTCTGCCTTCAGAGCTTGTGAATGAACGATCGCGTGGCTTCCGGCTTTAGCCGGAAGATCAATTGCCCGCGCCCAACTTCCGCCTGAAGGCGGAAGCCACGAGAGGATAAATTCACAGGCTCTAAAGCCGGAAGCCACCCCGGGCGAGTGATTAACGAGCTCGCTGACGCGCCTTGGGAGTCTTGGCCGACTTCTTTACCCACTGCGAACGCATGTCGGCCAGCCCCTGCATGTAGACCGTGGCCCGCTCCCGCTCCTCTTCGGTGCCCATGCTCTTGAGCAGGTCGATGGCACGCTCGAAATCCCGGACAATCGTCGCCCTGGTCGCGCCGTAGTACAAACGCCTGATCTCTCCCAACGCGGTCATGCCGTGCGCGCCCGGTTGCGTCGAAGGGCCCGACGGAACTCGTCGAACGGCAGGGTATTGAGCACGTCACTCTTGGACGCCCATGCCCGTCGTGCCACGACCACACCCCAGCGTGTCAGGGGGAGTGCCGCCGACGAATGGGCATCACTCGAGATGACGAGCTTGACGCCGTGCTCGCGGGCAAAGCGGGCGTTGACGTCCGAGAGGTCGAGCCGTGCAATCTGACAGTTGATCTCCAAGGCGACGCCATGGGCGGCCGCCGCGCGGACCATCTGATCCATGTTGATGCTCGCGGCTTCGCGACGCAGGAGCTTGCGGCTCGTTGGGTGTCCGATGATGTCAACCCAGGGATGTTCAATGGCGCGCACCAGGCGAGCCGTGATCTCCGCTTCGTCCTGCCGGATGGCCGAGTGCACCGACGCAATGACGATGTCGAGCTGGGCCAGGCAGTCGGACGCAAGATCGAGTGAACCGTCGGCGAGGATGTCGCATTCGATGCCTGCTAGTACCCGAATGCCGTCGATGCGACGCGCGACATCGCGGATCCGGGCCGCATGTGCGAGCGCGCGGGATTCGTCCAGGCCATTCGCCATGGCCAGCGCCTGGCTGTGATCGGTGATGGCGATGTACTCGAGACCGGCATTGCGCGCCGCCACGATCATGCCTTCAATATCCTCCTTGCCGTCGGTCTCGGTCGTATGCATGTGGAGGTCGCCGCGAAGATCGGCGGCAGAGAGCAGCGCAGGGAGGCGCCGCTCGACTGCCGCATCGATCTCGCCGCGATTCTCGCGAAGCTCCGGGGGCACCCATGCCAGTCCCAGGGCTTCGTAGATGCCCTCCTCGGTGTCGCCGGCAAGCTTCGAGTCGTCTGCCACTCGAAAGAGCCCATACTCGTTGAGCTTGAGCCCTCGGTCGAGTGCGCGGTCTCGAAGCGCGATGTTGTGTGGCTTCGATCCGGTGAAGTACTGAAGCGCCGCGCCCCGGCTGTCGGGCGACACGAATCGCAGGTCAACCTGGTAGTTTCCTCGAACGAGCACGCTGGACTTCGTGTCGCCACGTGCGATCACGCGCTCCACCAGCGGGTACGAGGTGAACGCCGTCATCGCGTCAGGACCTGCGCCGCACGCCAGGATGTCGATGTCGCCGCAGGTCTCCGTGCCGCGCCTCAGGCTGCCGACGACGTCGAAGGTGACATGTGCGACTTGGCCTTTGAGGTGCTCGAGGATTGCGTCGGCCACATCAGCCGCGTCGGGAAGGAGGTGGCGATTGACGTGCTGACGCCGTTCCTCGAGTGCGCGCAGCAGCAGCTGCTCTTTGCGGGCGCCCATTCCCTTCAACGTACGAAGGGTTCCGGCCTTGAGCGCCACCTCCAGTTGGTCGAGCGAAGCGATCTTGAGCTGGCCGTAGAGCAAGGCCACGGTCTTGGGGCCGACTCCCTGCAGTCGGAGCAACTCCAGCAGGGTGGGCGGGAAGTGAGCAATCAAATCCTGGTGAACGCCGCAGGTTCCCGTCTCGCAAATTTCAAGAATGCGAATCGAGAGATCCTTGCCGATCCCAGGCCAGTCTCGAAGTCGCGCGGCGTCGAGGCCGGCGACCGGCTCGGGGGTGTTGGCCACGATGTCGGCGCCGTTGCGATACGCCCGAATCTTGAATGGATTCTCGCCCTTGAGTTCGAGCAAGTCGGCGATCTCGCCGAGCACCCGAGCGATTGCCACGTTATCGAGCGCCATGAACTACTCGCGAGACTGCAGCCTCTGGGGAACTTCCGCTACGGAAGCACACGATTGTTGCCACACGATATCCGGGATCGCTGGTTCAGTGAGCCGCCGTCGACGCCGAAGGCCGTCGGTCTCGATACGAAAGTCGAGCAGGCGGGCGCCCCCACGGACGAGCGCCTCGCGCACTGCCGGTGCTTTCTCAGGCGGCACGAGACAGAAGAGGCAGCCGCCCCCGCCCGCCCCGCACACTTTGGCGGCCTGGGCGCCAGCCGCGAGGGCGCGTGCGATGAGGTCGTCGATGGTGGCGGTGCTCACACCCGGAGCCAGACGTTTGCGGTTGCTCCATTCCTCAGCGAGGTGCGCTGCAGTCCTGGTCCAATCGCCTTGTTCGAGCGAGGTGCGCATCGCGGTCGCGGTGTCGCGAATCCGCTCGAAGCAGTCGAAGACGTGCCGATCGCCGTCGATGTGGCGCTTCATGATCTCCCAATTGTTGGTGCCGGAATTTCGCGGCGCTCCGGTGTAGCAGAGGACGATTCGCCGCTCCAGTTCCGCAACGTCGATCGAGAGGGGTACCCGCCTCAAGCCGTGCTGCCCCAATTCGAGCGCCGCCACCCCGCCGTACATGGCCGGCCGGTAGTCCTGCAAGCCGGTCGGCACTTTGATGGCTTGCGCTTCCACGTTCATCGCCGTGGTCAGCAGGCTCTCGGAATCGGCCGTCGAAGCGGCCCAGCGGGCGAGCGCACCGCACACGGCGACATTCAGCGCAGAGGAGCCGGCGATGCCGGCGCCAGCCGGCGACTCGGATCGCGTTCGCATGGTGACGCCGCTCGCTCCGAACGCGGACGCAAGCCGCCCGAGCAGCGGCAGCGTGTCGTCATCGCGCAGGGCGGTATGCGACGCCTTCACCCGTCCTCCGGTATCCTCGGAGACAATCTCGACGTCGTCATCGCCCCGCGGCTCGATACTGACGTGGGCGCGGATGCTGATGGCGGCATTGAGCGTTTGAGCGCCGTGATGAAAGAGGTAAAGGGGCCAGATGTCAATCGTTCCACCGGCCAGATCGATTCGTGTCGGGGCCGAAGCCGTTATTCGCACGCGCACATTATAATTTTGTGACCAGTCATGCCTCTCGCCACCACCCGAGAGATCGGGCAGCTCTTGATCGGCAGCTTTCCTGGCGTGTCGGTGTCGCCGGAATTGCACTCGTTAGCCCGTGAGTTCGATCTCGGGGGCGTGATTCTGTTCGGGCGCAACGTCGAGGCGCCCGAGCAGGTCGTTGAACTCGCCGCTGAGGCCGAGGCGCTCGGGCGCTCGATGCCGGCGTGGGTGAGCATCGACCAGGAGGGCGGCCGCGTCGCCCGACTGAAGGAGCCGTTCACGCGGTGGCCGCCGATGGCGGTGCTCGGACGAGCCGGCTCGGAAGCCCTGGCCGAACGATTCAGTCGCGCGCTCGCGCGCGAGCTCGCCGCCGTCGGCATCACGCTCGATTACGCTCCGGTGCTGGACGTTCACACCAACCCGCAGAATCCCGTCATCGGCGATCGCGCGCTGGCGGAACGCGCCGACGAGGTCGCGCGGCTCGGCGCGGTGATCATTCGGACTCTTCAGACCGAGGGTATGGCGGCGTGCGGCAAACACTTTCCGGGTCACGGCGACACCAGCACCGATTCGCACCACGAGCTGCCGCTCGTCGAGCACCCCCCAGACCGTCTGCGCGCGGTGGAGTTCGAGCCGTTCCGCGCGGCCATCCGCGAACAAGTCGCGTTCCTCATGACAGCTCACGTGCTGGTACCGGCACTAGACGAGGAACGGCCGGCGACGCTGTCGCCCGCCATTGTTCAGCGCTTGTTGCGCGAGGAGCTGGGTTTCCAGGGTGTGATCCTGAGCGACGACCTCGAAATGAAGGCGCTTACGCGCGACGTCCGCCGTACCCACCTCGGCGGTCGAGGCCATTCGTGCCGGGTGCGACGGGGTTCTGATCTGCAGCGGCGACGTCGAGCTGCAGGCAACGACGCTCGAGGCGCTGGTCAAGGCAACCGAATCGGGCGAGATCAGTCCAACCCGGCTAGACGCCGCCCTGCGGCGACTGAGGCTGGCCAAGGAGCGCTTTCTCGCCAAGGAGCGGCCCAAGACGGCGGCCCGACTCCGCCAGTTGCGATCGATCATCGGTCACGACGATCATCAGGCGATCGCGGCGGAGATGGCGTCGTTCCTGTGAGCTCGAGCGCCAGCCGGTCGTGGGTCAAGCCACCGTCGGCTTCGACCGGGCGACCGCATCGCGCTGGTCGCGCCCGCGAGCGCTTTCAAGCGCGACGAGTTCGACGCCGGTGTGGCCGAACTTGGTCGCCTCGGCTTCGAGGCGGTGTACGACGAGCGCGTATTCGATCGCGATCGCTTCGTCGCCGGCGACCCGGTCACCAGGGTCGCCGCACTCCATGATGCGTGGAACGACCCGACCATCGCAGCGATCGTCGCCGTCCGCGGCGGCTACGGCAGCGCCCAGCTCCTCCCCCTGATCAACGTCGATCGGATGCGGGCGGCGCAGAAGATCTTCGTCGGCTACAGCGACATCACGGCGCTGCTCTGGCTCCATGCTCGCGCATGGGCTGGTTGCGTTTCACGGGCCCATGATCGAGCATCGCCTGTCCGCGGGAGCGCAGGGCTATGACCAGACATCGTTCCTCGGCGCCCTGACGCGTGCGGAGCCGCTTGGAGCTCTCCGCCCTGTGGGCCTCCAGACGCTCCACGCCGGCGAGGCAAGCGGCGTGCTCTTCGGCGGAACGCTTACGCAGCTGACTGCCTCGCTCGGGACGCCCTGGGCGTTTGATCCTCCTGACGGCTGCATCCTCTTTATCGAAGAAGTGCGGGAGCGGCCGTATCGCATCGATCGCATGCTGACGCAGCTCGCACAGGCCGATATCTTGAATCGGGCGCGAGCGCTCGTATTTGGGGAGATGCCGTCATGCGACGAGCCCGGAGGAGAGCACCCGATTCGCGACGTGCTGTTCGACTACTTCAGGAAGTTTTCCGGTCCCGTCGTGTTCGGGTTTCCGTCAGGCCACACCACTGGCCCGACATGGACATTGCCCTTTGGCGTGAGGGCGCGAGTCGTGACGTCGCCGTCGCCGGCGGTCGTGATCGAGGAGGCAGCAGTCCGTTGAAACCTGGACCGCCTGGACGCGTTCACCTGATCGGCATCTGCGGCACCGCGATGGCGACGCTGGCCGCGCTGCTCAAGCATCGCGGCTTCGACGTCCGGGGCTCGGATGAGAAGGTCTATCCCCCGATGAGCGATTTTCTGGCCGGCGAAGGCATCCCAATCCTCGAGGGCTATCGCGCCGAGCACATCGACGACTCACTCGACCTGGTCATCATTGGCAACGCCATTTCGCGCGGCAATGCCGAGCTCGAAGCCGTCCTCGAATCGCAAGCTCCGCCATGCGTCCCTTCCTGAAGCGCTCCGCGAGCACTTTCTCTGGCAGGCCCGCTCGGTCGTCATCGCCGGCACGCACGGCAAGACGACGACCTCGTCGCTCGCCGGTTGGCTTCTGACGCACGGCGGAGCGGATCCGACGGTGTTCATCGGCGGCATTGCGCGCAACTTCGGCGAAGCGGGATCGAGCTATCGCATTGGCGCTCCCGATGCGCCGTTCGTGATCGAGGGCGACGAGTACGACAGCGCGTTCTTCGACAAGACGGCGAAGTTCCTCAAGTACCTGCCGGACATCGCCGTGATCAACAACATCGAGTTCGATCACGCCGACATTTACGAAGATCTCGACGCCGTTCGGCTGGCCTTCCGGCGGCTTGTCAACCTCGTCCCGCGCGAAGGCCTCACCCTGATTGGCGCCGACAGTCCGGACGCTCTCGCACTGATTCCACGAGCCGTGAGCCGCGTGCAGACATTCGGTACGCGCGAGGGAGTCGATTGGCGGGCTGACGAAATCACGCCGAACGGGCAGTCGATGACCTTCCGTCTGCTCGAAGGGGCTGCTGATCGCGGGATGTTCACGGTGCCGCTCGCCGGCCTGCACAACGTCCGAAATGCGCTGGCTGCGATTGCCGTGGGGCGCGAGTGCGGCATCGACCTCGAGGCGTTGAGAGCCGGACTGGCAGCGTTCAAAGGGGTCAAGCGCCGACTCGAGATCGTTGGCAGCAGGCGCGACATCGTGGTCTTCGACGACTTTGCGCATCACCCGACGGCGGTGGCCGAAACCCTCGCCGCCCTTCGCGCGGCGCAGCCCGACCAGCGCATCTGGGCGATCTTCGAGCCACGTTCCGCCTCGTCTTGCCGCCGTGTGTTTCAGGAGGACTTTGCCCGCGCGTTCGCGCGCGCCGATCAGGTAGTGATTGCCTCGGTGTTTCGGTCGAGCCTGCCCCCGGACGAGCGGCTATCGGAGGATCTGCTGGTCGCGGACCTTCAGAAGGCGGGCGTGGCCGCGCGCCATCTCCCGGATGTCGAGACGATCGTTCGTGCCGTCGCCGCGGAGGCTCGCCCAGGCGACCTGGTTGTCGTCATGTCCAACGGCGGGTTCGGCGGCATCCACGCGAAGCTGCTCGAGGCGCTCGCATGACGATCCGTCTCTCGGGCGACACCATGCTGCTCGTGGAGTGGGAGCAGACGATCGACCCGGCGATCAATCGGCGCGTGATTGCACTCGCCGAGCGTCTCCACGCGCGACTCGGTCGTCGCGTTCGCGACATCGTCCCGGCGTATTGTTCCGTTGGCATTCATTTCGATCCGCTCATCACCGATCTGGCCGCGCTCGAGGGCGTTATTGAAAGCGAATCCGAGGACGACGCCCTCTCGGTGCGGCAGGAATCGCGGCCCGTCGATCGAGATCGGCGTGCGCTACGGTGGAGAAGACGGGCCCGACCTGAAGGGGTTGGCCGACTGGGCGAACTGTTCGCCTGAGGAAGTGATCGAGCGTCACACGTCGCGCACCTACCGCGTCTACATGCTGGGATTCGTGCCGGGGTTTGCTTACATGGGCCGCGTCGACGAGCGGATCGCCGCGCCGCGGCGTCGCGTGCCGCGCGATCGCGTGCCGGCCGGATCGGTCGGAATCGCCGGAGAGCAGACCGGCGTCTATCCGATCGTCACTCCCGGGGGATGGCAGTTGATTGGGCGAACCGATGCGGTCATGTTCGACGCGACGCGTCCGCAGCCGAGTCTGCTGCAGCCCGGCGACCTGGTTCGGTTCGTCGCTCTCCGGTCGACGCGCATGAGCGACGGCTGCATCCACGTCATGCGTCCGGGGCTCCTGACGACGGTGCAGGATCTCGGGCGCTGGGGCCACCAGGCGTCTGGCGTGCCGGTCGCCGGGCCGATGGACGACTTCTCGCACCGCCTCGCCAACCTCCTGGTGGGCAATCCTCGCGATGCCGCCACGCTCGAGATCACGCTCATTGGCCCGGAGCTGGAGTTCGAGGTCCCCGCGGTGGTCGCTGTATGCGGCGCCGACTTCGACGTCACCTGCAATGGGCAACCGTTCCCATGAACACGTCGACGGCGATTCCGGCGAGGCGCGCGGCTGCAGTTCGGCCGCCGCGCGCCGGCGCGCGTGCCTATCTGGCCGTGGCGGCGGCGTTGCAGACACCGATCCGCTTCTCGGCAGCCGCGCGACGCACCTGGTCAGCGCGATGGGCGGGCTCGACGGCCGCGCGCTGGTCGCGGGCGATCGCTTGCCGATTCGGCGCGAGCTTGCAACCGGGCACGCCGCGACGCGCGCCGGGCATCGCATTGCCGACCGCCGGACGCGCGCGACTGCGGATCCTGCCCGGCCCGCAGATCGAATGGTTTCGGCCGCAAGCCTCGACGACCCTGACCAGCGTGAGCTTTCGCGTTTCGCCGCGCTCGAATCGCATGGGCTATCGGCTCGAGGGGCCGCCGCTGGCGCGCAAACGCGACGACGAGCCCATCTCCGAGCCGCTGGCGTTCGGCGCGATTCAGGTGCCCGCGGCGGGCGAGCCCATCCTGCTGATGGCCGACCGCCAGACCGCCGGCGGCTACCCGAAGATCGCGTCGGTGATTGCCGCGGACCTGCCGCTCGCCGGGCAGCTGGCGCCGGGCGACTTCATCGAGTTCGCGTGGTGCTCACGCCAGGAGGCGGCGGCCGCGCTCATCGCGCGCGAGCGGCCGCTGCTGCGGATGGCGGATCACGTGACCTCGGCATGAGGATGTCAGCGGACGTGGCGCTGGCGGAGTGGTGCACGCTCGGCTGTCGGTGGGCCGCGCGCTGGTTCTAGCGCGCTCGCGATGAAGCGGCCGTTCGGCAGGCGCTGGGCTGGGCACGCGAACGCGACATGCCCGTGCACGTGCTCGGCGGCGGCAGCAACGTGGTGTTCGCCGACGCAGGGCTTCGACGGCCTGGTGATTGCAAGTCGACATCCGCGGCGTCGAGCAGCGGTCGGCTGCAGGATCGGCGTATGTTCCGTGCCGGTGCGGGCGAGCCGTGGGACCCGTTCGTGGCGCGCACGGTCGAAGCCGGGTGCGCCGGGCTCGAGTGCCTGTCCGGCATCCCGGGCCTGGTGGGCGGCACGCCGGTTCAGAACGTCGGCGCGTACGGCCAGGATGTGTCCGGCGTCGATCACGCGCGTTCGGGCGATCGATCGCGAAGACGCGGCGCCGTCATGGTTCTAGCCGGCGGGAGTGCGGCTTCGGCTATCGCACCAGCCGCTTCAAGCGCGATCGACCGCTTCATCGTGACGCGCGTCGAGTTCGCGCTGCTGCCCGGCGGCGCGCCGACGGTGACCTATGCGGACGTCGTGACGTACTTCGAGCAGCATCGATCAAGCCGCCCTCGCTGGCCGACGTGCGCGACGCGATCCTGCGATTCGCCGGCGCAAGGGGATGGTGATCGAGCCAGGCAACCCGGCGAATCGCAGCGTCGGGTCGTTCTTCGTCAATCCGGTGATCGCAAGCGGGCACTTCGCGCAGATTCGCGGGCGTGAAGGCGGCAACGCGACCATTCCGCACTACCCGGTGGACGCGACCGCGGTGAAAGTGCCGGCGGCCTGGCTGATCGAGCGCGCGGGCTTCCCCAAGGGCTACAGCGCGGCGCCGGTCGGCGTCTCGCCGTTTCAGGCGCAGGCCATCGTCAATCACGGCGGCGCCACGGCCGCCGACGTCGCTCGCGCTGGCGGCCGAATCAAGCGCGCGGTCTGGAACACGTTTTCGATCGCCATCGTGCCGGAGCCGGTGTTCGTCGGTTTCCCGCCGTCGCCGGAGCTGCAGTGGCTGCTCGAGTCCGCCTTCGCCGGGCGACCGGCACGCCTCGCAAGGATCGAGGCTGACGAAATGTCCACACTCGTCATCGAAGGCGGTCACCGGCTGCACGGCCGGCTCGACGTCGAAGGCAACAAGAACGCCGCGCTGCCGCTCATCGCCGCGTGCCTGCTGACCGACGAAGAGTGCGTCCTGCACAACGTGCCGCGCATCGCCGACGTCGAGGTGATGTGCCGGCTGCTGCTCGATCTCGGCGCCGAGGTCGACGGCATCGGCACGACGACGCTCCGCATCCGCTGCGCCGAGGTCACCAAGGACGAGCCCGACGCGGCGCTGGTCGGACGGCTGCGCGGATCGGTCCTGCTGATGGGACCGCTGCTGGCGCGGCGCGGCCGCGCGATCATCGCGCCGCCGGGCGGCGATTTCCCGACGCGCCGCACGATTCGCACGCATCTCGAAGCGCTCGCGCACATGGGCGTGCGCGTGTCCGAGGACCCGGGCCACGCGCTCGAGGCGCCTGACGGACTCAAGCCGGCGTCGTACTACCTCGACGAAGCGTCGGTGACCGGCACCGAAACGGCGCTGCTCGCCGCCGCCGCGGCGCCGGGCCGCACCGAGATCCGCCACGCGGCCTGCGAGCCGCACGTCGTCGAGCTCTGCGAGTTCCTGCAGGCATGGGCGCCGGCGATCGAGGGCGGCGGGAGTCCGACGATCCGCGTCGACGGCGCGCCGCAGAGCTTGCGCGGCGCAACGCAAAACGCTGTGGGGCGACTACATCGAGGCGGGCAGTTGGGCGGTCGTCGCGGCGATCACCGGCGGGCGCAATCGAGATCGGCGGCACGCGCTGGGAAGACATGGAAGTCGTCTGCTCGGTGCTCAAGAAGATGAACGTGCACTGCGAGCACGACGGCGCGACGTTCCGCGCCGAGCCGCGCACGCTGATCAACGCCGGCCGCATCACGACGGGCCTGTGGCCGGGATTCCCGAGCGACCTGGTCAGCCTGGTCACCGTGCTCGCCACGCAGGCCGCGGGCGCCACGCTGGTGCACGACTGGCTCTACGAGCTGCGCCTGTATTCGCTCGAGCAGGTGAGCGGCATGGGCGCGGATCTGTTCCTCTGCGATCCGCACCGCATCATCGTCACCGGCCCGCGGCAGCTGCGCGGCAAGCAGCTCGACAGCCGCGACATCCGCTCGGGCATGGCGCTCATCGCCGCGGCGCTGGCGGCGAAGGGCCAGAGCCGCGTCGATCAGCTCGAAGTCGTCGAGCGCGGCTACGCGCGACTCGTCGAGCGCCTGCAGGCGCTGGGCGCGCAGGTCGCGCGCGTCGGTTAGAGGGTTGCGAGGTTCCAGGGTTCCAAGGTTCCAGAGTTCGTGACGGGCTATCGCGTCGGGCGGGTTGAACGGCCCGCCGCACGCATTCCACGCTGAACCTTGGACACCTTGGAACCGCGGAACCTTGCAACCTCACGAGGAGGAGGCGGCTTGGGCGGCTTGGGCGGCTGAATCGGCTGCGCCGGCGGCGGTTGGCCCGGCAGGGGGCGGCAGCGGGCGGTATCGCCGGGTCGAACGGTTCTGCCGGAGGCCGCGGCGGCGATTGGCGCCGGGCAGCGGGATGTCGATCAGCGGCGCGCCGCTGTCGCGGCCGACGCGGAACGGCGCGAGATCCTCGGCGTTCGAGATCGAGCACGCGCACGATGCGCGGCGTCAGCGTCAGGATGATGTCGGTCTCCTGCGTCTCGCGTTTGTTGTGCGCGAACAGCCGGCCGACGACCGGGATGTCGCTGAGGCCGGGGATGCCGGACAGCACCGTGGCGTTCGTCGTCGCGGATGAGGCCGGCGAGCATGTTCGTCTCGCCGTCCTTCAACCGGATGACGGTGCTGATGGCGCGGTTGCCGAACGTCGGCAGCCCGCCGAACCCCGTGCCCGAAATGCTGCTCACCTCGATCTTCACCGCCAGCGACACGTCGTCGTCGTGATGCGTGCGCGGCGTGATGTCGATGTTGACGCCGATGTTCTCGTAGTTGAACGACGTGATCGGCTGCGTCTGCACGCCGCCGGCGGCAATGGGCGCGAAGATCGTGACCGGCACCGGCACGCGCTCGCCGAAGCGCGCCTGCGCGGCGATGCCTTCCGACGTCCGCAGCTGCGGGTTGGCGAGCACGCGCGTCGCGCTGTCGGTCTTCAGCAGGCGATAATACAGGCCGGGCAGGTTGGTGAGGAAGACGTCCGACTGCGTCAGGTTGCGGAGGTCGCGCAGCGTGAAGCCCTCGCGATTGACGTCGACCTGACCCGAAATGCCGTCGGGCGTTGCCGGGCGACGCGATCTGCAGGCCGTATTCCTTCAGCCGCGTGCGATCGACCTCGAGCAGCTCGACGTCGATGACCACTTCGGGCCGCGCCTTGTCGATCGCGCTGATGATGCGGCCCGCGGCGGTGATCCGTTCGGGCGTGTCCTTGATCGTGATGGCGTTGGTGGCGGTGACCGCGGAGATCCGGCGCGCATCGACGACGATGCGGAGGATGTCGATGGTTTCCTTGAGGTCGGCGTTGCTCAGATAGAAGACTCGCACGATCTCGTCCTCGTACTCGCGCCGCTTGGCCGGCGTGTCGGGAACGATCGTGACCGTCCGCTGTCCGTTCGCCTTCCAGAAATTGCGCGTCGCGGCCGCGACCGACGATCCAGCGCTTCGGCGAGCTCGACCTTGCGCAAATCGATGGTGATCGGCTGATCGCGGAACGTCGGGATCGAACACGATGCTGAGATTCGCGAACTTGCCGATCGCCGTGAACACGTCGCGGCGCTGGCCTCGCGGAAGATCAGCGTGTCGGGCAGCGCGATGTCCTCGGGCAGATCGGCGCCGGGAAGCGGCGCGTCGAGGCTCTGCGCGATCAGCGTCTCGAGCCGCGTCTTGCCTTCCTCGTTGACGGCGATCTTGGCGCGCAGCTGTGACCGCGCCGTGCGCATCTCGTCCTGAATGCGTCTGGTTGGTCGGGTTCGAGCTCGGCCGCGAGCTGGTATTCGACCAGCGCTTCCTCGAGCTTGCCGATCGACGCCATGCGGCGCGCGCGCGTGAAATGATCCTGGGCCGCGCGCAGCTTGGCCTGTTCGAGCGAGGCCCGCGCGTTGCGGTCGTCGGGCTCGCGCGCGCACGACCTTGGTGTATTCGACGACCGCGCGATCGAAGTCCTGCTGGCTTTCGGCGGCCTGGGCGGCGCGCAACGGCGGCTGCTGGTCGCGCAGCCCGTTGCCGCACATCGCCAAGCTGAGCAGAAGCAGAGCGAGATGACGGGTCAAGGGGTTAGCGCGCCTCCGTGCTACTTCGCCGGAACGCCGTTGGTGATGACGTCGACGCCACGCGGAATCTGGAACTCGAAGAGTTTATCGGACAAGTTCGGTTTTCCTTCAGGTTGCTGAAGGTGAAGCCGATCGGCCCGCCCTGGCGGTCGGCGGCCACAAGCTGGCGGATCTGCAGGGTCGTGGCGTCGACGCCGAGCATCAGCCACTCGATTTCGGGATCGCTCTCGCTTGGGCACCAGCTTGAGGCCCGAGTACGCCGGCGAGCGGCCTCCGGGAGCTCGGCGAAGCTGGCCGTGAAGTCGCGGACGAGGTGGCCCCGGCCGGCCAGAAACAGCGCCGGCGTGGTCTGGTCACTCTGCCGGCACGGGGCTGACGATGACCTGCTTGTCGGCCGGGCAGATAGGAATAGATCCGCGGCCGTCGGACACGAACTCCTTGCGCTCGGGCTTCGTGTAGACCCAGCGCATGCGGCCCGGGCCGCTTGATGGCGACCGTGCCCTGCTCGGTCGTCTTGGTGCGCAGCAGCGCCACCCTCGTAGGTCTGGACGAATCGGCCTCGAAGTCGCGGATGCTGTCGTAGCGCTGCTGAATACGGCCGGCGAGCTCGTCCGGTGTTCCGCGGCCGGCTTGCCCAGCGGCGAGCGTCGAGGTCGCCGTCAGAATCGCAAACAAGAGGCCCGTTAGACGTAAACCCATAACATTAAGACGTTCTGGCTCAGCCGAAAGTCAATGACTTGGCCAGGCGATCTTAGCGCACCGCCCAGCTCGACCGGGTCAAAGGCGGGACATGCACTAGGATTGGGCCGACCTCGTGCGAACGGTTCCCCTGTTCGTTGCTGTAATCATCCTGCTCGTCGCGTTCGGTCTCGCGTATCTCCCAGACGTTGGACACGGGTTCATCAGCGATGATTTCGCCTGGATCCAACACGGTCGCCTCGATGGCATTGGACGCTTGCACACGTGCTGTCCGACCACGTGGGCTTCTATCGGCCTGTGGTCGCCCTGAGCTTTGGAATCAACCATGCCATGTTCTCAGTCTGGAGCCTTGGGTATGGTCTGACGAACTTCTTCCTCGCGCTCGGGTGCGCCGCAGCCGTGTGGGCTCTCGGTCGGAGTGCCGCCTTGCCGCCCGCAGTGGCGCTGGTCGCCGCGGCCCTTTGGCTCTTCAACTTTCACGGGATCAACATGGCGCTGCTGTGGCTTAGTGGCCGCACGTCGCTTCTGCTGACGTTCTTCGCGTTGGGCACCGTCATCGCAGCCGTCAAGCGCCGCCCGTTTTGGATGTTCGCATGTGCGCTGCTCGCGTTGGGGTCGAAGGAAGAAGCGGTGGTGCTCCCGCTGATTTGTGCGGTGTGGGCTGCCGATTCGCTGACCGTTGGAAGTTGGCTCGATCGCGGCAAAGAATTGGCCATTGGCATTCGCCGGACGTGGCCGACCATTCTCGCGTTGGTCGTTTATCTATTCGCGCGGATTCGAACCGGTGCCTACACCGCGACCTCGGCACCGCCGGTATCATCGAGTTCACGTTCAGTCCCGCGGCGGTCGCCGAGAACGTCATGCAGTATGCCGACCGTTCGATGACGATCTTCGCAATTGCGATCGTGGTCTGGGCACTGGCCGTTGGTGTCCGACCGTCTCTGCGCCGAATCAATCCCGAGCTGGCACTCAAGGGTCTCGCGTGGTTCGCGGCCGGCTTCGCCATTACGCTGTGGTTGCCGGTTCGCTCGAGCCTCTATGCCGTGTTTCCGAGTGTCGGCATCGCGTTGATCGCGGCCGCGATCGTCAGTGCGATGAGTGAGGCAAGCGCGCCCACACGCTTCAAGCGAGCCATGGTCGGCGCGCTGGTGCTTCCCTTCCTGCTTCTCCCGATGTACTGGTCGCGCAATGTGCGGTGGGTCGAGCTCGCGGAGCTGACAACCGACACCGTTCGGGCGATCGATGCCGAGGCCGCAACGATCTCGTCCGGCACGGTGATCGAGTTACGCGACGATCGATCAATCGAGGGCGAACTTCGGCGCCGCGTTTGCCGGATTGACTGAAGAGGCGTCGCGGCTTCATTTCGGGCTCCGCTACCGATTGTGGATCGCGCCAGCCGAAGCAGAATCGACCCTCGACAACGGCTCTGTGGCGCCGGGCACGATTGGAGCCAGTTTTGAGCTGACAAAAAATCTGGTGCGCAGGGTTCAGTAGCTCGGCGACGCAGCTCGAGTGCTCGGCGATGGAGCCGAACACCCGAGATCGAACAGGCGATAGTCAGGGGGGACTCCTGGGAGCGGAATCTCCTTGAACGCGGTCCTCAGATGTTGCGCTGTCTCTGGCTCCAACGCCTCGATCAACGGCCAGCCGCTGGTCGCGAAAAAGCAAGCGCCCCTCTGGTCCCGCAAGTAGTCCACCACCGTCGGACGAATCGCCAACGCATCGAAGCTCCATCCACGGCGGCGCGCGTAGTAGAGCAGCATGGGCGAGTTGCTTCCGGCGCGCGGTCGTACTCGACGACCACCAGCAGCGAACCGCTCGGCGTCGCCTCGTCGATGGCACGACCAGCATGAATCAGAGGGATGTTGAGGTTGTTGGGGCGATACAACAGGAACACCGAGCTTTCGACGAAACACCAAATCGCCGTGCCGGACAAGACCACGAACATCGTCGCGGCCAATGTGCCGGCGATGCGCGGTCGTTGCAGCGCGAGGGGCCACCGTTCCCACGCAAACAGCGGCTGCATGCCCAGTCCAAAGAACAGCGCGAGCGGGGGATGGAATGGCAGCTGATGAAACTCGTGAAAGTACTGGCCGACGACGGATACCGCGACAAGCGAGGCGGCAGCCAATACCCAAATATCCAGAACGGTCCGGCGCGGAGTCTTGAGTCGCAGGAACCCCAGCGCGACGCCGACTGCGCCGAGTGGGGTGAGATGCATGTGCAGGAACCGGCCCACGATATCCAAGATGCGGGCGCGATTCTCGGGATCACCCCACGTCGTCCAATGAGAGACCGTCGTGAAAAAGCCGGAGTAGGCGGCGATCTCACCGATATATCGACTGGATGGGCGGAAGATTGCCTGGGTCAATCCAGTTTGCAGATAGATGCGATCGGCGTGCAGGTACCATGCCGTGATGGCTCCCAACGCGACGATGAGCCCGATCACGAACTCGGCGTCGTAGAACAACCGCCACCGACGTGCGAGCCATCCGAGCCAGATGATGGGTCCCAGAATCAGGATCGCAGGCACCTTGACGAGTCCTGCGAGCGCAAGGCAGATGGCGCCCAGCACGACGTCGCGCTGCCGGTTGGTCTGAAAGTAGGCTGCGTAGCCCAGCACCGCGGCAATCGAGAAGGTGACCATGGGGACGTCGGACAAGAGCGTCCGCCCGAAATAGACGAAGGAGGGCGAGAAGGCGAGCAGAAACGCTGCACCACGTCCGACCGCCACGTTGAATAACCGTCGGCCGAGGAGGTAGATGAGCCAGACCGACGCCAGTGAGAACGCAACGGCAACCAGTCGCCCGGCGACGTCCGAAACACCCACCGCTCGCCACACCAGTGCCGTGAGCACGTGCAGCAACGGGAACTCGAGTCCGGCGTAGCCATCAGGTCCGCCCCAACTCACCGGAGGGAAGAGCGGGTTGATCGGTAACTCGGTCCACAGTCGGGCAATGTCCGCGTTGGTGACCTGGCGCCAACTGTGGGCGTCCACATAGGGAGTGTCGATGCGGTACCACCGAAACGCGAAGGCGAGTGCCAGGGTCGCCCACAAGAATCGGTCGAATGGAGCGCGGTCAGCTGAAAGCGCCGCGGTCGTGGCCTGAGCCTCAGGCCGGGGCGGTGTATGAACGTGCAAGACTGACCAGTACCTTTCGCCCGATAAACCCGATAAATCGGGCATGAAATTATTGCTGAGCCACGGTCGCCCGTGCTACACTCCAGGTCCGGTAGTAGGGGCTCCCAGCCCCCTTTCTGCCTCCGAGACAAGCTGTTTCCCCCCCGTTGGATGTTGTTGCCGCCCATCCAGGCTGATCGTGTGTGCCTAGGATGGCCCTTAACGTAGGAGAGAGTGGATGTTCATCGCAAGACTTCGTCCGGCCTTGGCAGGCCTGATGCTGGTGGTTTTCGCATCGGTTGCGTCCGCACAGGATAAGCCGACACTGACCGCTACGGTCAATGGCTCTACGGTATCTCTGAATTGGACGGTCGTGCCCGGAGCGACCACTTACGAACTTCTTGCCCAAGTCGGTGGAAGTCAATTTGGACCGTTTTCGGTCGGCAGCGGTACGAGCGCCGACATCCCGGTGTACCTCCGGGATCCTACATCCTGCAAGTCAGAGGCGCTGCGGGGGCGGTCGAGGGGCCGTTTTCCGATCCGGTGACCGTGGACGTCGGCAATCTGACGCCACCGACCGCACCCACTGACTTGGCGGCGGTGATCAACGGCGTGAGCGCTTCGCTCTCCTGGAATCTGAACAACGCTGCGGGCTCGCTGACGGGCGTCCAGCTTCGCGTCGCGTTGACGCCTGGCGGAGCGCCAATTGCCGTTCTGCAGCTTGCTCCGAGCTCCACCTCATTCCTGATTCCGAGCGCGCCTCCCGGCAGCTACTACGCCACGGTGGTCGCGATTGGTGCTGGTGGGAGTGCCGCATCGAGCGAGTTCACACTGACGCTTCCAGGCTGCGTCGGCGCCCCCGACCATTCCGCTCAACGCGAGCAGCATTGGCGCCTTCATCCAGTTCTCGTGGCAGCAATTGCCAGGTTCGACGGGCTATACGCTCGAACTTGGCAACACGCCAGGTGGCGGACCAAACCTGGCAGCGTTGCCCTTCGGACCGACGAAGACCAGCTTCAGCTACTACGGAATGCCCGATGGAACCTACTACGCGACACTGCGGTCGGCACTCACTTGCGGCGCGAGCGTGAGCTCGGCCGAGACCCTGCTGACCGTTGCCCAGCCGCCCCAGGGACCAGCCCTCACGAAGGCACAGGCGCATTCGGTGCTGACGGAGGGAGCTCGGGCAATGGCAGCTCAGTATGCGGGCGAGCTCCGGGCCTCGTGCGGCAACACCAACTGGGTGTTCAAATTGCTCCGGCATCTCAGGACGATCGATAGCCGATACGGGATGAACTACAAGCGTGGGCAAATTGGCGACCTGTCGCAGGATGTCATCCTCTACAACTTCGCTGACGTGCCCAACGAACAAGCGACCGCACGGCACGTGTACGGGTGGGACGTCATCTCACAGCATTGTGGGGGCAATCCGACCTGGTTCAACGGTGACATTACCAACGCTAACGGAGCGGCGCGTTGGACGATTCTCGAGTACCTGATGGCTGGGTACAGACCGTAGCCGGCTGGTCCTGAGCAGTTCAAAAGGGCGAGGAGCACCACTCCTCGCCCTTTTTGTTTTGACGCAGAACAGCCGAGCCAAATTGACATCGGCGCAGGGTTCGACGATGCTCTCGGGCCGGAGGCCCGCCGTGTACCGACAGCGCCGTGAGTTAATAGCCATCGCCACTGCGAGCATCTGTCTGTTCGCGGCACGTCCGGTCATGGCGCGCCAGACGACCCCGGTGTCCGAGGTGTTGCCCAACCTGTTCGGAAACACGATCGTGCTCAATCCCGCCTCGTCGCCTGAGTTTCCGAGTCATGCGGCCCACTTCAGGCCAGGCGTCGACCAGCTGCAGACGCCGCAGCAGTTCAATCAGCAACTGGTCTCGTTGCTTGCGACGTTCCCGTCGGCTCGTCGTCTGGCGGTTTCACGTATACCTTCAATCCGGCGCTCGGCACCTTCAGCCGGAGCAGCGAGAGCTTCGGCCCGCTGTTCACTGAACGGGCGCTGACGATTGGTCGCGATCGGGGAAGTTTGGGCGTCGGCTACTAGCGCTCGACCTACGACACGTTCGAAGGCAAGAACCTGCGGCACCGCGACATCGTCTTTCACGTCGAGCATATCGACTGCTGTGGCCCGACGAGGCGGGGTCGACGTCCGGTGACGGCACCCGCCTCAACCCGGCGTTTGAAGGCGACCTCATCGAGGCCGCGCTCGCTCTGCGACTCACGACGCAAAGCGTGGTGTTCTACGCCGCCTACGGGCTCACCGACCGGCTGGATCTTGGCGTGGCCGATTCCGTTCGTCGACATCGACGTCGATGCGAGTGTGCGCGCGCGCATCGAGCGGCTCGCCACGCGAGCCAATCCCGACGATCCACGCCTTCGAAGGCGAGAATCCCGACGAGCAGACATTTACCGACTCCGGGAGTGCGAGCGGCCTCGGGGACATCGTGATTCGGGCGAAATACAACTTTCTGCGGCAAGGAGGCGGCGGACTTGCGGCAGCCGTCGATGTCCGGACTCCTACAGGCGATGAAAGCAATCTCCTTGGCACCGGAGGCGTCCAAACCAAGGTGTACGGCATCGCCTCGATGGCGCTCGGTAAGCTTTCGCCCCATCTCAATGTTGGCTACACCTTCTCGACTGAGGGCGACTTGACGGGCGCAGCCCTCAACGACGAAGTGAACTACGCGGGAGGATTCGATCTCGTGGTGTCGCCTCGACTGACGATGATTGTCGACGTGCTGGGTCGATCGATTCGGGATGCGGGCCGATTCCATGAAGCCGACAAGGTGTTCGAGTTCGTGCAGACAGGACCCGGCGGTACCGGAGGTGGGGGAGGAGGCGGCGGCGGTGGCGGAGGCGGCGGCGGGGGCCGGCGGAACGCCGCCCCCGGTCGTCACTCAAGTGACCCGCCGCGAACTTCGCTTCGAGCCGGGAAACCTGCAGCTCGCCACCGGCAACATCGGGGTTCGCCTGAACCCGCTGCGGACGCTGCTCTCTCGGCGAACCTGTTGTTCAACCTGACGAATGCGGGTCTCGGTGACCGCGTCACGCCGGCCATCAGCATCGACTACGCGTTTTAGAAACGTTACAGTTACGAAGGTTCCAAGTTACAAACTGCGGCGCCTGCTCGGAGCCGCAGCTCTCAGCGAACTCCGAACTCCGAACCTTCGAACTAAACTTCGTGAACTTCGTTAACTTGTAACTGTATCTGCGTTACCGCGATTCCAGCCGCTCGATCGTCCACCCGGTCCGCTCCTGCGCAGATGGAAGACCGTTCGCACGGTGTTGCTGCCGGCGACGCCTGTCTTGGTCTCGAACGATCGCACGACCTGGCAGGTGACTCGGGCTGAATCGCCGTCGAGCACAATGGACTCGTCTTTGATGACGACCGAGTAGCTGCGGTAAGCCGCAAAATCGCGACCCAGGCTGCGTAACTGTTCTCCGCTAAACGACGGCACCATTCGTCCGACCGCCGCGCTGTCCAACGCTTCATAGGCGCCAACGTACCTGCGCAGCGTGTCCCGCACAGCGGCGAGATCGTCGCGGTGGCATCCCCGGCCGCGTCCCGACCAGTAGCTGGCGGTTCGACCCGTGGCGGCGGGGGTAGCGCTGGCGGCGGCACCTTCTCGACTGCTGTGGGCGGCGCCCGATTCGGCTCCGGTGGTGCGGGAGGATTGACAGCTTCGGGAGGCGGTGGTGGCGGGCGGACCTGTCCGTCGGTGTTGGAGGGCTCGCGCAAGGTTGGCACCGCAGACGCCGGGGGGGCGATATCGCGTGCCTCCGACGCTTTGCCGTATAAGGCCGCCGCCGACCAGAGGGCACGTAATCCTCCGGCACGATCGCCACGTCGCAGCAGCCCGTCGGCCTCTCGCTCGCGCTGCTGGGCCTCACGGAACGCAGGCGACGTGGCTCCGGCTGAACCCGCTCGGGCGACGTTCACGCGGGCGTTCGTGGTGCGATCCCGCGCCGTGCGAGTAAGGTCGGCCAACATCTGATTGAGGACCGGGTCGTTCGGGTCGAGGTCAAGGCCACCCATCAACGCCTCGAGCGCGCCCTGCTCGCGACCACCGGCGATCTGCTGGCGGGCGGCAGCGCGCATTGCGGCGAGACGAACCTCGCGCAGGGATCGGCCGATTCCGCCGCGCGATCGGCACCGGGTGCCGGGCGCGGTGGCCCGGCCGTCTCGGGCGCGGGTGGTGCCTGGCGTCTCGTGGCCGGAGTCGGGGAGGACGGTTGTGGCGTCACCGTGCCGCGAGCAGCTTGTGACTCCCCTTCGGATCCGTCACGCGCGGTCTGGCCCTCGATACATGACGGTCGCGGTGATGGCAACAATCAGTAGTCCCGCAGCCGCCCCGAGGTACATCGTGCGCTTGGACCGCGGTGATTGCGACGGCTGCGTCTTGGACCGCATGGCAGAAGCGGCCGTACGCTGGCGAGCCGAGGCGATTCGCGATGACGGTCGGACGAGCGCGCCGGAGGCGACACGGCCGGAATCGAAGCGCGTCTCTGCGTTGGGGTCCGCAACCTCGTCAATCCCCGGATCCGTTTCGACGAGCCGAAGTCGCACGGCCGCAAGATCCTGCCGCACACTTTCGAGGTCCTGATAGCGGGCATCTGGCGACTTCGCCATCGCACGATCGATGATCACCCCCACGTCGGGATCCACTCCTGGCACGAGCGTCTCGATAGGGACCGGCTCTCCATTCAGGATCTTGAAGAGGACGCCGGTTTGCACCGTGCCGGGAAACGCCATCTGATAGGTAATGAGCTCGTAGGCCAACACGCCGACGGAATAGATGTCGGTGCGATGATCGACCGGTTCGCCGGCGAGCTGCTCCGGCGACATGTAGTTCAGCGTCCCAACCACATCGCCCGCACGGGTCAGGCCGGACTCCGCGGCGCGCGCGATGCCGAAGTCGAGGATCTTCAGCACGCCAGCGTTGTCGACGCATGACGTTGGCCGGCTTGATGTCGCGATGCACGATGCCCGGCGCTGTGCGCGTAGTGCAGGCCCGCGCACAGATCTTCGAGGATCGCCAGCTTTTCCACGATGCCGCCCGAGCGCCCGCCGTCGAATGAGCTGCGCCAGCGTCTCGCCCGGCGATGTACTCCATCGCGATGAACGGGCGGTCGTCGTGCTCGCCGACATCGAAGACGGTAACGATGTTGGGGTGGCTGCAGGCGACCGGCGGCGCGCGCTTCACGCGCGAACCGCTCGCGCATGGCCGCATCGTCGAATCCCTCCCGCAGCAGCTTGATGGCGACCAGCCGATCGATGGCGGGATCGCGGGCGAGGTAGAGCGGACCCATGCCGCCGTGCGCGATGAGGCGTTCGACGTGGTACCGCCCGACGATTGCAGGCGGCTCGGTCATCGTCCGCGCGGACCTCGGGGCAGCACTGCTATGACGTTCCTTTCAGGTACATCTTACCTATAGACATGACGATTGAAGGGCTGGGCTACACTGCTCGGTCGAGGGAGCAATGATGGGCTATCGGTCGCTTGAACTCGGCGATTTGGGCGAGCAGCTCGGCGTCGAGGGCAAGTCACGTGTGCCGCTCGAACATACAGGACTGGGTTGTGCGGATACAACGTCCGCGTATATCGCGCGTTGTTGGCGAAGCAGGGGAAGGTACGGTAGCGCGGACCCTTTTACACCAGGATCGCCATGGAGACCGAAAGAGATTCCCGAGAAGCTCAGTCGTCTAGCACCGTGGCGCGCAAATCGTTGCCGCACTGGAGCGGCACGGCGTGTCCTATCAACGACTGATGTGACCTCTATCTGCGCTCGCGACTGTTGAATGACGAATCTGTCGCCCGCTTCCACTTACGATGTCGTAATCGACAGTTTTGTTAGCTGACCTATCATCGCCAACTTTTTTTCCGCGTCGAACTTTCGAATCGCAACGGATCGTAGTGTTGTTATAGTGACGCGTAAGCCGATTGCACTCTCGAAACGGCTCTAATAGACAGGTCGCGTGTTGCGTCACGCTTCGTGTCGATTTGTAGCTCTCTTCTCCCCTCAGAGGAGTGTCGCCGTGAACAGTGCCACCGTGAACAACAGTGCCACCGTAAACAACGCACTACCGCGTCGGCGGATGACGCGGAAGGAAATCTGGACGCAGATCGGGTTGTCGGTCGCGGGATGGGTGATGTTCGTGGCGATGGTGCGCATCTGGTGGCGCGTCTACCTGGTTGGTGAGCGGTTCCTTGGCAACTGACTTGGCGGAATGACACTCCATCTCGACTACCTCCCCGTTCTCTGAGACGTAGACGCCTGGGAGGCCTGTACAAGTGCGAGTAGTCGCCCAAGCGCGGCGCCGCGCCTGGGCGAAGCGGGAACGAGTGGACGGCGCGTGCCGCTCAGCGCGCGAACCGCAACACGCCACGGGCCGAGGACAACGTCAGCGTGCGGCCTGACAGCCCGACGGTACTCTCACCCCCGAGCATGCCCATATACGTCGACTCAAATGCCATCGTGGGGCAAGCCGCCCGTGTGCACGCCAATGCTGGTCCCGCCGTCAGGGTGTCTTCCGACAGCGTGAACCCACCGCTGCAAACGTTGCAGTCGGCGCGCGTCGACAGTCGGGTATCGGCGAACGTCAGAGTGTAAGTTGCGTCGGCGGGTGCGGCTTGCGCGACCTGACCGGCGGGCTGAATGGACGAGAGATCCCAGGTGCCAGCGAGCTGATCGGCCGTCAGGGCCAGCGAGCCCGCGCCGGACGATGGCGAGGTCGGCGTGGACGGCAAATTCGAGCACCCGACCGACGATGCGACAAAGAAAACGACGAAGAGGAGGCCAGCGAACGAACGAAGAAGAACCATGATGCTTTTCCTTTAGAGGCTGTGTATCAAGACCCCGTCTCGGCTCGAGCCAGTCGATGTGAAGGGTGGGACACGGACGGCGATGGGCCACCCTGCACCTGTTAGGGTAGCGAACTCCCACCGATGTCGCGATAACCGGGGGGGCCAGATTCCGGCTCCTGTGGCGCGAGGAGTCAATCGAGATGCGTCCGAGCGTATCGCTCCGGAATCTGGCGCGGTTTGGTGAGCGCGGTCAGGCCTCTCTGAACGCTTGTGGCGTCCGACCCGTCCACCGCCGGAAGGATCGGTGGAACGCCGCGGGTTCGGAGTACTGGAGAAAGAACGCGATATCGCCGATGCTCAGGCTGCGATCCTGCAGCAAGGCGCGCGCGAAGTCACTTCGCACGTCATCGAGAATTTGGCGGAATGACGCGCGCTCCTCGGCCAGACGGCGGGTCAGCGTCCGCCGGCTGACCGCAAGCACTCTGGCGACTGCGTCGAGCGTCAGGACCGACTGCCCCAGATGCTCGACCAGCATGCGGCGGACGCGTGTGCTCATGGCGCCCGCGCTCGACCGGTCTCGAGCGTCCAGCGCGTTCTCGAGCCGGCGGCGGATAATCCCCGCCAGTGCCGCATCGGCGTCGCGCATGGGACGTGCCGCATCGGCTCCGCTGAGGCTCATCGAGCTCGAACCGGCGCCAAAGCGAACATGTCCGTGGAAGAACCGCCGATGCTCCGACGTGTTGTCCGGTGCAGGATGCGCGAAGCAGACGCGGAGCGGTGTGATGTCCGCTCCCGTACAGTCACGCGCGAGCTTGAGCGCCACGGCCAGCGCGAATTCTGCCCGTGCCGGGTACAACGGGGTCGTGGCAGTGTCGTGGACCAGAAACAACAGGCTTTGTTCCTTGCGGTGTGTCCGCGCCGCCACGCGATCGCTCAGCAGACGCCCATAGCGCGCCAGACGATCGAGCCCTTTTCCGAGCGAGGGGCTCGATCGCAGCGCGTACTCGATGAGGTCGAGCGCGCCACGAGGCAGCGACTCGGCGAGATGGACGCCGAGCGCTTCATCGCATGTGAGGGTCGCGGCGAGACGCCATGCCGTCTCCGCCGCAGCCTCGGTGACGCGAACGCTCGGATCCACGAGCCTCGTTCGGCCGAAGAGCCGGCGAATCGGCGACGCGTTGACGCCGCGGCTTTCCACCCATTCGATGAGGTGTGGCAGGACCCAACCTTGTACGGAGGGCGCGATGACCGCGCGCCCGTGCCTCCTGCCCGCACCCTCAGGCCGTCCGGCTGGCATCGTCCGCCCTTCCGAGCGAGCTCGCCCCTCGATCGTGTTCATCTCGCGTCCGCGCGACGGTGGGGCAGCTTTCGTACGGCCGAGCGAAGGATGGTGGACGGCAGGAGGCTCGAACTCCCGACCTCCGCGTTGCGAACCAGCCATGGAGGCGACTCTACCTCATTCAGCGCAAACGACGTAAACAACGCTAAAGCGTCGAAGTGGGTCAGATGCAAGAACGCGCGTGTTTACGCGGGTTTCTGCATAGTCACGCACGCCTAGTGGCCACAAAATTGGCCACAAAGGATCACGTCTTACGGCTTGCTGTTATGTCATATCTGACATATCATCGTGACAGCGATGCCAGAAGCCGACAAGCCGTTGGTTTGACTTCATGGCGAGGTCAAGACGCCGCCGTTCTCGTTAGACGCCCGGATTGAAGCGGGCCTGTTGCTCAGGCGTTTGCAACGTGGAGAAACACTGAGCCTTCCGCATTCGCGTCCGATGCCGGTGATCGGCAGACGGTGTTATGAGTTGCGGGTGGATGCTGACACCCACTGGCGGATCATGTATCGCGTTGATTCTGACGCCGTCGTGATTGCCGAAGTGTTCGCTAAGAAGACCCAAGCCACGCCGAGAAGCGTGATCGAGGTTTGTCGGAGGAGGCTGGTTCGTTACGACCAAGACGCTAGAGGTCGGGGGAAGCGATGAAGAAAAACAAGCGGGCGCGCCTGGAAGGTCAGGGCTGGCGGGTCGGTTCGGCGGCAGACTTTTTGGAGCTCTCGCCGGAGGAGGCCGCTTTTGTCGAAACAAAACTGGCGTTGAGCCAGTATCTTCGGGATCGACGCACGACGCGACACGTGTCGCAGTCAGCCCTTGCGAAGCTTCTCAAGTCGAGTCAGTCACGTGTAGCCAAGATGGAAGCCGCCGATCCGAGGGTGTCGATCGACTTGCTGCTGCGTGCGCTCTTCGCTCTGGGCGCGAGGCCACGCGACGTCGCGTCAGCTCTCAGGAGCCGGCGTGCGGCGGCCGACCTGGACGGTGGCCGACGCCTGCTCCCGCCCCCGCCCGTATAATCCACGCAAAAATACCGTGGCCTCATCCCTGGCACACGCCTCGGGCCGTATGAAGTAGCCGCACTAATCGGCTTGGGCGGCATGGGCGAGGTGTATCGGGCGCACGATCTCAGGCTGAATCGCGACGTCGCGCTCAAAGTCTTGCCCGACGCCTTCGCGCTCGATCCCGACCGTCTGACCCGGTTCAGGCGAGAAGCACAAGTCCTCGCTTCTCTCAATCATCCGAACATCGCGACGATCTACGGCTTTGAAGAATCAAATGGCGTCCGCGCACTCGTGATGGAGCTGGTCGAGGGCCCGACGCTCGCTGATCGGATCGCGCGCGGGCCCATACGCGCGTGCACGGCACCACGCACGAGCGCCCGGTCGATCGCTTTCAGCGCGACGAGCAGGCGACGTTACGTGGACTCCCCGCACGACCGCTGCCCCGGCGAGAGCAACGGCTGCGCCCACGCGTAGCGCACGATGCGTTCGTGGACCTCGACACGGTGCGCTACAGCGTGCCCTATCAATTGGTCCGCGATCACGTCGACGTCGCCGTCGATGAGGTTTCAGGAGCAGTGGCAGTTGCTCTCAGATCAGTACTGGACGCAGGGCAACGCGAACGCGCAATCGGTTGATGCTGCCGTGGTGGATCGCGATATCGAGGCGCTCGAAACGTCAGCAGCCAAGGTGGTACAGACTCGCAAACCTTCGTATGGCGCACCAGCAGCGGGTGGCCGTGGCCGACATTACGAACGAAGAAATGGACGCGGCCCTCCTTGTGATCGAGGAGATGTTCTCGCGCTATCACGCCCTCATTATCGTCGAGCAAATGCGCTTGCATTGTGTCTTCAAGGGGGTGACGTACGAGCTGCTGAAAGACAAACGGTTCGTTGAGGAAGCGACCAGAGCTGTGCCCGAGCTGGGAGCACTTTACGAGGAGTTCCAGGCTGCCGAAGCGACTTCTGCGAGGCACTGAACGGGCCGGACCAGATCCTTCGAGCCAGTTGTTTTGGCGTCCAAACAAAGCCTACCCGCGCCCAGAAGCAAAAGGGACTGGACCCGCGCCTCACTCGTCTCGGTCAGTCAGGTGGGCAGACGGGCTTAACCCGCGCCATCGCGCCAGGTTAGAAGAATGTACCCAATCTTCGCCCCACACGTTTCGCAGCGCTCCGAAGCGTCTGAAGGAAGGGCGTGCCAACAAAGCACAATGCGGTGGCCCTTGTCCCGCGGACAACCTGACTGTCTGTCATGGTCGAACCGCCGCTCAAGCCGCTCTAGCCGTGCTCGGATGGTCGCGCGAAGTTGTGACGCCACGACCTAAAACCAGCACTTTTCCTAAAACGCTTTCAATCGCTCGTCCATCGCGACGGCCAGGTCCACTTCCTCGTGGCCCAGCTCTCTGTCGCAACTTAGGCCGTGTGTCGTAGAGTCTCCCGATTGCTCGCCGTCCGAAGCCGCGAGTTTCCTCTAGTTCAGGCTGCCGTCGTTTGCGGGGGAGACGTCAGGTCCCGTCGCGAGTCAGGCGCTGCAACACTACCTACGGCACGACGATGGCGACTTCGTTGGAGACGAAGCCAAGTCCGAGCGCACTGGTGGCCACGACCCGGACGAAATAGGTGCCCGCCGGTCCTCCGGGTGCGACAAAGTCGAGAGGCGCGGACGGTAGCAGCAGCACGCCCGCATTCGACAGGCCCGGAGCTGTCCCTGCCTGTAATTGATAGCCCGTCACCGCTGCGCCGGTGAGCGGCGCTGTCCAGGCCAGGAAGACGGTCCGGTCGCCAGCGACGCTGCTGGTGAGGACGGGCGGCCCTGGCGGCGGCGGGCCGACCACGACTCGCAGGAATCGGATGTGGGTGGCCCCGTCCCCGACGCATTGCGCGCGCGCACGCGCACGTAGTAGCTGCCGTTGGGGACGGGTGGCGTGAGGAAGCTCGTCGCCGCGCCGCCGGTCGCGAAGTTCGCGAGATCGGTCGCGCCCGTGGTGGTGCCCGCCTCGATGACATAGGTGGCGACGGGCGCGACCGCTGCATTGGCTGGCTTAGTCCATGCCATCACGAAGGTGTTGCCGGTGACGGTGACGCCGAGGGCCAGGGGAGCCGTCGGCACCGGTGTCGGCCCAACAACGACCACAATCTCGTTTGACGGGACAGTGGTGCCGGCAACGGTCGCCACAACGCGCACGTAGTAGGTACCATCGGGGGCCTGCACCTGGACGGACGTGCGTACACCCAGCGGCTGGGTGGCGATGGCCGTCCCGTCCGGCGACAGGCTGGCCACGAGCGTATAGTCGGTCGGGGCCGGTCCTGTGGCGGGAGCGTTCCACGAGAACGTGACGTCGGGCCGAGTGACGGCGGCGGGCAGTAGCGAGGGTGGTGCAGGCGCGTGGGCGTACGCGGCCCGGACTGTCACGTCCGAGAGCTGACCGGATACCCAGACAGCCATCGCCGCACCAGCGTTAGTCATCGCGATGTTCACGGCAACGGCGTTGAACGCTGAGGGATCGAGATCGACAATGCCCGTCCAGGCCGTGGCACTGGCACTGTAAAAGGACGCCTGGACGGCGTTTCGTCCGCCGAGGGAGCATTGCCAGGCGGCGACGGCGTCGCCGCCGCTGGTGATGGCGATCTTCGGATACTGGACGCGATTGCCGGCTGGCGCGGAGATTCATGCGGGGCACTCCACGTCGCGGTGCTCCAGCTATAGCGGGCGGTCTGCAGGATGCCGTTCCGTGTCCAAATCGCGATTGCATTGCCGCTGCCATCCATTGCCACCTGCACATTGACGGCGTGGCGCGTCCCTGGTCCCGAGAGGTCCACGCTCGCACCCCAGGTACCGGTCGTCGCAGTGAACCGCGCCGTTTCGACCGTCGCGACCTGACCGGCGGCGAGCAGTTCCCAGCCCACCGTGGCGTTCCCGCTGCCGTCCACCGCGACGGCAGGATAAAAGGCGCCCGCATCAACCCGGGATGTCGAGAGCGTCATGCTCGGACTCCACGTCCCGGTGGACACGGTCCACCGCGCCGCCTGAACCACGACTCCCCCGGTGCTCGCCCAGTGCCCCCACGCCAACACGGCACCACCACCGGTCTCCACTGCAATCACGGGTGCAGTCTCAGGTTGCCTTCCGGGTGCCGACACATCCGGGCTCGGGTCCCAGACGCCGAACTGGACGCAGTATCGCGCGGCTTGGACGACGCCGTCGCTCAGGCGACGCCAGGCGGCAAACGCATTTCCCTCGCCATCCACTCCGACGGTCGGCAAGCCGGCCGGTTGCTCCAGTGAGGACAGCGTCGCACTGGCGCTCCAGGTGCCTGCCGTCGCGGAGTAATGCGCCACCTGGACGAGCGAGACGGCACCATCCGTCCTCCAGATCGCCACCGCATTGCCCAAGGCATTCACCGCAAGGTGTGGGTCACCCGCCGAAACACCCGGCGCCGAGATCGACCGCCGTGCTCCACGAGTGGGTTGCCGCACTGAAACGCGCGGCGCGTATGACCGTTATGGGGGCACTCCCCTCAACCCAGATGGCTAGGGCGTTTCCGCTCGCATCCATGGCCACGTCTGGCCGGCCACCATTCGCCACCGACATGGGCGGCGACCAGAGGCCTTGCGCGGTCGCGTCCCCGGCCGCTGCGGTGTGCAGGACGCCGACGACAATCCCGATGAGGACGAGCCGAGCGGAGTCACTGCTGGAGAACACCGAGAACCTGCCTTTCTATTGGCGATTGGGCCTGAATCGGACGCGACTACTGGCGGAGGGAAGGCGTGAGGAGGCTAGTATAGTCCAGGTGGGTCACTGCCGCGAAATCGTTTTATCCATCGCCAACGATGGTGATGGCTGACGATGGACACCATGACCCCTCCTTCCCTAGCGGCGTCCGTCGTCTGCATTTTTCGGCGGATTTCGATCCGCCGGTGGCGATGGAGCTGCTCGTCGCGAAGGAGCGCTGCCAGTCTTCCTGGCGGAAGTCTTCGTCCTCGACCATCCAACGACGGAGCGTCCAGGCCGCCAAGGCCAGAACGCTTGGCGGCCGCGCCGATGGTCAGAGCTTCCAACTGAGTTCGACGTCGGCGTCCACCTGGATGTGCTCCGACAACAGCCCGAGGTGCTTCGCCAGCGTCTCTAACGCCCGGTTCTTATCCCACCATTTGATACGCCACACCCGGTCGGTATGCCCATCGCCAGCCGCCGCATTTCTAATCACCACTTCGATGGAGGCCATCGCTCGGCGAAGGTCAATCGGTATCTCGTGAATGGGTTTGATATTGCCGTCGGCATCGAGCGCGGCACTGATGTCGGCCATCGCAATTCGCATCAATTCGCGCAGCACATCATCGCCTTTGAGCTCAAGGCGCTCTAGTCGAGCGAGGTGAGCTGCCTCGACCGCAGCCGATATGTAGTCTTTTGTTAGCAGCCGCGATGCTTGGACGCGCGCGGCCTGTGGCGCATAGCCCGCAGCGACCGCCGCTTGCTGACCATTGAGTGTCTCGACATAGGCCGCGACGAACAGTGCCTCGCGTTGTCGGAGCTTGCGTCCAGCCCGTGGACGCTCTGGCGTCATGGTCACGGTTTGCGCTCGACGCAGGGCTTCGTGGACGCGCGAGCGGCGTCATCGAAGGATGGGAGGGGGCCGCGGAGTGTGGTCCAGGTCACGCTTCCTCTCTTTATCGGTTTCTGTCGGAGCACGCAAGCACTTTCACGAGCGTGTACCTGTTCGCGGCTTGTGTGTCTCCCAGTCCACCGTGAGCGGAAACGTGAGCGGCAGCGCCGCGAGCTGGCGCCGTGCCGACGGCCCAACGTGCCGTCGGTCACTCATCACGCTTCGGGTGTAGAGGCACCCCTCGGTCAATTCGAGCGCTGTAATCATCCAGACTGCCGAGAAGCCGTCGGACTTCTGCGCGAACTGCATCAGTCGGTGTTCGCGTTTCATCAGATGCAAGCCGAGAATCGGAGGCAACAACGAATGTGGATCATCACCATTGCCGCGTCTGTGCTGGTGTGGTGGTTCAGTCGGTAACGTCAGTGTCTAGCGTGGAACAGACCTCGGCCACTCATCACGCTTCGGGGTGTAGAGGCACCCCTCGCATGACTCCCAAGAAAAATACACCGAAGACCACCTGACGTGGTCTGTCGATCAAGCGGGTCGGCAAGCTCTTATCCCGAGGCGCCGGCATCCCGATCAACAGGCTCATGGTCGAACGCGCGGGGCATGAGATCAACGTGAACCTGTGGCGCGTCGTGGCCTGTTGAAGGTAAACCACCGTCTCAGATCTGTAACGGTGGCGGAATTGGGTTCCAGATCTGGAACCCAATTTGATCGGCTGATTACGGAGTGCGTCGTACTAGTTCGATGTCGAATCTCGTGTCCCCGTCGATCAGCACCTCTCTCCAGCCAGGTCCCCGACGCACTCGGGGGTAACCCCGGCGGATCTTCGTAGTCCTTGTTGTAGTAACCCACGGCGATGGGGGTGGGAACTCCGGGGGCCACCCACACCCCGCCGCCTGTCGCGAGATCGCCCGAGAAGTGGTAGAACCCATTCTCGTCGGCGTACGCGAATGAGTGCGTCTCCTCGCCGCACGGCTCACAATAGACGACGGCCCCTGCAATCGGCGTCCGCCCCGTCGGTGTCAATTCGTAGACGACACCTGACAGGCTCACCCCACTCAAGGTGTGGCCAGGGAGCCAAGTGTGCCCGGGGGCGGGCGCGGGAACAACCGTCTGCGGAGGCAGTGGGGAAGGCGTCAACGGCGTGGCTGGAGACTCGGAGCCGCCGCAGCCACCGAATCCAAAGGCGACCACCAAAACGCCACCTAGTACTGAAGTTCTGTGTCTCATTGCCGTCTCCTCATGCTGCGGGACCTGCCGACGATCACCGGTCGGAATCCCCCTGCATAGACATAAACGCCGCCCACGCGAATACCTAACAGATAGGGACAGAAAAGGGACAGTCGAAGGGACAGGGGGATCGGTTTCTTAATGGTTAGAAACCGGCCTGGGGCGCGAGCAAAGGCCGACACTAGATCGCACTATGAGTGTTGCCACCCGTACCCTGTCGTATTTGCCAGAAGGCACCGCGCTGAGCCGCTACATGATGGCCAAAGCTATCAGCCGCGGCGATGCGTTCAGAGCGCAGATGATTGCGGAGCGGTGGCGCGATTCTCCACAGCTCAAGGCGTGCCTAGGGGACGAGCCTCTTGGAGTGGTCGGCAACGAGAACCCCTGCACCGCTCAGCGAACAGGCTCGTGGGACCAGCCAGGCGTGGCAGTGGACGCGGCTGACGTGATTTCAGGGCCTTAACGGTGGGAGCGGCGTGAGCGCGTTCGCCACCAACAGTTGAAGGATCGCCAGTTGCCAGCACACAGTCCACAACAGCGTCATCGTACTGGTGGGTTCGCCCCCGTGGCGACTCTCCAGCTTCTTCAGCTCTGCCCAGCACCGATACCAGACGACGCTGATCCAGAACAGGACAAACGCCGCAGACATGTAGTGGCGCGCTGGGCGATGCACCGCCCCGAAATACATCACGATTAGGACCGCCGCCAGGGTGGTCGAGACGAGCTGGCCCCACAACAGGACGTTTGCGGCGGATAACCACGAGCGCGAAGAGTCGGTCGTTGCCATGTGGCTCTCCTAGTAGCAGGTTTCGGGGTCTGGCGTAAATTTCACGGTCACCTTCCTCAATCGCTGTTAGTGGATCGTTGCCGGGTTGTTGGGATCGTCCAGATGCACACGGCCATGCGGCGGCAGGATCACGAGGCCGTGCTGCGCGCCACCGATAGAAGTGCGTATCGTCCAGGGTGCGCACATACACCAGACGGGCGCCGCACTTGGGACAGTTGAGGGGGAAGCCGGGGTCGGCCATATCGGATACTCGACTAATTCGCGACCACGCTGCACGACTAATGCAGGACGGGGCCGGACGCCAGATTCGGCCGGCTATAAGGTCTTTCCCACTGAGGACGCAGTCGACGGCTTTAAACCTTTCTCTTTCCAGTACTCAAGTTCGCGGTCATCTTCTCCATCTCCGCATGTTTTTCTCCATCTCCCGCCAGGTTACGGTCAGAGTGCGATGCTTGCCCGCAAGGTAACCGCACAGGAACGCCGAGCCGCAAATCGCTGCGACTATCGTTGTGTCCCACATCATGTCTCTCCTTGCTGCTCACACGAGCTGCCGTGTCGTGCTATCCTTACCGCTAAGCATGCCACGAACACCAAAAGGCCACAAGACGGACAATGGAAAGAATCCCGCGGCCGTGGAGCTGGGCCGGAAGGGCGGCCAGGCACGAGCACGGAGCCTGTCGGCCACGAAGCGCCGCGAGATTGCGAAGCGAGCGGCCCGCGCTCGCTGGGGGGCGCAACTATGGCCCTCCGCAAACGTTGCAGCCGAGACGAGCCGTCCCTGTTGAAGGACGGCAGTCCGAACCCGTTGCACTGCGCGACGTCGCCGCGGTGCGAGCACCACTGGCACTACGACTTCCAGATCAACCGCGCGCGCTATCGCGGCACGACCGACACAGCCGACAAGCACACAGCACGGGACATCGAAGCGCGCGAGCGGTCACGGATTCTGGAAGGGAAGCACGGCATCCGGCGACAACCGGACATCACGTTTCGGGCAGTTCGCGGAGATCTACCTTCGCGATCATGCGGACCTGCACAAGCGAAGCGCGAAGCGGGACCGGGAGATCGTCAAGACGCTGAATCGCGCGTTTGGGTCGCTGATCCTCCACGAGATCACGGCGCATCGGATCGAGCAATTCAAGCGCGAACGGCTCGCGGGACGCTGGCGGGCCCACGGCCAGAAGGGGGCATCGAAACCGCTCAAGCCGGCGAGGTGAATCGCGACCTGGATACCCTGAAATCGATTCTCTCGAAGGCGGTCGAGTGGGGAAAGCTGATCCAATCACCCGCGGCCGGCGTGAAGCGGCTGAAGGTCGACAACCGGCGGACCCGCATTCTGACACCGGACGAACAGCGGCGGCTGCTCGAAGCGGCGCCGCGCGAAGCTTCGCAAGAGCTCTCATGCTGGCGCTCATCACGGGCGCGCGGGTCGGGGAGCTGCTGGCGCTCGCTGGGAGCATGTCGACGAGGACGCCCTGACGTTCCTGGAGACGAAGAACGGCAAGTCGAGGCGCTTTCCCTTTCACGACGCTGCCAAGAGCCGTCCTGAGCGAACTCCCGCGGGTTCCTGGCCGTCCCTACGTCTTCACGAACGCGACGACCGGCGACCGCTACACGGTCAACGGGACGCTCCACGTGTTCAGGCGGGCGCTGCAGCGGGCGGGCATCACGGACGGGCGACGTGACGCTCCACACGCTGAGGCACACGGCCATCAGCCGGATGATCGCGGACGGGTTCGACGACTACACGTGATGGCCGTCAGCGGCCACAGCTCGACGCGGATGCTGGCGCGCTACACGCACCCGACCGAGGAGCGAAAAGCCGATGCGATGGCACGTTCGACTTGTCCGCGCGTCACAACCGCGTCACAATCGCCGGACGCGCCGGACGGCGAACTCGAGGAATTGAAGGAATTACTAGGAAAACTGGTGGACGGCAGGAGGCTCGAACTCCCGACCTCCGCGTTGCGAACGCGGCGCTCTCCCAACTGAGCTAGCCGCCCACTAGGACAAACGTTGATTATACAGGCAGACCCCAACCGTAGACCTTGGGCCGTGGGCCGAGGCCGATTACGCCGGCACGCTCTCCGGCTGACGCTCGACGGTTGATGCGCCCGTCGAGCGCACGTCAGGCTTCGAGGCGTGACGTGCCTCGAGCATGGACACGTACCGGATCACGTGCCGATAGGTGACGAGTCGCTGCAGCGCCGCATCGGCCGCGTTCGGGAAGCGCCAGAAGGCAGGGAACAGTCGGTACGAACGTCTGAAGCAGCCGTTTGCGGTTCGGATCGAAGAGATACCAGAGCAGCACCCAGGCAAAGCCGCCAAGGATCAACGGGCGCTTGTAATTGCTTGCGCGACCTGAGGCGCCGTTCAGCCGCTCGATCTCACCGAGACAGCGATCGGAGAAGTTCTTCGGGTCGTACAGCGCCTGCACCATGCGCAGGAAGCCGTTCTGCAACGCCTCCATGCTCATGCACGTGGGTCGGATGTTGGTGAAGAACGTATTCCCCTGAAACTCGTTCTCCGCGATCACACGCCCTTCGTCGACCATCCGTTTGTAAAGCGGGGTCGCTGGCAGTGCCCCCAGGAGCGACGGGAAGGGCAGCGGAATCTTCGCGTCGTTGATGAAGTCGACCTGCTCCTGAAAGATGTCCTCATCGTCGTGATCAAACCCGACGATCAAGCCGGAGTAAACCGCCATGCCCTGGGATTGAATGCGCGCCACCTCGCCCAGGGTGTCTTTCCGCACGTTCTGGAACTTCTGAGTTTCCTGGAGCGACGACACGCGCGGCGTCTCGATCCCGATGAACATGCTGCGGCAGCCGCCCTCGTGCAGCAGCTTCAACAAGTGCTGATTGTGAGCGACGTTAATGGTGGCCTGGGTCGAGAAGACGAATGGCTTCTTGCGCGTTTTCTGTAGATCCGAGAGGGCTTCCATCAGCGACATCGTGTACTTGGGGTCACCGATGAAGTTGTCGTCCACGAAGAACAGCCGGTCCCAGCCAAGCGAGAGAACGGTCTTGACCTCGGCCAACACCTGATCAACCGACTTGGTGCGGACCTTGCGGCCGTACAGAGTGATGATGTCGCAGAACTCGCACTTGAACGGACACCCGCGAGTCGTCTGCAGACTGATTTGCATGTAGTCTCTGCGGGACACCAGGTCGTAGCGGGGCACCGGTGACGTACGAACATCCACGGTGTCCGCGGGAGTGTAGGACGCCTTCGCGACACCCTTCTCGAGGTCCTCGATGCACTTGGGCCAAATCTGTTCGCACTCACCGAGCATCAGCACATCGGCCACATCACGATAGCGTTCGGGCACCGCCATGCATGATGGCCCGCCGACGACCACCGTCTTGCCGCGGGCCCGAAATCGCTGGGCGATCTTGCGCAGTCCCGGCCCCTGCAGGTGCATGCCCGTGATGCCGACGACATCGCAGTCCATGTCGAAGTCGATGTCGCCCACGTTCTCGTCGCAGAAGGCGACCTCGTGATGGCGCGGAATCATCCCAGCGACCGTGAGGAGCCCGAGCGGCGGAACCGAGTACTTCTTGAAAACGACCGGGGCGGCGTACTCATTCCCCGTGAAGCTCAACGGCAGTTTCGGGTTGATTAAGTAGAACTTCATAAGAGTCCGAAGACACTGCCCGGGCCGTGGCGAGGGAAGGTGGCCGAGGCGAGCGACGATTGGCTCAAAGTCGCGAGGATTTTACGCTAAGTCCGGACTGCTGTAAAGGTTACGGGCTGTCGGCGCCTCGCCACGCATGGAGCGTGTATTCCGCCCGAACGTAGTGGAAACCCGCCGCCTCGTACACGCGAATCACCGAAAAATTGTAGTTCTGCGTCTGGCACTCGGCCACCGCCCCTTGCGCGTGTGACCACAAGGCCGCGTGACGAATCAGCGCAGCGTAGGCGCCGGGCGCGTCGGGCCTGCAGGCGCCCAGTCCCCCGCCGTGAATCGCCACCCCACCCGCGGTCGATGCTGGTTCTCGACGGCGGAAGAAGAGATACCCGATCGGCTTCGCCTCGCTGTTCACCGCCACGAACACCTTGTCGGCCATGTCGCCCGACAGACCTTTTTTCGCCCACTCCAGATAAAAGGCCTTGGCGCGATCGACGGGAACATGCGGGTCGTGTTGAAATCGCCCGACGTAGTGCCGGAACGCTTCCTGCGTGATGTCGTAAACCGCGTCGGCATCGTCTGGGGCGAATTCGCGAATGACACCGACCTCGCGGACCGGGAAGAGGCGGCTCCTTTTGGGGGCGTGTGCGGTAGGTCACGAGCGCATCCATCAAGCGGAAGCCGCGTCGCTGCAGCAGATCGACGGTTGGGATGTCTTCCACATCGACACGAGCCGTCAGGTGTGGAATGGATGCGGCATCACAGGCTTGCAGGGCGGCGTCGAGTGCGGCTTGGACGACGCCTGGTGGGGCGCCTGGGGACGCCGCGATGTAATCGAATCGCGCCATGCGCACGCGGAAGAAGTCCGAATCCCAAGGCAGGGCCCGCGCAATCACCATGGCGCTGTGATCGCCGTCCCTTGCATGGAACGCCAAGCGGGGAGGCGTCGTCAACGCGGGGAGAATCTCAGCCCGCATGATGTCGATCTGCGCCTTGCGCGAGTACACGCGATAGTAGCGATAGGGCTTGAACGGAAACGAGGAGATTAGCGCCTCGAGCAGACCGGCATCCTCGGCCCCAAGGCGGACGAACGATCAACGCCGCGCCCCGGGCGTCTCGAGCACGCTCGCGGCCGATGGGCGCGGGGAATCGTACATTCGACGAACGAGGAAGAACGGTCGACCCGAGCTCTGGCGGTAGATTCGCTGCACGTACTCCCCAACCAGGCCGAAGAGCGCGACCAGCGCGGCTTGAATCGCGAGGAGCATCAACGGAATTGCATAGCCGACCAGGGTGCGGCTTGCGACGCTCACGATAGCCGTCGCAACCGCTGCCAGCAGCAGCACCAGCGTGAGCCCGGTCGCCACCATGAAGACCCAGGCAAAGACATCGCCGAGGGCGTTGACGAAGAAGTCCATGAACAGCCGAACGAGGGCTGTCACCGGATACGACGATGCCCCCTCGGCGCGCGGGCGGTGCTGGACCTCGACTTCGGTCACGCGCCGGGCCACTCGGACCGCCAGCGGTTTGAGGAAACGTCGCAGTTCGCCGAACGCGGCCAGGCTGCGCGCGACCTCATCGGTGAACGCGTTCAGCGGACACCCGATGTCCCGCAGCGGCACACCGGCCAGCCGCGCGACAAGGCTCGTGGTCAATCGCGAAAACAGCCGCCGTGTCGTTGGATCCTGACGATTGAGTCGTACGCCGCTCACCAGGTCGTACCCGCGAGTCAGTGGTTCGATCAGGCGTGGGATGTCACTCGGATCGCACTGCAGGTCGACGTCGAGTGTCACCAGGTAACGCCCGGCGGCATGCTCGAAGCCAGCGGTGAACGCGGCATGCTGTCCGAAGTTCGCGGCGAGCTCGACGATCCGCACGCGCGAATCGGTGGCTTGCACCGTTCGGAGCGCGTCGAGCGTACCGTCGGTGGAGCCATCGTCGACATAAATGACTTCGGCGCCTCCCGCCATCTGATCCAGAACGGGCGAGAGCGCCGCCTGACACGCGGGGATCGAGCGCCGCGCTGTTGAAGACGGGCACGACGACGGAGACGAGTGGGCGGTCGGTCATGACGTCGGCGAGATGCGAATGCGGTAAATCGCGACGGGCCACACGCGACCGCCCGAGCGATTCGGCGGTCGCACTGTGATTTTCCTGGACGGCCTCCGCGCGCCCTCCGCCGTAACTCACAAAGGTCAGCCGATTGTAGCCCGCACGTCCGATCCGGCCAACCGCGCTGGCGGGAATCACGGCACGGAGGTCGGTCGGCGTTACACCCGGAACAACGAAGCGACCGATCTCGCGACCATTCAACTCCAGACCCAGGTCGACATCGACCGGCGGCTCTTCGAGTCGAGCGCGGGCGGTCACCGTGATCTCGATGCCTTGTGTCGTGTCGAGAGCGAGCGGTAGCGCGATGGTGGCACGCGATTCTCCGATCCAGCGCACGGGCCCGACTTCGTCGGGTCCTGGCGCATCCCACCCTTCGAGCAGGAAGCGATCGGCCGCGCGATTCAACGTGATGTCGAGCGACGCGGACCGGGGCTCAAACGCCAGCAACTCATACCGGTCGATTGGCAGGCGCTCGCGGAGAGCGAACCAGGCATTGGCCGGAAACGCAAAGAGATAGGCATATGGAGGGCGCGCATGGACGTCGGCCTGTTGTCGCATCATCGTCGCGAAACTGACCGGGGCATCCTTGGGGATCATCCCGGTCGTGTACTGCACCATGAGCCAGTAGTTGTTGGCGAGTGCCAGCCCGATCAGTGGTGCCACCGCCAGGAGCGGTCGTCGGCGCGCGCCCTCGATCACCGTAGCCAACCCTGGTGCGAACAGGGCAAGAGCGCTCGTCAACCCATTCGAAAACGGCCCCGCACCGCCCCCTGGGAGAAGGCTCCCTGCGCCAGCCACCCAGACCGAGAACACGGCGAACGAGGCGATGGCCGGCGGTGGATTCCGTCGCAGGTAAAAAAAAGAACCGACGAGTGCCACGTAGGCGACGGGCGTCAAAGAAAGCCACCCCTGGGTTGAAGAGAAGAGTGCTCCGCTGCCGCCGGGGTCGGCGGTCAGGCGCCTTAGGAGCCATGGCATCGCAGCGGCCAGAAGCCACACCACGACTGAAGCGCCCCAGCGAAGGCGCGATGCGAGAAATAGCAGTGCCGACACCGCACCGAACGACGCCGCATCCGGAAACGTCGTGGCGGCCGTCATCGACCAAAACAAGGATGTCCCGGCGAAAATCACTAAGACCGTGAGGGTCGCCACGACGGGAAGGAATTCGACGCGCAGCCGTTCGTGGAGCGCGATCAGCCCTGCTGCCCCGGCCGCATACGCTGTCAGCGAGGCTTCAAGAGGCGACACGGCGAGAGCCACGGCTCCCAGGACTAAGATGGCAGCGACAACGACCCGATCCACACGTTCGAGACCACCAGCCGCCGATTGCACCCGCACGTCCCTTCGTTGTCTCGCAATGAGCGTGTCAGCGCACGAAAATCAATTGCTCGCTCGTTGGTTCGCTGAGCCCGCATTCGTTTTGTGCGCGCAGGCGGGCGAAGTAAATGCCGGCTGGCGCCAGGGTCGATCCGTGCGTGACGGGACTGCCGGTCGAACTGTTGTGGATATCCGCCAGGCCGGGCCGGGACCCTGCTTCCAGTATGTAATCCGAGACGGCGCTCCCGATTGCGGGTGGCAGCCACTTCAGGTTGACCGTTCGACCCTCCAACCAGATCGTCAGATCTCGCGGTGGGCCAGGCGGCGTGCACGGTCCACCGACGATTACTTGGGCTTCGGACGACGGGCGACCGGGGCCGGCAGCGTTGACAGCAATCACCCGCCAGTAGAACGTTCCGAGGCTCGCGTGTCCTGAGATCGACGGAGTTTCGACAGACGTACTGAGGACGTCACTCGCACCAGGAGCGCTTCCCGCCTGCACGATGTAGCGGGTCACGCCGGCCGAAGGATGAACAGGATCCCAGGCAGCGGTGACGAAATTGCCTTTGACTTGGGTGGCCAGCCCGGTTGGGGCCGGCGGCGTTGCCGCCGGGGCCTGCCGCCAATTGGCCACGGTGTAGGCGGCCATGTTGATGGAAAGCGCGTTGTTCTGATTGCTGCTCCCAGTGGTAGAGCCACCGTGCGGCACCGACGGGTTGGAAAAGTTCGGGATCCGTGGGCAGTCAACACCCGCACACTGATAGGCCATGACGGTCCGAAAGCGGCGCACGGGGTCCTTATACCCGTACGAATAGGGGAGAACAGCGCCCGTGGCACCGTCTTCGGGCGCGTGATGCGACCCCATGTTGTGCCCCATCTCATGAGTCGGAGTGTACAGCCCAACGCACGAAACATCGGCAACGCTGTACGCGTCGAAGTTCGCGCTGGGCCCAGTGAGCAACCAGCCAACGCCGCATGCGTTGAGATCCGGGCTGTTCACCAACAGCTGAACGAGGTCCGCGCGAGTGTCATTGCGCAGCCCTTGTGCAAGTGACGAGTCGGTCACCCGCAGGAGATCAGTCACCATGCTTGGCGCTTCGGTAAACGGCAGGAGGGCGGTCCCTGCGAGACGAAAGCGGGGAACGATCGCACTCCGCGCAAAGATCGTGTTGCTGTCGCTGATGATTTGGGAAGCGACGGCTTCGATCTGCGCCGGCCCGCCCGCGCGCGCGCGTGCCGCACTCGTATAGAGAAGCAGCACATCGATCGTCGTCCCATCCTCCTGAAGCGAGGTTGCGTCCGCCGGGTGGAACAGCGGACCCTCAGAGCGAAGTTGGGGATCGAGCTCCCGGCGAGCCGCGTCGGCCTCGAGTTGTTCCAGCACGTACACGCCTTGGGAGAGCGTGCGCACTTGGTAGACGCTCGAGAGTGCGTTAATCAGGCCCGAAACGATGCCGTTCCGCTCGGTGAAGACCACGTGACTGTGCGCGACCCCCTCCAACGAGCCAACCCATGATCGAAAGCCTGCGGCATCCAGGTCCTGCCGCTCGAAGCGCGCAAGCCAGTCCCGCGCGTCGATGTTGAGGCGAATCGTGCGTGCAGGCCCGACTGACGGGTCGAAGAGCCGATCGAGTCTCATGCCGACGACGCGGCCGAGAACGCCGCGTGGACGCTGCTGCTTGAGGTGCGGACGTTCGCGATCTCAAAGAACAGATCGGATGGCGCAACCTGCGCGGATGCAGCCCGTGCTCACGGTCAGGGCGACCACGACCGCCAACGCGGGGACTCCGAAGTGTCTCGTCATGGCAGCACCAGCGTCACTTCGTTGGAGCTGCCGCTGAGCCCACACTCACTGCGGCTCTATTACGCGGATGAAATACGTCCCGGGCGGGCCGCTGGCCGTGATCGATGTGACCGGGCCGAGATCGACGACGATGATGTCCTCGAGTGCCGGTGCAGTCCCGGCCGAGATTTGGTAACCAAGCGGAGCGGGTCCCGATGTCGGCGCCTGCCAGGTGAACGTGACCTGGCCGCCAGTCTTGGTGAACGCGAGGCTCGTTGGTGGCGACGGCAACGGGCAGGCAACGTTCACTTGCATCTCATTTGAGGGCCCGCTCGTGCCCACCACGTTGCGCGCGCGGACACGCAAGTAGTACACGCCCGGAGGCACTCCCGTTGAACGTCGCCCCGGGCACGGTGCTGTTTGTGACGCAGGTTCGCGAGGTTCGTTCGGCCCGGCAGCCGATCCAGCTTCGAGAATATAGGTCGTGACCGGTTCGCCTGCGACCGGCGCCGACCAACCAAGTGTGACCGTACTTCCCGCCACGGTCGCAGTCAGCCCCGTTGGGGCTGTTGGAAGAGCACCTGATGTCGCGACAATCTCGTTGGACGGCGCCCCGGTTCCAAGCGTGTTGCGCCCGCGAACCCGCACGTAGTACATGCCGGGCGGCACATCCGTAAACACCATCGAGGTCTGCGTGCTGTTCGTCACGAAGCTCGCGATGATTCGTCAGCCCGGGCGCCGTTCCGGCTTCAATCACATAGGTCGTCACGGCGCCACCGGTCGAAGGCGCCGTCCAGGACAGCGTGAGCGTGGTGCCCGTGGTCGTCGAGGTCAGTCCAAGCGGAGGACCAGGGACCGCACCGCCCCCGCCCGGCGGGATACACCGCTCGTACGCCCGCGAGGTCATCGCCACTGAGACCGGAGGGCCCCGATCCGCAGCCTGGAAGCGGATCAGGCCACATGATGGCATTGCTCTGCGACGGAGTGCCCCAGACCGATGGTATGCCCAAGGTTGTGCGTCAGGGCGTCCTGAAAACAGCCGCGCTGGGACAGGACGGCAAGGCGCCCGGCGCTGTTGTTGAGGACCACGCTTCCCTGAATGATCTTCTGGAACGTGATACCGCCCGCCTCGCGCAGAATCGGGGTCATATAGAGGCCGGCGAGCCCGACAACTGTTCCGCTATCGCTGACCTCACCGCATGGGTCGTTGAACGCGACCGAGATGCGGCCGTCCCCCTCAAACGCGCCGATGCAGCGTGCGCTGCGCGACGAGCCGCGCTGCAACCGAAAGCTCATCCCCGACCCGTTCCAAAGCGCGATCGCCGCATCGAGTTCGGCGAGCCCGCCACCCAGGCCGCCCGGCGGCGGCTCGTAGTCCACCGACACGCTCGTTCCAAAATCCGCTTCGTGCCATCGGCCTGGCGGGCCGTCCGACGGAAAAAACGTGAACGCAGGCTTCTGGAATTCGATGGGCACGGCCATGAATGCCGCGTCGCTGGCCGGAGACGACCGCACCACCGCGCGGAGCGCGTCCATGCCGATCTCTTCTCTCACTAGACCGTCAGCACTCTGTCGAGCGGCCACCGCTGTGCCTGGCGGGTCAGAGATTTTCCACACGCCCTGCCAGAGACCGGCGGGGTAGAGCGTTCCGTCCCGCGGGCGCACCTCGAGCCACAACACGACCTCGTCTTCCGGTTCGAGTCGCGCTTGCCCAGGGACGCGCAGTTCGAGATCCTCGAGGCGACCGCCGAGGAGCTTGATCGACGATTCGCGGCTGCGGCAAGGCACCCTTCCACGTCTCGGACACGTCGATGGAGGCGTAGGTGTAGAGCGCGTTGATCGCCGGGTCCCATTGGCTGGAGACGCTCTGTGACCCGTCCTCGTGACGACCAGCGTTGCAGCGTCGCTCAATTGCTGAATCGAAAGGAGCGGAGCGGTTTCGGCGGCAAGGCGTGGGCTGGAAAAACGTGGCAGCACCGACGAGAATGAGGATTAGTACGCGCGGCATTCGTTACGTTGTTGTATCAGGAGGACGCGTGAAAAGGAAAGGACGCGACCGATCGCTGAAAAATCGGAATGGTATAGTGCCCAACGGATGCTCTCGGTAAGAAAGATTGGCGTGCTGACCGGCGGCGGCGATGCGCCGGGCCTCAACGCCGTCATTCGCGCGGTGGTCAAGGCGGCGTTCAACGCTGGAATCGAGGTCATCGGGCTCGAAGACAGCTTTGATGGCCTGCTCGACCCCTCGCGCACACGTCAGCTGACGCCCCAGCGACGTCACCGGCATTCTTCGGCTCGGTGGCACGATCCTTGGCACGACGAATCGTGGGAATCCCTTCGACTATCCAGTGGCCGGTGTGGAAGGCCCCGCGGATTATTCCGATCGCTGCATCGAGACGTTCGGCAAGATGAAGCTGGACGCGCTCGTGGTCATCGGTGGCGACGGCACGCTGCAGATCGCTCATCAGTTCTATCTGAAGGGCCTGCCAATCGTCGGCGTCCCCAAGACCATCGACAACGACATTTGGGGCACCACCAGCTGCTTCGGTTTCGACACGGCCGTCGCGTTTGCCTCGGATGCCATTGATCGGTTGCACACGACCGCCGAGGCTCATCGACGCATCATGATCGTCGAGGTGATGGGGCGCTACGCCGGCTGGATTGCCCTGCACGCGGGCGTCGCCGGCGGCGCCGACGTCATCCTGATTCCGGAAATTCGCGTATGACCTCGATCGGGTATCGCACGACATTCGCGAGCGAGAGAGCTTCGGTGCACGATTCACGATCGTCGTCGTGGCCGAAGGGGCCAAACCGCATGGCGGTGATGTGACGTTGATCGAGGGCGCCCGGGCAGGACACGTGGAGCGGCTGGGCGGGATAGGCGCCGTCGTCGCCAAGGCCCTGCAGGAGCGGATGGGCAAGGAGACGCGTCATGTCGTGCTCGGTCACCTGCAGCGCGGGGGGGCGCCGACGGCCTTCGATCGCGTGCTCGCCACGCGGTTCGGCGGGAAGGCCGTCGAGCTACATCACGCGCGGCGTTTTCGGCCGGATGGTCGCGAACCATCCTCCTGACATCGTGCCCATTCCGCTCGCCGACGTGGTCGGCAAGACCAAGACCGTGCCGCTCGATTACGACCTGCTGCGTACCGCGCGCTCGATCGGGGTCGCGTTTGGAGATTGAGTTGAGGCGGGTGATTCCATGACGGCCCAGCTGGCTCTTCAGCCGGGCGATACATCCAGAACATCAAGGTATTTGAGAGCGCCACCGGTGTTGAAGAGCACCACGGTTTCGTTGACTCTCGATGCGCCCCTCGGCAACCAGTCGTCGGATCGCGCTTAAGCGCGGCGCCGCCTTCAGGCGCCGCTGAGACGCCTTCGTGGCTGCCGATCGCGACCATGTCGTGCACCATCTGGGCGTCTGAGACGGCGAGTGCCGTCCCGCCGCTGTGCGCGCACCGCCTCAAGAATCAGAAAGTCGCCAATCGCCCGAGGCACGCGTAGGCCGTCCGCCACCGTGTGGGCGTTCTCCCACGGGGCGGCCTTCGGCGTGCCTTGCTCGAAGGCACGTACGATGGGCGCGCATCCCTCGGCTTGCACGGACACCATCTTCGGGCGCTCGCCCGGCCGGAATCCAGCCAATCGCCTCGAGCTCCTCGAACGCTTTCCACATGCCCACCAGGCCTGTGCCGCCACCCGTGGGATAGACGATCCAATCCGGCAGCGTCCAATCGAACTGTTCCGCCAGCTCGTAGCCCATCGTCTTCTTGCCTTCGACTCGGTACGGCTCCTTGAGCGTCGAGACGTCGTACCAGCCGAGCGGCTTGCCTTTCTCGGCGGCCATCCGACCGGCGTCGGTAATCAGCCCGTCGACCAGCGTGACGTTCGCCCCGTAAAGCCGGCACTCGTCGACGAAGGGTTTCTTGGCGTCCTTGGGGATGAACACCTCGCAGGCGAGTCCGGCCGCAGCCGAATACGCCGCGGCCGCGTTCCCGGCATTGCCGGCGGTGGGAAGCGCGATGGTGTGCGCACCCAGCGCCTTGGCGCGTGTGATCGCCGCCGACTGGCCGCGGGCCTTGAACGAGTTCGTCGGATTCGGCGACTCGTCCTTGATGAACAGGCGATCGAGGCCCAAGTGTCGCGCCCAGACCGCTCAGCGTGCAGGAGGGGAGTCAAGCCCTCGCCGAGCGTGACCGGTTTGTCGCCTGGCAGCAGCGGCATCAGCTCGCGATATCGCCACATGTTGGGCGCTCGATCGCGAAGCGATTCGCGCGACCACGCTCTCGCCGCCGCCAGGTCGTAACGAGCCAGCAGCGGCAGGCCACAGGACGGACAGAGGAAGTGCCGCTCGCGCGGATCGAACGGCCCGGCGCCGCAGTGGCTGGCGCATTCGAGATGCGTAAAATACATGAGTTCAGTTACAGTTACCAGTTCAAAGGCAATATGCCCACGGTCGTCTTGCCGCTTTGAACTGGAACTGTAACTGGAAACTTGCCGTTACTTCCCCAGCAGCTCCTGGTCCTTCTTGTGCTGCAGCTCGTCGATCGTCTTGATGTGCTGATCGGTGATCTTCTGCACTTCGTCGAGCGCACGCTTCTCGTCGTCTTCGGAGATCTGATGCTCCTTGAGCATCTTCTTCAGCTTGTCGTTGGCCTCGCGACGGACGACGCGAACGTGATTGCGGCCTTCCTCGGCCATCTTGTGGACGTGCCGCGAGAGCTCTTTGCGGCGCTCTTCGGTGAGCGCGGGAATCGGGATGCGAATGACCTTGCCGTCGTTGGCCGGATTCAGTCCGAGGTCGGCGGTTCGAATGGCCTTTTCAATCGTGCCCATCAGCGATCGGGTCGAAGGGCTGCGCCACGATCATCGCCGGCTCGGGAATCGACAGCGTCGCCACCTGGTTCAGCGGCATCCGTGCCCCGTAGGCTTCGACGTGCACGTTCTCGAGCAGCCCTGTCGACGCGCGTCCCGTCCGCACGCCGGCCAGCTCCTTGCGCACGAACTCCAGCTGGGCATCCATGCGCTTCTTCACTTCGCCAAACAGACCCTTCAGATCGGAAACATCCATAGTCGTCCTCGTGAAGTTCAGTTCAGTTGCAAGTTGGTCAGCTCTAGCCCAGCGTCTCGATGCATGACCGTACGAGGCCGCAAGACTTTGAACTTGTAACTTGGCAACTGTAACTGACATGTTCTACCGCAGTCACCACCGTCCCCACCGCTTCTCCCATGACGACCCGCCGGATATTGCCCGGCGTTTTGAGGTTGAAGACGATGATCGGCAGGCGGTTGTCCATGCAGAGTGTGATGGCCGTCGCGTCCATGACCTGCAGACGTTCCTGCAGCACCTGAAGGTACGACACGCGTTCGTAACGTGTCGCATCGGGGAACTTGACCGGGTCGGCCGAGTAGATACCGTCCACCTTGGTTCCCTTGAGGATCACGTCCGCCTTGATCTCCATGGCACGCAGAGCGGCCGCCGTGTCGGTGGTGAAGTAGGGATTGCCGGTCCCAGCAGCAAACACGACGACGCGACCTTTCTCGAGATGGCGAATGGCACGCCGGCGAATGAACGGCTCGGCCACCGATCGCATCTCGATGGCCGTCAGCACCCGCGTCGGGACACGTTCTGCTTCTCGAGCGCGTCCTGCAGCGCCAGGGCGTTGATCACGGTGGCCAACATGCCCATGTAGTCGGCGGTCGATCGATCCATGCCGCGCGTGCTGGCGGCCAGGCCGCGGAAAATGTTGCCGCCGCCGATGACGATGGAGGCCTGCACTCCCAGGCTCTGCAGTTCGGCGATGTCTGCGGCGATGCGCGTGGCGACAATCGGGTCGACGCCATATGCCTGATCGCCCATCAGCGCTTCGCCGGAAAGTTTCAGGAGGATTCGCTTATAGGCAGGCTCGGACACTTGGCGGAGATTATACCCATGCGATCGGGTGCGGACGTTGGTGCGGAATGGGAATTCTGAGTTGGTTCTCGACGATGGTTCGTCGAGTTCGGTTCCGACGTTCGGTTCTCGCCGTCGGTCCTTCACGAGCGGTTCCGAACGTGTGTTCGACTGAGAACCCACCAACCCTGCACAATCAGTGAACGCAACCGCCCGTCGAACCAACTCCGAACTCCGCCCTCCGTAAAGACCGCTCCGCTGACAACGAACCCCGCACGAACTCCGTGACTAGTTCGCGTCCGCCAGTTCGCCGAGCTTGAAGCGAACGAATCGCGACACGGTGACGTTCTCTCCGGTCTTGGCCGATGCGCGTCGCCACCATCTGCTTGATGCTGACGTTCGGGTCGCGCACCGACGGCTGCTCCATGCAGGCAGACTTGCGCATAGTAGCTCTCGAGCTTGCCCTCGGCGATCTTGTCGATGACGTTGGCCGGCTTGCCCGAGTCGGCGAACTGGGCTCGATAGATCTCCTTCTCCTTCTCGAGCACCTCCGCCGGCACGTCCTCGCGGCGCACGAACTTCGGATCGGCCGCCGCGATGTGCATCGCCAGCTCCTTCGCCAGCCGCTGAAAGTCCTCGGTGCGCGCCACGAAGTCGGTTTCGCAGTTCACTTCGACCAGCACCGCCGACCTTGCCACCCATATGGATGTAGTGGCCGATCATGCCGTCCTTGGTCGCGCGTCCCGCACGCTTGGCCGCCGACGCCAGCCCCTTCTTGCGCAGAATCTCGACCGCCTTTTCCATGTCGCCATCGGCCTCGGTCAAGGCCGTCTTGCAATCCATCATCCCCGCGCCAGTCTTGTCACGCAGCTGCTTTACCTGTTCCGCCGTAATCGCCATCGTCTCTACTCCCATTCAGTTCGCCCGCAAAGCCGGGACTCAGCGCCGCGAAAGCTCGAGCCAGAACTCCGCACGTCGACTCAGATCTCCGCACGTCGACTCGGCACTTCGCACGATGCACCAGGTCCGACGCCGCACCCCGGACTCGTACATGAAAAGCGCCGGCCGAGGGTCCCAGCCGGCGCACAGCCGAGAAAGTGTCCCGCTGTCTGTCAGGCCGGCGGGACTGGCGCCTCGCTGGGTCGCTGCGGGCGCCGCAGGTTGGCGGGCCGCACCGTGCGATTCGCTTCTTCGGCCGCGGCCGCTTCGGCATCGGCCGTCGCCTGATCCGCCAGCGCTGATTCGCGTTCGCCACGGCCATCGATGCACCGCGTCGGCCACGCGCGCCGCAAACAACCGAATCGCGCGCAGCGCATCGTCGTTGCCGGGAATGACGAAGTCGACTTCTTCCGGGTCGCAGTTGGTGTCGACCACGCCGACGACCGGAATCTTCAGCTTGCGCGCTTCGTCGACCGCGATCTTCTCCTTGCGCGTATCGACGACGAACAGCGCGTCAGGCAGCCGGCCCATGTTGCGGATGCCCTCGAGGTTCTTCTGCAGCTTGCGCTTTTCCTTTTCGGCGCGCGCGATTTCCTTCTTCGGCATGAACTCGTAGCGGCCGTCGGTGGCCATCGCTTCGAGATCACGCAGGCGGGCGATGCTGCGCTGAATGGTCGTGAAGTTGGTGAGCAGTCCCCCGAGCCAGCGCTCGTTGACGTAGTACATCCCCGAGCGCGCCGCTTCTTCCGCGATGACGTCCTGCGCCTGCCGCTTGGTGCCGACGAACAGGACGGTCTTGCCTTCGGCCGCCAGCTGGCGGATGAAATCCTCCGCTTCCTTGAACAGCTTGACGGTCTTGCCCAGGTCGATGATGTAGATGCCGGAACGCTCGCCGAAGATGAACTGGCTTCATCTTGGGGTTCCAGCGCTTGGTCTGGTGGCCGAAGTGGACGCCTGCTTCGAGCAGGTCTTTCATCGCGAGCGGGGTCAAGCTACCTCCATGAGGACTACCGTTTACTGAACTGGAACCGTTTGCGGGCGCCAGCCATCCCGTACTTCTTGCGCTCCTTCGCGCGTGCATCGCGCGTGAGCAACCCTTCCTTCTTCAACCGCGGCCGATTCTCCGCATTCAACTCCACGAGCGCGCGGGCGATGCCGAGACGAATCGCGCCGGCCTGTCCGGTGACGCCGCCGCCGGCGACCGTGCAGAGCACGTCGAACTTGTCGGCGTTCTCGGTCAACTGCAGCGGCTGCGTCACCTGCACCCGCAGCGCCTCGGACGGGAAGTACTTGGCGAACTCGCGCTGGTTGACGGTGATAGTGCCCGTGCCGGGCCTGAGGAAGACGCGCGCCGTCGATTCCTTGCGGCGTCCGGTTGCGTAGAACTGAGTTGCAGCCAAAGTTATGCGACCTCGTACGCGGTGGGTTGCTGCGCGGCGTGCGGATGATCCTTGCCGCTGTACACCTTCAGTTTGCGAAACATCGCGTCGCCGAGCTTGGTCTTCGGCAACATGCCGCGAACGGCTTCTTCGACGCAGTCGCGTCGGGCTGACGCTTGCGCACGACACGCGCGCGCTCCTCACGCAGGCCGCCCGAATAGCCGCTGTGACGGCGGTACACCTTGTCGTCCTCTTTGCGGCCGGTCAGCTTGACCGCCGCCGCATTGACGATCACGACGTGATCGCCGGTGTCAATGAACGGGGTGTAGATCGCCTTGTGCTTGCCCTGAAGCAGCTTCGCCGCCTGCGTGGCCACGCGGCCGAGGGACTTGCCCTCGGCATCAATCACGTGCCAGCGGCTGACGATGGTCTTCGGGGACGCGACGTACGTACGCATGCGAATGGATCCTTACGCCTCTCTTACGGCTGACGGCAAACCCAAATGATACGACGAGTTAGCGGCGTCGGTCAAATCTCCGGCTCGTGCAACGGCGCTCCTGTTGACATGGCAGCGCTCGTTGCAGCCCGGCTTACGACCTTGACGCAGTGATCCGTCAGAGTTCTCGACTCGTCGGACGCTCAGCACTGCATCCGCCTCTGGAGTTGCCGATAAGCCCTTGTGGAAAGGCTAGCCAGTCCACGTGCTTGCGCACGCAGTTTTTCGCCAGCTTCTCGCAGGCTTCGTCGACGGTCGGACTCGCACAGTCTGCTCGATCCGGCCAAACGCGTCGACTCCGGTCCAATCAGTCCCTTCGAGTCCGAACCACAGAATCGCCGCGCGCCCGACGCTGGAGGTGAATTAGTGCAGTTTCGTCGCAACAAACGCCTGATCGGGTTGGACATTGGTTCCAGCGCGGTCAAGGCGATCGAGTTGAAGCCAGAGCGCAAGGGCTATCGCGTCGCCGCGATCGCGGTCGAGCCATTGCCGGCCGACAGCATCGTCGACGGCGCGCATCATCGACTCGAGCGCCGTGGCGAATGCGGCGTTCGACGCATCTTCGCCACGAAACGGTTTCACGGAAAAGAAGTCGCCGCCGCGCTGTCCGGCAGTTCCGTCATCGTCAAGAAGATCTCCGTGCCGCAGATGAGCGATCACGATCTGTCCGCCTCCATCGACTGGGAGGCCGAGCAGTACATCCCGTTCGACATCCAGGACGTGAATCTCGACTACGAGATCAGCGATCAGGAAAGCACGGCTGCCAACGCGCTATTCACGGGCCACCATGGGCGTGCTCCTGGTCGCCGCGAAGAAAGACAAGATCGCCGACTACGCGAACGTCATCACGCAAGCGGGCCGCGTACCCGCAATCGTGGATGTCGATGTTTTCGCGCTGCAGAACGCTTACGAAACGAACTACGGATTCGAGTCGGGTCGCGTCGTCGTCCTGCTCAACGCCGGCGCCAGCGCCATCAACGTCAACATCGTCGCCGGCACCCAATCGGTATTCGCGCGTGATGTGTCGATGGGAGGAAACGCCTTCACGGAAGCCGTTCAGAAAGAGCTCAGCCTTCCGTTCGAGATCGCCGAGGAATTGAAAAAGGGCACGCACGACCGACACCGCCCGCTTTAGACGATGCCAGGCCCGTGCTGAGGGCGATGACCGACAGCGCATTGCTCGAAGTGGAGAAGACGTTCGACTTTTTCAAAGCAACCGCGGAAAACAACCGCATCGATCGCATTGTGCTGAGCGGCGGCGCTTCGAGGGTCGAAGGCTTTGCCGAGTCGCTCGAAGAGCGGTTCGAGACGACAGTCGAGCGCTTCAATCCATTCCGCCAGATCGCCTTTGACAGCAAACGACTTGGCGCGCAGCGCTGAAGAGATGGCGCCGTTGTCCGCCGTCGCCGTTGGCCTCGCGCTCCGGCGAGTGGGGGACCGATGATCCGCATCAATCTCCTGGCAGGAGAACGACGAGCGCTGAAGCTCACTCGATCGTTGGACCGAGCCGCAGGGTTTCGCTGGCAGGCAGCGCGCTGCTGATTGCAACGGCGCTCCTCGGAAGCTGGCGGTACTGGACGATCGAGCCAGCGGGAGTCGCGACTCGCCGGTGAGATCGAGGCCGCGCGTCGCGAAGAAGTCTCGACTGACTGAGGTCTTGAAGCAGGTGAGCCGAGGTCGAAGCCCAGCGAGCGCAGCTGCAACAACGGGTCACGCTCATCGACGAGTTGCGCCGAGGTCAAACCACACCCGTCCACATCATCGACCAGATCAGCCGCTCGCTGCCGGATCTGACATGGCTTACGAGCCTCCGCCAGGAGGGGTACGACGTCACGCTCGAAGGGCACTGCAAATCGCTGACGGCATTGTCCGACTTCGTTGGCAACCTGGAGTCGACGCGCTACTTCAAGCGACCGGTCGAGATTGTGACGAGCGAGGTCGTTGCCGGGCAGAACGGCACCGACCTTATTCGATTCACCATCAAAGGCACGTTGAGAATCACCGGCGGAGGGACCGTTGGCTGATCTCTCGCTGGCGCGATTGCCGTGGCATCTGCAGCTGGTGCTCTTCGCGGTGCTTTCGCTGGCGGCGACGGGCGCGTACTACTTCTACCTTGAAATTCCAACGCAAGCACGGATCGCCGAACGAGAGCGTGAGCTGACCGCCATCCGCAGCCGAATCGACAGGGGTGTGACGACTACCCACCAGCACTCTACGTTCCAACAAGAGGTTGTCGAACTGCGAGCGCGACTGGATAGCCTGCGGCCCACTCTGCCGGAAGAGAAAGATGCGGCTGACCTGCTGCGGCGAGTTCATTCGCTCGCCGTTCAGTCGAACCTCACCATCCGGGGATTCCGTCCGCAAACGACGACCCCGCGGCCGCTTCACGCGGAGTGGCCAATCGGCCTCGAGCTCGAAGGCACGTACCACAACCTCGGAGAATTCCTGGACCGCGTCAGTAAGTTGCCGAGAATCATCAACGTCATCAGTCTCGTCATTCGCGGCAAACAGCAGCCGCACGCGACTGCGACGGTCGACATCACGTGCACCGCGACAACCTTCGTTCTGCTCGACGGTGGGACAGGTGCGCCACCGCTGGCCGCCGGCTCGCCCCAGCGTCCCGCGGCTTCGGGTCACGGTCTCTCGATCGACGTCGCGCCCGCTCCACCAGCGAACTACGTCTACGAGTCTCACGGTCGGCGAGATCCCTTTGTCAGCCTGGTGAATCGAGGAACCGACGGCCGCACGGTTCAAGTCAACGCGGTCAGGCCCGAGGGTCTGGCCGGTGTTCTGGTCGATGAGCTCGTGGTCCGCGGCATCGTCCAGAGTCGCGGCGGCTGGATGGCCATCGTCGAATCAAATGGCGGGCGTGCCTACTCGGTTCGACTGGGAGATCGACTGATGGACGGCAGCGTCTCGGCCATTACGTCAGATGCGGTGGCCTTCATGCAGGACGTCAATGATCCGCTGTCGCTCGCCAAACATCGAGAAGTGCGCAAGTACCTTCGAGGAGAGGTGCGCTGATGGTTCGTCACCACCACGGCCGACGCGGGTTTGCCAACACACTCATCGCCGCGCTCCTGATCTTGCTCACGAGGATCGACGGCCGAACGAGCATGCTGCAGCAACCGGCAGCGCCTCCGCCGCCTCCTATCGTCGAACAGCCCGCTGCCGCGAGCCGCGTTTGGCGGTGAGCCGATCACACTTGACTACCAGGATGCGGACCTCCGAGCGGTGCTGCGCACATTCGCGGAGATTAGCGGGCTGAATATCGTGATCGATCCCACGATCAACGGAACGGTCGACGTCTCGCTGAAGGAAGTCCCGTGGGACCAGGCGCTCGACATCATCCTGAAAGCGAACAAGCTGGGATACGCAGTGGACGGAAACGTCGTCCGTATTGCGCCGCTAGCTGTGCTCGCGCAGGAAGAACAGGAGCGGCGCAAGCTGTCAGAGGCCAAGGCTCTCGCCGGCGAGCTGCAGATTCTCACGGTCCCGCTGAGTTATGCGAAGGCGCCGGAGCTGGTATCAATTCTCACGAAGAGCGCCCTTTCGGTACGTGGCGAGGTGCAGGTCGACAGCCGCACCAACACGCTGATCGTCCGCGATCTACCCGACCGCCTGACGACAGCCGCGGAGCTCGTCAAGTCGCTCGATCGACCCCAGCCGCAGGTGGAGATCGAGGCGCGCATCGTGCAGAGCACGAAGGATTTTGCTCGACGCATTGGCGTTGAGTGGGGGTTCAACGGGCGAGTCGATCCGGCGCTTGGCAACACGACACCGCTTGCGTTTCCAAACAACGGCGGTATCGGTGGCCGTGTTGGTGGAACACAGGGACCGCCGGGAGGTACGGCGACGGATACCGGCGGTGAATCTTCGGGTCCCCGCCGCACCCAATGCCGTGGGAATTGCCCTCGGCTCGATCAACGGCGCGCTGAACCTCGACCTCGTGCTCTCGCAACTCGAGCGCACCGGACAGGGTCGCGTCCTCTCAACGCCGCGGGTCTCGACGCAGAACAACACCGAAGCCGAGATGACGCAAGGGCAGGAGATCCCAATTCAAACCGTGGCCAACAACACGGTGACGGTCACGTTCAAACCTGCGGCCTTGACGTTGCGCGTCACGCCGCAGATCACGGCGTCGAACACCGTCATCCTGCAGGTGTTTCTCGAGAACGCCTCGCCAGACTTCAGCCGAGCAATCAACGGCATACCGCCGATCAACACCCAGCGCGCGGTTACGAGTGTGCTGGTTGCGGACGGCGAGACGACGGTCATTGCCGGCATCTATCTGAGCCGCGAGCAGTCGTCGACCGATCGCGTGCCGTTGTTGCATCGTGTCCCGCTGCTCGGGTGGTTGTTCAAGCGGGATGAACTGCTCGATGAAAGCGTGGAGTTGTTGATTTTCATCACGCCGCGGATTACGCGGAGCTAACTGTACGGAGCGTGTACGGAGGGTGGTGTCTTTAGACCCACCGGCGGACCTGCCGGAGAGTCGAAATGAGGAAGACGGTGCTGACTGGCATGACGTGGGCGATACCAGCGGCCGCTCTGGTGATGCTCTCGGTGTCCTGCGGCGAAGTGGCGCGGACCGGCCGCTCGCCCGTGTTGCTCGTGATCGACGTCCTTGAAGCCGCATCCGGCGCCCAGCCCGACGCGTTTGGCAATGTCCTGTTCTCGGATGTCGAAACGCTGGTGGAGCAGCAAATCAATGGTCAGACCGTTCGCGTCCCAACGATTTACGCCGACATGGGTCGGGCCACCTTCCGCCTGACGCTGAAGAATCCTGGTAGCGCAACCTCACCTGTTGGTCCGTCCCCGTTGAACGAAGTCACCATCACACGCTATCGCGTCAGGTTTCGTCGTGCGGACGGGCGCAGCACACCTGGAGTCGACGTCCCGCATGCGTTTGATGGCGCGGCGACCGTGACGATCCCCGCAAGCGGCAATGCGGCCGTAAGCTTCGCCATCGTTCGCCATCAGGCCAAGCTCGAGCCGCCCTTGAGCGCTCTGCAGCGGGGCGGCGGCGCCAACATGCTGAGCACGATTGCCGAGGTCGAGTTCTATGGCAGCGATCAGGCGGGCAACGAGATCGTCGCGACCGGGCTCATCTCCGTCAACTTCGGCGACTTTGGAGATCCACAGTGAGGCGCGCCCTTCGTACTTGCTCGATGATGACAGCGGTGGCGCTCGCCGGCTGCTCGGTTCAGGAAACGCCGGCACCGCTGATGACGGGTCCCTCGGAGCTTGCGCTGCGCGTGAGCCTTCAGGCGATTCCCGACAGCATCCTGCAGGACGGTGCGTCACAGGCGGCGATACAAATCGACGCGTCGGGCCCGGACGGCCGGCCCATGCGCGCATTGCCTCTGCGGTTAGAAATTCTTCTCGGTGCCAGCCTCGTTGACTACGGGCTGCTTTCAGCAAAGACGGTCGTCACTGGAGACGATGGCCGAGCCCGCGCTGTATATACGGCGCCGCCGCGCCCGGCCGAGCCAGTCGATCCGGAGACCGTCGTGACGATTCGCGCGACCCCAATCGGTACCGATTACCGCGGCGAGGTCGGAAGGACGGTTGACCTGCGGCTGGTGACCCCGGGCGTCATCCTGCCGCCGAACCAAGCTCCCCGGGCGTCTTTCTCGATTACCCCCGCGACACCTTTGGTGCAGACCAACGTCGTGTTCGATGCTTCGGCCTCCACAGACGAGGGTCAACCGTGCGGGGTGCCCTGTACCTATTCGTGGGAGTTTGGCGACGGGGCGCAGAGGGAGCGGGATCTTCGCGACCCATCGGTATCAAGCCCCAGGTACATTTCAGGTTCGGTTGGTCGTGACCGATGCGCCGCGGGTCCTCAGGCCTCGCCGCCCAGGCGATCATCGTGGGTCTGGGCGCAGCGCCAACCGCCGCGTTCGTGTTTTCACCGACCAACCCCGTGCCGGGCCAGACGATCTTCTTCTCGGCTGAAGCGTCTCGGGCGGCGCCGGGCCGTCGGCTCGTCTCTTACGATTGGAACTTCGGTTCGGGTCGCACCGCGACTGGCGCAACGACAAGCAAGGGATACGACACGGCAGGCAATTACGTCGTGACCCTGACGGTCACTGATGATGCAGGGCAACGAGCCACGATCTCGCAGACGGTGCCGGTTTCCTGATCGTCGAACGGGTTCTGTGATCGCCCGTGATTGTGCGATAGCCTATCGATTCGACTCGAGCTTCGCGATGCCTGACAACCCCGTCGATTTCGATGCGCTCTTGAAGGCCCTCGGGGCTGCCGATGCAGAACCGCCGCCGCTTATGAGGCAGCTGCTTGCCGGGATGGAGCCGATCGATCAGGGCAGCCCCGATGACCGGCGTCTTGGCAGAACTCGAAGCCTGGTTGGCGACGCTGGTTCACGAACGGGCCTCTCGATTTCCCACTCGATGAGACTGCCGCCTCCAGACACTCTCACCGCCCGCGCCGCGCGACTCATACCGCTTTTCGCCGATGCGCCGATTGATGCGCTCGTGGTCACGAGCCTCCCGAACGTTGCGTATTTGACAGGATTCTTCGCATCCGCTGCCGCGCTGGTCGCAACATCTGACACGTTTCATCTCGTGAGCGACGGACGGTACGCGGCGGCTCTCGAAGCGCGCGGGCATGAATGGCCGACGCTGCGAACAACGCAGCTTGCTCCTGGCCAAAGTTATGACGAGGCGATCGCTGACATCCTCGAGCCGCTTCGCGGACTTCGGGTCGGTGTCGAAGCGAGACATCTCACGCTCAGCCGCTACCGGTTTCTCACGCAGACCATGGCCGCCCGAGGATGGACAACGGATCTGTCACCGACCGACGGGCTGGTCGAGCGCCTCCGGACCCGCAAGGACGAATGGGAGGTCAGCATTCTTCGCGACGGGGGCGAACGACTTTCGACAGTCGCTAAGTGTATACTTTCAAAAGCCTTAGCGGGACGACTCGAATACGAGGTGGCGCTCGAAATCGAAGAACAGCTGAGGCGCGCGGGTTTCGAACGGCCCGCCTTTGATACCATCGTCGCCGCCGGACCGAACGCGGCGTTGCCGCATGCGCGAGCCGGCACTCGCCGCATTGAATCTGGCGAGCTGGTGGTGGTGGACTTTGGCGGCGTGCTGGATGGTTATTGCACCGACTTGACGCGCACGGTGACCGCCGGGCCGCCAGGACATCGCGAGGAACGGCTGATCGCGCAGGTCGTCGAGGCGCAGGCGGCGGCATTTCGGGTGGTGAGTTCGGGCCGTTCACCCGAAGCCGTGGATGCGGCGGCTCGCGACGTGCTGACAGCGTACGGAATCGGCGAGGCGTTTACGCACGGCACGGGCCACGGGCTGGGACTGGAGATTCACGAAGCGCCACGGATTACTCGGGCTCGACCCTCTCAGCCCGAGCCGCCACTCGCAGCGGGCATGGCGCTGACGCTCGAGCCGGGCGCCTATTTCCCCGATTGGGGCGGGGCGCGAATCGAAGACGACGTGCTGGTGCGGGAAGACGGAGCAGATTGGCTGACCGACGTGCCACGCGTTTGGTAACGACCCCATTGAGCAACTGGGCGAGTCAGGCGAATTGGCGATTGGCGTTGAACTTGGTGATTGGTGATTGAATGTCCCGATGACCCTGGACGATATCAAGCGACTCATCGAATTCATTCGCGAGCAAGAGCTCTCCGAGTTCGAGCTCGAGCACGATGGCATGAAACTCCGCGTTAAAAGCGGAACGGTTACGCATGCCCAGGCTCCCTTGATGCCCGCTGATTCCGTCATTGCTGCGCCACCAGCCGCGGCGTCGCCATCCGCTCCCTCCGGCACGCCGGCGGCTACTGCGCCAGCCGCGCAAGCCGATACCTCCGACCAAGACGAAGGCACCGAACTCGCGATCGTCAAGTCACCAATCGTCGGGACGTTCTATCGCTCGCCCGAACCCGGTGCCAAGGCGTTCGTCGAGGTCAGTGACACGGTCAAGAAAGGCCAGGTCCTCTGTATCATCGAAGCGATGAAGCTGATGAACGAGATTGACTCGGAGTACGACGGCGAAATCGTCAACGTCTATGTCGAGAACGGGCAGGCGGTTCAGTACCGGCGAGCGGCTGTTCGCGATTCGGCTGAAGTAGCGCATGTTCAAAAAGATCCTCGTCGCCAATCGTGGCGAAATCGCGCTGCGCGTCATCTTCGCGTGTCGCGAGCTCGGCATCAAGACCGTGGCGGTCTACTCGGAGGCGGACGAAAACTCGTTGCATGTTCGCTTCGCGGATGAAGACATCTGCATTGGTCCGGCCCGCAGTACCGACAGCTATCTCAATGTGCCGGCGATTATCAGTGCCGCCGAGATTACCGGAGCCGACGGCATCCACCCGGGATACGGCTTTCTGTCCGAGAGCGCCTACCTGGCCGAGGTGTGCGAGGCCTGCCACATTCGCTTCATCGGGCCGGATCCAAACGTGATCCGCTTGCTGGGCGACAAGGCCAAGGCCCGCCGCGCGATGAAAAAGGCGGGCGTGCCAATGCTGGCCGGAAGCGACGGCCCGGTCGAGAGTGAAGAGAAGGCGCTCAAGGTCGCAAAGGACATCGGCTATCCGGTCATCATCAAAGCGGTCGCCGGGGGCGGTGGTCGCGGCATGCGAGTCGTCAAGGCGCCGGGCGAGCTTCCGCATGCCTACAAGACCGCACAACGCGAAGCCGAAGCGGCCTTCGGCCTCGGCGATGTCTACATCGAGAAGTATCTCGAGTCGCCTCGGCACATCGAGTTCCAAGTGCTCGGGGATCATCATGGCAACGTGATCCACCTGGGCGAGCGGGAGTGCTCGATTCAGCGGCGGCATCAGAAACTCCTCGAGGAGTCACCGTCGGTCGTCGTCTCCGACAAGGTGCGGCGCAAGATGGGGAATCTGGTCGCGGACGCGGCCCGCGCGGTGCAATACACCAACGCCGGGACGTTCGAGTTCCTGATGGATGAGAAGGGCAACTTCTACTTCATGGAGGTCAATACCCGCATCCAGGTCGAGCATCCGGTCACCGAAATGGTCACTGGTATCGACATCGTCAAGGAACAACTACGGATTGCCGCCGGCGATCGCTTGTCGTTCAGGCAGAGTGAGGTGACCTATACGGGCCACGCGATCGAGTGCCGGGTGAACGCCGAAGATCCCGAGACGTTTGTGCCGTCGCCAGGCGTGATCCAGGCCTTCAGCCTTCCGGGAGGACCCGGCGTGCGCATCGACACCGCCGCCCACGCCGACTGCACGATTTCCCCGTACTACGACTCGATGATCGCGAAGATCATCACGCACGGGCGCGACCGTCAGGAAGCCATCGCTCGCATGAAGCGGACGCTGGAGATGTCGGTCGTCGAAGGCATCCGGACGTCGATTCCGCTCCATCTCCGGATTCTGAACGATCCGGACTTCGTCGCCGGTCGCCTCAGCACGCATTTCATGGAGCGGTATCAGCCCAAGCCGAAGACGACGTCGCTTGCCGAGACGGCATAGGCTCACGCGACGTGCCTAAGGTGCCGGAGGTGCCTCACGTGCCGGGCGTGCCCAGGGTGCCTGGGTTGTTTCGTAATCCGCGCGAGCGACTGTACGCCGTTGTCGACGTGGAGGCGTGCGAACGCACTCAGCGACGACCCCTCGACGTCGCGGACGCATTTTTCTCTGCCGGGGCGCTTCTCCTCCAACTCAGAGCCAAGACGCTGCCGAGCGGCGCTCTTCTGGACCTCGCGCTCGCTATGGTCGAAAAGGCGCACCGGGCGGGTGCCCGCGTGATCGTCAACGACCGAGCCGACCTCGCCGTGGTGTCCCACGCCGCGGGCGTGCACGTCGGTCAAGACGATCTCGCACCAGAATCCGTGCGTCGGGTCACGGGGCCAGCGCTTCTGGTGGGCCTGTCGACGCACACGGCCCAGCAGGTCGCTGAATCCGTTCGACAGCCGATTTCGTATCTGGCCATAGGTCCCGTGTTCGCCACCGCGACCAAGGCAACGGGCTACGACGCGGTCGGCTATGGCGCAGTGCGAGCAGGCTGCGGCCGCGGCGGATTCGCATGGCCTTTCCGTCGTGGCCATCGGCGGAATCACGTTGGAGACCGCGGCGCGGGTCATTGCGGCCGGCGCGCGGTCGGTGGCTGTCATCGGCGACCTGCTCGTGGGCAACCCGGAAGCGCGTGCCCGCGAGTACCTGTCGGCCCTCGCCTGACTTGCCTCTATAATCAGCCGGGTTTGCGGGCGCCTGACCGACAGCTCCCAAAGTTGAGAGCGTGGACATCGCCCTGCGCCTCATGACAATGCTCCGCCCTGAGCATGGTCGATGGGCGGAGGGGTGAAACCAAGCATAAGGACGGGAATGGATTCCAATCTCTTCAAGGTCAAGTCGATCGAGCAGCTTGTCAGCGATGCGGAACATGGCGGCAAGGCACTGAAGCGAAGCCTCACCGCCTGGGACCTCACGCTGCTTGGCATCGGCGCCATCATCGGCACCGGCATCTTCGTGCTGACCGGAACGGCGGCGGCGAATCAGGCCGGCCCGGCGATCACGATGTCCTACCTTGCGGCAGGACTAGCGTGCGCCTTTGCCGCCCTGTGCTATGCGGAGTTTGCATCGATGATTCCCGTTGCCGGCAGCGCGTACACCTACGCGTATGCCACCTTGGGAGAGTTGGTCGCCTGGATGATCGGCTGGGACCTGATCCTCGAGTACGCCGTCGGTTCGATGACCGTGGCGATTGGCTGGAGCGGCTACATGCAGCGCCTGCTCGCCGGTGCGGGCATTGAACTCCCTACCGCGCTCGCAGCAGCACCTCCCGTCGGCGTCGTCAATCTGCCCGCGGTCCTCATCGTGCTGATCATCATGGTGCTGCTGGTGATTGGCGTCCGGGAGTCCGCACGGGCGAACGCCATCATGGTGGCGGTCAAGCTCGTCGCGGTCCTGTTCTTCCTCGGCGCCGGGGCGACCTACGTCAGGCCAGAGAATTGGACGCCGTTTGCTCCCTATGGCTGGTCGGGCATCATGGCGGCGGCGGCGGTTGTCTTCTTCGCCGTACATTGGCTTCGATGCGGTTTCGACCACGGCAGAAGAAGCGAAGAACCCGACAGCGCGATCTGCCGATTGGGATCATCGCGTCCCTGGTCGTCTGCACATTGCTGTACCTTGCGGTTGCCGCGGTGCTGTCCGGCATCGTGCCAGTGATCCAGTTCCGCACGGCGGCCGACGCGCTGCCGGGCGTTCCGGTGATTGCGCCTGAAGAGTCCGTGCGGTTCCTCAATGCGCCGGTGGCCTACGCACTGAGCGTCATCGGGCAGGATTGGGCCTCCTACCTCGTGTCGGCGGGCGCCGTCGCTGGCATCACCTCGGTGCTGCTCGTCATGCTCATGAGCCAGCCGCGCATCTTCTTCGCGATGAGCCGCGATGGGCTGCTGCCGTCGTGGCGTCAGCAAGGTTCACCCGAACTTCAGAACGCCGTACATCACGACCATCATCACCTGCGTCGTCGTGGCGCTGGTCGCGGGCGTGACCCAGATTCAGACCGTCGGCGAGATGACCAGCATCGGGACGCTGTTCGCGTTCGTGGTGGTCTGCGCCGCCGTCCTGATGCTGCGCTTCAAGCGGCCGGATGCGCATCGCCCGTTCCGCGTGCCGCTCGGTCCGGTCTTTCCGATTCTCGGCATCCTCTCGTGCTCCTACTTGATGCTCAGCCTCCCGGTCATCACCTGGGTTCGATTTCTGGTCTGGCTGAACATCGGGTTGATCATCTACTGGTTTTACGGCCGCACGCACAGCCCGCTGCATGATGCGCGCGAGGGCAACGCGCGCACCGCCGCTTCAAAGCCTCGCCAACTTCATCACCGCCTTCGGTCTGCTGGCGCTGTTCAACGGTGTGTGCATGTTCCTGCTCGGCCTGCTGACCGAGCTGGGCGTGACCACTGAAACGCTTGGCCAAATGGCACGAGCTCGACGCACTGACGTCGCGCTACCTGGGTTGCGCGTGAGCGCCGAGACCGCCGATACGTTCGGTCTGCAGCTGCTCGGGATCAGCGCCGCCGTGTATGCGCTCGGCTGGATTCTCCAGAAGGTCTCCGGCGAGAGGTCGTAGTGAATCGGTGCCGGCCAGACGACTAGACGGCGCTGCGTTAGCAGCGCGCATCCGCGCGGAACTCGTGCCGCGGGTGGCTTCGTTCAACGCCGCCCGCGGTCGTCCTCCCGCGTTGGCGGTCGTGCTCGCAGGTCAGCGACCCGAATCCGAAATCTATGTCCGCAACAAGCTCAAAGCCGTTGCCGAGGCGGGCTGTCGCGCGGATCTCCTTCGGATTGACGAGCAGGCCAGCCTGAACGAGACTCTGGCCACCGTCAGGCGCCTGAACGCGGACGAGACCATCGATGCCATCCTGGTGCAGTCGCCACTGCCATCCGGGATGGGCGAGAATGCCGAGCAACAGGTGTTCGACGCCATCGACCCCGCCAAGGACGTCGACGGCTTTCATCCAGTCAACGTCGGCCGACTCGTGCAGAAACGCCCGCATCTCGTCGCCTGCACGCCGCTCGGGTGTATCGAGCTGCTCGAACGCGAGAACATCCCATTGTCGCGGCCGCCACGCCGTCGTCATCGGTCGCAGCGACATCGTCGGCAAACCGATGGCGCTTTTGCTGCTGCATCGGGACGCCACGGTGACCATTTGCCACTCGCGGACTGAAGGCTTGTCGCGCATCGCCGCATCGGCCGACGTGCTGGTCGCGGCGGTGGGACGCCCGGGATTCATCACCGCCGACTTTGTGAAGCCGGGCGCAACCGTCATCGATGTCGGCATCAACGTGTTGAGTCGCGAGGACGAGGTGCGACGACTGTTTCCGGCTGGCAGCGCAAAGCTCCGGGCATTTGAGAAGAAGGGAAGCGTCCTCGTCGGCGATGTCCACCCGGAGGTGGAGGAGGTCGCCGGTGCGCTCACCCCGGTACCGGGAGGCATCGGCCCGCTGACGATCGCGATGGTGCTGCGCAACACGATTGCGGCCGCTGAAGCTCGGAGCTAGGACACCACGCAATGCGGCGGATCGCGCTTACCGGCGGCATCGCCACGGGGAAGAGCCATGTCGTCACGCGGCTGCGCGAACATGGGGTTCCAGTAGTGGACGCCGACGTTCTGTCACGTGAAAGTGTTGCCGCAGGCAGTCCAGGTCTCGGCGCCGTGGTCGCGCGCTTCGGACCGGACGATTCTTGGTCCAGATGGAACGCTCGATCGCGCGCGGCTGGGCGCGATCGTCTTTAGCGATCCCGAGGCGCGCCGCGATCTCGAGGCGATCGTGCACCCGTTCGTTCGGCAGGGCATCGAAGACTTCTTCGGAGCGCTTCCCGTCAGTGAGCCCTTTGCGGTGGCCGACGTTCCACTGCTCTACGAGACCGGGCGCAACGATCGCTTCGACGCGGTCATCGTGGTCGCTTGCACACCGGAGGCGCAGCTCGAGCGTGTCATGGCGCGAGACGCTCTGACGCGTGAGGATGCCGAGCGCCGCATCGCGAGTCAGTGGCCGATCGCGGAGAAGGTCAAGCGTGCCGACTACGTCATTCGAACCGACGGCACGTATGCAGACACGGACTCGCAGGTCCTCGAGCTCGTGCGGCGGCTTCGGCGCGACAGCGGAACGCGCTGAAACATGAAGGCGAACACCGCCACCGACCTCTTGATCATCGGTGCCGGGCCCTTCGGATCTCGCAATCGCCGCGGACGTGCAGCGGCGCGGCCTGGCGGCGATGGTGGTGGGCGAGCCGATGGGGTTCTGGAAACGACACATGCCGCGAGGGATGTTTCTGCGGTCCGGTGTCGATTGGCATCTCGATACCGCGGAGGCATGGACAATCTCGCGGTTTCTCGAGTCATCTGGGCTGGTCAGCGACCGCCGTCCGGCCTTTCCCGCTCGAAGTGTATCTGGACTATGTCGAGTGGTTCGCGGTGCAGACCTCGCTGCAGATTGTGCCCGGGGAGATCGTGTCGCTGAATCGATCGGTTGGAGGGAATGGACGGTTCCTCGCGACCTTGCGAAGTGGTGACACGGTCACCGCGCGCAACGTTGTGGTGGCCATCGGCTTCGCGAACTTCGCCCACGTTCCGCACAGAGTTGGCGGATCGACTACCCGCAAAGCGCTTCGACCACACCTGCACCGCCGTCGATCTCGACGCCCTCGGCGGGCCATCGATGCCTTATCGTCGGCGGCCGCCAGAGCGCCTTCGAGTGGGCGGCGCTGCTCGCCGAGGCCGGCGCACGAGTCGACGTCGCCTACCGACACGACACGCCCCGATTCACCGAGTCCGATTGGGCGTGGGCGGGCCAGCTGGTCAACGCTTCGTCCAGGAGCCGGGCTGGTTCCGCCGGCTCACGCCGACCGAACGCGACGCCCTGGCGCGGCGGTTCTGGGAGGAAGGGCGATTGAAGCTCGAACCGTGGCTCGAGCCCAGAATTCGCGCCGGAGCACGTGCGCCTGTGGCCGCGGCGTGAGGTCGTTTCGACGCAGCTGACCGCCAGCGACGCGATCGCGGTCAGGTTTCAGTCGGGCGAAGTGATCGAGGTGGATCGGGTGATACTCGCGACCGGCTATCGACCCAACATCAGACGCGTGCCCTTCCTTACGGCGGGCAATCTCCTCTCGCTGGTGGAGACCAGCCACGATTGTCCGACGCTCGACGACCGCATGCAGTCGAGTGTGCCAGGCCTGTATTTCACGAGCTTATTGGCAACCCACGACTTCGGGCCGTTCTTCGCGTTCACGGTGTCCGCCCGCGCGGCCGCCACGCTGATCGGCCAGGACCTCGCCAACCGGCAATAGCGATTCAATGCAGGAACGCGCTGCGTCAGATCTCCACAGTCTCCTTAGCGGGCGCGATCCGTTCTTCGACGAAGGTATTCCACTCATGACAGTGCGGACACTGCCAGAGCAGTTCCGTGGACCGATAGCGACACTTGACGCACACATGAGGATCGAGGAAGAACACGGCCTCGCGCGCCGCGCTGACATAGCGCTGAACGAGCGACCGATCGAGACCAACCTGCATCAAGACGTTCCAAATTGCCTGATGCACGGTCAGGCCGTGGGGATTGTGCGCGAGGGCGTCGAGCAGTAGATCGAAGGCGGCCGACAACTCGCCGCGCGCAGCCAAATGCCGTCCGAGCACGAGCCGGGCACGCCAATCCTGCGGGTTGGCCGCAATCAGCTGTCGGCAGCGCTCCTCGAATCGATGGGGTGCGCCGGCGGCGGTATGGGCCCGCTCGAGTCGATCGAAGGCGAGGTAGGCGCGTTCCGGCGACACGCCGAGGAGCTGTTCCCAGGTCGCTATCGCACCGGCGTTATCGCCCTGCCTGGCCCGCACGTCTCCGAGATTGAGATACGCCGGCGTCGTTGCGGCGGCGAGATCGATAGCCGACTCGAAGCGCCGGATCGCCTCGTCGAGCCGGCCGGCCTTGACTGCTTCGAGTCCGCGTTCGTTCTCGATGAAGCCGAGAATCGCCTGGCTGCGCGGATGCGTGTCAGGACCGCTGAGCTCCACCAGCTGGCGGCGAATCTTGTAGGCCTCGTCCCACTGATGCTGCTCTTCGTGCAGCTTCTGCAGGTAGAGCAGCGCATACTGATTCTTCGGATCGAGCCGCAGCGATTCGGTGAAGGCCTCGAGCGCGCGATCGACGAAGCCGCCGCGCTTGAAATCGAGTCCGAGGCAGAGCAGCACGTAAGCGTGCTCGACCCTGGTCAGCTTCTGTCGTTGCAGCAGGGCCTGATGAATCTGGATGGCCCGTGCGACCTGGCCGCGCTCGCGGTGGACGTTGCCCAGGATCAGATGAATCTCGAGGGCATCGGCATCCACGCGAGCCGCCTGGCTCAGCTCCTCGATCGCGATGTCGATCTGGTTCGCGACCAGGAAGTTCAGCCCCAACACATAGTGGTGCGACTCACGCGCCCGGCGCCGATCGATCCACTTGCCGTCGCGCAGCTTGTAGCGCTCCCAGGCCTTGCCGATGGCAAGGCCGGCGAGCAGCGCCAACAACGCGGTAATGAGAGGCAACGACTCCATTTAGCGACTGGGTGAATTACTGAATGGGTGATTGCAATGGGTGATTGGTGACTTGGTGATTGCATTGGGTGATTCGGCGATTGGGTGATCGCGTGATTGAGTCGGCGGTGATGTGATTCGCCGATGTCCTGGGGCCGTGTGGTGATCGCCGGAATGACGGGTTCGATGGGCATGATCATCACGAATCACCAATCACCAAATCACCCAATCGCAAATCACCCAATCGCCACTCGCTCAATCACCCACTCACCCAATGCAATCGCCCAATCACCCAATCACCCACTCGCACAATGTTCACACGAGTCCCGTGTTCCACAGGTCGTGCAGGTGAACCACGCCCTCGACGTGTTGCTGGTCGTCGATCACGACGATCGACGTGATCTTGCGGCGCTCGAGGATATTCAACGCTTGCGCCGCCAGCGTGGATCGCGAGATCGCCACCGGGCCGGTCGTCATCACGTCTGCGGCCGTGAGATCCAGCACGTTGACCGCGGCCATCATCTTTCGGCGCAAGTCGCCATCGGTGATGATGCCGAGGAGCACCCGGTCGCCGTTGACCACACACGTCATCCCCAGCCGCTTGCGCGACATCTCGTAAATCACTTCCCGCATCGCCGTCGTCGCCTCGACGAGCGGGCACCAGGTCCCCCTGATGCATCAGTTGCTCGACGCGCATGAGTTTCTTGCCGAGGTTGCCGCCGGGGTGGAGGGTGGCGAAGTCCTCCGGTTGAAATCCCTTCTCGACCAGCACCGTCATCGCCAGCGCATCGCCGAGGGCGAGCATGGCTGTCGTGCTCGCGGTCGGCACAAGGTTCATGGGGCACGCCTCTTCCGAGACCTGACAGTCCAATGACACATCCGCCGCCTGCGCAAGCGTGGAGCGCCCGTCGCTGGTGATCGCGATCAGCTTGGTACCGAGACGCTTGAGCGTTTCGAGAATGCGGACCAGTTCTTCGTTCTCCCCGCTATACGAGAGCGCGATCACCACGTCATCGTGGCGAATCACACCTAGGTCCCCGTGCATCGCCTCGGCCGGGTGGAGAAAGAAGGCTGGAGTGCCAGTGCTCGAGAGCGTCGCCGCAATTTTCCGGCAGACGATTCCCGATTTGCCCATGCCCGTGAGGATGACGCGGCCGCGGCACTCGCACACAAGCGTGACGGCAACTGCAAAGCGCTCGTCGAGGCGATCGGCGAGGGCCAGGACGGCGGCGGCCTCGGTCTCGAGAACCTTGCGCGCGAGGGTGAGGTCAGGCATGCGCCTTGACGATCCTATCAAGCTCGACGAGGCGGCGGAGGAGCGGCTCGAGCTGATCGAGGCGCAACGCGTTGGCGGCATCGCTCTTGGCCGCGGTGGGGTTCTCGTGGACCTCCATGAAGACGGCGTCCACGCCGGCCGCGACTCCTGCCTGCGCCAGCGGCTCGATGTATTCGGATAGACCGGTCGTGACGCCATCGCCGGCGCCCGGTAGTTGCAGGCTGTGCGTCACGTCGAAGACGACCGGGTACCCGAGCTCGCGGAGCATGGGAAACGCGCGCATGTCCACGACCAGGTTGTTATAGCCGAATGAAGAGCCACGCTCGGTGAGCAGGATTCCCGTCGCGCCCGAACCTTTGAGCTTGCCGATCACGTGGCGCATGTCCTGGGGAGCGAGGAACTGGCCCTTTTTGACGTTGACCACGCGCTGCGTGCGAGCAGCTGCCACGAGCAGGTCGGTTTGACGAGACAAGAAGGCCGGAATCTGGAGGATGTCGGCGACCTCCGCGGCCGGGGCCGCGTGCGAGGGCTCGTGAATGTCGGTCAGGATCGGCAGGCCGGTCCGCGCCTTGACCGCGGCCAGCGTGCGCAGCCCGGCCTCGAGACCCGGCCCACGAAACGATGTCAGCGAGGTGCGATTGGCCTTGTCGTATGACGCTTTGAAGATGACCCCGACATCGAGTCGCTGCGCGACGTCCGCCAGGCTGGATGCGATTTCGACGGCATGGGCTTCGCTCTCGATGACGCAGGGCCCAAGGATGAAGGCCAGCGGATGGCCGGTCCCGATGGTAACCCGACCGGCCGAAACGGGTTCAACACCGGGCATCACGCGAGCGAGGTCGCACTCACCGCCCGGCCTTCAGCGGCAAGCTTGTGCCGGAACGCGGCGGCAACAAAGCTGGCGAAGAGCGGATGTGGCTTGAGCGGACGCGACTGAAACTCGGGATGGAATTGCACCGCCAGGAACCAAGGATGGTCAGCGAGCTCGGCGATCTCCACGAACTTGCCATCCGGTGAGCGACCTGAAATGCGCATGCCCTTCTCATGCAATGCCGGCTCGTACAGGCAATTGAATTCGAAGCGATGACGATGGCGCTCGCTGATCAGGTCTTTGCCGTAGACACGGTGTGCCAATGAGCCGGGCAGGATCTCGCACTCGTAGCGCCCCAACCGCATCGTGCCGCCGAGATCGTCGACTCCAAGCAGGTCGCGAAGCTTGTAGATCACCTTGTGCGGAGCGGCCTCATCGACCTCCGTGGAATCCGCTCCTTCGAGGTCGCACACATTGCGCGCGAACTCGACGGTCGCCCACTGGAAGCCATAGCAGATGCCAAAGAACGGCACCTCGATGCTGCCGCGCGTACTCGGCGGCCTTCATCATGCCGCGTGTCCCTCTCGACCCAAAGCCGCCCGGCACGAGGATTCCTCGCGAGCCGTCGAGCAACCGCAGGCCGCCTTCTTGTTCGAGGGCTTCGGATTCGACCCACTGGATACTGATGCGCAGGCGATTGGCAAACCCGCCGTGGTTGAGCGCCTCGTTCAACGACTTGTACGAGTCTTCGTATCCCGTGTACTTGCCCACGACATGAATCGTAATCTCGTCGTCGGGGTGCTTGATGCGTTCGACCAGCTCCTCCCACGGCCCCATGTGAGCTTCGGTCAGCGGTAACTTCAGAAGATTGAGGATGACCGTGTCGAGCCCCTCAGCCCGCAGCACGAGCGGGACCTCGTAAATGGTCGAGACATCGCGGGCGGTGATCACGGCTTCTTCGTTGACGTCGCAGAACAAGCCAATCTTCTGCTTGAGATCGCGCGGCAGCTGGCGGTCCGTTCGGCACAGCAGAATGTCCGGTTGGATACCGATCGAGCGCAAGATCCCGGACGCTGTGCTGTGTCGGCTTGGTCTTCAGCTCGCCGGCCGACGAGATGTAAGGCACCAGCGTGAGGTGGATATAGATAGTGTTCTCACGCCCGACGTCCTGGCGGAACTGACGAATCGCCTCGAGGAACGGCAGGCTCTCGATGTCGCCGACCGTGCCGCCGATCTCGACCAGGACGATGTCCACATCCCGCCCCATGGCGCGGATGCAGTCTTTGATTTCGTTGGTGATATGTGGAATCACCTGGACGGTCCGACCGAGGTAGTCGCCGCGGCGTTCCTTCTGGATGACCGACATGTAGATCTTGCCCGTCGTCCAATTGCTGTTCCGCGATGTTTGCGTGCTCGTGAAACGCTCGTAGTGGCCGAGATCGAGGTCGGTCTCAGCGCCATCGTCCGTGACGTAGACCTCACCGTGCTGATACGGGCTCATCGTTCCGGGATCGACGTTGATGTACGGGTCGAACTTCTGAAGCGTGACTTTGTAGCCGTGCCCTTCGAGAAGGGCGCCGATCGACGCTGCAGCCAGTCCTTTACCGAGCGATGACACGACACCGCCTGTGACGAAGATGTATTTGGTTGGTCGTTTGTCGAGGGTTCGTTCCATGGTCATTCAGGCACGCTCGCCAGCAGCCGCTGACGAATCCGATCCAGATCTGCGGGGGTATCAACGCCGAGCGATTCGTAGGTGGTCTCGACCACTTTGATGCGGATGCCGTGCTCGAGCGCGCGAAGCTGTTCGAGGACCTCGGCGCGTTCGAGCGGGCCAGGCGACAATTGTGCGAGTCGCAGCAGGGTCTCGCGGCGATAGACGTACAGCCCGACATGGACGCTGGCTTCCGCCGCGGCGGAAGTATCACGACCATGAGGAATGGGCGCGCGCGAAAAATAGAGCGCGAATCCCTCGCGGTCGCAGACGACCTTGACTGCATTTGGATTCGTCAGATCGAGTGGTTCCGTCAGGCGCCGAGCCGCGGTCGCCATCGCGATTCGTCGATCCTTCTTCAGTGGTGCGACGGCGGCGTCGATGACAGCAGGATCCAGCAACGGCTCGTCGCCTTGCACACAGACCACCAGGTCGCACGAGAGTTGGGCTGCGACCTCCGCCAGGCGGTCCGTACCTGACGCGTGATCGCTCGACGTCAGGCACGCGACGCCGCCGAAGCTGTCGACTGCATCGACAATGCGGGCGTCGTCGGTGGCGACGAGCACGGCATCGACCGAGTGCGCCGCGGCGGCACGCCGGTAGACATGCTCGAGCATGGTTCGACCGCCGATATCGACGAGCACCTTGCCGGGGAATCGAGTCGAGTGGTGACGGGCGGGGATGACGGCGAGGACTGACGTTTCAGTCAGCGTAAAGGGCAAACGCGTGACCGGAACCGCAGGCACGTTGAATCATACCACAAGGGTTGGCGTTCGCCGAGCGTCGCACCGCAACGGAGAGGGCGCCGACTTCATCAGCGAGCGAGAGGCCGCCGGCATCGACTGGCTGATTGCACATCGGGTGGAGCTTGGGAGTTAAAATAGTGAATCGTCCGATGCCGCCCAGAACCGTGGCCGTTATCTGCGCCGTCAGCCTGACAGTCGGGTGGCTGCTGGCGTCGGTCCTGACGCCGCCCGTCGCGCGGCTGCAGTCGCTGCCCGATCGTCGTGCCACCGAGACGCCCGCGGCCGTGGATTTGGTTTCGATGTATTCCGAGCAATTGGCACTGAAGCAGCGGGCGGCACCCGCGCCGCCACAGCCGCGACGCAATCCATTCGTTTTCGGCGGTCGCGAGTCCCGGCCCGTCAATCCGGCGCGCAATCGCCACTTCGGAGGTCCAGTTGCCGACGCCGCAGCCCGTCGGGCCCACCTACCAACTGTCGGGCATCGGATTCAACGACACCGCGCAAGGTGTCGTGCGCACCGCGGTGCTCTCCGATGGCACGACCGTTCATCTGTTGAAGAGCGGCGACGCGATCGCTGGCTACACGGTCGCCGAAGTGACCGACACGACGGTCGTCCTGACCGACACGACCGGCGCACGGTTCGTGATTCGCTTACGCTAGCGTCGCGAGCACGGAAGCACGACGCGTAACACTTCCGCCTTAAGGCGGAAGCCACAGAAAGCAAGAGCCAAGATCCTTTCTTGGCGTGTCTCAGACTCGCACCGCCCAAGCAGCCTTGATCGCTCCGACGCTCCGGATTTCCTCCATCACGGACTTTCCCAGGGCGCTGCCGTCGACATCATCCACACTCACGACGCCGACGGCGCCCTGATCGCCACGGCCAAGAGCGAAGTTGGCGATGTTGACGTTGTGTCGGCCCAGGATGGATCCAACCGCACCGATCACTCCAGGCTGATCGTTGTTCATCAGCAGCAGCATGGTGCCGTCGAGTGGCGCCTCCACCTGAACGCCATTGAGCAGGACCAAGCGAGGCTGCCCTTGAACGATGGTGCCTTCCACGTAACGCTCGCCTTCATCGGTATGAAGCTTGACGGAGAGCAGGCTCGTGTAGCTTCGTGGCCGCGTGCCGTGGGACTCGCTCACGTCGATACCGCGCTCGGCGGCCACGGCGCGGGCGTTGACGGGCGTGATCGGGATGAAGACGATGGCCTGGAGCAGACCCTCGAGCACGGAACTCACGATCAGCGGGTTCGACGCGCCCGCCAACGCGCCGTAGTAGCGAACGCTCACGCCCTCGATCCGCGCTTCGCCCATTTGCCCAAGCAGACAGCCGAGCCGACGCGCGACTTTGATGAAGGGCTCGAGCTTCTGGAACTCGTCCGCATCCAGCGACGGAAAGTTGACGGCGTTCCGCATCACGCCTGTCTTCAAGTAGTCACGCAGGCGCTGTGGCCGTCTCGACGCCCACGAGCTCCTGACCCTCCTTCGTTGACGCCGCAATGTGTGGCGACGCGACCACCGTCGCCAACGTCTGCAGTCGGTGGTCGACGGTTGGCTCCTGTTGAAACACATCCAGCGCGGCGCCGCCGATTCGTCCACTCTCGATTGCGTCCGCGAGCGCGCGCTCGTCGATGAGATCGCCGCGAGCGGTGTTGATGAGGCGAAGCCCCTTCTTGCACCTCGCGAGCCGCTCGGCATTGAAAATCTGGCGCGTATCGGCGGTGGACGGCATGTGGAGCGACAGAAAATCAGAACGGGCACACAGGTCGTCGAGCGACACCAGCTCGATCCGGAGGTCGCGCGCAATCTGGGCGCTGATGAACGGGTCGTGCGCAATCACGGTCATCTCAAATGCCCGGGCACGGCGCGCGACCTCTTGACCGATCCGACCCAGGCCCGCGAGCCCCAGCGTCTTCCCACGCACCTCCTCGCCGACAAAACTCTTCTTATCCCATTTGCCCCTGCTTCATCGAGGCATCAGCGGCCGGAATTTTTCGGGCAAGTGCCAGCAACAAAGCCATCGTCAATTCTGCGACGCTGATGCTGTTCGCTCCCGGGGCGTTCATGACGACGATGCCGCGTGCGCTGGCGGCGGCGACGTCCACGTTGTCCACGCCGGTGCCGGCGCGCGCGATCGCGCGGAGCTGCGGGGCGGCGGCGATGAGGTCACGCGTGACTTTCGTCGCGCTCCGGACGACCAGGGCGTCAGCCGTCGACAAATCGGCGGCCAGTTCGGTCGGCGCACGACCCACGCGCGCATCGACGTCCCATCCCTCGGCGCGCAAGATGTCGAGCGCTGACGCCGGGAGGTCATCGGAGACGATGATCTTCATGGCAGTGTATGATTCCATACTTGTACCGCGCGCCGGAGGCGCGACCGAGGCGAGAGATACCTCTTCTCCGCTCGATGACCGCACCATGAATAGTGCAACTTGCTCATTTCGGCCAGTACCTGCGCTGTTACACCGCGTTCACGGGACGTTTTCCACAAGGTTTTCCACAGAAACGTGTGGACCGTCTGTCGATGGAGACAAGAGCCAAGGTCGAATCGGCGAAGATTTCGACCTAACGCCGAACCTCGGACTCGACGAGTGAGAGAACCCTGCATGAATCGCAAAGTGACTGTTGTCGGAGGCGCGGGCAACGTCGGTGCGACGGTCGCGCGCGCGATCGCCCAGAAAGAGCTCGCCGACGTTGTCGTGGTCGACATCGCGGACACCAAGGCGGCGGGCGTCGCGCTCGACATCTTCCAGGCCTGCCCCATCGACGGATCGGCGGCCCGCGTGGTGGGCGTTGGCACGAAAGACTTCGCCGAGAGCGCCAACTCCGACGTGGTCGTCATCACCTCAGGCGTGCCGCGCAAGCCCGGGATGAGCCGGGACGACCTGCTCTCGGTCAACTACAAGATCATGCAGGACGTGACCGCCGAGATCGTCAAGCACTCGCCCAACTGCATCATCGTGCCCGTGGCCAACCCGCTTGATGCCATGTCACAGGCCGTGTATCGACTGAGCAAGTTCCCTCGCGAGCGCGTCATCGGCATGGCCGGCGTCCTCGACTCGGCGCGCATGAGCACCTTCATTGCGATGGAGTTGAACGTCTCGGTCGAGAACGTGTCGTCGTTCGTCCTGGGCGGCCACGGTGACACGATGGTGCCGCTGCCACGGTTCTCGACCGTCGCGGGCATCCCGATTACGGAGTTGATGCCGGCGGAACAGGATCGCGGCCATCTGCGAACGCACCGCCAACGGCGGGGCTGAGATCACCAAGCTCGTGGGCACGAGCGCCTGGTATGCCCCGGGTGCCTCGGCGGCGCTGATGGTCGAAGCCATCCTGAAGGATCAGAAGAAGATCATGCCGTGCTCGGTCTTCCTCCAGGGCGAGTACGGGATCCACGACCTCTTCGTGGGGGTTCCGGTCAAGCTTGGTGCGCGCGGGGTGGAGCAGATCATCGAGATCAAACTGACCAGCGAAGAGAAGGCGGCGCTGCACAAGTCCGCCGGTGCGGTCAAGGAGCTCGTAGACGTCATCAAGGTATGAAGATCCACGAGTATCAAGCGAAAGCCATTCTCGCGCGCCATGGTGTGCTCGTCCCGCGCGGCGAGGTGGCGTTCTCAGCACACGAGGCGGGCGAGATCGCTCGTCGTCTTGGCAGCCGTATCGTGGTCGTCAAGGCACAGATTCACGCCGGTGGCCGCGGGAAGGCCGGCGGTGTCAAGGTCGTCAAGGGCCCGGATGAGGCCGAACGGGTCGCTGCCGATCTGCTCGGCAGGACGCTCGTGACGTACCAGTCGGGACCGGCCGGCCAGGTGGTCGGCCGTCTGCTCATCGAAGAGGGCCTGGCCATCGATCGCGAGCTGTACCTCAGCCTGCTGGTCGATCGCGGGACTCGACGGCCCGTCCTGATGGTCAGCGCAGAGGGCGGCGTCGACATCGAGGAAGTCGCGGCCAAGACACCCGAGAAGATCCACAAGGAGTTCGTGGACCCGGCGATTGGTCTGCAGCCTTACCAGGCCCGCAAGCTGGCGTTCGCCGTGGGCTTGACCGAGCGGCCAAATTGGCAAAGCCACCAAGCTGATGCTGGCCCTCTACAAGGCCTTCATCGCGACCGATGCGTCCCTGCTCGAAATCAATCCGCTGATCGTTACCCAGAGCGGCGAGCTGCTGGCGCTCGACGCGAAGATGAACTTCGACGACAACGCGTTGTATCGGCACCCGGACATCAGGGATCTGCGCGACCTGTCGGAGGAAGACCCCCTCGAGGTCGAGGCGTCCAAGTTCTCGCTCAACTACATTCGTCTGGATGGCAACATCGGCTGCATGGTCAACGGCGCCGGCTTGGCGATGGCTACGATGGACATCATCAAGTTGGCGGGCGGGATGCCGGCGAATTTCCTGGATGTGGGCGGCGGCGCCAACGCGGAGCAGATCCGGAATGCCTTCAAAATCCTGATGTCGGATCGAAACGTGAAGGCGGTCCTGATCAATATCTTCGGCGGCATCCTGCGCTGCGATGTCCTGGCCGCCGGGGTGATTGCCGCCGTCAGAGAGCTTGGCGTGCCCGTGCCGATTGTCATCCGCATGAAGGGCACCAACGTCGAGGAAGGAAAGAGGATGCTCGCTGAGAGCGGCCTCAACTTCACCACCGCTGACGCCATGAACGAGGCGGCCGACAAGGTCGTCGCCCTCGCAGGAGGGCGGTGATGGCGGTACTGCTCGACCAGAACACCCGCCTCCTCGTTCAAGGACTGACGGGCCGCGAAGGCACGTTCCATGCGAAGGCGGCGGCCGCCTATCACACCAACGTCGTCGGCGGCGTGACGCCCGGAAAGGGCGGAACGACCCACGAGGGCTGGCCGGTGTTCAACACCGTGGCGGACGCGGTGAAGGCGACGGGGGCCAACGCGTCGGTGATTTTCGTTCCACCGCCGTTTGCTGCCGACGCCATCCTGGAAGCCGCCGACGCCGGTATTGCGCTGGTGGTGTGCATCACGGAAGGAATACCGGTGGTGGACATGCTGAGCGTCATGACGTTCCTCGAGGAGCGACCGGCCACGCGCCTGATTGGCCCGAACTGTCCCGGCATCATCTCGCCAGGTAAAGGGAAGGCCGGGATCATTCCGGCGAACATCTGCCGCGAGGGTCGAATCGGGATTGTCTCGAAGAGCGGGACACTGACCTACGAGGCAATCGATCAGCTCACTCGACTGGGCCTTGGACAGACCACCTGCATCGGCATCGGCGGGGACCCCCTGATTGGGACGATGTACACCGATGCGCTGGAGCTGTTCGCGGGTGACGCCGAAACGGCTGCGGTGATCATGATCGGTGAGATTGGCGGCTCCGCCGAAGAGGACGCGGCGGTGTGGATCAAGGACCACTTCAAGAAGCCGGTGGTCGGCTTCATTGCAGGTCAGACGGCCCCTCCGGGGCGACGCATGGGGCATGCGGGCGCGATTATCGCGGGCGGCAAAGGCACCGCGGCCGAGAAGATGGCCGCGCTGAGCGCCGCGGGCGTTCATGTCGTGAAGAGCCCCGCCGAAATGGGCGAGGCGGTCAAAGCGCTCGTGGGCAGGTAAACCAGTAGAATAGCGGGAGCCAGAAGTCATGTTGACCGCCCGATTCAATCCCTTCGCCTTTACCATCGCCGGCTTGACGGCCGGCGGGGGAGGGGACTGAGTCCGAACAAGTCGACGAGTGACTTTCGGGAATTCGAGCCGCCGCCCCAGCCGATGCTGGGGCGGCGGTTTGCTTTTGGGGAGCATCGTGATGGCCAGTGGACACCTTTCGGCGTTGCGGAAGAGCCTGGACGATATCGACGCAGTGATCGTGTCGGCACTCGGCGAGCGCGCGCGCTTATCGCGCGACATCGCCGCCGCCAAGCGTGAGGGCGATGGCCCGGTTCGCGATGTCGATCGCGAGACCGCCCTGCTCCAGCATCGCGCCGCCTACGGCGAGCGGGTTGGGTTGGACCCAGCCTTCGTGCGGAGAATCTTCCGCGAGATCCTCGAGGACTCCGTCCGCCGTCAAGCCGACGCGATGAGCGAGACGTCGGCCGACGAAGCACCGCTGCGAGTCGCCTACCAGGGCACGGAGGGTGCTTACGGTCATCAGGCGGCCTGTCAGCACTTTGGCGTTCGAGCCGGCCGGTCACGCTGAAGGCTTACGGCACGTTTCGTCAGATGTTGGAGGCTGTGCTGGGCGGTCACGCCGATCGCGGGATCCTGCCGACTCGAAAACACGACGGCCGGCTCGGTCTATGAAGCGTACGACCTCTTGCTTCGCTTCAACCTGTCTCTCGTCGGCGAGGAGATCGTCGACATTCGGCACTGCCTGGTCGGCGTGGCCGACGTGCCGCTGGAGTCGCTGCGGCAAATCCACTCACACCCACAAGCGCTGTCTCAGTGCGGCGAGTTCCTCAGCCGCTTGCCGTCGTGCGAACAAGTACCGGCGGCCAATACGGCGCTTGGCGCCGAACGTGTGAAGGAACTGCAGGATGCACGGCAGGCGGCCATTGCCAGCGAGGAGGCTGCTGCGCATTTCGGCCTGCACGTGCTGAAGCGAGGAATTGCCGACCAGCCGGTCAACTACACCCGGTTCGTCGTGGTCGCCGCGACGCCAGTGGACTGCGATCCGCGGCTCGCAGCAGAGTGTCTCGATCGTACTCGCGACGCGGCATGAGCACGGTGCGCTGGTCCGCTGCCTGAACGTGCTCGCCGACGAAGGCCTCAACCTGACGAAGCTCGAATCGCGTCCACGTCCCGGGATTCCCTGGGAATATGTGTTCTATCTGGACGTTGAAGGCCACCTTCAGGAGCCTCGAATGCAGGCCGCGTTGCGCGGCTGGCCGAACGCACCGTGTTCCTCAAGGTGCTGGGCTGCTATCCGGCGCGTGAGCTTCCACGGGTGGCGCCAACCAGCGGGCTATAATCGATCGCTTGTATGGAACGCACATTTGCCATCATCAAGCCAGATGCCGTGCAGGAGCGGCCACGCAGGACAGATCCTGGCGCGGATTGAGGCAGCGGGCTTCAACATCCGCGCCCTGCGCATGATCCGAATGTCGAAGCGTGAGGCTGAGGGGTTCTACTACGTACACAGGGACCGGCCGTTCTTTGGCGGGCTGACCGACTTCATGTCGTCAGGACCGTGCATGGTCATGTGCCTCGAAGCGCCAGACGCCATTCGCAAGTGGCGGGCGCTGATGGGCGCGACCGACCCGGCCAAGGCCGACCCCGGCACGCTGCGGAAAGAGTTCGGCGCGTCGATCGACAACAACGCGACGCACGGCTCCGATGCACCCGAGACGGCGGCGTTCGAGCTGTCGTACTTTTTCCGGGGGATGGAGCTGCTCTAGGGGCTGGTAGGGCAGGTGGCTGGTAGGGCGGGTGGGGACGGCGGGGCGGTGCTTGCAGAGCTGGTCGATTGGAGTGGGGGGGCTGCATGGGCCAATTCCTCATCGTCGTGGGCCTCGTGATCGTCAGCCATTGGACTGCTCATCTGGCTTGGCGTTCCGATTGGCCGCTTGCCGGGCGACATCTTGATCAGGCGGGACAACTTTACGCTCTATCTCCCGATCACGACTTCGATTCTCGCGAGCGTGGTGCTGATCTTGATCGGGATGCTGCTGCGGAGATAGGCAACCGAAGGGGCCACAGGTGGTCGTCGCGACAGGCTGCAGAGACACAGGGACTCAGGGAACGAGAAGGGAAGGCGGGTCGACGGGTGAACGGATGTCGATAAAGAGCGACCGCTGGATTCGGAGGATGGCCCTCGAGCACGGGATGATCGAGCCGTTCGAGGATCGTCAGGTCCGCCAAGGCGTGGTGTCGTACGGGCTGTCGTCCTACGGCTACGACATTCGCGTGGCCGACGAGTTCAAGGTCTTCACCAACGTCTACAACACCGTGGTCGATCCGAAGAAGTTCGACCCGCAGTCGTTCGTCGATATCAAAGCGGACTGCTGCATCGTCCCGCCCAACTCGTTTGCGCTGGCACGGACCATCGAGTACTTCCGCATTCCTCGCGATGTCCTCACGGTCTGCCTGGGCAAGTCCACGTATGCCCGCTGCGGCATCATCGTCAACGTCACGCCGTTCGAACCCGAATGGGAAGGGCACGTGACGATCGAGATCTCGAACACGACGCCGCTTGCCGGCCAAGATCTACTCCAACGAAGGCATCGCCCAGGTGTTGTTCTTCCAGAGCGACGAGGTCTGCGAGGTGTCCTACAAGGACAAAGCCGGCAAGTATCAGGCACAACGCGGGGTCACGTTGCCCAAGATTTGAGTAGTGGTCAGTGATCAGTGGTCGGTGACCAACAGCCACGGCCAACCGGACACTCATCACTGACCACCGATCACCGACTGACCACTGATGAACACCAAGCCTGCCCGCGGCATGCGGGATTTTCTTCCGAGTGACGTTCGGCGCCGGCAATACGTCATCGGCGTGATTGCCGACGTCTATCAACGCTACGGCTTCGAGCCGCTCGAAACGCCGGCGGTCGAGAACATCGAAACGCTGATGGGCAAGTACGGCGAGGAAGGCGATCGGCTGATCTTCAAGATCCTGAAGCGAGGGGAGGACGGCAAGACCGGCGAAGCGGACCTGGCGCTGCGCTACGACCTGACCGTTCCGCTGGCGCGGGTGATCGCCGAACATCGCGCCACGCTTCCGAAGCTCTTCAAACGCTATCAGGTGCAGCCGGTGTGGCGGGCCGATCGCCCGCAGAAGGGGCGCTTCCGCGAGTTCTACCAGTGCGACGTCGACGCGATTGGTTCGACGTCGATGGTGGTCGAGGCCGAACTGCTCGCGGCGGCGGCTGACGTCCTGAGGCACTGGGGTTTCAGGGGATTCACGATTCGTCTGAACCATCGGCAGCTACTCGTCGGCATGCTCGAGTCGGTCGGCGTTCCGCACCGACCCACATGGCGACGCGCTCGTTGCGCTCGACAAGTTGGACAAGATTGGCCGCGACGGCGTCGCACGAGAACTCGAGATCCCGGGGCATTCAAGAAACCGCGGCCACGACACTGCTCGAGTTGTTCAGCACCATTGCCCAGGCCGCGAGCGACGGCCGACAAGGACCCGCAGCGATTCAATCTTGAAGTCTTGTCGCGGCTCGACGGGTTGGTGAGCGGTCATCGACGCCGGGGCGAGCGCTGCAGGCTCGTTGCGAGAACTGGTTGGGCTGCTCAGCGAGTCATAGCGCTGGCCGCCGACTTCGTGCGCCTCGATCCAAGTCTCGCGCGCGGCCTCTCGTACTACACGGGTCGATCTTCGAAATCGCCGTCGCCGACCTGGCCGGCAGTCTGGGCGGCGGTGGCCGCTACGACGAGCTGATCGGCATGTTCCTGGGCGAGCAAGTGCCGGCGTGCGGCATTTCGCTCGGCCTCGAGCGCATCCTGGTCGTCATGAGCGAGCGCAAGATGTTCCCGGCGGCGCTGGCCGACGCAGCCCGCCGACGTGATGGTCACGATGTGGAATCGCGATGGCGCGGCGGATGCGATAAGACTAGCGGGAGAGCTGCGCGTCGGCGGGTCTGCGGGTCGACGTCTATCCGGACGCTGACAAGATTGGCAAGCAGTTCAAATATGCGGACTCGCGAGGCATTCGTTTCGTGACGGTCGTGGGCGACGACGAGGCCGCTCGCAATGAAGTGGCGGTCAAGAATTTGGCGACGGGCGAGCAGCAACGTCGTGCCCACGCAGCCGACGTGGCGCAACTGATCAGACATGGCGGAGCAACTCGGTAACCTCTCACGCACGCACACCTGTGGTGGCCTTCGCGCCGCCGACGTCGGCGCAGATGTCACCCTGCTCGGCTGGGTGCATCGCGTTCGCGACCTCGGCTCGCTCGTTTTCCTCGACTTGCGCGATCGGGACGGCCACACGCAAGTGATCGTCGAAGGCGACGCCGACCTGCTCGAGCGGACGAAGCGCTTGCGTTCGGAATTCGTCGTCGCCGTCCTCGGCACAGGTCGAGCGCCGTTCCAACGAGACGATCAATGCCAATGTGCCGACCGGCGAGGTCGAGGTGCGCGCGCGCGAGCTGCGCATTCTCAACGAAGCCAAGACGCCGCCGTTCCCGATTTCCGAGGAGGCGAACGTCGCCGAAGAGACCCGGCTGAAGTATCGCTATCTCGATTTGCGCCGGCCACGCCTGCAACGAGAACATCGGCCTCCGGCATCGCATCACGCTGGCGCTTGCGGAACTACTTCAACGCGCAGGGATTCTGGGAGATCGAAACGCCGATTCTCACCAAGTCGACGCCCGAAGGTGCGCGCGACTTTCTCGTGCCAAGCCGCGTCCATCCCGGCGAATTCTTCGCGCTCCCGCAGTCGCCGCAGATCTTCAAGCAGATCCTGATGATTTCGGGCATGGACCGCTACGTCCAGTTCGCGCGCTGCTTCCGCGACGAGGACCAGCGCGCCGATCGACAGCTGGAGTTCACGCAGGTGGACCTCGAGATGTCGTTCGCGACGCCGACGCTCGTCTACGAGGTCGTCGAAGGTGCGCTTGGCGACAGCGTTCGAAGTCATTGGCGTCTCGGTGCCGCGACCGTTCCGGCGGATGCCATATGCGGAAGCCATCGCGCGCTATGGGGCCGACAAGCCCGATCTGCGATTCGGGCTCGAGATTCAAGACTTCGGCGCGCTATTCGGCGAGTCACCGTTCGGCATCTTCCGCGAAGCGATCGCGCACGGGGGCACCGTGCGTGGGTTCGTCATTCCGGGCGCGGCGAAGTTCTCGCGTCGCGAGCTCGACGAGCTTGCCGAGCAGGCGAAGCAGTTCGGAGCGGCGGTCTCGTGTGGGCACGTTACACCGCCGAGGGCGTGCAGTCGTCGGCGAAGGCGATCGGCGAAGCAGGGATCCGAACCGTCCTCGAAGCAGCGGCAGCCACGCCCGACGACCTGCTCGTCATGGCGTCGGGCGCCGGCGACGACCATCTCGAAGATTCTGGGACAGCTCCGGCTTCATGTCGCGAAGAAGCAGAACCTGATTCCGGATAGCCGCTGGGAGCTGCTCTGGGTCACCGACTTTCCGTCTGTTCGATTGGAATGCGGACGAGCGGCGCTGGGATTCGGTCAACCATCCGTTTACGGCGCCGCGCGAGGAGGATCTCGGTCGCCTGGAATCGGAACCTGGGACCGTCCTCGCCAAAGCCTACGACGTGATTCTCAACGGCTGGGAGTTGGGAGGCGGCAGCATCCGTATTCACGATCGCGAGACGCAGGCCAAGGTCTTTCGATTGCTCGGCATGTCCGACGAGGAAGCACGCGATCGATTCGGGTTCTTTCTGGAGGCGCTCGAGTACGGCACGCCCCCGCACGGCGGGCTGGCGCTCGGCTCGATCGCATCTGCGCGCTGCTGGCCGGCGAATCGTCCATTCGCGAAGTCATCGCGTTTCCGAAGACCACCGCGGCTGTCGACTTGATGGCCGACGCGCCGTCGAAGGTCGATCCCCGCCAGCTGCGCGAGCTGCGAATCCGGACCCTGTCTTGACGGGTCCGGCCGCGTTTGCTACGATCCTGACTTCGGCGCTGCTAAATAGCTGAAATACAAGGAGATACGCGAATCCAGACGGCTCCGCTGCGGAAGATCTCGGTTCCCGAGGCCGCCATCGAGACCTTGTTCGGGTCTCACGACGAAAACCTCCGCCACCTCGAATCGCTCCTCAACGTCCACGTCCGCACCCAGGGCAACGACCTCATCGTCGAGGGCGAGCCGGCCGACACCGCTCGTGTTGCGCAGGTCGTGGTCGCAGATTGCGCGCGCTGATGGAAGAAGGGCACGCAGATGTCGGCGCGCGACGTGAAGACCGCGACGCAACTGGTCGCCGAGGATCCCAACGTCGATCTGCGCGAGCACTTCCTCAAGGGCGGACAGCTTCGACAGGCCGGCAAGCGCCGGATCACCGCGAAGTCGGCCAATCAGCGCAAGTATCTCGACGCCATCGAGGAGTACGACATCGTGTTCGGCATCGGACCCGCCGGCACGGGCAAGACCTATCTGGCCATGGCGCAGGCGGTGAACTATCTGCTGGCGAAGAAAGTCAGCCGGATCATCCTGGCGCGCCCGGCGGTCGAAGCGGGCGAGAAGCTGGGATTTCTGCCGGGCGATCTGCAGGAGAAGGTCAATCCCTACCTGCGGCCGCTCTACGACGCCCTCTACGACATGATGGAGGTCGAGAAGGCCGAGCGGCTGCTCGAGCGCGGCACGATCGAAGTCGCGCCGATCGCGTTCATGCGGGGCCGCACGCTGAACGACGCGTTTGTGATTCTCGACGAAGCGCAGAACACCACCAGCGAGCAGATGAAGATGTTCCTGACGCGCCTGGGTTTTGGATCGAAGGCGGTCGTCACCGGCGACATCACGCAGGTCGATCTGCCAGCCGGGCAGGACCTCCGGCCTCATCGAGGCGATGCACGTCGTCGGCAAGATTGAGGGCATCGCGTTCATCTATTTCGACGAGCGCGATGTCGTCCGGCACAAGCTGGTGCAAGCGATCGTGAAGGCGTACGAATCCTACGGTGACGGCGCCCAGGCTCCGCGCGAGGGTCGACGCCCGCCTGACCACAGGTCCTATGCCGAACGGAACCCCACGCCACCGGACGGCCGGCCGCGGGCGGGTCACGGTCAACATCGCCGCGCCGGACGGCGGGCGCGTACCGACTCGCGGCCTGGCCCGCTGGCTCGAGCAGGCGTCGCCCGCGCGGGCGCGTGGCGAGGTCACCGTCGCCCTCGTCAGCGACGGGCGGATGCGCGCCTCAATCGCTCGTTTCGCGGCAAGGACTACGCGACCGACGTGCTGTCCTTTCCGGCGCGGCCGCAGCGGCGCGCCCGGCGTCAGGTGCCCGCGATCGGATCGCACGCGGGAATCGAGTACGCCGACTATCTGGGCGACGTGGTCATCGCCATCGGGGTCGCGAACCGGCAGGCGGACGAGGCCGGCCACTCCCTCGGCACCGAGTTGCGAGTCCTGGCGCTGCACGGCCTGTTGCACCTGCTGGGATACGATCACGAATCGGACGCTGGACGGATGGCGCGGGTCGAGGCTCGTCTTCGCAGGCGAGGGGGCTTGAAAGAGGGACTCATCGAGCGCCGTCGATGACCCCGCTCCTTTTGTTTCTCCTCGGGTTGGTCGCGGTCTATGTGAGCACCGTGACGACCGCGTTCAGCGCGCTTATGCGGCTGTCGCTGCGCCTGCTGGCCGAAGGCGGCGGGCGAAGCGAGGCCGCTTCGCGGTATCTCGACGAACCGCTGCGGCTCTTCATCCCCGGCCGATTTCTCCTCGCCATCATTACCGTCGTTGCCGCCAGCCTGCTCGCGCGGGTGACGGGGGTCGATGCCGCGCGCGGCCTGCCGCTGCTGATTCTGGGAACCGTCCTGTTCGTCCTGATCTGCGAGCACATCGCGCCGCTGCTCATCGTGCGCCGGAATCCGGAGCGCGTGCTCGAAGTGCTGCTGCCGTCGTTCGAGACCATCGCCCGCTTCTTGATGCCGTCTGACCATCGCGCTCCATCGCCTGGCGGTCGAGCCGCCGAGGAGCGCGTCGGGACCGCGCCAGCCGAGCCCGAGACGCCGGCGGCGAACGAAACGGCCGCCCGAAGGCGACTCGGACGAGCCTGCAGCAAGGACAGGCGCGCGAGCTGCTGCGCTCGCTCGTCGAATTCCGCGAGACGATGGTCCGCGAGGTGATGACGCCGCGGCCGGATGTCATCGCCATCGAGGCCGACGCGACGATCGGCGACCTGATCACGCTGGCGCGCGAGCAGCAGTACTCGCGCGTCCCGGTGTACAACGAGTCGCTCGACAACATCGTCGGGTTCATTTCGATCAAGGACCTGATCCTGCTCGAGCCGTCGGACCTGTCGCAGCCGATCACGCCCCTGATCCGCCCGCGCACTTCGTGCCGGAGTCCAAACGCGTGCCGGAGCTCCTGAAGGAATTTCAACGGAAGCGAATCCAGGCGGCGGTCGTCGTCGACGAGTACGGTGGCACCGCGGGGTTGGTCACGATCGAAGACCTGCTCGAGGAGATCGTCGGTGAGATCCGCGACGAGTACGACGTCGAGGTCGAGCCTGTGCTCGCTGAGCAGGACGGCAGCTTCGTCTTCAGTGGCCGCACCCATGTCCGCGAGCTCGCGGAGCGACTGAAGATCGATGTCGAGAACGAGGGCTACGAGACCGTGGGCGGATATCTGCTCGCTCATGTCGGGCGCGTGCCGCACGTTGGCGAAACCTTCGAGTTGGATGGTCTGTCGGTCGAAGTGCTCGAGGCCGAGCGCCGGCGTATCACGCGTGTTCGTGTGCGCCGGCTGCAAGGGGAGCCGGCAGTCGCCGGAGAGCCGGCGGAGTGAAAAGCGGATTCGTCGCGCTTGTCGGCCGCCCCAACGCCGGCAAGTCCACGCTGATGAATCGGTTGGTCGGCCAGAAGCTGGCCATCGTTTCGGACAAGCCACAAACCACACGAAACCGCATTACCGGCGTGCGCACCTATCCGGAGGGACAGGTCGTCTTCGTCGACACGCCGGGCGTCCATCGGCCGCTTCATCGGCTGAATGTGCGGATGGTCGACACGGCAATGACGGCGCTTCGCGAGGTCGACGTCGTCGTCGCAATCGTCGATGCCAGCGAACCCGCGGGCGGTGGCGATCGCTTCCTGATGGATGCGGTCCGGCACGTCAAGGCGCCCAGGATCCTCGCGCTCAACAAGGTCGACCTGATTGCCAAGGAGGCGCTGCTCCCGCAGATCGAGCGCTACGATCGCGAAGTCGGCTTCGCCGACATCGTGCCGATCTCGGCGCGTGAGCGGCGAAAACGTCGATCGGCTGGAGACAGGTCATCCTCTCGCACCTTCCGGAGGGCGCCCCGCTCTATCCCGAGGACCACCTGACCGATCAGCCCGAGCGGTTCTTCGTAGCGGAACTGGTGCGCGAACAGGTGTTGCAGCCACACCCATGCCGAGTTGCCGTTTGCCTCGGCGGTCATCGTCGACCGATTCGAAGAGCCGGACGACAAGGGCATCCTGCGGCTCTACTGCACGATCCTGGTCGAGCGCGAATCGCAGAAGCCGATCGTCGTGGGCAGGGGCTGGATCGATGATCAAGACCATCGGCACCGCCGCGCGACAAGAGCTGGAACGATTTCTTCGAAACGCGAGTGTTTCTGGATCTGCGGGTCAAGGTCCGCGCCGATTGGCGTGAGGACGAACGCAGCCTCGACGAGCTCGGACTCAGAAAGCGCGTCGCCGTCGACCGTAACTTCGTGTTACATTTCCTCGGTTGTGCAGTGCGCAACCGAGGCAATCTGAATGGCTCCGCAGCGCAGAATTGATGTCGTCCTCGATTCGGTCAAACGACTGCTCCGCATCGGCGCGACTGCCAACCTGCTGAATCTGCTGCAAAAGCAGCATCCCGCCGACCTGGCGCAGATCTTCAAGTCCTTCTCGATAACGAACGGCAGGCGGTTTTCAACATCCTCATCGAGCGCAACGGGCGGCTGGCCATGGAAACGGTCAGCGAAATGGGGCCCGAGAGCGCCGCGCAACTGCTGACGGGCCGCCCGGCTGAAGAGATCGCCAAGCTCCTGCAGGAGATTCCCTCTGATGACGCCGCGGCACTGATCGATCACTTGCCAGAAGAGCTGTCCTCCGAAGTCCTGGAGCTCATGCGGCGCAGCGAATCGGGGCAGGTCGAGAGCCTGCTCGAGTACGGCGAGCAGACCGCGGGTCGCATCATGAACCCGAGTGTCTTCGCGCTCGGCGAGGACTTGACGGTCGGCGAATCCATCACCGCCCTTCAAAACGCCCGCGACGTGGAGATGGTGTTTTATCTCTACGTCGTCGATGCGCGGCGGCACCTCGTCGGCGTGACGTCCCTCCGACGACTGCTGCTCGTCTCACCCGGAGACGCCGCTGAAGCGCATCATGACCCCCGAGCTCATCAGCGTTCGCGTCGATACCGATCAGGAAGAGGTCGCCCGGCTGGTCGCCTCCTACAACCTGCTGGCGGTCCCGGTCGTGGATGAGGAGAACAAACTCGTCGGCGTCATCACCGTGGATGACGTGATTGACGTCATCAAAGATGAAGCGACCGAAGACCTGATGCGGCTGGCCGGTCTTTCTGGCGATGAACGGGTTGCCACGCCACCGCTCGAAGCCCTTCGAAAGCGTCTCCCGTGGCTCGGCGTCAATCTCGTGACGGCTTTTGTGGCGGCGTCGGTGGTCGCGCTGTTCGAAGGCACGATCAGTCGCGTCACGGCGCTGGCGGTCTTCATGCCGATCGTGGCTGGCATGGGTGGCAACGCGGCAACGCAAACGCTGACGGTCATCGTTCGTGGTCTGGCACTGGGCGAACTGTCCTGGAGCAACGCTCGCAAGGCGCTCTTCAAGGAAGCAGCGATTGGGCTCGTGCTGGGGATTCGCCTTGGGCATCACCGCTGCCGGCGTCGCGACGGTGACCAAACGGGACCCGATGCTCGGGCTCCTTCTGGGCATGGCGATGATCTGCAACATGCTGGTCGCCACGGTCGCGGGTACGCTTGTGCCGTTGGGCTTGAAGGCCCTTCGCATCGATCCGGCGCTGGCTTCGTCGGTGTTCATCACCACGTTCACGGACGTGGTCGGCTTCGCATCGTTCCTCGGCCTCGCGACCATCTTCATCCGCTATCTGGCACCGTGACGTGGGCTGTAGAATTGAAACCTGAGGACGGATTGGTCGAGTCAGGCAGGTCGGGCGGTGAAGGCCACCACCAGACCTACCCGACCCACCAGCCCTACCCGACCCAAGATGCCGCTCTATACAGCCGACGCACTGGTGCTTCGAACCTATAAGCTGGCCGAGGCGGATCGCATCGTCGTGTTCCTGACACGCGATCGCGGCAAGAAGCGCGGGGTCGCGCCGCACGCGCGGCGTGCGAAGTCACGCTTCAGGGGAGCGCTCGAACCACTTGACCGAAGTCCGGCTGGCGTATTTCGAGCGAGAACGTCGGGAGTTGGTCAATTTGAACTACGCCGAACCGGTCCGGTCGCCCCTGTCGTCGGCGAGCCCTGAGAACCTGGCGTATAGCCATTACTTTGCCGAGCTCATCGACGCCTGGGCCGCGGACGCGGACGCTGATGAACGGCTGTTTCGACTGGGCTGCTCGGTGCTTGACGCGCTTTCGGCCGGCATGGCCAGTGACGCGCTGGCGCGGTACTTCGAGTGTTGGTTGCTCCGACTCCAGGGGGTTTATCCATCGAACCTTTCGCTCTCTCAAGGCGCGCTCGCGTTCGTCGATGCGACGCGTCAGGTCACGCCGGCGGAGGCTGGGCACCTTGGCGCCACGACTGCGGGTGTTGCGGGAGCTCGAGCTGAAACACCAGGCTCTCATCACGTCACATCTCGAGAAGGAGCTGAAGTCGATACGCGTGATGAATGAGTTGCGGCGACTCCCAGAGCAGTGACCCTCCAAGATCTCATTCTCAAACTTTCTGCGTTCTGGGCCTCGCGTGGCTGTCTGATTCAGCAGCCGCTGGACCTGGAAGTGGGGGCGGGTACGTCTCATCCAGAGACGCTTGTTCCGTGTACTCGGCCCTCGTCCCTGGAACGTGGCGTACGTGCAACCGACGCGGCGTCCCGACGACGGACGCTTCGGTCAGAACCCGAACCGGCTGTTCAAGCACCTGCAGATGCAGGTGATCCTCAAGCCGGCGCCGGACGAAGTGCAGCAGATCTACCTCGACAGCCTCGAGGCGTGTGGCATCAACCCTCGCCAACACGACATCCGTTTCGAAGAAGACAATTGGGAGTCGCCAACGCTCGGAGCGTGGGGCATCGGCTGGCAAGTGATGCTGGACGGCCAGGAGATCACCCAGTTCACGTACTTCCAGCAGGTCGGTGGGTTGGATCTCGCGCCCGTGTCTGCGGAGATTACCTATGGGCTGGAGCGGATCGCCATGTTCCTCCAGAAGGTCGATAACGTGTTCGACCTCGAGTGGGGTGAGTGGCGTGAAGTATCGCGAGGTCCGGCTGCGTGAGGAAATCGAGCAGTCTCGTTACGCGTTCAACCAGGACACCACCATCGACGCCGCGACCTTTGCGGCGTTCCATCGTGATTTGTTCGACAAGTACTTCGCATTCGGTGAACGGCTCTTGAAGGGCGGCTTACTGCTGCCAGCACTGGAGCACTGCCTGCGTTGCTCGCACCTGTTCAACGTGCTGGATTCGAGCGGAAGCATTGGTGTGACCGAGCGGACAGCATATGTCTTGCGCGTTCGGCAACTCGCAGTGGCGATTTGCAAGCAGTACGCGGCCGAGGAAGAAGCCGCATGGCCACCGAGCAAGTGGCCGACGAGAACTGATGGTGCGCGAGTAGATGGATCGAGAGCTGCTCATCGAGATTGGCGTCGAAGAGATGCCGGCGTCTTGGCTGCCTGGCGTCACCACTCAGCTGGCCGCGAAGCTGGAGGCCCGCCTCAAGGAATTACGGCTCCCCACATCGGCGCCCATCGAGACCTTTAGCACGCCGCGTCGGCTGACCGCGCGCATCGCCAAGCTGGCAGAGCGTCAAACCGATTTCGAGGAGATCCTGAACGGCCCACCGGTAACAGCCGCCTTCAATGCCGCTGGCGAGCCGACCCCTGCAGCAATTGGGTTCGCCAAGAGGCACGGAATCGAGGTCAGCGCGCTGGAGCGCCTCGAGACGCCCAAGGGCACCTATCTCGCCTTGCGAAAGCAGCATCGGGGCAAAGCAGCCGTTGACGTGCTGCCCGACGTGCTGGCAGGGCTGTTGCGGGAGATCGCGTTCCCGAAGCCGATGCGGTGGGACGCGATGCTCGACGATGGCAAGGGCGAGTTGCCGTTCGGTCGGCCGATTCGGTGGATTCTGTTTCTTTACGGCGGACGCGTCGTCCCGTTCTCGATCTATCGCACGACGCTGGCCCAGGGGCCGCTGGTTCAGGAGGTTCGATCGGGAGCGGTCACCTTTGGTCATCGCTTCTTGACGACGAGCGGTCGCGCAGGCCGAGCGATCAAAGTCAAAGCGTTCGACGACTATCAAAAGCGGCTGGCCGAGAATTTCGTCGTGCTCGAACGTACGGAGCGACAGGAACGAGTGGCGCGCGAGCTCGAAGGTGAAGCGCGCCGTCGGGGCGGTCGAGTGTCACGACAAGCCGGCGGGCAGGCATTACTTCAGGAGGTTCCGGATCTCGTCGAGTATCCAAAGGTCATCTCAGGGGCGTTCCCGGACGAGTTCCTGAGTCTTCCGGAAGAAGTCCTGACGACGACGATGATTCATCATCAGCACTTTTTCCCGGTGGTGAACGATCAGGGGAAGCTCCTGCCCGTCTTCCTCGCCGTTCTCAACATGGAGGGGGATCGGCCCGACCTCATCGCGCGAAACCTCGAGCGCGTACTCACGGCTCGGCTGCGCGATGCGAGGTTTTTCTGGGATGCTGACCGCGAGCAGCGGCTCGAGATGCGCGTCGAGCGCTTGGGCACGGTCCTTTTTCACAAGGCGCTCGGCAGCTATGCCGAGAAAGCCGAGCGCATCAGCCAACTTGCCGGTCTCATCGCCCGAGACGTGCTGCAAGTCCCGGCGGCAACCGAGCCCGCGCGCGCCGCAGGGCGTCTGGCCAAGGCCGACCAGGCGACCGACATGGTGCGCGAAATGACCGAGTTGTCGGGCACGATGGGCGGCATTTACGCACGCGAAGACGGACTGCCAGAGGAGGTGTGGAAGGCCATCTACTTCCACTATCTGCCGGTCGGCGTGGAAGTGGATGCCCCGCCGACGCGCGAGCAATTGGGCACCGCAACCGCGACGTGGGCCGCAGTCTCCCTCGCCGACAAGCTCGACACCGTTGTCGGGATGTTCAGTGCCGGCGAACGGCCAACCGGCACTCGCGATCCGTACGGCTTGCGGCGTGCGGCTCAGGGGCTGGTGCGCGTGCTCGTGGACTTGCCCGAGTTGACGGGCCTGCAGGTTCGACCGACGTTCGGCACGATGGTAGGGCTCACGCGCTCAGTGCTCCCGCCTGGCCAGGGTGAGTGGGAGCCGGCGCTCTACGAGTTCTTGCTCGATCGACTTGCGGTATGTGCTGGCGCAACGTGGCTTCGATGTACGAAATGTGCGGGCGGTCACTGCTGGTGACGCATCAGGGATCAGCCCGCTGCAAGCGCGAAGCAAGGTCGAGGTGCTGCCGGAACTGGCCGAATCAGCCGATTTCGCGCAGCTGGCCCTGCTGTTCAAGCGGGTTCGTAACATTGCGCGGAATCTGCCCGACGGCGCCGGCGCTGAGAGTCTCGATCGAGCGCTGCTGACGCATCCCGCGGAGACGGCGCTTCTCACCGAGATCGATCAGCGTGCGCCCGCCATCGAAAATGCCGTCGCGTCCGGCCAGGGCTTTCGCCAGGCCTTTGGCGAGGCCGCCACGCTGGCGCCGGCGGTGGCGAAGTTCTTTGACGATGTGCTGGTGATGGCCGAAGATGCGCGGCTTCGTGAGGCGCGGCTTCGCCTGATGAAACGCCTGGAGACCCTCATCCTTCAACTCGCTGATGTTTCGGAGATCGTTCCGGAAGAATCCAAATAGACATGGCAAAACGAGCAGTCAAGACGCGCAAGTCTTCATCGACACGAGGCATCGAGCCGGTCGGAAGTCGAGGCCAAAGAAACCAGTGAAATACGTGTATTTCTTCGGCAACGGCAAAGCGGATGGCGACCGCACCATGAAGGACACCTTGGGTGGCAAGGGCGCAGGGCTGGCCGAGATGACCAGGGCAGGCTTGCCAGTGCCGCCGGGCCTGACGATATCGACTGACGCCTGCAACCTGTACTACCAGCTGGGCGGGAAGCTGACACCGGCCATCGAGAGCGAGATCGAAGAGAACGTGAAGAAACTGGAGAAAGCGGCCGGTGCGACACTCGGCTCCGCCACGAACCCGCTGCTGGTCTCGGTGCGTTCGGGCGCGAAGTTCTCGATGCCCGGCATGATGGACACCATCCTGAACCTGGGGTTGAACGACACCACCGTCGAGGGTTTGAAAAAGCGCACGTCGAACGGTCGATTCGCATTCGATAGCTACCGCCGCTTCATCCAGATGTATGGCAGCGTGGTGTTGGAGATTCCCAAGCACGCGTTCGAGCACGAGTTCGACGCGGTCAAAAAGCAACGCGGCGCGGCGCTCGATACCGATCTCGATGAGGCGGCCTTGCGGGAGGTGGTGGCACGCTACAAGCAAGTGGTGCGCAAGCACGCGAAGAAGGACTTCCCGCAAGCGCCCGCCGAGCAGTTGCGCGGCGCCCGCAACGCGGTGTTTCGTTCGTGGAACAACCCACGTGCCAGTGAGTATCGACGCATTTATGACATTCCCGACTCGATCGGCACGGCGGTGAACGTCCAGATGATGGTGTTCGGTAACACCGGCGACCGATCGGGGACCGGCGTCGGGTTCACCCGCAATCCTGCGACCGGCGCCAAGGAGTTTTACGGCGAGTTCCTGATCAACGCGCAGGGTGAGGATGTCGTCGCCGGCATTCGCACCCCCCAGCCGATCCGCGAGCTGGAAAAGGTGATGCCGAAAGCCTACAAACAGCTGCGCGACATCACGACCCGCCTCGAAAGGAACTACCGGGACGTCCAGGATTTCGAGTTCACCATCCAGGATGAACGCCTGTTCATGCTTCAGACTCGCAGCGGCAAGCGCACAGGATACGCCGCGGTCGTGATCGCCACCGACTTAGTGAAGGAGAAGCTGATTACACCGAGAGACGCCATTCTGCTGGTCGATCCGGAATCGCTCTCGCAGTTGCTCGCGCCCGGCTTCGATCCGAAGGAGTGGGCGAAGCTGCCAACGATCACCAAAGGGTTGCCGGCATCCCCGGGGGCCGCGTCGGGTCGCGTGGTGTTTACGGCCGACGAAGCGGTGAAGTGGGCGGACCGCGGCGAGCCGGTCATCCTCGTGCGCCGCGAAACGGTGCCGGACGACATTCACGGAATGTGGGTGTCGCAGGGAGTCCTGACGGCCACCGGCGGCATGACGTCGCACGCCGCCGTGGTGGGCCGCCAGATGGGGAAGCCTTCGGTCGTCGGGGCAGGCGAGCTGGTGATCGACGAGCGTGCGCGCACCCTCCGCATCAAGGATCAAGTCGTCAAGGAGGGTGACTTTCTATCATTCGATGGGCTGACCGGCGAGGTGAAGGTCGCGAAAGTGGCTTCGCAACCGAGCGAGATCCTGCAGGTGCTGGCCGGTCGCATCAAGCCCACGGACTCGCCGATCTACGAACGATTCAATCGGTTGCTTCAGTGGGCGGACAAGTTTCGTCGTCTCGGCATCAGGGCCAATGCAGACCTGCCCGACCAGGCGGAGCTCGCGTACGCGTTCGGCGCCCGCGGCATTGGCCTCTGCCGCACCGAACACATGTTCTTTGGTGAGGGTCGCATCCCCATCGTTCAGCGCATGATCCTGGCTGACAACGAGGCCGACCGCCGCGCCGCGCTGAGCGAGCTGCTCCCGCTGCAGCGCGGGGATTTCTATGGCGTGTTCAAGGCCATGCACGGCGAAGCGGTCACGATTCGAACCATCGATCCGCCGCTGCACGAGTTTCTCCCGAAGCGGGAGGAACTCATGGTCGAGATCGCCAAGCTGGAAGCGACCAACGGGTCGGCGGCCACCATCTCGGAAAAGAAGAAGCTGCTCGCGCGCGTCGAACAGCTGCACGAGTTCAACCCGATGCTCGGTCATCGCGGGGTCCGGCTGGGCATTACGTATCCCGAAATCACCGAAATGCAGACGCGGGCGATTATCGAGGCCGCCTGCCAGTTGAAAAAGGAAGGGCTGAAGGTCGTTCCCGAGATCATGATTCCGCTCGTGGGTCTTGTGAAAGAGCTTCGGGATCAAAAGGAGATCGTCGACCGGGTCGCGCAGGAGGTGATGCGCGAGCAGGGCATCAGGATCAAGTACCTGGTCGGCACCATGATCGAGGTCCCAAGAGGCGCGCTGACTGCCGACCAGATTGCCGCTGAAGCGGAGTTCTTTTCCTTTGGCACCAATGACCTCACCCAGATGGCCTTCGGCTTCTCCCGGGACGATGTGGGAAAGTTCCTCCGCGTCTACCAGGACAAGAAGATCCTGGAAAAGGATCCGTTCGCGACCATCGACACACAGGGCGTCGGTGCCCTGGTCAGGATGGGTGTGGAGCGGGGCCGCAAAGCCCGGCCTGACCTGAAGGTGGGCATCTGTGGCGAGCACGGTGGCGACCCGGCATCGGTGCACTTCTTCGAGTCGGTCAAACTCGATTACGTGAGCGCGTCACCCTACCGTATCCCTGTCGCGCGGCTGGCCGCGGCGCAAGCGGCCATGTCCGTGAAGGTCGGCGACTGAACCCAGGCGCATGATCACCTACTACGTCCACCGCGACGGCCGTTCCGCCACGGTGGACGCCATCGAGCCAGGATGGCTCGCCCCTGACAGCACGGCGATCGTGTGGGCAGATGTCAGCAGGCCGGGACCGGCCGATGCCGACGAGCTGCAGCGAGTGTTCGACTTTCATCCGCTCTCGCTGGAGCACGCGCTGGAGGCGACCCAGTACCCGAAGGTCGAGCCGTACGGTCACTACCTCTACGTGGTACTTCACGGCATCGACTTCAAGCAGGAGGAACACGCGTTCGAGACCGCGGACGTCGACTTTTTTCTCGGGCGTAACTTCCTCGTCACGGTGCACGATGGCGGGCGCCGCAGCGTCGCTGAGGTCGCCGAACTGTGTGGCCGCACAGATATCGCGCTGCGAGAAGGGTCCGTGGCCTTGATGCACCGGATCGTCGACCGAATGGTGGGCCACTACCTGCCCGAGGTCGACGAGCTCGAAAGCTGGCTCGACGAAATCGAAGATCGCGTGTTGACCGCTAACCGCGACGGACGTCGCCAGTGAGATCCTGGCGGTCAAACGCGACATTGCGTCGATGCGGCGCGTGGTCATTCCGCAACGGGACGTCGTCGCCAGACTCGCACGACGCGAATTCGACCTCATCAATCAAGAACACTCCTACCGGTTCCGCGACGTTTACGATCAGCTTGTCCGACTCTCGGACGATGCCTTCCTCTTTCACGACCGGGTGACCGGGATTCTTGATGTGCATTTGGCCGCGGTTTCAAATCAGTTGGCGCTGGTTTCGAAAGTGTTGGCCGGCATCGCGGTCATCATTGGCCCACTCACCGTCATTACCGGCCTCTTCGGAATGAATGTCCCGCTGCCCGCGTTTCCTGGCGGGGAAACGGCACAGTTCTGGTGGATCACCGGTGGAATGACGGTCTTGACCGCCGTGATCTACTACCTGTTCCGGCGTCGGGGCTGGTTGTAGGCTGTAAATCGATGGGTCGCATCAGGCGTCTGCCAGAGGAGCTCGCCAATCAGATTGCCGCCGGCGAGGTGATCGAGCGTCCGGCCTCGGTCATCAAGGAGCTGGTCGAAAACGCCATCGACGCGGGCGCCTCGCGGGTCACGATCACCGTCGAGTACGGTGGCAAGAAAGTAATCCGCGTTGAAGACGACGGCCACGGCATGGATCCAGATGATGCGCGGCTGTGTCTGGAGCGGCACGCGACCAGCAAGATTCGTCGCGCTGACGATCTCGGAGCTATCCTCACGCTCGGATTCCGCGGCGAGGCACTTCCCAGCATCGCGTCGGTGTCGCACTTCCATCTCCGGACACGGCAACGTGGCGACGCGAGCGGGACCGAGATCCGCGTGAACGGTGGCGCCATCGAGTCGGTCGTTGAAGCCGGCGGTCCCGAGGGGACGTCGATCGAGGTTGCGGATCTCTTTTACAACTTGCCGGCCCGACGGAAGTTTCTCAAATCGGACGCCGCTGAATCCGCACAAATCTCGAAGATGGTGACGCAACTCGCGTTGTGTTATCCGGAGGTGGGTTTCACACTGACCAGCGCCGGCCGGCGTTCGCTGCAGTGTCCGCCGGTCGCCCAGCTCGAGGACCGCCTATATCAGGTGTACGGCGAGCGGCCGGACCTGCTGCCGGTCAATCGAGCAAGTGGCGGCATTGCCGTCCGAGGCTTCGTTGCCGCCCTCGCCGAGACCGGACCGACACGCGGCCCGCAGAACGTGTTCATCAACCGACGAATTGTCCGGGACCGGACGATCGCGCACGCGATTCTCGACGCCTATAGTGTCGCGTCGAATCGTGAACGAAGCCCGGAGGTGCACCTCTTCCTCGAAATTCCGCCGGACCGGCTTGACGTCAACGTGCATCCCACAAAAGCCGAGGTCCGATTTCGCGAGCAGTCGCTCGTGCACGAAGTCGTGAAGCGAGCTGTCGGTGACGCGCTGATGAGGGGCGGCGTCCCCGAACTGCAACTACGGCCGTCCGATCTGACGCCAGGCCAACTCGTGACGCCTTCGATACCAGGGATGCTCCCGGGTGCGTGGGGTGCGACGAGGGGTGCGTGGGGTGCGACCGGTGCGGTGCCGGTTCCCGCCCAGGTGCATTTGGCGCCGACCTGTCGCACCGCACGGAACCTGTCGCACCCGGCGCACCTGATCGCACCTGGCGCACCTGTCTACCGTCCCCTCATCCCACTCGGACAATTTCGTAACACCTTCATCATCGCCATCGACGACGAGGGCATCTGCATCATCGATCAGCACGTCGCGCATGAGCGGGTGCTTTTCGAGCGGATCATGGAGCGGCTGACGGCGAGCGCCCTCGAGAGCCAGCGAATGCTGGTGCCCCTGCTGCTCGACCTCGCGCCGGCAGAAAGGGCCGCGCTGCTGTCGCGAGCGACTGAGTTGTCGACGTTTGGGTTCGAGATTGAGGAGTTTGGCGGCGAGACGACCCTCAAGGTGACGGCTGTTCCGGCGATTCTGCCGCGCGATGAGTGTGCGACCGCGCTTCGAGCCCTCGCGCAAGATCTCGAAGGGCTCGATCAGGGCCTGGATCTGCGCGAGGCACTGAAGAGGATTGCAGCCACGACGGCGTGTCACGCGGCTGTGAAAGCCAACGATCCGTTGACCGAAGAGAAGATTCGGCACATTCTCGACGAGCTTCGCGCCACGTCGTACTCCACGGTGTGTCCACACGGCCGTCCAGTCATGTTGAGGATTACTCGTCGGGAAGTGGAGAAGAACTTCGAGCGCATCTGAGATGAGGAACGCCAGGCAACCTCCTAGCCGAACCCGTCAGCCGAGACCCAAACAATGACGCATACCGGTGATCGGGTGTTGGCCGAGGTTGAAGCGAACCGCGACGAGATCGTTGATTTCGCTGCCGCGCTCATCCGCGTGCCGACCGTCAATCCTCCGGGCGAAGAGTACCAAAGGTGCGCCCGTCTGATCGGCAATCGCCTGACGGCGGGCGGCTTTGTCGTTGATTACATTCCGGCCATCGGCCGGCCGGAGCACACGCGGCAGTTGCCGCGCGTCAACGTGATCGGGTTTCGACGCGGCGGTGCCGACCATCCGCTGGTTCACCTCAACGGCCATTACGACGTGGTTCCGCCTGGTGCCGGTTGGACGTTCGACCCCTTTGCCGCCACCGTGCGCAATGGTCGTATTCATGGCCGCGGCGCCTGCGACATGAAGTCGGGCATCGCGGCCGCGTTGTACGCCGTTGAGGCCATCCGGCGCGCCGGCGTGACGCTGTCTGGCTCGATTGAGATCAGTGCGACCCCCGACGAGGAGAGCGGTGGCTTTGCGGGCGTCGCCTATCTGGCCAGACAAGGGCGACTCAGCTCCGCGCGGATCGATCACGTCATCATTCCAGAGCCGCTCAACGTCGATCGCATCTGCATCGGCCACCGCGGGGTCTATTGGTTCGAGGTCGAAACTCGTGGGCGAATCGGCCACGGGAGCATGCCGTTCCTCGGCGTCAGCGCGATCGATCACATGGGCCTCATCCTCGAGCGCGTGCGACGCGAGTGGTTGCCAGCCCTTGCCACCCGAACCACCTCGGTGCCCGTCGTCCCGCCAGAGGCCAGGCACGCGACGCTCAACATCAATGGGATTTTTGGCGGTCAGCCCATTGGTGGCATTCAGACCCCGTGCGTGGCCGATCGCTGCACGGCGGTCTTCGATCGGCGTTTCCTCCTCGAAGAGGATTTCGCTGCGGTCAAGGCCGAGGCCCAGGCGCTGCTGGCGTCGGTGAAGGCCGAACACCCTGAGATCGACTATGCACTCCGGGACCTGATGATCGTCCCCCCGGTGCGAACGCCGGAAGGCTCGCCGCTCGTGAGTGCCCTCGAGCGACATATCCAGACCGTCCTGGGTCGCGCGGCCCAGCAGGTGGCGAGTCCTGGAACCTACGATCACAAGCACTTCGATCGCCTTGGTGGGATCACACATTGCGTGGCGTACGGGCCCGGCGTCCTCGACGTCGCACATCAGCCCGACGAATGGTGCGCAATCGAGGATCTGATCAACGCGACCAAGGTGCTCGCCTTGACGATTCTCGATTTGACCGGTTCGATGTAAGACTTGTGGCAGCGACCAGGGGCCCGCGCTCGAGTCCTGGCAATGAGAGACCCAGTCATGAAGCACTTAGTAGGCGCGCTCGGGATTGCAGCGGTTCTGGCACTGGCATTTCCGAGGGGAGATGCCGACATGTCGACGCAAGAACGTGCTCCTAACGCGCAGCAGGCGCTCGCGCCGACGGGTGGGTCGGGCCTGACCGCCGTTCACGGGTTGAAGGTCGGACACTACACCATGACGGGACGTCCGACGGGTTGCACCGTGGTGCTGGTCGAAGGCGAGGGGGCTGTGGGCGGCGTGTCCCAACGTGGCGGTGCGCCAGCCACCCGTGAACTGGATCTCCTGAATCCGCTGAACATGGTCGACCGAGTGAACGGGATCGTGTTGTCCGGAGGCAGCGCGTTCGGGCTCGAGTCTGCAAACGGCGTCATGCGCTACCTCGAAGAGCGCAATATCGGCTACAAAGTGCGCACCGGCGTCGTGCCCATCGTGCCCGCCGCCAGCCTGATCGACCTGAGTTTCGGCGGCGACCCGAAGATTCGGCCGAACGCGGAGTGTGGATACCAAGCGGCTGAGGCAGCCGCAACCGGTCCCGTGGGCGAAGGCAACGTCGGCGCCGGTGCCGGCGCGACTGTTGGCAAGATGGTGATGGGGCGATCGATGAAGGCAGGCATTGGATCGGCCGCAATCGCGCTCCCCGAGGGCTTGGTCGTCGGTGCAGTGGTCGCCGTCAACGCTGTCGGCGACATCATCGATCCATCGTCGGGCGCAGACCGTTGCCGGGATGCGCACCGAGGACGGAAAGGCGCTCGCCGACGTTCGGAAGCTCCTCCGCACGGGCGCGCTCATGCGCTCGGCTTCGGCACCACGCCCGGGTGAGGCCACCACGATCGGCGTGGTCGCAACCAACGCGCGGTTCTCGAAGGCCGACGTCGCTCGGATTGCGCTGATGGCCGACGACGGCTTGGCGCGCGCGATCGTCCCGTCGCACACCACCGGCGATGGGGACACGGTGTTCGCGCTGGCGACGGGGCGCTGGACGGGCGATGTCAGCGTGACCATTGTTGGTGCGTTGGCCGCCGAGGCGATGGCCGAAGCGATTGTGCGTGCCGCCACCCAGGCCCAGAGCTCGAACGGCATCCCTTCCGCGCGCGAACTCGGTACCGTTCCCGCGCGACTCAAGTGAACGGCATCACCGGTCCGTGAAACGACGCGTGTTCCTCGCTCGTTCGCTAGCCGGAGGGCTGGCGATCGTTTCGCCACGGCCGCGCATGGGCTCGACAAGCACCGGCGATCATCGCGGCGCCCGGTTCACGTCCGGCGCTCCCTCAAGGGGTGGCTGCCGGAGACGCCGGCAGAGGGCGCATGGTTATCTGGGGTCGAACGGATCGGCCGGCTCGAATGGCGGTCGAGTACGCCACGACCGAGCGCTTCGAAGACGCGCGCCTGGTGCCAGGGCCGGCGGCACTCGAAAGCGCTGATTTCACGGCACGTGTCGTGCTCACAGATCTCCCCGCGGGCGAGCGCATCTTCTACCGCGTCAGGTTTCTGGATCTCGGCGATCTCAAGTCCGTCAGCGAGCCGGTCACCGGAAGCTTCAGTACCGCACATTGGGACGGCACCCGCGACGTGACGCTGGCCTGGTCGGCCGATACCGTCGGGCAAGGGTGGGGGATCAACCCTGAGTTTGGCGGCCTGCGCCTCTACGCGACGATGCTCGAGGCCCGCCCCGACCTGTTCGTCCACTGCGGCGACACGATCTACGCTGACGGACCGCTCGCTCCCGAAGTCAAGTTGGACGATGGAGCCATCTGGCGCAATCTCGTGACGCCGGCAAAATCGAAGGTTGCCGAGAGTCTCGAGGATTATCGAGGGAACTACCAATACAACCTGATGGACGAGCACATGCGCCGGTTCAACGGAGCGACTGCGCAGGCCGTGCTCTGGGACGATCACGAGGTTCGCGACAATTGGTACCCGACCCGCGATCTGTCGAGCGATTCTCGATATCGCGTGAAGAGCGCGGCGCTCCTGGCCGCTCGCGCGCGACAGGCCTTCATCGAATACAACCCGCTGCCACTCACAGCCGAGGATCCGGAGCGCATTTTCCGGACAGTATCGTCAGGACCGTTGCTCGATGTGTTTGCGCTCGACCTTCGCAGCTATCGCGGACCGAACACGGCCAATCGTCAGGCAACGCTGAGTGACGAGAGCCGGATCATGGGCGCGGCTCAGGTACGGTGGCTGACCTCACAGCTGGCGGCCAGCCGTGCCGTGTGGAAAGTGATTGCCAACGATATGCCGATCGGCCTGGTCGTTCGCGATGGCGACGCGGCGTTCGAGGCCGTCGCCAACGCTGACGAGGGTCCACCGCGTGGCCGTGAGATCGAGTTCGCCGAGATTCTGAAGTTCATCAAGGACCGGCGGATTCGCAATGTCGTTTGGGTCACCGGTGATGTGCACTACTGCGCGGCGCACCGCTACGGCCCGGAAGGGGCGCGCTTCACCGAGTTCGATCCATTCTGGGAGTTCGTCGCTGGTCCACTGCACGCCGGGACGTTCCGGCCGAACGCCATCGACGCGACGTTTGGCCCCGAGGTCAAGTTTGTGGGTGTGCCGGCCGACCTGGCGCCGAATCGCCCGCCGAGTGCCGGTCTGCAGTTCTTTGGCTCGCTGCGGATCGATGCCAGGACCAAGACAATGACGGCCAGCCTGCACGACCTGTCGGGCCGCGCGATTTATCGCGTCGAGCTCGAGGCGGTGTCGTGAACCTCCACCTCGTTCTTCTCATTGCCTACTCGGTCGGGATTGTGGCGTTCGGGCTCTGGACGGCGCGCCTCGTCCGTCACAGCAGCGACTTCTTTGTCGCTGGTCGTTCGTTGGGGCCCGGCCTCGTCCTGGCGACGATGCTGGCCGCCAACATCGGCGCCGGCTCCACGGTTGGTGTCGCCGGACTCGCGTATCGCGACGGCATCAGCGCCTGGTGGTGGGTGGGTGCGGCGGGTTTGGGATCGTTCGTCCTCGCGTTCTGGGTCGGGCCCGCCCTGTGGCGACTCGCGAAGACATACGGTTTCTACACGACGGGTGACTTCATCGAGTCTCGCTACGGCCCCGTGGTGCGCGGTGTCACATCCCTTGTGACCTGCGTCGGCTCGCTCGCGATCCTGGCCGGCCAGATCATGGCGGGAGCCGCGATTCTCAACGTGGTGCTGGGTATTCCGCCGTGGATGGGCTCGCTCATCGGGGCGGCGATCATGACGATCTACTTCACGGCCGGGGGGTTACTGGGCACGGCGTGGGTCAACAGCGTGCAGCTCGTGATCATGCTGGTGGGCTTTCTGATCGCGTTGCCGGTCGCGCTTGAGTCGGTGGGCGGCATCGAGCGGCTGACAGACCCGCCGATGCCCGCGACGTTTGGAGACTTCATGTACTCCGCCGGGCCGGGGTCGGGATGGACGCTGGTGTTCCTCACGTTTCCTGCGTTCGTCATTTCACCGGGGCTGATTCAGAAGTCGTTTGGCGCATCCAGCGCGCGCGCGTTGACAACGGGCGTCGCGTTGAACGCCATCGCGTTGCTGCTGTTTGCGTTCGTGCCCACGTTGTTCGGAATGATCGGTCGCGAGACGTCTCCCGGCATCACCAATGCCAACCTGGTGCTGCCCACGGTGCTCCTCGAGCAGCTGCCAGCGTGGCTGGGCGCGCTGGCGCTGGCCGCAGTGTTTTCTACGGAAGTCGATACCTGCGACGCAGTGCTATTCATGGTATCGACGACATTGTCGAAGGACCTCTACCAGCGACACATCAACCCGAACGCGGACGACCGTCAGCTCCTTCTCGTCGCCCGTGTGTCGGCCGTCATTGCGGGCACGGCCGGCGTGCTGCTGTCGATCTATCTCGAAACGGTCACGCAAGCGCTCCTGATCTTCTACGCGCTGCTGGGCGTGACGTTTTTCGTGCCCGTGCTGGCCGCGTTGCTTTCGCCGCGGGTGGCCGCCCCTGAGGCTCTGGGCGCGGTCATCGCCGGCATCGCCACGCTGCTGATTGTCGGTTTTGGCCTTCCCGGTCGGCCATCATGGCTCGACCCGTCGCTGTCCGGAATCGTCGCCGCCGCGGTGGTGTTTGCGGTGGTGATGACCGTCAGGAGATCCCTGTCGCATGCCTGATCTGTTTCGATTGGATGGGAAGGTTGTCGTGGTCATCGGTGCAGGGTCGGGCATCGGGGAGGCGGTCGCATTGGGTGCCGCACGCCAGGGCGCTCGTGTCGAATGCCTCGACGTGAACGCGGAGGCGGCGCATGCCACCGCTCTGCACATTCGAACCGCCGGAGGGCAGGCCGACGCGACCGCGCGTCGACATCGTCGATGCCCAGAACACGAACGCGGCGCTGCAGCGCATCGCAGAGGAACGGGGCCGGCTCGATGGGCTGGTCTGTACGCCGAGCATCAACGTGCGCAAGAAGCTGCTCGACTATGCGGACGAGGAGTTCGATCGAGTCGTCCGCCTGAACCTCAAGGGATCCTTCAACGTGATGCGTGCGGCCGGCCGCGTCATGATGCACGCAGGGCTTCGGCAGCATCGTGGTGCTCTCGTCGATTCGCTCGCTGGTGGTCGAGCCGGGTCAGGCGATCTATTCGATGACGAAGGCGGGGATCGTGCAGTTGGTTCGAGGGGCGGCATGCGAGTTTGGGGTCGCAGGCGTCCGCGTGAATGCGCTGGCACCGGGGGTGATCGACACTCCGCTGACCGCGCCCATCAAGGCGCAGCCGGACTGGTACCAGGCCTACGCCAACAAGAACATCTTCAAGCGCTGGGCTCGAGCCGACGAGATGGTGGGCCCGACGCTCTTCCTGATTTCTGATGCGGCGAGCTACGTGACGGGGACGATTCTCTATGCCGATGGAGGGTGGCTGGCTGTGGACGGACGGTTCACGCCGCCGGGAATGTAGAGAATGTAGTAGTGATGGTGTCAGTTTTCAGTTGCCAGTTGCCAGTTCAAGAAACGCCGCGCCATGTCGAGTCAGCTGGTTGCCCTTTGAACTGGTAACTGACAACTGGAAACTGACGTCATCATTCTTTCTTCTTCTTCTCCTTGATCGCCTTCCATCCGTCGAGCCGTCGTTTGATCTCTTTCTCGAATCCCCGTTCGGTTGGCGTATAAAACTGACGCCCCTGCAGATTGTCCGGCAGGCACTCCATGTCGGCAACCGCATCAGCCTCCTCATGCGCATAGCGGTACCCTTTGCCGTAGTCGAGTTGTTTCATGAGCCTGGTGGGCGCATTCCGCAAATGGAGCGGCACCGGCTGGGCCACATCATTCTGCGCTGCGTGCGCCGCGGCGCCGTAAGCGAGAAGCACGGCATTGCTCTTCGGCGCCGTCGCAAGGTAGATCGCAGCCTGCGCCAGGGCGGTATTGCCCTCGGGCATGCCGATGAAGTGGACGGCGTCTTTCGCCGCCACGGCCACGCTCAACGCTTGAGGATCGGCGTTGCCGACGTCTTCCGAAGCAAAACGCACCAGCCTTCGAGCGACGTAGAGCGGATCCTCTCCTGCCTCGAGCATGCGCGCGAGCCAATACACCGCCGCATCGGGGTCCGAGTTACGCATCGACTTGTGCAGCGCTGAAATGATGTTGAAGTGCTCCTCACCGCCCTTGTCGTAGAGCAGCGCTTTCCTCTGGATGGTACGCTCGAGCAGCGGCAGATCGATCCGAGGGCGGCCTGCGGGCTGTGGGGCTGCCGCCACCGCCAGTTGCAGCAGGTTCAAGGCGACGCGTGCGTCGCCATTGGCATAGCGTGCCATCGCCTCTAAGGCTTCATCAGGCACCTCGGGCGATTCGCGCGCGAGACCACGGTCGTCGGCCAGGGCTCGCCGAAGAATCCTCACCACCGCATCGCTATCCAGCGGCTCGAGCACGAACACCTTCGAACGCGAGAGCAACGCGGCGTTGACCTCGAACGAAGGATTCTCTGTCGTCGCTCCGATCAGGATGATGTCGCCGGCCTCGACGCGCGGCAGAAATGCGTCCTGCTGGGCCTTGTTGAAGCGGTGGATTTCGTCGATGAAGACGATCGTGCGGCGGCGCAGGCGCCGGCGGCGCTCCTGAGCCGCCGCCATGACGTCCTTGACCTCTTTGATGCCCGAAAGAACGGCACTGAAGGCGAGGAAGTCGGCATCGGTCAGATCCGCGATGAGCCTCGCCAGCGTTGTCTTGCCCGTCCCTGGCGGCCCCCAGAAGATGATCGACTGCAGCAGGTCGCGCTCGATGGCTTCGCGCAACGGGCGCCCTGGCCCGATGAGCTCGTCCTGTCCTTCGACTTCGTCGAGCGAACGAGGGCGCATTCGCTCCGCCAGTGGTACGGTGCGGGGATCCGGAGGAAGCGACGGCTCGTCGAAGAGGGTGGCCACGTGCGTAACAACTCAAGACGCCGTGCGTTGGCGACGGGCTTCGTAGACCAACACGCCGGCAGCCACGGCGACGTTCAGCGACTCGACCGGAGGCTGCATGGGAATAGTGATGCGAGAATCGGCAGCGCGCAAGATCTGAGGATCGAGGCCGACTCCTTCTCCGCCAAGGAACAGCGCCGTTGGCCCGCGCAGGTCGACCTCCTGCATCGGTCTCGCACCCCGGATCATCGTTGCCACCACACGGAGGCCGCGCTCACGAAGAGCCTGACAAACATGGGCGGCGTCGCGATCATAGTGGAGAGGCAACCGAAACGTGCTCCCCATCGCCGCCCGCAATGCTTTCCAACTCCAGGGATCAGCCGTCATTCCGGCACAGATGGCGCCGGTGGCACCACCGGCTTCCGCGGATCGAATCATCGCGCCGATATTGCCGGGATCCTGTATGTCGACCGCCGCGAGAACGAGCGGCTGCTCACCCGAGGTCGCGCCCTCGATATTCCAGGGACGGCGGTGTACCAGACTGACGATGCCCGTTGGCGTCTTCACGGGCGAGAGTGCGTTCATCACGTTGGCCGAGACGTTGACAACGTTCACGCCAGACCTGCTCGAGCCGGGTAAGAAGCTCGGCGTCCGGCTCGCGATCCGGTTGCTCAGCGACAGCGACGAGCTCAATCCCGATTCCAGTCGCCGCCGCTTCGTGAAGCAGGTGCCAGCCGTCGATCACCGCGATGGAGGCGTCGCTGCGGGCCACTTCGCGAAAGCGGGCAACAATCGGGTTGCGTCGGCTGGTTATCGCGGACACGACTTACAGCATGGCACGGCCGAGCCGAGAGGCGGCATTGATGGCTGTGGTACACTTTCTCGTTTGGGACGATGAAGGAAAGACTGCTCAAGCGGTTCGAGGAGGAAGTGGCCGGCCCTGGAACGGGAGCTCAAGACCGAGCTGCCCAAGGAGATTCAGCGCGCCCGCGAGTTGGGCGATCTGCGCGAGAACGCCGAATACCAAGCGGCGAAAGAGCGGCAGACCTACGTCCAGGCGCGCATCGCCATGCTCAAACGGCGGATGAACGAGATCGCCCTGATGAACATCGACCGGATTCCGAAGGACAAGGCGGGTTTCGGGTCGACCGTCACGCTTGCGCGAGCAGAATCAGGAAATTGTCTACCAGCTCGTGATGCCCGAAGACGCGGACGCGGAAAAGGGCCTGATTTCGACCTCGTCGCCCATCGGCAAAGCCATCCTCAACAAGGAAGAGGGCGATGACGTCGTGGTCACGACGCCGCTCGGCACGCGCCGATTCGAGATCCTCAAGCTGGTCACCATTCACGAATAGCCACGAGGTGTGAGCGAGCACTACTCACCTGAACGCCGCACCGCCCTCGTGTTGAGCGGGACGGGCGCGGATGGCGCCTATCACGCCGGCGTCCTGCGCGCCCTTGCCGAAGCCGGCATCAAAGTCGATCTTGTCGCGGGCCGCGGCATTGGCGCCGTCGCGGCCACGCTGGTCTGCGGTCGATGGCGGCGAGCCGTCTGTGGGAGCCGAACGGTCTGTGGCGAACCCGCGGCGTCGCGCACCTGTATCGCTGGCGCTGGCCGGTGCGGATGGCTCATCGGGCTGCTGGCCGCACTGGCTGGCGTCCTCGCCAGTCCGCTGGTTTTTCTCGCCCTGGCCCTGGTTGCCTATCCACTCGGCCTCTGATCTTCGGCATGGCTGGACTCGACGCGGGTGCGAGCGTCATGCAGCGCTATCTCGATCTTCTCGCGGGGGCGTTTGCCCCCGCGGCCCTGCCGACCTGGCTGCCCAGACTCATCGCACTCATCGTGATCGTGGGCGTGCTGGCCATTGCTCGTCGGGAGCCTCATGGCCTGGCGGCGCGCGCCGCTTGAAGCGGCGGTCGCGCGGGCCGCTCGCCTGGGCGATGCTGGGCACGCCGCTCGACGGCTCGGCGGCGGCGCAGCACTTCATTAACGGCCTCTGGGACCTGCTGCGAGGCGGCGCGCCGCTGAAGTCGCCGGACGCCGAAGACTTGAGCCGGCGATTTATCGGAGTTGCTCGCCGAAAATCTTGGCCAGCCCGGCTTTCAGCGAGTTGCTGCTGGCGGTCCACGATCTCGATGCGCGACGTGACCTCGTCTTCGGACTGATTCGCGAGCCGTTTCGCCGAACGCTGTTCCCGCCACCGGGCTCGGTCGGCGCGCGCCGGGCCGAAGCCTTCGACCTCGACGGCCTGGCGCGCGATCATCTGATCGACGTCATGCGGGCGTCGGTCAGCGTTCCGGGGTTGACCGAGCCGACGCTGGTGCGATTTGCCGCCGACTCGTTCTGGCGCGGCGAAGTGCATCGCCTGATCGATCGTCCGGCCAGCCTGGCGACGTCTGCTCGAAGAAGCGGCGGCCGCCGGCGCCGAACAGCTGATTCTCGTATCGGGGTCGCCCCAGCCTCCAGGCCCGCACGAGCTATCCCGTCCGCGCCTCGATCCGCTGGGGCGCATCAGCGATCACGCGGGCGCGATGGATGCCGCCGCCGTACGCGACGCGCTTACGTCACGTGCAGCACCGCTTCCGAGCCGTCTACGCAATTCGGCCTTCCTACAATCCGGTTGGCGCATTCGACTTGAACGGCGCTTACGACGACCGCTCCGATCGGCACCATCCGCTCTCGGAACTGATGGAGCGCGGCTACGAAGACGCCTACCGCGACTTCATCGAGCCGGTCGTCGCCGCGTCGGGCGAGCACCTCCGAGCGCCGGCGCCGGAGGAGAGCGTCTAGTCGGTCGGGGGGCCAGGTCGGTCTGGTGGGTCAGGTTGGTCGGGTCGGCATGAACTGCCGGCAATCGGTCTATGCGAGAGGTTCATCGCTCCGTATGACGCTTCGACTTATGCTCAACGGATGGGCACACATACCGACCTCATTCATCGCGGCGAACGGCCCGCGTCCGGCGGTTCGACTGCGCTGACGACGCCGATCTACGAAACCGCGACGTTCGTCTTCGACTCGGCCCGCGACGTCGAGCGCTATCAGGACGGCAGCCTGTCGCGCCTATCTCTACTCGCGCTACGAGAATCCCACGATCGTGGCGGTCGAAGAGAAGATGGCGGCGATCGATGGCGCCGAGACGTCGCTGGTCTTCAGCTCCGGCATGGCGGCAACCTCCACCGCGATGTTGTCGCTGCTCAAGGCCGGCGACGAGGTCGTGTGCGCGTCGGCGATCTATGGCGGGACCTTTCACCTGATCGAGCATCTGCTGCTCGGGCTTCGGCGTCGCGCGGCGGTTCGTGTCGCTCGAGCAGCTCGCCGCACCCGGCGAGCGTCATCGGACCCAAGACCAAGCTCGTCTGGTTCGAGTCGCCGATCAACCCGACGCTGCGCTGCGTCGACATTCGCGCGGTCGCCGGCGCGTGCCGCGCGGCGGGCGTGCTGTCGGGCATCGACAACACCTTCGCCAGTCCCATCAATCAGCAGCCGCTGGCCTTGGGCATCGACCTGTCGATGCAGAGCGCAACGAAATACCTCAACGGTCACAGCGACGTCACCGGCGGGGTGTTGTCGGGCATCGCGGGCGCTGCTGGCGCCCATCGGCAAGACGCGGCGGCTGCTCGGCGGCGTCATGGATCCGCAGCCCGCGTATGCGCTTGAGTCGCGGGCTGAAAACCCTGCCGCTTCGCATCGCCCGGCACAACGCCAACGCCATGGCGGTGGCGCGATTTCTCGACGGCCACGATGCGGTCGAGCGCGTGTACTACCCGGGTCTCGCCTCGCATCCCGACCACGCGATCGCCGCGCGCCAGATGTCGGGCTTCGGCGGCATGGTTTGCGTGGATCTCAAAGGCGGGCAGGACGGCCGCGTACCGCGCCTTCGATCGGCTGAGTCATCCAGCGCGCCGCCAGCCTGGGCGGCGTCGAGAGCCTGTGCAGCCTGCCAATTCTCACGTCGCAGTACGGCCTCACCGACGAGGAACTGACAAGCGCGGGGTGACGCGCGGGATGATGCGGCTGTCGATTGGGCTGGAGGATCCGGAGGATCTGATCGCCGATCTCCGGCAGGCACTGGCTAGCTTCGTGACCGGCTCTTTCGACTCCTTGGCGTCCTTCGGCGTCTTTCGCGTCCGCGTCTTTGGGTGCCCGTTCTTGTCGTATTCGTGGAGGAAGGCGAGGACCAGCTCCAGCATCCGCTGATTGATGCGGCTGCCTTCGTAGGTGCCGAACTTGCGTTGAAACGCCTCGAGCGGCACCACCGCCTTCGCCATGGTGCGGTGGCCGCCGGCGCTGCCGATGTCGCTGAACCAGCGCCGCACGAAATCGCCGGCGTTGCGGGAGTAGCCGAGGTTGCGGACCGACACCACGAACGTGTCGTTGACCACGCCCGAAATCACCGACCACTGCACGTTTTCGAGCTGCAGGTAGAAATCGGCGACGTAGGGCATGAAGTCTTCGCGCGACGGCTCGCCGAGAAACGCACAGAACACGTGCTCGACCATCCGTCCGTGCTGCCACGCCTTGATGACGATAGTCGAGGCGCTCGGCCGTGATTTCCGAGCCCTTCCATCTTGCGGATCATCGTGGCGTCGGACAGCGGATAGAGATATGAGAACGCGTCGAGGTCGGCGCGGTTGGCCTGGCGGTTGAAGAACAGCGTGTCGGACTTGATCGCGTAGAGCATCGCGGTCGCGGTGCGCTCGGAGATGTCGATGTCGACCGCGCGCAGATGCTCGGTGAGAATCGTGCGACGTCGAGCCGTAGTCAGGCCGGATGTCCTTGAAGACCGCGTTGTAGCCCGTGCTGCTCCGGGTGGTGGTCGATGACCAGGTCGACTTGCGGCAGCAGGCCGGGGAAGTAATGCGGCTGGACGTCGACCAGCGCGACGCGATCGAAGCTCTTGATCTGCTCCGCGGTCAGCACCTCGACCTGCAGGTCGAGCAGCTTCAGCATCCGCAGGTTCTCCGGTCGGCTGACGCCGTACATGCAGCCGATGATGGCCGTCTGCCGCGTTCGGCGCAGCAGGTTGCGCAAGCGCCAGGCCGCTGGCAATGGCGTCGGGATCCGGATCGTTGTGCAGTAGGATCAGCACGCGATCGGCGTCCGAGAAGATAGCGCTGATACTGCTGGACCTTCTGCCGGGTCACCGAGCGACCGAGCTCGACGAGCAGGGGCGGGCCGGTCAGCTCGGCGAGCGTCAGGCTCGTGATTTCGGGAAACGACTGGCCGCAGGTCGTCGGCGCGCTGGGCATCCTCGGGCCGCGTGCCCGAGCACCCAAATCAGGGTGCCGCCCGCGGCGCGCACGGCCTGCAGCACCTTGCGGAGCGACCGTCGGCCGTTGTCTTCGATGATGACGCAGGTGGCAGGCGTGACGTCGGCGCGGACAAAGGTGTCGATCACGTTTCGCGTCGCCGACGCTGACGCCGAAACTGGCCTCGTCGAACCGCCTCGCCAGCGCGGGGCTCTCGACCAGAACGTCGAGCTCGCAGCTGGGGGTGAGGACTGCATCGAGCAGTCGAACCACCAACTCCGTGTGACAGACCGCCAGGCACCTCATTCCGAGGTGCCCCAGCGCCCCGCCTCGGGGGTTTCCATAACGGACGACCTTTAATTATACGCCTGCCGGACGGTGCGGGCAGTCCGGGGGCTCGGAATCGTCCGGCCCTGTGTTACTTTGCGGCGTACCAAGATGCGTCGCCTGCAGTGGCCCCTGCCGTGCGTGGTTCTGCTGGTCGGCTTGACCGTGGTGACGGCGGCCATTCGGACACGTTCGGCCGCCCGCCAGGGACAGGTCATCCGCGGGAACCCACGCAACAGGTGTTTCGCACCGGCGTCGACCTCGTCACGTTCGGCGTCACCGCCGTCGACCGGCGGGGCAACCTGATCACCGAACCTCACCGAGGCGGATTTCGAGATTGTCGAGGACGGCCGGCCGCAGCGTCTGCAGTACTTCGTTCGCGGCGACGACGACCGACACGTCGAGACCCACCTCGGGCTGATGCTCGACACCAGCGGCAGCATGGAAGCCGACCTGAAGCTGGCACGCAGCGCGGCCATCAAGTTTCTGAATCTGCTGCCCGAGGCCCGCGACATCACGCTGGTGGACTTCGACACCGAAGTTCGCGTGACGCGTTATCCGCAGCGCGACTTCCCGCGGCTGGTGGAGCGCATCCGCGATGCGGAAGTCCGACGGGTGGACCGCCTTGTATGACGCCCTCGGGGTCTATCTCGATGGCGCGGACAGGCAGGACGGGCGCACGATCCTGGTGATGTATACCGACGGGGCCGACTCACGATCGCAACTGAATTTGGCGGAGTTCATGGACCTGCTGAAGGCGTCGCCGTCACCGTGTACGCCGTCGGGCTGATCGAACACACGGGATCGGCCCGCCACCAGCTGCAGATGCGCATGCAGCAGATGGTCGAGGCGACCGGTGGTCAGGCGTTCTTTCCCTCAGCGCTCAAGGATCTCGATAGCTCGTACGAAAAAGTCCTCGCCGAGATCAAGGCGCAGTACCACCTCGGCTACGCCTCCACCAACAGTCGCCATGGACGGCCTCTGGCGGAAAGTCGAGATCAAGGTCAAGCGGCCCGACGTCAAGCTCCGCTCGCGGAAGGGGTACTTCGCGCCGTACAAGGAGCGCGCGAAGTAAGGTGCCGGAGGTGCCTAGGTGCCTCGGTGCCTCTGAAATCTGATCCTCGTGGCGAGGTAGCGCGAACGGGAACGGCCACCGCGCTGCTTCCAGATGCGTTGTGGGATCCTGTCGCCCCTAGGTGTATTTCTAATGACGTTGTTCACTCGGGACTCCTTGGAAAGAATGGGCGTTACCACACGTTCCGTTCCTTCCGAGAGGAGGCCCGGTGACGCTGCATCGTAACGCCAAGACCACGCCGCATATGCGCGCACTGCTGGTGCATGGATAGGATCCTGCACTGGTCCGTCGCGACCGCCGCGGCCGCGGCCGGGATCGCGATTCGCACCGCGTACAAGTGGTTAGCTCGCCACCGCCAGGGCGGCGCCGCCGCCTTGGCGGATCGCTCCTCGCAACCCCATCGGCAGCCGCGGCGCACGCCGGCGGCCAGCGTCAGCGCGATCGTCGCCGCCCGGCAGGCGCGCTTGACCGCCTGGGCCATCGCCGTCCGACTGCAGATCCCGCGGTCGACGGTGGCAGCCATTCTCGTCCGCGTGGGCCTCAATCGCCTGCCGTCGCTCACGCCGCCCGCGCCCGTCACGCGGTATGAGCGGGCACGCCGGTGAGCTCGTCCATCTCGATATCAAACCGCTCGTCCGCATTCTGCGGGTCGGCCACCCGGATTCACGGCGACCGGCGCACCAAGGTGGCGGGCGCCGGCTGGGAATTCATTAGCATGGCCGTCGATGATGACAGCCGCGCCGCCTACGTGGTCCTCTCGGACCAGACGGGCCACACCGCGGCCGCTTCTGCGCCGGACCATTCAGTGGTTTGCGCGTCGCGGCGTCCTCGTCCAACGCGTCCTCACGGACAACGGGAGCGCCTACATCCAGCCGGCGGTTTCAGCAGACGGCCACGCGCGTCGGCGTGCGCCTGACGCGGACGCGACCGTATCGCCCGCAAAACAACGGGAAAGCGGAACGCTTTATCCAGACGCTGATTCGGGGCTGGGCATACGCCGTGCCCTATGTGAGTTCCTGGCGTCGGACGCAGGCGCTCCGTCTCTGGCTTCGTCACTACAATCTTGAGCGGCCGCACGCCGCTGGTTGTCACCCACCGTGCGTCCGTTTTCCGAGGCTCGCGCAGTGATCAACCTTGTCAGAAACCACACCTAGGGCGCGCCCGCTGGGCGTCTACCGCGCGCTCTCGCGGTGTGAACAATGCGCCCGAAAGAGAACTCGGGGCAGCAGTGAATTGAACGCCGCGCCGTCCGCAACATGGAGTACCGCAATGAATCGCAAGGTGCGTGTCCTGATTGCCGACGATCATCCGATCTTCCGCCAAGGGCTTCGGCAGATCATCGACAACGCGCCGCAGCTCGAAGTTGTCTGCGAAGCCGCCGACGGTGAGCAAGCCTTGGAATGGCTGCAGGGCGCAGGCGCCGATGTCGCAGTGCTCGACCTGACGATGCCGCTCAAAGACGGCTTTGACGTGGCGCGTGCCGTCCGCGAGCAGCGGCTGCCGTGCCGCTGGTCCTGCTGACGATGCACAAGGACGAACATTATCTGAATGCCGCGCTCGACCTGGGGATTCGGGGTTATGTCGTGAAGGACAGCGCTGCTACGGAGATCTCATGCATCCAGGCGGTGGATTCGGGACAGGAATACGTGAGCCCCACGCTCTCTTCGCTTCTCATCCGGCGAAGTCGTAGCGCTGCGGCGTTGGCGGAGCCGGAGACCTGCACTGACCGCAGCTCACGCCCACCGAACGTCGCGTCCTGAAGCTGATTGCCGAAGGGCAGACCAGCCGCGAGATCGCGGCGCTGCTGAACATCGGCGTCCGCACGGTCGAGCATCACCGCAACAACATCGCCCTCAAGCTGGAATTGCGCGGCAGCCACGCGCTGCTCAAGTTCGCGGTGCAGCATCAGTCGGAACTGGCGTGAAACCTCGAGGCTCCGCCCCGGACACCGCGAGCAAGCGCATCGAAAACAAGGATTCTGGGCCTTCAAGACGTCTAGGAGCCTCGTGCCAGCGCTCGTCGTCATCCTCCTCGCGAACACGTTCTGGACTGCGGGCGCCACCGCCCAGTCGATGAGTCGTAACGACGTGTTCGGGCGATATCAGCAGATCAATTGGCAGGAACGGGACGGGCTTCCGCAGAATACGGTGCTCGCGATCGCGACGACGCGCGACGGCTATCTGTGGATGGGGACCTACGAAGGCGCGGCCCGCTTCGATGGTGTCCGCTTCACGCTCTTCAACCCGAGCAACACGACCGGCATCGGCAATTCGTTCGTGACGTCGCTGCTCGAGCGGCGCGACGGCGATCTCTGGCTGGCGACCTATGGCGGCGGCGTGTCGCGCCTCTCCGGCGGCCGTTCACGCAGTACGCCATGCGAGATGGGCTGTCGAGCGACTTCACCACGTGCCTGTTCGAAGACCGCGCCGGCACGCTCTGGATCGGCACCGACGGCGGCGGTGTGAACGCGTTCAGCCGACGGCCGCTTCACCGCGTACACGATCGCCCATGGCCTGCCGAGCAATCTCGTGCGAGCCATCATCGACGATGGGAACGGTGGGCTGCTGGTCGGCACGAACCGGGGTATCGCGAGGATCGCCGACGGTCGCGTGAGCCCCTATGAGGGGCGCGCGGACGTGGCGCACGCCGACATCAGCACGCTGGCCCGGTCGCCAGATGGATCGCTCTGGGTGGCGGCCATGAGCGGCGGCCTCTATCGCGTCGACTCCCACGGCGTGACCGGTTCGGTCCCGACCACGGGCTCACGAACGACCGCGTGGAGTCGCTGTTCGCCGACGACGAGGGTCGGATGTGGGTCGGCACGTCGAACGACGGCCTGTTCCGCTACTCCGCCGGCCGCTTCGAACGCTACGCACCAGCCGACGGCCTGCCGGGCGCGCGGGTGCCGGTCATTGCGCGCGGACGTCGACAACAGTCTGTGGATTGGGACCGATGGCGGTCTGGTGCGATTCAAGAAGCCGCGCGTTACGGTCTATACCCAGCGCGACGGCCTCGCGAGCGACCTCGTCGGCAGCATCTTCCAGGATGCGGACGGCAGCGTCTGGGTGGAGACGGGACGCGGGTTGACGCGCTTCGTGAACGGCGCCTTCAGGGTCCTCACGACGAACGATGGTCTCCCGGACGGTCGGATCAGGCCTGGCCCGCAGCGCCGATGGCCTCCGTTGGTGTACACGAGATCCGGCCTCGCCCGTTGGACGCGCGATCGCTTCGTCCAGGCCAGCGGATGTCGCCGGGATCCCGTGGGATCGTGTGAACGCCGCTCCTCGAGGATCGCGCCGGCACGCTCTGGCTCGGCATCCACGACGGCGGGCTGATTCGCGTGCGCGACGGCCACGCCACTCACCTGACGAAGAAGGACGGCCTGGCAGACGATTCCGTGCTGGCGCTCTTCGAAGATCGCTCCGGCAACATCTGGGTCGGCACGCTCAGAAACGGCATCGACCCGAATCTCGGACGGGCAGATGACGTCATGGTCCACCGCGATGGCCTGGCGGCGAATCACGTCAAGGCGTTCTACCAGGATGCTGCCGGGACGCTGTGGATTGGCACGCACGGCGGCGGCCTGAGCCGCTTCAAGGACGGGAAGTTCGCCACCATCTCGGCGCGCCAGGGGCTCTACAACGACGACATCTTTCAGATTCTCGAAGACGATGACGCGAACCTCTGGATGAACTGCAACACCGGTATCTGGCGGACCAGCCTGAAACAACTGAACGAGGTCGCCGACGGCCGTCGAACGACCGTGGAATCGTTCGCGTATGGCACGGCCGACGGCATGTTGAGCAGCGAAGGTGTGGGGGCCAACCTCGCCGGCTGGAAGATGCACGACGGCTCCCTCTGGTTTCCGACCACCAAAGGCATCGTCGCCATCGATCCTCGACGCCGTGACACCGAGCCGCCACGCGTCCTGATCGAAGGCATCACCATCGACCGCGAGCCGGTCGCGCTCGGCGGACCGGTTCGATTGACTCCCGGCCAGGAGAATCTCGAGATTCAATATACCGGCCTGAGCTGGAGCCGGCCGCAGGCGATCAAGTTCAGGTTCCGGCTCAGTGGCCTCGATCGCGACTGGGTGGACGCCGGCGCGCGCCGGACGGCGTACTATTCGCACCTTCCGCCAGGTTCCTACACCTTCACCGTGACCGCGGACAACGGCGAAGGCGTGTGGAACGCAGACCGGGCAGTCGCTCGCGATCGTGGTCCTGCCGCGCTTCTACCAGACCTGGTGGTTCCGTGCCGCGGTCGCGTCGAGCCTGATGGCCCTGGTCTGGCTGTCCTGGCGGTATCGCATCGCCCAGATGAGGCGCGCGCAGGCCGCGCAACAGGCGTTTTCGCGGCAGCTGATCGAATCGCAGGAACGCGAGCGGCAGCGGATCGCCGCGGAGCTGCACGACAGCCTCGGCCAGAACCTGCTCGTGGTCAAGAATCGTGCGCTGCTGGGAGCGCTGTCGCAGCCGGACGAACAGGCGCGCAAACAGTTCCACGAGATCGGCGCGACGGTGGCGCAGACGCTGGAGGAAGTGCGCACCATCTCCTACAACCTGCGGCCGCACCACCTCGACCAGCTCGGACTGACGACGACGATTCGGGCGATGATCGAGAAGATGGCCGAGAGCTCCGCGATCGGATGACGCAGCGAGCTCGATGATATCGACGGCGTCTTCCAGCCGGGCGACGAGATCACCATCTACCGCATCATCCAGGAGAGCCTGAACAACGTGTTCAAGCATTCGCACGCGGACGAGGCCCATGTCGCCGTGCGCTGCCACGAGCACGACGTCGAGATCGAGATTCGGGACAACGGCCAGGGATTCGCCGCGAGCGCGTGCGAATGCCGGCGCAGCCGTCGCGGCGGCTTTGGTCTGAAGGGGATCGCCGAGCGCGTGGACATGCTGGGCGGGACGCACACGATTGAATCGTCGCCGGGCCGGGGCACGACCGTGACCGTGCGGATCCCTAGAGCCTTGAAGGGCCAGAATCCTTACATATGAGTCAAGGTTCTCGACCGCCCTTCAAGGCTCTCGCCCGCCGGAGGCGGGCAAAACGACACTGCCGCTAGCGGGGCGGAGCCCCATGCTCGTTGGTCTGAGGCGGAGCCTCGCTAGACCTACCTAGGCGGAATTCGCAGACCTGCCCATCGAAAAAAGGCAGACCCCTCCATTGGCGCCGTCAGGCGCCTCGCCCACACTGCTGGCTGACACAACAGGAGGGATCCTATGAAGCGCATAACCGATCCTGCCGCAGGACTGCGTAGGCGAGCTGAACGACGGTGTCACGACCGTCGGTGTAGTGATCGCGGGCTGCACGACGCAGGTGAGCGACGGCGGAGTCCTAAAGACCGGGCAGACGACGACCTTTGCGACGGGTGATGACGGCAACTATCAGGCGGGTGTTCCGGTTCCGAACCCCCGTTTTACCGACAACGGTGACGGGACAGTCTTTGACAATCTTACGGGGCTGACGTGGCTAAAGAACGCAACCTGCCTTGGCTCGCAAATCTGGGCTAATGCTCTTGCGGCAGCAAATGCATTGGCTGACGGTAACGTCGCATGCGGCCTCGCAGATGGCAGCGAAGCCGACTGGCGTGTGCCGAACCGTAATGAGCTTACGAGCCTGTTGGATCTGGGAACGGCCAATCCGGCATTGCCAGCGGGCCATCCTTTCATGAATGTTGGGTCCAACTTCTGGTCGTCTACTACGACCGCGGACGATTTTTCCCGTGCGTGGTTCGTGAGTGCCGCCTCCGGCTTCGATAACCCCGGCAATAAGTCGATCAGCGGGTTTGTTACTGCCGTCCGTGGCGGCTCTTTAAGCTTGGTTATTGGTGATTTGTTCGGCTGTGGCCGCCCAATCACCGCACCTACACCCTCACCGCGAGCCAGATGGTGCAGAGCGTCAGCGACGCCTGCCAGACCTCGCTCGCCCTCGGGAACGTCGTGATCGAGAAGGTCACCAGCGACGAACCCGACGACGTGGCCGGGGATGCCGACGGCAGCACCACGGGCGATGTCGCGATCGCGGCGAACTGCCCCGCGCAGATGGTGACGAGCAGTTGTTCCTGAGCCGAAACCGGATCGAAAGAGGAGGTCGTCGATGAAGCTTGTATCATCAGGAGCCACGGTCACGGTGCTGTGTCTGTGGGGTGCCATCGGATTGCTCGCGTCCCCGCTGTCAGCTGGCGACTCGGGCCAGAAGAAACCACCGGCCGAGCAGGCCTACACGATCACGCAGCTAGACACCGGAGCGAATGTCGCCAGCTCCGCGCAATTGATCAGCGACAACGGAGTCGTTGCCGGCAACCTCCAGGAGGGTTCGCGGTTCAGCTTCGTCTGGAGCGCGCAGACCGGCTTCGTCGTGCTCACGCTCGGGGGCACCCAGAGCCTTGTCACCGGCGTCAGCGTGAACGGCATCGTTACCGGCGCCGCCGATACGCCCGGGGGAGAGGTGCTTGGCGTCATCTGGACTCCGGCGGAAGGCCTCGTCACGATTGGCGATCTCGGCGGCGGCCTCACCATTCCGCAAGGCGTCACGAGCAGCGGCCTGGTGATCGGCGACTCGAGCATCCCGGGCGGACCTGAGCATGCGTTCATGTGGACCAGGGCCGGCGGCATCGTGGATCTCGATCCGACCGGTCTCATCGACAGCACTGGACGCTTCGCGACCGAGGACGGCAGTCTGATCATCGGATCCATCTTTGCTGAAACCGGCTGGCGCATCTTCGCGTGGACGGAGACGACAGGCCTGACCGATATCGGCTCGCTCGGTCGCGACATGCTGCCGGAGTACATGAACCGGCAGGGCGCGCTGACGGGCACCGTGCTGAGGATGGACGACACGGGAGATTTCACGGAGGGGACCTTTTTCTGGTCGCCGGAGAATGGACTCGAAGACATCGGTTCCCTGGGCGGCGACGAGATCAGGCCCACGGCAATCAACGACGCCGGCACGATCGTCGGGTTCGGCACGACGGCGAGCGGCGAGACGCACGGGTTCGTGTGGTCAAAGGCAAACGGGCTCGTTGATATCGGGACTCTTGGAAGCGATTTCAGCTTGGGCCTCTCACCTCAACTCATCGGGGCTGGTCACCGGCTACAGCAAGACCCCGAGCGGCGACGAGCACGCGATCGCGTGGACGGAAGACGGTGGCGTGATCGACCTGGGAACCCTCGGCGGAAGAAACAGCAGGGGCGATTTCGTCACTGAGACTGGCGCAATCATCGGCGAGAGCAGCACCAAGGGACACCGGCTCCACGCGTTCATCTGGACCGCGGACGTCGGGATGGTCGAGATGCCCTCACTGGGGCGGTTCGAGTTCGTGGACGTGGCGAGCTCGAACGGGTTGTTCGCCGGCATTACGTTCGACAAGAAGACGAACGCGCTGCACGCGGTGCTGTGGGCGCCGTCACCCGCGTCATCCCAGCGATAGCGTATCGCTCTACCATCGCGCAGGAGGCCAAGGTATGCGAACTGCACTCGTCACCGCCAGTGTTCTCGGAGTCGTTCTCATGGCAGGCATTTCGGCCAGGTCGGATCGGCGTCGGCGCCGTCCCGGGGCCACGCCGATTTTCAAGGGTATTGGATGGGCGTGGACCCCTCCGACGGCGGCGACGCGCGGCGCAGTCTCATCCTGCGCACCGACGGCACTACGCGCTCGCGGCCCGCGACACCCTGCTTCATCTCTGCGACAGCACGGATCGCGGCTTTGCCAGCTTCGATGACGGCACAGTCGTCAGTCGAACTGTGATGCAGTCGAACTCGCTCATCATCCAGTGCTTCAACAACGGCGCGACGGTCCAGTTGCACCTCAGGTTCGAGCTGGTCGAGCGCGGCCTGATGATCGAGACCGCGACCTTGCCGGACGGCAGCCCGGTGAGCACGATCGTGCTGCACAGGGTGAGCACAAACTAGACCCGGAGCCCGGAGTCCGGAGTCAGAAATTGAGGACGCAGTGCATCCAGAGTCTCGCTTTCAGCCCGGCAGACGCGATTTATTCCAACTCGCCGCAGCGGCGACCGGCATCGCGGTCTTCGGCGGCGTCAACCTTTTCGCCAGCGCGCAGCAGGGCGCCAGTGCGAGCCGCTCGCGCAGGCGGCTGCGCGCCGCGTTCTCGAACATCGGCTTGCAGGTCAGCTGGTGCGCGCAAGGGAAAGAGGCCGCCGAGTACTGGGGCCGGCTGTTCAACGTCGACGTCACCTGGTTCGACCCCGAGCTGTCGGCCACGAAACAGCTGGCGTTGGTCGAAGAGATCGCATCCGACAAGTGGGACTTCGTCGCCATTCAGGCAGTGGACATCAACACGATCACCGCGCCCGTCGTCAGGATGATTGGGGCCGGTATCCCCGTGATTGACATGGACACGCTGATCGCGCCGCTCGATCAGATCGACGTCCTCACGTTTCTTGCTCCCGACAACGAGTTCATGGGCGCCGCGGTCACCCAGGCGCTCGTGGACGCGATCGGCGGCGAGGGCACGATGATCATGACGCAGGGCGCGCTCGGACACACCGGTGCGCAGGGGCGTGCGCGCGGGTTCCAATCGGTCATCGACAGGTTCCCTGGTGTCGCGGTCCTGGCGACCGATCCGGCGGATTGGGACGTCGCGAAAGCGGCGCAACTCTGGGAGACTTACCTCAACACGTTCCCGAAGATCGATGCCGCGTTCTTCCACAACGACGACATGGCGCTCGCCGCGGCCGACGTCATGAACGCGCACGGACGTACCGAGATCCTGATTGGCGGCGTGGACGCGATGCCGCAGGCCATCCAGGCGGTGGTCGACGGCCGCATGCACGCCACGGTCCGCAATTCCTCCTGCCGCATCCACGGCGGCGCCATCGTCGCCGGCGTCGCCGCTGCGCGAGGGCCGAAGACCGGCCTCCCGATCCCAAAGCAGATCGTCATCGACGGCCCCATCGTCACCAGGACGAACGCCCCGGGGATGCTGTGGATGGAGGAGCAGTTCCTCATCTGACCATGCGACATGAGCTCGGTCCGCTCGCACACATGCCGGAGAAGAATGTCACGATCGTGAAGGTCGCCGGCACCACGCGGTGACGGCATATGCGGTCGAGCAGCCCGACTGGACGCTGATGGACTTGCACATGGAACGGCTGGGCGGCATCGAGGCGACCCGGCTGCACGCCGGCGGCCTATCGCGCGTCGTTTCGCCGAGCGCCGGAGCCGGTTCGCCGCGCACACGCCGCCGTGATCGAGACGGCTGGAGCGTGCATCGGCCTGTATCACATCGCCGTCAATTCATCCTCCCGGAGAGCGCAGATGCCCACGTTGTCGATCGAGCGCATCCAGGCGAATTCGCGGATGTGAAAGACTGGCGCACTGAGATCTATTGGCCCCTGGCGCAGTGAAGACTGCCAACTTCTCACTTCCAGCCCCCATCGACCATCACGCCGACTCGATCAACGAACTCGATGTGGCAGGCGAGGCTCGCAGGCCAACGTCTGAGCGCCTGAGGACCAACCCGGATCGGCGACCCGAACGCGAGTGAGAGGAGTTGACCCTAAATTTCGCCAGTTGGAACCAGCTCGAAGGTTGGCTGCGTCAGGTCGACCGAGTGCGACGAGCGGCGTGATCGCCGTCGGCACCCTCAGGCCACACCACATCTGGTGTAATTGGCTTCGCTGGTCGAGTGCGTCATAGACCGAGCTTGCTACGCAAGTAGTCGCTGGTCAGGTGCTTGAGCACGTTCATCGGCTCGCACTTCTTGTCCCCGTCGCTGAAGTGGATCGGGCCGATTGCTTTTGCGAGCTTGATCGCAGCGGCGTTTAGCTTCTTGTTGCGCTTGCCGATGCTCATGAGCGCGCCGCCCATGCCGACGCGCACCCTGTTCTCCTCTTTCGCGATCGTATTGCCGATCTTCTCGACGCAGCCGAGAAAGAACTCGTCGGTGAGCCGCTTGTCCTTCTTGTCTTTGGCCAGCTCGTATACGAGTCCGTAGCCGCAACTGCGGCGGACGGGGTCTTTGCTCGCCATCCAGCCCTTCGCGATCTCGAACGCGATGGGGGACTTGGGGAGGGTCGCATCGCACGAGCTGAGCACGTGGCTGAGCATTCCTGGCCCCGCGCCGTCGACCTGCTTTTCGGCTTGGTCGCGTGTGAGTTGTTTTGGGTCGTGGATTAGCAAACCGATGATCTTTGCGTCGTGGTTGCGTTCGTTCCAAAGTTTGAGCGCGAGGTCGTGGTCGCGCCCAACTTGTTTCGCAATCGCACGGAGCTTGGTGAGGCCGATGCCGAAACTGGTGAGCCCGCCTGTGCGGTCGTCCATCTCCTTCCAGTTCGCCTCCCCCGCGCGTCGCGGTTCTCCTTGAGCAGGTCGAGGACCTCGGTCTTTGTCATGGGACGAGGTACGGTGCCGACAGTTCGCTGCCGGCGGCCGTTACTTTTTCGCAGGTGCGTTTCCGCCCGCCACCGGCTTGAGGTCGAACGCTCCGTCGCTTTCCACGAAGAACAGGCAGTCCGAGACTTTGTCGCAGGAGGTCGTGTGCCGGTAGTTCCCGCCGGGCTGCATCATGTAAGAACCCGGACCGAGCCGCACCTCGGCCTTTCCTTCCGGCGCCTGGATGTACGTGCCCGACAGGAACACGACCTTCATGGCGTGGGTGTGCGTGTGAAGGGGAGCGGCGAATCCCGCCGGAAGCTTGAAGAAGGCGCCGAACGCCCCCTTGGCATGGTCGCCCCACAGATCCGCGACCTTGACTCCCGGAGCGCCGTTCGGATCGAGGTCGGTCCATTTCAGGTCGCCGCCCGGCATGAAGACGGGTTGGCCTGGCGCTGCTTTCTGAGCTGTGTTGCCTTGCGCCTTTTCGGATGGCTGCGCCAGAACTGGCGCCGCCAGGATAAGCGAGATCGACAACGCCAGGACGTTTCTTGACCTCATCGAATTCCTCCTTTGCCGTTACAAGACTGCGGCGAAGCTATCACCGGACGGCGCGAGAAGTTTTGTCGATCTGCGGCTTCCGCCCGATCCCGCGCGTCAGCGTCGCCCGTCGGCGGTCCATTGTAGTCGCGATAGTCTGCCAGGTGCCACGCACGTTCGCCTCGTTCCCGCTCGCCAACTCGCGTCGACTACGTGCGTGAGTCCGCTGTTCGGACGAGTCCAAAGCGAACTCGTCAACCGCCTCGATGACAGCATCCGGCCGCATCCGAGATGCATTTGGAAGTGTTCGACGCTGATGACCAGCGCGCCACAAGTGTTTGGGTCAGTAGTGGTGAGCCAGACAGGAATCGAACCGGCCCGGCATCGGGACGACTAGCGCGACGCAGTGCGACGCGTCTCGCCGGGCGGGGTTTTGTTACAGGCGCTTGGTTTAGGGTGCCCACGACGTTGCGTTGTCGTGGCCTTTGTTCGTCGGCAAAACGACCGGTCGCCCCAGGCACCCAACCCATTAGGCATTGGGCTCCTTGCACGTTAGTCACCCTCGCACATAACGCACGCGACGCACCTTGCAGCACCCTAGGCACCAGCACCCAGGCACCCCAGGCACTCTAGGCACCTCAGGCACCCTGTATGGTACGATCCACCATAGCGCATGCCTTCTCTGAGCGACCACTTCACACTCGTGTCTGATTTCGAACTGCTGGCGACCAGGTCCACGCCGTGCCGGAGCTCGTCGAAGGGCTGAATCGAAGCGACAAGCACCAGGTGTTGCTCGGAGTCACCGGCTCGGGCAAGACCTTCACGATGGCCCAGGTGATTGCGACGGTGAACCGTCCGACGCTCGTCATGGCCCACAACAAGACGCTGGCGGCGCAGCTGTTCCAGGAGTTCCGGCGCTTCTTTCCGCAGAACGCCGTCGAGTACTTCGTCAGCTACTACGACTACTACCAGCCGGAAGCCTATGTCCCGGCCAGCGATACGTATATCGAGAAAGAATCGACGATCAACGACGAAATCGACCGCATGCGCCTGTCGGCGACGCGATTCCCTCTTCGAGCGGCGGGACGTCATCATCGTCGCCAGTGTGTCGTGCATCTACGGCCTGGGCTCGCCCGAGGCCTACTACGGCATGGTGCTGCCGCTCGAGCGCGGCCATCGCATGGACCGCGAACAGATCCTCCGGAAGCTCGTCGAGATCCACTACGAGCGCAACGATCACGAGTTCGGTCGCGGCACATTCCGGGTCCGGGGCGACATCATCGAGGTCTATCCGTCCTACGAAGAATCGCCCTGCGAATCGGGCTGTTCGGCGACGAGGTCGATGAACTCGTCACCTTCGATCCCGCTGACGGGCAAGGCCCACAAGCGGCATGAACGCATCGTCGTCTATCCGAAGTCGCATTTCGTCACGTCGCGCACCCGTCTGCGCGAAGCGGTCGAGACGATCAAGGCGGAATTCGTGGAGCGCCGCGCGACAGCTCGAAAGCGAAGGCAAGCTGCTGGAAGCGCAGCGGCTTGCATCAGCGGACGATGTTCGACCTCGAGATGATCCGCGAGATTGGCTATTGCCATGGGATCGAGAACTACTCGCGGCATTTGACCGGTCGCGTCTCCCGGCCAGCCCCCTCCGACGCTTGCTCGACTACCTGCCCGGCGACGCGCTGATCATCGTCGACGAGAGTCACCAAACCGTGCCTCAGATTCAGAGGGATGTATTTCGGCGATCGCTCGCGCAAGGAAGTCCTCGTCGACTATGGCTTCAGGCTGCCCTCGGCACTGGATAATCGCCCGTTGAACTTCGAGGAGTGGGAAGGACGGGTGCCTCAACTGGTCTATGTCTCGGCGACGCCTGGTCCGTACGAGCTGCACAAAGCCGGTGGCGTGATCGTCGAGCAAGTCATTCGGCCGACGGGGCTTGATGGATCCCGCCGATCGAAGTCCGTCCGGTCAAGGGACAGGTCGATGATCTCCTGCAGGAGATCCGCGACCCGCGCCGAGCAACGCGAACGGGTGTTGGTCACGACGCTGACCAAACGAATGGCGGAGGATCTGACGACCTACTACCAGGAGCTTGGCGTCAAGGTTCGCTATCTCCACTCCGATATCGATACGCTCGAACGAACCGAGATCCTGCGAGACCTACGGCGTGGTGTCTTCGATGTGCTGATCGGAATCAACCTGCTGCGCGAGGGTCTGGACCTTCCCGAGGTGTCGCTGGTCGCGATTCTGGACGCCGACAAGGAAGGGTTTCTCCGCTCCGGTGGTGCGCTGATTCAGACCTCGGGACGCGCCGCACGGAACGTCAACGGCCGAGTGATCATGTACGCGGACGTCATGACGGCGTCCATGCGGGCGGCGATCACCGAGACCGAACGGCGCCGTGCGCGCCAACAGGCGTACAACGACGAACACGGCATTACGCCGACGAGTATCGTCAAGGCTATCGACGACGTGTTGTCGAGCGTCTACGAGAGAGACTACGGCTCGACGCCGCTCGTCGAAGGACGATCGGCCCGCGTTCCGGACGCAGGCCGAGCTCGACGCGCACGTCGCCGGGCTGGAAAAGGAGATGAAGGCGGCGGCCGCCAACCTCGATTTCGAGCGCGCGGCAGCACTGCGCGATCGCGTCCGCGCCCTGAAGACCCGCGACTTGGGTCTCGTCGGGGGAGGCCGGGACGTGAATCCCTGCTGCCTAGGCAGCCGCTGCCAGTGCTGAGCGTCTTTACCGAATGGGCAAAGGCGGCAACTTTCGAGGTGCAGGAGTACGTGCGCCTCTGCGCTCGCCGCCATACGCGGCACGGTTACGCGACCGTTCTATCGACACGACGTGGTCGAGCAGTTCGAGGCGATCGGCATCGGATCGCTCACGGTCGTGCTGCTGACGGGTTTCTTCACCGGCGCTGTCCTCGCGCTCAACACCGGCATCACTCTCGACCAATTCGGCGCGCGAGATTTCGTGGGCCGCTTGATCAGCGCGTCGATGGTCAAAGAACTGGGGCCCGTCTTGACCGGCCTGATGCTGGCGGGCCGCGTCGGATCGGGTATCGCGGCCGAGCTCGGCTCGATGATGGTCACCGACCAGATCAATGCGCTTGCGCGCCCTTGGGCACCGATCCCGGTGCGGAAGCTGGTCGTCCCAAGGATGCTGGCTGGGTTCTTCATGACGCCAGTGCTGACCATCATCGCCAACGCCGTCGGGATCGTGGGTGGTTGGATTATCGCGGTCACCCAGCTGCGAGTGGCCTCGAGCCTTGTACTGGTCGTCGATTGTCGATGGGCTCTACCTCCAGGATGCGTGGATGGGACTCATCAAGCCATTCTTCCTGGGGTTCGTCATTGTCACGATCGGCTGTCATGTCGGCCTCCGGACCAGCGGCGGCACGCAGGGTGTCGGGCGGGCCACGACGAATGCCGTCGTCGCCGCCTCGGTGGCCGTGATCGCGGTGGATTTCTTCCTCACGCGAATCCTGATCACGTTGATGTACTGATGCAGCTCACTCGCCAACAATCGGCGGCGCTTCGCGAAGTGCTGGACGGGGAGAATGCACCGATCGTCGTCTTCGACCGGGTCACGCTGGCATTTGACGAAAAAGTCATTCTGCGTGACGTCAGCTTCACGCTGTTGACTGGCCATACGAAGATCTTCTTGGGCGCCAGCGGCGCCGGAAAATCAACGATTCTCAAGTTGATCCTGGGCTTGCTGCGCCCTGATGCCGGCGTCATCTGGGTGAACGGTGAGCGCATCGATGGCATGCGCGAGGAAGAACCTCATGAAGGTGCGCGGCGATCTCGGAATGGTGTTTCAGGAGGGGGCGTTGTTCGATTCGCTCACCGTCGCCGAGAACGTTGGCTACAAATTCTACGAGGAGTCCGAGACGCCGTTGGACCAGGTCCGCGCCAGGGTCGAAGAAGTTCTCGGATTCGTCGGTCTGTCCGAGCACGTCGACAAGATGCCGTCGGAACTGTCTGGCGGGCAGCGTCGGCGGGTTGCGATTGCGCGCGCCATGTGTTTCAAGCCGCGAATCCTGTTGTACGACGAGCCAACCACGGGCCTCGATCCGATAACGGCGGATACGATCGACGACGAAATCATCAAGCTTCGCGACCTCGAGAACGTGAGCTCCATCGTCGTCACGCATCAGTTGCGCGATGCGTTTCGAATCGCGACCAAAGAAGCCGTTCAAGACGACCGGACGATCCGGATAGTCAGCGCCAATGAGCGGAAGGCCGACGAGGCTGAGTTCATCATGCTGAAAGACGGGCGGATCCATTTCGAAGGCAATGCCGGGGAGCTTCGCAGTTCGCCGGATCCGTACCTCAAAGCCTTCTTGTCATAAGGAACAGTCATGCCACGCACGCGTTCTCTGGCTTGGTCGGAGCTCAAAATAGGCCTCGTTTCAATTGTTGCCCTGGTCATGGCCACGGTCCTGATCTTCCTCCTCAGCGGGGAAGGGGGCTTCGTCTGGCAGCGGTATTCGGTCAAGACAATGTTTCGCAACATCGCGGGGCTCAAGTCGGGCGCGCCCGTCCGCGTCGCGGGCGTGGAAGTCGGGTCGGTCAGCGACGTCGCCTTCGTCGGCGATCAGGTCGAGGTGACGATGGAGATTGGTGAGGAGCACCAGTCACGGATCACCACGGAATCCCGGGCCGTGCTGGGGTCCGTCTCTCTCCTGGGCGAAGGGGCGGTGGATATCAGCCCGTCACAGCCGGGGCACGCCTATCCCGGAATGGGGTTACATTCCGACCGGTCCTGAGGCGCGGACGATTGGCGAGGTCGGCGCGATTGCAACGGAGGGGATTGAAGAAGCCACTCGCCTGCTGCAGGACATCCGCCAGGGGCGCGGAACGATTGGGAAGTTCTTCACCGACGACGCGGTCTACAAGGACTTCAGCGCGCTTGTGGTGTCACTCGATCGCGTCGCGAGCAGCATCGCACAAGGTCGCGGGACGCTCGGCAGGCTGACCAACGATCCCGCTCTGCACAACCAGCTGAGCGCGGCCGTCAACGACCTGAATGCCATTACGACCAGCATCCGCAATGGCGAGGGAAGCCTCGGAAAACTCTTGAACGATCCGGCGATGGCCACATCGCTGACGACGACCACGCAAAACCTCGAAACACTCACTGGCCGACTCAACCGTGGTGAGGGCACCGCCGGAAAACTCATCACCGATACGGCGCTCTACGAGCGGTTCGACGAGCGTTGCCCAGCGGCTCGACACGCTGACGACGAACCTGAATTCCGGCGAGGGTACCGCGGGCCTGCTACTGCGAGACAAGCAGTTATATGAGAACATGAACAAGACCGTCGGTGAGTTGGGAAGCCTGATCGCTGAGATCAAGAAGGACCCGAAGAAGTACCTGAATGTCAAAGTGAGCATCTTCTAAGGAGGGCGGGGACGACCCGCCAATAGCCCATGGCACACGACAACAACGGTGGAACCGTCATGCTGGCCTTCCTCGTCGGAGCGATGACCGGCGCGGCAGCGGCGCTTTTGTTCGCCCCGGCAACGGGCGAGGAAACGCGAGAGTATCTGGGACAGAAGGCGCGCGAAGGTCGCGCCCGGGCCCAGGATGCGGTTCAGCAGGGCCGCGAGATGTACCAGTCGCAGCGCGAGCAGCTGACCGGCGCCATCGAACGCGGCCGCGAGGCCTTTCAACAGGCGAGGGAGCGAGGGGAGCAGCAGGCGTGACCGAGACCGGAGAACTGCTGCTCGGTGTGATTGCCGTCGCGGTCGCCGTGATGGCCCTGGTGCAAATTGGCGCGATCGTCGCCGGCATGCGCGCCGTCCGCCGGGTCGAGCAGCTAGCGTCCGAGATCGAGAACGGGCTCAAGCCCGTCTTGTCAAATCTCACCTCGCTGAGCGCCGAAGCGACGCGCGCGGCGTCGTCAGCGGCCGGGCAGGTTGACCGGTTGGACCGCCTGTTCTCCGACCTGACGACCCGGATCGATCAAACGGTCGGGACAGCGCAGCGTATCGTTTCAGGCCCGGCCCGCGAAGGAATGGCCATCGTCGCGGGTCTCAAGGCCGCGGTTAGCGCGCTTCAGGGGATGCGTGAGGCGACCCGGCGTCGAAAGGCGACGCGGGCCTCCTCGTTTGAAGAAGAGGAGGAGTCGCTGTTTATCGGGTGAGCCCTTTCGTGATAGAAGAGCTGCATCTGCTGAGGGCAAGTGTGGACCACGCGCTTTGCGTTGATACGCTCCGCTGAGAAGGGCCGACCATGACGTTCCGAATCCTGCGTGTGCGGGCGATGTTTTTGGCCGCCGTTGCCCTCGTCGGCGTGACCAGCGCGCAACCCGTTGCTCAGGACCGTTCGGCAACACTGGCCAAGGAGCTCACGAGCCTCCTGCAGGAACGAAAGCTCGATAGCATCGCGGCCCGCCATCCCGCGGCCGCCGACCAGTTCGTCGCGGCGTCTGTTCTTCCCCGGGCAGCTGCTGGTAGTCTGGGCCCGGACCACCGCGCCCGCCATCCTCAACGAAAAACTGATCCGTCGCGAGTTCCGCGATGTCTACATCGACCTGAACAGCGCCTCGATCCCGGAAAGTCGCGTCATGATCAGCGACAGCAGCGCCGATGGCCTTCGGCCACGCCGCGAAGCGAATCAGCCTTTTGATACGCACGACGCCAACGGCAAAATCACCCGCTTCGACGGCAACTGGCGAGAAGACAAGATGTCGGAAGCCGATTACATGAAAATCTACACGCAAGCCGATTCGGCCTACGTCACCGCGCTCGAGGCTCTCCTCACCGAGCTGAAGAAGACTTCTTGAGAATCAGGTCCCGGACGGTGGCGGCAACCTGTCCCGGGTCGACTGGCTTCGCCAAATACGCATCGAACCCTGCAGCCAGCACGCGATGCTCGACCTGCGGAGTGCCGTACGCCGTCAGCGCCACGATCGGCAACGCGCGCAGTTCCGGCAGGGCGTGATGTCGGCAGTGCTCCATCAGGCTGAATCCATCCTCGCCCGGCATGGCGAGGTCGGTGATCAAAACGTCCGGTCGGCTTTGGTCGAGGATGATCCTGGCGTCGCGAACTGACGCCGCCGCCGTGACTTCTGCTCCATGGACCACGAGGATCGCTCGAAGCAGCTCACGCGTGTCGCCGTCGTCGTCAACGACGAGAATGGCGTGCCCGGTCGAGGCTCAGCCAGCTCGACTGCATCCTGAAACTATATATGGCTGGGCTGCCCACGTTGGGTCCGAACCGCCACTTACAGTGGAACACTGTGCAAATGTTGGGTCTTCGCTCGACCAGCGCAGGTCCCAGCGAGATGCGGGCGGCGCAAGCAGCGGATCATTCATCGGCGACACGTGATCGAGACCCGGATTGATGATCAGCAGACGATGGCTTGATGCAGTTCAGTGCAAAACACCGACTATCCACGACCTGCGATGGTTCGAAGGGGAGCTTCGCTTAGATACCCCAGCCAAATGCAATCGGCATCGGCCCTGCGAAAAAACCCGTTGCGAGATCCACTGCTTGTGGTTAGCTTGCCGTGAGGGCTTCATCCTTGGAGGTGTCATGAGAGACGTGCTGGGTCGGCTCCGGGAAAAACTCACGATCACGGCGTCACATCGGTCTGCCCAGGAAGTTCCGGTGGGGTACATCCTGTTCCCCGCCGACGATGTTGACGAAGACGACGAGGACCTCGAAGACGATGAAGACGCCGTAGACGAGGACGGCGACGACGAAGAGATCGCAAACGACGACGAGGACGACTTCGAGGACGACGACTCGGATGAGGACGCAGACGACCTCGACGAAGATACCGAGGAAGAAGAGGAGTCCGAGGACGAGTAGTCAGGCGTGATTTGTGCTCATGACGCCGATTGCGCGAGCGGGACGTCCAACACCCGCAACGGTTGGTCGGGCGTCGATGCGATGAGTAGTGGCCACGACACGTTGTAGACCGGCGTGCCATTGATCGTCTTGCCTTCGGCCCGGCCATGGTGCGCGTGACCGTGGAAGACGGCCGAAACGGCGTAGCGCGCAAGCGGTTCTTCGAGGCGACTGCACCCGAGGTATGGATAGATTTCCTTCGGTTCCCCCTCGACGGTCTCGACAATCGGCGAGTAGTGAAGGATTGCAATCCGCGTCGGTGTACGGAGCCGCGCCAGCGCCGACTCGAGCTTCAACGCCTCGGTGACGGCTTCCTGGACGAAACGCTTGACTGCTTCCTCGCCCCAAGGGCCCAGCACTCCGCGCCCAAACCCTCCGGCAAACCCCTTGACGCCGGCAAAGCCGATCCCGTGCACCTCGACGGTCTCGCCATCCAGGAGCCGCACACCCGCGTCGCTCAGAATTCGTGTGATCTCCGCCGACGCTCCCGCTTCGTAGTCGTGATTGCCGAGAACGCCCACCATGGGAATCTTGACGCCGCTGACCAGCTCTCGGGCCAGCTCCGAGGCTTCGTCGGCAAGCCCATAATCCGTGAGGTCTCCGCAGAGGACGAGAATGTCGACTTCGAGACGTGTGATCGCGGCAAAGAGCGGCTGCAGCATTCCACGCGACGCCTTGCCGTAATGGAGGTCGCCCACGGCGCCAAGCCGGACGAACGACTTGGGAGCCCCGCTCACCGAAGCCTCCTGGCGGCCCATGGAACAGCCTTTGCGTTCGTTCTGCTATGCCCCAAGCCCTGCTGCACGCGCCCGACGACACCCGCGCGGCCGATGTCTACCGGTCGGTGCTGTGGCATCTCCGCGAAGCCGGCATCCCTTATCTGGTTGGCGGAACCTATGCCCTGGAACACCATGCCGGACTCGTCCGTGACACGAAAGACCTGGACCTCTTCGTGCGTCGCGCGGACTGGACCCGAGTCGAGGAAACCCTGGCGCCCCACGGGATCCGCTGCGAGCTGGTGTTCAGCCATTGGCTGGGCAAGGCGTGCACCGAGCATCACTTCATCGACTTGATCTTCGCGGGTGGCAACGGCCTCGTCGAGGTGGACGACGATTGGTTGCGGCATGGTGTGCCCTCGGTGATTCTCGAAGTGCCGGTGCACCTCGCGCGCAGCCGAGGAGATAATCTGGTCGAAGGCGTTCGTGATGGAGCGCGAGCGGTTCGATGGCGCTGATATCACGCACATCCTTCGTCAGTCGGGCACCACGCTCGACTGGGTGCGTCTCATCCAGCGTTTCGACACGAATGCCGCCTTGCTGCTGTCGCATCTCGTGCTGTTCCAGTTCGTCTACCCCGCACATCGGGCGAATGTGCCGGATTGGGTGCTCGACGAGCTGTGGCAGCGAGCCAGGCGGCCCGACGGGCTTCCTCGGCACCTGTGTCGCGGAACGTTGATCTCGCGCGAACAGTATCTGGTGGACGTCGAGGAGTGGGGCTACCAGGATGCGCGCGTGATGCCGTACGGGCGCATGACCCGCCAGCAGGTCGAGGAGTGGACCGCCGCCATCACCAAGGACAAGGCATGACTGGGTCAGGGCGCTTCCCATCCTGGGACCAGGCTCAGACCGATGCCGTAACCTGCTCAGCTCCTGTGTCGATCAGAATCTGGCGAGCCCGATCGGCCCATTCTTGGTCGTCGCACTGAACCGACAACAGCAGCCCGCCTTGCTTCAGGCGACGTTCGAATGGCTCCAGAAGCCCTTCGGGGATCCCGAGACCGTGCAATGCGGCCAGCAGGTTGGCGCTCACTTGGGCAAGCGTGGCCAGAATCGGCCCAGCCACCATGAAAGGCCCATCGCTGCGAAGGGCGATGGCACGAATGCCAGATAGCCCGCTCAGCACATTTCCGATCGGCTCCGGCCAGTCGTCTACCACGCCATCGTCCGAATCGACGCTCTCACGGAGTTGAAGCGCGCGCGTTCCATCGGAATACATGACCGAGATATCTGTCTGGCGAAACCGCGCGGCGCGAAGTGCTTCTGCTCCGTTGTGCAGCGACTGGGTTGACGGATACAACCCGAAAGCGGCAGGGCTTGGGGACATGGCGCGGCTCCGGATTATGGATCGGTTATACCTCAGCAAGCGCGATGCCAGCAGGCGATTCGAACGATTAGCACACCTCCGGCCGGAATCGGGCCAACCGCCACTTGCCGATGCGGATCGGCGGATCAATCACGCGTTGCCATCGCGCACCGAAGACGTCTGATGGGAGTGTAAAACTCATCGGTTCGTGATGGGCATTGAAACACAACAAAAGCGAGTCGTCCGGACGGATCTTCGAACCACGGGTGGCAACGGGACACACCGAGAAGTTACAGCCGTGTGGCTCGAGCGTCGCACCGAGCGGGTAGCCATGGTCCTCGCCAAGCACTGAGGTCGTTTTCGCCGGCATGGCAGCAGTGTTGCGCTGGCTTGTCGCCTCACCCGAAGTCTTTGTCGCCGACCACGCTGGTGACACACCCGTGTACATCGAGGTGCGGATCATGCACGGTTTAAATACGGATAGGGGACCCGCTTCGGTGACGCGAGTTGCCGCGTGTGATGTTGTTCTGCGCACACTCGTCGACGCCGGGTTTTTGAGGTTGACGTCAGGCGGCTATGTTCGCGGCTGAGAGCCTCAAGAGCCGGAGTTCCGAACACGAACCGCCCGCCGCAGCCGCTGACGACGTTACGGGATCAGGCTGGACGATACGCGATACTTGGTGGTCACGCGGCTGAACGCGCCCGCCACCTTGATGTGCACGGGCTGACCGGCCGTCACGTTGATCGTCACGGATTCGTTCGCGCTGTTTCCCTGGAGATCCTGATCGGAGCGGCCCACCGGTTTGCTGAAATCGCCATCGGCGTAGATCTCGAGTACGAGATCCGCATCGCCATCGCCAAGGGGTGTCAACGCGAGCCCGGCGAGCTGAACAGCCATGCAAGCGACTCCTTGAAGTGGTGGGGCAGGCGAACCCACCCCATCGTGCGTCCCTCACGTAAGCATGTCGGTCGTAACCCACGGACCGATAAGGGTGTCAGAGCGTGTAAGATGCCAAAGCTGAGCCGCACGCCGGAGCTACGTTGAACATGATTCTGTGCAGGGCCGAGAAACGTTCGCACGCCTTTCTGAGCACGTTAGTAGTGGTTGCGCTCTCCAGCGCGGCGGCATCAGTCGCTGAGGCCCAGAGCGGCGCACCTCAGGTCCCTCTGGGCGCGCGCGTTCAGCAATCCGCCACGGTTTTGGCAGAAGCTCCGGTCTACTTGCTCCCGGACGAGACCCGCGAATCCGCTGCGGACGCTTCCGGCGGGCTTCAGCCTTGTGGTGCTCCAGGTTCGCGACGAATGGGTCCAGGTCACCTTCAACGATGCCCAGTTCGGGCGACGTACGGGGTGGATTCAAAAGAAGCTCGTACGGCTGAGCACCGCTCAGGCCCCGGACGTGGACGCGAGACCCCCGGTGGTGCCGCCAACCACTGCACCCGCGTCCCAGCCAGCGAGCGCGCCGGTCCCTCGAGGCCCGTTGGGCGTGCGCGGGTTTGGGACCGTTGGGTTCGACAAGATGTCTGCATCCGAGAGTTTCGACGCCATCACGGGAGGAGACACGGTCGTGCCCTTCGGCGGCGGCATCCAGATCACCAACATCTGGCAGGGGCTGTTCGTCGAGGCGGCGATCGAACAGGCGTCGCGCGATGGCGAACGAGTCTTCGTCGGCGGGGAGGGCGAAATCTTCCCGCTGGAAATTCCGCTCGAGATCACGCTGCGCACGGTTGACGTCATGGCCGGATGGCGGAGCCCGCCGGTCGGCGGCATCACGTCATATGGCGGCGGCGGGGTTTCCTTTCTCAACTACGACGAGACCTCCGACTTCGCTGAGGCAGACGAGAACTTCAGCGAGAACTACACCGGGTTCATCATCATGGGCGGTGTCGAGTACAGCGGCCACCCAGTGGGTTCACATTCGCGGTGAGCTACGCTATCGTCGATTCAACGATGTCATTGGTGTCGGTGGTGTGTCCGAGGTGTTCGATGAAACGAGCCTCGGGGGATTTGGGGTCGCGTTGAAGATCGCAGTCGGGCGGTAACCACGAGACTTAGCGTAGGTCGTCGATCGGCGGCGTCATCTGTTGAGCGGCAGCAACGTGAAGCTCTTCCCTGATGGCCTTCAACTCGCTGGCGAGCTGCGTGATCAGCTCCTCGATGGTGTTCAGCCGCGCGCGGAGCTGCGCTAGTTGCTCGCCCGAGATCGACGGCACGGCTCTGAATCCCTGGATCGGTGGGAGTCCTACCCGATTACCACCCCCGCAGGATATACCGTCTCGACCGTGAGCGATACCCCGCCAGTCACTTCAGACCTGCGGCGCTGCTAACCCAATTCAAAAATTACCCGCAGGGACGTTGCGGATGTGATCTGCGCATGTCGAGCGGAATCCGCTTAATTCAAGACAGGTGCGGGGTCTTGGCAAAGCTGGCGATGGCTTCGTCCTCGGTGTCGTACCGATTCGAGAATCTTGGTGAGTGCGGTGGTGTGAAGCACACTCCGCAAATGAGGACCGACGCACGCGAGCTTCAGGATCCCGCCGCTCGATGCCGCGGCTTTGTAACTCTCGACGATCTCACCCAAGCACGAGCTGTCCATAAACTGGAGGTTCGCAAAGTTCAACAGAATCCGCCGCTCGCCGCGACCGAGGACAGCAATTACGTGCTCGGTTAAAGCCCGCGGATTCTCGGCGGGTACTCTCAGATCGCCGGATACATCGATGATCGACACGCCATCGATCTGACGTTCACCGAGCTCCATTACAACCCTCCTGTTTCGGGGAGATCACCGTCTATACAGAGGCCTCGGATCCTTCCTCGCCCGATTCGCACGGCTTTGCCGTAATGAGCGGCCGTCAGTGGGGGACTGATGCGCGCTGCTGGATTCGAACCACCGACCTCTGCAATGTGAAGGACGGTGGCACCTCAGCCGTTGATGCTGAACTGCTGATGATCCGCTGCTGATTGTAACGCCCATCGCGGTCGGCAACGCGCTGAACACGGTCTAGAGCGGTTTCGTTGCACACAAGTTGCAAGTGCTGCACTCCGCCGGTTCGGGCGGCGCGAACACTTCTGTAAGGTGCGACCACGACAAGTCCTCGCGCCGCGAGAACTCACACTCACAGTGACCACGTTCGTCCGCATCGACAACATCGCCAAACTGCCAACAGCGAATCAGCCTGAGATCGATCGAGACAGATTCCGGCTGAAACCGGTGTCTATAATCCGAAAGCCTTGGAACCCATTGCAGGCGGCTGGGTGCTTCGGCGTCTGTTCACTCCTGCGCTTCCGGAGCGAATCCGGCAGGTGCTTCTGGCCCTCGTGATCGCCGGTGTGCCTGCGGTAGTCCAGACGAAGCAATCTCCGCCGCCGCCGACCAATCCGATCTCCGCTGACGCTTCGCGCCCAACCGTTCGGGCGCTTCGCGTGGCGGAGGCTCCGCTGATCGACGGCCGGCTGGCTGATGAAGCCTGGGCGGATGCACCGGTCGCGGAACATTTCCGACAGCGCGATCCCGACGAAGGGCAGCCCGCCACCGAGCGCACCGAGATTCGCGTGCTGTATGACGACGACGCGCTTGTATCGTGGGCGCGCGTCTGTTCGACAGCGAGCCGTCGGCCATCTCGACGCGCTTGAGCAGCCGCGACGGATCGCCAGACGCCGACAACATTACGATCTTTCTCGACCCGCGCCACGATCACCGCACGGGCGTGCAGTTCACCGTCACCGCGGCCGGTGTGCAGCGAGACGGCGTGATCTCCAACGACACGTTCACGGACGATTCGTGGGACGCCGTCTGGAGTTCGGCTGTCTCGCATGACGCAGAAGGGTGGTCGGCCGAGCTGCGCATTCCCTTTTCGCAGCTGCGCTTCAATGCGGACGAGCACCAGACGTGGGGCATCAATGTCTCCCGCTTCATCCGGCGGAAGAACGAAACCGTGTGGCTCGAGTTCTGGCCCAAGAACGACAACGGGCTGGCGTCGCGCATGATGCACCTGGCCGGCCTCGACGGCGTTCGTCCGCGTCGGCGGTTGGAGCTTGCGCCCTACGCGGCGGCGCGGCAGGAGTTCGTCGAGGCAGAGCGCTGGCGATCCGTTCAACGACGGCTCGCGCATGTTCGGCTCGATCGGCCTCGACGTCAAGGCATCGGTGCCGGGCGGTCTCATGCTCGACGCGACCATCAACCCTGATTTCGGCCAGGCCGAAGTCGATCCGGCCGTCGTCAATCTGACGGCGTACGAGACCTTCTTCCAGGAGAAGCGGCGGTTCTTCATCGAGGGCGCGGAGATCTTCAACAACTTCGGCCAGGGCGGGTCGAACAACTTCTTCGGCTTCAACAATTCCAATCCGAACCTCTTTTACTCGCGGCGCATCGGGCGCGCGCCGTCGGTGAGCGCCGACGGCGACTTCGTCGACGCGCCGCGCGCGACGACTATCCTCGGCGCGGCCAAGCTGACCGGCAAGACCTCCAATGGCTGGAGCATCGGCGCTCATCGAGGCGGTGACCGCTCGCGAGCGCGCGCGCATCACGTCACCGGCTCGGTCCGCGATTCGCACGCTGGTCGAGCCGGCGACCAACTACTTCGTTGCCCGCCTCCAGCGCGACTTCGCGCGCGGCGGCGTCGGGCTTCCTGACCACGTCGGTGCTCCGCGATCTCGATACCGCCCTTGCTGAAGGACGAGCTCACGAGCAGTGCTTTCGTCTTCGGCGGCGACGCCTACTACTTTTTCGACAGCAAGAAGGACTGGGTCGTCACCGGGGAGCTGTCGGGCAGCCATGTCAGCGGTAGCGCGAACGCGATTGAGGATCTGCAGCGCGCGTCCCAGCGGTACTACCAGCGGCCGGATGCGCCGCATCTCGAGCTCGATCCACACGCACGTCGCTGGGCGGCTACACCGGCCGTGTGTTCCTCAATCGCAACAGCGGGGTCTGGCGCGTCAACGCCGCGCTGTGGGGAGTCAGTCCGGGATTCGAGTCGAACGATCTCGGGTTTCACAGCCGGAGCGACCGCGGCGGCGCGCACGGCGTACTGTTGTGGCGCAAGCAGACGCCGGATCGCTTCAGCCGGTCGCGTGGATGGTGGCTCGCGAAGGCGTGGACGTGGAATTTCAACCGCGAGGTGTTGAGCAACATCTGGATGGGATGCGCCAACGCGCTGCTGACGAACTACTGGCATGTCAACGGCTGCGCCGGCTACGGCGTATCGAACGCTGCAGGACGACCTGACGCGGGGCGGCCCGCAGGCCGAGAACCCGCAGAGCAACTGGGCACATTTTGGTTTCAGCACGGACGGGCGCAAATGGCTCTCGTTCGATGTGTTCGGCGGCACGCGATTGGAACGAATACGGCGGATTCAGCAACAATGCCGAGCTGTCGATGAACCTCAAGCCGCTCGCCGTCGCTGTCGATCTCCACCGGGCCGTCATTCAACCGCGCGAAGAATCTCGCGCAGTACCTCCAGACAGAAGACGATCGCACGGCGGTCGACGACGTTCGGCCAACGTTATGTGTTTGGCACGATCAACCAGACGCAGTTGACGCTGCAGACGCGCGTCAACTGGATTCTCAATCCCCGCGCGTCGTTGCAGGTGTACATGCAGCCGCTGCTGGCGACCGGGGACTACGACGACTTCAAGGAGCTGGCCGCGCCGCGCACGTTCGCGTTCCGCCACTACGGCAGCGCGGGAACGTCGCTGTCCTACGACGCAATCGACGCGCACCTATACAGTCGATCCGGACGCTTTCGGGCCCTGCACCGTCATTCTCGTTCGACAACCCCGACTTCAACTTCAAGTCGCTGCGGCTGAACGCGATCTTTCGCTGGGAGTTCCGGCCAGGCTCGACGCTCTACGTCGTCTGGACCGAGCAGCGGCAGGACGAAAGCCATCCGGGGGACTTCAGCGCTGGTCGCGATCTCTCGCGGCTGTTTTCGGCACACTCGGATGATGTGTTTCTGGTGAAGATGACGTACTGGCTAGGACGGTAGAGCAGCTGAGGGCACATGGCGGTGCCCCTACTGAAGCCCCTTCCGGAGGTTGAACGTTGCAGTTAGCGAATTGGCTGAGTGGACCGGTGCCCAGAGTGTCGTGGCATTCCCCTGCCACTGAAGCACTGCCCGAACCTGGAGCGGCCCAGATGAGGCAACAGTAGGGGCATGTTCAGGATCACTGGGCATCAAGCCCTTCGCCATGATTGAAGCCGTTTCGCCTGGGTTGAGCTGCTGGAGTGTTTCCGGCATTCGCGTTGTACCGTTGAGAAACACCGCTCCCATCATGTAATCCCGACCGGTCCGGTCTTTCGCGACTAGCCACAAGTTGATTTGCACAAACGGGAGCCCCGTCACTTCGATTGCGTCAAGATCGGCAGACCACGGCAGATCGATGGCTGTGCTTCCGACGTTCTTGATCATGACTTCGTATTGGATCTCGCCGCCCATGACATAACTTCCGCGGTCCAGCCAGACGAGCTCGAGCCGAAGCGGCAAAGGCACACGCTTCTGCCCGGACCCGCTGGCCTCAAGAGACGAGTTGAACGGCCTTGGAAGAGACCTAACCGTGTCGGGTGACGTCAAATCCAGTCGGTATGTCGGCGCCGGACCTTGCGCTAGAACCGCAAGGCTCATGACCAGCATCAACCCGATCGAAGCATGAACTCTCAGCATGGTGGCTCCGCTTATCGGCAACGTGCGTGGGGAGGTAGCTAATATTGGCAGCAGACGGGCGTCAGTGGGAAGTCGAAGCCGAATGGCTCAGAAGAGGACAATGATGCGTATTGTCGTCAGGCAGGCATTTTTGGTGATGCTCGGAGTTCTGTTGACAGTAGGCGCAACGCGAGCCGAACAAAAGGAGACTGGCCCCACACGACTGCCGTGCAAAGACCCCGCCCCCATTCTGCGCCAGAGCGTCTTCGCCCTCGGCGTCGGACCTGTGCAGTTAAGGACGGCAAGCACTGCCTGACGGAGCCGGGGTTTCACTGCGAGTGGGACGTCGAACTCACTCGAGTCGAGCCGTGGGGCACAGCTCCACAATTCCTGCTCGTGATCGTCCGCGCCAATCACCTGACTGGCAGCGGTGCGTGGGATAGCGTGTTCGTTTACGCTTGCCGGGCTGATGTGTTCGTACCAGCCTTCTCGCAACGATTTTTGTATGGCGCTCGAGTGGAACCGGGAAAGGATTTGGATTTCTGGCTCACCGCTGGGGAATGGCAGCCGAAGGATCCGATGTGCTGCCCGTCGAAACAGCGGCGCAGTCGGTACCGATGGAACCCGAAACAGAGAACGTTCGACGTTGCGGAGTCGACGGTCAGATCGTTGAAGGAATCAGGGCGTTGAGCAGCGAGTTTGAAAAACGAATGGCGCTACGTCGGAGTGACCCGCGTCACCTGCCGGAGACTCCAATGAACCCGGGAACGATTGCGGTCGTGGTTGGCCTGATGCTTGGAGAGCTCATAGCGGCGCAAACGCCACCGCCTGCGAAGCGCGTTCTCGATCTGACATCTCCGGAGGCCGTGGTGACCGCGCCTGTCGTCGGTAGTGGAGGGGCTGTGGCTGTTTCCGGAACACCACGGCTGCGACTGCCGCTGGAGCTTCGTTTGCTCGAATTAGATCGACAGTCCTTCCTCCTCGGCGGTGACGTCATTTACAGCGTCTCATTGACCAATATCGGGAGTGCGTCCGTCGATTTGCCATGGTCTGCGGATCGCGAAGCGGTCGAAGTCGCGGAGCAACCCTTCATGAAAGCCACCTTGGTGTTGCTGCTGATGACTAACGAAGGACGCCCTCAGCCGATTGGTGCAGCAATTCTGGATGGGACTCGCCGGATACCTGAGTCCATCATTACGCTTTAGCCAGGTGAGCAGGTGATTATTAAGGCCAAAGGGCTGACGGACATGCCTCAAGATGAGGCAGCCTTAATCGCCTCGGACCGAGCCATCGAAGTGCGCGCCTCCTAAGTGCCGACTCGTTCGATTACGAATTCGCCACCGGCGCCTGCCTGATTGGCTGCCGAAAAACTGCAATCAGCCGAAAGGGCCCGTAGAAAGATTCGTGCGGTGTAGTCGCCCGGTTGCAGGTTCTTGTACCACGTGAACGTCGCGTCATTAAGAGCCATTGCAGAGGGGATGTGTATCAACCTGTCGCGTTCCGACGATTTCGCTCTGTCCCGATGCGTGATCGATATACAACTCAAAAATGCACCGTCGGTGGAGGTTTGGACTCAGGTCGCTCACTGCGAGCTTGGTGCTTCCATCCCATTTGAATGCCACCAGTCCACCCTCTGAGAGAGTAAAGGTTGTGGTCAGCGCAGATGCGTTTCTGTCACCGCTCGTAACCAAATTTCCAGGGTAGGTATTGTTGAACGCAAGCAGCGTGACGCCGGCCGGCTCTTGAGGGCCCTCTGGACCCTGTGGACCCTGTGGACCCTGTGGACCCTCTGGACCCTGTGCGCCAGTGGGACCTTGGGGCCCTATTGGACCTTGGGGACCAGTAATGCTCCAATCGAGCGCCGTTTCGTTGGACTTACAGGCCGTGGTGGGCGACACGATTCGCAATGACCCGTCTGGTTTCACACAAGAATGCACGCGCGTCGTGTCCCCCCCGTGAGCAGCCATAAAAAGGGCAGACGGAATTCCAACCAGGAAAAGGATCGCGACGACTCTTGCTGACATTCTTGTTCGCATCATGTTTGTTGAACCCTTATTGGTGAGTTGACCGATTTGCGAGCGGAGCGGATGAGCTTGGCGCTGCGGGAGTCTCCCCAGCTGGACGACGACTTGTGAAGTTTGAAGGGGGAGGCCAGCTCAGCCTTAGCGCGCTTGGCCCCAAACCAATGGGCCCCAAGACGCGCGTATTCGCTGCAAACGCGATTTTCTTTACGTCGAGAAAATCTCACGGTTTGCGCCACATCAGAAGGGTGAGTGATGGCAGGTCGACCAGGCCGCAGCGGTGGAAAGAACCGGATGAGTCCACAGGAACACCTGTTGCGCGGCACGTTCAACGCCACGCGGCATGGCCCGAAGCCGGCGGTGCTGAAGGTGGCGACGACGCCGCACCATGACCCGTTGCCGGCGGCCGTGGTGGAGAACCTGACCGGGCGCGGTCTGACGTTTGTCAAGGCGACCTGGGCGACGTATACCGGCTGGAATCCGCAGAGTCTCGAGCTGCTGCGCGAGGCGGGTTTCCTCCTCTCGCAGATTGAAGCTGTCCGCGGCACTGCGGATGAGCGGGCAGCGCAGCGGTTGCTGTTGTCGACGCTGGCGGCGCTGCGGCTGGACGACTAATTGATTGACAGGGCCTCTCAGCGCGCGCAGAGTGGCGTCTTTCCAACGAGCGTCATGGCCCAGCCGTAATGATTCACCGTTCTCAACACGTGCAGAGGAAAGGATGACGCCAATGCGCACGATGAAACGTTCGACACTCGGCGTAGGTATATCGTTAGTCCTGCTCACGTTGATAGTGACGCTCGGTCCCCTCGCGGCGGAAGGTCAAGGTCAAGGTCAAGGTCAAGGGAATCAGCCACCGCTGAACGTCAATGTCGTCAACGACCCCGCTAAGCAGCCGTTCAATCAAACCTTTGTTTTAGATTTTGGCGCCGGCGTGATTAGTCGCTTAGTCGAGTTCGACACCGTTCCTGCCGGCAAGCGTCTCGTCGTTGAGCACGCCTCGCTCGAATCCAGGTTTCCCGCCGACGATTTGGTGAGCGCGCGATTGGACTACCGCGGAACGACAGGTGCCCTGGTATTTCAACACCTTGTCATCCATGCTCAAGGATTGGATTCTGTCGGTAAAAGAGTGTTCGCGGCCAGTGAACAATTGCGGGCGTACATCTCGGCGGACGAAACGCTGCGGTTCATCGTTGCGCGTAATAGCGCAGGAGCGGACGTCAATGCCGCAGTGACTGTCACAGTCTCGGGCTACTTCGTAGACGTACCGTAGCCTTTCACGATTGAAAAAGCGCACCGTAGACCACCCGTCAATCGCGCTCACGCCCGCGTTGCACTATCTGTTGATGGTAGGCGCGTGGGCCGATGCGCGCCTCCATGGGTGGGTGGCGCTGGCGATGGTGCCGCTCAGCGAGACGGACACCCACGTCCGCGCGGCATGGGCCGACCATGGCGAGGCGTTGATCGCGGAGGCGCGATCGTTTGACTTCGAGCCGTATCAGGTGACGCGTCGGCGGCCACGTGGACCTGGGTTTGACCGATGGCAACAGGCGTTCATCGCGGAGCATCGTTACTAAGAGCTTGTAACAAAACCTGCCCCACCAGCAGGTACAGTGCGCCCTCGTGTCGTGCGATTCGAGCGTGCCCTCGGCCGATTCCCAAACACTGGGCGACTACTCGTTACTTGAATCTTTTCCGCGGGTGGCCTGCCTTCATCCAGGAATCGTAGTGAACGAATGATCTCTTGCTGATCGCCAGCCAGCGTCGCAAAGCCGGCGCTCGCAGGATAGATATCCGACTCGATGCGGACGGCGAACTTATACTCACGCCCGCGATGAATAAACATGACGTTCAGGTCGCACGATGCCCGGCCGCAAGAGCGGTATTGATATCCGTTTTTACCGTCGACTGTAATCGCTTTGAATCCTGCCAGTTGTCCCAGACTTTTCAAATACAGATTCTCATTCGGTGTATTCGTCTTCGGTAAATACTTGCGTAAGTCGATGATCTGCAAATAGATCAACGTCAACGATTGGTTTTGAAAATAGAACGTCTCTTCGTACGAAGCGTCGAGAGGGTGCCGACTCGTCACGTCATATGAAGTTGGATACTGCAGCTCGAAGGCATGTTCTTCATTCCGCAAGGTGACCCGCTCCACCGCGGAGCCCTGTGTAGTCACAGCCAGTGGTTCGGCGAAATCCCTGGCTGTGAACGCCGATCCGTAGCCCGTCGACAGCAACGCTGCGGCGACGATCAGTCGTGTCGGCATGCCATCATCATAAGATATCCTCGACCAGCGCATCCCTAGCCATACACAGTGAAGGGGCACGAATGCGGTTGGTTGTCGGTTGAATCGCCCTTTGCGGCCGATACAGTCAGCGTGCACCGTCCCGGTTTTGATACAGGCTCTAAGAACCGGTATACCGGTTCTTTTGACGTTGATGGGGGCCCGTTTCTCTACAGTTATGACTGTAGAAATCGCACATGTTGACGATGGACCATGCACCCGCCGCGATGGCCACGCTCGACGACGTGATCGCCGAATTGCGCACACTACGCAGCCTCGTCGAGCGACTGCAGCCACAACGGCCGGCGCTGAGCCGTGCCGACCGCGATCTGCTCGCGAAGCTGTTGCCCGCGGTCGGCGGAAGTTTCGGCAAAGAAGCATTCGCGTCTCGTGACTTGCTCACCGCGCCAGGTGTGCGTGTGGTTGTTCGTGGGCTGACGGTCAAGCAGATTGGTCAGTTACTCGCACGTGGTGTCGGCACGCCTATCAACGGTTTGCTCGTCGAGCGTGCGGGCTCTGAGTTGAGCGTGTGTCTGTGGCGCGTCGGCGCCTATCCGTGAGGTTCTTGAGGCAGTTTGATTTAGCTCATGAAGGGCTTGATTGGGCTGGGCCGGCGGTTAGCTACCCCCCCCGGCGTAAAACGCGGCGGCTTGCAAGAGACCAATAAACACCAACAGGCCCCCTGTAATGCCCCCCACCAGAAAGCCCGTCTTGGCTCCACTGAACTCCTGTCGCTCCAGCGTTCGGATGTCGTTGAGATCGTATCTGGTCCTGGTGACATCTCGAGCGATGATTCCGGCCGCATCCACAGTGTCTACAGTGAACTCGACACGACGCCCGTCTTCCAGAGTCACCTTAACCTTGTCCCTGCGGCGACTTTCGGAGCGAATGGAGTTGCTCCCGCTGGCGCGAGAGAGACGCGGTGCATACTCGAGCACCCGGTCATGGCAATGGCCGACATCGTCAAGGCGCACACGAGTCGAATCCCGCAGACGGTTGAAATGGCACGCATCAAAGCGGAGTGTACGCTAGCTCAGCCGTAAACGGCGACGAAATATTCGCCTGCGTCGGTGTTCTCGGGTTCTCAACGGGTTCGGCAACCCCCACGACGCCCGCGCGATGAGCGACAGTCGCCCGCATGGCGACCACGTTGCGCCCGTTGTCTTTGCTTGCCCTCCGGCACGGCGCTCGCGCGCTACATCCAGGTCAAAGCGTTTGGCCGTGGTGACGCCATGCGCGCGCTCGTGATTGCGGAGCGGTGGAACGATACGCCGCAAGTCAAGGCGTGCCTCGAGGACGAGCTCCACACGAAAGCCGCCGTCGCGCCCGGCACGACGTCGGATAGCACCTTTGCAGCGCCGCTCGCGCAGCACGGCATCGAGCAGGAAGCGCTCGAGCTCGTGCGCGGCATGAGTATTCTCGGCGCGCTCGAGAACAAGTTCCGCCGGGTGCCGTTTCGGACGAATGTCGCACGCGAAACGGGCACCGGCACCGGCGGCGCCTGGGTGGGTGAAGCGCTCAGCATTCCCGCGGCCTCGACGGCGTACGACACGCTCTCGCAGGAATGCTACAAGGCGCAAGTGATTACGGTGCTGTCGGCTGAACTCTTGCGGTTCAGTCGTTCAGCTGAGCGTGCGCTCCGTGAAACTGTCGCCAATGGCTTGGCAGCATATCTCGACGGCCAATTGTTGAATCCTACGGTGACGCTGTCGGCCGCCGTGCGACCAGCGAGCATTACCAACGGCGCGACGGCAGTCGTGACGTACGGGCTCGACGGCGGCCGCGATTAACGCGGACCTGGCCGGCCTGCTGGCCGCGATTACGACCAATGCGGCCTCGTTGTATTGGGTGATGAAGCCAATGACCGCCTACCGAATTGGGCGACGATTGGCGGCACGGCCGCAGTCGATATTCCGAGAACCTTGTTTGGGATTCCGTTAGTGCTGTCGTCAAATTCACCAGCGCAAATCACGTTGCTTGACGCGTCGCATGTTTTGTACAGCGATGATGGCGGCATCGAGGTGGATACGACCGATGAGGCGACTATCCAGATGAACACGACGCCCACGGACCCGGCTGTCGCGGCGACCGTGTTTCAATCGCTCTGGGATGCAAACTTAATTGCTGTGCGTGCCTCACGGTGGGTGGCGTGGCTGAGAGCGCAGTCGGGTGCCGTCAGCTACATGACGGTGAGCTACTGACTGCCATGCGGCGGCCGCGTGTCGTGATGAGCCCCAACAAAATCGACAAATACGCCTGGTTGATTCGAGCCATCGCGGCACCGATTCGTGAAGCCTTGGCGAAACGCGACGCCCACCTGGCGCAGCTCGAGGCGCGCATCGAGGACGCCGAGCGGCGGCTGCGCGACATGGAAACGACGAGCACCGTCAAGCGATTCTCCGCATGATGTTTCGCACCGTCGATGCCTACCTGGCCTGGGTGCACTCCACCATCGACGACCGCCTGTGTTTGCTGGAACAGTCGTTGGTAGTCGACGGGCAGACCGACGTCGACGACCTCGACGCGCTCATGGCCGAACAGCGCGCCGCGATGGCCCGCTGGTGCGACGAGCATCGCGTCGCGTTCGAGGCGTGGTTGGCGACGATTTCGCCGAACCTTTGATGCTGGGTGCACTAGTGTCTTCACCCCAGCGGCGTCACTGTTCGCGCCGATGGAGACCTTCACGCGTCGGCTCACCGTAGCACGGCCTGAAAGCCGTCGCCGGCGCGCCGGACTACGGGCGCTCGCAGCCTGCGCCGAAACACTGACAGTGCAACGCATCGAAACTCTTGAGGGCATCGGCGAAGTCAGCCTAAAGGGCGGCGACAAAATCGGCCATCGCATCTACACCATCGAAGTCTGGCAACCGGAGGAAGACGCGGGCCATCTTCGTGGCGGCGGCTCTGTGCCGACTCTAAAGAGGTACGTCGTCACGATTGCATTGAGTAGCGCTGAGATTGCGCAACTCGCAGGCAGAAACGCGTTGCTCACCGTGAAGGATGGCCGTCGATTACCCATCATGGTCAATTCCGACGGCACCATCGAGGCGATGGGCGGTCTCCCTGACAAGCTGCACGACTAATGCACGACCGGGCCAATAGTCTGCGCGGCGCGGCTATCGCCACTTTCCTGTAAACGTTTGATTTTATTGGTGTTTATTTGGTGCGCGCTGGTGGATTCGAACCACCGACCCCCGCCGTGTGAAGGCGGTGCTCTACCGCTGAGCCAAGCGCGCGCCCTGGGGAACCTCTAGTGTAATCCAGTCCCGTACAGCCGATCCCCGAAATCACCCAGCCCCGGCACGATGAACTTGTGATCGTTCAGCCGCTCATCAACCGCGGGCGTATAGATCGGCACGCGCGGGTAAGCCTTCTCGACCGCCGCGATGCCTTCGGGCGCGGCGACGATACACACCAACCGAATGTTCCGCGCACCCGCCTTCGACAGCATGTCCAGCGCCACGACGGCACTTCCCCCGGTCGCGAGCATCGGGTCGATCATCAGCACGTAACTGTCTTCGAGATGCGCCGGAAGCTTGGCGTAGTACTGCGACGCGACGGCCGTCCGCTCATCGCGCTGCAGCCCGATGTGACCGACCCGCGCGCCGGGAACCAGCTCCAACATGCCGGGCAGCATGCCGAGACCGGCCCTGAGCACGGGCGCCAAGACGACATCGGTTTGAACGCGCCGCGCCGGAGCGGGACCGAGCGGCGTCACGACCGTCCCGGCCGTCGTCGGAATGTCGCGTAACGCTTCGGCTGCCAGCAAGACGCTGATGCGTCCCGCAAGCTGCCGAAAGCGCTCTGGCGTCGTGTGTGTGTCGCGGAGCTCCGAGAGGATGTCATGCACGAGCGGGTGTTCGACGAGGTGAACCACGGCCGAGAAGCTTACTCGCAGAGTAGAATTTCGCCAATGTCGAACATGCAATCAGGCCGGGCTCGCGGCGTTGGCCTCGCCAGCCTGACCCTTCTTGCAGCGTCGTTCGCCCCGCTGCACGCACAAACGCCGCGGCCGATCGATCTCATCGTCGCCAACGGAATCGTCCTCACGATGGATGCTGAACGGCGTGTCATTTCACCGGGATCGGTTGCCCTCAACGGCTCGTCCATCGTCGCGGTGGGACCTGCGGACGCGATCGCGCGCGACTTCCGGGCGAAAAGCACCATCGACGCGCGTGGACGAGTCGTGATGCCCGGGTTGATCAACACGCATACGCATGCGCCGATGGTGCTGTATCGCGGTCTCGGCGACGACCTTGCGTTGATGGACTGGCTGCAGAAATACATCTTTCCCGCGGAAGCGAAAACCGTCTCGCCGGCGTTCGTGCGGACGGGCACACAGCTCGCGGCCCTCGAGATGATTCGGTCCGGGACGACGACCTACGTCGACATGTACTACTTCGAAGAGGAGATTGCCCGCGCCACCAAAGAAGCTGGGCTGCGCGGCGTCCTGGGGCAGTCCATCATCGAGTTCCCGGTGCCAGATGCCAAAACGCCCGCCGACGCGCTGAAACGCGCTGAGGCCTTCATCAAGCAATATCAGCAGGACGATCTCATTGTTCCCGCCGTCGCGCCCCATTCCGTCTATACGCTTGACGCCTCGATCCTCAAGCAAGCCCGGGACCTCGCGGCAAGGCACAAAGTTCCGTTGCTGATCCATCTGGCCGAAACGGAGGCCGAGAACGGCCTTTCACAGGAGCGTCACAAAGCGCGGCCGGTGGCCGCGCTCACCGCGCTCGGCTTTTGGGGGCCCCAGGTGATTGCCGCACACGGCGGTCTGGATTCAGCCCGACGAAATCGCGGTGCTCCACAAAAACAGCGTCGGCGTGTCACACAACCCCGAGAGCAACATGAAGTTGGCGAGCGGCACGCGCGCCAGTCCCTGAATACCTGAAGGCCGGTGTCGCGCTCGGACTCGGCACTGACGGCGCCGCCAGCAACAACGATCTCGACATGTTCGAGGCCATGCGCCAGGCGGCGTTTCTGCACAAGCTCGTCTCGAAGGATCCACGCGTCGTCAGCGCGCGCACCGCGCTCGAAATGGCGACTATCGGCGGCGCACGCGTGATCGGCCGCGAGAAGGAGCTCGGCTCGCTCGAGGCCGGCAAGCTCGCCGACCTCATCATCGTCCGCATGGACCAGGCCGCGCCAGACGCCGATGTACGATCCGGTGTCTCACCTTGTCTACGCCACCCGCGGAGACGATGTCGTCACGACCATCGTGAACGGTCGAGTGTTGATGCGAGACGGGAAGGTCCTGACGCTCAACGAGCCGCAGGTGCTGGCCGCGGCTCGCAAGGCGTCGAACAGGTGCGCGCCGCCGTGGAGAGGGACTGGCCCCGCAGTGACATCGCATGACGGCGGCACGTTCACTGCAAGACGCCGATGTACGGCAGGTTTCGATACTTCTCCGAGTAGTCGAGGCCATATCCCACCACGAAGCGATCTTCGATGGTGAAGCCGATGTAATCCACCTTCACTTCGATCTGCCGGCGTGACGGCTTGCTCAAGAGACACGCCGTCCGCAGCGACTTCGGATTCCGGGCCCGGAGGATCTCTTGCAGGTAGTGCAACGTCAGCCCCGTGTCGACGATGTCCTCGACGATGATGACGTTGCGGCCTTCGAGTCCATAATCGAGGTCCTTGATCAGGCGGACCTCGCCTGACGACGTCGTCCCCGCGTAACTCGAAAGGGCCATGAAATCCATCGTCACATGACCCGTCATCGCGCGCACGAGATCGGCCAGGAACATCACCGCTCCCTTCAAGACACACACAGGTGGAGATCCTCGTCTGGCACGTCGGTCCGAATTTCTCGCGCGATCGCCGCAACGCGATTGCGCAGCGCTTCGCTCGGGATGAAAGGCGGGAGCTCAGCCGTCGACATGGCGACCGAGGGTAGCATAGAAGGGCTGGCATGAAGCGCTACGACATCATCACCGAAGCGGATGCGCGCATGATCGACGTGGGTACGTCTGTCACGCTGGCGCAGGGCGGTCACATCACGCCGCTCGCCAGTGACACGCTGCGGGCTCGGCGGGTGACCGTGATTCGCGATGTGGTCGAAACCGATGACGCCAGCCTTCCGCCCGTTGCCGACGTTCGGCGCGTTGCCATCGGCAGCGATCATTCGGGCGTCGCGCTGAAAGCAGTGGTGATTGATCTGCTGCGTGGCCTTGGGATGGCCGTCGAGGATGTTGGCACCAACAGCACCGAGCCGGTTGACTATCCCGACATCGCGGCGCGGATCGGACGACTCGTCGCTCACCGCGAAGCGGATGCCGGCATCGTCATCGACGGCGCGGGACTAGGCTCCGCCATCGCGGCCAACAAGATCGATGGCGTACGCGCGGCCATGTGCACCGATCGAACTTTGGCGCGCTATGCCCGCGAGCACAATGGCGCCAATGTTCTGGCTCTCGGTGCGACGTTGGTCACAACCGAAGACGCAAAGGCCATCGTTCAGACCTGGCTGGCAACGCCCATGCGCGAAGCCCGGTACATCCGACGGCTGGCCAAGATCAGGGCGCTCGAGCGAACGCGCTAGAATTGACGGCGCCGGGTCCTTTGGCCGATATCAAACGCGTCATCGACATCATTCTTCAGGAATTGGCGGCAGCCGGTGCGGTCGCACCCGCGCGCTGCGCCTGCCATGGTTTTGCCTTCGCCTGTTGCCCGGATCAGGTCCGCGGCGTCGTGGCGGCCGGTGCCTCGCGGCTGGGGCTGCACGCCGACGGTGGCGGTGACCGCGAAGTCGCGGCGCTGATCGATCACACGCTGCTCAAGCCCGATGCCACGGCCAGCGAGGTCGAGAAGCTGTGTCGCGAGGCGGCGGAGTTTCACTTCGCCACCGTGTGCGTCAATCCCACCTGGGTCGCGTTTTGCGCGAAATTGTTGCGGGGCAGTGGCGTAGGCGTGTGCTCGGTGGTCGGATTTCCACTCGGCGCGACCACGCCAGACGTCAAACAGTACCGAGACGCGACGCGCCATCTTCGACGGAGCGGTCGAGATCGACATGGTCATCAACGTGGGCGCACTCAAGTCCGGCGACCTTCGGCTGGTCGAACAGGACATCGCACACGTCATGGGACCCTGCCACGATGCCGGCGTTGTGAGCAAAGTGATCATCGAGGCCGCGCTGCTGACCGAGGAAGAGAAGGTGACTGCGGCCACGTTGACCAAGGCCGCCGGCGCCGACTTCGTCAAGACATCGACGGGCTTCGGACCTGGTGGCGCGACCATCGGCGACGTGATGCTCCTTCGCCGCGTCGTAGGCGACACGGTTGGCGTCAAGGCTGCCGGTGGGGTGCGCGATCTCGAACAGATGAAGGCGATGGTCGCTGCGGGCGCCAGCCGGGTCGGCGCCAGCGCCGGCGTGCGCATCGTCAAGGAGTCGCGTGGCGAGTCACCGACGCTCATCAGGCCGTCGGGGTACTGACGCTGAGTGTTCCAGAGAGTTCAGTCGACCGTAGTAGGATCGCGCAGTTTGGGAGGGATCAGAGTGGCCAAGCGCTTGACACCAGAGGAGCTACGACGTCTGGCACGGTTAGGAGCGGCGCGCCGGCTGGAAGAGCTCCGGCAGGAGGAGGCCGCGATTCGCGCGGCGTTTCCCGGCATAGACGCCGCGATCGCCGGGCGCCGTCGGGGGCGTCCACCCGCCTCGGCTGATTCGAGCGGTGGCGCCAGAAAGCGCAGGCGACGCCAACGCAAGATGTCAGCCGCGGAAAAGCGGGCCGTTTCCGAGCGGATGAAGAAGGTACTGGGCGGAACGACGCAAGGCACGTTGATGCCCGGTCGCGCGCTCGTGTTTGCGGCCGCCGCGATGGCGATCGCGACTTCGAGCTTTGCTCAGCCGAAAGAACCTATCGGGCGCTTCGTCGTTGATGTGCGCGCGGCCTCGGTTGGACTTCCAACGGCGGTTGGCTGGGTCCCCGTGGTGCCCGAAGGCACCGAGGTGCCAGCTCGAAGCCTCGGCCTCGAGGTCGGCGCCCACGTCTACGTGGCTCGGCTCGGCCCCATGACGCTCGGGGTCGGGGCCACCTACTTGACGGCACGAAAATCCAGCGTGCCGCCGGAAATCGCTGAGGGTCCGACGCCTCCACCGCCTGGGACGATTCCGGAAGTCACCACGCGGATGTCGAGCCTGGCACCGCAGGTCTCGCTGAACTTCGGGCACGCCAACGGATGGAGCTATATCAGCGTAGGTCTGGGCCGAATCGAACGTTGAGAGCGAGGCCGTGCTGGCACCGCCAGGCGCAACCGTGTTTCAACCACTGGAATCTGGATGGACGACGACGCTGAACTACGGTGGGGGTGCACGGTGGTTTCTCAACGATCACGTCGGAATCGGTTTCGATTTGCGCTGGCACACCTTGAGCACCGTGCCAACGACCGCCACGCATCCGGGTGCGCCGCGCACGACACTCGTCACGGCGGGCGTTGGGGTGGTGGTGAAATAGGGCAGGTGGGGTCGGGTGGGACGGGGCAGGTGGGTCGAGTGGGACCGGTGCGTCGGGTGGGGCTGGTAAGATAGGGGCTGGCTGAGCGGGAGTAACTCAGTGGTAGAGTCACAGCTTCCCAAGCTGTTGGTCGCGGGTTCGATCCCCGTCTCCCGCTCCAACCTTCGCTCTGGATGCTCTACCCCCTGATCATCCCCAGCACCTCGTCGCGGCGCCGCTCCATGATCTCCGGCGTCAGCCCCTCGAGGTTCAGCCGCAGCAGTGGTTCGGTATTCGACGGCCGAACGTTGAAATGCCAGTCAGGGAACTCCGCCGAGATACCATCGAGTTGGTAAACGTTCCCGTGCGCGTATTCGCGTGCGAGACGCTCGATCTTCTCGGCCGCAACCTCCATACTCGACACCACGGTGTTGATCTCACCCGAGATGAAGTATTTCTCCCGCAGTGGTTTCAGCAGATCGCGCAGCGACTGCCCCTTCTTCGACATCAGCTCCAAGATCAGCAGAGCCGGAATGAAGCCGTTGTCGGCGTAGAAGTTGTCGCGGAAGTAGTAGTGACCGGTCACTTCGCCGCCAAAAATCGCGTCCTCCTCGCGCATCCGGCGTTTGATGAACGCGTGCCCGACGCGATTCATCAGCGCCTTGCCGCCGTACCGCGCGACGATGTCCTTGACGGCATAGCTCGCCCGCACGTCGTAGATGATGGTCGAGCCCGGCTTCTTCAGGAGAAACGCTTCCGCGAGTAGTGCCGTCACGAAATCGCCGGCGATGAACTCTCCGGTCCCGTCGAGGAAAAAGCAACGGTCGGCGTCACCATCCCAGGCAATGCCGACGTCGGCGCGATCCTTGATGACTTGCGCAGTGATATCGCGACGATTCTCTTCGATCAGCGGGTTGGCTTCGTGATTCGGAAAGGTGCCGTCGACCTCGAAACAAAGTCGAGTGGTCTGGCAGGGCAGGCGATCGAACAGTCGCGGCGCGACCAGTCCCGCGACCCCGCTTCCCGCGTCGAGCACCACCTTGAACGGCCGGATCGTCGATTCGTCGATGAACGACATGCACATGACTCGTGTAGCGGTCGAGCACGTCGCCACGCACAACCGATCCCGGAGTGGACTGCGGGCGAGGCAATCGTGCCGCCGAGAATCATCTCTTTCATCTCCCTGATTCCCGATTCGCCGCTCAGAGGAAACGCTTCACGTTTGACCAGTTTGCAGCCGTTGTACTGCTTCGGGTTGTGAGAAGCCGTGATTTGCGCGCCGCCATCGAGCTCATCGGCTGCGACCGCGAAATACATCTGGTCCGTGCCGAGCAAGCCCGTAGTCGGTGACGTGGCCGCCCTGAGCGATGACGCCCTGATGAAGGCCTGGGCCAGCGTCGGCGACGACAACCGCATGTCGCGCGTGACGGCAAAGCGTCCCGGCCCGAGATACGCGACGAACGCTCGGCCGAGTTGCTGAAACAGGCTTCGGTAATCTCTTCGGGATAGAGACCGCGAACATCGTAGGCCTTGAAAACGTTGGGATCGATGGCGATGGCATGAGTCGTCAAATTCGAGTGAACTCGGTCAGCGCCGTCTTGTCGCCCAGGACCGCCGGCGCCGCGGACCGTGACGTTGCGGCCGATGTGACAATTGCGCGCGAGGATGGCGCCCTGGACGCTGGCATGCTGACCGATTCGCGTGTTGGGCCAGATGATGCTGCTCGCGACGTGCGCCTCTTCCTCGACACCACGACGCCGCGACCGATCACCGAATAGGGCTCGATGACGGCGCCCGCCTTGATGTGCGCGCCGCTATCGACGAAGCAGGGGGCCTCGAGGCGCACGCCCTCCTCGATCCGCGCCTCAGGCGACACGATCGGCTGATGGCGATCCGCTGAGGCGAAAACGCCACCGACGAAGCGGCCGTCGAACATGTCGTGATGGACCTGCGCGTATTTCTCTGGCGTGCCGATATCAATCCAATATCCGCGATCGATGTAGGCAACGAAGGCTTCCGACGCTCCACCAGAGAGGGAAAGTAGGCTCGTTCGATTGAATACGACACGTCTTTCGGGATGCGATCGAAGGTGTCCGGCTCGAGCACGTAAATCCCGGCGTTGATCGTGTTGCACGTCATTTCGTCCGCGCTTGGCTTTTCGAGGAATCGTTTGACGGCGCCGTCGCGATGCGTTTCGACCAACCCGTAAGCCGATGGATTGTCCACCGGGGTCAAGACGATGGTCGCCTTGGCCTTGCGCTCTCGATGCAGGGCGAGCGACGCGGTTCACGTCGACCGACGTCATCACATCGCCATTGAAGACGACCAGCGTGTCGGTCACGCCCTGCGCGGCAAAACGCACAGCACCGCCCGTGCCGAGCGGTGAGGGTTCGACGACGTAGCGGATGCGCACGCCGGTGCCGGCGCCGTCACCGAAAATCTCTTCGATCCGCCGGGGCTGATAGTTGAGGCTGAGAATCACCTCGTCTATCTCGGGAACCTGCTTGAGAAGATCGATCTGGTAGTGGAGAAAGGCTCGATCGAAGATCGGAACGATGGGCTTGGGCGTATGGATGGTCAGCGGTCTGAGCCGAGTGCCCTTGCCCCCTGCAAGGAGGATCGCTTTCATGGCAACCGAACGATCTTACCGCAGACCCTCGTGTAGAATAGACACCGCCAGGGCATGAACTTACCGAATTCCCTGACGGTCGCGCGCATCTTTCTGGTGCCCGTGCTGGTGTCGGTCCTGCTGACGAAGTTCGAGGGCCGACTCGTGCTGGGACTCCCTGTCGAACTCGTCGGCGCCGCCATCTTCGGCCTTGCCTCGCTCACCGACTGGCTCGACGGCTACCTCGCAAGACGCCGCGGGCAAGTGACCTGGGTCGGGCAGGTGCTCGATCCGATTGCCGACAAGCTCCTGATTTCCGCCACGCTGATCTCACTGGTGCAGCTCGATCTCGCGCCGGCGTGGATGGTCGCGGTGATCATCGGCCGCGAGTTCGCCATTACCGGCCTGCGCAGCGTCGCCTATGCGCGCGGTCTGACGATGCCGGCGTCGCCGCCTCGGCAAGCTGAAGATGGTGTCGCAGGTGGTCGCGATCCTGTTGCTGATTCTCGGATGGGAGCGGATGCCGCTGGCTCCTCTTGCAGGCCAGGCGGCACTGTGGGTCGTCCTTGCAACGGCGCTCGTTTCAGCTCTCGACTACTACCGCCGCTTCAACCGCGCGATGAGCAATCTGTCGCGCGTGGCCGACTTCTCCGAAGCCAAAGCCCGCGTCGAGCAGCGCAAGCGCGCCTAACTTCCAGCCCGGGCTACGGCGTCTTGATCTCCGCGATGCGCTTGCGCGCGTCCTCGAGATACTCGCTCTGCTCGAACTCCTGGAGGATCCGCTCGTAATAGGGAAGCGCCTCCGGCTTCTTGTCGGGCGTCTGTCGCAGCGATTCCGCCAGTGAAAGTAGACGGCGTCCCGGCGTGTGTACTCCGGATCGTTCTTCAGCACTTCGCGAAACCGATCGATGGCGCCCGGGTACCACCGCATGCGGTAGTAAGTACGCCCCACCAGATAGCTGGATTCGCTCAGCCGATCCTTGGCCTCTCGCAGCAACTTTTTCGCCTCTGGCGCCAGTGAGCTGTTCGGATATCGGTCGACGAACGCGGTCAGCTCCCGGATGACATCGCGAGTCGCCGTCTGGTCGCGATCGGGCGCCAGCATCTGCTCCGAATAGGCGACCCCGAGTCGATACTGCGAATAATCCGCGCGTGGATGCGTCGGGTAGAACGTGAGAAACTCGCGAAACTCGTTGACCGCCAGCAGCAGCGACTCGGTCGTGTCTTCGCCGATATAGGTGTCGCCGACCGCCAGCTTCGCATCCGGTCGAAATTGGCTTTGCGGATAGTTGTCGACGATTTGACGGAAATACTCGCGCGCCTGAACCCAGTGTCGCTCCTTGAGCTCTTCTTGGCCCCGGGTGAACAGAAACTGATCCGCTTCCGCCGTCCCGGGCGGTACCTGCGCTCCGACTGGCACCGCAACCCGCAGCCGCCACCGAGACGACCGCCACACACACCGTCACGACAGCACTTCTCGTCATCTGCGAATCGCTTCCATCCAGGCAAACATCTCGCGCAGCCCATCCTCGAGGCCGGTGGCCGGCGAGAAACGCAGGTCAGCTCGAGCCCGAGAAGTGTCGGCGTACGTGTCTCGCATGTCACCCTTTCTGGGAAGGCTGCAGGTCGGTGACGACCTGCCGACCCGAGACGCGCGAGATCATGTCGAACACTTCGCGAAGCGAGACGCGCGAACCCCCGCCAATATTGTAGACGCCTCCCGGGGTCCCATGGACTGCGGCCGCCACGGTCGCGGTGACCGCATCCGCGACGAAACGTGAAGTCTCGCGTCTGCAGCCCGTCACCGGTACTGCACCACCGGCCGGCCATCGAGGACCGCACTGAAAAACCGATGAAACCCCATGTCGGGGCGCTGGCGCGGTCCGTAGACGGTGAAGTATCGAAGCGAAACCGTTGGAACCTGGTGGTTGACGAAATACAAGTGGCAGAGATGCTCGGCCGCAAGTTTGCTGACCCCGTACGGGGAGACTGGATGCGGCGTGGCATCCTCGCGCATCGGTAATGGCGTGTCGTCACCGTAGACCGACGAGCTCGACGCGTACACGACTCGCTCGATCGGCCGTCCGACACATGCCTCGAGCAGCATCTGAGTGGCATCGACGTTGAGGGTTGTGTAGGTGCGAAAGTCCTTGCCCCAACTCTTGCGCACGCCCGCTTGTGCGGCCAGGTGAAAGACGTGCGTCACATCGTCGAGGAGTCGGTCGAGATTCGCCGTGCCGAGAGCATCCTCGACGAACGTGAAGCCCGGACGATTTCCGCGACCGCTGAGAGGTTTCGTTCCTTGATCTCGCGCGGGTAGTAGTCCGTGAAACAGTCAATCGCCGTCACGGACGCGCCCTGGTCGAGGAGCCGCTCGCTGAAGTGCGACCCGATGAATCCCGCCGCTCCCGTCACCAATGCCTTCATGCCAGCAGTTCCCTTACCCGTTCGGGCAAGCGCACGGGCCGCCCCGAGCGATCGAGGGTGACGTGCACGGTATAGCCCGTCGCGATGACTTGTGAATCGGTTCGCCGGACGATTCGTAGTCGAATCGCAATCCGAAGCGGCGACACGAGCCGCCCCCGGGTTCGAATCTCCAGGTCGTCGTCGTAGCGCGCGCTCGCCTTGTATTCGCAGTGTGCTTCGATGACCGGCAAGCCGAGCCCGTCATCTTCCATCGACCGGTAAGTCCAGCCGGTCTCGCGCAGCCACTCCGTACGACCGATCTCGAACCACACGAGGTAGTGCGCGTAATAGACGACTCCCATCTTGTCGGTCTCGGCATAGCGGACGCGTACGACGGACGTCGACAGACGTCCAGCACTTCGAAGTTGGACGGAAGTCGGCATCTAGGGTCGAGCGGCCTGGGGTCGCGCGGCGAGCGCGGCTGCTTCAAGGCGCGGGCTGCCTGCTCCGGTTGCCCGCCGCCAAAGATTGCGTGCCCGGCCACCAGCAGTTCTGCGCCCGCGTCGACGACGAGGCCGACCGTGTGGAAATCGATTCCGCCATCCACTTCGATGGGGGCGGTGCTGCCAGCCGACTGCAACAGCGCACGGACGGCGCGAATCTTGTCGACGCTGCGGGGAATGAATGACTGACCCCCGAAGCCCGGGTTGACGGACATGACCAGGACATAGTCCAGGTCGCGTGCGACCTCTTCGATCGCCACCACCGGCGTTGATGGATTGAGCACGACCCCAGCCTTCACTCCGCGCTGCTTGATGGCGCTGATCGTTCGATGCAGGTGGGGCAGCACTTCGACGTGAACCGACAGCATCGACGCACCGGCATCGACGAACGCATCGAGGTACCGGTCCGGGTCCTCGATCATGAGGTGAACATCGAGCGGTACTTGCGCCACGCGCTTGATCGCGCGCACCACGGGAGGTCCGACCGTGATGTTCGGCACGAAGTGGCCGTCCATCACGTCAACATGGATGAGGTCGGCCCCCCCTCGTTCAGCCGCGGCAATTTCGTGCGCGAGCTCCGCGAAGTTCGCCGACAAGATCGAAGGCGCCAGGCGAATCGTCATTGGCTCACTTCCAGCGTAATGGCATCGCCGGGGTGGACTTGGTACCCACCCGCAGGCGTCTGACGGATGACGACGCCGGACGGAAGGCCAGGCGCCGACAACTGTCCGGTCATCGAGACTCGGAAGCCACGAAGCCGGAGAAGCTCGGCGGCGCGCTCGCCGTTGACACCAATGAGGTCCGGCATCACGTAACTTGCGCGATCCTCGCCGCGATTCACGAGCAGCCGCACCTCGGACGTCCGTGTCTCGGGCGCGGGATCCTGTGCGACCACCACGCCCGGTGGATAGGCCGCGTCCCGTATTTCCGCAATGCTCGACGTCACGCTCTCCTGCGCCAATCGAATCTGCGCGGCCCGTTCGGATTCACCCACGAGCTTGGGCGCGACTACGATTCGGGGTCCGGCGCTCAGCCAGATGCGAACCCCACGCTGTCGTCGGGCGGTCGTGCCTGCCTGCGGATCCTGGCCGAGTACATGCCAGCAGGCACACTCCCGTCAGGCCGCCGGGCTTCGTCAACGCGAACCACCAGGTCCAGATCGGCGGCCAAGGCCCGCGCCTCGTCAAGCGGACGACCAGCGAGTTGCGGCACCTGCACCTCACGGGCCCGAACAGCCACGCGCATCGCGATGGCCGCGAAGACGACGAACGTGGCTACGAGCCCACCGACCAGGATCAGGAGCTTCCCGGCCCCCCAGACTCTCGGCGCGAATGACATGCGCAGCCCTTAATCGTACACCATTGGCTCACGGTCCACGGCTCTACGGTCCACGGCCTACGGCCCCAGGTCTATCGACTCACATTCGTTCAGTCTCAACTGCGTCCTTTTGGAGCACGGCGGCGAAGAAGGCTTCCAGCCCCACGGTTGGTTGCGACCGGAAGAAACCGTCAGTGGTGGTCAGAGAACGAACAGCCGCACTCAGCTCTGGTAGCGACGCGATTGGTAAAACGCTGAAGTCAGCATGGTCGGCCAGAAACGCCGACACCACGCCCTCATTCTCCTCGGGCTCACTGGAGCACGTGCTGTAAATGATGCGGCCGCCCGAAGAAACCGTGGGAGCCACGCGACGAAGCAAATCCCGTTGCTGCTGGCTGAAGGCTGGAAGATCGGATTCAGTTCGCCGCCAACGAATGTCAGGATCGCGGCGAACGGTTCCCAGTCCTGAGCAGGGTGCATCCACGAGCACGCGATCAAATACGCCCTCGAGAAACGGGAATGGGTCGGTCGCTGACACTTGGACAACCCGAACCGACTGCGCCTGGCATCGCTGCAGGGTATCAGCCAGAAGCCGTACCCGTCGTCTTCGAACGTCTGTCGCAACCACTCGGCCTTCCTTCCGCCTAAAGGCGGAAGCCACCGTCATGTCCATCTTCCGCCTAAAGGTGGAAGCCACAGGCGGATCCGCCATCTCGACCTGCGCGGCCAATGCGACGGTCTTGCCGCCGGGAGACGCACATGCATCGAGAACGGACCGGGCTCCTTGTTCCGCTCCACGAGTTCGGCAACCAACTGAGACGCCTCGTCTTGAACCAGACAGTACCCCTCACGAAATGTCTGCGTCCTCAGGACCTGACCAGAGACAACCGTCAGCCCGTTGGCGGCAAAGGCCGTCGGTGCCGGTCCGCACGTCTTCGGCCAGCAGTCGTGTTGCAAGCTCATTTCGGGTTGTCCGCAGGCGGTTCGTCGCCAGCGTCATGGCCGGCGGCTGATTGTTGAAGCGCAGCCACTCCTCGGTAACGGCCTCGCCGTAACGCTCCAACCATCGACTCACGAGCCAGGGCGGATGAGAGCAGGTAATCGACAGGAATTCCACGAGTGCACTGCGGCTGCTCTTCACGATTCGAGACGCTCGGGCGACTGGGCCAGTTCAGGTGATCGTGACTGCGCGCCAGCCTCCGCAACACGGCGTTCGCAAACGGCGCGGCGCTACGCACCCTCGACGCTTTCACTATCGACACCGCGTCGTTGACGACGGCACTCATCGGCAGGCGACTGAGGTAGAGAATCTGGTAGGCCGCCAGACGCAAACAATCGAGCACCAATTCATCGAGACGTGACAGCGGCCGGGCGCTGAACTGCTGCAGCTGGTAGTCAAGGGCGGCGCGAGTGCGCAGCGTGCCCAGCACGAGATCTGTCGCCAGCGCCCGATCGCGAGGGTCCTCGAGCGGGTCACGCGTGCGCCTCAGCGCATCGCCCAAATCCGCCTGACCAGAGGCGATGGATCGGAGAGCATCAAAGGCTGCCTGGCGAGCGGGGGAAATCATCTCAACCGAGACGCCGCCCCCGCAGAGCCGGTGTGACCGGCTAAGAACTCTCTTGCGGTCATCACTCGACGCCCTTCGGGTTGGAGCTGGAGGATGTCGATGGAATGTCGATCGCCGGCCGCAACGGTCAAAGCGTCGATCGATCCGGACGATCGTCCCGGGGAGCGAATCACCGGGATCGTGCGGAGACAACCGCGCCTCGTGCAGCACCAGACGCGCGTTGCCCAGAAAGGTAAAGGCCATCGGCCACGGGCGCAGACCGCGAATCTGGTTGTGGATAGCAAGCGCCGGCGCCGCGTAGTCGACGAGTCCTTCGTCCTTCGTGAGTCGGGGCGCATAGGTCGCGCCCGACTCGTCTTGCGGCGTCTCGACGACCTTGCCCGACGCGATGCGGGCCAACGTGTCGACCAGCAACTCCGCCCCCAGCATCGCCAGGGAGTGCTCCACGACGTCGCTGGTCTCGTTCGGTGCGATTGGCCGAACCGCCCGCGCCAGCATCGGCCCGGCGTCGAGCGCCTTCACGACTCGCATGATGGTCACGCCCGTTTCCGACTCACCAGCGAGAACGGCGCGATGAACCGGTGCAGCGCCACGATATTTCGGCAGTAGCGAGGCATGGACGTTGATCATGCCAAGTGGAGGCTGATTCAAAAGCCACTCAGGAAGGATCTTTCCGTAGGCAGCAACGACGCCCAGGTCTGCGCCCAACGCAACAAAGTCGGCCTCGAAGAGGTCCCTCGCCAGTCGTGACGGCTGGAGCACGGACAAGCGCTGTTCGAGGGCAAGCGCCTTGACCGGGGCTTCCGAGATCCGCTGACCGCGTCCACGCGGCCGATCTGGCTGGGTGACCACGCCCACCACCTCATGGCCGGCACCCAAGAGTGCGGTCAGCGTCGGAACGGCGAATGCCGGCGTCCCGAAGAACGCGATGCGAAGGCGGCGGCTCGGCACGACTACCACTGGCCAGCACGCGCCAGCTTCTTGATCTTTCGGACGATGAGGTCGCGCTTGATCCCTCGTAACCGATCGACGAAGAGCCGGCCGTCGAGATGGTCCATTTCGTGTTGAAACGCTCTCGCAAGAAGTCCCTCTCCCGCGACCTGGTGCTCCGCCCCCGAGCGATTCAGCCCCCTCACGACCGCTCGGGCTGGCCGCACGACCGTGGCGTTGAACCCGGGCAGACTCAAACAACCCTCTTCCTCGAGCTGAACGCCGTCGCGTTCGACGAACACCGGGTTGATCAAGGTGATGAGGGCATTCGGATCGCGACCAACGGAAACATCCACGACGAAAATGCGGAGCCCGACGCCGACCTGTGGCGCCGCCAGTCCGATCCCGGGCGCCGCATACATTGTCTCGATCATGTCGTTGACGAGCGAGAGCACTTCGGGAGTGATTTCGTCGACCGCGCGCGCCGGTTCGGTGAGCGTGCGATCGCCGTATCGCACGATAGGACGAATCATCAGGAGGTTGCGCGGGCCGGCACGCGGCGGCGGGTGAGACGACGCTGGATGGCCCCGGTAGCTTCGCGTGCGTTGCGCCTGCAGCTGACGGATGGAGTCGCCGCCAAATCGTTCGAGCGCCGCGTCGGCAAGGACGAGACAGACCATTGCTTCGCCCACGACCGCTGCGGCGGGGACGGCGCACACGTCACTACGCTCGATCGCCGCCGGCGCCTCGTCCAGCGTGGTGAGGTCTACCGAGCGGAGGGGTTTCATCAAGGTCGAGATCGGCTTCATGAACGCCGACACGCGAAGCTCTTCGCCGTTGGTCACGCCGCCTTCGAGACCGCCAGCGCGGTTGGTCGGACGGCTGAGGGCGAGCGGCGCCGGTTGCGCTTGACACGATTTCGTCGTGAACCTGCGAACCGGGGCGACGCGCCGCTTCGGTGCCGAGCCCGATGCCGACGCCTTTGATGGCCGGGATCGACATCAGGGCTTGCGCGAGCCGGCCATCGAGCTTGCGGTCCCACTGCGCGTAGGACCCCAGCCCGGGCGGCACACCGTGGGCGATGACTTCGAAGCTGCCACCAAGCGTGTCGCCCGCTTCGCGGGCCCGATCGATCGCGGCGATCATCCGTGCCTCAATCGACGGATCCGCGCAGTGGAGGGGCGAGTCCTCCGGGATCGACCGCGCGACGTCGAAGGTCACGGTTGCGACATCCTCGAGCACGACGTCGCCGATGCCCGTGACATGACTCACGAGGGCGACGTCAATCGTGCGCAGAATCTGCCGCGCAACGGCACCGGCTGCTACGCGGGCCGCGGTTTCTCGTGCGCTGGCACGCTCGAGCACGTCACGCAAGTCTTCGTGTTCGTATTTCAGGCCTCCGGCCAGATCGGCATGACCGGGTCGCGGGCGGACGACAGCGGCCCGGCGCGCTCCGGTCGCGTCCGCTGGCGCTTCGGCCTCGACGTGCATGGTGAGCTGCCAGTTCTTCCAGTCTTTGTTGGCGATGACCAGAGCAATTGGCGCGCCCGTCGTTCGTCCGCGGCGCACGCCCGCGATCACCTCTGCGCGATCCGATTCGATCGCCATGCGTTGACCGCGGCCGTAGCCGCCCTGCCGCCGACGCAAATCCTGCGTGATGCGATCAAAATCGATTTCGAGGCCTGCGGGCACGCCCTCGATGATCGTCACCAGACTACGGCCGTGTGATTCGCCAGCGGTCAGAAACCGCAACATCGAGCAGGCATTGTACTAGAACTTCCTGCGCACTCGGGCGCACGTGACCGATGAAACCGCCGATCTTTGCGGCCCGCATCGCGCGGCCAGTCGTTTGCACTATGCGACGCCGTGCTGCGATTCGATCGCTATCTCGTCGTACGCGCACGGTCGCATCCGATCGATCTGGCGACCGGTCAGGTCGTTGACGTTCGACGTGCGCCGGCACGCGGGCCCGCAGGCCTCGCTCTTCGACACGCGCCGGGGGCGAACGCTGATCGATCTCGAGTCGTCGGGGTCGGATCGGCTCGAAGTGTGGGAGCCATGGGCGCCTCGCCAGCGGCCCGCTTGCGCTCGGCCAGGAGTTGTTGAACTTTACCGAGCTGCTGGACTGCGCTCGACACGGTGAACCGCGCGCGTTCGACTTACGCGCGCGCCATGCGCGCGACCATGACTACCTGAAGCGGGCGCTCGCTCGAGAGGCCCGTCTTCGCGGATGGGTACCCATCTCGGTCGAGCTACTAGGCGCCCTTGCTCAACACGGGCCACAGGCCACGCCGCTTTGGCTGGAAGACCGGTCCCTCGTCATCTTCGCGCAAACCCCCGCCTTGTCCGGCGAGGCCGCGGTTGCTCTCTTGCGGTTGGCTCGTCGTGACGAGCGACCGCACGTGTTGGTTCGGACGCTGGCCCGAGGACCGGTCTCGATGACCTGGCCGATGGGTGCGGGAAGCCGGGTGGTGCGGAGTGTTCACGAATCGCTGGTCCCGTACCGAGTCACTCGATTCCCCGGCCGTCGCGACGACGTCTACCGCAACAGAAGCCTTCGCGAGATGGGAGCTGCTCGTTGCGGACACGACGGGTGATTCGAACCGCAGCGAGAAGGCGCTGGCGCTGGCGACGGTTCTGGTGACCCGAGATCAGCCGTTCGAAGCCCGCGCCTTGCTCGCGACGCTCGGGCAGGCGCCGCCGGACCTGGCGGCGCGAGGTCTTGAAGTCGCGCGTTCAATTGACGCCAACAGCAGACGACGGGCTCAGGAACGGCTCGAGGCACGCAGTGACCACGACAGCTCGAGGGGGTGGGAGATGGTCGACGACTTCGTCGATGTGTTGCGCATCTGTCAAGAGGTCGAAGATGAGCAGCTCACGTTGGCAAGGGTGGGGGCATTTCTGCGCGACCGGCTCCAGGCGTCGAGCGTGGCGTTTGTCGCGTGGGAACGCGGGTCCTCGCGGGTACTCGCCCGCATCGGTTCCAACGTCGCCGGCATTCGGGTCGCGCTGCGATCGATGGAAGCTGGTGTCCCCGTCGGCCCTGACGGGGCGGTCGGTCCCGTCGAAGCTTCCTGGCCGGTCCGTCACGGCGCCGAAGTGATCGGCGCCGTGTGGTGCCGTTGGAGTGCCGGCACGCCCGTCGCCGCACCCCAGGCCACGACCCTTCTTGGCATCGTCGCTGCCGCCGTTTCGCCGAGCGTCCGCCTGGCGCTCTTGCAGGCACAACCACAGCCCGACCGCACAAACCCTGTCCCAGAACTCGTCGGCGACAGCGCGGCGATGCTCAAAGTTAGAGAAGCGATCGTTCGCGCGGCCGCGTCACCATTTCCTGTGCTCATCGAAGGCGAGAGTGGGTCAGGCAAAGAATTGGCCGCTCGCGCCATCCACGCGCGCAGCGTGCGGCGCGATCGCCGGTTTTGCGCCATCAACTGTGCGGCGCTGGTGGATGATCTCGTCGAGGCCGACCTGTTCGGCCACGTCCGCGGGGCCTTCACTGGCGCGGCCGCCGACCGTCCGGGTGTGTTCGAGGAGGCAAGCGGCGGGACGCTCTTTCTCGACGAGGTCGTCGAGCTTGGCGGTCGTGTTCAAGCCAAGCTGCTGCGCACGCTTCAGGAGGGCGAGATTCGTCGCGTAGGTGAAACCTCGGTGCGCAGGGTTGATGTTCGAATCGTGGCCGCGACCAATCGTTCGCTCGCGGCCGCGGTGGCGGCGGGTGAGTTTCGAGCGGATCTCTGGTACCGACTGGACGTCATTCGCATCGCGCTGCCGCCGTTGCGGGATCGCCTCGAGGATCTACCCGGTCTCGTCGCGCACGTCTGGCGCGGCTTGACGAGCCGAACTGAGAGCCGGGCCACGCTGGCCGCTGCCACGGTCGTCGCCCTCGGTGCCTATGCGTGGCCCGGCAACGTCAGGGAGCTGCAGAACGTCCTCGCCTCGATGCTGGTGTCGGCGCCACGCTCAGGCGCCATCAAGCCGGCGGCCTTGCCGATGCATATCGCGCGGGCTGCGGCACTCGAGCGATCCGCGACGCTCGCCGATGCGCGCCGGCAGTTCGATGAGCGTTATGTTCGCGCGGCGCTGGCAAAGGCCGGAGGTCACACCGTCGCCGCGGCCCGCGAGCTCGGGTTGAGCCGCCAGGGTCTATCCAAACTGATGGGACGCTTGGGGATCGCGGAACATCATCCGAAGAGCCCCGATTCGCCCATGTAGAATGACGCCCGTGGTCCGCTATCTGATCCGCCGACTTTCTCGGCGATGGATTGCGCGACCAACTTGATCCCCGAACCGAGAAAACCGGCAGGTAGGCGGCTGCTAAGGAATGGGGCTGGTGGCGACGGCGGCCGCGCGAACCCGTTCAGCGCGTTCCCGGAGTGACGTCAACTCTGGAGTGATCCCGCCGTCATCAGCGCGCTCAATCCAGCGAAGAGCTGTCGTCGCGTCGCCCAACGCGATCGAGTGAGCCGCGATCTGCGTCGCGACCGAGGCCAGGGAGTGGGCGTCTCCCACCAGCGTGGCATAGCGAACGAGCGCATCGCGGGCCTCCAGGGTGCGGTTCGAGCGCCGAGCCAGATCAGCCAGGTGGAGGAACGCATCGGGATGCACGGGGAGACGCTCGACGGCTTGCCTCAGCACGCGTTCGGCTTCGAGCGGCTTTCCAGCCAGCAGCAGGGCCCGCGCCAGATCGGTGAGTGCTTCGCTCGTGACATCAGAGTGACCGGCAGCCGTCGACAGTGCCTCAACGGCCTTGTCCAGCGCACTCGCGATCGTTGCGAATGGTGGCCGCTTCGAGCCACACCGCCCCGAGCGCCGCATAGACCTGGGCCTTGTCGGGGAAGCGCTCGACGGCGCGGCTGAGGGCCAGCACGGCGGCCTCGAATCGACGCGACCGCGCGTGAGCGAGACCCAGCGCGACCAACCGCTCATGGTGGTTGGGATCCAGCGCCGCCAGCGCTTCGAGTTGGTCGATCGCCCGCGGTTGCTCGCCAAGTACCTGGTAGAGGTCGGCCAATGCTTCGCGCGAAGCCACGAGACCCGGTGCGTGTCGCGTCGCCGCTTCAAGTGCAAGTCGAGCGGCCGGCAGCTCGCCAGCATCGCGCAGGCAGAGCCCCCTCAGCAGATGCACTTCGGCCAGACCTTCCTCGAGTGCGAGGGCCCGCTCGAGAGACGAGATGGCCCGGGCACCATACCCGGCCCGGTATTGAGCGAGGCCGAGCTTGTACCACACTCGAGCGGAGCGGTCGTCGATGTCGAGATAATCCTGGTAGCGAGCTGGCGGCCTGTTCGTACCGCTGCAGCGACATGTGTGTATCGCCCAGCAGTTCCGTCGGTCGTGTGGCCATCGGGTCCAACTCGGCGGCCCGTCGCAGGTCCCTCAGGGCTTCGACCAACTCGCCACGGGACCGGTAAACCATGCCGCGTTTGAGGTGGGCCAGCATGGCTTCCGGACGAACGGCGATCGCCCCGCTATAGGCCTCGAGCGCCTGAAACGGCTGATCGGCATTGACCGCCTGGTCTCCGGCCGCGATCAGCCGGACGTACTCGCGGTCCGCCGCGTACAGCAGTGTACACGACCGCCCCGGCCGCCGCCGCGATGGCAAGGACCACGCTGCCAATGACATAGCGACGCACGAGGGCAGGATAGCACCAGGCCGCCCGGGGCGGCTTCGGGAACATTTCGCCCCCCGCGGTATCTAACGTTCCGAAGGGCAGACTGCCCGGCCAGGGAAGCGGGGCCAGAAAGCTTCGCTGGCGGAAGCGGAGTTGATAGACTGATGGCGTCACGTCTCGTCGCCGAGCATCTGGTGAAGAACGCAGGAGCGATCGGGTGGTCTGAGGTCGGAACCGGCGAAGCCGCGCTGATTCAGCGCTGTGCCGCCGGCGAGCAGTCGGCCTGCGCGGAATTGGTGTCGAGCCACGAGCGAATGGTCTTCCAGCTGGCCCTTCACCTGATGGGCGACCGCGACGAGGCGCTCGATCTCTCCCAGGAAGTGTTTCTACGAGTGTTCCGGACTCTCCACGCATTCCGTGGCCAATCGGCATTGCGCACGTGGATCTATCGCATCGCGATCAACCAGGCGCGCAATCGTCAGCGATGGTGGCGTCGGCGACGTCGCTCGGATCAGGTTCAGCTCGAACATCATGTCCAGGATCACGGCGAGCTTCGTCAGCCGGGCGACGGCGATGCACCCGATCGCGCCTTTGCTCGCCAGGAAATGGCTACTCGATTGTGGGCCGCTCTCGACGAGCTCCCGTTTGATCAGCGCACCGTCATCGTCTTGCGCGAGCTCGACGGTATGAGTTACGACGAGATCGCCGAGTCGCTGAACGTCGCGGTGGGCACCGTCAAGTCGCGCCTGACCCGCGCCCGTCAAACCCTTCGGCGCGAGTTGCAGGAGGTGCGTCCATGATGCGCGTCCTGCAATGCGACCAGGTTCGCGAAGAATCTCACGGCGTACTGCGACGGCGAGCTCTCAATCGACGAGCAGGTTCGGATCGAAAACCATCTGCAGGAGTGCATCGCGTGCCGCCTCGAGGCGACTTCAATTTCCGAGCTGGGTGATGCCCTGCGTGGGATGGCTGGCGCAATTCCGGGACGTGTCGTCGCCAACCAGGCCCGCATTAGCGCGTCCGTTCTCGATCGAGTGCGTGTGGAACGGCAGTTCTCGATTGGCGCTCAGGTCCAAGATCTGTTCCAGGACATGCATCTGGTGTGGGCGGGGTTGGGCGCGAGCGTCGCGATGGCGATCTGCATCTTCGCTTCCGCGGGCGTTCTGCAAGCCGCCAGTCACAACGAAAAGCCCGAGTCGCTTGCAGGAATCATCAGCACGCTGGCCAACCAGGGAACCAACGACAACCCGCTGAGGCTGGCAGGGCACCATGCTCGCCCCGCGCTCCTTGCTCGACACGCCCGTGCCGACCACTGCAGGAGACGGTGAATGGGCGCTCTCGGCGGTGGTGACGCGAGAAGGGCGTATCCAGAATCTGGAAGTGTTGGCCGCCGAACAAGCTCGCGTGTTGCAGGTGAAACCCGAGGTCGTGCTCGCAATGCTCAATGCCGCATCGCGTGCGCGGTTCGAGCCGGCCATCTCCGGCGGCCTGCCGGTTGCCGTCAACGTCGTTTGGCTGGTGACGTCAACGACGGTCAAAGGGCGCGAGGATTACGATCTCTATCTGGTGAATCCGCCGCGCACGACCGCGCCGATGCAGGGCCCTCCGCTCCCACGCAAGCGGCCCGCGGCCCCCAAGTCGCCAGCGGCTGGTGGTGACGACGGTCTGACCGCCGCGTAGAGCCGCTCGCACTCTCAGCCCCAGGTCCGCCTCTGCCCTAGGCCCTGCGCCCCTAGGCCCTATTTGATAACGGCCTCTCCGGCGCCGACGTTGCTCATCGCGTCGGTGGCCCGAACGACGAGCGTCCGACCGGCAATCGCTGGATCGAAGCGCAACACAAACTGCTCCTGGCGACCATCGAGGATCCCGTCCTGCGGAAACGCGCTCTGCCACCGCTGAGCATCGATGGAGTATTCGACCCGCGTGACGGCCGAGTCGGTGTCGCGAATCTCAACCGGAATCACGATCATCCCGCCCTCGCGTCGCGATGCCCCCAACGTCACGGCGGGCGGCGAGTTGTCGACGTCGAAGCTGTTGCTCTCGCGCTCGCCTTTGAGGGTGTTATCCGCCGCGTTGGACTTATGGTCCGACGCGACGATCTTGACAACGTACGAACCATTCGGCGCAGTCGCGGTGTCCCATACCAGGATCGTGTCGGCGATTCCGGACTTCAGCGTCTTCCAGGTCGTCTCGCCCTCTCGCCGGTACAGCACATCGAAGCTCAGCTCATCACCATTTTCATCGCTCGCTTTCCAAACAAAGGTCTGCAGCCCTTTCTCGTAGGTCCGCCGACCAAGTGCTGGCGCCGGGCTGGGTTGAGTGTTGCCGTTCGCGCCACTGGTCATCCGCTTTTCGGCAGGATCGTCGTCAAAGCCCGCAATCTCGGCCTCGCCGGTCGAGAAGGGCTTCTGAAACACGACGCCGGCAGGATGAACGGTGACCGAGTCGACGTCCGGACGAACGTTGCGCTGGAGGTAAGCCGCGCTCACCGAGGTCAGTACTGGTGATTCTCCTTTGCCTATCAGTACCGCCCTCCACTGCAGGTAGCGGGCCTTCGGGCTCGTGATGGTGGAGCCACTGGCGTTTGCGTATGCCGCCGACCACTGGCTCCAGGCGTCGTCCGGCGTCTTCGTGTTGCCCGAGCGCGTCCGTAACTCCACCTGCGTGCCCGCGGGAGCGTGGCGCGCCATGCGATCGTTCCCCACGTCGCGACCATGCGCGCGTCTTTGATCTCAGACTCGTAGGTACCGCGCTCGGCACGTGCTGACGACAGCGACAACAACTGCCCGGGGTTTGCCGTGGCGATCAGGGTGCGGTTTGCCGCGCGATGAATCATCATCGCTTGCTGGGCCGTAATCGAGGTGAGGAGCGTTGGCCGCATCGGCTCACCAGAGAGCTTGAAGATCTTCCCGTTCCCTCCAGTTGCAACGATCAGCGAGCCCTCCGCATCGAAGGCAATGTCATAAGGCGCATCGTCTCGCGATTCCCAGAGCTGGTCCCACAGTCCGTCAGGCAGAATCCGATAGACCGCGCCGGTTGGATTCCTCGAGTCCGGCCGGGGTGCCGGCGCCGCGGCCGGTTGCGCTGTCACCGGCAGATCGATGACGGCGATGGCGGTGATCTCGGTGGACACCTGCGGAACCGGAGCGGGCGGCGGCGTTTCCGGCGCCGGGGTGAAGGGCCCGGCGTCTCCGCCCTGCGCGGGTCGTCCAGTCTGCGCCGCGACGTAGATGACGCCCTTGGGATCAACCCGAAGCGACTTGATCTCCTGGTGAGTCGTGTCGAGCAAGCAGGAAACCCTTGCCATCGGCCTCGACGCGAAACACGCGACCGGGCGATCCCGTACCGACGAGCAACCGTCCGGAAGGATCGATTGCGAGCGAAATCGCGTGGGTCGTCTTGGTCGAAAAGAATGGGGCTCCCTTGCCATCGGGCGTCACCCGATAGACGACGCCCTTATCGCCGGTCGCCACGTACACAGTGCCCTTGGCATCGACGGTCATCGACCAGATGTACTTGTCCTCGGGATCGAAGAACGTGGTGCTCTGTCCCTCGCGCGTCGAGCTTTGTAGACGCGCCCGTCGGGCGAGGTTCCGACATAAAGTCCCGCCGCCGGGAACATTTGCGAGCGCGTGAACTTCCATCTCCGCGCTGTCGAAGAACACGGCACCGGCGCCCGTGCGATCGACACGCATCACCTTCCCTTCGTTCCCGGTCCGAGAAAGACGGATTCGTCCGGTCCGGGAAGCATCGTCCACACAAACGGCACGCCGGCTTCGTAAATGCGGCGCGCCTCGGGTCCCAGCATCAAACGGCCATGTTCATCGATGGACAGGTGCTCGACGTCGCCTCGGAGAAAATCGGCTTGCGTCCCGGCGTGCCAAAACCCAGGCGTTGCCAGCAAGGGCCACGAAGTCAGCAGAGCAAGAGGAAGGCCCAGCATGAGGGCCCGACGCACGGGAGTCGGCATTGGGAAGGCAGATCGTTCAATTGATGCGTACTGAAACCGAAAGTCGACGTTCTCAGGGTTGGTCGAGGGCAATCGTAAGCTGACGTGAGCCGCTGATCGCCAACTCGACGGGCACTTCCCATTCCCCGCGCGTGGCGCTTCGGAGCGGACTGTAGGTCCCGCTATTCCGGTCAGCTTCGAGTACCGGCGAGGACCGATGGGGGAAGCGCCGGCATTGGTTCTCCGTTGACGACGGTGCCTTCGTCCGACGCCGAGAGTCGCACGTACAGACGATTGCTGCGCCTCGCCCGATTGAACGTGCGAATCAGTTGTGCCACTCGTTGCATTTCGCCGCCACGCAGTTTGCCGACGATCTTCCGCCGTGAGTCGGCTGGCATCAGCGACCAGCAACTGGAGCGAGCCGGAGGCATTTGCCGGGATCTGTATCGGCACCGACTTGAGGATCTCCTCGCCCTTATTGGTGCGCAGGAGCACCTTGACGGTCGCCCCACGCCCCGCGCGCGGCCGCTCGGTGTCGAGCCAGACGCGATCGATGCGAGCCGTGCGCGGTTGCTCGGTGGCATCGATCGACAGCGTCAGACGTTCGACGTCTACCGGCTCCGACGCGTTCCGCAGGAGGAAAGTGATCGGCCCGGCCACGTAAGCCGACGCCGCGCCGGCCGGCTGATCACCCGTGAAGATGTCTTCGAAGGCGATGTCGCCGTGTTCGCGAATGCTCGCGGTGCCCTTGACCGTAAAAGATGCTGGTCCGGCACCACGCTCGTAACTGGTGAGGACGTTTGCCACTGTGAGATAGGTCAGCAGAGGGGTGAAGGTTTGATCCTTCACGACTGAGAATGAGAACGTTCGGCTGGGCATGCGATCGGAGTTGAGCGTGATGCTCATCGGGATCATCTTCGGCCCAGAGCCCAGTCGGCCCGCGACCGCCGTCGCGCGATCCTGTTGCACCGTTCCAATCACCTCGCCGAAGCTGGCCAGCTTGATCGAGGTCATCAGGCTCGGCAAAATCACGTGCACGTTCGCGTGGGTCAACGGAAACTCCGTCGGCCCGAGGTTGAACATCGGATGCCCGAAGCCGTAGACGCGATCGCCGTCAACGTAGGTGACCGTCCCAGTACGCGCCGAGCATGAAATCGCCGGTGAGCAGCGCAACGCCCATGGCAGCACCGGGCTGCAGGTTTCGCGACGTCGTTGGGCTTGCGATTGATTGGTCCGCAGCTCGCCGAGAGCGGCACGAAGCCTCGCTCGTCGAGAGCGGGCGTCAACGGCGCCAGGACCTCTGACGCGAACCCCGTCATCACCAGCGGGACCGCAATCGGTCGCAGGAGCGTCGCCATTCCCGGCGCGATGCTGGCATCCGCCGTCAGCAAGGCGTGCGACGCGTCATCGGCAAACGGTCGCGTGCGTCCGAGATCGCGACTCCAAATTGCGAGCAGTTCTTGAGCCGTGACGGTGGCCACGACATCGCGATCGGGCGCGCGCCAGGTGCCGAGGCCGCGAGCGCCGTCGCGTCGATCATTTCGCCGATCGGCGTAATCCCCGCAATCGGCTCCTTGGAAAACTGACCCAGCGAGTAGGAAACGGCGCCGAGCAGTCGCCCATCGACGTAGACAGGGCTTCCACTCATGCCGGCGATGACGCCCGTCTTCGCGAGCGGACCGCCCTCGAGTCGAGCCAGCACGAGATTTCGACGCGGTCCAACGACGTTCTTCAAGACGCCGAGGATGTGAACCTTGAACTCCTCGATCGTGTTCCCTTCAAAGACGGTCCGGCCGACGCCGACCATTCCGACGGACGCACCTCGTCCACGGGCAGGACGGACGTTTGAGCGACGTTGGGCTGCCAATCACTAACCCAACCGCCAAGGCCAGAGCGCTCAGAAGGCGAGAAATCATTGAAACTGCTCGGAAAGTGCAGGCTTCCTGTCAATTATAGACGTGTTTACGGCTTTTTGGCCGTGGCTCTGACGGCCTTACATACGTAGACATTTGACAGTCTGCGGTTCCGCTTTGGTACCTTGGCCCCTTCGTGGTGCTCCAAAACGGCAGGCGTCTTTGTGGTCGCATGTCACCTTCTCCCGCGCAACCGACTGCTCGTATGCGTGGTGGTACTGGCACGTCTCAGAAGGGGCCTAGGCACCGAGCAGATTCATCACCACCGACTCGAACCCAAGCGCCTCTTCAGCGAACCTGAAGAGGCGCTTTTTGTTTATGGCGACAGCGCAGATTTGCGCAACCGTGACCGGCCGGACCACCGCAGAACTCCGGGCGCGGCGAGACCAGGTGGTCGACGCCGACCTCGTCGAGCTTCGGCTTGGACACCGTCCGTGATCCTGACGTCGCCGGGTGCGTTGGCCGACCGCAAGTGTCCGGTTGTCGCTGACCTGTCGTCCCTCGTGGGAAGGCGGTATTTCACCGGGCGCCGAAGAGGAGAGGAAGCGGCTTCTGACCGACGCGCTTCGACTGGGCGCCGACTACGTGGACATCGAGTGGAGACGCCGGTTTTGATGATCTGATTGCGTCATCGCGCGGACGACGCATCGTCTTATCGCTACATGACTTCGCGGCATCCCCAGCGACCTCACTGAGAGGATGGCGGCGATGCGTTCGACCGGCGCAGAAGTCGTGAAGCTCGCGGTGAGTGCGAAACGCCTCAGCGACTGTCTCGTGTTACTCGACGTGGGCGAACGGTGTCCGCTCCGACGGTTCTCATTGCGATGGGAGAGCCGGGCCTCCCGACGCGCGTTCTCCCCAGCGAGGTTTGGTTCCTGTTGGTCGTATGCAGGTGATGGTGTGGCGCCGGGCCAGATTCCGCTTGACCGCATGGTTCAGGAGTTTCGTGTTCGAAGCGCGTCGCCTCGGACGCTCTGCACGGTGTTGTCGGCCGGCCGGTTTCGCACTCCTTATCACCGGTCATGCACAACGCGGCGTTTTCGGCTGCCGGCGAAGACTCCGTCTATCTGCCTCTCGCCGCCGCAGACTTTGGCGACTTTCTTGCCTTCGCCGATGCGATGAGGATCGAGGGCGTCAGCGTGACGGCGCCGTTCAAAGTAGATGCGTATGACGCCGCGTCCGAACTCGATGCGGTGAGCCGTCGCGACTCGTTCGGTCAACACGCTCCGCCGCGTTGAGACAGGGTGGGCAGGGTGCACGACCGACGTTGACTGGCTTCCTCAAGCCCCTCGAAGGCGCGATGCAGCTCAAGGACAAGCGCGCAACGATTCTTGGCGCCGGCGGCGCCGCGCGGGCGGTCGCGCACGCTCTTGGCTCCGCTGGCGCACGTGTGTCCATTGCCGCCAGGCGAGCTGAACAAGGTCGTGATACCGCCGACAATCGCTGACGCGACGTTTGTCGAGTGGCCGCCGCGCGCGGGCAGTTGGGACGTATTGTAAATGCAACGCCGGTTGGCACTTACCCCGACGCTGACGCTACGTCCGCTGCCCGGCGGTCCCGTTCAAAGGCGAGTTCGTCTACGACCTCGTCTACAACCCGAGCCGAAACCCGGCTGCTCCGCGAGGCGCGTGCCGGGGCTGCCAGACAATTAGCGGACTCGACATGCTCGTCGCGCAAGCCGAGTTGCAGTTCGAGTGGTGGACCCATTCGAAGCCAGCACCGACGGCGTCATGCGCCGGGCGGCCGCCGCGGCTCTCTCGACGATGCCGACTCCGGAAGCAAGCGACACACGACCGAGCCGCTCATGAAACTGACGACGTTCGATGAATTCGTCGATCTCGCCAAACGCGGCACGTTTGTGCCTGTTTGCAAGGAGATCGTCGCCGACCTTTTGACGCCGGTTTCGGCGTTCCTCAAGATCGCGGAGCACTCCGACTACGCCTTTCTGCTGGAGAGCGTCGAAGGCGGCGAGCACGTCGGACGTTACTCGTTTCTCGGGAAAGATCCGTTTCCTGATCTTGCGCGCGCGGGAAGGCGAGACCGTCATCGAGCGCGCGGGCATCACCAGCACCGCCGAGAAATCGTTCATCGAGACGCTCCGCGACTTGATGAACGGCTTTCAGTCACCGTTTGTGCCCGGACTGCCACGCTTCACTGGCGGCGCTGTTGGATATCTGGCGTACGACACCGCCCGATGGTTCGAACCTTCTGTTTCGAGCGAACCGGCCAGCGGGGATGCCGCTGGGTTCATGCTGTTCGACACGGTGCTCGCCTTCGATCACGTGCAGCACCGCATCTTGCTCATTGCCAATGCCCGGATCTCGGGCGACGAAGATTTACGCGCTCTCCATCAATTTGCCTGCGCCAAGATTGAATTCCTCGAACGCGAGCTCGAACGCGCCCTGTCCCTTACACGAGGCGCATCCGTCGACGCATTGACGATGTCATCGAATCTCACCCAGCCGGAGTTCGAGGAGATCGTGAAGCAGGCAAAGGAGTACATCGCGGCAGGAGAGATCTACCAAGTCGTGCTCTCGCAGCGCTTCTCGGCCAACACCGGCGTCGACCCGTTCACCGTTTATCGAGCGCTTCGACACGTCAATCCGTCGCCCTACATGTTCTTTGTCCGGATGGCTGGACGGTCGATTGTCGGTTCGTCGCCGGAAATGCTCGTCCGTGTGGAAGGCCGGCGTGCCGTAACCCATCCAATCGCCGGGACCCGCCCGCGCGGACGGACCGAGGAAGAGGATCAACGGCTTGGTGACGAGCTCAAGCGGAACGAGAAGGAAAGAGCTGAGCACGTCATGCTCGTGGATCTCGGGCGCAACGACCTCGGGCGCGTTTGCACCTACGGCAGCGTGCGGGTACCGACTTTCATGACGCTCGAGCGTTATTCACACGTGATGCACCTGGTGTCGGTGGTTGAAGGCCAGCTCGCCGAGGACCGCGACCGACTCGACGCGCTCGTAGCTTGTTTTCCGGCCGGCACAGTGTCCGGGGCACCGAAGGTCCGTGCGATGCAGATCATCAGGGAGCTCGAGAAGACGCCCCGTGGTATCTACGCAGGCGCGATTGGTTATCTCGACTTCGCGGGCAATCTCGATTTCTGCATTGCGATCCGCTCGGTGGTCCTGGAGAGCGGGCAGGCGTTCGTGCAAGCAGGGGCCGGAATCGTTGCGGACTCCAACCCGACGGCTGAATACGAAGAAACTCGCGACAAGGCTCGGGCGATGGTGAGGGCCCTGGAGCTCGCGGCGTCGGGGCTGTGACATGGTGCTCGTGATCGATAACTACGATTCGTTCACCTACAACCTCGTGCAATACCTGGGCGAGCTCGGCGCCGAGGTGTCCGTGCGTCGCAACGATGAAGTGACCGTTGAGGAGATCAATCGGCTGTCCCCGAGTCGCATACTCATTTCACCCGGACCGGGCCGACCGGAGGGGGCGGGGATCACGCTCGCGTCGATTGAGGCATTCGCCTCGCGCGTCCCCATGCTCGGTGTGTGTCTTGGGCATCAGGCCATGGGGCTTGCATTTGGCGGCGATGTCGTCCGTGCTCCGTTACCGATGCACGGAAAGACCTCAACGGTCGAACATGATGGCCGGGGCATCTTCGCCGGCATCACTTCGTCATTTCAGGCTTCCCGCTACCATTCGCTCGTCGTTTCCGAGCAGGGGTGGCCCGACCAGCTCGAGATCAGCGCACGGTCGAAAGAGGACGGCCTGGTCATGGGGCTCCGTCACCGCGAGTGGCCGCTTCACGGCGTCCAGTTTCATCCGGAATCGATCCTCACCCACGAAGGCCGCCGGATCCTTCGCAACTTCCTCGAGCTGTGAGCATGTTCAGCGCCCTCATCGAGAAACTCGGCCGACGCGACGACCTGACGACCGACGAAGCCGCCACCGCGATGGCGCTCGTCATGCGTGGCGAAGCAACGCCTGCTCAGATTGCCGGGCTGCTCATCGGCTTGTCGATGAAGGGCGAGCGCCCTGCCGAGCTCGTCGGGATTCGCCAGGACGATGCGAGAGCAGGCGGTGCAGTTGAAGAGCCCGCCCGGTGAGGTCTTCGATACCTGCGGAACCGGCGGCGACCGCTCGGGCACGTTCAATATCTCGACTGCCGCCGCACTCGTGGTGGCAGCCTGCGGTGTCCGAGTGGCGAAACATGGCAATCGCTCGGTGTCCAGCCAATGCGGGAGCGCCGATGTGCTCGAAGCGCTTGGGGGTGACGATCACGGCGCAGCCCGGGAATTGTCGAGCGTTGTTTGTCGGAGGCCGGTATTGCGTTCTTCTATGCACCGACCTTTCATCCGGCAATGCGCCATGCGGCGGCCGCTCGAAAGGAGTTGGGTGTTCGGACGGCGTTCAACCTGCTCGGACCGCTGACCAACCCGGCGGGTGCCTCACGACAGATCGTTGGAGTCCCTCGGCCAGAACTCACGGAACTGATTGCCCGTTCGTCTGATGTTGCTTGGATCCGATCGCGCCTGGGTTGTCCATGGCGCAGACGGGCTCGACGAGCTCTCGACGACAGGTCATACCAAGGTCTCGGAGTGCCGGGCTGGCGCGGTGCAGACCTTCTATGTTCACCCCTGCGGATTTTGGCTCGCCGAAGGTGGCGCCCGAGACACTGAAGGGGGGCGACGCCACCAGTAACGCTCGGCGCATCGACGAAGTCCTTTCCGGCGTTTCGGCTGGCCCTTCTCGTGATGTGGTGTTGCTCAATGCTGGCGCCGCCCTGTTCATCGCCGGCCGAGCCGAGTCGGTTCGCCAGGGCATTGCGCTGCCGGTGAGGCGTGGATAGCGGACGCGCACGCGCCGTCCTCTCGCAATTGGTGAAAGTGTCCCGGGAGGCCGAGTCTTGAGCACCAGCGCGCCGGATCTGCTCGAGGCCATTCTGGCCGCCACTCGCCGCATCGTGGATGGCCGTCGTGCGCGCGAGCCACGGAAGGCCCTCGAGTTGCGCGCCAATGCCCGGCGGCCGCAAGGACAACGCTTCCGGAGGCGCTCACGCGAAGTAGTTCCGACGAACATCATTGCGGAGTGCAAACGTCGGTCACCGTCGAGTGGCGTTTTGCGGCCACATTATGACCCCGCTGCGTCGCCACGGCTTACGCGGCGGCCGGCGCGGCGGCCGTTTCCGTGCTGACCGAGCCGACGTTCTTCGATGGTCTGCCCGAGCATCTGCGCGCCGTCCGAGCGCGGCCATAATCCCGCTGCTTCGGAAGGACTTCATCGTCGACGAATATCAGTTGGTCGAGGCCGTTGCCGATGGAGCGGACGCCGTCCTGCTGATCGTTTCAGCCTTGCCTGATGAAGGCTTGAAATCTCTCAAGCGACAAGCGCGAGGGATGGGGCTCGCGACGCTGGTTGAAGTTCACGATGACGGGGAACTTCAATCGCGCACTGATGCGGGCGCAGACATCGTCGGCGTCAACAATCGAACCTTCGAACGCTGGATGTCGATCTGCGCGTCTCCGACGAGATTGCACGCGCCTGCCGGCCAGCGTCATCGCGGTCAGCGAGAGTGGCCTCCGCGCCTTGATGATCTTCATCGGCTGCAATCGATTGGCTATCGCGCGTTTCTGATTGGCGAGCGTTTCATGACCGCCGAAGACCCTGGCAAGGCGCTGTCCGCGCTGCTGTCGGCGGCCAGGGGCCCGCGCATGACCTTCATCAAGTTTTGTGGCATGACGCGGGCAGAAGACATCGCGTAGCCGTCGAGCTGGGCATCGACGCCATTGGCCTCGTGCTGTGGCCCGGGAGCCCACGTCAGTGAGTTGAGCAGCCGCAACGCTCGTGGCGATGATGCCGGAAAGCATCACGGCCGTTGGCGTCTTCGTGCGACCTTCGCGCGATGACGTATCACAAGCAGTCGAGCAGACTGGTATACGCGTCGCGCAACTCCACGGCGTGAATCGAAGTCGGATTCAACGACCTCTAGTGCGAGTTCTGGGCGCGGTTTCCCTGTCCTCAACGGGGCACTCGAGTCTCCGTCGACACCGACCACATGATCCTTCTCGATGCACACGATCCGGTCAAGCACGGGGGCACCGGGTCAGACCATCGATTGGCTGGCGCGCGCCCGAATCGCCGCCACGCGGTCCGATCATGCTTGCAGGCGGCCTGACGCAACCAACGTGCGGAGGCCATTCGCACGGTCCGCCCCTTCGGGGTTGACGTCGCGTCGGGCATCGAAACCAGTGCCGGCGTGAAAAGCGAGCAGCTATGCGTGAGTTCGTGGCCGCCGTTCGTGGAACAGAGCAATGAGCAAGTGCAACCGTTTCAACCATACCTGGTTCGGCCGCCGCGACCCTGATGCGCGTGGATATTTCGGCGCGTATGGCGGTCGATTCGTGCCCGAAACGCTCTTTGCGCCCGATTCAGGCGCTGGAGCAAGAATATTTTCGTGCCCGGCAAGACCCGGCTTCGCGACTGAGTTGAGTCGTCTGCTGACGCATTACGTGGGCCGCGAGACGCCGCTTTGGGATGCGCGACGTTTGCGTCAGCACTGTGGCGGCGCGCGAATTCTACTCAAGCGCGAGGACCTCACCCACACCGGCGCACACAAGATCAATAACGCGCTCGGCCAAGCGCTGCTGGCTGTTCGCATGGGGAAGAAGAGGCTTGTCGCGGAGACAGGCGCCGGTCAGCACGGTGTCGCGAGCGCCACCGTCTGCCGCATTGCTTGGACTCGAATGCGTCGTGTACATGGGCTCCGAGGACATGGCCCGCCAGGCGCTTAACGTGTTCCGTATGCGGCTGCTTGGTGCTGAGGTGCGAAGCGTGGAGGCCGGCAGCCGGACGCTCAAGGACGCGATCAACGAAGCCATGCGCGACTGGGTTGGCCGCCCGGACGACACGCATTACCTGCTGGGATCCGCGCTGGGCCCGCACCCCTATCCGCTGATGGTCCGTGAATTTCAGTCGGTGATCGGCCGCGAGGCACGCGCGCAGTGCCTCGAGCTGATCGGCACGCTGCCGACGCAGGTCGTCGCCTGTGTCGGCGGCGGCAGCAACGCCATCGGGATCTTCGATGCCTTCATTGCCGATGAAGCGGTCCAGTTGATCGGAGTCGAAGCAGGCGGCGAATCCATCACGCCTGGGCGTCATGCCGCGCGATTTGCCGGGGGCTCGGCCGGAGTGCTCCAAGGCACGCGAACGTTCGTCCTTCAGGACGAGGCGGGCAATATCGAGCCGACGCATTCGGTGTCGGCTGGTCTCGACTATGCCGCGGTTGGGCCCGAGCATGCGTGGCTTCATGAACAAGGCCGCGCGACCTATCACCACGTATCGGATGACGAGGCACTGGCGGGCTTTGAAACGCTGGCGCGCACCGAAGGGATTATTCCGGCGCTGGAGTCGTCACACGCCATCGCATACGTCATGAAGGTCGCCAAAAGCCTCGGCCGAGAGGCCGTCCTGCTGGTCAACCTTTCGGGACGTGGCGACAAGGACGTCCAGAGCGTGGAGCAGCGGACGAAAGGTCAGCGCGCATGTCCCGCATTGATGCCGCGTTTCGCGAGTTGCGAGCCGCCGGGCGTACCGGCCTGGTGACTTACGTCACCGCTGGCGATCCCGATCTCGAGCGAAGCCGAGAGATCCTCGTCAGGCTCGATCGGGCGGGCGCCGATGTTCTCGAGGTCGGCGTTCCGTTTTCCGATCCGCTGGCGGACGGCCCGGTAATTCAGCGTGCAACCGAACGGGCCATGGCGGGTGGCGCAAATCTCGAGAGAGTCCTGAAGATGATTGGGGACGTCCGCCCGCGGTGAACGCGCCCATCGTGCTCTTCACCTATGCCAACCCGATTCTCAGAATGGGGCTGGATTGCTTTGTCAGTCGTGCCAAGGCTGTTGGCGTGGATGGCGTGTTGACGCTGGATGTTCCTCCTGAGGAATCCGAGGAAATCCGGTCCGCCTATTCGCACGCGCGGATTGATACAATTTTTCTATTGAGCCCCACAACCGAGACCGAACGTATTCGCCGCGCCTCCGCGCTCGGAACCGGGTTTCTCTACGGCATCTCGCGGTTGGGGTGACCGGTGCCCGGGAAGACTTGGCCGCTTCGGCACGTGAGCTCGCCCGCGCGTTCGCAAGGAGACCGGCATGCCACTGGCGATTGGTTTCGGCTTGTCGCGACCTGAACACGTCCGGGCTGTTGGGGAGCTGGCCGACGCTGCAGTGGTCGGCAGCGCTCTGGTCAACGTGATCGCCGAGCACGGCCAATCGGCCGAGTTGATGAACGAAGTCGAGCGGTACGTTCGATGGCTGAAGGGCTGAGCCTCGAAGCACTGCGCGAGGAGATCGACAAGATCGACGAGGTGATCGTCCGCCTCCTCGATCGCCGCGCGCGTTGTGCGTATACCATCGGGCGTGTGAAAAACGAAGCCGGTTTGCCGATTTACGAACCGCAACGCGAGGCGGCCGTCATTGCGCGGGTCAAAGCGCTCAATGTGCAGTTGGGTGGACCGCTGGACGAAGAGGCCGTCGGCCGGCTCTATGAGCGCATCATCGACGAAGCCCGGCGGATTCAGCGGATCGAGGCCAAGGTGGAGCCCGAGCCCCCGCCGGAGCCTGATGATCTGATTGAAAGGGAATAGGGCGTAGGGCACAGGGCGCAGTGGGATCAGGGCAGAGGGCGTGAGGGACCGGGCTTTGGCCCGGTCATTATGGAGATGCATCAATGGTAGTCGTGATGAAAGAGCGCGCGAGCAACGAGCAGGTGGAGAAGGTTATCGCCCACCTCGTCGAGCTCGGCATGGACGTGCATCGTTCAACCGGCGCGTCACGCACCGTGCTGGGCGTCGTCGGCAGCGGCAAGGTCGATCCCGGCCTCATCGAGTTGCTCGACGGCGTCCACGAGGTCCTGAGGATCAGCGAGCCGTACAAGCTGGCCAGCCGGACCTTCAAGCCGGAAGACACGGTATTTGCCAGCGGCGAGGTCCGCATCGGCGGCGACGAGGTCATCGTCATGGCCGGCCCGTGCTCGGCAGAAACCGAGACGCAGGTCCACACGACGGCGGCGGCGGTCAAGCGAGCGGGGGCGAAGGTCCTGCGCGGCGGCGCATTCAAGCCGCGAAGTTCTCCATACAGCTTCCAGGGGCTCGGCGAGGAAGGGCTCCAGATGCTGCGCGCCGGCGCCAACGCTCACGACCTGAAGCTCATCACGGAAGTGATGGACATCAGCCAGATCGAAGTGATCGACAAATACGCCGACTTTTTCCAGGTCGGCGCCCGCAACATGCAGAACTTTACGCTGCTGCGAGAGCTGGGACGGACGCGCAAGCCGGTGATGTTGAAGCGCGGGATCTCGGCGACGATCGAGGAGTGGCTGCTATCGGCGGAGTACATCCTGTCAGGCGGCAACAGTCAGGTGTTGTTTGCGAGCGCGGCATCCGCACGTTCGAGAGCGCCACCCGCAACACGCTGGACATCTCGGCCATCCCGGTCGTCAAGCAGCTCAGTCACCTGCCTGTGTTCGTGGATCCCAGCCACGGCACCGGGCGGCGCGACAAGGTCGGCGCCGATGGCACGCGCAGCCGTTGCGGCAGGTGCCGACGGGCTCATCATCGAAGTTCACTGCGATCCCGATCACGCGCTGAGCGACGGAGCACAATCGATGTTCCCGGGTCAGTTCGATCGGTTGATGGCGGAGCTGCGGATCATCGCGCCCGCAATCGGTCGCAGCATCTGCCTCGAGCCCGTGGCGCGAAGGGGGTGGGCGCGCTAGCGCGGAGGCGCGCAAGGTGCCTCGAAAGTGCCTGATGGTGCCTGGGTGCCTATGTTCCTGGGGTGCCTGGTGCCAGCGCTGGTAATGCCTTGGGTGCCTCTGGTGCACTTAGACAGAGCCGTAGCCTACGAGCGCGCGAGCACTATCCGCACCACACAAACCACACGCACACAAGCACCACGGCACATTAAGCACCTCACGCACCGCTGGCATCAGCACCACAGTACCTTAAGCACCTTGCACACCGCTGGCACCAGCACCCAGGCACCTTTAGGCACCTCAGGCACCTTATCAAGTCGTCAACGACGCTCGGAACCTGCTTCCGCGCAGCCGTAGTACTCGTACAAGGCCGGCAATCCTCTAGTGCAGCGCCGTCTAACGGTCGTGAGCACGAACAGATTTGGAGGCGGCCATGAACAAACGAATTGCGGCCAGCAGTGTCCTGTGGCGCGTATGCGCCCTGATCGTCGCGCTCGCGATGGCGGCGTTTGCCGGGGAGAAGACGCCGTCGCTCGCCTCTTCCAGCGCGACCTATCCCATCCTGGACTACAAGATTCTGAATCTCGGCACGTTTCACGAGGATCCCTTGTGTTCGGGCTTCGAGTGCTACAGCAAAGCCAACGGTGTGAACAGTTGGGGACAGGTCGTAGGCGAATCGCTCGGGAGTTCGATTTGCCCAGACTGTTTTTATGGGTTCCGCACGAGCCCCAACCAGCCCATCACACCCGCAGATCTCTTGTACCGTCTCGACGGGGACCTGGGGTCGGTAGCTCTCGGACTCAACGATGACGGGGTTGCCGTTGGCTACAGTTGGCCAGGTGATCAGGCGGTTCGGTGGGTCGGCACCCAACCATCCAGCCTCGACCCGATCACCCCCCCGTGGTCGCGGGCGCATGCAATCAACGATATGGGCGTGCCAGCGGGGGGCCGACTCGAGTGGTGGGATTCAGGCGAGCGAGCATGGGCCTACCTTACCAGCTGGAGCCTGAATGCCTTCTTCGGTCGGGCACTTGACTTCAACAACCATGGGGTCATGGTCGGCTACGCGCACGTGCCGGACAGGCCCGGGGTGATTCACGCTTTCCGTTGGTCCAGCAGTGCCGGTTTCGAGGACCTTGGTACACTCGATTCAAGTTGTCCGACATGTGACAGTTCCGCCAGCGCGATCAACGACTCCGGACGCATCGTTGGATCGTCTGCCTTTGACCCGCACGTCTCAACCGTCGAGCCTGTGTTCCACGCCTTTCTGTGGCGGCGTCGACTCCTCATTGGGGCGTCGCCGATCGTGGATCTCGGCACACTGTGCAGTTCCGACGGTCACCTCTGCTACAGCCGGGCGCTCGACATCAATATCCACAACCACATCGTCGGCCAGTCGGACATAACGAAGTCCAGCGATGCAGAGCCTCACGCGTTTCTTTACCAGACGACGATGAGGGACATCCACACGTTGCTTTCGCCGGTGGACCGGGTTCAGTGGCGGCTCACCGAGGCTAGCGCCATCAACGACCTCGGTCAAATTGCGGGAACGGGGTACTTTCAAGGCGATAAACAGCGCGCCTACTTGCTCACCCCTCCGGTGAACTACATCATCAACCTACTCAAGGCTCTGCCCGTGCTGTACTCGCCCGAACTGGTCGAGGAACATAGGAGCTTGGCTGCCAAAATGGACGTCAGCGAGGCCGCGGTCGAGCGTGGTGACCTCGGTGAAGTCCACAGGCAACTCGACGCCTATCAAGACGAAGTGAAAACCTTGGTTGAAACGCGCCGGCTGAACCGGATCCATGCGACCAAGCTCATGGCCGGCGCTGCACTCATTCGACGTGAGATCGAAAGTTACGCTCAGCGCTAGTGTCTTAGCGCCGTAGGCACAGCCAGCGCTTGCGGCGACCGCCTACGGCTGCGCTGTCGTCGTCGTAGACGTCTTCTTGGCGTCAGGCTCATCCTTCCGCTCGGGCGCCTTCCAATCCACGTTCCGCGTGTGCTTCATCAACCAGCTGATCTCTTCCGCGTCTCGCATCCGAATGTGATGCGGCTCACGGAAGCCGTGTCGGTCGCGCGAAGAGGATGGGCGCGCTAGGAGTAAAGTGCCTGGGTGCCTCAGTGCCTAAGGTGCCTGGGTGCCCTGGCTGCCGGTCAGTCCTTGACACACCGAACCGAAATTGCCATCTGCTTCTCGCCACCTCTCTGACGATTGAGCAGATAGGCTGCCTTGACCAAAGTTGTAGAACCATGCTCTGCCGGGGTCACTTTCTGACGCCGTCCAGTAGAATCCGTGGGCTTCCAAGCGTGCATACTGGCTCATCGGAATTGCGGCCGCCACCGAGCACAGCATTGAATCCCGAGCCGCCTCCGATTCACAAGAGCGCTTTGTACACCAGCGTTACCCTGGTCATCCGAATCCTCACGGACGCCACCGTAGTGCTTCGCCATTTGCCGCCATTCGTCGTCCGTCGGCAATCTCCCAGCCATCTCCCAGATGGTGCCGGACGCTTTCTGGTCTTGCGCTAAACGGCGCGCCAAGGTGGCGCTAACTAGCCCGAACGCAATACTCAGCACGATGGACACGACCCAAACTCGAATCGGCCCGGTCTTGTCTTGAACGCTAGTCATGAACGACCTTCCACCAAGAAAATCCCTGCCTAACCCCGCGATCATTCCGAGCCGTCTGCCCGCGTGACATCAACCTCCCGATCCTCCTCACGACCAGACACATGTTATCGCCACGGATTGCAGCAAACCTCGCAATCCTGAATGAAGGCGCCGGTCACGTCCGCCTCGATGTAGATCTCCACCTGCTCGCCGCAGAACGGACATGTGATCTGAAAGTCGTCAGGCATTTCTTCGCTGCTACTGCACGGGAGGGTGCCGCGAGAGCTACGGTAACGCCGTCGTCGTAGGCACCTTCTTCGCTTCGGGCTCGTCCTTCCGCTCGGGCGCCTTCCAGTCGACGCCGCGCGTGTGCTTCATCAACCAGCTGATCTCCTCCGCATCGCGCATGCGGATGTGATGCGGCTCGCGGAAACCGTGTGGCTCGCGCGGGAAGCGGATGAAGCGCGTCGTGACGCCGCGATCCTTGAGGCCCTGGTAGAACATCATGCTCTGGCCGATGGTGCACGTGTCGTCTTCTTCGCCGTGGAGCAGCAGCGTCGCTGTTGCGACTTTGTCGATGTAGGTGTATGAGCGACTGCTTACGATAGGCCTCGGGATTGTCCCAGGGCGTGCCGCCGATGTACCAGAGACGGACGTCATGGTTGAAGCCCATTGCATACTCGGAGGCCCAGTCCGACACCATGGCGCCCAATGACGCGGCCTTGAAGCGTGTCGTTTGCGTCACCGTCCAGCCACCGAGAATCCCGCCGTAACTCCAGCCGCGGACCGCCAGCTGATTGGGATCGGCGATCCCTTGCGCGATTACGGCGTCGACCCCGGTCATAGGCATCGTGATAATCGCCGCCGCCGATGTCCTTCATGTTGCCCCGTAACAACGAGTCACCATACGACGTGCTGCCGCGAACGTTCGGCTCGAGAACCGCCCAACCCATCGACGTGTAGACGTGATTGATGCCTCGGAACGACGTGCTCCACACGCCTGCCGGACCGCCGTGAATGCTGAAAATCATTGGCAGCTTGTCACCGCTCTTGTACGACGCCGGCAGCCACAGCAATCCTTCGATCTCCAGTCCGTCGCGAGCTCTTCCACGTCATCGGTCGCATCTGCGACACCTGCACCTGCGTAAACCATGGATTCGCACTCGTGACCGCCGTTGTCTGTCCTTTCGCCACGTCGACGATGGCGATCTCGCCGGGGGAGGCAGGGCTGCTGTGTGCACCGGCAAGGCGTCTAAGGCTCTTTGCGGCTGACGACACCGACAATGCGACGTCGCCCGTTGTCATCGCCCTGTTCGCCCGGTCGACAAATCGAGCTCGTAGACAGCCGCCGCGGCCGCGCACGGAAGCTCCCATGACGATCTGCTTGGCGGACGGGTGCCAGATAGTACTGACCGATGTCGCCAGGAAAGCTCGCTGCCAGAACCGTCGGCGACCCGCCTCCTTCGATGGGATGAATGTAGAGATTGCCCTGATCGAGCTCCCAACTCTGGTCGTGCGGAGCGACATAGGTGACCGCGCGGCCGTCTGGGCTCCACGCGATATTGCTCTCCGGCGCCTGATTCTTCGTCAACTGCGTTGACTGGCCGGAGCTGGCGTCGACAACGTACACCTCGGCAAGATTCTGCTGATTGCGGAAATTGTTCGGCCGGGCTGCTGAAGACGATCCGCATAGCCGTCGGGCGATGGCTTGAAGTCGCCGATGAAGCGGTCGCCGGTCGTGAGCTGGCGCGTCTGTTTGTCGGCCAGCGTGATGACCCAGAGGTTCGAGAAGTTGCCGCGTCCCTGACCGTTCGGCCCTTCGTCGACGAAGATGCCGTCGCCGGCATTTTTGCGAGAATCCTTCTGAGCGTCCGTCTGCGGCTCCTCGGCGCTGAAGAAGATCCGCGTGCTGTCCTCTGACCAGCGAATGCTGCGAACTGCCGACTTGAGGTCGCTCAATTTCGTCGCCTCGCCGCCCCCGACCATGCGCAACAGCCAGATCTGCGCGCCCGGTGCATCACGGTTGTTCTCCGCCTGATCGCGAGTGGAAAGGAACGCGACGTATCTGCCATCCGGTGACCAGACTGCCGACCGATCCTTGTCGCTGCCTAGCAGCTGACGATGATCGGTGCCGTCGGCATTGGCGATCCAGATCGACGAGACGCGCTTGTTGTCCGACCACTTCTTCAGCTCGGACTTCGTGTAGATCACCTGCTGTCCGTCTGGAGAGATCTCCGCGCCCGAGACCTGCACGAGATTCAGCAAATCGTCGATCGTGGGCGGCGCGCTTGTCTTGTGCAGACGCTGAAGGCGCGACGCTCAGTGCGATCGCGCATGCGAGCCAGCGAGCAGAGGTCGTCATAGGCGCGCAGTGTAGAAGATTCGTCCGTCGGTATCCAGAGGCGTCCAATTCTCGCGGGAAATCGCGCTCCGCACCCAAGACCGTCCGCCCCGTCCGCCCGCGCCCGCCTGGTTTCCCAGCTCGTCGCTCAAGAGCGTCCAACTTGCGCGCGACTATAATTCCGGGACCGCGAATGCGATGTCGCGTGGTGGGAGGCGCCGTGGCAGTTTCAATTGCGACAGTTGATGGCGGGAAGACCAAGGTCGACGAATCGGCACTCGACCAGCTCGCGGCGTCGATCCGCGGCGATGTCCTGAAGCCGGACGATCCGAGGTACGGCGAGAGGCCGATCTACAACGCGATGCATCAGCATCGCCCGGCGATCATCGTCCGGTGCACGGGAACGGCCGACGTCGTCGATGCCGTCACGTTCGCGCGGCAGCGCAATCTCCTGGTGGCCGTCAGGGGCGGCGGCCACTCCGTGGCCGGCCTCTCGAGCTGTGACAGCGGCGTCGTCATCGATCTCACGCGCATGCGCGGCGTGGACCTCGATCCGGAGTCGCGTATCGCGCGAGTCCAGGGCGGCGCGGTGTGGGGTGATGTCGATCGCGAGACGCAGGCCTTCGGCCTCATCGTGCCCGGCGGCGTCGTGTCGGAGACGGGCGTTGCCGGGCTCACGCTCGGCGGCGGCGAAGGATGGGTCCGCCGGAAATACGGATTGACGATCGACAGCCTCCGCTCGGCCCGCATCGTCTGCGCCGACGGCTCCGTCCGAACCGCGTCGGCGAAATCGGAGCCCGACTTGTTCTGGGCGCTGCGCGGCGGCGGCGGGAATTTCGGCATCGTGACGTCGTTCGAATTCGAGGCGCACCCGCTCGGTCCGATCGTGGCATTTGCTGGTGTCTTCTACCGGGTGGCGGACGCGGCGACGATTCTGCCGCTGTGGCGCGAGTACTGTGGGAGCGCGCCCGACGAGGTGACGTCGGTGGCCCTTGCCATCACGATGCCTGCTGCGCCGACGCTGCCGCCGCCGATTCACAATCAGGCGTGTCTCGTCGTCGGCGGCGTGTACGCGGGGCCGGCGGAGGAAGGCATGAAAGTCATGCAGCCGTTGCGCGAATTGGGCACACCGCTCGCCGATATCTCGCAGCCGATGCCCTTCAACGGTGTGCAGACGGCGTTCGATGCGCTCTTCCCGATGGGCAAGCTTCAGAGTTACTGGAAGGCGCAGAACCTCGCGTCGTTGCCAGACCGCGCGATTGAGGTGATTGCAGCCAGGGCGAACCAGCGGCCCTCGCCTCTTACCCTTGTCGTGACGTTCCAGATGGGAGGCGCCATCAACCGCATCGGCGCGACCGACACCGCCTACGCGGAGCGCTCCGCCCCGTGGATGTCGTCGATCGACGGGAACTGGGAGAATCCGGCGGACAACGCAAAGAACATTGCCTGGGTGCGCGAGAGCTTCGCGCAGATCGCGCCGTACTCCACAGGCACGACGTATACGAACTTCACCGGTCAGGCCGACGAGAGTGCGGGCGCCCTCGCGTCTACGGCGTACGGGAAGAACATGGAGCGTCTGCGGCGGATCAAGTCGACATTCGATCCGGACAACTTCTTCCGATTGAACGCGAACATCGCGCCTGCGGCCGCCGCCACCGCCTAGCGAGCCAGCGATCAGACGTCTACACTTCGCATCGTGGCCTAGCGTGCTTCGTTGTACGCCGCGCGAGCGACCGCAGCGGCACCCGACGGGTTCCCCCACTCGGGATACTTCGGTGCGATCTCCGCCACGACCACCGCAACCGCGTCGTCGATGGATTTGCCGCCCCGTTTCAGCTCGGCGACACGATTCTGGACCGACTGGAGAAACGCGCGGTCGCGCGCGATCAGCGTCGCATCGCCGATCTTCCCGTGACTCGGCACCACCTGCGCCGGCTTCAACGACGTGAGCTCGTCGAGCGTGGCCAGCCACGTGGTGATGCTGGAATTGTTCTGCGCGGCGAGAAAACGCTGACTCATGACGACGTCGCCGCTGAACAGAACGCGATCCTCTTCGACGAAGATCGTCGTGTCGCCGCGTGTGTGCATGACCGCCGGCCCCCGCCAGAGCAGGCGCACGTGCACGCCGCCGAGATCGAGGCGGTGCTCGCGGTCGAAGAGGACGTCCGGCGTCGGGTATGGCACGCCATCGAGCAATTCCGCGTGAAGCGGAGATCGCTTGGCGAACGTGTCCTGAATCTGCTTGCCTTGCTCGGCCATCTCCTGTTGCTGCACGCGCGTCATCACCAGCTTCGCGCCCTTGAAAGCCGAGGCGCCGAGCGAATGCTCGGGATGGTAGTGCGTGGTCACGACGTAGACGTCGGCCTTAGCGTTCAGCTTCTTCATCTCACGCACGATGGCTTCACCATTACGCGGGCCCAGCCCGGTATCGACCACGAGGATTGCCTTGCTGCCAACGATCAGGCCGACGTTGGGAACGAGGCTGACGTTGAAATCGGGGATCGCCCACACATGATCGCTGAGCTTGACAGTGGCGGCTTCGCGGACGAGCGGAGGGCTCGGGGGCGCGGCCGCGCCGGCCGGCGGCTGTTGCTGCGCCGACGCGACTGGCGCGAGCAGTGTCAGCGCCAGCAGAAGGGCGCCGTTGGCGGCGCGGATGCGGTCGGTCGTCTTCATCAGGAGAGCGTAATCCACGATCGACCGATTCCGTGCAGCCCGTGGGTACAGTTGATTTCTGAAATGTCAGATCAGGTGTCAGAGAGCCGCGGCAACGCCCAAAACACACGTATTTAGGCGCGATCTCAACGATCCGCTCATAGGCGCGCAGTATAATTCAGGCAATGAACAAAGTCCTCCGTGACGCGGAGGAAGCCGCAGCGCTCGTACCAGACGGCGCGTCGATCATGATGGGCGGCTTCGGCCTCTGTGGCATCCCCGAAAATCTCGTGGCCGCCCTCCAGCGGCGCGGCACCAAAAACCTCACAATCATCAGCAACAACGCCGGCACCGACAATTTCGGCATCGGCTTGCTGCTGAAGGCGCACCAGGTGCGCAAGATGATCTCCACCTACGTCGGCGAGAACAAAGAGTTCGAGCGGCAGTTCCTCGAGAAAGAGATCGAAGTGGAGCTCGTCCCGCAAGGAACATTCTCGGAACGGATTCGCGCGGCGGGCGCTGGGATCGCGGCCTTTTACACGCCAACCGGATATGGCACGCTGATCGCGGAGGGAAAACCAACACAGGTTTTCGACGGCCGGCACTACGTGCTGGAGCGAGCGCTCGCCAGCCGACTTTGCCTTCGTGCGCGCCTGGAAAGGCGACACGCACGGCAACCTCGTGTATCGGCGCACCGCGCGCAATTTCAATCCGGTCATGGCCACCGCCGCCCGTTGCACCATCGCGGAAGTCGAGCATCTGGTCAGCCAGGCGAACTCGATCCGGATCTCGTGCATACCCCAGGCGTGTTCGTGAAACGAATCATCCAAGGCCGTGACTACTCGTCGTCAAATCGAGAAACGGACGGTGCGCCGTGGATAAGCGCGAGCGCATCATCCGCCGGGTGGCGCAAGAGCTGAAGGATGGCGACTACGTCAATCTCGGCATTGGCATGCCGACGCATAGTGGCCAACTTCGTGCCCGCTGGCATCCACATCACGCTGCATTCGGAGAACGGCATGCTGGGCGTGGGCCCGTATCCGCTCGAAGGCGAGGAAGACGCCGACTTGATCAATGCCGGCAAAGAGACCGTCACCGAACTGCCGGGCGCCTCCTACTTCAACAGCGCCGACTCGTTCGCGATGGTGCGCGGTGGTCATATCGATCTCACAGTCCTCGGCGCACTCGAGGTTGATGAAGAAGGCAACCTGGCCAACTGGATGATCCCCGGCAAGATGGTCAAGGGCATGGGCGGCGCGATGGACCTCGTCGCCGGTGCGAAGAAGGTCATCATCGCGATGGAGCACACGACCAAAGAAGGCGGGCACAAGATCCTGCGAGCGATGCACGCTGCCGCTGACGGGCCTGAAGGTCGTTCACCAGATCATCACCGAGATGGCCGTGATCGACGTGACGCCGAAAGGGCTCGTCCTTCGTGAGGTCGCCGCCGATTCGTCAGTAGACCAGGTGAAAGCGGCTACCGGCGCCACACTCGTCATTGATGGCGAGCCAGGAAGCTTCTGATGGTCATCGAGGTGTGATCCTCCCGCGAGCAGCGGAAGAGGCCATCCTGGCCCACGCACACCGGGCAAGCCCGGAGGAGTGCTGTGGCCTGTTGCTCGGACGAGACGACCGGATCTTCCGGGCGGTGGCCGCACGAAATGCCGCCACGATCGGACACGCCGATTTCTCGTCGATCCGCGCGACTACTTTGATGCCATTCGCCAGGCGCGCCGGGAGTCGCTGGAGGTGCTGGGCGTCTATCACTCCCATCCGCGATCCGCGGCCGTCCCCTCGTCCACGGATCGGGCGGAGGCGTTCGAGCACTTCATTTTCGTGATTGTCGGCCTCGGGTCCGATCCCCCCGATCTCAAGGCCTGGAATTGGGCTGGCGGGAACTTCGACCCTCTGCCCATCGTCCGTTGTCCGTAAGGGGTTAGGCGGGTCTTTTGTTCTGAAGGGCTCGCGGGAGGGACAAGTGCGAACAGCGTCGAGGAGACTCGGCCTCAAGGCCGGTGCGGTCGCGTTGCTGCTTTCGGCAGCATTCGTCAGCACCCACGCTCAATCCACCACGAACCTACCCGTCCAATCGACGGACGAACCCCGCGTGTTTCGGACCACCGGGTCGCGAATTGCGATCGGGCGGAGCATCCATGTCGCCAGCGACGAAGAGGTCAACGACGCCGTCATGGTGGTCGGCGGATCGTTGCGTGTCGATGGCCGCGTTCGCGACGGCGTGGTCGTCGTCGGTGGCGATGTCGAATTGGGCCCCGGAGCGGATGTCCGTGGAGACGTCGTGCTGGTCGGCGGCCGCCTGACGAGAGAGAACGGCGCAACTTTGCGCGGGAGTGTCAGCGACATCAGCTTCGGAGACTGGGGCTCGTGGTCGCTGGGAGGCTTCTACTTCCCGCGGTTTGAGTTCGGAGGCTTCGGACGCTGGCTGAGCCTGCTCGGCGCGATGTTCCGCATCTCGCTCCTGGTCATCTTGATGGCGCTGGTGTTGATCGTCGCCCGCGGCCCGGTGGCTCGAATCGGCCGCGCCGCGGCGGCCGAGCCGATCAAAGCCTTCGTCCTCGGTCTGGCAGCCGAAGTCCTCTTCTTGCCAGCGCTGATCGTGGCAAGCATCGGCCTTGTTGTGACCATCATCGGCATCCCGCTGGTGGCGCTGCTCGTACCGGTGGCGTTCCTCACGATTTTTGTCGCCCTGATTCTGGGATTCACCGGCCTCGCGTGCCGATTGGGCGAATGGGTCGAGGATCGCCTCGGATGGCGCGGCCACAGCGCTTTTGTCGCTTCCGCGATTGGTCTGCTGCTGGTGCTCGGGCCGACCATCCTGTCCCGGCTCCTGGGCGTCGCGCCAGACCCTCTCCGCACCGGCACATGGTTCCTTCTGATGACCGGGATCGCCGTCGAGTTCGTCATCTGGACGGTCGGTCTGGGCGCCACCCTCATGACCGGCTTTGGACGCTGGTCGATGTCGCCGCCGCCTGTTCCGCCGGTCCCGCAAACCGGCGTGGTTCCCGTCGCAAGTTGACCGCCGCACCGGCATCCGACCCTTGCTACACTAGCGCAGGGCCCTGCCTTTGATATCCCGTTAACACTGAGCCCTGAGCTACGTGGTCGTTGTTCGCTCGGCGCGATCCGCGCCCGGACCGGCATACGGCTCTGCAGCGGCAACTCGTCCTGATCCGGGACCGCATGGCGGTCTCGCCGTTTGGCCTCGTCCGCGGGTGCGATCGAGGCTGTTTGTCTTTCGTCCTGGCGGGGGAAGATGCAGCTTGCCTTCGAAGTCCCGGAGTTTTCGACTAGCCGTGCCGCAGCCACCGAAATCGACGCCGACCTAGTCGCCATCCCAGTACCCAGGATCACACCGCCGCCTTCGAGTGGCTGGATCGCTCGAGCGGTGGCGAGCTCAATGCTGCCATTCAGCGCGGTGAGTTCAACGGCAAGCTCTGCGAGATTTGGCTGGCGCCGACGATGACCGCCGCCGGCAAGACTCGACGGCTCGCAGCGGTCGGTGTTGGCCCACGCGGTGAGTTGTCGGTCGAGCGAATCCGCCGGGTCGGATCGAGCGTCGGGCTTTCGGCCCGGCAGCACCGTCGATCGCGTGTTGCGTTTTCGCTCGTCGATACCTGGCCCGCGGCCTGGATTGAAGCGCTCGCCGAAGGTGTCACCCTCGCCAACTACGATAACGGGCACCACAAGAGCCGGCACGACAGCCGGTTTTTCATCCAGACCGTCGAGGTCGCCACGCACAATGCCGCTGATCTTGGGCCGACCGTCGAACGAGGTCGACTCGTGGCCGAAGCCATCAACGCCGCCAGGGTCCTGATCAACGAACCTGGCAATCACCTGACGCCGCGCGAGTTCACCCAACGCGGCAGCCACCTGCTGAACGTCCCCGGTGTCACCATCGAAATACTGGACGAGAAGCAAATGGAGGAGTTGGGGATGGGACTGCTGCTGGGCGTCGCTCGCGGCAGCGCCGAGCCTCCTCGCATGCTCGTGGCTCGTTACGAGCCGGAAGGTGTTCCAGCCAAGCCGGTGCTCGGTCTCGTCGGTAAAGGGATCACCTTCGATACGGGCGGAATCTCGCTCAAGCCATCGGACGGGATGGAGCGGATGAAGGACGACATGGCGGGCGGCGCTACCGTCATCGGTGCGCTCCGAGCGATTGCGCTGGATCGTCTGCCGATTCGGGTCATCGCCATCGTCCCGTCGACGGAGAACATGCCGGGCGGGCGGGCTATCAAGCCGGGTGACATTCTCCGGGGTGCATCGGGGTTGACGGTCGAGGTCAACAATACGGATGCCGAAGGTCGATTGATCCTCGGCGACGGCTTGTGGTACGCAAAGCAATTGGGTGCGACGCACCTGGTCGATGTCGCTACCCTCACGGGGGCATGTGTCGTGGCGCTGGGGAAAGTGACGACTGGACTCTTTGGCACCGATGCGTGGGTGGACGTCGTGCGTGCGGCAGCCGAACGGGGCGGCGAGCGCGTTTGGCCATTGCCTTTGTTCGACGAGTACAAGGAATCGCTCAAGAGCGAAATCGCCGACATGCTCAACAGCCCGGGACGACCAGCCGGAGCAATCACGGCGGCAATGTTTCTCAAGGAGTTCGTTGATGACACGCCATGGGCGCACCTGGACATCGCGGGCACGGCATGGGCCGACGAGGCCCGGGCGTGGACGATCAAGGGAGCGACTGGCGTGATGATTCGTACGTTAGTGGAGATCGCGCGAACCGGAGGCAAGAACTGGCCGTAATGCAGAACGTCACTCAGGGCCAGCCCGTCACCATCGTCGAGGTGGTGGAGGAACCGGCGTCCAGCATCGACATGATCCAGGTCGCGGTGGCAGCCTTCGGGCTGACCGGCGTGATCATGGCCGCGGCCTTGGTCGCCGGACTTATGGCCGGTGCGATCTTCATCTGGTATCGCCGGCGACGCCCTGCCTCGACCATCGAGGCACGCGGCGGCGAGCACAATCTCTTCAGAGCCCGGTAGCGCGAGCCAAGCTCCGCAAGACCACTCAGAAGGACGCGGACTCCGCTCGTCTACTGCGAAGCCGCGACTGCCTGCCCCTTGAGCGACCGTCGGTAGCGCATCACGGCGGCGTGCAAGGCCTCGGCGATTCGCTGTTTGTAGGCGGCACTCTTGAGGAGGGCCAACTCCGGCTTGTTGGTCAGAAACGAGACCTCGGCCAGGACGCTCGGCATACCGGCCCCTATGAGCACGACAAACGGGGCCTTCTTCACACCAAGATTGCGAATGTCCTTGTTCGACCGTCGCAACCGTGTCACCAGGGCCTCCTGCACCATTGCCGCAAGGTCGCGCGACTCGTCGAGCTTGCTGTTCAATGTGATCGCCTTGATGATGTCCGGCAGGTTGCGCATCTCGCCGGCGTGCGCCGAGTTCTCTCGCGCCGCGACCTCCTCGGCTTCAGGGGACGAAGCGAAGCTGAGAAAGTAGGTTTCCACGCCGCGCGCCGACGTGTTGCGACTCGCGTTGGCGTGAATCGACAGAAACAGGTCGGCCCCCTCGCGATTGGCGATGGCCGTTCGCTCTTCCAGAGGGATGTAAACGTCGGTCCGCCGCGTCAGCACCACGTCGATGCCTGGCTCTTCCCGAAGGAGCTTCTCGAGGCGCAAGGCGATGTCGAGCGTCAACGCCGCTTCGTCGAGGCCTCTGACTTGCGCCCCCGGGTCGTGCCCACCATGACCCGGATCGATCACGATGCGTGACACGCCCAGCCCGAGTTGACGCGCCATCGAAAAGCCGCCGGCGCGGTTAGCGTTGGCGGTTTCCGGAGCGGGGGAGGCGGCCGCGGGTGGCACGGTCGCCCGCCCAGCAACGGGCGCCGGCTCGGTGACGATCTCACGAGGCAGCGGAGAGTCCAGGCGCGGTCCCATGGGTTGCGAAAGCGCCGGCGCGCTGGTTGGTGCCGACGCGCTCGGGGCAACCGGGGGCTTCGTCACAGGTTCGACGATCGGAACCGGCTCCGGCGCCACAATCCTCGCCATCGTCGTTGCAATCGTCGTCGTCTCGCAGTCCACGACCAGTCGGTAGGGGTTATACAGCGCGTAGACACTGTGTTTCTTCACGCCTTCCAAGTCGAGCACCACACGGACCGTGCTGTTCGGGTGCCTACCAACACGAATCTGTCGCACGGCGTCGCTTGGATAGCGCAGCACTGCGTCGACGAGGTCGGGCGCCGCGTCCACGCCTTTGAGATCGAAGAAGACCCTGGCCGGTCCCGCGAGCGTCTCTTCGTGATACGGCACTTCGCGATCGAGGGCAATCGTGACGCGGACCGCGCCGGGAAGAACGGTCCGGTCAATCGACCGCAATCGTGGGCGCCCGGCTGACGCCGGCGCCGCAGTTGAAGCCGCAGCGGGCACGGCAGGTATGGATATCTCGGAAGGGGAAGGCGTGGGGGAGGCCTCGAGTCGCACTCTCACACTTTCGGCTCGCTTGATGAGCGGCGACGCCGGGTACTCGGAGATCAGCCGTTCGTACAAACGGATCGCGGTTGCCCGATCTTTTGGTTCCTTGAAGCGCTCGAACAAGAGCGCCGCCAGGTCGGCGCCGTTCGACAGCGCGTTATCGGAATACCCGCTGGTCGGGTAGCGGCGAACCAGACTGTCGTAGGCCGCAATCACGCGTCGCGCCTGAGCCACGGCCTCGGTCTTCTCCGAGGTGGAGGAGCGGTCCTCGAGCGTCGCTCGGACGTCACGGTCGTGCTGCTGCGCCGTCTCGTAGCGCTCCCGCGCCGTCTGCGCACCGGCCTGGGCTGGGAAACCAACTCCCAAGGTGGCGAGTGCGAACCCTATGATGATTGTGTTGAATCGTGCGGTCATAACCCTTACTCCGCTAACGCAACTGAGCATCGACTTCGTCGAAGTAGTCGCGCCCAACCAGCACCTCGCGCGGCTTGCCGCCAACCGCAGGTGAGACGAGCCCCTCCGCTTCCATCATGTCCACCAACCGGGCCGCGCGACTGAATCCGATCCGCAGCTTGCGCTGCAGATACGAAATCGACACCTGCCCCCCTTCGACGACGATCCGGGCCGCTTCGTCGTACAGATCGTCCTTCTCGAACTCGAGGTTCTCCGGTCCGGTCTGCTTGTCTTCGGCGGTGATCGACTCGTCGTAGACGGGTTTGCCTTGTTTCCGCAGGAAGCCTGCGAGGCGCGCCGACTCTTGCTCGGAGATGTACGGACCGTGCAGCCGCAGCTTCTGCGAAGAGGCTGGCGGCAGGAACAACATGTCGCCGCGGCCGAGCAGTTGCTCGGCGCCATTGCCATCGAGAATGGTGCGCGAGTCGATCTTCGACGACACCCGGAACGAGATGCGGGCCGGTAGGTTCGCCTTGATCAGACCCGTGATCACATCCACCGACGGGCGCTGGGTCGCGAGAATCAAATGGATGCCGACCGCACGCGCCATCTGCGCCAGGCGCGCAATCGACTCTTCGACCTCGTTGCCCGCGACCATCATCAGGTCGGCGAGCTCGTCGACGACGACCACGATAAAGGCGAGCGGTCGCGGCGGCTCCGTGCCGTCCGGCACCTCTTTGTTCTCGATCATCTCGCGGATGTTGCGGTTGTACTGCTCGATATTCCGCACGCCGAAGGCTGCCAGCGTCTTGTAGCGCTCTTCCATCTCGCGCACAGCCCACCGCAGGGCGTTGGACGCCTTCTTCGGATCGACGACGACCGGCGTCATCAGATGCGGGATCTCGTCGTACATCCCGAGCTCGAGCCGCTTCGGATCGATCATGATCAGCCGCACATCGTCCGGCGTCGCGCGATACAAAATGCTGGTCAGCATGGCATTCAGACCGACCGATTTCCCCGTGCCGGTGGAACCCGCGATCAACAGATGGGGCATGGTGGCGAGGTCCGCCATGAAGGGTTCGCCATGAATGGTCTTGCCCAGCGCGACCGTGAGCTTCGACGTCGACCGCTGATACACGTCGGATTCGAGCAGCTCGCGCAGCGAGATTGCTTCGCGATTCGGGTTGGGAATCTGGATTCCGACGGTGGATTTGCCAGGGATTCGTTCGATCAGCACCGACTCGGCCTGCATGGCCAGGCACAAGTCGTCGGCGAGACCCGTGACCTTGCTGTACTTCACCCCTGCATCTGGCTTGAACTCGAACGTCGTCACCACCGGCCCTGGATGAATCTGGACCACCGCACCTTCGACGGCGAACTCCCGGCACTTCTCCTCGAGAAGACGCGCCGATTCCATCAGCTCGCGTTCGTCCACCTTGCGCTCCGCCTTCGGCGGGTCGAGAAGCGCCGGCGGTGGCAACGTGTAGCCGCTCAGGCGACGCTCCGCCAGTCCTCTTCCGAGCGGCTCGGGATCTGGAAGCGGCAGCGGCGGCGCAAGCGGTGGCTTCGCACGCTTCTGCACGACCGGAGGCGTGACACGCGGGCCGCTCGGGCGACTCGATAGCTCAGGCTCGTCGTCGTCCTCGGCGACCCGCGGCGGGGCTGACCTGGTGCGGACCGGTGGATCAGGCCGAGCCGCTCGATCCTGCGCCGCCTGCAGCAGCTCGGGCGGGGCGGTGCCTTTCTTGACGTGCTTGGCGATGACCTCGAGGCGTCGTTGCGCCTTGCGGCGTTCCTCCGCCCGCTCGCGCATGCCGTCAATCGCGGATCTCGCAGCGCGGACAACTGTCTTGAACACCACCGCGAAGAACTGCCCGAAAGAAAACTGGGTCGCCAGGATGACGGCAACAAACAACAACGTCAGGATCACGATCAGCGATCCCATTCGGCTGAGGTATTCGGTCATCACGCCCGCCACGAATTCACCGACGTATCCCCCCGCGCGCAGTGGCCGTGGTTCGAGATCGACGCTCCCCAGTGCGAGGCTCAGGAACGCGCTCGTGCACGCCAGGACCATCACCGCGCCCGTTATCTTGGTGTAGACCGCGTCCATCGGCCGGCACCAGAAGTAGTGCCACCCGACGACGGCAAGGACGGCGGGGAGCAGATAGGAGCCGTAGCCGAGCAGTTGGAACGACAACTCGGCGAGAAACGCACCGACCCGACCGACGAAGTTGGCCGGCGCACCAACGTCCGTGCTGAAGAACCACACCGGATCGCTTGGCTCGTAGCTCGCAATCGCAATCAGCCAGATCAGCGCGGCCGCAAAGAGCGCGACCCCCAGTACCTCGCTCAGCCGTCGTGACAGGGCGGACCCTGCTGCACCCATCTCAGATCTCCATCACAACCGGCAGCACCATCGGGCGCCGTCCGGTCCGTTTCCGAACGAAGCGTCGTAACTCATTGCGAATCTTGTCCTGAATCAGTCCCGGGTCGGTCCGCTCCTCGACACTGGCTTCGGCAATGACGGTGGCCACGAGGCGTGCCCCCTCCGCCATCAGCGTGTCCGATTCGCCCGCGGTCACGAACCCTCGCGAGATGATTTCCGGCACTGTATCAACCACACCGGTCTGTCGATTGATGGCGACAACCGTGACGACCAAGCCATCGGCCGCCAGGTGTCGACGATCACGCAGCACTTCGTCGCCGACTTCGCCGACCCGCGTCCCATCGATGAGCACCCGTCCGGTTGGCGCCTTCTCGGCAACCTGCGCCGTCGCCCCATTGAACCGAATCACATCGCCGTTCTCGGCCGTGATGACGTCGACCGTCGTCGGCAGGCCGGCGGTCACGAGCTCTGCGATTCGTGCGTGACGCGCCAGCTGGCGGTACTCGCCATGAATCGGGATGAAATACTTCGGCCGCACCAGCGCCAGGAGCAGCTTCAGCTCTTCTTCGGCGCCATGACCCGAAACGTGAACGTGCTTGGTCGCCTCCGTCATGACGTCCACGCCTCGTCGGGCGACGTGATTGATCACGCGGCCAATGGCCTTCTCATTGCCTGGAATGGGTCGCGCGGAAATGACGACACGATCGGCGGGGCCGAGCTTCACGTACCGGTGATCGTTGATGGCGATGCGTGACAGCGCGGCGTTGGGCTCACCTTGCGAGCCGGTCACGAGACAGAGCACGTCCTGCGAGGGATAGCTGGGCACATCGCTGTCGCGAATCAGCGTGCCGGTCGGCACTCGCAAGTAGCCCAGCTTCTGGGCGATCTGCGAGTTCTCGTTCATCCCTCGACCCACGAAGGCGACGTGGCGATCGAACTGCACGGCCAGGTCGACGAGGATCTGCAGCCGGTAGAGGCTCGAGGCAAACGCCGCCACCACCAGCTTGCCCTCGGTGCTCGTGAAAATTTCCTCGAAGGCATCTTCGACATCGAGCTCCGACCCGGTGTACCCGCGCCGATCGATGTTGGTGCTGTCGCCGAACATCGCCAGCACGCCCTCGGCGCCCAGCTGCGCAAACCGATGAAGGTCGAACGGCTCGCTGCCGAGCGGCGTCTGGTCGATCTTGAAGTCGCCTGTGTGGAGGAGCACTCCGTGAGGCGTCCGCACCACAACGGCCACGCAGTCCGGCATGCTGTGCGTGACGCGCACGAACTCCACCTGAAACGGTCCCAGTGCAATGACGTCGCCCGGCCGAATCGCTTTGATTTCATGCTTCGGTTCGAGGCCGTGCTCTTCCAGTTTGGGTTCGACCAGGGCCAGCGCCAGCGGCGTGCCCAGCAGTGGCCCGTCGACGAGCGGCAATAGATAGGGCACCGCACCAATGTGGTCCTCATGTCCGTGAGTCAGAATCAGCGCCTTGATCTGTCCGCGGCGTGATTCGAGGTACGTGAGATCGGGGATGATGAGATCGACGCCCAGCAGATCAGGCTCGGGAAACATCGAGCCCGCATCGATGACGATGGTCGTTTCCCCACACGAGATGGCCATGGTGTTCAGGCCGAACTCGCCGAGGCCGCCGAGTGGCACGACGTCGACCGGTGGGGCGCTCGCGGAAGAAGCCGCGGCGTCCATCGACGCGCTCATCTGAATCCCAGCCAGGCAGTGGGGCCTGAAAACCGACACGCCAAGCCTCACGCGCCCTGCGGAAGACACCTCGGGCGACGGCTGAGACTGGCTGATTCAGGCAGCTGGGAGCGCCTGTGAAAACGGCGGGTTGGCGCGAAACTATAGCACAGACAAGCGTTTAGCGTCCAAGCTGGGAAGCCAGACGCGCAACGTCGGCGAGCGTCAGCGTCTCGGGCCGCTGCCGCGGATCCAGCCCGGCCTTTTCGATGACCGCGGCAGCGTCTTGGTGGTGGGCGTTCGCGAGGGCTGACAGGGCGTTCGACAATATCTTCCGCCGCTGTTGGAACACGGCCCGCGCGACCGCGATGACCCGTTGGCGATCCTCAACCTCCGAAGGGGCTGGCCGAAAGGTCAGGCGGACCACCGCCGACCGAACCTTGGGCGCCGGTCGAAAGGCGCCGGGTGGCAAGGACAACAGTTCGGTCACGTCGGCTCCCAACGCGGCCGTCAGGGTCAGCACGCCGTACTCCCGCGTGCCCGGTCGTGCGTGGAGACGGTCGGCCACCTCTTTCTGAAGCATCAAGATCGCGTCCTGAAAGGCGTCGCTGCGCGCCGCCGCCTCGAGAAGGCGAATCAGGATCGGTGAGGAAATGTTGTAGGGAAGGTTGCCTACGACTCGCACCTTGTGGTCGGAACAAGCGTCGATCTCCCGGGCCGCCACATCCGCGAGGTCGATGTCGAGCACGTCGGCCACGATCACGGCGACGTTGGGCAGCTTTCGTTGCTGGAGCGCAAGGGCGAGGTCGCGGTCGACTTCGATGGCCAACAGCCGACCGGCCGTGGCGGCCAGGGGAGCGGTGATCGCGCCACGACCGGGACCAATCTCCAGAAAACGATCGGTCGGTCGAGGGGCGATCGCGGATACGAGCTTGGCGACCCAGGCCGGCTCGAGAAAGTGCTGGCCGAACCGCTTCCGCGCTCTCACGCTTCGTCGTCGACGGCGCTTCCGCGCCAATACCGCTCTTCGATGTCCATGATCTCCTCTTCGCTCAGCCCGAAGTAGTGGCCCAACTCGTGGATGAGCGTTTCGCCAATCGCGATCACGATCTCATCCTCGTCGCCGTCGCACTCGTCCTCGATCTCCCGCTGAAACAGCGTGATCCGGTCAGGCAGCGCGTTGCCGTGTCCCCACTGCCGCTCCGGAAGCGGGACACCTTGGTAGAGCCCCAGCAGCGTGTCCTGCGAATCGATCTCCATCTCGGCCAGGAGCGCGGATGAAGGACGGTCTTCGACCACGATGGCAACGTTCCGCACTTCGCGAGCGAATCGTTTCGGGATCGTGTCGATGGCCTCCGCCACGAGGGTCTTGAAGTGCTCCCGGGTCATTTCGAGCGCTTGAGGGAGCGGGCCGAAGCACGAGGTTTTCGATCCGCCTTCACCACCATACCCTCACGTCGATAGAAATCACAGTCCTTGCGCGCGTTGCAGCGCTCGCAGAGGGGTTGGGGCCGGCAGATCCTGCGGCCGTGCAGAATCAGGACGTCCGAGGCTCTGGTCCACCGCTCGGGCGGCAGGTACCCGCACAGGATCTCTTCGACCTTTTCAGGCTCGTCGCTGTTCACCAGGCCGAGCCGGTTCGACACGCGAAGCACATGGCGGTCGACCGGGAGCCCTGGCACTCCCAGGGCATGGCCGAGCACGACGTTCGCAGTCTTGCGACCTACACCGGGCAGCTTGACCAGCGCTTCCATCGTGTGCGGGACCTCACCGGCATGGGAATCGACCAGCGCCTGTGCCATCCCGATGATCGACCGCGATTTCTGACGAAAGAAGCCGGTCGAAAGGATGACCGGCTCCACGTCCTCAGGCTTGGCGGCCGCGAGCGCCCGGGCGTCCGGAAAGCGTCGAAACAGCTCCGGCGTGACGAGGTTGACCCGTTGATCCGTCGACTGTGCCGAGAGAATCGTCGCCACTAGAAGCTCGAAGGGCGTGCGATACGCAAGCTCGGTGTCAGCATCCGGGTAGTGCCGATCGAGCGCATCGAAGATACGCCGCGCGACGGCTCGCGACTTCACGACGGTCCTAGACATCTTCTAGGCGTCGCTTCGCTAGTGAACAGGGCCCTTGCCGGGCGGCGCGGGCTGGGGCGCGTGCGATTCAGTAAAGATTCGAAGGTTCTCTTGCAGCGCCGCGATGAGCGTCGGCACGAATTGAACCGGCATCACCACGCGGGCTTTGATCGGCGCCCGAACGGTTTGGTCCGTTTCCGCAGCGCGAATCTCTTTCTCCGACAATGGCATGACCTCACAAAACGTGAGTGTGAAGTCGAACGGGGTATGCGCGACCCCGCAGAAATTGGCGTAGACGCGAGCCGGACCCTCGCCGCCCTCGTCTGGAACGATAGTGAAGTTGATCTGCTTGCGGTCGGACATTCACACAGTTTACGGCGGTTCTTATACGGCGGTTCTTGACGAAGGTTCTCGACGAAGGTTCTTGACGGCAGGTTCTTCACGCAGACGGTTCCAGTTCGCGAAGGTTCCTCGCGAAGAACTCTGTCGACTGAACCTTCGTAAAGAACCTCCGTGTCAGAACCGTCGTGGAGAACCTTCGTGTAACGAACCGCCGTCGAGAACCTTGTCCCGTAGTACTTCCTCATCACGCCAATAACCACGCCCTGAATCTGCACCGTGTCAGGGTCGGCGAAGATCGGCTGCATGGTGGGATTCGCCGGTTGCAGTCGGATGCGTCCGCTCTCCCGGTAGAACTTCTTCAGGGTGGCATCCTGACCGCCGACCAGGGCGATCACCATCTCGCCGTTGTCGGCCGATTTGCGATCCTCCACCACGACCCAGTCGCCGTCCCGAATCTGCTCATCGATCATGGAATCGCCGCGGACCCGGAGCACGTAGGTGTCGCGCTTGCCGCTGATCAGCGACTCGGGAATGGCAATGCTTTCGTTGCCGGGGACCGCTTCGATTGGCATGCCGGCGGCGACGTAGCCGAGAAGGGGAAGTTCGATTGCCCGCCCGGCCGTCCGGCTCGGCAACAGCTCAACCGACCGGCTTCGGTTCCAGGCCCGCCGAATGAACCCCTTTTCCTGCAGATTCGTGAGGTGCTTGTGCACCGTCGCCAGCGACGACAGCGTAAACTTCCGCCCGATCTCCTCGAGACTGGGCGCATAGCCGTGCTGCTGGATGAACTCGTTGAGGTAATCCAGAATCTCGCGTTGGCGTTTGGTCAGCGGCTGCAAGGATCCTCCTTTGGGCGACGGGCGAAGAAACCTCAAATCCCCGGCAACCGGGAGAGTAAACAAACAAAAGGCGAAAGTCAACTTTACTTGCGCGAATACAACCTTGAGGGCGCCGAGCGGTCTAAATCTATTGAAGGGTTGCTGGCATGCCTGACGGAACCGCGGTCCGCGCCTGGCCGCTTGGGGCGGCTGCGCCGCGACGGTGGACGGTGAGAGTGCTGGATCCTGACCCGCGGTCAGCGGACGCCGAAGCATTCGAATCGCTCGACGATCGTGCGCTCGTCGACGCGTGTCTGCGCGGGACACCGGCGGCGTTTGACGTCATCGTCGCCCGGCATCGGCGGGCCATCTATCAGGTCTGCTATCGGTTCGTGGGCAACCACGAAGACGCGAGTGATCTTTCGCAAGAAACCTTTGTCCGCGCCTGGCGTGGATTGAGGAATTACAAGGGTGAGGCGGCGCTCTCGACCTGGTTGTACCGCATTGCGATCAACGCCTGCTTAAACCGAGTCGCCGCGAAGAAACCTGAGACCGAACCCATTCGCAGCGACCACTTCGTCGACAACCGGACAGAAAATCCACGCGACGGGTTGCTTCGAGAGGAACGGGCAGTCGCTGTCAGGCGGGCCATCGCCGCGCTACCGAATCGACAGCGTGCCGCCCTGATACTGCGGACGTATCACGAGCTGTCACATCAGGAGATTGCCGACATCTTGGGCAGCTCGGTCGGGGCGGTCAAAGCTAACTTCTTTCACGCGTTAGCGAATCTGAAGAAGATCCTCGGTAGCGAGCCATGAGACACCTCACACCTGACGAGCTCGTGGACATCCTCGAGAGCGGCGCAATCGCCGAGACGTTGCAGGCCCACGTTGACGTGTGCGAGACGTGCCGCGCACGGATCGAGGAGATCTCGACCGTCCTCATCGAGGCGCGCAAGGCCGTCGTCCCGGAACCGTCGCCCTTGTACTGGGAACGCCTGTCGGATCGTGTGCGTCTGGCCGTGGCCGCTGAACCGGTCGAGCCCGCACGGGTGACACAGTGGCTTCAGTGGCCCGTCCTGGTGCCGCTGACGGGCTTGGCAGCAATCATTCTGGCTCTCTCGTCCGTGATCGCGCCGCGGACGGGTGAAATCGCCAGCCCGGAAGCTCGCAGGTGGGTGAGCGAAGCACCGCCCGTCGACGACGATCCCGACACGACGACAGCGGAAAGCACCTGGGCACTGGTCTCTGACCTGGTTGGCCCGCTCGACCTCGATACAGCGCGCGAAGCTGGGTTTTGCGACCGGACCAGGAACCGCTGACGAAGCCATCAGGCAGTTGACGGCGGGCGAACAGGAGGAACTCGTCCGGCTGTTGCGACAGGAACTGGGGCAGCCAGGCGGGTAAAATGCGCGCGATGTTTCTACGATCCGTCCTGACCCTCGCCGTTCTGTGCGCGTCAATCGATCTCGCGGTGGCGGCCCAGGAGCCGGACACCGCTCCCGGACCACAACCTGGGGTGACGGTGAATCCGGGTCAGGTGCAGCAACTCTTCGACGCCATGCTCGTGATGCAGTCGCAGGAGGCGCTGTCGCTCAATGAACAGCAATACGCGCAGTTTCTGACTCGCCTTCGTGTGTTGCAGGATACCCGCCGCCGCAACCTGCAGCAGCGGAATCGATTGATCAACGAGCTGCAGCGGCTGACCAGTCCCCGCAACGTCCGTCCCAACGCGACCGAAGTCGACATCAAGGTTCGACTGACAGAGCTTCAGGAGTTGGAGACGCGTTCGGCGGCCGAACTTCGACGAGCCTACGACGGGATCGACGAAGTGCTCGACGTGCGGCAGCAGGCTCGTTTCCGCGTCTTTGAGGAGCAGATCGAACGCCGCAAGCTCGACCTCATCAGCCGGGCCCGGCAGAACAACCGTCCGGCCCCGCAGCGCAAACAGCCGCCGACTCACTGACAGAAGTCACGACGAAATGCTTTGACAAGATCCTCGGCAGGTGGCACGTGTCTTTTCGTATTTCCATGGCTTGTCCTGGTTCGCAAGCGCGGCAACGTCCTACAATAGAGTCATGAAGATACTCGCTGCAGCCGTGGCCGGGGGGCTCGCCATCAGTGCCGCCAACGTGTCACGCGAGCAGGCCGAGAGCTTTCAGAGGAAGCTCGTACAGATCGTTCGCCAAGCCGAGTCACAGGAGCCGCGTGAACACCGCACGCTCGTCACAGAAGGGGAAGTCAACTCCTATCTCCGCTACAGCGCGGGCGATCAGTTGCCGGTCGGCGTGACCGATCCGACCATCGGTATCCAACCCCAGGGACGGCTGAACGGGCGCGCGATTGTCGATCTCGACATCATCCGACAGAAGAAGAGCACGGGCGGCTGGTTCGATCCCATGAGCTATCTCACCGGGCGACTCCCGATCACAGCCAGCGGTGTACTCCAGACCGCGAACGGCATGGGACGCTTCGAATTGACGAGCGCCGAGGTCAGTGGCATTCCAATCCCCAAGAGCTTTCTGCAAGAGATCGTGACTTTCTACACTCGAACGCCCGCCACACCCCAGGGGATCAACATCGATGCGCCCTTCGAACTCCCCGCAGACATCCGTCGCATCGACGTCGAGCAGGCAAAGGCGACGATCGTTCAGTAGGGCATAGGGCGCTAGGGCACAGGGAGGGACCAAGGAGTGCATAGGGACTGAGAGCCCTAATCCCTCCCCTGTGCCCTGGGCCCTGAACCCTGCGCCCTGATCGTAAGATCCCATAGTGCCAGACGATGTTCTTCAACTGCCGCTGCAGTATCTGAAGGGTGTTGGTCCACGGAAAGCGGCCGATCTCAAGAAAGCTGGCCTTCACACCGTCGAAGATCTTCTGTTTCGATTCCCGACCCGCTACGAAGATCGCAGCCGTCTTCAACCAATCGTTTCGATTCGCGCCGGACAGACCGTCGCGGTCAGTGGAGAAGTCCTGCATGCGAGTCTTCAGTCGACCCGACGGGCCGGCTTCCGCCTCTTTACCGCGTTGGTGCAGGACGCCAGCGGTCAGGTCCAGGCCGTCTGGCCGAATCAGGCCTTTCTGAAAGACGTCATCCGGGCGCATCAGCAGATCGTCCTGTTTGGGAAGGCGGAGCATTGGGGTTCTCGCGGCCTGCAGCTCACCGATCCTGAGTTCGAGATCATTCGTGAAAGTGGCACCGAGGAGTCGTCCACTCTTCATACGGGGCGCATCGTTCCGATTTATGAGCGAACGGGGAGCGTCACGACAAACATGCAGCGGCGATTTGTCTGGCAGGCCCTGGAACAATTGCCCGGCGCGTTATTCGACCCGGTGCCCGATGACATCCGTCTTCGCGAGAAGTGGCCGTCGCGCGCTGACGCCTTACGCGGGGCCCACTTTCCCGAATCGACGACCTCGATTCAGGCGCTGAACGCCTTCCAGACGGCAGCGCAACGACGCCTGATCTTCGAGGACTTCTTCGTCTTTCAGACCGGGCTCGCCCTCAGGCGTCAGCAGAACGCGTCGATCAAGAAGGCGCTCATCTCGGCCGTCGACGATCGCATCCGGCAGGCCGCGCGCGCGATTCTCCCCTTCAAGCTCACCGACGGGCAACGGCACGCACTCGCGGAGATCGTGGCGGACATGCAGAAACCGTGGCCGATGCAGCGGCTTCTTCAGGGTGACGTTGGGGCCGGCAAGACGATTGTCGCCTTGCTCGCGGCGGTCGTCGCGATCGAGAACGGGTTCCAAGTGGCGTTCATGGCGCCGACTGAGATTCTCGCGGAGCAGCATCTCGGCACGCTCGCGCGATGTCTGGCAACCACGCGTCATCGCGTCGCGCTCCTGAGTGGCCGCGTCACGGCCGCCGAACGCCGCACGCTCCTGCCGGCTATCGAACGTGGCGACGTGCCACTTCTCGTCGGCACGCACGCGCTCGTGCAGGAACAGGTCAAATTTCGCGCGTTGGCGCTCGTCGTCATCGACGAGCAGCACCGATTTGGCGTGCTGCAGCGAGCCACGCTCGCCGCCAAGGGGCTACATCCCGACGTGCTCGTCATGACGGCCACGCCCATCCCTCGCACGCTGGCGCTGACCGAATGCGGCGACATGGAAGTGTCCGTGATACGAGGCCTGCCGCCCGGGCGAAAGCCGGTCCGGACGCTGGTCAAGCCCGACTCACGACGCGAAGAAATCTACCAGTTGATGCGCCAGACCATCGCCGATGGGCGCCAGGTGTATGTGATTTACCCGCTGGTCGAGGAATCGGAAAAAGTGGATCTCAAGGCAGCGACGGCGATGGCCGAGCACCTGGCGCGCGACGTGTTCCCTGATCTGAAGGTCGCTCTGCTGCACGGTCGCATGAAGGCGGACGAGAAGAGCGCGGTCATGCGCGATTTCGCGGCCGGTGTCCTGAACATCTTGGTCGCGACCACGGTCGTCGAAGTCGGCGTCGATATCGCCAATGCCAGCCTGATGGTCGTGGAACATGCAGAGCGGTTCGGGCTCTCGCAATTGCATCAGCTGCGGGGCCGCGTTGGTCGCGGCAGCGCGGAGTCGGTCTGCATCCTGCTGTACCAGTCGCCGTGGTCAGACGAGGCGCGCGAACGACTCCGCGCCATGGCCGACACGAATGACGGCTTCGTCATCGCGGAGCGCGACCTCGCCCTGCGCGGTCCAGGGGACTTCTTCGGCACGCGCCAACACGGCCTGCCGCAACTGCGGGCCGGCGACCTCGCGCGCGATGCTGATCTGCTCGAGCTCGCGTTTGCCGAAGCCAGACGGCGCGTCGATGAACACGCCCTGAGCGACGACGAGCGACGATACGTGCAGGATGTGTGGCAGCGCCAGTTCGGGTTGATTACGGTCGGATGAGAATCATCGCTGGAGCCTATAAGGGCCGCCGCCTGGAGTCGCCAACCTGGGACGGCGTACGGCCCACTTCGGACAAGCTACGCGAAACGCTCTTCAATGTCATCGCGGCCCGCGTGCCGGAAGCGACGGTGCTTGACCTGTTCGCCGGCTCCGGCGCGCTCGGCCTCGAGGCGCTGAGTCGAGGCGCGTTACGCGCGGTGTTCATCGAGCGCGATCAGCGCGCGGCGGCACTGATTGCGACCAACGCGGCGCGCTGCGGCGTGCGCGAGCGCTGTGTTATCATCCGCGACGCCGTCGAGCACGCCCTGCAGAACCGAATCGATGGCGGTCCATTTGATTTGGTGATGCTGGATCCACCATACGCGTTCGACGCGCTGGCCGATGTCATCCACGCCGCCGCGACGCATCTCGCACCGGAGGGCCTTCTGATTCTCGAACACGCAACCCGGCGCACACCGCCGCCGCTCGACGGTGTGACGCCCATTCGCACCGTGCGATCGGGCGACAGCTCGCTCACGATGTTCGAGGTCCGATGAGCGCGGCCGCCGACACGCCCGTCGATTGCCGTCTGCCCCGGATCGTTCGATCCGTTGACCAATGGTCATCTCGATATCATCGAGCGCGGCTGCGCGATCTTCGATCGCGTCGTCGTCGCCGTGCTGGTCAACGCCGACAAGACGCCCCTTTTCACGGTGCAGGAGCGGGTCGACATCATCCGCGAAGTGTTTCGCGATCGCCCGGCGGTCGAGGTTGACACGTTCCATGGACTGCTGGTGGACTACGCACAGCGGAAAGGCGCGCGCGCCATCATTCGGGGACTGCGGGCCATCTCCGATTTCGAGTACGAGTTTCAGATGGCGCTGATGAATCGGCGGCTCGACCACACGCTCGAAACCGTGTTCCTGATGCCCGCCGAGCAGTACACGTACACCAGTTCGCGACTGATCAAAGAAGTCTTCCGGCTGGGTGGAGAAGTGGGCGGTCTCGTGCCGCCCGTGGTCGAGGAGCGCCTGCGGCAAAAGCAGGCCGCCATGAGAGCGTTCACAGGTCCAGGACGAAGCGCATGACACTCAGTAGTCGGATGTCTCGGGTGGCACCCTCACCCACGCTCAGGGTGATCGCCGAGGCGGATCGCCTTCGGCAACAGGGGGTCGATCTCGTCGATCTCGGGGCCGGCGAGCCTGATTTTCCCACTCCGGACCACATCAAGGCTGCCGCCCACGATGCGCTCAACCGGGACTTCACCCGCTATACGCCCGCGGCGGGCATCCGCGAGCTGCGGGAAGCCATCTGTGCGCGCTACGCGGCCGACTACGACGTCGCCTTCGCGCCTGAAGAGACGATCGTGACCGCGGGCGCGAAGCAGGCGTTGTTCAACGCCGCTTTGGCCCTGTTCGAGGAGGGCGACGAGGTCATCACGCATGCCCCGTATTGGCCCACGATTCCCGAACAGATCAAGCTGGCCGGCGCAACACCGGTCATCGTGCAGACGCATGCCGAAGACGGCTTCGAGATTCATGCCCAACCGATCATCGATGCCATTACGTCACGGACTCGCGGAATCGTCATCAATTCGCCGTGCAACCCCACCGGGGCGCTGATCTCGGAAGAGGCGCTCATCGCCATCGCTGACGTCGCCGCCAAACGCGGCCTCTGGCTGGTCGGCGACCTGACCTACGAGAAGCTGATTTACGAGCCAGGCCCGGAGAATCTGGTGCGGGTGCTGACCGATCGGTTACGAGACCGCTCCATCATCTGCGGCGCGGCATCCAAGGCCTACGCGATGACCGGCTGGCGCTGTGGCTGGGCGATCGCACCGCGACCGGTGATCGCGGCAATGAACGCCATCCAGGGACACTCGACGTCGAACGTATCATCCATCACGCAGAAAGCGGCCGTCGCGGCGCTCCAGGGGCCACAGGACAGCGTCAAGGCGATGCTCGACGAGTATCGAATTCGGCGGGACAACGTCTGGCAGTGGTTGACAGAGGACGAGCGCTTCACCTGCATCAAACCCCGCGGCGCGTTCTACCTGTTTCCGTACGTCGCCGACGTCCTCGAACCCACGGGTGCTACGGACCACGACGGAGTTTGCCGAAGCGCTGCTGGCCGAGGCGTATGTGGCACTGACGGCTGGTGAAGGCTTCGATGCCCCTGGGTTCTTCCGCATCTCGTACGCCACTTCACTCACGCAGCTCCGCGAAGGTGTCACACGCATTCACGAGTTCGTCCGGCGCCGCGAGCAGGCTCGGGTCGGCGCCAGCGTGTTGTAGCAATCCGTGACGCCCAGCTTCGTTGACAGGTGCGCCGCCATCGTGGGACCGGCGCACGTGATCACCGAGGCCGCATCCCTGGTCGAGTACGGGCACGACGCACTCCAGATTGGCCATCCTGCCGATCTCGTGCTCAGACCAGCCAATGCCGCTGAAATATCCTCGATTGCGCGGCTCTGCGATGGCGACCGCGTTCCGCTGGTGGTGCGGGGCGCGGGCAGCGGGTACACCGGCGGCGCTGTCCCACTGAGAGGTGGCGTCGTGCTCTCGATGGAGCGGCTCAATCGCATCCTCACGATCGACGTCGAGAACTTGCTTGCCGTGGTTCAGCCGAACGTAATTACTGGCGATCTCCAGGATGCCGTCGAGCAGCGCGGGCTGTTCTATCCGCCAGACCCGGCCAGCTTGCGGCAGTCGTCGCTGGGTGGCAACGTGGCGGAGAACGCTGGCGGTCCGCGGGCAGTGAAGTACGGCACCACCAAGCGATACGTCCTGGCCCTCGAGGCCGTGCTGCCGACCGGCGAGGTGATTCGCACGGGATCCAAAGCCGTCAAGAACGTCGTCGGTTACGACCTGACGCAGTTGCTCGTTGGATCGGAAGGGACCTTGGCAATCATTACGGAAATCACCTTGCGGCTGGTGCCCAAGCCGTCGGTGCAATCCGTGATGCAGGCGACCTTCGTCGACATCGCCACGGCAGTGGACGCGGTGACGGCGCTGCTGGCCGCCCGCGTGCTGCCCTCCACCATCGAGTTGATCGACCGTCTGTCGCTGACGGCCGTGGCACAGCGACTGAAGCGACCAGTCGCCCCCGAAAACAGCGGCGCCATGCTCATCATCGAAGTCGACGGCGTGGCAGCCGGCGTTGACGAAGAGTGCTCCCGCGTGGCGGACGCATGCCGCCGGGCCGGCGCGTTGACCGTTCGACGAGCCGGGACAGACGCCGAGCGAGACGCCATCTGGGAAGCGCGGCGTGAGCTCTCGTTTGCGCTGAGAGCACTGGCGCCGCGCAAGATCAATCACGATGTGGTCGTTCCGCGCGGTCGCGTGCCGCAGCTCTTCGAGCTGGTGGAGCGATTGCGACGAGAATCGGGACTCATGATTCCTTGCTTTGGTCATGCCGGGGACGGCAATATCCATGTCAACGTGATGTGCGATCCAGCCGATCCTGATCAGCTGCGGCGCGCGAAAACAGCCGAGCGAGCGCTGTTCGAGGGCGTCGTCGCGTTGGAGGGGTCAATCAGCGGCGAGCACGGCATTGGCTTCTCGAAAGCGCCGTATCTCGGCATCGAGCTGTCCGCTGACGTGATCGCGCTGATGCAGCGCATCAAGCACGCCTTCGATCCCCACGGGATCCTCAATCCGGGCAAGATCTGGGAGCATTGACCATCAGGTTCCTGATGCCGGTCCCATGAACGACGGCACGCCGCGTTTGGGATCGCGCCGACGCCGATTGCCGCGCGGCTGTCATCGGGCTCGGTTTGATCGGCGGATCATTTGCAGCAGCACTGCGCACTGTCAGACCACGCTGGACCATCGTCGGCTACGACCGAGATGAGACGACCCAGGGCCGCGCAATCTCCGAAGCGCTGATCGATCATGTCGCCTCGACGGTTGACGATGCAGTCAGGGACGCGGACGTCGTCGTGCTGGCGACCCCGGTCGGTGCAATTCTCGACGTCCTCGGCCGGCTCGGTCAGCTGGCCACTCGCGAGGCCGTCGTGATCGACGTGGGCAGCACCAAGAGCGTTATCGCCGATGCGATGAGCAGGTTGCCTCATCGCCTGCACGCGATCGGCGGCCATCCCATGACCGGCCAGTTGACGACTGGCTCTTCTCGCCCGAGCAACCGGCTGTTTGCCGGCCAGCGATTCGTCCTCACGCCGACGGCGCGAACCAGGCCATCCACGCTCGACTGGGCCCAGCGGCTGGTGCGCGACTTTGACGCGGAGGTCGTCGTCATGGATCCCAGGCAGCACGATCAGGCGGTCGCTTTGACCAGTCATTTGCCGTATCTCATCTCGCTGCCGCTGCTCGAATTGTTTGCCCAGCAGGACGATGCCACGCAATCGCTGGCCGCTGGTGGATTCCAATCTCGGGTGGAAGGGGTCGGCGCGAACCTTCAGATGTGGCGGGACATCCTGCAGACCAATCGCCAGGGGATTGTGGGCGCGCTCCGGGCTTACGCAGAGCATCTGGCAACGCTCGAAGAGGATCTGCGTGAAGGCTCGGAGGAGGCTTTGCAAGAGCGGCTGGAGCGCGCCGCCCGTGCGGCGCGCAAGGTGCCCAGACCTGCTAGCCGCCAACCCTGACCAGCACCACTCGTTGAAGGTCGATCGACGGGTTCGGATCCGCCAGCATTCGAACTCTGATGCTCCCATCGTCGAAGTACGTGCGCTCCGCGAGACGCTGGAGGCGCAATCCTTGGTCACGTTCGAGTCGATCCGCTTCGGCCGCGGGCATCACGATCAGAGCCTTTGGATTCTTGCCCAGCCAATCGCGGATGTGCTCGTCATGAATCAAGTCGGTATGCCGGAGGCGCGTGTAGAAGACCAGATTGCGTACGACCACGCGGTAGGTTCCAAGGGCTTCGTCGGGGCGACGCGCGTCCCGCACGAGTCGCGCCATCTCAAAAACCGCCGAGTCCGCAGGCGCAGGCAGGGCGCCGAAAGGCAACAAGGCAAAGCTCAGCGCCGCGCTACATGCCAGCACCGCTGGGGCCGCACGCCAGAACCGCGTGACGCTGACCAGAATCACTGCGAGGCCGGCCAGACCAATCCCGATCGCAACGCCCAACGTCAGCGACCTCGTGATGTTGATGAACAGCGGCTGAAGGCGATGCAGCCCAACTGCCAGGCCACAAAGGAACAATCCCGACACAACGCTGCCGATGACGACGGCGAGGTTGGGCCGCGGCCTCCTCCGAACGCCGTCGAGGCTTCGCCACTCCCGTGTCCGCTCGAGGATCGAGTTGGCGAGCAGGATCGCCAGCGGCGGTAACATTGGCAGCACATATCGCGGCTGCTTGCCAATCGACAGGGTGAAGAAGACCAGTGGCAGCGCCACCCACAGCAGCAGGCGCAGCTCGATGGTCGAGATGTCTCGACGTCGCGTGACGAACTGAAGCGTCGGGCCAAGCCACACAGTCGTCAGCGGCGCCCACGGCAAGAGGCCGCCGGCAATCACAGGCAGATAGAACCACCAGGGCCGCGGATCGTTGAAGCGGGTCGTCGCGAATCGTTCGAAATTGTCGCCGACGAAAAACCCTCGCACATACTCAACGCCGTGCTCGGACCACATGGCGAAATACCAGGGCATCGCAATGGCGGCAAACAACATCCCCGCCAGCACCAGGTCCACGAGGTCGAGATCGAACGAGCGGCGCTCGATCAGCAGCACGGGCACGACGACGAGTGCCGGAACAACGAGAGCAAGGGGTCCTTTCGTCAGGAAACCGAGCGCCGCCGCGGCGGCGGCGACCAGGAGCCACCAGCGCGGCTCGCGGGTGCGCTCGAGCGTTGCGGCAAACGTGGCCGTGATCGCCACGGTCATGAACAGCGCGAGCGGGAGATCCGGCAGGGACATGCGCGCGAGCGCAAAGTAGCCGAAATTGGTCGCTGCGATCGCGCCCGCGAGCAGGCCCGTGTCCTCGTCGAACCAGCGGCGAGCGCACGCGGCGGTGACAAGGACCAGACCGACCCCGCAGAGCGCCGCCCAGAATCTCGCGGAGATCTCGGTCGCGCCCGTCACCAGATAAAGCGCGGCCGTCAACCAGTAATAGAGAACCGGCTTCTGAAAGCGTTGCTCGTAGTTGAAGTGGGGAGTGAGCCAATCACCCGATTCGACCATCTCTCGTGCCGACTCGGCGTAAAAGGCTTCATCCGAATCAGCGATGGCGCCTCGCCCAAGCCCGGTGAAAAACGTCAGAAGGGCCAGCAGTACCAGTGGAATCGTCGAACGACGCACGGAAGACGATTGTAACGGTATCGGTCCACGGCCTACGGTCTACGCCCACGGTAAGTCCCAAGTTCTGACCGTAGACCGTGGAGCGTAGACCATCGACTGTTGGCCGTGGACTGTGGACCGTGGACCTAATGATTGCACCGTATACTCGATCGCAATGAAAACGGTGGCAGTAATCGGCGCGTCGAACGACCGTCGCAAGTTTGGCAATAAGGCACTCCGCGCGTTCACGGCGGCGGGGTATCGTGCGATTCCGATTACGCCGCGACATGACACGGTGGAGGGAATGCGCGCGTTCGGCAGCGTCCTCGATTACCCCGGGACCATTGACATGGCGACCGTGTATGTCCCGCCGGACGTGGGGGAGGAGATTGTGGACGGCCTCGCTCAAAAGGGGATTCCGGAGGTGTGGTTCAACCCCGGGTCGGAATCTGACGCCCTCTTGGCTCGGGCCCGGCTGCTCGGCCTTCGTCCGATTCAGGCCTGCAGCATTCTGGCCATTGGCATGAGTCCGTCGCAGTTCTGATATACTTCGTCGAAACCCGTCTTTCCTCCCCTTGAGCGTTCGCGGACCGGATTCTCCCGGACCCAACTGTTCCTAACCTCACATCGCAGATACGTCATCGATCGCACAGGTCAGCATCCATGCCCAGTCCCCACAAACGTCAAGGTTCCGGACGCGGCGGCCATCACGCCCCGCAAGCGGACGTCGCTCAGGAAGCCGAAGCCGTCGCCGCCGCAACCGAAGGGCGCCGGCCCGGCCTCAATATCGGCGAGCTCAAGGACATGAGCATCCAGAAGCTCACCCAGGTCGCCAAGGAACTCAATGTTCCCGGCGCGACCGGCATGCGCAAGCAAGAGCTCATCTTTCAGATCCTGAAGGCGCAGACCGAACAGAGCGGTTTCATCTTCTCCGAAGGCGTGCTCGAAGTGCTCCCCGATGGCTTCGGATTCCTGCGGGCGCCCGATTACAACTATCTCCCTGGTCCCGACGACATCTACGTCTCTCCATCCCAGATTCGGAAATTCGATCTGCAGACCGGCGACACGGTGTCGGGACAGATTCGACCGCCCAAAGAAGGGGAGCGCTACTTCGCGCTGATCAAGGTCGAAGCGGTCAATTTCGAATCGCCGGAACAGGCGCGCGACAAGCTGTTCTTCGAGAACCTGACGCCGCTCTATCCACAGGAGCGAATCAAGCTCGAAACCGAAACCGAGAATCTGTCGGCCCGCGTCATGGACCTGATGACCCCCATTGGCAAGGGTCAGCGCGGCCTCATCGTCGCGCCTCCGCGGACCGGTAAAACGATGTTGCTGCAGAACATCGCGCAGTCCGTCGCCAAGAACCATCCCGAGGTCTATCTCATCGTGCTGCTGATCGACGAGCGGCCGGAGGAAGTCACCGACATGCAGCGGTCCGTGGATGGCGAAGTGATTTCATCGACGTTCGACGAACCCGCGCAGCGCCACGTGCAGGTCGCCGAGATGGTGATCGAGAAAGCCAAGCGACTCGTCGAGCACAAGAAGGACGTCCTCATCCTGCTCGACTCCGTGACCCGCCTGGCGCGCGCCTACAACACCGTCATCCCACCATCCGGCAAAGTGCTGTCAGGTGGTCTCGACAGCAACGCCCTGCAGAAACCCAAACGCTTCTTCGGCGCCGCCCGCAATATCGAAGAGGGTGGATCGCTCACGATCATCGCGACCGCGCTGGTCGACACCGGATCGCGCATGGATGACGTGATCTTCGAGGAGTTCAAGGGCACGGGCAACATGGAGATTCACCTGGACCGGAAGCTCACCGACAAGCGGGTGTTCCCGTCGATCGACATGTTGAAGAGCGGCACGCGCAAGGAGGAACTCCTGATTCCGCGCGAGGATCTCAACCGCATCTGGGTGTTGCGTAAGGTCCTCAACCCGCTCTCGCCGGTGGAGGCGATGGAGCTGCTGCTCGACAAGATGGCGAAGACGAAGAACAACGCGGAGTTCCTCTCGGCGATGCAGAAAATGTCGTGACGGTCGGTGATCAGTGGCCGGTGATCAGTGATCAACGGCCGGTGGCCAGCTAACGAGGGAGATGAGGAAGAGGGATGGCAACAATCAAAGTGCGACAAAACGGCTCGTATCTCGTGGACGCGGAAGACGTGAAACTGATCGACTGGAACGGGAACGAGTATCAAATTGCCGAAGCGGCCGTTCGCGCTGTGCCGCTGTGGTCACTCGACCACCAAGCCGTTCTGTGACGGCACGCACTCGAAGATCGGCTTCCAGGCGGCAGAGGCGGCGCTCGGACCAGCCGCGCAGGATCGGCCAGCCGAGTAGCGATCTATTCGGCGCGCAGCGCGAGCGTCGGGTCCAGGTGCGCCGTTCGACGAGCGGGAAGGTAGCTCGCGAGCAGCGACACCGCTGCGACGAAAAGAGCCAGCAGCGACAATTGGGTCGCGCTCGTCGACACGACGCCAAACAGGACCGATTCCAGAAGGCGCCCGATCCCGATCGCGGCCAGCCCCCCAAGCACCAGGCCAGCGATGGTAATCCGCACACCCTGACCGCTGGTCAGACCGATGACCTGCCATTTGGTCGCCCCGAGCGCCATCCGCACGCCGAGTTCCTGCGTCCGCCGGCTGACCATGTACGCCATCAAGCTGTACAACCCCATCACGGCCAACGCCAACGCGATGAGCGCCACGACGCCGAGTGCGTTAGCGATGAAATTCAAGCCTGCTGAGCGATCCTCGACGCGCTTGCTCCATGGTTTGGAGGCCGAGAATCGGCTGATCGGGATCGACCGCGAAGACTGCGCGCCGGAGATCGCTGGCGACGCTGAGAGGATCGCCGATGGTCCGCAGAACAAACGCGTGTGCGTACGGGGCGTCCTGGGCAAGCGGCCGGTACACCGTCGGATCACGACGCTGCTGAAACCAGTCGTGAATGATGTCGCCGCAGACACCAATCACCGTAATGAGGGGCCCATCTCGCGTCACCCGAAACTGGCGTCCGATCGGATTGGGATCGTTGAAATATCGATCGGCGACGATCTGGCTGATGATGGCCACCGGAGTAGTGTCCGGACGGTCGCCGTCGTTGAAGCCGCGCCCACTCAGGAGCGGAATCTTCATCGTGGCGAGGTAATCGGGTGTTGCAGGTCGATAGGCGGCGCGGCGAACCTCGCCCGGCTGGAGCGTCACGCCGTCGATCCAGAACTCGCGCGAGGCGCTGGAGCCCCCCATACGGCAAGTTGCTGACCATCGACGCGCTCGTCACCGCAGGAATGGCGCGCACCCGTTCCAGCACGCCCTCGATGAATTGACGCCGACGGTCGGCTTCCGCGTAAGGACGCTCGGGCAGCACCAATCGGGCGACGAGGAGGTCGCGCTTGTCGAATCCGAATGCACCATTCACAGCCCGATTCGCCGCGGTCAGAATCAACCCCGAGCCAAACAGCAGCGCGAGTGTCAGAGCCACCTGCGCCGCCGCGAGCGAATTGCGCAGCCAATGACGCTGCCGCGGCGCCGTCATCGTGCGCGCTCCTGGCCGCAACGTATCCGCGACGTCCGCGCGAACGGTCTGAATCGCGGGGATGAGCGCGAAGAGCAGTGTCGCGAGCAACCCGAAGGCCGCCGACGACCAGAAGACGACCGGCGAAATGTCGAGGTACGCCCAGCCTGGCACGAAACGAATGATGCTGGGCGGAATGGACGCGCGCGAGAGCACCAGGCCCAGCCACGCGAGCGGGACCGCGAGAGCGATCGCGACCGACGACAGGAACGCGCCCTCGATCACGAGCTGCAAGGCGAGGCGGGCACGACTGGCACCGAGGGCCAGCCGCATGGCAAACTCCTGGCCTCGCTCCGCGCCTCGAGCAAGAAGCAGGTTCGCAATATTGGCGCAAGCGATGAGCAGGAGCAGGACGCTGGCCGCCAGCATCACGCTCATGAAGGGCGCGGCGCCTGGATCACTCATGCCTGCTGTGAAAGTCACCACCGCATTGGGCACCCGCGCGTTGGTCTCGGGGTGTTCTCGCCGCTGCCGTTCCGCCATCGCCCCAAGCTCGGCGCGCGCATCTTGAAGCGTCGCCCCCTCCGCGAGCCGGGCTACCGTGGTGAGATAGCGGTTGCGACGCTCATTCCATTGCTCTGGCGTGTACGCGAGCGGCGACCAGAGCTGCGCACCGTCGGGAATCGCGAAGCCCTCTGGCGCCACCCCCACGACTTCGTAGGGCTCGCCGTCGATTCGCGCGGTCTTGCCGACGATCGTCGGGTCGTTGGCGAACAGCCGGGTCCACAGCGCATGGCCGAGAATCGCGCGGCGGTGATTGCCTGGCGTTTCTTCCGACGGCAGGAACGGACGCCCGATGACGGGGCGCCTGCCGAGCGCATCGAAGAAGTCGGCCGTGACACGAAAGCCGGCGACTTGCTCGGGCGTATCGATGCCCGAGAGGTTGGCATCCCACCACTCGGCGGCCGACAGGTGAGTGATGCTTCGCGCCTCGCGTCGCCAATCACGGAAATCAGCCGGTGAGACCGACTCGCGATCGAACAGGTCAGCCTGGAGATCGCTCGACGCGACCATCACGAGGCGATCGACATCGGGGAAGCGGAACGGACGCAGAACGATCGCGTCCATGATCGCGAAGCTGGTCGCGTTGGTCGCTAGAGCCAACGCGAGCGTCGCGACGATGACCAGGCTGGTTCCAGGCCGGCGCGCCAAAGCTCGCCATGCGTGCCTGAAGTCTCGCGACCAGCCGGCGAACCATCCGGCTCGTGATTCGATGTCGGCGCTGCGTCCCAGGCTCCCTGCGTGCCGTCGAGGCCGGCGCCATCGCGCGGCTACTTCTCTCGTGCCCGATGGCAAACGCCTGCGCCCAATACCAGCAGCGAGCAAACCCGGCGCCTCGCTGCTTTCGTGTGACCACGTACCTCTTCTCGGAGATCGCCGAGGATGCTTTCGCGCCACTCGCGATCGGAGACGCTGGCGCCCAGCAACCGTTCGGCAAATCGCGGCGGGCGAGTCAAGCGACTCATCGGCGTTCGAGGATGGTTTCCAGCCCACGGGTCAGGTTGGCAAAGGCTCCGTGCGTTGCCCTCAGCGCGCGCAACCCGGCCGGCGTGACGGTGAAGTAGCGGCGGGGCTTGCCCCCGCGGTCGTCGGTCGGATCGCCCATCCGCGACCACAGACACCCCTTGGCTTCGAGGCGCTCGAGGGCCGTGTAAAGGGCGCCGCGCGCCACCGGGCGGCCGGTGCGTTCCTCGAGAAACGCGCGAATAGGGACGGCGTAGGCCACCGGGTTGTGGAGAATCGCCAGCAGCACGCCGTACTCGAACTCACCGAGATAAATGGGTTTGGGCGCCATGACTACAATGCAGACATTGTATGCCTGCATTGTAGGCGTGTCAAGGTTCCAAGGTTCCAGGGTTCCACGAGGTTCCTTGGTTCCAGGTTCAGTCTGCGATGGAGTGCTTAGAAGGTCCCCTCTCGGGGCCCGCGCGCGTCCTTGTTAATCTGTCGAATAGCGCCGAGGTGATAGGCGAGGTGAGCCACGCTCGCGATCATGCCGCGGAGTTCGACGTCGGAGACCTCGCGCGGAGTGCCGATCGCGCCGCGCCAGCGCGTCGTCTCGTCGCGGAGCCCGCTGCAGATCTCTTCCCACGCTTTGCCATCGACTTCCGCGACCTTCCACGCCTCGTCCCACTTGGCGTCGGCGAACGGATTGCCGCCTTCGGACGCCCATCGGTTCATCAGCGAGAGCCCGTAGCGGAGGTGCTGCGCGTGCGCAGCAATCGTGGCACCGCCGTTGACGGCACGCGACGCATCGGTGGCCGACAGCCGTTCGAGGCTTCGAAGGAGCCCGATGTCTCCGGTGTTGAGCACGAAGCCGCCGGATCCTTGGGTGCCAGCGACGAGCTCCGAGAAGATGAACGCGAGGGCTGGAGCGGTTTCGGCTGTTCGCATCACAACATGCTAGCCGAGCGTGCTACTTGACGCCTGCCTTTCGTTCGGCCGAGCGATATCCCCTCAGCATGTTCGTCAACGAGTAGTTGCCCTCGTGGCAGGCAAATTCGTAGATCGGCCCAACTGCCCGCGCCAGCGTCAGCTCACCCTTCCACGGCCGCACGTACACCGTCGGATCGTCGATCTCGAACTGGTAGAGCAGCGTCTCGGCGTCGATGAGGCTGAGGCGTTCGACGAGGTGCAGGTTGCCGTCCCAGGCGAAATTGCCACCTGCGTCACCGTAGTAGCCGCTGCCGTCCCGGAAATTCGTCGTGTCGACCACCAGGGTGTTGCCCTCCCAACGGCCGATCGAATCACCTAGCCACTGCCGGACATTCGATGGGAGATGCGACCGACCGTCCAGATGGATGATTCGGGTGTCGTGGATCATCTCCGCGTGCACGACCATGGCATCCCTGGTCTGCACGATGTGATAGTTGCTGTTGTAGGATACGGGAGCATCGGCGGTCCGGCCGTGACGAACGCCAGACACCGATCCTGGAGGCCGAGCTCTTCGACGTTCTCGAACCGTTTTTGCCGCTCCAGACGGCGGCGCCTGGCTTCGGCAGCCTCCGGCGTGAGCGCAGGAATGCGGCCGTCGGGAGGGTCGGTGACGATCGACGTGCGGAGCGTCTTGACGGTGCGCGTTCCAAATTCGCGATAGAACGTGTTGTACGTGCCGGTACCCCTGGCTCTTCGCCGCGACCTCGGGCGGCGGTTCCTCGTTTCGTCGTGTGACCTGACGCTCCCACTCGGCCGCTTCTGCCGGCGTGAAGAACGCCTTGTCCCGCAACTCGCTCGGGCGTTCGAGCGGCGTGACCGTGGCCGAGTTCCAAATGCCCTCGAAGTTCGGCCGACCGCCGCCGGTGTTCTGTCCAGAGACGAGCGCCAATCCGGCAGCCAGTGCGCCTACACTCGCGATCACCCACAGTGAGCGTCCTCTCACGGCAACCATGCACCTCTAGAACCTTGGAACCTTGGAACCTTGGACCCTTGGACCCTGAACCCTGGAACTTTGGAACCCTGAACTTTGGAACCTTGAGCTACGCGAGAATGTCGTGAATCACGTTCCCCGAGACGTCCGTGAGGCGGAAATCGCGACCGCTGTAGTGATAGGTGAGCTTCGTGTGGTCGATGCCCATCAGGTGCAGGATGGTCGCGTGCAGGTCATGCACATGCACGGGCTTGTCGACCGCCTTGAAACCGAAATCATCCGTGGCACCGTAGATGGTGCCGCCCTTGATCCCGCCGCCCGCCAGCCACATGGTGAATCCGAACGGGTTGTGGTCCCGTCCGTTCTGGACGACCCCTGCGCCGCCCCCGACTTCGCAGACCGGCGTGCGTCCGAATTCGGAGCCGCAGATCACCAAGGTCTCGTTGAACAGGCCGCGCGACTTCAGGTCTTTGATAACGGCCGCGTACGGCTGGTCCGAATCCTTTGCGTTCTTGCGGTGAGCCTGAATGTCGGCGTGCGCATCCCACGGATCGCGGTTGGCGTAGTAAATCTGGACCATCCGAACACCCCGCTCCACGAGCCGCACGGCCATCAAGCAGCCTCGGGCGGTGCTGCCGGGCCCGTACAGCTTGAGCGTCGCCTCGGACTCTTTGCGGATGTCAAACACCTCTGGCGCTTCGGTCTGCATCCGATACGCGACTTCCATTGACTGGATGGCGGCGTCGAGCTGGGGATCTCGCATCTGCTCGCCCTCCCAGCGAAGCTGTTCGAGCTGCGCCAGCAAGTCCAGCTCGCGCCGCTGCTCAGGGAGCGTGAACTTGTCGTTGTGAATGAAGGACACGAGCTTCTTGGGATCGAAGTCCTTCCCAATGATCTGATCGGGCTTGTCGACCTTGTCGGAGATGAACGTGCCCTGGTGCACGCCGGGTAAAAAGGCGCTGTTCCACAACGGGGGCCCGACCGTCGTCGGCAGATCGGGACAGAGGACGACGTAGCCTGGCAGGTTCTTGTTGTCGGTCCCCAGGCCATAGGTGAGCCACGAGCCAAGCGAAGGGCGGCCAACCTGGCTGTGGCCCGTGTTCATCATCAGGAGCGAGGGCTCGTGGTTCGGGATATCGGTGTAGACGGAGCGAACGAAGCACAAATCGTCCGCGCATTCGCCGACGTGCGGGAAGAGTTCGCTGACGTCCATTCCCACCTTGCCGTACTTCTTGAACGCAAACGGTGAGCGCATCAGCGCACCGGTCTTGCGCTCCGTCGCAATCGCGCCTCCTGGCAGCGGCTGGCCATGGTACTTGTCCAGCATCGGCTTGGGGTCGAAGCTGTCGACCTGTGAGAGCCCGCCGTTCATGAAAAGGAAAACGACATGCTTGGCTTTGGCAGGATGATGCAAGCCGCCGGTGGCGCGAATCTTCGGGTCTTGCGCCGCCAACAAGTCGGCCCTCGACAGCGAGTCGCCGACGAGCCCCGCGAATGCAAGCATCCCGAAGCCGTTGCCGATCCGGCACAGCGCTTCGCGTCGCGTCACGGGCCGAGGTTGTCGATGACTCATGTCAGTTGCCGGTTGCCGGTTGCCGGTTACATTGCCAGTCACAAACCGGTTGCCAGTCGCCAGCAGCCCGTCACGCCGGGAACTACCGGCCACCGGCCACCGGCCACTGCACCCAGATTTCTATTCCACAAAAATGAATTCATTCGAACTCAGCAGCACTTTGATGTATCGGCCAAAGGCCGTCACTGGCAGCAGTTTCTTGGGTTCGCCGTCCTTCTTTTCGCCGCTGCCCGTCACGCCCGCCATCATGCCTTCCGCCATCGCAGGATCGGTTTTCGATGCCCTCTCGGGTGGACCCTGCACGGGTGAGCTCGCCCCGAGGCTGGCCGATTTCTTGGCGTCCTCGAGTTCTTTCTTCGTCGCCTCAACCTTGCGCTCTTCGTACGCCCGCAGCGGTTCCTGCGTCACGTACTGAACGCCGGCGGTCAGCTCGCCATCTCTCGGCTCGCGTCCGAACACGAGCCGATACGCCTTCCGAATACGCGAGCGGGAGTCTGGCTCGGATTCGACCCGGCGCGCAATCAACTCGCTATGTTGCTGCATGAAGTCGCTGTTCATCAGAAACAGGCGCTGCAGCGGCACGTTGGTCGTAAAACGTTGCTCGGCCGAAATCGTCGGCGCCGGGAAGTCGAAGAGCTGCAGAAACGGATCGGTCCGATAGCGACTCAGTTTCCCGTAAATCGTCCGTCGTGCATAGAAAGGCGTGAGCGTCTCGGACGGGCCGCCAACCTTGGTCTCCAGCGCGCCGGCTACCGACAGGATGGAATCGCGGAGTTGCTCGGCCGTCATCCGCCGGCGGCTGACGCGCCAATACAGCCGATTTCCCGAATCCTTTGCCGCGTTCGTTGGGTTGCTATCGGCGCTCAGCTGATAGACCTGGCTCAGCATGATGTCGCGATGCAGCTTCTTGATGGAGCGGCCGTTCGCGACAAAGGTTGCTGCGAGATACTCCAGCAACTCCGGATGGCTGGGGCGTTCGCCGTTGAACCCGAAGTTGCTTGGCGTGTCAACGATGCCCGTGCCGAAATGTCCTTTCCAGATGCGATTGACGATGACGCGAGCCGCCAGCGGATGATTGGCAATCGTCTCGGCCAACTCGAGCCGCCCACTCCCTTTCTCGAACGGTGCTGGAACACCTTCGCTGAGGACGCTGAGGAAGCGTCGCGGCACCTCGTCGCCCAACCGCATCGGGTTGCCGCGGACGTTGACCTGCATCGGTGCAGGCTTCTCCATGTCCGCCACACCGTGAACGTACGCGTACTTCGGCGGCAGGTTGCTCTTGAGCGTCTTGATATCGTTTCGAAGCGCCTCGACGTGCGTGCGACGATCGCCGCTCAATTGCCGTTCGAGGCCCCACCCGCGAAACAGCAGCACACCGGGTTTGACATAAACCGCATACGAGGGGTCGAAGCCCTCCGCGAGATCGCGTCGAAAGACGTCGGTCCACAGCTGCATGCGCTCCGGCTCGAGGCTCTTGAGCTCGAGCCCGCAACCGGGGCAAAAGTCGTCGTTGGTGATGAACTCGCTGGGCAGGTTGGCGGGCTTTTTCTTCGTGGTGCCCGGGAGAGCCTTGGCTCGGATGATCTCGTTTTCCTCGTCGATCTCCTTCTTGGCGAACATCACGTCGAGGAGGAGCGCCTGGAACGCGTCGGCCAGCTTCTTCGCCTCAGTGGCGGTGCCACCGCGCTTGATCATCTCCTGCCACTCTTTGAGGTAAGGATAGAAGCGAGGAGGCTTGGCAAGAAACGCAATCCAGCGATCGAACAGCTCGTAGTCGAGTTTTTCCTGGTCGGCGACGCGCCACACGGGGTCCTTCGGCTCACCCGTGACCCTCCAGGCGGCTTGCAGGTATTTCGACGTATGCAACGCCAGCGTTTCGCCCAGTTGACGGCTTTCGACCTCGAGAAACTCGTTGAGGAGCTTCTGCTTCTGTTCAATCTTCTTCTCGAGTGCTTTGAACTCGTCCACTTCGGACTGTGGCGCCAGCGGATACTCGTGATACGCCGTGTTGAGAAACACGCCCGCCAACGAGTAGTAGTCCTTGGTGGGGATTGGATCGTACTTGTGGTCGTGACAACGCGCGCACGCGACCGTGAGCCCCAGAAAGCCGCGGGACACGACATCCACGCGGTCGTGCCGCTCGTCAGCCTTCGTGATCTCGATGGCGCCGTTGTCGTAGTACCACGGACCGAGGCCGAGGAACCCGAGCGCCGACAACGTGCGCGCACGTGTCTTCTCGTCGAGCAGATCGCCGGCGATCTGCGCCTTCACGAACTGGTCGTACGGGAGATCGTCGTTGAAGGCCTTCACCACCCAATCGCGGTAGAGATAAGCGTTGGGGTAGGGCGCATAGCCGCGACCCTCGGGATCGAGGCTTCGCGGGTCGTCCTCGCCATACCGGGCAACGTCGAGCCAGAGTCGCCCCCACGTCTCGCCGTAGTGAGGCGATGCCAGCAGGCGATCGACCACCGTGCTGAACGCGTCGGGTGACGTGTCCTTCTCAAAGGCCTCGACCTCTTCGGGCGTCGGCGGCAATCCGGTCAAATCCAGCGTGGCCCGGCGTATCAGCGTGAGTTTGTCCGCCCCGCGAACAGGAGTCAGGCCCTCTTTCTCCAGACGCGCCAGGATGAACCGATCGATCGGCGACTTCGGCCAGTCGTTGCGGCTCACTGCCGGCGGCTCGTTCCGTCGCAACGGCTGAAACGACCAGAACCCACGCTGCTCGGCGGTAATGACCGTCTCACGCGATGTTGTCGCCGTTGCCGAGGTCGCCGACGGGGCCAGCGTGGCCGACGGCCATGGCGCTCCGTCGCGAATCCACTGCGCGAAGGCAGCCACTTGGGCATCACTCAGCTTCGCGCCATTCTTCGGCATCCGAGGCGCGTTGGGGGCATGACGAATCGCCAGCAACAGGTAGCTGTCGTCGGGATTCCCCGGAACAATCGCCGGCCCCGAGGTTCCGCCCTTTAGTAGCGCGTCTCGCGAGTCGACTCGCAGTCCGCCCGCTTCAGTTTTGGTATGACAGATCGAGCAGGAATCGACCAGAACCGGCCGAATGTTGGCTTCGAAGAACTCGACAGATGTCGCGGATGCTTGCGGCGCGCTGGCAGGCTGCGCGCGCGCGGCCCAGATGGTAGTCGTCGTCAGGGCCGCGGCGGCACAAGCCAGCCACACGCGAGGCGCAAGTCTCGGGACCATACAGGTCGGGAATGAGTATTATGCCACCGTGATTGGCCGTCGGAATCCCGCGATCTTCCTGATTCTTCTCGTGATTTGCCCGTCGTTGCTCGCGCTCCAGGACACCCCGCGTCCAAAACGACCAGGAGTCGCCGAGACCTCCGTGCGGATCCCCATGACACGCCTCAAACCGGATCAGGTGTTCGAGATCCCAGGCGTGCCCGACTGGATTGCCATCGACGACCACGTCTGGGTCTCGAACTCGCCCAAGCACAGCGTTACCCGAATCGACCCGAAGGCCAACAAGATCGTGGAGACCATCGCGGTGGGCAAGAACCCCTGCTCGGGATTGGCGACGGGGTTCGGATCTCTGTGGGTGCCGAACTGCGGCGATCCCAGCGTCTCGCGCGTTGATCTCAAGACCGCTAAGGTCACCGCGACGCTGCCGTTGACGATTGGTAACAGCGAAGGAGGCTTGACGACGGCAGCGGGCAGCGTCTGGCTGATGACCGACGCCAAAGGGACGCTGGCGCGAATCGATCCCGCCTCGAACAAGGTCGTCGCTGAAATCTACGTCTCGCCGGGATCGTTCGCGGTCGCGTTCGGCGAAGGCGCGGTGTGGGTCACGAGTACCGAGAAAAATCTCCTCACCCGGATCAACCCCCACAACAATCTGGTGGAAGAGACGATTACGGTCGGGCCGAGGCCGCGATTTCTGGCTGTGGGCGAGGGCTCTGTCTGGACCATCAACCAGGGCGATGGGACAATCTCGCGAGTGGACGCGAAGACCAATAAGGTGGTCGCAACCATTGCCGCGGGGATTCCCGGTCCAGGTGGAGAAATCTCGGTGGGCGAGGGGTCCGTCTGGATCACGTCCTTTGAATACCCCATCACCCGGATTGACCCCACGACGAATAAGGTGGTCCAGCAGTTCTATGGCGAGGGAGGGGACGCGATTCGCGTCGGGCACGGGTCCGTCTGGTTATCGAATCTCCGTCAAGCCAATGTGTGGCGACTCGATCCCAAGCGAATTCTCGCCACGCTTCCCGAATGAGCCGCCTGAGGGCATTTCGGCACATTCTCAGTAAGTGGCGTTCTGGGGTGTTGTTGCGGGAATCTACGGCCTGACGCTGACCGCGGCGGCGCTGACCTTGCCGATCGGTCGTCGTCCGATCGTGGTGGTCGCCTGCCTCTCCTACGCGCTCGTGGCGGTTGGCGCCGGAACGATGACTTCGTCGTTCTGGGTGCAGCTGATCGTGCCCGGTGCGCTCCTGCTGGTCGGCTACTGGTTGTCCGGCTTCTTCTTTCGGGACCCCCAACCCTGGCTCGAACGATTCCTGTTGCGGTCAGATCAGGCAGTGTTCCGAGGGCTTGGGCATCGATTGTTGTGCTTCGCCGAGCACCACACTGGACGCTCGAGTTACTCGAGGCGAGTTATGCCGCTGACTACGTCGTCGTGGGCGGTGGGGCCATCCTCGCCGCCCTGATCGACAGGCCATTCGTGACCGTCTACTGGTCGATCGTGCTGACGGCGGAACTCGCTTGTTATGCCGCGTTGCCGTGGCTCCGCTCGCGGCCGCCTCGCGCGATTGAAGGGCCGGCCGTGATCGAGACTCGCCGGCCGACCCTCCGCCGACTGAATAGCGCCATTCTCGACAGCGCCAGCGTGCAGGCAAACACCCTGCCCAGCGGCCACGTCGCGGGCGCGCTCGCGGCGGCGCTGGCCCTTGGCGCCATTGCACCGGTTGCAGGGACGGTCTTCGCTGTTCTCTCGCTGCTGATTGCGCTGTCGGCCGCGCTGTGCCGCTACCACTACGTCGTGGATTGCGTGTCGGGTGCCGCGGTCGCGATTCTGGCGTGGGTCATTGTGGCGTAGAGCCCGTTGGCTGGAGCCCCTCCGTCGCATCGGATCGACTGGGTGCGCCTCGCCAACGATGGCTCGCAGCTCGTCGCCTTCCATGACTTCTTTCTCGAGCAGGCGCCGCGTCACGGTTTCCAGGATGTCACGACGGTCGAGCAGAATCCGACGGGCATCGTTGTGCCCCTCGGTGATGATCATCTTGACCTCTTCGTCGATCGCCTTGGCGGTTTCTTCGCTGTGCGGTCCGCGTTCTGGTCCCTGCGGGACGTCGAGGAATCGGCTGCGCCGGCCGCTGTCGAAGTTCACCGCGCCCAGTCGTTCGCTCATCCCCCACTCGGTCACCATCGAGCGGGCGATGTCGGTGGCGCGCTGAAGGTCGTTCTGCGCGCCGGTCGAGATCTCGCCCAAGCGCGATCTCTTCAGCCGACCGGCCGCCCAGGAGGATGGCGAGCTGGTTCATCAAGTCGCGCCGCTGCATCAAGTAACGGTCCTCGAGCGGAAGCTGCATCGTGTAGCCGAGGGCCCCGAAGCCGCGCGCCACGATCGAAATCTTGTGCACCGGATCGGTTCCTGGCAACGCCGTCGCAACGATCGCGTGACCTGACTCGTGGTAGGCAACGATCTCGCGTTCTTTGTTGCCCATCACGCGCTTTTTCTCGAGGCCCGCGATCAAGCGATCGATGGCTTCGTCGAAGTCGAGCATGTCAACCATCGACTTGTCACGACGGGCGGCGAGCAGCGCCGCCTCGTTGACGAGATTGGCCAGGTCCGCACCGGCGAAGCCTGCGGTGCGCGCGGCCACCTTTTTCAAATCGACTTCCGGTGACAGCTTCACGCTGCGTGACGTGAATGTTCAGGACTTCCTCGCGACCCTTGACGTCCGGCTTGTCCACGAGCACCTGGCGGTCGAAACGGCCAGGGCGGAGCAGGGCGGGATCCAGAACCTCTGGACGATTGGTGGCACCCATGATGATGATGGCCTTGCGCGGATCGAAGCCATCCATCTCGGCGAGCAATTGATTGAGCGTTTGCTCGCGCTCCTCGTGACTGCCGATCGGGCTCTGCACCCGCACCTTGCCAAGCGCGTCGAGCTCGTCGATGAACACGATGCAGGGCGCCTTGGCTTCGGCTTGTGCAAACAGGTCGCGAACACGAGCGGCGCCGACGCCGACAAACATTTCGACGAACTCCGATCCGCTCAGACTGAAGAACGGCACCTTCGCCTCGCCGGCCACGGCACGAGCCAGCAGCGTCTTACCGGTGCCCGGCGGACCGACCAACAGAACGCCTTTGGGAATCTTGCCGCCGAGGCTGGTGTACTTCTTGGGATTCTGCAAGAACTCGACGACCTCACGCAGCTCCTGGGCCGCCTCGTCGACGCCTGCCACATCGGCAAAGCTCACCTTCACATCGTCCTCGGCATAGATCTTCGCCTTACTGCGAGCGAACGACATGACGCCGCCCTCGGCGCCGCCGATGCGACGGAAAAAGAACGACCAGAGCGCGACCAACAACAGCACCGGGATCAACCAGCTCAGGACCTCGGGCAGCCAGCGGCTCACGACCTCTCCTGAATACTTCACGCCATGCTGATCGAGCTCTTCGATCAGCTTCGGATCCTCGATGCGTGTGGTGGTGAGCGTGGTAGGTCCGTCGGCCTTTTTCAGCTCGCCGCGAATCGACGTCTCGCCAACCCACACCTCGGCCACTTGCCCCGAGCGAACCATGCCCTTGAACTCGCTATACGAGACGGGCCGTCCTGACGGTGACAGCAGATAAGCTTGGCCCAAGGCGAGGACGAGCAAGGCACCGAGCACCCACCAAAGGGCGACGGGTCGGGCCGGCGCGTTTCGTTTGTTTCCAGGCATCAGCGGATTAGGCAACAGTGACCTCGTGTTTTGCGAACGTCAACCCATCCGGGCCGACGTCCACAACGACGCGATCGCCCTCGGCGAATTCGCCTTCGAGGACGCGCATGGCAAGCGGGTCCAAGACCCGCCGCTGAATGGCTCGCTTGAGCGGGCGAGCACCGTAGCTGGGATCATACCCCTCCTGCACGAGGAATTCCTTCGCCCGTTCGGTGAGCTCGACTTTGATTTTCCGGTCGGCCAGTCGCTTCATCAGCCCTCGCAGCTGGATATCGATGATCTGCTTGATGTGATCGCGCGACAGGGCGTGGAAGAAGATGATTTCGTCGACGCGATTGAGGAATTCAGGCCTGAAGTGCTGCCGCAGGGCATCCGTGACCTGACGCCTCGGACCCTCGCTGATCTCTCCTGACGTGGCCGCCTCGGCAATGAACTGGCTGCCGATATTCGACGTCATGATGACGACCGTGTTCTTGAAGTCGACGGTCCGTCCCTTCCCGTCGGTCAATCGGCCATCGTCGAGCAACTGCAACATCACGTTGAGCACCTCGGGGTGTGCCTTTTCGATCTCGTCGAACAGGACCGACGGAATAGGGGCGTCGGCGAACGGCTTCCGTGAGCTGCCCCGCTTCGTCATACCCGACGTACCCCGGTGGAGCGCCAATCATTCGCGACACCGTGTGCTTGTCCTGATACTCCGACATGTCGATGCGCACCATCGCGTGGTCGTCGTCGAACAGAAACTCCGCGAGTGCGCGAGCCAATTCGGTTTTCCCGACACCGGTCGGCCCCAGGAAGATGAAGGAGCCCATCGGTCGATTGGGATCCTGCAAGCCCGCCCTCGCACGGCGAATGGCGTTGGCGACCGCTTCGATGGCCTCGTCCTGACCGATGACCCGATCGTGCAGTCGTTCCTCCATCCGGAGGAGCTTCTGGATTTCGCCCTCCATCAGACGACTGACAGGAATGCCCGTCCAGCGTCCGACGACCTCCGCAATGTCCTCCTCGTCGACTTCCTCTTTGAGCATGCGATTCACCTTCTGCAGCTCGGCGAGTCGGCCTTCCTGCGCCTTGATGCTGGCCTCCAACTCGGGCACCTTGCCGTACTGAAGCTCGGAAGCCTTCGCGTAGTCGCCCACACGCTGGGCACGTTCGACCTCCAACTTGACCTGTTCGAGCTGCTCCTTCAGTTGTCGCCCCAGCTGAATTGCCTCCTTCTCTTGTTCCCAGTGAGTGCGCAATCGAGACTGCTGCTCCTTGAGATCCGCGAGCTCCCTTTCGAGCTTGGCCAGGCGCTCCTGCGACGGCTTGTCCTTTTCTTTCTTCAGCGCTTCGCGCTCGATCTCGAGCTGCATGATGCGGCGCTGCACTTCGTCCAGCTCCGCCGGCATCGAGTCGATCTCCATGCGGAGTTTCGAGGCGGCTTCGTCCACGAGATCGATGGCCTTGTCGGGCAGAAACCTGTCGGCGATGTAGCGGTGGGAAAGGACGGCGGCCGCGACGAGCGCGGCGTCCTTCAGCTTGACGCCGTGATGAATCTCGTAGCGCTCGCGGAGTCCGCGGAGAATGCTGATCGTGTCCTCAACCGATGGCTCGCCGACCATGACCGGTTGGAATCGACGCTCGAGGGCAGCGTCCTTCTCGATGTGCTTGCGATACTCGTCGAGCGTCGTGGCCCCAATCGTGTGCAGCTCGCCGCGAGCCAGCATCGGCTTCAACATGTTCGAGGCGTCGAGCGAGCCTTCGGCTGCGCCTGCGCCAACCACCGTGTGCAGCTCGTCGATGAAGAGCACGATCTGGCCTTCGGCTTCGACGATTTCCTTCAGTACCGCCTTGAGCCGCTCTTCGAACTCGCCTCGATATTTGGCGCCGGCGACGAGTGCCCCCATGTCCAGGCCGACGATCTTCTTGTTCTTCAACCCCTCGGGCACATCGCCACGGATGATGCGCTGCGCCAGCCCTTCGACGATGGCGGTCTTCCCGACGCCCGGCTCGCCGATGAGCACGGGGTTGTTTTTCGTCCGTCGCGACAGCACTTGGATGACGCGGCGCACTTCCTCGTCGCGGCCGATCACGGGATCGAGCTTGCCGCGTCGGGCGAGATCGGTCAGGTCGCGTCCATAGCGCTCGAGCGCCTGGTACTTGTTCTCGGGATTCTGATCGGTCACGCGCTGGTTTCCCCGCACCGACGTGAGCGCTTCGAGGACGCTGTCTCGGGTCACGCCGCGCTGTTTGAGCAGCTCGACCGATGTCGATCTTCCCGGCTCAGAGAGCAGCCCCAGGAGAAGGTGCTCGGTGCTGACGTACTCGTCCTGCATCGAGCGGGCTTCGGCCTGGGCGGCATCGATCACGACCCGCATGCGCGGCGACAAGCCTGGTTCCGTGCCGCCGTACGCTTTCGACTGACGGCCGAGATGGTCGCGCAACGCACGTGCGAGCCCTGCCGGGTCGGCGTTGAGTTTTTGGAGGACGGTCGGAACGACGCCTTCGGGCTGCTCGAGCAATGCGACCAACAAGTGCTCGGGCTCGACCTGTGCGTGATTCAACTCGGATGCGAGCTGCGGGGAAGCGAGAACCGCCTCTTGTGCCTTTTCGGTGAACTTGTTGAGATTCATGCTTGCGCGGCGGAGCCTTCCGCCGTCCTCCTCTTTCGTTCGAGCTCAGCGAGCGCCTCGAAATGTTTCCGTTCCTCGTCCGTCAAGCTCTGGGGCACCACGACATCGACCGTCGCATAGAGGTCGCCGGGTGTACTGTCCTTGCTGGTCGTCGGCAGCCCCTGCCCTCGCAAGCGAAATACCTGCCCGTTCTGCGTCCCGGGCGGAATCTTGAGACGGAGCGACCGGCCGGCCAGAGTTTGAACCTCCGCTTCGCCGCCGAGGACGACCGTCGTCAGGGGCACGCGGACCTTCGTATAGAGGTCACGCTCCTTGCGTTCGAATCGCGGGTGCGGCCGCAGCTTGATTCGAAGGTACAGATCGCCGCTCGCAGCGGACCCCGCGCCTCGCTCGCCCTCACCGCCGACGCGGACACGAGAGCCCTCCGTCACGCCCGCCGGAATTCGAACCTCGACGTTACGAAGCTCCCCGTCGTGCCGGATGCCGAGTCGTTGGACACTGCCGCGCAAAGCGCTTTCCAGATCCAGCTCGATCTCGTGCTCGACGTCACGGCCCTTCCGGTTGCGAGGCGTCCGCGATCGTCCGCGGCGACCTGGAGTCGGCTCGCCGCCTCCAAAGAACGTGCGAAAGAAGTCCGAGAACGGGCTGTCGTCATCCCCGAACATCTCGGAGACTTCGTCCTCGGTCATCGGCCGAAATCCGCCGCTCCCCGGCGAATAGGTCCATTGGCCCCCGAACGGTCCGGCGCCGGGTTGTCCTCCCCGGGCCTGCGCTTGTTCGTACTGACGCCAGTTGGCGCCCAACTCGTCGTATTTCTTGCGTTTCTCGGGATCGCCGAGCACCTCGTTGGCCTCATTGATCTCCTTGAACCGTACCTCGGCCGACTTGTCACCCGGGTTCACATCCGGGTGATACTTGCGGGCCAGCTTGCGAAACGCCTGCTTGATCTCCTTGTCGGAGGCCGTCTTGGCCACGCCAAGCGTCGCGTAGTAGTCCTTGAAGTCCATTCGTGAATCAGTCGTCCACCGACAGCGTTCAGAGCCCCAACAGTTGATTCAACTTCCCGATCTCTCGTACGAGCCGTCGACGCCCATCGTTGTGGGAGAGCGAATCCTCACGCACGAGCGGCTGGATGCGCCGCATCACTTCGACAATCTCCAGCAGTTGCTGGACGCCCGCGAGGTTGATGCCCATGTCCTCGACCAGCCGCTTGATGAAACGCAAGCGCTCGATTTCGTCGCGCGAGTAGAGGCGCATGCTGCCAATCGTCCGCGCCGGCTGGACGAGGCCCAGCCGCTCGTATTTTCGCAGCGTTTGCGGATGCATCCCCAGCATCCGGGCCGCAGTCGAGATGAAAATGAGGTCATCGGCCATATGCGGCGTTCGTGGCGTGTTCCAGCCGTCGCCACTTGATATGGATCAAGTATGGGCCTTGATACGGGCTGTGTCAATGTTTGGCAGCACGCTCGATGGGCTTCGCGAAGGGCCTGTCGCAGCGTTCGGACGGAGGTGACATGAACCTGACGGATCGAGTCGTTCTGATCACGGGCGGCAAGCGCATCGGCCAGGCGGTCGCTCGCGAGCTGGCCTCGCACGGCGCTCACATCGCCCTCTCTTATCGCGGCTCAAAGGCCGAGGCCGACGAGACGGCAGCCGACGTCCGAGGGCTCGGTCGACGGGTGGCGGTCATTGCCGCCGATGTCGCGTCCGTCAGCGACTGCGCGGCGGTCGTCGCCTCAACCGTGGCCGAGCTCGGCCGTATCGACATCGTGGTGAACATGGCCTCGATTTACGAATCGACACCATTCGACCGGATGACCGAGAGCGATTGGCAGCGCAACATCGACGTCAATCTGCGCTCCGTCTTTCTCGTGTCGCGTGCCGCCGTGCCGCACATGCGGCGTCAGGGGGGCGGCCGCATCATCAACTTTGCCGATTGGCTCGCCGGGAGCGGCCGGCCGGCGTACAAGGGCTTCGTCGCCTACTACACGGCCAAGGCCGGCGTGATTGCGCTCACCGAAGCGCTCGCGCTTGAATTGGGCGCCGATCAGATTCTGGTCAATGCCGTCGCCCCGGGCCCGATTCTGCCCCCGCCCGACATGTCCGACGAGGAACGCGATGAGGTGGCGAAGGCAACTCCGATTGGTCGATGGGGCGGCGCAATCGAGATTGCGAAGGCGGTGCGGATGCTGGTCGAAACCGATTTCATCACGGGAGAAACGGTTCGCGTGGATGGAGGACGTCACGTTCGCTGAATCAGACCGCTGCGGCGCGCACATCTAACGCCGCGCTGATTCAGATCGAACGGCGCCTGACGGGGGATCCGCCAAACGATCGATGACGATGAGGTCGGTATACTGATCGGCAGTGTTCGACGTTCACGCTACCGATTTACTCACCATCCTCTTGCTCGTGGCCCTCGAAGGCCTCTTGAGTGCCGACAACGCGATGGTGTTGGCGGTGCTCGTTCTTGGGCTGCCCCGGCACCAGCAGCAGAAAGCCCTCCGCTACGGCATCGTCGGCGCGTTCGCCTTTCGGATTACCGCAACAGTATTTGCTGCGTACATGATTCAAGTGGCGTGGGTACAACTCGTGGGCGGGCTGTATCTACTGTATCTGCCGTACCAGCACTTCTGGGGACACGAAACCGCGCAGGGACGTCGCGCCATCAAACCGGCGCGGCCGTGGCTCGGCCTGACGGCTTTCTGGGCCACCGTCGTGAAAGTCGAGTTGACCGATATCGTCTTTGCGGTGGATTCGATTCTGGTGGCCGTCGCCATGTCGAACAAGCTGTGGGTCATCATCACCGGCGGCGTCCTGGGCATCGTCGCGATGCGTCTGGTGATCGGACAGCTCCTTGCGCTCGTCACTCGCTATCCGGTGCTGGTCGACGGCGCGTTCATCATCATCGCGTGGGTCGGCATCAAGCTCCTCGTCGAGTATTTGCACAGCCTCGGGATCATCCATTTTGAGATTCCCCGGTGGTTATCGCTGGGTTTGATCCTTGTGATTTTCGTGGCCGCGTACGTGTACGCCAAGCGCGCGGGGCCACAGCCGCCCTCCGGCGAGGACGATGCCGCGGCGGACCTGCTGAACACCCCACATCGATGAATTCCCGCTAAACGCCGAAAACGACTAAACTTACGCCGTGCGCGTTCACCTCATCAATCCGAGCCACCTGGCGTTCGGCGTCGCCGTGATTACACCTCGCTGGCTGTTTGTCCTTGCGGCCGCGACGCCGGCTGAGTATGGCGATCCCGTAATCGTGGACGAAACACTGGACCAGTTGAACCCCGAAACGGTCTCGCCGGGGGACGTTGTCGGCATCGGCATCCATAGTGGCAACGCCTTGCGCGGCTACGAGGTCGGCCGACAAGTCCGCGACCGGGGCGCCAAGGTGATCTACGGCGGCATCCACGCGACGCTGTATCCAAACGAGGCGCTCGAGTTGGGCGGCGCACACGCAGTGGTCAAAGGTGATGGCGATCGCATCTGGCCGTCCGTGATCACGGCCTGCCTGGACGGCGACCAGCAATCGATCTACGACGGCGGGCGAGTCGAAGGCGGCTCGCTTCTCAAAGCCCGCTGGGATCTCCTGCCGCCTGAACGCTACATGTGGGCTTCGGTGCAGACCGTACGAGGCTGCCCGAAGCATTGCTCGTTCTGCTCGGTGTGGCGAACCGATGGACAAAAGCCACGCGTGCGCTCGAGCGACGCCGTGGTCGAAGAAGTCGTCGAGCTCCGGCGCAAGGGGTTCCGGTTCATCGCGCTGGCCGATGACAACTTCTATCCGGTGGCGATGAACGACCTTCGGATGGCCGATCGCCGCGCGGACAAGAGCACGCTCAACAATCTCCTGGAGATTCGCGCGGAGCGCTTCGAGCTCATGGAGCGGCTCGCCAGGCTCCCCGGCGACATGGTCTTCTTCACCCAGATCACGATGGAAGCGGCCGAGGATCCCGAGTTCTTGAAGGCGATGAAGAAGGCCCACATCAGGGGGGCATTGGTGGGTGTCGAGTCGGTGACGCCTGAGGGCCTGAAGGACATCTATAAGGACTTCAATTTCGCGGGCGAAGAGCTCGTGACGCGGCTGAAGGCGTTCCGAGAGCACGGGGTCCATGTCCTGGGGTCGTTCATCTTCGGCTTGCCGTCGGACCGGCCGGCGACCTTCGAGGCCACCGCGGCCCTGGCGCAGCGTGCCGAGATCACCTTTGCCCAGTTCGTGATGCTGACGCCGTTTCCGGGCACGGTCGACTTTCAGCGCTGGGAAGAAGACATGACCAAGGAAGGGACGCGGATTGCCGGCATCCCGATCACGCGTCACTGGTTGATTCCGCAAGGCCAACGCCCGAAGGTCTACTCACCGCATCCCGTGATGTCAGCCGACGAGATTCGTCACCGCACGCAAGCGGTCTGGGACGAGTTCTACAGCCTGCCGAATATCTGGAAGCGGTCCAGCTGTACGCCGACCCTCCGGGCACGGATGGCGTTCGTGCTCATCTCGAAGCTCTATCGCCAGATGTACGCCAACACCGGCATCGCGACCGACAGCGCTCGCGTCTCGCGAGCGGAGAAGTGGGCGCGTTTGCTCGCGCCGCCCACTCGTCGACTGTTTGCCGCGCCGCCGATGCCCGACTTGCAGATCCCCAACTGACACTTTCCGTCACGGGGACAGTCCCTGTCATCGGGGGACAGGCCCTGTCATCGGGGGACAGGCCCTGTCATCGGGGGACAGGCCCCGTTAAGATTTTGTTAAGGGAGGCAAGGATGTCCACACGCAGCTTGACCGTCGCGACCGTGCTGACGGTTACCGCCGCATTGCTGTCCGCTGACACCGCCCGGCCCGGCATCGATTGGCCGTCCTTTCGCGGTCTGGGCGCGAGTGGGGTTGCGGAGGGCGCGCCGGCGCCAACCACCTGGGATGTCCCGGGCAACAAGAATCTGAAATGGCGCGTGCCCGTGCCCGGTCTCGCCCACTCGAGCCCGGTTGTGTGGGGCAATCGCGTCTGCACGGCGAGCGCCGTCAGCGGACAACCCGATCCGCAACTCAAGGTCGGACTGTACGGCGACATCGCCTCCGTGATCGACGCGACAGAACACCGGTGGCTCGTCATCTGCTACGACAAGCAGACCGGCAAGCAGCTCTGGCAACAAACCGCGCACGTCGGCGTACCGAAGGTGAAACGACACACGAAATCGACGCACGCCAGCTCCACGCTCGCGACCGACGGACGGTACATCCTCGCGTTTTTCGGATCGGAGGGGCTGTTCGCGTACGACATGAACGGCAAGCCAGTCTGGAAGAAGGACTTCGGTCTTCTGGACTCCGGCTTTTTCATGGTGCCGGATGCGCAATGGGGATTCGCAAGCTCGCCGGTCATCCACGGCGATCGCGTCATCATTCAGGTCGACGTTCAGAAAGGCTCGTTCGTTGCCGCGCTCGATCTCGCGACGGGCAAAGAATTGTGGCGAACGGCGCGCAATGACGTACCGACGTGGAGCACACCAGCAGTGCACGTCAACGGCGCGCGCTCGCAGGTGATCGTCAACGGTTGGAAGCACATTGGTGGGTACGACCTCGCCACAGGAAAAGAACTCTGGCGGATGACGGGCGGGGGCGACATTCCCGTACCGACGCCGATTGCCGCCCACGGCCTGATTTACATCACCAACGCCCACGGGAAAATGTCGCCGATCTACGCCATCCGGCCGACGGCGGAAGGCGACATCACGCTCAAGGAAGGGGAAACGGCCAACCAGCACATCGCATGGAGCTACGTTCGCGACGGCGGGTATATGCAAACGCCCATTGTGTACGGCGATTTGCTGTACGTCTGTCGAGACAACGGGATTCTCAGCGTCTACGACGCGAAAACAGGCCAGCGGCACTATCAGAGCCGCATGGCTGATGGCAGGACGGGCTTCAGCGCGTCGCCAGTCGCTTCGAACGGGCGCCTCTACTTCACGAGCGAGGAGGGCGACGTGTATGTGATCAAGGCCGGCACGGCCTTCGAACAGCTCGCAGTCAACCCGCTGGGCGAGGTCGCAATGGCGACGCCTGCGATCTCAGAAGGGACAATGTTCTTCCGCACGCGCGGGCATCTGGTCGCCGTGTCCGAAAAGCCCTAGCGTCCGCCTCCCGCCTGACGCGCGGCCAGAATCGCCCGAATCAACTCCTCGGGCAAGTCCAAAGCCTCGCTCGGCTGGTCATCGCTGAATGCCGCGCGTGTCGCCGCAATCGTCTGGCTGTACTGCTTCACGTAGGTGACGCAGTTGGGGCACAGCTCCAGGTGATGCTCGAAGATCGCCTGAACCGCCGGATCCAGCGCCCCCGACACATAGTCGGCCAGAAACTCCGAGCATTCGCGACAGGTCACAACTCACCTCGGTCGAAATGCGGCGCCAGCAGCGTCCGGAGCGCTTGTCGCGCCCGGTGCAAGCGGATCTTCACGGCGTTTGGGGTCGTCTCCAACAAGCTGGCGGTTTCCTCGGTGCTCAATCCTTCGATGTCACGAAGAAGCAAAACGGTACGGAAGCTCTCTGGGAGTTCGTCGATGTGTCGCCGAACCGCGGCCTGCGTCTCCTTTCGAGACAGCGCCCGGTCGGCGGGCTCGGTCCAAGCCCTGAATCGCTCGGCGTAATGACCATCCGACTGGAAGCCAGGGAGCAAGGGCTCGATCGACTCCTCGGGCTTGCGCCGCCGCCGCCTGAGCTTCATGAGGGCCGTATTGATCACGATGCGGTGCAGCCAGGTCGATAGTCTTGAATCGCCCGCGAACCGATCGAGGCCACGAAACGCGGAGAGGAACGCCTCCTGGATGACGTCGCGAGCTTCCTCGTCGTTGCCGACGATCCGCCGAGCGACGAGGAACAGTCGAGGCGAGTAGGCGCGAACGAATTCGTCGAATGCTGACTCCTCGTTGGCCCGGAGGCGGGCGAGAAGTCTCGATTCGTCGTTGACAATGTCGGGGCGTTCGTCGCCCTCACCGGTCCGCGTCATCGGCTGCAAAGGCTCGGTCATCTTACCTCCCGGCCGATGTCACGATCGGCGGACGCGGCTGCCGTACCGGAATCGCAGGGCGTAACGGCGGTTCGACTTCGTCGCCCTCGTAGAACACGCGCTCGAGAAACAAGCCGGCCGACGGTGCCGTCAGTCGCGCGGGCTTTCCCGATGACCGCTCCAGAAAATCGTCCACCGCCGAAACTGGCAGCGCTCCTTTGCCAATCTCGACCAGGACGCCAACCATCCGACGCACCATCTTCCACAGAAAGTGCGATCCGACGACGCGAATCAGAATCAAATCGTCGGCTTCAGCAATCGTGACACGCTCGACCTGCACCGACGTCGACTTGTCGTCGGGATCGTCGTCGCTGAACGAGCGAAAGTCGTGCATACCGGCGAATCGCGCGGCGGCGCTGGTCATGCGATCGATGTCCAGCGGCTCCTTGACCCACCAGGCAAACGGTTTCGCGAACGCCGATCGCCGACGTGAGACCTGATAGAGATAGCTTCGCCTGATCGCACCATGCCGTGCATGGAACCTGTGTGCGGCCTTGTCGATGGCCAGGACATGGATGTCAGCCGGCAACTCGTCGTTGATCTGCCGCCGAAACTTCTCGAGCGGCATGTTCAGGGCGATTTCAAGGTGCGCAACTTGCATCAGGGCATGCACGCCCGCATCCGTGCGGCCAGCTCCCTGACACTCGAAATCGTCGTGGCCGATCGCTTCGGCAATGGCTCGTTCCAGTTCGCCTTGCACGGTGCGTGCATTGATTTGCTTTTGCCAGCCGCTGTAGCGGCCTCCGGCGTATTCGAGTGTCAGCTTGAACCGGGCCACGGGGGTACAAGTTACAAGTTACAAGTTTACAAGTTCAAAGTTGAATGCGATCCGCCTGCTCGGCCGCGCGGCTACTAGAGTCTTGAATGGCCGAATTCCTTTCGAATGAGTCAGGTTTCTCGGGCAAGACAACATAGCCCTGGCGAAGCGGAGCCACGCGTCTCTTTGGGCGGTTTCAGGCGGAGATTCGCCAGCTACACCACATAGAATGGCGGCATGTCTCATCGTCCAGTTCACGCGGCAAATCTTCCGAAGCCTGTCGGTCCCTATTCACCTGGCATGGGGTTCGAGCGTCTGGTGTTCGTTTCGGGTCAGGGAGCAACTGACCCGGTCACCGGCAAGCTCGTCGGCACCGATGTCGCTATTCAAACCGAGCAGTGCTTGAGAAACGTGCAAGCGATTCTCGAAGCGGCCGGGTCGAGCCTGCAACATGTTCTGCGTTGTGGCGTGTTCCTGGTTGACATGTCCGAGTTTCCTCAGATGAACGCGGTCTACTCCCGAATGTTCGGCGACCATCGGCCGGCACGAACGACGATTCAAGCGGCCGGGCTGCCTGGCGACGGGCTGCGCGTGGAGATCGACTGCATCGCCTACGTTCCGTGACCGTACGGGCCTCAGAGCACAGAGTCACAATCACAGACCCGCTAGCACGATTGCGCGGAGGCCGTGGCTTCAGCCTTCAGGCGGAAGATCGACGTAAAATCGAGGGATGAAAGTTCTTCATTCTCGCCGCCTGGCATGGTGGCTCGTTGCTCTCTTAGTCGTCGTTGCTCCCCAGATCGGCGTGGCCGACGAGGGCTTCTGGCCGTTCAATCGCATTCCGCGCGCCGCGATCAAACAAGCCTATGGCGTCGACATCACCGACGCCTGGCTGCAGCGCGTGCAGCAGGCGACGGTCCGGTTCCCGAGCGGGACTGGATCCTTCGTATCGCCCGAAGGACTGGTGCTCACGAACCATCACGTGGCGCTGGACGTCATCCAGGCGTTGAGCACCAAGGAGCGTGATCTCGTCACGACCGGGTTCATCGCTCGGGATCGCGCGCAGGAAATCAAGGCACCCGATCTCGAATTGGTGACGCTGCAGACCATCGAGGACGTGACCGCAAAGGTGAACGCGGCGCTCAAACCTGGAATGACATCAGCCGAGACGCTGGCGGCGCGCCGCGCGGCTATCGCCGCCATCGAGAGCGAGGCCGAAGCGAAGTCGGGGCTTCAGAGCGAGGTCGTGACGCTTTATCAAGGCGCGCAGTATCACCTTTATCTCTACAAGAAGTTCACCGATGTCCGGCTCGTCTTCGCGCCCGAGTTCGATATCGCGTTCTTCGGCGGTGATCCCGACAACTTCACGTTCCCGCGGTATGCGCTCGACATGACGCTGTTTCGCGTGTACGAGAACGGCAAGCCGGCGGTCATCACCAATTATCTGCCGTGGTCCCCTGCCGGAGCCAAGGAAGGCGAGCCGGTGTTCACGTCCGGTCATCCTGGCGCCACGCAGCGTCTGAATACGGTGGCGCACCTCGAGTTCCTCCGCGACTACTCGCTGCCGTTGAATCTGGAGGTGTTCGGCCGACTTCGACGACGCGCTCGATCAGTACGGCAAGAAGGGGCCGGAGCAGGAGCGCGAAGCGAAGGATCTCTTCTTCGGATTCGAAAATTCGCTGAAGTCGATGAAGGGACAGCTCCAGGGCCTGAAAGACCCGGCCATCATGGGCAAGAAGCAGGCCGCCGAGCAGTCGCTGCGCGCGGCGGTCGCCGCCAAGGCGGACCTGCAAGCGAAGTACGGTGACGCATGGGATGCGGTCGCCAAGGCGCGCCGCGAGTTGCCACCGTACAACGTCGAGCGCGTGATGCTGGAGGGCGGACTGGGGATCTATTCCGATTACTTCACCATCGCGCGCACGCTCGTGCGATGGGGGAGTGAGAGTCAGCGCCCGAACGGCGAACGCCTGCCCGAATACACCGATGCGCGCAAGCCGGCCATCGAACGACAGATGGGTTCCGTCGCGCCCATTCATCCCGGGCTCGAAACCACCCGTCTGACCGAGTCGCTCGCGATCATGCGCGACAAGCTCGGCGCCGATCACGCGCTCGTGCGCAAAGTCCTCGGTGGCAAGAGTCCCGCAGATCGTGCCCGTGACCTCGTGGCGGGCACCACATTGGGTGATCCTGCCGTTCGCAAGGCCCTCTTCGCAGGCGGGGCGGCCGCGATCAACGCCTCGACTGATCCCTTTCATTGTCCTTGCTCGAACCGTTGACGCCGCGCGCCCGTGAGCTGCGGACGAAATACGACAACGACGTGCTGGGTGTGGAGCGTGACGCGTACGCGAAGATCGCGCAGGCCGTGTTCGCGACCCAAGGCGACTCAGCCTATCCTGACGGCACCTTTACCCTGCGGTTATCGTACGGGAGCGTCAAGAGCTATCCAGAGAATGGCAAGACGATCGCACCATTCACCGACTTCCGCGGGCTCTACGTGCGTGCCGACCAGCACGGCGTCAAACCACCATACAAGTATCCGGAAAGCTGGGCCAAGGCCCGCGGGCAGTTGAACCTCACCGTCCCGTACAACTTCGTCAGCACCAACGACATCGTCGGCGGCAATAGCGGCTCGCCGGTGATCAATGCGAAAGGCGAGTTGGTCGGCTTGATCTTCGACGGCAACATCCAGTCGTTGCCGGCCTATTTCGTCTACGACTCGACCGACAATCGCGCCGTCTCGGTCGACGTTCGCGGGATGGTCGAGGCCGCTGCGAAAAGTGTATGGCGCCGAGGCCCTCGTCAGCGAATTGCTGGCGTCCGTAGCGACGCCGACGGCGAAGCCTTGATCTTCCGCCTGAAGGCGGAAGCCACAGCTACTGCACGCGTGGCTTCCGGCTTCAGCCGGAAGATCAGCCATCCGCAGTTCGCGCTACGAGCGCGGGCCGCCCGGCCGCTGCTGGATCACCTGCATCGCGGTCGTAATCATCGACGCCACATCCGCCACATTCGCGGGCAGGATGATTGTGTCGGCGTTGTTGATCACTTTGCCGAACTCGCCGATGTACTGCTCGGCGACCCGCAACTGGATCGCCTCCTGACCGCCGGGCAAAGTCGTGGCCTCGGCCACGCGTCGCAAGCCTTCGGCGGTGGCCGTCGCGACGGCGAGAATCGCCGCCGCCTGGCCTTCGGCTTCGTTGATCTGCTGCTGCCGCCGCGCTTCTGAGGCCTTGATCGTCTCCTGTTTGGTGCCTTCCGCGGTATTGATTGCTGCGTCGCGTTGGCCTTCGGAAGTCAGGATCACGGCGCGCTTTTCGCGCTCGGCGCGCATCTGCTTTTCCATCGCCGCGAGGATGTCGTGCGGCGGCGTGATGTTCTTGATCTCGTAACGGAGGACCTTCACTCCCCAGGGCTCCGATGCCTTGTCGAGTTCAGCAACCACCGACGTATTGATGTTGGTGCGTTCTTCGAACGTGCGATCCAGGTCGATCTTACCGACCTCGCTGCGTAATGTGGTCTGCGCCAACTGAGAGATGGCGAACATATAGTCCTGAGATACCGTACGAGGCACGCTCGGGGTTCAACACCTTCAAATACAGCACCCCATCGACTTGCACCTGCACGTTGTCGCGGGTGATGCAGACCTGCGCCGGAATGTCGACGGCATTCTCCTTGAGCGAGTGCTTGTAGCGGATCACGTCGAAGAAGGGGACCAGGATGTGAAAGCCCGCCCCAAGCGTGCCCGAGTAGCGTCCCAGGCGCTCGACGACGTACGCGCTCTGTTGCGGGACGACAATCGCGGTCTTGGCCAGCACCACGAGCACGATGATCGCGAGCAGGATGATGACAAACAGTCCGCCTTCCATGCGCTCCTCACTCCGGCTGAATGTAGACGAGTAGGCCATCGACCCGTGTCACGTGGCAGCGTTGCCCCGGTTCCACGGGCGCAGACGATTCATTGCGGGCATTCCACAGCGAGCCGCGCAGGTCGACGCGACCGACGGCACCCGGCTCGATGCGTTCGCGGGGAGTCGCAACCTCGCCAATCAGCGTGTCGACGTTCCCCGGTGGATGGTCGAATTGCTTCTGCAGTCGCCCGCGGAACAGCAACAGGTAGACGACCGAGGTGATCGTGAACACCAGCCACTGAATCCATGGCGCTTCGAGCGCGCCCAGGCGGGTGAGGACGCCGGCGGTCAAGGCGCCCAGGCCGAAGAACATCACGAAGAAGCCGCTTGGAGTTGCCAACTCGATGACGAGCAGCACCAGCCCGCCGGCGAGCCACATCCACCACTCCATCTGCGCGGGATTATACGGCAGGTACCGAAGGTGCCTGGGTGCCTCGGGTGCCTCGAGTGCGGGTGCGGGGTGCGTGAGGTGCCCAAGGTGCCTGAGGTGCCCAAGGTGACTGAGTGTGCATCTGCGGCCCGCATCTACGCTTTGACGCCCCTTCGCAGGAGGGATCTGAAGCACCTCGGACACATGCACCCTCGCACTTAGGCACCTACGCACTTCGGCACCAGCACCGAGGCACAAAAGGCACCCAGGCACCGAGGCACCTTACGAAGCTGCTATGATCACTGATTCCAATGCCTCGCATTCTTATAACCAATGATGATGGCGTGCACTCGGAAGGGATTCGGGCGCTGGCGGCGGCGCTGGCGCCGTTGGGTGAAGTGACCGTGGTCGCGCCCATTCAGGAATCGAGCGCAATAGGCCATGCGCTGACGTTACGACGTCCGCTTCGCATCGATCCTGTCGGCGGCGGCTTCTTCGCCGTCGACGGCACGCCAACCGACTGCGTCAACCTCGGGGTCGCCGTCCTCCTCAAGGGCGTGTTACCCGACATCGTCGTGTCGGGCATCAATACCGGGTGGAACCTGGGGGACGATGTGACCTACTCGGGCACGGTGGCGGGCGCTCTGGAGGCGGCGCTGCTGGGGATTCCGGCGATCGCCATCTCGCTGGCGCGCACCCGCGACTACGTGTTCGACTTCGCGGGGTCAGCGCAGGCGGCCGCGGTCCTGGCCGATCTGGTGATGCGGCATCCGCTCCCCGACCGGACGTTCCTCAACGTGAACGTGCCGAAGGGAATACCCAAGGGGTTCCGCCGGACGGTGCAGGGCAAGCGGAACCACATCACGAGAATCAGTGAACGGCAGGACCCGCGGGGCAAGCCGTATTACTGGATTGAAGAGGGGATTGACGAGTGGGCGGCGCATGACCGCAGCGACTATCACGCCGTCAAGCAAGGCTACATTTCGGTGTCGCTTTTGCACCCGGATTTGACGGCACACGCGGCGCTGGATGATCTCGAAGCGTTCCCGTTGCCGTTGGAGGTTCTTCACAGGGGGTCGTAGGGTCTCACGGGGGTTCTTGGTCACGGGGGTTCTTCACGGAGGGTTCGGCCACGTGAACGGTCCTGAAGGACGCCGTAGAGAACCATCGTAGAACCGTCGTTGAGAACCGTCGTTGAGAACCAACGTTGAGAACCAACCTGAGACTCGTCAAGAACCCTCGTTGAGAACCAACGTTTTTAGGGTTACACTGAGTCGTTCGGGGCGTGGCTCAGCTTGGTAGAGCGCTCGGTTCGGGACCGAGAAGTCGTAGGTTCAAATCCTATCGCCCCGACCACCTTTCACCCGGTCGCTTGCAACGAGATTGCAACGGAAGTCAGAAAAGGCGCCTGTCGAGGCGCCTTTTTCATTATGCCCAGGGCGTTGGGGGGGCGCGTGGCCGCGTCGAGCGCCAGGGAGGACCCCGTAGGACTGACCCTCACGGGGAGTGTTACAGTTCCGTTCAAGCTCGGCCGTCGGTGACAAGCCGCGGAATTCGGGGCTCAGGATCGCGGCCGAGGCTGTGGACATCCATTGACTATCGTCCTGAAAATCGGCCTTTCGTCTCAAGTTGCATCCAGATGACAGACCCCGAAACCTGCTACTAGGAGATCCATGGCAACGACCGACTCTTCGCGCTCGTGGTTATCCACCTCGAACGTCCCGCTGTGGGGCCAGCTCGTGGCCACCACCCTGGCGGTGCTCGTGATCGTGTCGTATTTCGGGGCGGTGCATCGACCAGCGCGCCACTACCTGTCTGCGGCGTTCGTTGTGTTCTGGATCAGCCTCATCTGGTATCGGTGCTGGTCAGAGGTCAAGAAGCTGGAGCGTCAGCACAAAGATGAATCCGATGCCACGATAGGGCTGTTGTGGGCGGTGTGCTGGCAACTGTCGCTCCTTCAAATGATCGTGGCGAACGCGGTCACGCCGCTCCCGCGATAAACGAGCATCCGATGCGAACCTCACCCTCCGACGCCTCCATCACAAAGATCATCACGGCGATCAACAATCATCGCCAACACGAGCCGCTTGCCCCGTTCGACTGCTGTGTGGATAAGGACTGCCGAGAAGCTATCGGTCTGCTCCGCACGTTGCACCAAGAGTCGTTCGCGCTGAACGAGATGATGGCTGCGAATCGGAGGCAACACCGAGCGTGGATCATCATGATGGCCATCGGTGTGGCGGTGTGGGCGGTTCAGTGGTTCAGTCGTTAACTGTAAGGACTTGCGGAGCGCCGAGGCGTGGTGGCGCGGGGATGTCCCGCGACTCACTTATGCACGCTCGTGGAACTTACCTCACAGGACGATGAGCGAGAAACTGTAGCTCCTCCGGTGGCGTCTCAGTGCCGGTTTCTCACGATTCGTACGGTCCACCTCCGTCAGAGAGGCCTGACCGCTCTCACCAAGCCGCCACCAGATCCCAAAGCAATACGCTCCCGCGGCACTCCAGTGACTCCACGCGCCAGTAGGAGCCGGATCTGGCCTCCCGGGGTACCCGCGAGATCGCGGGGAGTTCGCTACCCTTATCAGTGCCGCCAATCTGTCATCGTGGGCGGTCGGGACTCGACGTCTGTACTTTGTGGTTTTTCTTGGTCCGGGCACTTCTCATCCTCGAAGAGATCGCTGGGCCAGTGTTTCCAATCAACTTGTTTGCTTTTTGGCGCGCTTCGAGCCACGCTGCCACCACCGACTCCAGCGGCGTTCCGCCCAACACCAGGGAAGTGTACCAACCATCGGGAAGGAACACCTGCACGGTGCAGGCGGCGAAGGGCCCGACAGACGGCTGCTCCGAGCCGTCACCAGCCCGGAGACATGCGAGGCTCCCACTCGCACGCGATGACCCCTTCGCGTTAGTTCGTAATCTCGACCACCCGACCGTCCTCGAAGCGATCGTACTGCGAGCCGTCGCCTCGCACCTTCCGCTGCGGTAGTTCATTGAGCGAATCGCGTCGGGCCTTGGCCTCCGCGTCGCGCTGGGTGCGCCCGGTGTCGTCGAGCAGCGCCTCGTCGAGTTGCGCTTGTGCCTCGTCGCGTTGCTTCGTGAGCTGCTGAATCCGGCGCTCGACCTGTGGCATCGAACCGAACCACGGCATCACGCCTCGGATTGCT
>CAVTGK010000060.1:0-120431 GCA_963734095.1 uncultured Acidobacteriota bacterium | reverse complement strand
AATGGCAGCATCGATGCCGAGACGCTGGTCTTCACGGCGGGCATGGCCAACTGGCAGAAGATCAAGGACGTTCCGGCGTTCGCGCCGTTCATCGGCGGCGCCGGTACGACCGCGGGCGGCGCGCGCGCCGCCACCGCCGACGGCGCCGGGCCGGCGCGCGCACGACATCGATTTCGTGATCCACGGCAACGAGATGCAGTTCGTCGAGGTCGAGCTCGATCCGGGCGAAGCGGCCATCGCTGAAGCCGGCGTGATGATGTACATGACCCACGGCATTCAGCTCGAGACCATCTTCGGCGACGGCTCCAAGCAGGCGAGCGGCGTGCTCGACGCGCTGTGGGGCGCCGGCAAGCGCATCCTGACGGGTGAGAGCTTGTTCATGACCGTCTTCACCAACTCAGGGCAGGGCAAGCATCGCGTGGCGTTTGGCGCGCCGTATCCCGGCAAGATCATCGCCATGGACCTGAAGGCGATCGGCGGGCATCTGGTCTGCCAGAAGGATTCGTTCCTGTGCGCGGCGCGCGGCGTCTCGGTCGGCATCGCGTTCCAGCGCAAGATCGGCGTCGGCCTGTTCGGTGGCGAAGGCTTCATCATGCAGAAGCTCGAAGGCGATGGCCTGTGCTTCGTGCACGCCGGCGGCACGATCCACCACGTCGATCTCGGAGCCGGCGAGACGCTGCGCGTCGACACCGGCTGTCTGGTCGCGCTGCAGCCCAGCGTCAACTACGACATCCAGTTCGTCGGGCAAGATCAAGACCGCGCTGTTCGGCGGCGAAGGCATTTTCTTCGCGACGCTGACCGGGCCCGGGGCGGGTCTGGCTGCAGTCGCTGCCTCTGAGCCGCTGGCCGATCGCATCTACAAGGCCGCGCCGCAGACCGGGCGCGCGGAAGGAAGAAGGCTCGATCCTCGACCGCGTCGGCGGTCTTGGCGATCTGATCGACGGCCGCTGAGATGGAACCGTGCTAGCATCACGTGCGCAGCGGAGGTTCGAATGTTTCGTGTTGTCAGCGTTCTGGAGCGCGGTGTGCGCTGCTTCGTGGCTGTCAACGCGTCGACCGCGCCCAGCTGCCGCGCACCGCGTTTCCCGACAAGCGCGGCTTTCAGAAATCCGATTTCCCGCGCGTCGTCAAGATCGCCGAGAACGTCTACGGCTACGAGGACTTTCACAACGCCGGCATGATGACGGTCAGCATGTTCGTCGTCGGTCGCGACGGCGTCATGCTGGTCGATGGGCAGGGCAGCCCGGCGGCGACGCAGCGCCTGCTCGAGGCCATCAACAAGACGACCGGCAAGCCCATCAAGTGGTACGTCGTCGGGTTCGGACCACGGCGATCACACGGCGGGCAACGTCGTGTTGCCCTCCGGCATCACCTACATCGTCCACCCGGCGTCACGCGCGCAGCTCGAACGCGACGCGGCGAATGCCAAGGCCGCAACGAGAAGGCGGCGACGCGAGGCCGCCGGCAAGGGAGCGCCTGCGCCAGCGCCGCGCGTCGTCGTCGTCCCGCCGACGGCGATGACCGGCGACAAGCAAGTCGTGGACGTCGGCGGCATCGAGGCGCAGGTGCTCTTCCTTGGCCGCGCGCACACCGGCGGCGACCTGATGGTCTATCTGCCCGCAGCAGAAGATCCTGTTCATGAGCGAGGCCTATCTCAATCGCGTGTTTCCGGCGATGCGCTCCGCGTATCCCTCTGAGTGGGTGAAGACACTCGATCGCGCGCTGGCGATGGACGTGACCATCTACGTCCCGGGGCACGGGTTCGTCGAGGAGGCGAAGGCGTCGCGCGAGGAGCTGGTCGAGTATCAGAAGGCGCTGAAGTATGTCATCGGCGAAGTCCAGCGGCTGCACAAGCTGGGTCTGTCGCCCGAAGATGCGCGCAAGCAGGCCAACTGGGGACCCGTACAAGGAATGGATGCTCGCCGATCAGCAGGACCTCACCGCGATCCGCAAGGTCTACGAGGAGATCGAAGGAAAGCTGAAATGAGTCAGTTTCAGTCAGTCAGTCTCTGGTAACTGATAGCTCGCAGTAACTGACGACACGATGTCCCAAACCTACGCGACCCACGGCCACCATCCGGTTCCGACCTACTTCGCCATCGTGTTCACGCTGATCGCGATGGTCGCGTTGATCGGTGCGTGGCTGTTCGACTGGCCGACGTCTGCACGTCAGGCGTGGTCAGCCTGTCGCTTCGCGGTGGCGGTTCTCGTCTCGATTTCGCGGACGTATATCACGCAGCTGCAGGATCGCATCATCATGCTCGAGATGAAGGTTCGGTGCGCCGAACTGCTGCCCGCCGGCAAAGCCGCTCGCTGCTCGCCGAAGCTTGAGCCCGAAGCAGATTGTGGCGCTGCGATTTGCGTCCGACGATGAGCTCGGCGCGCTGCTGCGAGCGCAGCGTCGCCGAGAACCTGCCGCCGCAGGGCCATCAAGCAAGTCGATCAAGAACTGGCGTCGCCGATCTATCACCGAACCTAATCACTCGACCGCATCAGCCGCCCGCGTGGAACACGAAGAGAAAGCTCGAAATCCTGCATTTGATCGAAGCGCACGAACGGACGCTCGCGATCTGCCGCGCGTGCGCCCAAACGGCTCGCGACCTCGCCTGGGAGATCAAGCGCGGCAGCCGCGCCCGATCGCTGAGGCGCTGCGCCAGACGATTGACGAATCAGAGCGCGTGCTCGCCGATCTCGGCCGTATCGAGATCGCGATTGCCGAGATGAAGGCCGCGCTGTGGTGACAGTGTCTCGGGAACAGCTCTGCGATCACGAGTCGCTGATAGCCTGACACCAGCGTCGCGATTGCGTCGAGCACCGCCTGCGGCTGATCGCGATGAGGGGAGTGTCCGCATCTCCTTCAGAATCAGCCGTGTCGTCGGCCCGGCGAGCTGGCGCTCGATCGCGTCGATCTGCTTCAGCGTTCCGTACTCGTCCAGGTCGCCCTGGATCAGCAGAGCAGGGCACGCTCACGCGCGGCAGGTAGCTCTCGAGATTCCAGTCGCGAAACTGCCGGATCCAGCCACACATCGTTCCAGCCGTGGAACGCGACGTCGACGTCGCGGTGGTAGCGCGCCAGCCGATCGCGAAGGTTCGTGCGTGTCCCAGTGGCGCTTCATCCGTGCGATGCTCGTCAGCGACACGTCTTCGACGAAGACATGCGGGGCTTCGAGGACGAGCGCCGCACCCGGCAACGGCGACTCCGCCGCCGTGATGAGAGCGATCGATCCGCCATCGCTGTGACCGAGACAGAATCGCGCGGTCGATGCCTGCCGCGTCGAGCATCTCGGGCAGTAGCGCGCCTCGTCGTGCATGAAGCTCGACGGTGTGTGGCTTCGCCGGAGCGATCGGATTCGCCGTGCCCGAAGCGGCTGTAGGCCAACACACGACGGTCGGTACGCTCGGCCAGTGCTTGCGGAAAGTCGCGCCACATCGCGACCGAGCCAAGACCTTCGTGCAGCAGCACGATCGGAAGGCGTTCGGAGAGCGGCACGGCCCCACCACTGCGCTTCGATCGCGCGACCTTGCACGAGCAAGCCGCGTGTTCAAGCCGACTAGAATACAAGGGTATTAGTGATGCCGTCAGTTACAAGTTACAAGTTACAAGTTCAAAGCAGACAGCGCCCTTTGAACTGACAACTGGTAACTGAAAACTGACGTTCGTCAGACGGCTTGGGGGTATATGCGGAAACCGGTGGTGCTCATCACGGGCGCCGGAGGCGAAATCGGCCATGGACTGATCGAACAGCTCGTCGCCAGCGGACGCGACTCGATTGTCACGCTGGATCTGAATCCGCTCGAGCCGTCGCTGGGAACTCACGTGCAGCGCGAGTTCACCGGATCGATCAACGATACGCGCGCTGCTCGATCGCATCCTCTCGGAGTTCGAGATCGATACCGTCTATCACCTCGCCGCGCTGCTGTCGACGCGCTCCGAGTTCACGCCCGCTCACCGCGCATCAGGTCAACGTCGAGGGCACGCTGAGCCTGCTCGAGTTCTCGCAGCGCGAGGCCGAGTCGCATGGCCGGCCAGTCCTGTTTCTCTACCCTTCGTCCATTGCCGCCTACGGGTCTGCCGGACTCGCGGCCGAAGCCGCGCGCCGGGCGTGTCCGCGAGGACGACTACAACACGCCGACGACGATGTACGGCTGCAACAAGCTGTACTGCGAGCAGCTGGGTCGGTATTACGCGCGGTTCTACAAGCAGCTGGCCGCCGAAGCGACAAAGCGGCCGCGTCGACTTCCGCTGTGTGCGCTTCCCGGGGCTGATTTCAGCGCTCGACCGTTCCGTCCGGCGGAACTTCCGACTACGCGCCGGAGATGATTCACGCGGCCGCCAAGGGCGAGCCGTACGCCTGCTTCGTGCGTCCCGATACGCGGATTCCGTTCATGACGATGCCCGATGGCGTGGAGGCGCTGTTGAAGCTGGCGGCGGCGCCGCGCGAGCGTCTGACGCGAACGGCCTACAACCTCGCGGCGTTCAATCCCTCGGCCGAAGAGATTCCGGCGGAGGTGCATCCGGGCGTTTCCGGACGCGCGAGATCACCTGGAAGAACGACGCCAAGCGGCAGCGGATCGTGGATTCGTGGCCCGAGGACGTGGATGATTCGGCCGCGCGCGCCGACTGGGGGCTTCGCGCCGCAGTACGACTTCGCCAGCGCATTCCGGGACTACCTCATCCCGACCATTCGCGCGCGCGTACAGAGACCAATGACCCATGAGGACGCTAGGTGACCGATGTTGTCGCTGCATGCTCGGCTGCCGTGCTTCGGCGCGTGGTCTGCTGGCTGAGCAACCAGACGCGCTGATCCGTTCCGCGAGCGTCGCCGAGCGCTACGTGCAAGCTGGTGCTCGCCGTCGGCCAGCACGACGCCGACTACGTCGATGCGTACTACGGGCCGCCGGAGTGGCGCAAGGAGGCCGAAGCGACCAAGGTGCCGCTGCAATGATCTGGCCGCACGGGCGCAGGAGCTTGACTCGATGACGTCGCGCAGATTGCGCGCCATCCGGAAGACAGACGATGCCGAGCTGTGGAAGCTTCGCCAGCAGTATCTGGAGCGGCAGCTGTCGGCGCTGCGCGCGAGGTTGGACATGCTGCAGGGCAAGCGGCTGACGTTCGACGAGGAGTCGCAGGCGCTCTATGACGCGGTGGCGCCGCGCCACACCGAGGCGGAGTTCGCGGGAGTCCTCGCCAAGCTCGAGCGCCAAGCTTCCCGGCGACGGGCCCGCTCATCTGCACGCTACGAGCAGTTCAAGCGAGCCTTCATCATCCCGCGCGACCGCCTCGACGCGCGTCTTCCAGGCCGCGATTCGGGCGTGCCGCGACCGCACGCGCACCTACGTCGAGCTGCCGCCGGAGGAGAGCTTCACGGTCGAGTACGTGACCGGGCAAGTCGTGGAGCGGCTACAACTGGTATCAAGGCAACTATCGCAGCCTGATTCAGGTCAACACCGACCTGCCGATCTACATCGATCGCGCGCTCGATCTCGCGTGTCATGAGGGCTATCCGGGTCATCACGTCTACAACGTGCTGCTCGAGAAACACCTGGTTCGCGATCGCGGCTGGATCGAGTTCACCGTCTATCCGCTGTTCTCGCCGCAGTCGCTGATTGCCGAAGGCACGGCCAACTACGGCATCGAGGTGGCGTTTCCGCGCGCCGAGCGCGTCGGTTTCGAGCGCGACGTGCTGTTCCCGCTGGCGAGCATCGACAGCGACACGGGCGAAGGAATACTACGAGGTGATCGAGCTGGTCGATCAGCTGTCGTATGCGGGCAACGAGGCGGCGCGGCGCTATCTCGATGGCGCAGATCGACGCCAAGAGCGCGGCCGACTGGCTCGAACGGTACGCGATGATCGCCGCGCGCCGCAGGCCGAACAGCGCGTCAAGTTCTTCGATCAGTATCGGAGCTACGTCATCAACTACAACCTCGGCAAGGATCTGGTGAAGACGTTCGTCGAGCGCCGCAGCCAGGGCGACCGCTCGCCGCGGCGGACGTGGACCGAGTTTGCCGCGCTGCTGTCGTCGCCGCGCCTGCCGTCAGGGCTGAAATAGAACGGTTACCGGTGGCCAGTCGCCAGTGCCAGCATGCGAGACCGGAGACCGGCGACCGGTAACCGGGGACCTCAGCGAAGAGTGCACATGAGAGTCATCGAAATCTCGTCGTTCGGCGGCCCGGAGGTACTGCGCATCGCGGAGCGGCCGATGCCGGTGCCGGGCGCCGGCGAAGTCCTCATCAAGGTGGCGGCCGCGGGCGTCAATCGGCCTGACGTGATCCAGCGATACGGCAAGTACGCACCGCCGCCCGGCGCGTCCGATATTCCAGGTCTCGAAGTGTCGGGCCACATGGCCGGCGCGTGGGCCGGGCGTCGTGCAGTGGGAGGACGGCGACGCCGTCTGCGCGCTGCTTGCGGGCGGCGGCTACGCCGAGTACTGCGTGGCGCCGCAGTCGCAGTGCCTGCGGCCGCCCGCGCGGCTTGTCACTGATCGATGCCGCCGGGATTCCCGAGACGTTCTTCACCGTCTGGACCAACGTGTTCGAGCGCGGGCGGCTGAAGCGCGGGGAGTCGATTCTGATTCACGGCGGCACGAGCGGGATTGGGACGACCGCGATCCAGCTGGCACGCGCGTTTCGGCGCCCGCGTGTTCGCGACCGCGGGCAGCGACGCGAAATGCGCCGCCTGCCTGGCGCTCGGCGCCGAGCAGGCGTTCAACTACCGCACGACCGACTGGGTGAAGGCCGTTCGCGACGCGACCATCGACCAGCGGCGTCGATATGGTGCTCGACATGGTCGGCGGCGACTACGTGGCGCGCAACCTCGACGCGCTGGCCGTCGAGGGACGGCTTGTCCAGATCGCGTTTCTCAAGTCGTCGCGGGTCGAGATCGACCTGATGCAGGTGATGCGGCGCCGGCTCACGATCACGGCTCGACGCTGCGGCCGCGCTCGCCGGAAGAAAAGGGCGCCATCGCGCGGCAGCTGGTCGAGCACGTCTGGCCGCTCATCGAGAGCGGCGCCGTCAAGCCCGTCGATCCATGCCACGTTCCCGCTCGACCGCGCGGCCGAGGCCCATCGCGTGATGGAAGAGAGCCACCACATCGGCAAGCTGATTCTGACGACTGCGTAGGCGTCCGTGACAGCACCTCAAGCACCCTGAGGCACCCGCAGGCACCCGCGACCCGTCGAGCACCTGCAGGCACCTGCGGCACCGTCAGGCACCTGAAGGCCAGCCCCTCTTCTCCCCCCGCTTCTTCCTGATGTGCGGGTTCAGCTTCACGGTGTTCCTCTCGGCGTTTCAACTGCTGCCGGTGGCGCCGTATCGCATCCTGGCGCTGGGGGGCACGGCGGCGGCGGCGGGACTGTTCCTCGGCTTTCTCACCTACTCGTCGGCCGGCACGGCGCCGCTGACCGGAGCGCTGACCGATCGCCTCGGGCCGCGGCGCGTGCTGATCGTCGCCAGCCTGGCGATTGCGGGTTTCTCGCTGATTTATGCCGTGCTGCCGTCGTACCCGCTGATGCTGGGGCTCGTCATCATCCATGGCGGCTTCTGGTCCGGGCTGTTGTCCTCGTCGGCGACCTACGTGACGTCGCTCGTGCCTGCCAGCCGGCGGGCCGAAGGGATGGGGTACTGGGGGCTCTCGACCGTGCTCGCCGTCTCGGTGGCGCCGACCATCGGCTTGTGGGTGTACAGCCACGGTGGCTGGATGGCGATGTGCCTCGAAGCGGCGGCGTTGAACCTGGTCATGGCGGCCATTGCGTGGGCCTTGCCCGGCTGACCGCGTGCGCACGGCCATCGCGTCGACCGTCACCGTGCGGACGCTGCTCGAATGGCGCGTGCTGGCCCTGTCGCTCACGCTCTTCATGTATGCGTTCGGTTACGGCGGGCTGACGAGCTTCGTGGCGCTCTACACGGATCAGAATGCCGTCACCCCGCGGGCGCTGTACTTCACGCTGTTCTCGCTCGACGATCGTCGTCGACCCGCCCCTTCATCGGCCGCCTTGCGGATCGCGTCGGCTATCGCCGCGTCTTCCTGCCTTGCGTCGCGCTGATCGTCTGGGCTTCGCGATCCTGGCAGTCGGGCGGCAGCCGTCCGCTGCTGATCACTCTCCGCGGTCGTGTTCGGGATCGGATTCGGCTCCGCCTATCCGGCGTACCTGGCGCACGTGCTGAAGTTCGTGGACGAGAATCGCCGGGGCGCGGCGTTCGGGAGCATCATCGGCGCGTTCGATACCGGCATCGGCACCGGCTCGATCGCGATGGGATGGATCATCCAGCACTTCGGATTTCGGCCCGCGTGGGCCACCGCGGCGTGCCTGGCGGCGCTCGCGATTCCGTTCTTCGTCGTGGTGGAGAGGCGGTTGTTTCCCACATAAGAGACACGGAAACTACCCACGGAAACACGGAAACACGGAAACACGGAAACGTTAGCCACGAAGATCACGAAGTCACGAAGACAGCAGAGACACGTACCAGGTAGCTTCCGCCTTGAGGCGGAAGATCAACGAAAGCTGGAGATCATACAGGCAAATCTTCGTGTCTTCGTGTTCTTCGTGGCTCCGTGGACAGAGGTGAAGCACGCATGGAATACGTGAATCTCGGCCGGAGCGGACTCAAGGTCTCACGTTTGTGCCTGGGCATGATGTCCTTCGGCACTCCGGCGTGGCGGCCGTGGGTGCTGGATGAGGAGCGCAGCCGGCCCGATCATCCGATGGGCGCGTGGAGCACGGGATCAACTTCTTTGACACCGCGGACATGTACTCGAACGGCGTCAGCGAAGAGGTGCTCGGTCGCGCGATGCGCGACGTCGCCAAGCGCGATGAAGTCGTCGTCGCGACGAAGGTGTTCTATCCGATAGGGACGCACCCGAACGCCGGCGGCCTGTCGCGCAAGCACATCCTCCAGGCGATAGACGACTCGCTCCGCCGCCTGGGGATGGACTACGTCGACCTCTACCAGATCCACCGGCTCGACCCGGTCACACCCGATCGAGGAAACGCTCGAAGCGCTGCACGACGTCGTGACAGGCAGGGAAGGCGCGCTATATCGGCGCGTCGAGCATGTTCGCATGGCAGTTTGCGCGGATGCTCTACACCCAGCGGATGCACGGGTGGACGCAGTTCGTCTCGATGCAGAATCACTACAACCTGATCTACCGCGAGGAAGAGCGCGAGATGAATCCGCTGTGTCGCGCGGAGGGGATCGGCCTGATTCCGTGGAGCCCGCTGGCGCGCGGATTTCTTGGCCGGAAACCGGCAGCGCGGCCGGCAGGACGCGACGCTTCGCGAGAAGCACGACGCAGTACGGGCACACGCTCTACTACAGCGACGCCGACTACGACGTTGCGGATCGCGTCGCGAGCGTGGCGGCGCGCAGGCAGGCGTTGCCCATCCAGGTCGCGCTGGCGTGGATCCTGCGGCAGCCGGGTGTGACCGCCCCCATCATCAGCGTGACCAAACGCGAACAGTTGGAGCAACTGATTGAGGCGATGTCTGTGCGGCTGAGCGACGAAGACGCGGCCGAGGTGCAGTCGCCTTATCGACCGCACCCCGTTCTGGGTCACCAGTGACTGGTGGCCTGTAACAGCCTGAATGGTTGCTGACCCGGGGCGCGTCTGACTTCCGGCTTCAGAGCTTGTGAATAAATCGATCGCGTGGCTTCCGGCTTGAGCCGGAAGGTCAATGCCCGCGCCCAACTTCCGCCTGAAGGCGGAAGCCACGAGAGGATAAAATTCACAGGCTCTAAAGCTGGAAGATCCGAGCCGCGATACCAGAGCGGCGCCCAAAAGCGAGCGCAGCTTGCTAGTCCAGCAGCCCGTGGTGAAACGATTTGCGGCTGAGCGGCCGTTTCTTTCAGCGGTCCGCTCCAGCTTGTTAGCCGGCCCAGCATCGTCTACCAGACGCGCGGAATAAGACGCTTCGTCCGTGCCGTGTACGCGGCGTATTCGTTGCCAAATTGCTGGGCCATCATTCTCTCTTCCGCGCCGACACGAAGCGCAAAGAGGACCGCGAACGCGACCAAGTTCGAGAGACCTGCCACCCAGTTCGGGATAACGAGGGCCTGGCCGACGGAATAGAGGGCCAACGCCGAGTACATCGGGTGGCGGACCCCGCGATAAACGCCTTGCGTGATAAGTCGATGCCCCTCGCGTACCTCCAGAGTGATCGACCAATTCGTACCGAGATCAGCGTGCGACCGATAGAAGAGCCAAAGGCCGATCACGAAGCACATCACGCCAGCAACGAGCGGGCCGGTGCGCAGCGGGTACTCAGCGAACCAGAACGCCGGTGACGCGACCCAGATCAGAGGGACGAAGAATCCCACCCACGCGAGAACCAAGAGGCCGGTCTCTAGCGGGGTCTTGTAGCTCTTGGCGACCTTGACACTTCGACTTCGGTGGCCATGCGGCGCGCGAATGGCCATCATCACCACTGTGGCTGCGAGTACGACCGCCTTCGCGATCCACGGATTCATGGCCAATCACCTTCTCTTTCACCCAGCCGACTGCGACGTCGTCAAGGGCGTCTGTCCGGCTAACTCTGATTAGGGATCGACACGATCGATCCCGCGTACTACACGCGCCTGAATCAGATCCTGGCCACGTCCGACTTCGACGCCTTTGCCCATCTCTACGAAACCGGCCGGATGCGGCGGGTGCACCTCCGCGGGCACACGAACATCCTGAAGCGGCTGGTGATCCACACCGGCGGCTTCAATCTTGGACTGCTCCTGCGTCACCTGATCGGCGTCGGCACCCCACGTGGATTGCAGGGGCGCCTCGTCGCGACCGTTGGTGCCCTACTTACGCTGATTTGCGTTCTCTGGCGCTCTGTAACGCGGCACTGGCCGTCACACCGACTCTTTTCAACCCGTGAGTGTGTCTCGATCGCGCGATGCGCCCTCGCTCAAATCCACGCGACGAAGACAGCTTTCACCACGGGCTGCTAGGGCGTGGATCGAGCGGCGGTCCAGGGCTGCTTGCTGCCGCCGTTGATTGATATCCCCTCGATGCGGTCGCCGTTCACTTGCCCGGTGTATTCGGTGCCGCTCGGCGTAAATGTCAGTTGATCGCCTCGCAGCCGAGCGTTGCCGATCGGTTCCGCCTTGCCGCCAGACGTCAGCGTGCCCGTGACCTTCTGAAACGTCTGCGTCAGCGCCAGCTCGCCTTGTGGCAGTTTCCAAGTGCCGGCCACCTTCGCCGGGACGAAGTAGAGCAGCGACGTGCACCAGCTCGGGCAGTCGTCCGTCACCGTCTCGGTGACGTCGGCTTCCCAGTCTGGAATGCCGAACGTGTTCATCACGATCCGTGTGCCGGGCTTCAGGTTGAGAAACTTGTCTCGCAGCTTGGTCAGGTTGTCGGGCAGCAGGAACAACGCGAGCACCGTGGCCTTCGAGATGTCGGCTTCGAACATGTCGCCCTGGATGAACGACGCCTTGTTCGCGACGCCGGCTTCCTTGGCCAGCCGTTGCGAGAGCGCGACCATGTCCGGGTTGTATTCGACGCCGATGGCGCGTGGCGCCCCGCTTGGCCGCGCCAATGATGTTGCGGCCGTCGCCCGACCCGAGATCCATCACGACGTCCTTGCGGTGTCACGGCCGCCATGTCGAGCATCTTCTCGACGAGAATCGGCGGGGTCGGCACCCAGACGACATCCTTGCCGGCTTGACCGACGGTGGGTTCGAACGGTTTCGGCTGCGCCTGCTGAGCGTGCCGAGACGACGCCGCTAAGAACGGCTACCAGCCCGGCAATTGAAACAAGACGCACTCGACGCATCGCATCAGGCTCCTACGAGAGAAGGTTCGTATGCGAGCACCGGCCGCAGCCAACGCTCAGCTTCGGCAACGGTGATCCCCTTTCGCCGAGCATACTCTTCTACTTGATCTGAGCCTATTCGCTGAATCACAAAATATTTCGCCTGGGGATGGCCGAAATACAGGCCGCTGACCGACGCGGCCGGCGTCATCGCACACGACTCGGTCAACTCCATCCCAATCTTGTGCGCGCCCAGCAGATCGAACAGCCGCCGTTTCTCGCTGTGATCCGGACACGCGGGATAACCAAACGCTGGTCGGATGCCGCGGTACTTCTCGGCGATCAGGTCGTCGTTCGAGAGCCGTCTCGTCGCCTGCGAATCCCCAGTCACGACGCGCCTGCGCGTGGAGGTACTCCGCGAACGCTTCCGCAAGCCGGTCGGCGAGCGCCTTGACGATGATCGCCGAGTAGTCGTCGTTGCTCTGCCTCGAATCGTCGGACGACGGCGTCGACGCCGTGTCCGGCCGTGACGGCAAAGGCGCCGACGTAGTCGACGATGCCACTCTCGACGGGCGCCACGAAGTCGGCGAGCGACCGATTGGGCTTGTCGTCGGCAATGACTTCCTGCTGCCGCAGCATCGGGAAACCGAGCGATTTCAACCCGCGACGAACGCGGACCGGCCACTGGCGTGACTGGTAGAGCACGATGTCGTCGCCGTCGCTGTTGGCGGGCCAGAATCCGTAGACGCCGCGGGCCCGGAGCAGTTTGCCGCTCACGAGTCGCGAGAGCAGGCGTTGCGCCTGGTCATAGAGATCCCGCGCGGCCCGACCGTGTTCGGGATGGTCGAGGATCGCGGGGAAGCGCCCTTTCAACTCCCACGCGGCAAAGAAGAACGTCCAGTCGATGATACGGCACCAGCTCCGCGAGGTCGACGTCGACGCTGCGCGCTCCCGTGAACGACGGGACCGCGGGCTCGGACGTCGAGCTTCAGCCGATTGCGCCGCGCCTCGGCATACGACAGAGCGGGCGGTCGCGCCGGGTCCCGTACTGCTCGCGCAGCTTGGCTTGCTCGTCGCGCGTTGCGCTCTGCAAACGCCGTTGGCGCTGCTCGTCGCTCATCAGGCTCGACGACGACGTCCACCACGCGCGAGGCGTCCGGCACGTGCACGACGGGTTGGTGGTACTCGGGGGCGATCTTGACCGCCGTGTGCTGCCGGCTCGTGGTCGCGCCGCCAATCAACAGCGGCAGCGTCGAACCGCGCTTCTGCATCTGCTGCGCGACGTAGACCATCTCGTCGAGCGACGGCGTGATGAGGCCGCTGAGGCCGATGATGTCGACTTTGCGGTCGAGGGCCTCCTGCAGGATGCGATCGCACGACACCATCACGCCGAGGTCGATCACTTCGTAGCTGTTGCAGCCGAGGACGACCCCGACGATGTTCTTCCCGATGTCGTGGACGTCGCCCTTGACCGTGGCCAGCAGGAGGCGGCCTTGCGACGTCGCCGGTGGTGCCAGCGGCGACCTTTTCGGCCTCCATGAAGGGCTCGAGCCACGCGACGGCGCGCTTCATGGCGCGCGCGCTCTTGACCACCTGCGGCAGAAACATCTTGCCGGCGCCGAACAGCTCGCCGACGATCTTCATCCCGTCCATCAGCGGGCCTTCGATCACCTGGAGGGGCCGCCCGTACTTCAATCGCGCCTCTTCGGTGTCGGCCTCGATGTAGTCGACGACCCCGTGCACGAGCGCGTGCGCGAGCCGGTCCTCGACGCTCGCTTCGCGCCAGGCCAGATCGGTCGCGCGTTTGCTCGCGGAGCCCCTGACCTGCTCGGCAAACGTCACCATCCGCTCCGTTGCGTCCGGTCGGCGGTTGAAGATGATGTCCTCGACGTGTTCGAGGAGATCGGCAGGAATGTCCTCGTAAACGACCAGCTGCCCGGCATTGACGATGCCCATGTCGAGCCCGGCCTTGATGGCGTGGAAGAGAAAGGCCGAGTGGATGGCCTCGCGGACGACATCGTTGCCGCGGAAGGAGAACGACAGGTTGCTGATCCCGCCACTGACCTTGACGCCCGGGCACTCTGCCTTGATGAGCCGCGTCGCCTCGATGAAGTTCTTGCCGTAGTCGTTGTGCTCTTCGAGTCCGGTCGCGATGGCGAGGACGTTGGGATCGAAGATGATGTCCGCCGGGATCGACGCCCGCCTGCTCGGTCAGCAGTCGATAGGCGCGCTGACAGATCGCGACCTTGCGCGCGACCGTGTCCGCCTGGCCCTGTTCGTCGAACGCCATGACGATCATCGCCGCGCCGAAGCGCCGCACCGTGCGAGCCTTCGCGAGGAAGTCCTCCTCGCCCTCCTTGAGGCTGATCGAGTTGACGATCGCCTTGCCCTGGACGCATTTGAGCCCGGCAGCGATGACCGACCACTTCGAGCTGTCGATCATGACGGGAATGCGCGCGATTTCGGGCTCGGTGGCGATGTAGTGCAGGAACTCGGTCATCGCCCGCTCGGAGTCGAGCATGCCCTCGTCCATGTTGACGTCGAGGATGTTCGCGCCGCCGCGCACCTGTTCCAGCGCGACGTCGGCGGCGCCGGCCCAGTCGCTGGCGACGACCAGCCGCGCGAAGCGACGCGAGCCGGTGACGTTGGTGCGCTCGCCAATCATCTGAAAGTTGCTGTCGGGGCCGCAGCACCAGCGTTTCGAGTCCTGAATAGCGAGACAGGCCGTGAAACGGCGTGTCCTCCGCCGAGGGCCTGGCGCGTGGGGACGCGCCGGCGACGGCCTGCGCGACGGCGCGAATGTGGTCGGGTGTCGTGCCGCAGCAGCCGCCGAGGAAGTTGACGAACCCGCTGTCGGCAAACTCGCGAAGCAGCCGGCTGGTCTCGTCCGGGTGCTCGTCGTATTGTCCGAAAGCATTCGGTAGACCGGCGTTGGGATAGCAGCTGACGTAACAGGTCGCGATGCGCGCGAGCTCCGCGAGATACGGCCGCATCTCGCGCGCGCCGAGGGCGCAGTTCAAGCCCGACGCTGAACGGCCTCGCGTGCTCGATCGACACGTAAAACGCGTCCAGCGTCTGACCCGACAGCGTGCGACCGCTGCGATCGGTGATGGTCACCGAGATCATCAGTGGCAGCCGGACGCCGCGCTGATCGAACGCGTCTTCGATGCCGACGATAGCCGCCTTGGCATTGAGCGTGTCGAAGATGGTTTCGAGCAGCAGGATGTGCGCCCCGCCGTCGATCAAACCCAGCGCCTGTTCGGCGTACGCCGCACGCATCTCGTCGAACGTGGAGGCGCGAAACGCGGCGTTGTTCACGTCAGGCGAGATCGAGAGCGTGCGATTGGTGGGACCCATCGATCCGGCGACGAACCGCGGCTCGGCGCCGCCCTTCGCATTCCACTCGTCGACGACGCGTCGGGCGATGCGCGCCCCCTCGACGTTGATTTCGTAGGCCAGGGATTCGAGGCCGTAGTCGGCCTGCGAGATGCTCGTCGCCGTGAACGTGTTGGTTTCGATGATGTCGGCGCCGGCGTCGAGATACTGCGCATGGATCCGCGCGATGTCGTCGGGCCGCGTGAGCACGAGAAGATCGCTGTTGCCCTTGAGATCGTGAGGGTGGTCAGCGAACCTCGCGCCGCGAAACTCGGCGTCGGAGAGCTTCAGGCGCTGAATCATCGTGCCCATCGCGCCGTCGATGACCAGGATGCGGCGGGCGAGAAGCTGATGGAGCAGGGTTGCAGTATCGGTGGCCATGTCTCAATCCGTCGCGGCGGCCCGGGAGGCTCGCCGCAAAGTAGTGCTCGTTCGGGTGCGGTCGCGCACCTGGCCGCGAGTGCCGCTCGCGACGAGCACGGTAAAAGGATCGCCGGTGCGACGGGAGCCAACGGTGACCTTCACGTCCGTCAGTCCCGCGTCGCTGAGCAGCCGTTCGAGGGTGTCGTCGCCGAAGCCGAGCTGTCGATCGCCCAGCTTGTCCCGCACCCAGGTCTTCGCTGTGCGCACGCAGATCGAGCACGAGCACTTTGCCACCAGGCCGCACGACCCGGGCGGCCTCGGCCATGGTGTGCGCCGGCTCCGCCGAGTGGTGCAGCGCCTGGGACAGCAGCCCGACGTCCATCGACGCCGTCTCGAGCGGCAAGCGATCGATGTCACCGCGCTTGAACGTAATGTTGGTCGCCCGCCGCCGCCCGGCCAGCGCCTTGGCGCGCGCCAGCACCGCTGGCGATCGATCCACCGCCACGACGCGGCGCGCCCAGCGCGCGACCTCGACGGTCAGATAGCCCTCGCCGCACCCGATGTCCACGACGTCGACCGGTGGCAGAAGGTGGCCGAGGGCCCGCGCCCATGCGGCCCAGCTCCGGCCCGGCACCAGTTGCCGACCGTCGCGCGTGTCGGGGCCGGCATGCTGGTCGAAATTCTCTCGACGCACCCTCAACACCTCCTGCAATCGCGCATCGTCGGCTCGCAGCCCGGAGGCGTCGTGGGTGGCCGCGAACTGCGACTCCAGCAGGGGCCACAGGGGACCCGCGTTGCCGTCGCGGATGGCAGGCGCCAGCCGGTAGTAGCTGAACGCGCCGTCACGCTCCTCGCTGACCAGCCCGGCTTCCTTCAGCAGTCCGAGATGCCGGGAGACGCCGGACTGCGCCAGGCCGAGAATGCCGGTCAGCTCGGTGACGTTGAAGCGATCCCGCGCCAGGACGCGCAGCAGGCGGAGCCGCGCCTCGTCGCCCAGCAGGCGGAAGAGCGCCGAGGCCTCCTTCATATCTATAAATGTAGATTAATAGATGTGATAAAGCAAGTGGTCGACCCAGGGCACAGGGCACAGGGCTCAGGGCACAGGGCTGGGCACAGGGCGCAGGGCGCAGGGCGCAGGGCCATGCGCGGGCACAGGGTGGCAAAGGGGGGCGGTTGTGTGTGAGCGCGGACTCGCGCGGTTCCGCACGACTCGCGGGTTCAGACTCGCGTGGCTTCCGCCTTCAGGCGGAAGATTATCGGGATTTGGACTCTATTTCTGGATCGTTGCCGTCCAGTTGACGACGACGGTCAGCGGCGCCTCGCTGGACTGCCGTCGCCTCGCGTTGACGAGAAATCGTTTTCCATCCTTCGTCACCGCGTACGCGGGGCTCGCACCCAATCGCGCCGCGCCCGAGGGGAAGAGGGCCTGCGGCATACCGGCTTCGAATCGAGCGCTCGTGTCGATCGGCACCGCCATCAGCGTGGCCTCCACTCCGAGGAGGTAGAACAGTTCCTTGCCATCCGCTCGCCAGACTGGATGGCTCCCGCCATCCCTCGAGACCTGATATTTCGCGTCAGCGCTCGGAAAGGCTTGCACGTAGACGTTGGACTCGCCACCCTCGTTGCTGGTGTATGCGATCCATTTGCCATCCGGTGAGAACGCGGCAGAGGTATCGATGAACTGGGATTGCACAATCGGAAACGGCTTGCGATCGCCGACGAGCGGAAGCACCCAGACATCGGGAGCGGCGGCCGTCGCATGGACTATACGCGATGAAACGTCCATCCGCAGACCACGCAGTCGGCGTGAAAGTGCCCAAGCCTTCGAGAAGGGACTCTTCGGGAGTCGTCCCACTGATCGATCGTTGACGCAAGGTGAGGCTTCCTGATCGCGAGCCTTCGAACGCGATGCGGCTCCCGTCTGGCGACCAGACGGGCGACCGGTCAAGCCCCGGATCGAAGGTCAGGCGGGACCGGACATCACGCGCGAGATCGATGATCCAGATGTCGCTGTTGTCGGGAGTTCCGACCGAGACTGCGACACGGCGTTCGTCTGGCGACAAGGCGAGGTTGATGTTTGGAGCCGGGTCGCCCACTGGGGAGGATGCGGCCGGTGCGATCGAACCAGGTCAACTGCAGGTCCGTCTGCAAGCCGCCCTGCGCGTAGACCAGAGTGCCATTCTCGGAAACGGACGCGCCCACGTAACGGCTTCCCTCTCGGCTGATGTGCTGGGCGAGCGGAAAAGATCTTCCGTCGGTTGACGCGTCTCCAAGTTGAATGCCTGCGCCATCAGGGTTTCCTCTCGGGCGAATACCAAATGGCCGGAACCGTATGAAACCGCCGACTCAGCCTGAAACAGTGTAGTGGTGGGCTCGGCCGGGTCGAGCGAGCCAATTCTGATCACCGCCGGCTTCGTGGGAGGACAGCAGGTACCCGTCGTCGCGGTGTAGAGGAAGTGGCGGCCATCGGGCAGAAAGTGCGGCCACCGGTGATTCGTTTCCCCAGTCGCCGGGTCGAGCGTCGTGACGTCCAGTGGCTTGCCACCGGCGCTCGACACACGCTGCAGGCCGCGCGCCGTTGCTCGCAGGCGTGAACACGATCACGTTGTCGCGGCTCCAACTCCCGCCGCGCCCGCTTGGCGCGTCACACAGTACGACCGGTGGGCCACCCGCAATCGGGACTTTCTTCAGTTGGCCGGCGGCGAAGAATCCGACGAACCGGCTGTCCGGCGACCAGAATGGGAAGGCCCCGCCCTCGGTACCCGGAATCGGCGTTGCCGTCAAAGTGGCGACCGGCCTCAGCCAGATCTGGTGATCAGATTCGGCGTAGGCGACGAACACGATGTTGCGGCCATCGGGAGACACTGCCAGCTGCGTCGCGGTGCCAGTTCCGCCAGCCGGAGGACCTCCAAACGACATCTTCTCGGGCTGCCCGATGGTGAACTGGACCGGGCTCGCCGCGGGCGCGACCTCGCTCGCGCGGCGCACTGCAACGGCTGCCGTGACAATGAGGGCCACGGTTGACAGAGCGGCGATCAGCCACGCTCCGCGGCTCGATCGCGGCTCCTGTCGTCGCGACGGTGGTGACGTCGCTCGATCCTGACGCAACCCACTTCAGGTCGCGCAACAGGTCGCGCGCGCTCTGATAGCGATCATCCGGATCCTTCGCGAGGCAAGTGCCGACGATTCGGTCGAGCGCCGCCGGCGCCGTCGGCTGATCGCGCGAGACCGGGGGCGGCTCGTCCTTCAAGATCGCGCCCAACAGGCTCGCGCGCGTCTTGCCCTCGAACGCGGTGCGACCGGTGATCATCTCGAACAGCAACGCGCCAAACGCGAAGATGTCTGTGCGTGCGTCGGCCTCGACTCCTTCGATCTGTTCGGGCGCCATGTATTGAAACGTCCCGAGGATCGTGCCTTGTGCCGTCACGGTCGGCGGCGTGGTCGGGAGCATCGAGAGCCCGCTCGCGGCCACGACCGGCGCGGCGCTCTTGGCCAGCCCGAAGTCCAGCAGCTTCGCGATTGGGGGGGCCGATCCGCTCCCACGAACGAGAAAGACGTTGGCCGGTTTGAGGTCGCGATGGACGATGCCCGAGCGGTGGGCTTTGTCGAGCCCGTCGCAGACGTCGATGGCGATCTTCAGGGCCTCGTTCGGATTCAGGCCGCCGCTACGGGTCAGGCGTTCGGCGACTGTCTCACCTTCGAGGTGCTCCAGCACGAGGAAGTCGACGCCGTCCTGATGTCCGACGTCGAACAAGGTGCAGATGTGCGGATGATTGAGCGCCGAAAGCGCCCGCGCCTCGCGTTCGAAGCGGTCGCGGAGCTGGGGATCGCTCGCGAGCGACTCGGCGAGGACTTTGATCGCGACCGTCCGATCCAGGCGCGTGTCGCGCGCGCGATACACCTCACCCATGCCGCCGGCACCGAGGGGCGCCAGCACTTCGTACGGACCGAGGCGGGATTCCGGCCGTCAGCGCCATGTCATTTCACCGGCACGAGGCGCTTCAGCTCCTCAAACCAGTTCTGCACGACGATCATGTTCGAGGTCGTGCCGCCGTCAGCGTTCGCCTGGCCGCTCCGGATGACGACAAATCGGCCGTCGGGGCCGATGTCGTACGCGCGTGTTCCGGCAATCAGGAACATTGGGTATTCGAACAACAGTTCCGGCCGGCCGGCCGCGGAGGTCGTCCCAGGGGGGACGGCGACGACAAACATCCGCTGCCCAGGAAAGCCGCTGAAGAACAGCTCTCGGCCGTCACGCGACCAGACGGGGATACGGCCGCCATCCGTCGAGATCTGCTGCCGATTTCCGAGTTCCGGATACCGCTCGACGTAGATCTCCGGTCGACCCGACACGGCCGACTCGTAGGCGATCCAGCGCCCGTTTGGAGAGACGGCGGGGTCTTTCTGACCCTTGCACAAGCATTTTGGCGTCGGACGGCTGGTTAATCCGATACCTGCCAGATCGCGCGCGGACGGCGCGGGAGCTGCTCCGTAAACAGCAGCTGTTTGCCGTCGGTCGACCACCCCATGGCGCGCAAGTCCACGGGGTCGTTCCCTCGTGCGAGGACCGGCTCGTCGCCGCCGGTGCCGTCCGCCGGCCGCCAATACAGTTCAGGATAACCTGCACGGGTCGACGAGAAGATGACCCGCTGCCCATCGGGCGTCCAGAGCGCGCTGCGGTCCGAGAAGCGATCAACGCGGGGTTGATCGTGAGCCGGCTCAGCGTGCCGCGCACGACATCGTACGTCGACACATCCGTGTCGGTCCCCACCGCGATCCGTGTGCCGTCTGGCGATACCCGGACATCGCGGTAGGAGGCGGGCGGCAGGCCAGGCAGCGGTGAGGAACGGCCCTGTCGATCTACTAACACGACGGTCTGACGGTCACCCGCTCCGCCTGGGACATAGACGAGCGAGCCGTTAGCCGCCAACGCGACGTCGGCGGCCCCTTGGTCGGTTGTCACCACGTCCTCGAGCACCGGCACAGGCGTCCCAACGACCTCCAGGCGTCCGAGGTCGAATGCGACGGCATGCAATGTCCCTGTGACTCCATAAATCAGATGTCCCGTCGGTACGTAATGCGCGTGGCTGCCGCCGCGAATGAGGATCTTCGATGTGCCGGTCTGCAGGTCCAGCGCTGCGACTTGCGCGGTCTCAATGCTGCCGTTGGCCGGTGTAATCGTGAAGAGAACCGCCTTGCCTCCGGGCAGGAATTCGGGCCAGAAGTGATCGCCTTCGCCGCGCTCGCGATCGGGCTTCGTCAGAACTGCAGGTTCGCCTCCCGCAGAGGAGACGCGTTGCAGACCTGTCTCCTGTGTGAGTGTCGCGAAGATGATGGTCCCGTCTTTGCTCCACGTTGCACCGCGGGACGCCGATCCTCTCTGGTTTTGCACCGTTACCGGTGCCCCACCCGTCATCGCGACCTTCTTCAGCACGAAGTTTCGATCAAAGAACCCGACCCACTGGCCGTCTGGTGAGATGAATACGCCTCGTGGACCGGTCCCGGTAAACCCGCGGCTCAGCACTGTGGGCTCGAGCTGGTCGAGCGCACGCACCATGAGCTGGTTGTTGTTGCGATAGATAATGCGCGAGCCGTCGGGCGTGATGACGAGGTCGCGATCGCCGGCCGACAACGCCAATGCCGTCGAACCAGAGGTGGTGATGGTCGTGCGGACAACGGAAGGCGGAGCAGGGCGGGTTGCGATCCACACGGCGCCACCCGCGGCGACACCGGCGACCAGGGCGGCCGCTGCGATCATAGCGCCGAGCCGCCATCCCCGCGAACCAGGCGCGGTCGTCGGAGAGTCAGATTCCGGCGCTGTCAGGGCATCCTCGATCTCCAACCCCGCATCCGCCGCCGACTCCAATCGGCGCTTGCGATCCTTCTCGAGACAGCGGCGCAGCAATCGCCGTATCGCCGCCGGCGTTTCGACGGGCAACGTGCGCCACTCGGGTTCACCTCGCAGCACGGCCGCCAGCGTGTCGCCGACGTCGTCGCCCGCGAAGGCCCGCTTGCCCGTCAGCATCTCGTCCAGCACGCAGCCGAACGCCCAGATATCGCTTCGCTTGTCCGCCGTCGTGTCCCTTCGCCTGTTCAGGCGACATGTACGCAGCCGTGCCGAGAATGATGCCAGCCTGCGTCAACCCAACCGGACTGGTGATGGTAGGGTATACGGGTCGGCGAATCCGCGAACTCCACTGATCCCTGAGCCCTGCTCCTGCTCCCTGGTCCAGTGCTTTCGCCAACCCGAAATCGAGCACCTTCACCGTGCCGTCAGACCTGATTTTGATGTTCGCCGGTTTCAGATCGCGATGGACGATGCCTTGGTCGTGTGCGGCCACCGAGCGCGTCGGCGATTTGCCTGGCGATCGGCAAGTGCGTCGTCCAGGGGGATCGGCCCTTCCGCGATGCGATCCGCCAAGGTTGGCCCTTCGACGAGTTCGAGCACAAGGGCCGTGAGACCGTTCGCCTCTTCCAGCCCGTGGATGCCGCCGATGTTGGAGTGATTCAGCGCGGCCAGCATCTTCGCTTCCCGCGCGAAGCGGGCGAGCCGCTCAGGATCCTGGGCGAAGGACTCGGGGAGGATCTTGATAGCGACCGCGCGATCGAGTCTGCGTGTCGCGCGCGCGATACACCTCACCCATGCCGCCGGCACCGAGGGGCGCCAGCACTTCGTACAGGACCGAGGCGGTTGCCAGCGGTCAGGGGCATTTGCTGGGGAATTCTACGTTATGGCTGCTCGTCGCGGGACTGCGTGCGCCGCGAGTTCCCAGCTTCCGCGGATAGCCCCGAGGACCGTTTTTCCGCGAGTTCCTGGTTTCCGCGGAGGCCTACCAGGAGCCTCCGCTCGTTCCCCCTCTTTCCGCGGATAAAACCCTGCTAGGATCGGAAACCTCGACGGCTTGTGGTTGAGCCGTCTCAACTCGACTCAAAACTGGGCTCTGGCCGGACCTGGCGCCGCCAGAGGCGAACGACCATGGGACTCCTCGAAAAACTCCGCCCGCAACCGAAGTGGAAGCACGCCGATCCCGTCCGTCCGGCTCGAAGGCCTCCACGACATCGACGACACCGACCAGGAGTCGCTCGCCGCGCTGGCGACCGACGATCCGGACGCGCGCGTCCGCCGCGCGGCGGTGGCCCGGGTGACCGACGCCGCGTGCTGGCGGCCATCGTGCGCAACGAGAGCGATGCGTCGGTGCGCGATCACGCGGCAACGCGTCTGGCCGGGCTCGCCGAACAGGGTGACGAACGCGTGGCGCTGGCCGCCGTGTCGGCGCTGGCCGCGCTCGGCCGGCAGCGTGAGCTCGCCGCCGTCGCGCGCGGGTCGCATCTCGACTCGGTGCGCCGAGCCGCGGTCGAGCAGGTCACCGATCAGAAGGCGCTTGCGGCGCATTGCGCGACAGTCAGCCGACGCCGACGGCGCGGCTCGTCGCGATCGGCCGGCTGACCGATCCAGCCGGAGCTCGAAGCCGTCGCCGCGCGCGGCGAACACGCCGATGCCGCGGTCGAAGCGCTGGATCGTCTCGAGTCGCCGTCCGACGACGTGCTCAACGGCCTTGCGCAGCGCGCCAAGACCAAGGCCGTGCAGAAGCGCGCCCGCGCGATTCTCCGCGCGCGGGAAGAAGCCGTCGCGCCCGGCCGACTCGCAGCGCCCGCCGTCGAATACAAGGACGCCGATCAGCAGCGCGCGCGCGAGCTGGCCGATCAGATGGACGCGATCGGCGCGGCGCCGGACATCACAACCGTGCGCCAGACCTATGCCGCGCTGCGCGTCGCGTGGGTCGAACTGCTCGCGGACGCCGAAGTGCTGCCCGACGCTGGTCGCGCGCTTCGAGCAGTTGTCCGATCGCGTTCGCGAGACGCTGGCTGCCGACGACGCCGCGCGTGCCGAAGCGGAACGCCAGGCGCAGGCACTGGCGCGCGAGCAGGCCGATCGAGCAGCGGTGTGCGCTGATGTCGAAGGCCTGAATGGCGACGATCTGGTCGATCGACTCGCCGCCGCGCGGGCGACCTGGGAAGGCATGCCGCCGATGCCGGAGGCCTGGGCGACCGAGCTTCAGCAGCGCTTCGACGCTGCCTGCCGCGCCGCTGAGCGTCGTCATGAGCGCCGCTTGGCCGCACGACAGCTGCTGGAGCAGGCGCCCGCAGTCATCGACGCAGATCGAGAACGGCTGCCGCCACCGACGACTACGGAACCGTGCGATCGGCAGTGGTACGCGCTGCGAAAGCAGTGGCAGACGATCACGCGCGAAGGCGAAGTCGATCCGGAGCTGCTGGCGCGCTACGAACGAGCCGTCCAGACGCTCGATGCGCACGAAAGCGAGCATCGCGAAGGTCGCTTGCGAGCCCAGCAGGACAATCTGCACCGCCTGCAAGTCGTCGGTGCAGGAGCTCGAAACGCGAGCGGCGGCCGAGAATCTCTCGCTCAAGGATGCCGAGCGGATCCTCAAGGACACCAAGCTCGTCGTCGGCACGATGGGGCCGCTGCCCACCAAACAGGACCGCGATGACTTGACGGTGCGGCTGCAGGCGGTCCGCACGGCCGTCACGCCGCGCATCAAGGAGCTGCGCGACGCGGAAGAGTGGAAGCGCTGGGCCAACGTCCAGGTGCAGGAAGAGCTGTGCACCAAGATGGAAGCGCTCGTGCCGGGCGCCGAGGCCGAGCCCGAGAAGGCCGCCAACGAGATGCGCTCGCTGCAGGAACGGTGGAAGAGCGGTCGCGGCCGCGCCGCGCTCGCAGGCCGAATCGCTCTGGACCCGCTTCAAGACCGCGCAGGACCAGGTCTACGAGAAGTGCAAGGACTACTTCGCCCAGCAAGCGGCCGAGCGGCAGGAGAACCTGAAGAAAAAGGAAGCGCTGTGTGCGCGCGTCGAAGCGCTCACCGATTCGACCGACTGGGTCCGGACCGCCGACGCCATCAAGGCGCTGCAGGCCGAGTGGAAAACGATCGGCGCGGTGACTCGCGGGCACGAAAAGTCCGTCTGGGAGCGTTTCCGCGCCGCCTGCGATCGCTTTTTCACTCGCCGGCAGGAGGACCTCAAAGAGCGCAAGCACGAATGGGCCGACAACCTGGCCAAGAAGGAAGCGCTCATCGCCGAAGCCGATCAGCTCGCCCAGTCGACCGAATGGGACAAGGCGGCCAATCGCATCAAGCAGCTGCAGGCCGAGTGGAAGAAGATTGGCCCGGTCCGCAAGAACAAGTCCGAGGTCGTGTGGCAGCGCTTCCGCACCGCCTGCGACACGTTCTTCGAGCGCTACAAGACGCGCGATCAGGTGGCGGTGGCCGGCAAGTTGGCGGATCGAGAAACCGCAGTCGCGGAGATCGAGGCGCTCATGCCGTCAGCGGAAGCCCCTGATGCGGCGGCGCCGGACGATCTCTACGCCAAGGTGCAGGCGGCTCGGGCGCGCTAGCTGCAGGGGCCCGAGTTGCCTCGTCATGCGCTGGCGCCACTGGCGGAGCGGGTGAACGTTGCGCTCCTTGCGCTCGTCAACAAGTGGCCCGACGCGTTTCGCGGGACCGACATGGACCCGGAGCTCACCCTGCGCAAGATGGAAAAGCTGGTCGAGCAAGATCGAAGCGCTGTTGCCTCCCGACAGCCGCGAACCCGCGGCGAATCTCTCGCCGGCGGAGATGCTGGCGCGGCAATGGCGCGAAGCGCTGGCGGCCAACACGATGGGCGCCGCCGCAGCGCGTCAAGCCGAAGATGCGCGTCATCGCGCGACCGAACAGGAAGTCCGCAGCGCGCAATCGGCCTGGCAGCGACTCGGCCCGCTCGACGCCGAGACGCGCAAACCGCTCCAGGATCGCTTCGATCGGGCGTGCCGGCGTTTCTTCGAACAGAAGCGACGGCATATGGCGAAGACGTAACGACAAGTGGTACGAAGTAACAAGAAAGCATCAAAGGCTGATTTCAAGTATTCTTCGTACGTTACCAGTGGCGTCCGAGAGCTGCCGTCGTTTGAACTTGGCTAACTTGTAACTTGTAACTGAAGACGATCAGTCCCCGTTCGGCGTATCCTTTTCTCGACCAATGGTCGGCCAGACCGTTTCGCACTACCGCATCGTCGAGAAGTTGGGTGGCGGCGGAATGGGCGTGGTCTATCGAGCCGAAGACCTGCGGCTCGGACGCCAGGTCGCGATCAAGTTCCTGCCCCAGGAGCTGTCGGGCGATCCTGCCGCCGCGCAGCGGTTCGAGCGCGAGGCCCGAGCCGCGTCAGCGCTGAATCATCCGAATATCTGCACGGTCCACGATCTCGGTGAGCACCAGGGTCAGCAGTTTCTGGTGATGGAGCTTCTCGAAGGCCGCACGCTGAAGCATGCGATCGACGGGCGTCCGCTCGAGATCGATCGTGTCATCGAGCTGGCGCTCGAAATCACGGATGCGCTCGATGCCGCCCACGGCCAGGGCATCGTGCATCGGGACATCAAGCCCGCCAACATCTTTGTGACGACCCGCGGCCACGCGAAAGTGCTGGACTTCGGTCTGGCGAAGCTGGCTCCGACCGCGGTTCGTGAGCACGCGACCAGCGCCGCGCCGCCGACGATGACCGCCGAGGACCAGCTGTCGATGCCGGGACAGGTCATGGGGACCGCCGCGTACATGTCGCCGGAGCAAGCCCGAGGCGAAGACGTCGACGCCCGCACGGACCTGTTCTCGTTCGGGGTCGTGATTTACGAGATGGTGACGGGGATTCCTGCGTTCTCCAAGGCCTCGTCGGTCGCCACCTTCGACGCGGTGCTCCACGCCGCCCCCGCGGCCGCGGTCCGGCTGAACCCGTCGGTGCCGGCCGAGCTCGAGCGAATCATCGAACGCGCGCTCGACAAGGACCGCGAGCTTCGCTACCAGACGGCCTCGGAAATGCGCGCCGAGCTCCGTCGTCTCCGTCGCGCGACCGAAACGCATCCGGTGCAAGCGGCCAGGCCCGCCACCGCCTCTCGTGTCGCTGGCTGCCTCGTGCGATTGCGGCCGTGATGGCGACCGCCGCGCTGATCGCGATCGGGTATTTCTGGGCGCCTCGAGCGCCCGGCGCTGACGACTGAAGATGAGATTCTGATCGCCGACATTACGAACAACACCGGCGAGCCAGTGTTCGACGACGCGTTGAGGCAGGCGCTGACCGTGCAGCTGCGGCAGTCGCCGTTTCTCAACGTCGTCTCCGACGACCGGGTGCAGGAGTCGCTCCGGTTCATGGGGCGCTCTCCGCGAGGAGCGGCTCGTCGAGCACGACGGCGCGTGAGGTCTGTCAGCGGCAGAACGTCAAGGCGATGCTGGCCGGGTCGATTGCTCCGCTCGGCACGCGCTACGTCGTCGCGCTGCAGGCGATGAATTGCGCGAACGGCGACGTGCTCGCCAGTGAGCAGGTGCAGGTCGATCGCAAAGAGGACGTGCTTTCCGGACTCGGCCGCGGCGTGTCCGCCTTGCGGGAACAGCTCGGGGAGTCGCTGGCCAGCATCGCGAGGTTCGACGTCCCCATCGAGGAGGCGACCACCCCGTCGCTCGACGCGTTGAAAGCCTTCACCATCGGTGTTCAATTGCATGCGGTGGTCAGCCGGCCAAGGCCATCCCGCATCTGGAGCGCGCCATGGCGCTCGATCCGGAGTTCGCGCTTGCGTTTGCGCAGACGAGCACGTCGTACATCAACCTGCGCAGCCTGGCTCGCGCTCGCGAGTTTGCGACCAGAGCCTTCGAGCTACGCAAGCGCGTGAGCGAACGCGAACGGTTCTACATCGAGGCGCGCTATCACGACTCGGTGACTGGGGACACCGACGAAGTCAGCAAAAGTGTACCAGCTGTGGGCCGAGACCTATCCACGCGACTACATCCCCTGGAACAATCTTGGCGTCACCTTCGCCGACCGTGGGGATCTCGAGAAGAGCCTGGACGCCTACGAACAGTCACGTCGTCGCAATTCAGCCAATTCGCTCGTGCACTCGAACATCAGCTTCATGCTCCAGGCCCTGACATCGTTTCGACGAGGCGAAGCGGGTGACTGACGAAAGCATTGCGCGCTTTCCGAACAGCGCGTTCCTCAGACAGACGCGCTTTTTGATGGCCTGTCAGGAGCGCGATCAGGAGACGATGAGCAAGCTCCTCCAGGAAGCCCGAACGAAAGGCTTGATTGATCCGGTTGCGGGGGCCGCGGGATGCGCGATGCGAGAAGGGCGGCTGTTGCAGGCGCAAGAGCTGCAGGAGGAGGTCGCGCGCATGCCAGGTGGCGGTGGGGAGGCGCGTGCGCGCCGGGCGACCGAGTTGGGATTTGCAGAGTGGCGAGCCGGGCGCCGCGACCGCGCTCGGGAAACCGCACTCGAGGCGCTGAAGCTCGTGCCACCCGACAGCCCTCCGAATCGCCTCCTGATGCTGCTCGCCGAAGTGGGCGAGGTCGGCCACGTGCGGAGGCTCATCGCGCAGAGCGTGTCAACCCAGCCAGCCGGCACGGCCTTGAATCGCATGTATAGGCCCATGGCCGAATCGATGATGGCAATGGCTGAAAACCGGCCGACGCAGGCGGTCGAAGTGCTCACGCCGGCCATTCCTTATGGACGCCGATGGGCCGACGTCTGGTTGTATCGAGGACTCGCCTACATGCGGGCAGGCAATCCGGCGGCCGCGGCGGTCGACTTCAAGCGTCTCGTCGAGACCCCTCCGCCGCAGCCCCCAGGCTTTGGGGTCTATCCCTCCGCCCTGATCGGCCTCGCCCGCGCGCTGGCGGCGACGGGTGACACCGCCGGCGCCAAACGTGCGTACGAGCAATTTCTCGATCTGTGGAAGAACGCCGATCCCGATCTGCCGCTGCTCCACGAAGCGCGCAAGGAGCTGGCTGCGCTGCGCTAGGCGATTCACGGGGCGCGGGGGCGAGCCTGACACAAGCGTAGCCACGAAGGTCACGAAGACACGAAGAATCCCTATGAAACTCTTCGTGCTTTCGTGTTCTTCGTGGCTGCGGTTTTGAACTTGTAACTTGTAACTTGTAACTGACAGCGTCAGTCCGCGTTCGGGTCTTCGAGGTAGGTATAGCCCTGTAGCGCCTCTTCGTAGAACTTGAGCAGGCTTCCCGCCTGCTGGTCGGCCATCCGGTTGGCGTGCACCGCCATCTCGACGTCGTTACGAAGTTTGCCCATCAGCACTTCCGGATCGAACTCGACGTAGCGCAGCACCTCGGTCACCGTGTCGCCCTTGACGATGTGCTCGACGCGGACGCCTTCGCCTTCGTCGCCGTTGTTGGTGAGGGAGATGTGGACGGCGTGCGTGTCACCCAGCAGGTTGTGCATGTCGCCGAGGATCTCCTGATAGGCGCCGACGAGGAACACACCCAGGTAATACGGCTCGCCCGTGAAGGGGTGCAGCGGGACCGTCTTCTTGACGTCGCGGCGATCGATGAACTGATCGAGCTTGCCGTCCGAGTCGCACGTGATGTCGCCGATGACGGCGTGATTGACCGGGCGCTCGTTCAACCGGTGGATGGGCATGACCGGGAAGAGCTGCTTGATCGCCCAACTGTCCGGAATCGACTGGAAGAGCGAGAAGTTGCAGAAATACGTGTCCGACAGCAGCTTGTCGAGACTCTGCAGGTCTTCCGGGACGTCCTCCATGCCCTGGGTGAGCTTGCGGATCTTCTCGCAGATGGCCCAGAACAGGTTTTCGGCGTGGGCGCGCTGTTCGAGTGGCAGATAACCGCCGCTGAACAGGTTCATGGCCATGTCGAGCGCCTGCTGGGCGTCGTGATAGGCCTCGAGCGCCGTGCGCTGCGTGACGGAGTGATAGGTCTCGATGAGGTCGACCAGCGGCTGTTCGAACTCGTCCTTGACCGCCGTGGGAACCGTTTCCTCGCCAAAGCCAATCGTGCCCAGCACGTTGAAGATCAGCATGCTGTGATAGGCCGAGACCGCCCGGCCGCTCTCCGACACGATGGTGGGATGCTCGACGCCGGCTTCGTCGCACACCGTCTGCACGTGATACACCACGTCGTTGGCGTATTCCTGCAGCGTGTAGTTCATGGACGACTCGAAGTTGGTCTGTGAGCCGTCGTAGTCGACGCCCAGGCCGCCGCCGACGTCCATGTACCTGCAGGCCGGCGCCCTGCTTGGCGAGCTCGGTGTAGACGCGTGCGGCTTCGTTGAGCGCGTTCTTGATGATCCGGATGTGCGTGATCTGGCTGCCCAGGTGGAAGTGGAGGAGCTTGAAGCAATCCTCCATGCCCCGCGTTTTCAGCTCTTGCAGCCCGCGCTGGATCTCGGTGACCGTCAGGCCGAACTTCGACCGGTAGCCGCCCGACGACTGCCAGCGGCCCGACCCGCGAGCGGCCAGCTTGACGCGCATCCCGATGTTCGGCCGCACGCCGACCTTCTCGGCGTAGTGGAGGATCAGGTCGAGCTCGGTGTACTTCTCGACCACCGGAATGATGAGGCGGCCCATCTTCTGCGCCAGCATCGCCATCTCGATGAACTCGGCGTCCTTGAAGCCGTTGCAGATGATCGGCGTGTCGTTTTCGGCCAGTGCGACCACCGCCAGCAGCTCCGGCTTGCTGCCCGCTTCGAGCCCGAAGCCGTACTGGCGGCCGACGTTCAGCACTTCCTCGACGACCTGCCGCTGCTGATTGACCTTGATCGGATAGACGCAGCTGTAGCGGCCCTGGTACTGGTGCTGAGCGATGGCGCTCTGAAACGCTGAGTGAATCTCGCCGAGTCGGTGTTTGAGGATGTCGGTGAAGCGGAGCAGGATGGGGGCGCTGAGGCCGCGGAGCTGCAGGCGATCGATCAGGCGCTTGAGGTCGACCCCCCGCGCCGGGTCCTTGGTCGGATGGACCTGCAAGTGCCCGTGCTCGTTGATCGAGAAGTAGCCCTGCCCCCAGCGGTCGACGTCGTACAGCTCGGTCGCTTCAGTGAGCGACCACTTCGACCCGACCGACTCGGCTCGTATCCGAGTTACCGTGCTCATCGACATCTCAGAATAAACGGAAACCTCTGACGCGCAATTCTCTTTTTTCGGTCGCGGCGACAGAAAACCTGCAGTCTGTTGAGTAAGCTCATGGGATGCCTGACCGCGTGCCCGCCATCAAAGTCCTGCTGCTCCCCAAAGACACCAACGCGCTCGGCACCATCTTCGGCGGCGTGATCCTCTCGCACATCGACCTGGCCTCCGCGGTGGAAGCGCGCAAGACCGCGGCGCTGCGCTACGTCACCAAGGCCATGCGGGAGGTCGAGTTTCACGCGCCGGTCTTCGTCGGCGATATCGTCAACTTCTACACAGAAACGTTACGCGTCGGCCGCACCTCCGTGACCGTCAAGGTGCTCGTCGAAGTCGAGCGCTGGAGCGGCGGGCAGGGCGAGCGGATCAAAGTCACCGAGGCCGAAGTCGTCCTGGTGGCGATCGGTCCCGACGGCCATCCCACGCCGGTTCGCCACCCGTGATCGCCGCGTTCGCCCCAGGCACCGTCTCCAACGTCGGCCCGGGTTTGACGTCCTCGGCTTTGCCCTCGACGAGCCCGGCGACGTCGTCAGCGCGGAAGCGACGCGAGGCCGCAGGGTGTCGAAATCGCCGCCATCGAAGGCGACGCCGGTCAGCTTTCTCGTGATCCCCGGAGAAACACCGCCGGCGCCGCGGTTCGAGGCGCTCCTGCTCAGCCGTCTGGGCACGCGTGCGAGGCGTCCGCCTGCGCATTTACAAGGGACTTCCGCTGGCGAGCGGAATCGGGAGCAGTGGGGCTCGGCCGTGGCGGCGCTGGTGGCCACCAACGAGCTGCTGGGACGTCCGGCGTCGCTCGACGTGCTGCTGGACTGCGCGATGGCGGGCGAGATCGCGGGCTGCGGCTCCGCGCACCCGGACAACGTGGCGCCGGCGCTCTACGGCGGCTTTGTGCTCGCGCGGACCTCGCAGCCCGCGGACCTCGTTCGGCTTCCGGTACCCGACGGCCTGTCGTGCGCGGTGCTTCATCCGCACTTGATGATCGAAACGGGTAGCGCCCGGAGGCTGCTTGGCGAGTCCGTGCCGCTGATCAGCCGCGGTCCGGCAATGGGGGAACGTGGGTGCCCTGGTGGCTGGGCTTGTTCCGAAACGACCTTGCCCCTCATTGTCGCGCGCGCTCGAAGACCATGTCGCGGAGCCTCGGCGCGCGCACCTGGTGCCGGCGCTCGACTCGGTGAAGCACGCGGCGATCGACCGCCGGGGCGCTTGGCTGCGGCCTGTCGGGTTCCGGCCCGTCCATTTTTGCGCTCGTGCGAGTCGCTCGAGCGCGCGAAGGCCGCTGGCCGCGCCATGCGGGAGGCGTTTGCGGGCGCCAGTGATGTGCCCCGGACCTGTGGGTCTCTCCCGTGGGCGCTCGCGGCGCCCGGATTGTGACCTAGTGGTCTATGACAGCTGAATGACTACCTGGCCTGGTGCGCTTCGGACTTCCGCCTGAAGGCGGAAGCCACGGATCTTGCTAGGCACTCGTGGCTTCCGGCTTCTAGCCGGAAGATCGGAGCCGCGATACCGAATGAGCTGATTCACGCCACTAGACTATGGCGAAGCTTCGATGACTCAATTCGTCAGCACTCGCGGGACGGCGCCGCCGTCGACTTTCGATCGGCGCTGTTCGAGGGCCTCGCGCCCGATGGCGGGCTTTACGTGCCGGAGCAAACTCGAGTCCGTTGCTCGGTCGAGGCCCTGCGCGGGGCATCGCTTACTGAAGCTTGGCGTCGAGATCGCCACCCCTACCTCGGCAGCTCGATTTCGCGATCAAGACGCTCGGCGCGGCTCCTTACCGCGGCCCTCGACTTTCCGATCCCAATCGTGCCGCTCGACGACAGGCTGTCCGCCCTCGAGCTCTTTCACGGCCCGACGTTCGCGTTCAAGGATGTTGGGGCTCGGGTCATGGCCCGCCTGATGGCCCACTTCAATGCCGGCGACCGTGAGCTGACGGTGCTGGTCGCGACATCAGGCGACACCGGAAGTGCGGTCGCTCAGGCCTTCTTCGGTCTCGAGGGCACCCGTGTCGATCGTCCTGTTTCCCGAGCAGCGGCGTCACGCCCGTCCAGGAGGCGCAGTTCACGACGCTGGGCGGAAATGTTACCGCCGTAGCCGTCAGCGGGACATTCGACGACTGTCAACGACTCGTCAAGGAGGCATTTGCCAGCGAGCACCTCGAGCAGGCGCGTCTGACGTCGGCGAACTCGATCAACATCGGCCGCCTCCTACCGCAGGTCTTTTACTACGCCCACGCCGCGCTTCAATCCGACGATCCGTCGTCGTGTCCGTCCCCAGCGGCAATTTCGGCAACCTCACAGCCGGCCTGTGGGCCTGGAAGATGGGTGTCCCAATCCGTCACTTCGTCGCGGCAACGACGATCAACGATACCGGGCCGCGATACCTGCACAGTGGCGTCTACGAACCGCGGCCCTCGGTTCCGACGCTGGCCAACGCGATGGACGTCGGCAGCCCGAGCAACCTCGAACGTATCCGGTGGTTATTCGAGGACGACCTCGAGGCGCTGCGGCGGGTCGTCCACGCATCGGTTCACACAGACGCCGAGGTTCGGGCCGGCATACGCGATTTGTGGAATCGCCATCGCTATGTCACGGATCCGCACACCGCGATTGCTTACCTTGGATTGTCCAGGGCAGGTGAGTCCGACGGGACGCGCCGGCTGTTCTTGTCCACCGCGCACCCGGCAAAGTTCCGCGAAATCGTCGAGCCCATCATTGGTGCAGCCGTCCCCCTGCCGCAGACGCTTGGTGAGGCGATGTCACGCCCGCGGCTGGTCAGGTCGATTCCGCCGCGCCTATCGGATTTGCGTCCAATTCTGTTGGCGAGCTGAACCTTGGTTCCGCTCAGTGGTCGGTGGTTGCAGCGGCGAACTCGTCTTTGGGGAAGAGATCGCGATTGAGGTCGACCAACAGACGACGATCGAAATCCGGGCCGACGACCTGCGGATCTCGAGCCAAATACGGCTGCAAGAGACCGTGGAGATCGATTTGGACGGCCGTATAGTAGTCGCGTGTAAAGTGCTCTTGCATTCGTGCCTGAATCGCCGATCGATCGAAGACGACAGGTGTCGAACTACCCACGGCAAGACCCTCGAACACGAGCACATGAGGAAAGACCTTCACGAAGCTGGCGACGACTCGATCAGTTGGCGTCCATGTCACCGCTATCCCGCCGGAGTTCAACCGGTCGCGCAACAGCTCGAAGTACTCCACCGAGTACAGATTGCCGGCATGGGCGCTGGTCGGACGAACTGCATCGGCTTCGATGATGTCGTATCGCCGGTCGGCGTGTCTGATAAACGTCCGGCCATCCGTGAACCAATGACGAACTCGGCTGTCCTGCAGCAGGTTCCGCAGGCCAGGATAGGGCCGAACTCGTTCGAGCTGCTTGAGGGTGTCGAGTTGCGGGGCGACGATCTCGATGCTGTCGATAGCCTGGATTCCCGAACGCCCCCCGAGTGCAACGAGCGTATCGCCTGAGCCAAGCCCAATGACCGCGACCGTTCTCGGGTCGGGATGGATCATGGCCGGCAACGCTCCGAGCACACTATGCAGTCCGCCGTATGGCAACGTGCTTTGGCCAAGACCGTTGGCGTAAACGACGGTCTGTTGTCCCTCCAGGACGAGCTTCAGTACCGACACACCGGATCCGTCTTCCCCATGAATGATCTGCCGCGGCACGGCGCCGTGGAGGCGCGCCCACAGGAGCGACGCAGAGGGGATCACATATGCGATGACACAGACCCCAAGCATCGCCCCTGCCGACACTCGCCAGTAATCCCGCCGGACTTGTGCCACGAAAAACAGGAATACGATCGACGAGCAAACGATCAGACGAAGGGTGCCGCTCGTCCCGAGCCAATCCAGGAGCAAGAGGCCGGTCGCAAGGGCGCCAGCCATGGCACCCACGATATTGGCGGCCTGGAGCCAGCCAACTCGCCGGCCGAGGCGGTCGAGATCTCGCTGCACTGCCCGCTGGAGATATCCAAAGCTGAGACCCATCATCACGGTCGGGAGCCCGATCAACAGGAGGGGCAAGACGGCGTAAAGCGTCACGATCAACCCCAAACGGCTCGACTCGGACGCGGTGGCCGCCGGGCGGACGATGTCTTCGCGTGTCAAGGTCTGGTCCTGACCCAGGTAGCGCCAGAGCGGTTCGGTCCCTGGAACCCGATCCAGCGAAACGAGGACCAGAAGCAGCCCCAGGGCTGCCACGATGGGAATCGCGGCCTGAAGGATGAAAAAGGTCGTGGCCGGCGGGCGCGCGCGGGCGCGCGCGCCCTCGCCGATCAACGAACCAAAGCCAACCCCGAGGAGATATAGCCCCAGCAGATGTCCAAACGTAAACGAGTTGGACTTCAGCATCACGCCGAGAACTCTGAACCACACAATCTCGAGCGACAGGGCAACGAATCCTGACAAGGCATAGATCGCAACCCAGGCTGGCAGACGAATGGACTGCGGTGAATGCTCGGCGTCGTTGACCGTCAGCGGACGCTCCGACAGCGTGGAGGTTTCCTGACTATTTGTCCACCGCCGTACCACATAGGGAGCGCAGACGAATGCGGCGAGCGCGCAGCCGAGGCTCAACAAGGCGCCGATGCGAAGGCTGGTGGCGAAATCGAAGGCACGGAACAGAATCGTGGCCGCAAACAGTGATCCGCACCCGGCGCCCACGGTGTTGACTCCGTACAGAATCGGGACCCATCCTGCGGGCTGGCGGGCGTCGTGAGTCAACGCGGTTGCGAGGAGGGGCAATGACATGCCCATGAAGGCCGTCGGCCACAGCGTCACGGCGAAGATGATGGCGGCCATCGCGCTGCGCGCCAGCGGCCAACTTCCAAGCCAACCGTACAGGAAGTCGTAATAGATATTGGCGCTGAACGCTGCAAACAGCGCGATCGCCAGCTCGCATCCGGCAAACGCCATCAAACGGGATCGCGTCGTCAGCCGATCAGCGAGATAGCCTCCGGCCAGGCTCCCGAAGCCCAGTCCAGCCATGTAGCTGGCGACGATGATGGTGACAGAGTAGACGTCGGCGCCGCCAAAGAGGGTGAGGACGCGCTGCCAGATGATTTGATAGAGCAGCGCAGTAAATCCGCTGACGAAAAAAACGAGCAGGAATCCCAGGGTTACCAGGCTCAACCGGGTTGCGGGCCTGTCCTGGACCGCACTCATCGCAGGAACGCGAGCGTCTCTGCAAGGCTGCCGTCGTTGGACGCGGGTTGCAGCCCCAGCACCTTGCAGATCAGCTCGTAGACGTGCACGTTCTCGAATGCGGGGACGACCGTGCCCGACCGAAACTGCGGCCCCGCGGCGATGAACAGACCGTGCATCGAGCGGTGTCGCGGATCGTATCCGTGTGTGCCGCCTGGCACGCGCCCATCCTCACGATCGAGCCAGGCGCGCGTCGTCACATGCCAGCCGTCGTCCGCGATTCCAATGACGTCTGGCAGACGTGGGTGGCCGCGCAGACGATACTCTGCCGGCAACGAGTCACGCGTATAGACCGCCAGCGCGGGATGCTTGTCCTTGAGCGCACGGTAAACCGCCTCCGAGCTGCCCGATTGTGCGTTGAGACCGACGATCGGCGATGAGTCGATCAGGTCCACGGTCCACATGTCGATGTAGTCGTCGAGGACGATCGTGCGATCGCGGCGAGAGCGCAGCCATCCCGTGATCGCTGACCAGAATGAGGTTGGTGCGTGCCGTCAGTCGGGCAGCCTCGATCCCCGACACGAGCCGGTCGATGGCCGTGTCCACTTCGCTGACGGCCTGTCCGATTTTCGGCCGATTCGGGGCCTGAATCATGGGCCGCGCTGTCCACGCTGCTGAAGTACAAGCGTGAGAAACGTTGGCCGGCCGGGGTCTGGAACCTTCAACCACTCGAGCATTTGGTCGACCCGCGCCTCGTTTGACAGCTCGTTGTCGAACATCCGCCAGTACGTGGCCGTCGGCCGGCGATCTCGACATCGGACCCTGGCCAGAACATCGTCGCCGTGGCCTGGCCCTGACGCTCGGCCGTAACCCAGATCGGCTCGCCGCCCCACCATCGCGTGTCTTGCTGGACCCAGCGATCGCGCTCGCTGAGCGAGAAACGCCCGGGCAGGGCCTCGTCGACGATGTTGTTCGACAGGATGCCGTGACGTGTCGGGTACTGGCCGGTCACGATGGAGTAGTGGTTGGGAAAGGTCTTCGATGGGAACACGGGGATGAGTCCCTCAGCGCAGCACGCCGCGAGTCGCCAACCGGCCGAGCGTTGGCGGCGTGAAGAGCTGGAGATAGTCCCATCGCCAACCGTCGATCGAAATAAGGATGACGATCGGGCGAGGGCCGTCTGCGCCGCAGCCTTGAAGCGACCACCCTGACTGACGAGGTCCAGTGTGAGGACCAGCCCGACGAGGAGGGCGCGCATCGGCATTCGCACAAGAGCGTAGCAGAGACACTGCTTGTGCGGTGATAGGCGTGCTTCTATCATCGTTGGCATGTCGTCCCCCGCCCCGGCGCCCACACTCGTTCCAGCTCGCGAGAACTCGACCCTCGCTTTACCTGGGATCTCTACGCCATCTTTGCCGACTGGGACGCGTGGGAGGAGCACTACCGAATCATCGATCAGCGGATCGAAGCGTTCAGACAGTTCGAAGGGACGCTCGCGCAAGGGCCGCACCGGCTGCTTGCGGCGCTGAGCGAGCAGGACGAAATCGGGCAGCTCGCCTACAAAGTCTGGTACTTCGCCTCGCTCAACTACGATCAGGATCAGCGCGACAACATCGTCAACGGCCGCCGGCAGCGCGTGCAGATGCTGATGGCGCGCTGGCAGCAGGCGACGTCGTGGTTCAATCCCGAGCTGCTGCGCATTCCGATCGACACCGTCCGGACCTGGATGGCTGCGTCATCGGCCCTGGCGCGTGTACCGATTCTTCATCGAGGACCTGTTTCGGCAGCAAGAGCACGTGCTCGACGAAGCCGGCGAGCGCCTGCTGTCGCTGTCGAGCCGGCTGGGGGGCGTTCCGCACGACGCCTATGCGGCGCTCTCGACGGCTGACGCCAGGTTTCCGACCATCACGCTGTCGATCGGGGAGAGCGTCCAGGTCAGCTACGGGCAGTATCGGAAGCTGCTGGCGACCTGCCGGCAGCAGAGCGATCGGCGTGCCGCCTACGAGGCGCTGTACGACACGTATGCGGCGTCACTGAACACCTACGCCACGCTCTACAACGGCGTGATGCAGCGCGAGTGGTTCGAAGCGCGCGCACGCGGACACAAGACCACGCTCGAAGCGGCGCTCTTCGGCAACAACATTCCGCCCTCGGTCGTTCACAACCTGATTCAGGAAACCAAAGCGGGGGTCGAGCCGTTCCGCCGCTACCACCGGCTCCGCCGCCGCGTCCTCGGGCTCCACGAGTACTTCGTCTTCGACGGATTCGTGCCGCTGGTCGACCACGACGTGCGTTACCGCTACGACGAAGTGCTCGATCTGATTACGCAATCGGTTGGCCGCTGGGCGAGCGACTATCAGGAGCGCGTGCGCGCGGCGTTTGCCGGGCGCTGGATCGATGTCTACGAGAACCAGGGCAAGCGCAGCGGGGCGTATTCGGCGCCGGTCTACGGCGCGCATCCCTACATGCTGCTGAACTACAACGAGACGCTCGACGCGGTGTTCACGCTCGCGCACGAGATGGGGCACTCGATCCACACGCTGCTCTCGCACGAGACGCAGCCGTTCGTGTATGCGGGCTACACGATCTTCGTCGCCGAGGTGCCGTCGACGCTGAGCGAAGCGCTGCTGCTCGACCTGATGCTCGAGCGCGCGACGACCCGCGACGAGCGCATCGTGCTGCTGCAGCACGCCATCGACGACATCGTCGGCACGTTCTACAACCAGGTGCTGTTCGCCGACTTCGAGCTGCAGGCGCACCGCCTGGTCGAAGAGGATCGGCCGGTGACGAGCGACGACCTCAGCGCGATCTACGCGCGGCTTGCTCGACGAGTACTGGGGCGACGCGCTCTCGCGAGGACCCGCGCGCGAAGTTCACCTGGGCGCGGATCCCGCACTTCTTCCAGTCGCCGTACTACGTCTACCAGTACGCGACCTGCTTCGCGTCGAGCGCCAAGTTGATGAGCGACGTGCGGAGCACCGACGCCCGGCGCGCGCGAGGCCGCCGTGGCTCGCTATCTCGACGCTGCTCAGCGCGGGAGGCAGCGACTACCCGATGAATCTGCTCGCCACGGCCGGCGTCGATCTCAGCCAGCCGGAAACCGTTCGCGCGGTGGTGGCGCAGCTCGATGGTCTGGTGACTCGCTGGAGGCGAAGCTCGGTAGGACTCGCGCTTCGGCGAAGCCTCGGCAGCTCAGGCGACTCGACGCTCGGTCACGAGCTAGGGCCGACGTGCGCGCGACGCGTCCTACTCGTACCGCGAGCGCCTGCACCGGATTCGACCTTCATCGCGCGCCGCGCCGGCACGAGCGCTGCGATCATGCGCGACGACGCAGCAGGGCCAGCGGCACGCCGGCCAGCGTGAGCGGGTCGCGCGGCTGCACGGCGTAGAGCTGAGCGCTGAGCAGCGGCATCAGCACCAGCGACAGCGCCACGCCAGCCGCGACGCCGACGAGCGCCAGCCGCAGCGCCTGCGCGACCAGCATCTTCAGGACCGTCGACGGGATGGGCGCCGAGCGCGAGGCGCACGCCGACTTCCTGCGTCCGCTCGCTCACGAGCAGCGACATCACGCCGTAGACGCCGATCGCCGCCAGCGTCAGCGCCAGCGACGCCGAAGAGTGCCACCAGCACCAGAATGAAGCGGCGCTGCGCCACCGAGTCCGACTTGACCGTTTCCATGGTGCTGAATCGAGTAGAGCGGCAGATCGCGATCGATCCGCTGCGCCTCGGCGCGCACCAGATCGACCATGCTCGCCGCATCGCCCGCTGGTGCGCAGCACGACGAACGGCGAGTTCATCGCGCCCTGATTGGTGCTCACATACATCTCGGGCTGCGGCTCTTCGTCGAGCGCGCCGTGCTTGACGTCGCCGATGAGCGCGATGATCGTCCACGGCGGTCCGGTCTGGCTGTTGCGAAGCTGCCTGCCGACCGGATCTTCGCCAGGGAACAGCTTGGCCGCCATGGTCTGATTGATGATGCAGACCGGCGTGCGACGTTGGCGTGTCGCCATCGTTGAACGTTCGCCCCTTGATGATCGGAATGCCCATCGTCTGGAAGTAGTCGCCGAGCGAGCGCCGGAACTGCACTTCGGGCCATTCGGCCTGCGGGCGTCGAGCTGCCCTCGACGGTGATAGACGTCGTCAGACCGGTGCTGCCGAGCGGCAGTCGGCTGGTGCCGCCGACGCTCACCACGCCTGGCAGCGCCTTCATGCGCTCGAGGAACTCGCGATAGAACGCGTTGCGCTGCTCCTGCGTGGTGATGCGAGTCGGGCAGGTTCATCTGCCAGGTCAGCATCTGCGCGGGCTCGAAGCCGGGATTGACCGACATCAGAGCGACGAAGCTGCGCAGCAGCAGGCCGGCGCCGATGGTCAGCGTGACCGCCAGCGCCACTTCGGCGACGACGAGCGCGGCGCGCGCGCGACGACGGAACGCGCTGCCGACGGTGCCGCGGCTGTTCTCCTGCAGCGCCGCGTGCGGCGCGACGCGCGTCGCCGTGATCGCCGGCAGCAGGCCGACGAAGATGCCGGTCAGGACGCGACACCGCGAGCGTGATCAGCAGCATCCGGCGCGTCGGGCGACGACCTCCTGCAGGCGCGGCAGGTCCGGCGGCGCCAGCGCGACCAGCGCCGCGACGCCCCAGCGCGCGAGCAGCAGGCCTGCGAGCCCCCCGGTGACGGCCAGGAACAGCCCTTCGGTGAGCGCCTGCTGAATCATCCGGGCGCGCCCGGCGCCGAGCGCGACGCGCGTGGCCAGCTCCTTCTGCCGCGCGATGCTGCGCGCGAGCACCAGGTTCGCGACGTTGACGGCGGCGATGATCAGCACGAATGCCGACGCCGGCGAGCAGCACCAGCAGCGGTGCCGCGAATCGTGCCCACCGTCTGATCGAGCACCGGACACGACGGTGGCGCCCCACCCGACGTTGGTTTCCGGATAGCTCTGCTCCAGCTGCCGCGCGACGGTCGCCATGTCCGCCTGCACCTGTTCGACGGTCACGCCGGGCTTCATGCGGCCGATGGCGCCGAGCCAGTGCGTGCCGCGAACGAGCTGTCCCTGCGGCGTCAGCATGCGATTGGCGGCCGCGAGCGGCCCGGCGAACGACATCGGCGCCCACAGGTCGATCGTGGTCGACCGCGTGAACCCCGAGGGCCCGAGCATCGAGCCGTAGGGGAAGGTGAAGTCCGGCGGCATGACGCCGACGATCGTGGCGGACGCGTTCGCCAGCTGCAATCGTTCGCCCGACGACGTTCGGGTCGCCGCCGAAGCGGCGCTGCCAGAAGCCGTGGCTGATGAGGACTTCAGAGACGCGTAGTCGTCGCTCCCGCAGCGCGCGCCCGAGCATCGGCGTCCGGCCGAGCAGGTCGAACAGCCGCGGGGTGACGGTGACGCCGATGACGATTTCGGTCGGCCCGTCGGTCACCATGCTCGAACGGCGTGACGAACGAGAAGTAGCCCTCGAGCCCGTCGAGGGTCTGGTTCATCTTCTGGAAGTCCTTGAAGTTCGCGGGCGACAGCGTGTTGCGCGGCCGCCCCTGCTTGGTCGCATCACTCCAGACGTTGACCAGCCGTTCGCCGTCACGGTAGGGCAGCGGCTTGACCAGCACGCTGTCGACGACGGCGAAGATCGCGCTGGTCGCGCCGATGCCCAGCGCCAGCGCGAGGATCGTCAGCGACGGTGACGAGCGGCGTCTTGACGGCCAGCCGCAGCGTGTGCTGCAGGTCGGAACGCAGCGTGTCCCAGAACATGAAATGTCTCCCGGACGGTTCGTACAGGTGCGGCCGGTGGTTCGGCCAGAAGAGGACGCGGACGATGGCGGCCCAGCGTTCGGCGAGGCCGCTGACAGGATCAGGGTGCCTAGGGTGCCGAAGGTGCCTAGGGTGCCGAGGTGCGGGTGCCAGAGGTGCCTAGGGTGCTTGAGGTGCGCGAGGTGCCAGGGTGCGCTCGAAGTCGGTCCACATCTCGTCGCCGAACCGCCGGCGGAACGCGCGCGGGTAGGCGAGCAGCGCGACGCGGAAGAGCAGCGCGCTTCACGCGCGGACTCCCAGCAGCTTGCGCGCGCGCGCGGCCGACAGCTGGCTGGCCAGGCGCTCGGCCTCGGCGCGCGCGACGGCGATGCCGCGCTCGGTCAGCTGGTAATACCGCCGCCGCTCGTCGTCGTTGCTCGGGTCGGGCCGCTCGTCGAGCTCCTCGATCAGGCCGCTTTCGAGCAGCCGCGCCAGCGCGCGATAGAGCGTGCCCGGGATGCAGCGTGACCGCGCCCGACGAGCGTCGCTCGACCTCGCGCATGATGCTGTAGCCGTGCTGCTCGCCGTCGGCCAGCGCCAGCAGGATTTCGAAGGCGACCGGGGTGAGCGGAAGAAACGATTCGCGGCCGGAAGCGTCCATAGGTGCCTTGAGTCTATACGCTCTGAGGCACATAGACGGTCGCGGTCGACGCGAAAAGGTTGGCGAACGGTCGCTCGGCATCGAGGCGTGGACGGCTGCTGACCGAGCTTGACGCCGACAGTCATTAAGCCTATTATCCGGATACACGGATGAAGCCAGCCGAAGGTCGTCGCCGATCGAGCGCGAGAGCCTCGGGTCGATGCTCGACCACATGGCGACGCTCGTCGGATCCGCTGCGCTGCCGGATGCTGCTCGTGCTCGAGCGCCACGAGCTGACGGTGTCGGAGCTGTGCGCGGTGCTGCAGCTGCCGCAGTCGACCGTCAGCCGCCATCTGAAGACGCTGGCCGACGCCGGATGGGTCGTCTCGCGGCGGGACGGCACCAGCCGCTACTACAGCATCGTCGCTCGACGAGCTCGATGCGGGCGCGCGACGGCTCTGGCCGCTGATCCGCGAGCAGGTGGCGGCGACGAGCGGCGCCGATCAGGACGAGCGGCGGCTGACGAGCGTGCTCGCGCGCCGGCGATCGAAGTCGGAGGAGTTTTTCTCGTCGGCGTCGGGGCAGTGGGATCGATCTGCGCGAGGAGCTGTTCGGGCAGCTCGTTCCACCTGCACGCGCTCCTCGGTCTGCTCGATCCGGCAGCTGGTCGTCGGCGATCTCGGGCTGCGGCACCGGGCAGCTGAGCGCGCTGGTCGCGCCGCACGTCGCGCGGGTGATCGGCGTCGACAGCTCGGCCGACATGCTGCAAGCGGCGCGCGCGCCGGCTCGAGCGGCGTCGACAACGTCGATTTGCGCATCGGCACGCTCGAAGCGCTGCCGATCGACGACGGCGCAGCTCGACGTGGCGATGATGGCGCTCGTGCTGCATCACGTGCCCGATCCGGCGCGCGCGCTCGCGCGAAGTGCGCGCGCGTGCTGAAGCCGCGGCGGCCGCGCGCTGATCATCGACATGCTGCCGCACGACCGCGCGGAGTATCAGCAGCAGATGGGCCACGTCTGGCTCGGGTTTCCCGAGCAGCAGATGCGCAAGCTGCTCACGCGGCGCGGGCTTCGACAGCATTCGCGTCTGCGCCGCTGCCGATCGATCGACGAAGCGAAAGGGCCGGCGCTGTTCGCCGCGGTTGCCGTGCGGGAGCGCGAACGTGAGGTCGAGTCTAGTTCAACGTTCGACGTACGACTCGATCGTTCGCGAGTTATTGTAACCGTTCGTTCAGCTCTGAACGTCAGTCACCAGGTTTGAAGGAGATCAGCCGATGTCACCAGCAGTGAAGGAAATTCACGCGTTCGACGCCGCCAAGCAGAGCGGCCGCGAGCCGTTCAAGGTCGCCGACCTCGTCGCTCGCCGAATGGGGCCGCAAGGAAATCCGTCTCGCCGAGCACGAGATGCCCGGCCTGATGGCCGTGCGCGCCCGCTACCAGGGCAGCAAGCCGCTCGCCGGCGCCCGCGTCATGGGCAGCCTGCACATGACGATTCAGACCGCCGTGCTCATCGAGACGCTCGCCGAGCTCGGCGCCGACGTGCGCTGGGTCTCGTGCAACATCTTCTCGACGCAGGATCACGCGGCCGCGGCGGTCGTCGTCGGCCGGCCCGAGACCGGCGGCACGCCGCAGAACCCGCGCGGCATTCCGGTGTTCGCGTGGAAGGGCGAGACGCTGCACGAATACTGGTGGTGCACGGTCGAAGCGCTGCGTCTGGCCCGACGGCAACGGCCCGACGCTGATCGTCGACGACGGCGGCGACGCGACGCTGTTCGTGCACAAGGCGTACGAGTTCGAGAAGGCCGGCGCGATTCCGGCGTTCAACCCGGACAAGGAGCCCGAAGAGTGGGGCGTCATCCTCGACACGATCCGCGCAGGAGCTCGACGCGCGTCCCGGGCGCGCTGGACGAAGATCGCCAAGGGCATCCGCGGCGTCTCCGAAGAGACGACGACGGGCGTGCATCGCCTCTACGAGATGATGAAGGCCGGCACGCTGCTGTTCCCGGCGATCAACGTCAACGACTCGGTCACCAAGAGCAAGTTCGACAACATCTACGGCTGCCGCCACTCGCTGCCGGACGGCCTGGCGCGCGCGACCGACGTCATGCTCGGCGGCAAGCTCGCGGTCGTCTTCGGCTACGGCGAAGTGGGCAAGGGCTGCGCGCAGTCGCTCAAGGGCCAGGGCTGCCGCGTCGTCGTCACCGAGATCGATCCGATCTGCGCGCTGCAGGCGGCGATGGAAGGCTTCGAGGTCGTCACGATCGACGACGTGATCGACAAGGCCGACATCTTCATCACGGCGACGGGCAACTTCAACATCATCACCGTCGAGCACATGAAGCGGATGAAGCACAACGCGATCGTCGGCAACATCGGCCACTTCGACAACGAGATCGACATGGCCGGGCTGAAGAAGTTCCCGGGCATCAAGAAGATCAACATCAAGCCGCAGTACGACGAGTGGGTGTTCCCGGACGGCCACTCCGTGCTGGTGCTCGCCGAAGGCCGTCTGCTGAACCTCGGCTGCGCGACCGGCCACCCGAGCTTCGTGATGTCGGCGTCGTTCACCAACCAGGTGCTGGCGCAGCTCGAGCTGCACGCGAACGCCGAGAAGATCGGCCTGCAGGTGCTGATGCTGCCGAAGAAGCTGGACGAGGAAGTCGCGCGGCTGCACCTCGATCAGCTCGGCGTGAAGCTGACGAAGCTGTCGAAGGAGCAGGCGGAGTACATCGGCGTGCCGGTCGAAGGGCCGTACAAGCCGGAACACTACCGGTACTGAAGCGGCTACGGTCTACGGTCTACGGTGACAGCTCGGTCGCCGGGATCGTAGGACGTCGCGTGACTTCGCCGTGACCGTACCGTGGACCGTGGACCGTAGACCGTGGACCGTGGACTGCGTCGTCGCTGCGCGTTCCCTTGGCTGCGCGATCGCCTTCTTGATCAGCTCCGCCGTGTCGCGTCGCGCGGGCCTCGACGATCGCTCTTCGCCCATTCGAGCGCCTTGTCCTTGTCGGCGATCGAGACGCCGTTGATCGTCGCCTTGCCGGCCTTCACGCGCTCGTCCCAGCGCACCGACTTCGGATCGGTCAGCATCATGTTCGAGCGTGATGCCCGGGCTGTCGTGCAGGCCGTCGTCCGGCATGCCGTCCTTCGTCGACGCCCAGCTGACGCAGCACGTTGGGCGTTCCGGGCGGAGCCGTGTAGTACTCGCGGATGTGTGGCGACGAGCGCGGCGCCGGCCCACTGCGCGGTCAGCTTCTCGGCGACGGCCTTCTGGCCGTTCTGGTTGCCGCCGCTGTCGCCGATGAAGATGATGTTCTTGAAGCCGTGCATCTTCAGGCTGTGCGCGATGTCGGTGAGCATGCGCCTGGATACGTCTCCTCGCGCAGGCTGATCGTGCCGGGGCTGAGCATGTGGCCGCTCGGCGGCTCGATGCGGCCTTCGGGCACGAGCTCGACGATCGGCGCGCACAGCGCGTTGCCCAGCTTGCGCGCGATGACGTCGCAGTTGGTGCGCAGCACGTAGTTGTGCTTGCCGATCACCAGCCACGGACCGTTGGGCTCGATGCCGCCGGTCGAGATGATCGCCGTGGTCTTGCCCGCCTTCAGCGCGTCGCGGACGTCCATCCACGTCATCTCTTCGATCCACACCGTGTCGGCGGCGGGCAGTGGATTGGGCGTGTCGGCGCAGTTGTACGGGATTGTTGCGCGCAGTTGCCGCCGCCCATCGAGCGCGGGTCCTGGCGCGGGCCTGCTGCTGGGCGCCTGCGCGAGCGAGCGCATCGCGAGACAAGATCGCGACTGCGATGCGACGACGTTTGTCATTGCGAGTCCGATCGTCTCCGGTCTCAGTCTCCAGTTCGGCCTCGATCGCCAGCGAGCCTGACGGCCTGGCCGCCGGAGCCGGACCTGACGCTCCGTACTGCTGCTGCGTCCGCGTCGGCGCCGGCAGCGTGCCCTTGTTGGCGATCGCCTTCTTGATCGCTTCGACCGTGTGCGGTGGCGCGGAACTCGACGATCTTCTTCGCCAGCTCGGTCGCCTTCGCGCGGTTGGAGATGTCGAAGCCGTTGATCGTCGCCTTGCCGGCCTTCACGCGCTCGTCGTAGCGGACCGACTTCGGATCGGTGATGAACATGTTGAGCGTGATGATCGGGTCGTCGTGCAGGCCGTCGCTCTTGCCCTCCTTGATGCCCTGGCCCTCCATGTAACTCGCCGACGCTCGCTGTAGTGTAGTACTCCTGCACGTGCGCGACGACGGCCTCGCCGTCGAACTGCTTGTTCAGCTTCTCGGCGACGGCGCGCTGGCCGCTCTGATTGCCGCCGCTGTCGCCGATGAAGATGATGTTCTTGAAGCCGTGCATCTTCAGGCTGTGCGCGACGTCGGTCAGCACCGCGCGGAACGTCTCCTCGCGCATGCTGATCGTGCCCGGGCTGGTCATGTGGCCGCTCTTCGGCTCGATGTCGCCTTCAGGCACGTACTCGATGTTCGGCGCGCACAGCGCGTTGCCGAGCTTGCGGGCGATCGCGTCGCAGTTGGCGCGGAGCACGTAGTTGTGCTTGCCGGTCACCAGCCACGGGCCGTTCGGCTCGATGCCGCCGGTCGGGATGATGGCGGTCGTCTTGCCCGCCTTCAGCGCGTCGCGCACGTCCATCCACGTCATCTCTTCGATCCACACGGTCGGTCGCCGTCGGCAGCGGATTCGGTGCGTCGGCGCAGTTGTACGGATTGTCGCGACAGTCGCCGCCGCCCATCGTCCGCGGATCGGGCTCGCGCCGCTGACCGTTGCTGTCCGGCGGCCGGCTGCCGCCGCCGGCGGCCGGCTGCGGCGGCTGCGCCGACGCGAGCGCGCTCGAGAGCAGCAGCGATCGCTGCGAAGAGCACAAACATCTTTTTCATCGGTGTGCCTCTATGGTCTTCGATTCCGACCTCGATGTCCGTGATCCTGTCCGGCGCACCGGTCACCGGCTACTGTCCATCCGCTCGACCACTGGTCACTGATCACAGCGCCCTTGGCTTGATCGCAAACGATCCGTCTTCGAGGCGCTCGCGGAAGTCACGTGACAGCCTGGCACTGCTGCCCGAGCGTCGTGCTGTGCGTCTTGGCCTCGTTCCAGTTGCCCTGCGCCGGCGGCCATCTCGATCGCCGCCGTGGCCTGCGCGTGCGGTTTGCGCGAATCTTCACGGCGTCGTCCTTGCCGCGCGCCTTCCAGAACGTCTCGGTGTCGGCGAACGCCTTGGCGAGGATCGCGGTGTTGGTCTTGACGAGTTCGCGTTCGAGGCGTCGATGCCTTTGCGCAGCGCGCCGTTGGCGCCGCCGACGGCCTTTCATCGCCTTGTCGAGCACGGCTTCTTCCGGCGTCATCGGCGGCGGGATGAACTTGGCGAGATCGTTGAAGGCGCCGTTGATGACGGCGGTGGCGAGAATCACCGGCCGGTCCGGGATGCTGCGCGAGGATCTCGGCGATGCCGTTGCGCGCCGGTCTTCGCGCGCTTCGTGATCTCCGCCGCGTCGGGCGCGACGACCTCGCCGATCACGGTGACGTAGCGAGTTGGGCTCGACGGGCTCGTGCAGCCGCGGCGCGACGACGATGACTTCCTTGCCCGTGCTCTTCGTCTTGTCCTGATCGACGGAGAACGCGGTCGGGGTCAGCGCTTTCTCAACCGTCGCGTAGACGGTGACGTACTGACCGTAGAAGCTCTCGGGTTTGGTCGGCGATGGAGCTTGCTGCCGCGGGCATCGCCGTCCCGGTGGCGCTGGGGCCGCGCCGCCCGCTGCCGCGCCGCCGGGGCGCTGGCCGTCGTGTGCGCTGCGGGCTGTGGCCGCGCGTGGTGTTCTGGGCCGGTGGCTGTGCGCAGCACGGCGACCGACACCACTGCGAGGGTCGTGGCGGCGATCACGGCCGCGCGAGTGGATGTGGTTGCTGCCATCCGCTGCATTGTAGAGGAACTCGCGGTCACTCGCGACGCTTCGCCTCAGGTGGCCTGAGAGCCGCCGGGGCGGTGTCTTCGATTGTCATTATCCATTCGGATAGCATCGGCAGCATGTCAAAAACGCTGGCGAACGCCTTTGCGGAAGTAGTAAGTTCCGCGTTCTATCGACAACGCGCACGGCGAAGCATGACGAACTTCGCTGAATTGGTTTAAGGGTGGCAAGGTTCTAGCGTGCAATGGTCCGGACTGGCGCTCAACGTATGCTCGGTGTGTCATGGAAGCCACGGCTTAACAGCCTTGAACCTTGGAACCCTGGAACCTTGGAACCTTAGTAGGTGTCGCGATGACGAGAAAGATAGCGTTTGCAGGGATCGCGTTGTGCCTGTTGGTAGCCGTCGCGTTTGCGCAGCCGCAACAACAAGCGCCGCCAACCGACACGGAGACGCCCGCCATCGCGGGCGTGGTTGCGGCTGGGACGAAGGTCACCGTGATCAAGTCAGGGTTTCAGGGCACCGAAGGCCCGATCGGGATGCCAGATGGCAGCCTGATTTTCACCGAGACGCAGGCTAACCGCATCACGCGAATCGCGGCCGACGGCACGACCTCAACCTTCCTCGAGAACACGAACGGATCGAATGGCCTCGCGTGGGATGCGAAGGGCCGGCTGATCTCGGTGCAGACCACACCTGGTCAGACGAAGATTGGGGTGATCTACCCGAAGGGAAGCGAGGCCATGCTTGCCGACAACTTCGACGGCAAGGCGTTTCGGCCGGCCGAACGACCTCGTGGTCAGCAGCAAGGGCGGGATCTACTTCACCGAGCCGGGTCCCAACGTGCAGCCAGGCGGCGCCGCCCCCGGCGACGCCGCCGCTGCCGCCGGCGGTCTACTACGTTCCGCCGGGCGGTAAGGCGTCAAAGTCGCCGACGGCATCCGCCGGCCGAATGGCATCATGCTGAGCCGCGACGAGAAGATGCTCTACGTCAACGACACGCAAGGCGAGACACTTGCTGGCGTTCGACGTGCAAGCCGACGGCACGCTGGCCAACCGCCGCAACTTCGCGAAGTACCAGGGTGCGACGTCGGGTCCCGAACGGCATCACGAGCGGCGCCGACGGCCTGGCGATCGACGACGCGGGTCGCATCTATGCGGCGACGTCAGCGGGCGTCGAGGTGTTCGACGCGAACGGCGCGCACCTGGGCACGATTCCGGTGAGCCGCGCGCCGCAGAACATCGCCTTTGCCGGCAACGACAAGAAGACGCTGTACATCGTCGGCCGCGGGTCGGCGTTCAAGGTGGATGTCGAAACTCCCGGGTTCAAAGGGCGCGCCAAATAGAGTTCAAGCTCCGCACGCATCGAATCCACGACGTTTGGCACCGGGTGGTTGAGTGGCGTTCTGTCGGCGGCCTGCGGCCTCATTGGGCTGGGCGCCGTCCTCTGCTTTCACTTTCCCGAGTTCTTCACGACGCCGGAAGCGCGGGCGCTCTACCCGCTCCCGTACATTCGCGCGCTGCTGCATCTCGTTCTGGTCGCGGCCTTCGTGCTCGGCGCGATCAGCCTGTCGCTGCGGCGCAACAAGGCGCTCGGCACTGTTGGTGTGGCGTCCACGCTCGTCGCGGCGCTGCTCGGCGGATCGCGCGTCGCCGTCGACGACGAGTTCGCGCAGGGCCCGTTTCTGGGACTCGATTGGTTCCTGCTCAATCTGATTGTCTACTCGCTCGTGTTCGTTCCGCTCGAGCGGCTGTTCGCGCAGGCTGCCGGAGCAGGGCGTCTTTCGTCGCGGCTGGCGGACCGACCTGACGTACTTTTTCGTCAGCTCGCTGCTGGTTCAGCTGCTGACCATCCTGACGCTTGAAGCCCGCGATGATCTTTTTCGATTGGGCCGCCATTCCGGCCGTCCGCGACCTCGGTGCGCACGTGGCCCGGCGTCGTCCAGTTCTTCGCTCTGCTCCTCGTGGCGGATTTCACGCAGTACTGGGTGCATCGCACGTTTCACGCCGTGCCGGCGCTCTGGCGATTTCACGCCGTGCATCACTCGGCCGAGCAGATGGACTGGCTGGCCGGCTCGCGGCTTCATCTGGTGGACATCGCGGTCACCCGAGGCCTGACCTACGTGCCGATCTACGTGCTCGGGTTCGCTGAGGGGCCGCTGCTGGCGTACCTCGTCGTGGTCAGCGTGCAGGCGACGTTCATCCACGCCAACGTCCGGTTCGACTTCGGGCCCGCTGAAATGGCTGGTCGCCACGCCGCAGTTTCATCACTGGCATCACGCGGCCGAACCAGAAGCGATCGACAAGAACTTCGCGGTGCATCTGCCGGTGCTCGATTGGCTGTTTGGCACGATGTACCTGCCGCGTCGCTGGCCGCAAGGCGTACGGAATCGGCGGCGGCCCGCGCGTGCCCGACGGGTTTCTGCGCCAGCTGCTCTGGCCGCTTGGCAGTAATGAGCGGACACGTCGCAGAACCTTCGATCATGCGGAGACGGGCCTGCCCCCCAGATGACAAGATCAGTCACTGCCGATGAAAGGGGCCTGTCCCCCGATGCAGTCCGCCTCGTCAGCGCATCGACGCGACGATCATCACGCCGCCGCGAATCGGCGTCGGCGTGAACTGCAGGCGCGACTGCGCGATATCCAGGCTGACCGTTCGACCGACGATCAATCCCAGCGTCGCGCCCACGATCACATCGCTGGCGTAGTGCGAGTTGGCCTGCAAGCGCGAAGTCGAGGTGTAGACGGCGATCGCGTACGCGGGAATCGCCGCCTTGCGGCCATAATGCTGATGCAGGACGGCGGCGGTCGCAAACGCGGCCGAGGCATGGCCTGACGGGAACGATCGCGCCTCACCGTCAGGCCGGGTCCGTTGCACGGCGAACTTGATTCCCTGCGTCATCGTCGCCGCCAACACCTGCGCCTGCATCAAGTCGGCGCCCGCCGCCGTCATCGCTGGTTCTCGAACGCTCGGCCCGCCGACGTATGCGGCCAGCGCCGCGCCGCCCTGGACCCACTCGCGCCCGAGTGCTTTCCCCCAGCCCGAATACGCCGCCTTCAGCACATGCGACGACGAAGCGCCCAGCGTCGCGATTTCGTCGAAGGGTAAGCGGCGAGCGCCAGCGAGCGTGCCGTTGATGGCGAGCCGGGCCGTGTCTCGGATAGGAAGTCGTCGAGATGTCGCGGGCGAACGTGCGACAGTAGCGGATCGCACGGCGCTCGGGTTCGCCTGCGGTGCCGGACTCGTGGCTGTTCTTCGTCGACCGCTACCTCCTGGGCAGCAACACGGGCGAGCCCACACAGCATGAAGAGCAGCGCGAGTCCGGCGATGCGCACGCCGTGAAGTCTACCCGCACGTGAAGTTACAAGCTTACGAGTTACGAGTTGCCAGTCTCTCAAGCTCTTGGACGGCATCGACGTGCAAGAGTTGAGGACGCCCGGGCGCTGTGACCAGCACCGTGATGAACATGACGTGATGGAACTGCCGTAACTGAAAACTTGTAACGCGACGACTGGCCGGGGCGTTGAAGCCGCAGTCGAGGTGCTACAGTTCTGAACACATCCGGAGGGTCCATGGCACCGCGCGCCTCGTATCGGATCGCCTTATCGGACTGGGTTGGCTGCAGCTGTCGTTCTGGCGTTGATGGCTCCCGTCAGCCGCGCAGCAGGCGGCTCAGCCGCGCGCCGCGTTGACGGCCGACGACTACGCGCGCGCCGAGCGGTTCATGGGCTACAACACGACGCCGCTCGTGTTCGGCACTGACCGTGCGGCCGAACTGGCTGGCCGATCCACGAACGGCCGCGGCGGGCAAGAGCCGAGGACGATCGCTTCTGGTATCGCACCACGGTGCCGGGCGGCGCCGAGTTCGTGCTCGTCGATCCGGCGCGCGCCGCCGCGAGCCCGCCTTCGATCACGCCAAGCTGGCCGCGCACTCTCGTCGTCGCGCGGCGAGCGCTACACGGCGCTGACGCTGCCGTTCACCGAGTTCGACGTTCACGGCCGACGCGCAGTCGATCGAGTTCACGGCGGCGAAACGCCGGTGGCGCTGCGATCGGCAGGGCGCGGCGTGCACGTCGCTGGGTGCGGCGACCGAGCCGCCGCGCGGCCGCGCCGACCGGGCGAGCCCGGCCCGGACGCACAGCGTGCCCTCGCCCGACGGCACGCAAGCCGCCTTCGTGCGCGAGTACAACCTGTGGGTGCGCGATGTCGCGAGCGGGCGCGAAACGCAGCTGACGACCGACGGCATCAAGGATTTCGCCTACGCCACCAACGACGCCGGCTGGACGCGCAGCGACACGCCGGTCGTCGTCTGGTCGCCCGACTCGAAGCGGATCGCCACCTTCCGTCACGACTCGCGCGGCGTCGGCGAGATGTACTACGTCAACACCGTCGTCGGTCATCCGACGCTGACGACGCACAAGTATCCGCTGCCGGGCGACGACAAGATCTTCATGATCGAGCGCGTCGTGATCGACGTCGATCAGAAGAAGGTCGTCGAGTTCAAGCTGCCGATCGATCCGCACCGCTCGACGCTGTGCGATCACATCGTGTGCGGCGGCACGTGGGCCGACGTGCAGTGGAGCCCCGACAGCAAGGAAGTGGCGTTCGTCTCCACCTCGCGCGATCACAAGCGCGAGGACATGCGCGTCGCCGACGCGGCCACCGGCGACGTGCGCAACGTCCTGTCGGAGCGCGCCGAGACGTTCTTCGAGTCCGGGCAGGGCCGCGTGAACTGGCGCTACCTGCCGCAGTCGAAAGAAGTCCTGTGGTTCTCGCGCAAGGACGACTGGGGCCACCTCTATCTGCACGACGCCGGCACGGGCTTCCAGAAGAACCGCATCACGACCGGCGACGGCAACGTCACGCAGGTGCTGCGCGTCGACGAAGCGGGCCGCACGATCTACTTCCAGGGCGTCGGCAAGGAAAGCGGCCGCGACCCGTACTTCCGTCACCTCTACAAGATCGGCTTCGACGGCAAGGACCAGACGCTGCTGACGCCGGAGGACGCGCGATCACACGGTCGATCTGTCGCCGTCGGGCAAGTACTTCGTCGATACCTACTCGAAGCCCGACACGCCGCCGGTGTCCGTGCTGCGCGACGCGACGGCAAGGTCGTCGTTGCCGCTCGAGACGGGCGACATCTCGCAGCTGCTGGCGACGGGCTGGAAGCCGCCGATGCCGATCACGGTGAAGGCGCGCGACGGCAAGACCGATCTCTACGGCCTGATGTTCCGGCCGACGAACTTCGATGCCGTCGCGGCGCTATCCGATCATCAACAACATCTATCCCGGTCCGCAGACCGGCAGCGTCGGCGGCCGGAGGTTCTCGGCGGCGCGCGGCGACGCGCAGGCGATCGCCGAGCTCGGCTTCATCGTCGTGCAGATCGACGGCATGGGCACGCCGTGGCGCTCGCGGACGTTCCACGAGGCGTAGTACGGCGACATGGGCGACAACACGCTGCCCGATCAGGTCGCGGGGATGAAGGAGCTGGCGTCGCGCTTCCCGTGGATCGATCTCGATCGCGCCGGCATCTACGGCCACTCGGGCGGCGGCAACGCGACCGCGACGGCGATGTTCCGGTATCCCGACTTCTTCAAGGTCGGCGTCTCGCAGGCCGGCAATCACGACAACCGCGTCTACGAGGACGACTGGGCGGAGAAGTGGCAGGGTCTGCTCGTCAAGAAGCCAGACGGCACGAGCAACTACGACGATCAGGCCAACCAGAATCACGCGAAGAACCTGAAGGGCAAGCTCCTGCTCGCGCACGGGACCATGGACACCAACGTGCCGTACTACAGCACGCTGCTCGTCGTCGATGCGCTGATCAAGGCGAACAAGGACTTCGACCTGATCATGTTCCCGAACCGCGGTCATGGCTTCGGCAGCGAGCCGTACATGGTGCGGCGGCGCTGGGACTACTTCGTCAAGCACCTGCTGGGCGCCGAGCCGCCGGCAACTACGAGATGCGCGGGCCGCCGCCGGCCCGCCCGACGACGACCACGACACCACCGCGCTGAGTGAACCACCGGTGAATTGGCCGTCATCCGTTGCTGCGATCTGCCGCTCCACGCGCATGGCGGATGGCAGGCAGTCGGAGAGGTGATTGCGCTGAGCTCAGACCTGAAAGCGCTCGATGTCATGGAGCAGCGTCGTGGCGCGCGAGGCGACGCTGGTGCCGTGATTGGTCGACAGCGCAGTCTGCGTGGCCGGTCGACCGTTGTCCGCAGCGCTCAATCTCGCGCGACTGTCGTTGCTTGGCTCCGACGAGGCTCGGAGCCGTCGCGGCGTTTGGCGGTGCCGATCGAGCGGCAGCGGCCGATCACAGCAGCGCGCTCGCAGCGCTCGACAATCTCCGATGACGGCAGCATCGATCTCGAGGTCGAGTATGCCGAGACACGCGCCATTCGTGCCGCGGTTGCAGCCGCCCAGGACGAAAGCGGCCGAGTTGGAGCTGCTGCTGACTCACGCGCGTGACCTCACCGAACGGCTCAGCCGCGCGCTCGCGCCGAGCCATGTGGCCGCGACCTTCAACCTGCTTGCAGGCGAGCTCTGGCTCGAAGTCGATCGCTTTGAGGAGGCACGCGCGGCGTTCGAGCGAGCGGTCAAGGCCGACGCGAGCCCAATCGCAAGCGTCGGGCTCGCGCGCGCACTCGCCCGCCTGGCCGTCGTGAAGAGGCGTGTCGGCTGTGCGCGCGCCTTACCAGAGGATGCCGCATGACTCTCCGAGACGCGACACGTCAAGATTTCGCCGAGTGCCGGTGATTCGCTACAAGCCTGAAGTTCTCGAAGAGCTCGCGACGCCACGGCTTGCGCCCGCGCCCGGAGACCACGCCGGCGCGCCTTCGAGAGCAGATCAACGACCTCTACCGCATCGAGATCCGGCAGACTCCGCGACCGGTGCCGCGCCGGCGAGTTCTCAATCGCGCGAGCTGCCCGATCGCGTCCGCGAACTGAGGAAGCGATACGTGCTGCTCTCGATCCCGGTGCATCTGTGGACAGACGTGACTACGCCGCACGGCGACGCCTTGGCCGGTCACCTCCAGGCACTCCAGGCACCCAGCTAAAGCACCCCGGCACTCAGCACTCAGGCACCGCTCGGTCGCAGCCCGAGCTCGCAACCTCGCCAGGCACCTGCGCTACGACTGCGCCGCTATCATGGCACGTTTAGCTCGAGTGACCGAGCCGATGGTGCGCGATCGCCGAGGCGGCGAGCTTCGTCCCGCGACCTGGGACGAGGCGCTCGACCGCGCGGCGGCGGGACTGAAGGCGGTGACGGGGACGCATGGCCCCCGGTCGTTCGGGCTCTTCAGCTGTTCGAAGAGCACGAACGAGATGAACTTTGCCGCCCAGAAGTTCGCGCGCACGGTCATCGGCTCGAACAACATCGACAGCTGCAACCGCACTTGACATGCCCCGAGCGTCGCCGGTCTGGCGGCGGTTTTCGGCATGGGTGGCGGGACGAGCTCCTATCGGGAGATCGAAGAGACGGATTGTGTCTTGCTGTGGGGATCGAATGCGCGGGAGACGCATCCGATCTTCTTCCACCACCTGCTCAAAGGCATCCGGCGGGGCGCGCGTCTCATCACGATCGACCCGCGGCGGACCTCGTCCGCCCAGTGGGCGGACGTGTGGGCCGGCCTCGACGTCGGTACGCGATATCGCGCTGTCGAACACGATGGCGCGCGAGATCATCGCCGCCGGTCTGGCCAATCGCGAGTTCATCCAGCAACGCGACCAGCGGGTTCGATGAGTACTGCGCGTCGGTCCAGGGCTGGACGCTCGAACGCGGCGAGGCGGAAACGGGCGTGCCGGCCGCCGTCATCCGCGAGATCGCGCACACGTTTGCCAAAGCGCCGCGCGCGATGATCTGCTGGACGCTCGGGCATCACCGAGCATCACACCGCGGTCGACAACGTGCTGGCCCTCATCAATCTCGGGCTGCTGACGGGGCATGTCGGCCGCTGGGGATCGGGCATCAATCCGCTTCGGGGACAGAACAACGTGCAGGGCGGCGGCGACATGGGCGCGCTGCCCGATCGACTTGCCCGGCTTCCAGCACGTCGAAAACGACGAGGTGCGAGCCAAGTTCGATCGCGCATGGGGCGTGAAGGTGCCGCCGGCAAAAGGGCTGGCACCTGTCGCAGATGTTCGAGGCGATGGAGCGCGGTGAGTTGCGCGCGCTCTATGTGATCGGCGAGAACCCGGTGCAGTCCGAGGCCGATCAGCATCACGCGACGCATCTGCTCGGAGTCGCTCGATCTCCTGATCGTGCAGGACCTGTTCCTGACCGGCACGGCGCGCATCGCCGACGTCGTGCTTCCCGCGGCCGCCGCGGCGTTCGAAGCGGAAGGCACGGTGACGTCGAGCGAGCGGCGCGTGCAGCGCGTGCGCCGCACCAAGGCGCCCGAAGGTCAGTCGCGAGACGACCTCGCAGATCATCTTCGACCTTGCGCGCAGCGACTTGGGCCACGACTGGGGTCCGGCCAGACGCCGAACGCGTGTGGAACGAGCTGCGCACGCTGTCGCCCGTTCATGCCGGCATGAGTTACGCAGCGCCTCGAAGCGCTCGACGGCCTGCCAGTGGCCGTGTTACGACGAGCAGCATCCGGGCGAGGCGTTTCTCCACAGCCGTCTGTGGGAGCGTCCCGTCGTCGGTCCGCGAGCGCCGTTCTCGCCCGTCGAGCATCGGCCTGCCGGTGGACAAGCTTGACTGAGGAGTTCCCGTTCCGCCTGACGACCGGACGCCGCTGGCGGAGTACAACACCGGCGTGCAGACCGGCGCCTACGCGTCGCCGACCCGTCGCGGCGAGCGCATCGACATCTCGCCGGAGGACGCCGACGACCTGCAGCTCGCAGAAGGCCAGACCGTTCGCGTCCGCTCGCGCCGCGGCCAGGTCGTCGTGCCCGTGCACGTGGACACATCGCTGCGCCCGGGCCTGACGTTCATGACGTTTCATTTCCCGGACGATGTGGCGACCAACCTGCTGACGATTGACGCCACGGATCCGAAGTCGGGCACGGCGGAGTTCAAGGCCGCGGCGGTGGCGATCGAGAGGCTATGACCAACGGAGCCAGTGGACCTGCACATCGTCGGCGGCTGAGCCGAGCAGCGAGGAGCGCGAGGCCGTCGATCGGCTGCTCGGGCCGCCCGAGTCAGGATGGGCCGGGGGCGCGCGAAGCGTGGAGCGTGAGACGCGCGTTTCGCGGGGCGGCTTTGCAGAAGTCGAAGGATCGGCGCGACCTGCTCCTGCCGGCGCTGCATGCCGTCCAGGATCGAGTCGGGTGGATCAGCCGCGGCGCGCTCAACTACATCTGCCGCCGCCTGACCGTCCCGCCCGCCGAGGCCTGGGGCGTCGTCACCTTCTATCATCTTTCACGACCGAGCCGCAGCCGCGCACCGTCGTTCACGTTTGCGACGACATCGCCTGTCGCCTCGCAGGGCGCCGAGCAGATCTGCGCGACCAACTCGACCGCGCATTCATCCGAATCGGCAGTGCCGACGCAGTGGCACTGGCACCGCTCCCCCTGTCTCGGCCAGTGCGACCGCGCGCCGGCGGCGTTGATCATCCGCGCCGGGGAGCGCGCCGTCGGCAGAGTGCTGTCACCGGCATCGTCAGCGCGACCGAGATCTGTCGAGCCGGGCTGACGCGGCAGCGTCGACGCAGTGTCACGGATGACGCCGGCCATCGGCCGTGCCGCGCTCGTGGCACCAGAAAAGCTCCTGCGACGCATCGGCAAGGCCGATCCCACCAGCTCTGGCCGCCTATCGCGACTATGGCGGCTATCGCGCGCTGGCGCGCGCGTTCGAGCTCGGGCCCGGCGGCGTCATCAAGGAAGTGATCGCGTCCAATCTCCTCGGGCCGCGGCGGCGCGGCGTTTCCGACGGGACGAAAGTGGGAGGCGGTGGCGCGCGAAGCCGGCGCGGCCGCATTTTCTCGTCTGCAACGCCGACGAATCGGAGCCGGGCACCTTCAAGGACCGCGTGCTGCTCGAAGAGGATCCGTTTGCGATCGTCGAAGCGATGACCATTGCGGCGCTTGCGACCGGCTGCGAGCAGGGATTCATCTATATTCGCGGCGAATACCCGCTGGCCGCGACGCGGGTCCAGGCCGCCATCGCCGCGGCGCGTGCCGGCGGGCTGCTCGGGCCGCGATGTGATGGGCAAGGGATTTGCGTTCGACCTCGAGATCCGTCGCGGCGCCGGCGCCTACATCTGCGGCGAGGAAACGGCGCTGTTCAATTCGCTGGAAGGCAAGCGCGGCGAGCCGCGATCGAAGCCGCCTTTTCCGGCGCAGGTCGGTCTCTTCGGCAAGCCGACCGTCGTCAACAACGTCGAAACGCTGGTCAACGTGCTCGACATCGTGCTCGAAGGCGGGGAGGCATGGGCGCGACGGTCGGCACCAAGCAGTCGACGGGCACGCGACTGTTCTGCCTGTCCGGGCACGTCGCAGCAGCCGGGCCTGTACGAAGCGCCATTCGGGATCACGCTCGGCGAGCTGCTTGACGATGGCGGGCGGGGTGGCGACAGGGCCGATCGCTGCAGGCGATTCTGCTGGGCGGCGCCGCCGGCACGTTTGTCGGGCCCGACGCATTGTCGATGCGGCTGACGTTCGAAGACGTGCGCGACGGCGGGCGCGACGCTCGGGCTCCGGCGTGGTGATGGTGTTCGACGAGACCGCCGATCTTGGCGACACGCTGCTGCGAATCGCCCAGTTCATGGAAGACGAATCGTGCGGCCAGTGCGTGCCGTGTAGAGTGGGGACAGTGCGCCAGGTCGAGCTGCTGCGAACGTCTCGGACGGAACGGCGGCTCCAGCCGTCCAGCGAGCGCTGGACACTCGCTCGCTCTGTTGACCGAGCTGGGGCAGGCCATGCGGGACGCGTCGATCTGCGGGCTCGGCCAGACGGCTTCGTCGGCGATCGAATCTGCCGTGTCGCGACTGCACGTCTTTCGCGTCGATGGAGGCGACGGCGCATGAGCGCAGGACGCGATCTGGTTCAACGCTGCCGCCGCCGTCGACTGACATTCCGCAGCCGCCACCGGAGCCGGCGACGCGCGACGATCGAGCTCGACGATCGATGGATGAGGCCGTTGCAGGTCGCCGAGGGCGGCACGATTCTCGACGCGTGCCGCGCGGCGGGGAAGGACATTCCGACGCTCTGCTATCTCGAAACGCTGACGCCGATCAACGCCTGCCGCGTGTGTGTCGTCGAAGTCGAAGGCGCGCGCGTGCTGGCGCCGGCGTGTTCGCGCAAGGCCGAAGCGGGCATGAAGATTCACACCAACTCGCCGCGCGTGCGGACCTCACGCAAGGTGGTCCTCGAGCTGCTGGCTTCGTCCGTGGATCTGTCCACCGCCGACGAACTGCAGGCGCGCCTGCGCGAGTACGGTGCGGACGCCGCGCGATTCGGCAGACGGCGCGACCGTCGCGCAGCCGGTCAAGGACGACAACGATCTCTACATCCGCGACTATTCGAAGTGCGTGCTCTGCTACAAGTGCGTCGAGGCGTGCGGCGTCGATGCGCAGAACACGTTTGCGATTGCCGTCGCCGGCCGCGGGTTCCACGCGCACATCTCGACCGAGCTCGACGTGCCGCTGCCGGAGTCGGCCTGCGTGTATTGCGGCAACTGCATTGCGGTGTGTCCGACCGGCGCGCTGATGGCCAAGCCGGAGTTCGCCCTGCGCGAAGCCGGGCAGTGGGCGCCGCGAGCGGCAGTCGGCGACGGACACCATCTGCCCCTATTGCGGCGTCGGCTGCACGCTTGACCGTGCACGTGCAGGACAACCGCATCATCAAGGTCACCTCACCGCTCGATCAACGACGTCACGCTGCGGCAACCTGTGCGTGAAGGGGCGGTTCGGCTTCGAATACGTGCACTCCGACGAATCGGACGTACCCGATCGCTGAGACCCGAGTCGCTGGTCGCCTCAGGCCTCGATCCCGTGGCCCCCGGGACCTACCCCTGAAGCCGCGAACCTCGTAGACCCTGTACCTGACTACTTGCCCGCCGCGCCGCCGTCGGCGGCGCGCCGATCGAGGCCGCCTTCGAGCATGTCGTCCTTCTCGTTGTAGACGATGACCTGCGCCACGCCCTGATTGCCGCCCTGCTGCAGCGGTGTGGCCCATGTTCTTGAGCGCCGCGATCGTGTCGGCCGAGAAGCCGAATTCCTCGTAGCTGATGCGATCGGGCAGCCACTGATGGTGAATGCGCCCGGCGTCGACGGCTTCCTGCGCGTTCATGCCGAAGTCGATGACGTTGAGGATCGTCAGCAGCACGGTGTTGATGATGGTGCGGCCGCCGGGCGAGCCGGTCACCATGAACGAGCTTGCCGTCCTTGGCGACGATCGTCGGCGACATGCTCGACAGCATGCGCTTGCCCGGGACGCGCGAGGTTGGGCTCGGTGCCGATCAGGCCGGTCTCGTTGGTCAGCCCCGGGCCGGCGTTGAAGTCGCCCATCTCGTTGTTCAGCAGGAAGCCGGCGCCTGGCGCGACGATCTTCGAGCCGTAGCCGGCTTCGAGCGTGTAGGTCACGGCGACGGCGTTGCGCTGCGCGTCGACGATCGAGAAGTGCGTGGTCTCGTCCGACTCGGTCGCCCAGGTGAAGGTCGTCGGCGACGACTTCGACGCCTGCGTCGGGTTGATCGTCTTGCGCAGCTCGCGCGGCGTATTCCTTCGAGATCAGCCGATCGATCGGCATCGTCTTGACGAAGTCGGGATCGCCGAGGTGCTGCGCGCGTTCGGCAAACGCGCGACGCATCGACTCGGCGATGAGGTGGAGGTTCTGCGCCGAGCCGTAGCCGTTGGCCTTCAGGTCGTAGGCTTCGAGGATGTTGAGCATCAGCTGCACGGAGATGCCGCCGGAGCTGGGCGGCGCCATGCCGATGATGTCGTAGCCGCGATACGTGCCCTTGATCGGCGCGCGCTGCTTGGCCTGATAGTTCTTCAGATCCTCGCGCGTGATGAGGCCGCCGTTGGCCTTCATCTCCTTCTCGAGGAGCATGGCGGTCTCGCCTTCGTAGAAGCCGGCGGGTCCCTGGTTCGGCGATGCGCTCCAGCGTGCGCGCCAGGTCGGGCTGCTTGAAGATCTCGCCGGCCTGATAGGGCACGCCGTTCTTCGAGAACTGCGCGAGCGACGCCGGGTACTTCTTGAAGTTCGTCGAGCGTCCGCTCGAGCGAGCGCGCCAGCGCATCGCTGAGTTCGAAGCCGTCGCGCGCGAGCTTCGACCGCCGGCGTCACGAGATCCTTCCACGGCTTGCTGCCGAGCGTCTTCCACGCGAGATGGAAGCCGGCGACCGTGCCCGGCACGCCGACGGCGCGATGGCTGTTGTGATGCAGCTGCGAGTCGTACTTGCCGTTGACCAGCCACATCTCCGGATTCGATCCGGCCGGCGCCGCCTCGCGGAAATCGAAGGTCGTCGCCTCGCCCGTCGCCGGGCGGAACACGAGGAAGCCGCCGCCGCCGATGTTGCCGGCCGTCGGATGCGTGACCGCCAGCGCGAACGCGGTGGCCACCGCCGCATCGACCGCGTTGCCGCCGTCGCGGATGACCTGGAAGCCGATCTGCGAGGCGATGTCGCTCTGCGAGACCACCATCCCGCGCTTGGCGCGGAACGGCGCCGAGCCGGCCTCGAGCGAGAGCGAGGAGATGACGACGGCGAGCAGGACGAGGAAGAAGCGGCGGGTCATGGCGAACGGCCTCCGGGAGATTATATGGGAGGCAGCTCGCGCATGCTCGGCTCGCAGGCGCGCGGGCTTCGGCCCGACGCGCACGGATCGCGCACGTCGGCTGCGGCGAGCCGCATCGGTGCCGATCGGTCCAGCAGCGGCTTGCCGACGGCGCAGCGAACGCCGCGCGTCCGGCGAGCGCCGCGAGTGCCGCGCGACGCTACTCCGCTGCGCATCGTCTCACCGGATCGACACGCGCCGCGCGGCGCGCGGGCAGCAGCACACGCGAGCGAGCGTCGCGGCGACGATGGCGGCGGGCAGCGCGACGAATGTCAGCGGGTCGTGGGTGCGTGATGCCGAAGACGACCGACTCCATCAGCCGCGTCAGCGCGAACGCGGCGGGAAGGCCGATGAGCAGACCCGCCGACCGCGTAGGCGAGCGCCCTGCCGCAGCACGCTCTGCGCGATGCGATCGGGTGCCGCGCCCAGCGCGAGGCGGATGCCGAACTCGCGTTCCCGCTGCCGCACGCGGTAGGCGACCACGCCGTAGACGCCGACGACGCCGAGCGCGAGGCCGACGGCGGCAAAGACCGACAGCAGCATCGCCAGCAGGCGCGGCCGGCCGAGCGAGCCGGCGACCAGCGCGGTGAGCGGCTGCAGCTCGGCGACGGGAATCGTCGGGTCGACGGCGAACGCGGCCTGCCGCACGGCGGCGCGCCAGTTGCGCCGGATCGCCGGTCGTGCGCACGACGAACGCCATCGGGAACATGAAGGTCTGCGCCAGCGGCCGATACATCTCCGGCGTCGCGGCGCTGGTCGAGCGACTGAAACGCACGTCGCGGATGACGCCGACGATCTCGACGGTCTCCGTGCCGCGTCCGCTGACGCTGGCGATGCGCCGCCCGATCGCGGCCGCGGCGTCGCCGAACTCCCGACGCGCGAACGCCTCGTTGACGATCGCGACCGCCGGCGCCTTGAGCGTGATCCTGCGGTCGTGAACGTGCGCCCGGCGCGCAGCGGAATGCCCATCGCCTCGAAGTAGTCCCAGCCGATGAACCGCCAGATCGCGGTCTGGGGCGTCGCGCCGGGCGCGGGCGGCGCTTCGACGCGGTGCACCTGCGCCGTCCAGTTGTAGCCGGTCATCGGCAGGTGCTGAATCGAGCCGACTGCGTGACGCCCGGCAGACGCGCGCACGCGTTCGACGACCTGCTCGAGATACGGCAGGCCCGTCGCGAGGTTGTTGTACTTGGACGTCGTCTGCAGCCGGAACGTCGAGCACGTTGCGCGCGTCGAACCCGGGATCGACGTGCTGCAGATTCCACAGCGACCGCAGCATCAGGCCGGCGCCGATGCCGAGCACGATGGCGAGCGCGACCTGCGCCGCGACCAGCGTCCCGAGCGCGCGGCGGCGCGCGGGCGTTTCGGTGCTCTGGTTCTGCCGCAGCAGCGGCTGCAGCTCGGGTCGCGCGGCGATGACCACGGGCACCAGCGCAAGCAGAACCGACGATCAGCGACCGAGACGCCGAAGACACGGCGACGAACACGACCGCGTCGAGCGCGATGTCGCCCTGCCGCGGCATCTCGGGCGGGATGCGCGCGACGAGCACCGGCAGCGCGACGCGCGCCAGCAGCAGCCCGGCCAGCGCGCCAGCGGCGGCGAGCACGGCCTGCTCGACGATCAGCTGGCGAACCAGTCGCGAGCGCGACGCGCCGAGCGCCGTGCGCACGGCCATCTCGCGGGCGCGCTCGATCGAGCGGCCGAGCACCAGCGTGCCGAGGTTGACCGCCGCGAGCAGCAGGATCAGGCCGACCGCGGCCAGCAGAATCAGCAGCGTCGGCCGGACGTCGCCGGTCACGGCCTCCTGCAGCGACACGACGCGCAATGTCGCGTCCCCAGTCGTCTGGTCTTCTTCAGGTCGCGGCGCATCGCCGGGAAGCAGCGCCTGCAATTCGTCGGTCGCGCCTCGCCACCGTTGCGCCGTCACTCAGCCGCGCGAACGCCTGCGAGAACTGCGCGCGGTGCTGCGGCGACGACGGATCGAAGGGCAGCGGCGCCCACACGTCGGTGCCGGGCTCGCATGAACTCGAAGCCGCGCGGCATCACGCCGATGATCTCGTGCGCGACGTTGTCGAGCATCACGCTGCGGCCGATCGCTGCGCGGATCGGCGCCGAAATGGCGCTCGAAAATCGCGGAGCTGATCACGACGACGCGTTCCTGCCCGGGTGCCGCGTCGCCGGGCATCGACCGTGCGGCCGAGTGCGGCGCGCGACGCCCAGCGTCGTGAAAAAGTTGTCGGACGTGCGCCCGCCGGTGACCTTGAGCGGCTCGAGCGCCGTCGGCCACGAGCGCCATCATCCAGCCGGGCGACAGCGCGCGCAATCTCCTCGAAGCTGCGCGTGCGCTCGCGCCAATAGGTCGAGCTCCTCGTTGTTGACGAACGTTGCCCGGCCAGAGTGCCACCAGCCGCTCCGGCTGCTGATAGGCGAGCGGCCGCAGCAGGATGCCGCGCACGATGCTGAAGACCGCGGCGTTGGCGCCGGCGCCGAGCGCCAGCAGCAGGATCGCGGTCGCCGCAAACCCGGGCCGCCGGACCAGATTGCGGACGGCGAGCGTGAGGTCGGGAAGTCGCATGGCGGTTGGACGAGGGATGGGCGGCTGTACGTTGGTGGCAGCAAAGTTACAAGTTACAAGTTACGAGTTACAAGTTCGAAGTTGTCGAGTTCTCCACCGTTTTGAACTTGTAACTTGTAACTTGTAACTTGCTCACTTTGGCGTCTTGATCGGCGTGTCCTCCCGATTGCCCCATTCCTCCCACGATCCGTAGTAGTTGCGTCAGCTTGGTGAGGTCGTGGCCGATCAGCGCGAGCGTGAACAGGTCGTGCGAGGCGCGCATGCCGACCTGGCAGTAGGTGATGACCTCGTCGCTCGGCTGGATCCCCTCGCTCGCGGTACAGCTTCTGGATCTCGGCCGCGCTCTTGAACGTCTTGGTCGTCGGGTTCGAGCGTGTCTTCCCAGTACACCGGGACGGACGATTCGATGAAGCCGCCGCGCTTGATGTCGCGCAGGTCCTTGCCTTCGATCTCGGCCTGCGTCCGCGCGTCGATCAGCTTCGTGCCCGGCCTCGTTGATCGCGCCGCTTCACATCGTCGGCCGTCGCGACCTTGACCGTGCCGGGCTTGACCTTGAAGCGAGCGTGCGCGTCGGCGCTGGCATCGCGGCGTTCGTCGGCCGCTGCTCGGCGGTCCACTTGGTCCAGCCGCCGTCGAGCACGCGCGACGTTGGCATGGCCGTAGTGATTGAGAATCCACCAGAGCCGCGCCGCGTAGATGCCGCCGCGTTCGTCGTAGGCGATCACGCGTGTCGTGTTCGAGATGCCCAGCCGCGCCATCAGCTCCTCGAACTCCGCGGGAGTCGGCAGAAAGTCGGGCGGCCGGTTGGCGATGCGGATGGCGTTGTTGTCGAGCCAGACGGCGCCGGGAATATGGCCGTCGGCGTACCCGCGCGGCCGCATGTCGACGATGCGGACGGCGGGTCGTCGAGATGTGCGGCGAGCCACGCGGTGTCGACCAGCAGCTCGGGGCGGGCATAGCCGGTCTGGGCGGCGAGGACGATCGCGATCACGAGAGACATCTGGAGATTATCGTCAAAGATGCCACTGAGAATCGACCGATTGCGCGATCTTCCGGCTGAGCCGGACCACCCGGTCGATTCTCACGGACCTGAGGCGGACAGCCATGGAAACAGCGTCACCGCGCATCGGTGTGATAATCTGGCTTCAATGCCCTCGACCATCTCCGTCACCTCGAAGCTGCCCGACGTCGGCGTCTCGATCTTCGCCGTGATGACGCGGCTCGCCAACGAGCACGGCGCGATCAACCTCTCGCAGGGCTTTCCCGGACTTCGACTGCGATCCGGCGCTGGTCGACGCCGTGGCGCGCGCCATGCGTGCCGGCCACAACCAATACGCGCCCATGCCCGGCGTGCTGGCGCTGCGCGAGGCGATCGCCGGCAAAGTCGCAGCCTGCTACGGCGCCACCTTCGATCCGCAGACCGAGATCCAGATCACGTCCGGTGCGACGGCGGGGCTGTACGCCACGCTCACCGCATTCGTCCAACCGGGCGACGAGGTCCTGCTGTTCGAGCCCTGCTACGACTCGTATGTGCCGGTCATTCGACTCAGCGGCGGCACGCCCGTGTTCGCGAGCCTGCGCTATCCCGACTATCGCGTCGACTGGGACGAGGTGCGGCGCGCGATCACGCCACAAGACGCGCGCGATCCTCGTCAACACGCCGCACAATCCGACGGGCATCGCCTGGACGGCCGACGACATGCGGCAGCTCACCGCGATCGTCGATGGCACCGACATCCTGCTCATCGGCGACGAGGTCTACGAGCACGTCATCTTCGACGGCCGCCGGCACGAGAGCCTGCTGCGCTATCCCGAGCTTCGCGAGCGCGCGTGCGTGATCAGCTCGTTCGGCAAGACCTTCCACACGACCGGATGGAAAGTGGGCTACTGCGTCGCGCCGGCGCCGATTCTCGCCGAGGTGCAGCGCGTCCACCAGTTCATGACGTTCACCGTGCACACGCCGTCGCAAGTCGCGTTTGCGGAGTTCGTCCGGCGCGATCCGTTGGCCAGCGAGCTTGCGCGCTTCTATCAGCAGAAGCGCGACTTGTTCCTGCAGCTGATCGAAGGCTCGCGCTTCAAGCCGCTGGCGTGCGAGGGCACGTACTTTCAGCTGCTCGACTACTCGGCGATCGCGCGCGACGCCGATCGCGAGATGGCGATGCGGCTCATCACCGAGCACGGCGTCGCGTCGATTCCGTGCTCGGCGTTCCTCTATCAGGATACGCGGCGGCCCGGTGCTGCGGTTCTGCTTCGCGAAGAAGGACGAGACGCTGCGCGCGGCGGGCGAGCGGCTGCGCAGGGTGTAGCACGGAAACACGGAGCACGGAACACGGCCGGAACGTTAGCCACGAAGGGCACGAAGAAGTCTTAGATTTGCTTCGTGATTCGAGTCTCGTGGCCCGTCTCGGGTTCTGATCCAACTGATTATCGAATCCGTCGCAAGTAGTGTCCCACGCCCCTGCGCTGATCCCACTGCCGCGGGTACCCGAGCGACACTTCTTCGAATCGCACGCCGTCCAGCTCGCGCGTCGCGCGCATGTGCAGGTGGCCGTAGACCACGGTGTCGACCGGAATAGCGCTGATGCCAGTCTTCCGTCGCGCGCGTGCCGCACCAGATCGAAAATCGCGGCATGCGCGGCAGCACGGCGTGATCGCGACGCAGCGGCCAGTGGTTGACGAGGATGATCCGCGTGTCGCGGGGAATCGGTCTGCAGCCGCTGTTCGGTGTGGCGCGACGAGCGATGCGCACCACGCCTGGCGCGTCGAGAACGGATCGGGACTCAGCAGTTCCTCGTCGGCGCAGCGCACGCCCGTCTCGGCCGCCCACGCCACCGCTTCCGTCTGCCGCGACATCATCGGGCCGGAACGAGTAGTCGTAGAGCACGAACGTCGGCACGATGGCCGTGCGCGGGCCGTCGCCGGGCCACACGGCGTACGGATCTTCGGGCGTCAGCACGCCGTAGCTGCGACAGAGCTTGACGAGTCGCTCGTAGTGCGCGACGCCGCGACGCTCGGGCTCGAGAGTTGCGCGGCGTCCACAGATCGTGATTGCCAGGCGTCCAGATGACCTTCGCGAACGCGCGTGACGATGCCGCAGCACGAAGTCGAGATGCGCCGGCGTCTCGCCGGTGTCGCCGGCGAGGATCAGCCAGTCGTCGGCGTAGGACTCGAGCGACTCGACCGCGCGCCGATTCTCTTCGAAGCCGACGTGAAGATCGCTGATCGCCCATAGGTTCACGCGGGAACCTCGGGACGACCGGCTTCGACGACGATCGGCAGATCGTCGTCCGGTTCGGCGAACCGCGACCGCCATCCGATGCTCGCTGGTCGGCCAGAACTGCGCAAACTGCCACGACGTCGGGTCGTCGTGCAGCTCGGGCGCAAACGCGATCGACGGCGCGCGTCCCGGCGTGCGGAGAAACGTGAATTGACCAAGCGGAAGCGCCAGGCCCAGCCCGCGCGCCTTGATGTACGACTCCTTGAGCGTCCAGTAGTCGAAGAACACCGTCTCCTGCTCGTCAATCGGCAATGCGCGCAGGTCGGCCACCTCGCGCTCGGAGAAGAAGCGCTCGGCGACGTCGTGCACCAGCTGTCGATCGATGCGTTCGACGTCGACACCGACTTCGCGGCCGACCGAGACGGCACAGGCCACCAGCCCGCGGTGTGCGTCAGGTTGAAGCGCAGGTCCGGCACCCCGGCAGCGCGCTGCGGCCAGATGCGGGCCGGCCGATGGTCGTCGATCTCGAAAGCACCAGTCGCGCGGAGGACGCTGCGTAGCGTCGACAGCATCGTCCTCGCCAGCGCCGCCCGACCACGAACAGCGCCGTGTCCTTGAAGTGAACGAAGCGGGCAGCTCGCCGCGCCTCGTCGTCGGTCAGCAGCGAGCGGTATCTGATCGAACCGATCGATGACGTCGAGGGCGATCGGGCGCCGAGGTCCAGACGAGAACACCGTGACTACGCGCATCTATCGATCATCTGAGCCAGAGAATCTGCGTCACCTGCCCGCGACGGCGACACGGTGCCTCCGCGTGACGCTGAAGTAGTACATCACGCCGAGTGCCACCGCGAGGACCGCCAGGCCGATGCCGACTGACGTGATCCGTGCTGCCTGACGAGCGCGACCGCCTGCTCGCCGTACAGCACTGCCAGGTATCCCTGGCCGAAATAGCGGATGCCGCGGCCGATGGCAACCGCAGCGCCAAACTTCCACGGCGACACTCGCGCGGCGCCGGCCAGCAAGACGAACAGCTTGAACGGCATCGGCGGAGGCAGCAGCGCAGGCACGACGACGGCGAGCAGGCCGTGGCGCTGATAGAGGGCCAGGCCGCGTTCGACGCGCGGGCCGCTGAAGCGCTTTGCGCAGAAACACCTCGCCGCCGCGCCAGGCCAAGCCATACAGCACGAAGCACCCGAGCAGCGAGCCGGCCGTCGTCATCGCGGCGTAGTACGGCATCAGCTGCGGCGTTCTTCGTGCTCAGAAAAATGATCAGCAGGTCGTTGACCTGCGGAAACGACAGGAACGACGAATCGAGCGCCGCGACGACGAACAGCCCCACGCCGCCGACGCCGCTGGCCCACTCCTGAATCGCCTCGACGATCGCCGACAGCATCAGCGACCGTCCTCCCGCGGCGTGCGCAGCGTGTCGCGCGGATAGAGCAACAGTCCCAGGCCGGCCCAGAACAGGCCGCGCACCCGTCGGGCCAGCGCGAGCGAGCCGGCGCCGGCCAGCCCGAGCGCGCGGACGACGGCGACGTTCGAGGCTTCGAGCGCGCCGAGATTGGCCGGGATCAGCGCCGCTGAACACGCTGGCCGACCGGGTGAAGGTTTCGACAATCGTGCTGATCCAGACCGTGACCGGCTGGCCGATGGCCCAGAACACCACCCAGACCTCGAGCACCATCAGGCCGAAGCAGGCGAGCGCGAGGCCGACCAGTTTGCGCAGCCGCTGCGGATCCGAGCGCGCGAGCTCGAGAAAGATCGTCTCGACGTCGCTGATGAAGTGTGCGACGCGGCCTTCGGTCCAGCCCCATCCGGTCCGGCGATAGATCGCCTCGAAGAACGGCCCGATGTAGCGGCCCTTGCGCGTCAGGAAAATGACCGTGAACAGCACGACGACGACCGCCACGATGGCGATCCACTGGAAGATCTGCTGCCAGTCCTCGGGCACGACGTCGGACGACATCGCGGCGATGGCCGTGATCGCCGACGAGGATCACGCTCATCACTGCCCATCGCCGTGCGCTCCAGAATCGTCGACGCGGTCGACGCCGCCGCTGGCACGCGGTCGAGCAGCAGCACGACCCGCAGCGGCTCGCTCGCCAAGCCCGCGAACCGTGAAGTAGGACACGCCGTCGGCGGCGAGCCGGACCTGGAAGAGACGCCAGAACGGCGGGCGCACCGTCCGCGCGGAAAGCAGATTGCCAGCCGAGCGTTCGCAGCGCATGCCACAAGCCGCTCGGCAGCAGGACCAACGGCAGCAGCAGACCGAGCCGCCGCGACTCGCGGAGCGTCTCTTCTCGATCGATGTAAAGCAGCGTCACGCCGAACAGCGCGAGGCCGATCAGCGATCGCGGCTCGCGAGATCCAGGTCGGAACCGACGGCCTCATGCCACCGCGCGGGCGACAGCCGCTGCCGACAGACAAACACGCGTAGCAACGTACCACAGGGAAAACAGCAAGTCTCAAGTTGCGCAGTTAGGCCAGTTCAAGGTAAGCGCGGCGGTCAGTCTTGTGAAGCTGGCCTTCGCGAACGAAGTCGAGCAGCGCGGCTGATCAGTAGTGCTGCAGGACGAACAGCCACGGGCCGATGGCCGCAACGGCGTAGAAGACCGTCAGGTAGGCCAGGCCGCGATAGAAGCCGACCATGTAGAGCAGAATGCCGCAACTCGCTGCCAGCACCTTGGCGCCCACCAGCGCGGTGCGTCGGACCAACCAGCGCCATCCACGTGCCGAGCAAGGCGTTGCCTTCAGCGGCCAGCCCATCGGCGTGAACGGCGGCATATGTGAACACTCCGTCGTAGGCCTGGGCCACCAGGAACAAGCCAGAATCAGCCGCGTGCTCAGCATCCTCGGCCGTGAGCTGCTTGCAAATTGCGGGACCGGTCATCTACGTGAATTTACGGCCAAATCGGCAAGGTGGTCTCCCTGGGCGACGCCTTTTGTCCTCGTCCCGCCGACCAATGCCGGACTGAAGTCTATAATGCGCGCGGAAAGCGAGGGCCCATCGATGCAAGGCACGAGCCGCGAAGCCGCCGCGGAGTTTCTCGGCACCTTCATTCTGATCGTGTTCGGCGTCGGCGTCGTCGCGCAGACGGTCTTGAGCGCGAACGCCAACGGGTCGTTTCTCGCCATCAACATCGGCTGGGGACTGGCGGTGATGCTGGGCGTCTACGTTGCCGGTGCGGCGTTTCGGGCGCGCACCTCAACCCGGCCGTCACGATCGCCCTGGCGGTCGTCCGCGGGTTCCCGTGGGCCAAGGTCGCGCCGTACATCGTCGGCGCAGATGGCCGGCGCGTTTGTCGCGTCGGCGGTCGTGTATCTCACCTACCGTGAGGCGTTCGACGCCTTCGACGGCGGCGTCCGGCAGATTGCCGGCGCCGCAAGGGACGGCCGGGCATCTTCGCGACCTACCCTCAGCCGTTTCTCTCAATCGCTGGGCGGCTTCGTCGATCAGGTGGTCGGCACGGCGCTGCTGATGCTGTGCGATTCTCGCCGTCACCGATCGCGCAACGCCGCGACGCCCAGCTGGCTGACGCCCGTCATCGTCGGCGGCATCGTGACGGCCATTGGCGTCGCGTTTGGCTTCAACGCCGGCTATGCGATCAATCCGGCGCGCGACCTCGGCCCGCGGCTGTTTACGGCAGTGGCCGGCTGGGGCAGCGGCGTGTTCACGGCGGCCGACGGCTGGTGGTGGGTCCCGGTGGTCGCGCCGTGCGTGGGCGCGGTCGTCGGCGCGTTGGCCTACGATCTGCTCGTGTTTCGCCATCATCCCACCGCCGCGGGGGTCAAGTGAGCAGGTATCGTCCTGGCGCTCGATCAAGGCACCACGTCGAGCCGCGCCATCGTGTTCGATCGGGCGGCGCAGTCGTGGTCTCGATGGCCCAGCAGGAGTTTCCGCAGCTGTTCCCAGGCCCGGGTCACGTCGAGCACGATCCCGAAGCGATCTGGAACTCGCAGCTCGCAACCGCGCGGGAGGCGATCGCGCAAGGCCGGGATCACGGCGAGCGATCTGGCGGCCGTCGGCATCACCAATCAGCGCGAGACGACGGTGCTGTGGGAGCGCGATTCAGGTCGGCCGATCGCCAACGCGATTGTGTGGCAGAGCCGCGTCACCGCGCCCATCTGCGATCGGTTGAAGGCCGCCGGGCACGAGGCGACTCTTTCGACAGCAAGACCGGGCTCGTGGTCGATGCCTATTTTTCCGGGACGAAGATCAAGCACCTGCTCGACTCGCACGACGGCCTGCGCGCGCGCGCGGCGCGCGGGCGAGATCCTGTTTGGCACGATCGACTCGTTCCTGGTCTGGCGGCTGACGCGCGGTCGCGCTCATATCACCGACGTCAGCAACGCGAGCCGGACGCTGCTGTTCAACCTCCACACGCTGGAGTGGGACGACGAGCTGCTGCGGATTCTCGATGTGCCGCGCGCGATGCTGCCCGAGGTGCGATCCTCCAGCGAGGTCTATGGCGAAACGGATCCGGCGCTGCTCGGATCGGCGATTCCGATTGCCGGCATCGCCGGCGATCAGCAGGCGGCGCTGTTCGGGCAGGCGTGTTTCGAGCCGGGCGCGGCGAAGAACACGTATGGCACCGGCTGCTTCATGCTGCTCAACACCGGCGAGACGCCGGTGCCGTCGCACAAGGGCTTGCTGACGACGGTCGCGTGGAAGCTTGGCGAGACCGGACGACGTATGCGCTCGAAGGCGCGGTGTTCGTCGCGGGCGCCGCCGTGCAGTGGCTGCGCGACGGGCTCAAGGCGATCGAGGCATCGGCGGATGTCGAAAAGCTGATGCACCAGGTGCCGGACACCGACGGCGTGTATCTCGTGCCGGCGTTCGTCGGACTTGGCGCGCCCGTACTGGGATCCGCGGGCGCGAGGCATCATCGTGGGCATGACGCGCAACACCACGATGGCGCACGTGGCGCGCGCCGCCGTCGATGCGATGGCGTATCAGACGCGCGACGTGCTCGAGGTGATGCAGGAGGAAGCGGGCTTGGCGCTTGACCACGCTGAAAGTGGATGGCGGAGCGGCGGCCAACGCGATGTTGCTGCAGTTTCAGGCCGACCTGCTCGGCGTGCCCGGTTCGTCGCCCGGTCGTGCGCGAGACGACCGCGCTCGGCGCCGCCTATCTCGCCGGCCTCGCGGTCGGCTACTGGGACAGCCTCGACGACGTTCGGCGCAACTGGGCGCTCGATCGCGAGTTTGCTCCGCAGATGGACAAGCGCGCGCGGCGAGAGGCTCTACGCCGGCTGGAAGAAGGCGGTCGCGCGATCGCTGGCGTGGGCCGAGTGATCGCCCGGTATCGCGAGCTCAATCGCGATCAACGCAAGGCGTTTCTCACGACGTTCTTCGCGTGGGTGCTCGACGCGTTCGACTTCACGATCCTGACGTTCGTCCTCGTCAACATTCAGCAGAGCTTCTCGGTCAACGCTGCGTTGGCCGGCGCGCTCGGGCACCGTGACGCTGGTGTTCCGCGTGCTCGGCGGCATCGGCGCCGGCACCGCGGCCGATCGCTGGGGCCGCAAGCCGCCGATCATCTTCTCGATCGCCTGGTTCACGGCGTTTGCGTTCCTCAGCGGGCTGTCCACGTCCTACGTGATGCTGTTCGCGTTCCGGGCGCTGTTCGGCATTGGCATGGGCGGCATGTGGGCGGCGGGCGTGCCGCTCGCGCTCGAGCACTTGCCCAACCAGCTTCGCGGCGTCGCGTCCGGCCTGCTGCAGGGCGGCTTTTCGTTCGGCTTCATGCTGTCGTCGCTGGTGTACCAGTTTGGCTGGCCGCTCGTCGACGACAACCCCGATTGGGGCTGGCGGTTCATGCTGTGGGCCGGGGTCCTGCCGGCGCTCGTCATCCTGGGCGTGATGGCGACCGTGAAGGAGAGCCCGGTCTGGCTCGAGCAGCAGCGGCAGCAGCGGGCGTCTGGGGTGTCGCGCGAGCGGCTCTCGGTCGCGCGACTGTTCGATCGCGACCTGCGCTGGGTGACCATGCACACGTCGGTGCTGATGGCGACCTTCATCTTCTCGTATCACTCGATCACGTTCTGGTATCCGACGCTCCTGCGAGGGCTGTCGCTTGCGCCGCTCAGCTACCTGATCGCGCTCAACGCCGGCGGGCTGATCGGGTCGGTCGTATCTAGGCCAGCTGTCGGAGACGCGGCTCGGCCGGCGTGGGGCACCGACGCTCGGGATGATCGTCGGAGTGCTGGCGGCGCCGCTCTTTCTCTGGTCATCCAATCCCAATCTGCTGCTGCTCGGTGCGCTTCTCATCGGTCTGGGCTGCTCGGGCGCCTGGGGCATCGTCCCCGGCTATCTCTCCGAGCGGTTTCCCGACGGAAGCGCGCGCGGTCGGGACCGGCTTTGCGTATCACGTCGGCGCCGGGCTCGGGTCGTTTACGCCGTTCCTGATCGGGTCGCTGCAAGACCGCGGCATGTCGCTGGCGAACGCGATGATCAGTTGCATCGCCACCGCGGGCGTGCTCGTGCTGGTGATGCTGTGGTTGGGGCCAGAGACGAGGGGGCGGCGGCTCGACTGACGCGCTGTTCATACGAGGGTTCTTGACGACGGTTCTGCGCAGCGGTTCTCACGAGGTTCTGGTCACGAAGGTGCTCCAGTCCGACGACGGTCTCGACGAACGTCGAGCAGCCTTCGTGAAGGCCGTCGGCACGAACCGCCGCCGCGAACCCGCCCGTCGCAAGAACCGCCGTGGAGAACCGTCGTTAAGAACAATCGCATTACGGCGTCTTGCTTGTATTCGTCGTGGACGCCGCCGGTAAGCGATACGCGAGCAGCTCGCCGCTGTATCCGGGGCCGCCGACTGCCACGACGAGATACTGTTTGCCGTTGAGCATATAGGTCATCGGCGACCCGGTTTGTGGCGCGGGCATGTAGACGGCGCCTGCATCCTGACCCGTGGCTTTGTCGTACGCGCGAAGCATCGCGCCTCGGCCGTTGGGAGTCGTGTTGAACCCCGGTTCGCCTGCGATGACGAGCGACTTCGTCACCAACGTCCCGATCCGGCCGTTGGTCCGTCCAGTGCGCGGGATGTTCAGACCTTTGAGGGCCGGATGATTGCGAATGGTGTCGGGCGTGTCGCCGTGGGCCACTTGCCACACGATGTCACCCTTGTTGAGATCGATCGCCGTAATTCGCCCGTACGGCGGTTTGATCAAGGGCAAGCCGCGTACGGTCACCGTGTTCCCGCCGCCCTCGCCACCGCCGCCAGCAGCCCGGAGCACCTGCGGCACCTGCGGCACCCGTGGCACCCGGAGCACCCCCGGCACCCGAGGCACCTGCGGCACCTGCGGCACTGGGATCCCGCGCCCGCCCGCGTCCGTACGCCATGTCCGACCGTGACGGATCCGAGACCAGACCCAGAGAGGTGACGTTGGTGAACGAGTAGATGTAGAGGATGTTGGTTTCAGGATCCAGCGCACCGCCCGGCCAGTTGGCTCCACCCGTATTGGACGGCAGCATCAACGTGCCGAGTGGCCCTTCCCATTTGCTCACCACAGGCGGCGTGAAGAGCGGTCCCATCTTGTAACGCTTGACGATCTCGAGAGCCTCGGCGCGGAGCTCCGGCGTGAAGTCGATGAGATCGTCCGTCGACACGCCTTGACGATCGAAGGCGGGAGGCTTGGTCACGAAGGGCTGCGTCGGTGAATACCATTCGCCAGGCACATCGCCTTTTTCAACCGCGTCGCTCTTCAATCGGCCACACGGGTTGCCCGGTCACCCGATCGAATACATAGAGCCACGCCTGCTTGGTGGGCTGGACAATGGCTTTGATCAATTTGCCGTTGACGGTAATGTCGGCGAGGATGGGTGCGCACGGGATGTCGAAGTCCCAGATGCCATGATGAACGAGCTGGTAGTGCCACTTCCGGACACCGGTTTTCAAATCCAGCGCCACCAGGCTCTCCGAAAAGAGTGTGTTGCCCGGCCGATGACCGCCGTAGTAGTCGCCGGTGGGGAGTTCCACCGGCAGATAGACCATCCCCAGTTCTTCGTCGACCGTCATCTGGGCCCAGACGCCAACGTTCCCGGTGTATGCGCCCGACTCGTTTTCCCAGGTCTCCCACCCGAACTCGCCTCGTCGCGGAATGGTGTGGAAGATCCACAGTCGCTTGCCCGTCCGCACGTCGTACCCGCGCACGTACCCCTTTTCGTGACGCCGGCTCTTTGGCATGTCACCCGGGAGGTGGGCAGCGCCCACGACGATCACGTCGCTTGGCGATGACAGGCGCCGCATGTAGTCCGAATTCGCCGGTCTCGAGGTCGACCTCCTGATCGTTGTCGAGCTTGAGATCGACGATGCCGTTCTTGCCAAACGAAGGCACGCGCTGACCCGTCTTCGCATCGAGAGCCACCATCTGATACCCCGGCGTCACGTAGACGATGCGCTCCTGTTTGCCGTCGGTCCAATAGGCCAGTCCGCGGCCCGACAGCCGACGCGGCGCCGCTTCGCCGCGCTTGCCCTCATCGAGCCGATGCATCCACAGCATCTCGCCGGTTTCCGCATCCAGTGCAATGACGGCGCGTCGCGAACCGGCCGGCGTGTAGAGCACGCCCTTCACGACCAGTGGTGTCACCTGGAAGTTGAATTCGGGTCGAGGGCCCAGGAATTCTGTCTTGAGTCGCCACGCCACTTCGAGGCTGTTGAAGTTCGTGCGGTTGATCTGATCGAGCGGCATATACCGCGTGCTTCGAAGATCGCCGCCGTAGGTGCGCCACTCGGTGTCCGTGGCGTTCGGCGCAGCCCCCTCAGCAGTCTTGCCAGGGCCAGCGGCGCCTTGCGCCATGAGCCTCGGGGCCATAGCACCGATCGTGATGACGAGGAGCGAACAAGACGTAAGCAGTAGTCGTCGAGTCATAGCGTTAGGCCGGCTTCGCCGGAGGGCCGCTGCGCGGACGGCCGCGGACGGAAAGGCCGCTGCGCGGAGGCCGCTGCGACAGCAGGGCGGGCTTTTGCGGCGCCGCGGACGGGCCGAACTCGCGTTTACCCCGAGCACCGGCGGGATTCACCGGCACAGTGTAAACAAAGCCGACTCACTCGTCGCCAATAAACTTTCCGCGCCTTCCTGGCTTCCGCGGAACGGTGCGCGTCAACAACCGTGGCCCTATGGATCGATTCGCGGAAGCCAGGAGCGCGCGGAACGTTCACCCAATTCTTCAGTGGTTCAAGGCATCCGTTTTTCGGGGGCAATCGCGTCCGCGCCGCTACTCGGAGTCTCGCGTGGGTCCAGAACCCGGATTACCAAACCCTGCGGCGTAATGGAATGGTCTGCCCCTCCTGTCAGAGAATGGCGCCCTGCCATCAGAGAGGAGCGGTATATGACGCCACTAACGATTGTGGGCATCGATCTCGGCAAGAACTGGTTCCACCTGGTCGGCCTCGATGAGGGCGGCACGACCATTCTCCGCAAGAAACTGAATCGGGCGCAGCTCGCTGAGTACGCCGCGACGGCGCCACGGTGCATCGTCGCGACGGAATCGTGCCCGGGTTCGCGGTACTGGGGCCGAGTGTTCACCGCCGCAGGGCACGAAGTGCGGATCCTGCCCGCGCAATTCGTCAAGCCCTATCTGAAAGCCAACAAAAACGATTTTAATGATGCCGCGGCGATCGCCGAAGCGGGTGGCCGGGCGAGCATGCGATATGTGCCGTTGAAGACGACGGAGCAGCTTGAATTGCAAGCACTGCACCGCGTGCGCCGTCGGTTCATCGTCGAGCGCACCGCGGTCATCAACCAAATGCGCGCGTTGCTGCTCGAGCACGGGATGGTCATCCCTGTCGGCCGCGCGGCATTCGTCCACCGCCTACCCACAATCTTCACTGATATTGAGCACCGACTGTCGCCGCGCCTCGTGGAGTTACTCCATCGACTCCGGCAACGATGGCTCGCGCTCGACGTTGAGATCGTTCAGGCCACGCGGGACTTGGCGGAGTGGGCCGATCAATCACCGCTGTGTCGCCGAGCGGCGACCGTCCCCGGCATCGGTCCCATCATCGCCACCGCGGCGGTGGCCGCCGTCGGTGACGGCCGCATGTTCGCTCGCGGTCGCGACATGGCCGCCTGGCTCGGATTGGTCCCGCGCCAGCATTCGACGGGCGGCAGGCCGACGCTCGGATCGATCAGCAAGCGCGGGAACACGTACCTGCGCGAGCTCTTCATCCAAGGCGCCCAGTCCTCGTTCGTCCACTTGAAACGCGACCAGTCGTCGCTCGGCCAATGGCTGCGCCAGGTCGAGACGCGTCGCCAGCGTCAGGTGGCCATCGTCGCGTTGGCGAACAAGATGGTCCGCATCTGCTGGAAGGTCCTCACGAGCGAGGAAGAATTTCGCGCGTACCCGGCTCGAGTCGCGTAAGCCGCCTGTCGTCGGATTGCGAGGAGCACTTGCTGTGATGGCCGAACCGTCAATCGGCGCACCGTCAGCCTGACTGAGTAACCGGTCGTTCGTGACCGCCGGCGTTATGAGGACCGGTGCGCGCGTATTCCATCAAGGCCAGGAACCAACGGGTTCCACGAACAGGCCGGATACATTACCGCAACCGTGTTCGCCATCACCTCGAAATGTGACTTGCAACGGAGGGGCAGACCATACATTACTCAGGACCAATCCCATAGCATCTGGTCTGACCCGGCCGTCCTCCTACCGCAGATGGATTCTGTTTCCGGTAATCAGGCGCGCGTCCTGTGAGACCAAAAAAGCAATAACAACCGCCACTTCGTCGGGGCTGGCGACGTGGACTAGGTCCGGCCGTTCTGCCACGTGCCGACGAACCTCCTCGGTCACCCAACCAGTGTCGGTGACCGGCGGCTGTACGATGTTCGCAGTAATCCCGAGCGCGGCGAGCTCGAACGCAGCGGACATCGTGTAGTTCTCGAGCGCAGCTTTGGCGGCTCCGTACCAGACTTCATTCGGGAAGCCGGTGGGGCCCCCAGAGGTGAGCGCGACGATGCGCCCCCACGTGCCGCCACGCGCTGCGTGCCGCCGCGCAAACTCCGCGATCAGCAGCGCAGAGCCGCGAGCATCGACCGCGAATTGCCGGTCGATCGTCTCGGCGGAGACCCGCACCTGACGATGCCCGAACCGGCGGCTGGGCGTTGGCAAAAACGTGTCGGCGACCCACCCTGTTGCGTTGTTGATCAAGATGTCGACGGGGCCGAACGCGGATTCGGCCGCGTCGAATAGGCGACCCGATGTCTTCGGCTCCGCCAGGTCGGCCTCAACGGCTACAGCTCGACCATCCTGCATCTCGATCGCCGCTAGCACGTTTGCGGCGTCCATCGCCCGGTTCTTGCGGTACATCTCCGGAGCCACGGTATCCTCCGGGTCGGGAATCCGCAGATACGACACAACCACCGATGCACCGCACGCGGCAAGTGCCTGCGCCGTCGCGGCACCGATGCCGTGGTTCGCGCCAGTGACTAGCGCGACGTGGCCGTGGAGATTGAACAGGAGTGGCATTCCCTTTGAGAGTGTAGCCGTCTTGGGACTAGCCACCGGTTCAATCAGCGAGGGCGTTTTTCTCGCGACCAGGTCGCCAAGGTGCGAGGAAGCCACCAGAGCGGAGTTCACAAGTGTGGGAGTGATGGCGCCACCGGACGCCGCGAGCCGGGTGAACTGAGTGCGTCGCTCCGCGTCGTCGGCGTCGACAAGGCTGAGGGTCACGCTTTCAGCATGCTCCAAACTTCGCAGATCCCCCTTCGACAGCAAAGTCGGCGATCATGGGCGCCAGGGCCCTGACGGCCGAGATTCCCGCTCGATCTTGCGATCCTGGTCTCCGATGTGGTTCCGATTCCTGGCCGATCTCACCGTCATCGTCCACTGTGCGTTCGTGCTGTTCGTTGTATTCGGCGGGCTGCTCGTACTGCGCTGGCGGCGAGTCGCCTGGCTGCACCTTCCGGCCGCAGGCTGGGGCGCCTGGATTGAGTTCGCCGGCTGGCTCTGCCCGCTCACGCCGCTGGAGAACTGGTTGCGCGAGCGCGGTGGCAGACCGGCCTATACGTCCAGCTTCGTGGAGCGTTACATCATCCCCGCGCTGTATCCCGACTCGCTGTCGCGCGAAGTGCAGTGGGTGCTCGGCGGATTGGTGCTCCTCGTGAATGGCCTCGTCTATCTCATGGTTCTTCGCCGCCGAGGTCCGTAACCGACACATCTCACGGAGAACATCGAGCGGCGCGCCCGTTAGCGTTTGCTCGTCCTGAACGACCGCACTGTCGAACACTACCGGTCCCGCCAGGACGGGGGACGCTTCTGCAGGAAGGCGTCGATGCCCTCGGCGGCATCGTTCAGCGACATGTTGCAGGTCATCGTCTCGCTGGCCACGTCATACGCGACCGCGAGCGGGCGTTCGATCTGCTGATAAAACGCCGCCTTGCCCAACCTGATCGTTGCCGCGCTGCGCGAGACAATCTGATCGGTCAGCTGGCGAATCTCCGCGTCCAGCGCTGCGAGGGGGACGACGCGGTTGACGAGACCCCACGCGAGCGCGGTGCGTGCGTCGATGGGTGCACCGGTGAGCAGCAGCTCCATCGCGCGCTTTCGGCCGATATTGCGCGCGACGCCGACCGCCGGCGTGGAGCAGAACACCCCGATGTTGACGCCCGGCAGTGCGAAGGTCGCTGTGTCGACGGCCACCGCGAGGTCGCACATCGAGACGAGCTGGCATCCCGCGGCGGTGGCGATGCCGTGCACGCGCGCGATCACCGGTTGCGGCAGCTCGGTGACCCGCGTCATCATCCGACTGCAATCGTCGAAGAGCCGGCGCTGCCACGCGGCGTCGCCGGCGTGCGTGCGCATTTCCTTGAGGTCGTGGCCGGCGCAGAAGCCCCGGCCCTCGGCCGCGAGCACCACCACGCGGCAATCGCCGTCGCCGGCGATCGCCCCGAGTGCGCTGTCCAGCGCCGCAATCATGTCCGACGAGAGCGGGTTGAACCTCGCGCCGCGGTTGAGCGTCAACGTCGCCACCCCCTCTCGCGATTCGACGCGTATCGGCGGCTCGACAGCCGCTATGGCTTCTGTGGTCATGACACGCCCCTGACTCAGTCTAAGCCCGGAACTCTCCGGAACTCACTCGAGTCCGGAACGAGTTCCGGGCGTTCTCAGCGGTCGGCTCTCAGTTTCAGCCCTGTCTCCCAGCTCTCCATCTGTTCGGCTAGCTCCGGCTGTCCGCGTGATAGCATCCGCCGTCGACTCCAGCGCATCCTCGACGTCTGACGGGAGGGCGACATGTCCGAGCAGAAGAAAGAGCCATCGGGCCCAGACCTTACGGCCGGCGTGTCGGTCGCCGCGCTTCGCAAGGAGGGCCAGATCCTGGGTCACGTCGGCAAGGACGATGTTCTTGTCGTGGAGGTGGGTCACGAGATCCTCGCCGTCGGGGCGAGGTGCACGCATTATCGCGGACCGCTGGCGGAGGGCCTCGTCGTTGGCGACACCGTACGCTGCCCGTGGCATCACGCCTGCTTCAGCCTTCGCACCGGCGAGCACCTGCGCGCGCCGGCCCTCGATCCCATTGCCTGCTGGCGCGTCGAACAGACCGGCGATCGCATTGTCGTCAAGGAGAAGCTGCCGCCGTCGACTCGCAGCGCGCCAGCCGCAGCGCCGGCGTCGATAGTGATTGTTGGCGGCGGAGCGGCCGGAATCGCCGCCGTCGACACATTGCGCCGCGAAGGTTTCGGCGGTCCGCTCACCCTGGTCAGCGCTGATGAGGATGCGCCGTACGATCGCCCGAACCTGTCGAAGGACTACCTCGCGGGAAGCGCGCCCGAGGATTGGATGCCCCTGCGCGATGCCGCGTACGACGCGGAGCAGTCTGTCCGGTTGATGCTCGAGACCAAGGTCACCTCAATCGATACCTCGCGCCGCACGGTGTCGCTCGATAACGGGACGTCGCTTCCGTACGGCGCGCTCTTGCTCGCGACCGGCGCCACGCCAGTGAAGCTGGATGTTCCAGGCGCTGAGAGCCCGCGCGTGCACTATCTCCGCTCGTTCGTCGACAGCCGCAAGATCATCGGCACGCTGTCGCCGGGCACGCGTGCGGCGGTCGTCGGCGCCAGCTTCATTGGACTCGAGGTGGCGGCGTCGCTGCGGGCGCGTGACATCGAAACCCATGTGATTGCGCCCGAGGAGCGGCCGCTCGCGCATGTGATGGGGCCGGAGATCGGCGATCACCTCCGGCACCTTCACGAGTCCAAGGGCGTGGTGTTTCATCTCGGCGAGAGGGTCAGCGCCATCGACGATAGCCGCGTGAAGCTAGAAAGCGGTGGCACCGTCGACGCCGACATCATCATCGTCGGCATCGGGGTGACGCCGGTGACGGATTTCATCGGGCGCAGCGGCATTGCCCTCGATCGTGGCGTGGCCGTCAACGAGTATCTGGAAACGAGCGTGCCGGGCGTCTATGCGGCCGGTGACATCGCGCGCTGGCCCGATGTGCGCACCGGCGAGCGCATTCGCGTCGAGCACTGGGTCGTCGCCGAACGGCAGGGCCAGGTGGCCGCGCGCAACATGCTCGGCCGCCGCGAGCGGTTCGACGCCGTTCCGTTTTTCTGGAGTGCGCACTACGACACCACGATCAACTACGTCGGTCACGCGGCCGGCTCGGACGAGATCGACGTCGCAGGCGATCTTGCCGGCGGTGACTGCACGGCGACCTTCCGTCGGGGCGGCCGCACGCTGGCGGTGGCCACGATTGGCCGCGATCGAGAAAGCCTGCGAGCAGAGTTCGAGCTCGAGAACCGGTCGCAACGCGCGGGAGTTTGAGCGCCGACTCTCGGGGCTGGATCTCGCTGCAATGGATGAGCGACGACGTAGCCCAACTTGATGCGGCTGCGGCGCCGGAGTCGTTTCTGAACCACCTTACGCAGGAATTCGGCACCTTACCGATCGCGGCTGGTGTGAGCAGCAACCGGCGGCATTCGGTCGAACAGGTGGGCAGGAGTCGACCATTGCTACTCAGGCTTCGTCCAGATCAGCGAGTACCGACGAAGCAGATGTCGTTTGGTACCGGACGGCGGGTAAGACGTGGCTCGAGATTCGTTTCACTTCCCGATAGGTCGCTGGCGGCGGCCAAGCCATGGGCGCCGAGTGTTCCCAGTGGCCGCGCACGAGACCGAGAATGGTCCGAACCCCTTGACTGACCAACGCGTAAGGCAAGTCCCACCAGTCGTTGGCGGCAAGCCCGATCACCGCCACGACACCCCCGGGCCTGACCAAGTCAGCGAATCGGGCGAGCCCATCCTCGGCGTTCATGTGATGCAACGTGGCAACTGACACCACGGCGTCGAATGAGCCAGGTTCGAACGGAACGTCAAACACGTCGCCATGCAACCACTCGACTGTCACGCCGAGGTGGCGCGCTCTAGCCCGGTCGAGAACTTCCGCGTCGAGATCGAGACCGACGACGTGGCACACGCCGGCCCGAGCCAACTGGGCCGACAGGATGCCATCACCACACCCCACGTCCAGAACGCGTCGTGCTCCATCCGGGATCGCCTCCAGGAGCAGCGGATGATATTGGATGTTGGCATTGCACAGCCGATTGAATGCCATGCGAAAGCGTAACCCTGATCAGTCGTGATCCGCCGAGGTATCGAGCGTCAATGGTTCCGCGGATAACGACGACCTCACCGAAAGTAATGCAACGCAATCGACGCCGCCACCGTCACGTTGAGCGATTCCGCGGGCCCCGTCATCGGGATGCGAACGCGCGCGTCAGCCGCCGACAGCGCCCCGGCGGACAAGCCCGTCGCCTTCGCTCCCGACCACTAACGCGACTTGCGGCAGCGCGCGGTCGAAGTCCTCGAGGCGCAAGGCGTCGGTCGCCGGAGTCAGCGCGAGCGCACGAAAGCCCGCGGCGCGAAGGTCGCCGAGGGCCGCAGGCCATGCGCCGGCAGCGACGAAGGCAACCTGCAGCGAGGCGCCCATCGAGGTGCGGATTGCCTTGCGATAGAGCGGATCGCCGCAATTCGGCCCCAGCACGACCAGATCGACGCCGAACGCCGCCGCGCTGCGGAAAATGCCGCCGACGTTGTCGGGATTGTTGACGCCCTCCAGCACGATCACGCGTCGTGCGGTCGTCAGGTCCACGGTCTGCAGGCTTTCGATCGGCGGCCGCTCGGCCAGCGCGAGGCAGCCGCGATGAATGTTGAAGCCGACGACCTCGTTCATCACGGACTGACTCACGACATAAATCGGCACGCCTGAGGGAGTCGTCGAGCGGACATCCGCAAGCGCCTCGAGTGCCGTCGGGTGACGAGCACCGAGCGCAGCCGGTAGCGGGGAAGATCGACGACCCGACGAAGCACGCGGCGCCCTTCGACGACGAACAGCCCGCGGCGTTGCAGCTCGGCAGGCGAGCCAATGATGCGATAGTCGTCGAGGCGTGGGTCGTCGAGCGATGTCGACGCGCGATCACGCAGGCAAGCCGAGTCAGCCTGCGTCAGCTCAGCGAACCACTCGAGCACGACGCGCAACTCGTGGCGCACCGGCGTGACGCCACTTTGTCGCACCAGCACTCGCGAAGAAGGCGCGTGCCCACTCGCAAGCTGCAGATCCTCTCGACCCGGAATGGTGAGTGGGGCAGAAACGCTCAGTGTAGGCGTCGTGCTGATGGCGGCTGCCGCGGCGCGGCCGTTGGCATTGAAGTACAAGCGTGCGCCCGTCAACCGACCAGCAAGGCCACGCGCCGCCGTCGGTCGACACCTGCACGCGAGGACCGCTGCCGTCAGCCGGCCGCACGAACACCTCCCAGCGGCCCGACTCGTTCGACATGTACGCGAGCCATTGGCCGTCGGGCGAAAAGCGCGCATGCGATTCGTCGAACAGCGTGCGGACGACAGGACGTCGTTCGCGCTGGCGAGATCGAGCACCCAGATGTCGGCGCCGGTGAGCGGATGGAACTCGGTGAACGCCAGCTGCCGGCCGTCGGGCGACCACGACGTCGGGAACTGGTTCCATGGGCTTTCGAGCAGCGGCCTGGGGGCGTGATCGGCGTCGGTCGGTCGCATGAACAGATTGAACGGACCTGCCTTGCTGTAGGCGAAGGCGATCTCCAGCCCGTTCGGGCGCCACGTCGGGCTGACGCTGCGCCCATCGGCCGACAGACGGCTGATCGCGCCGCGCTGCATGTCGCCGAGCCAGAGGTCGGCGCCGTCTTCGCTTTCGACGGTCATCGCCAGCTGCTGCGCATCGGGCGAGACGTCGACGCTGCCGAGCGCGACCGGCGGAATCGGCAGCGGCTCGAGCCGGCCTCGCGCGTCGAGCCAATGCAGGCGCTCGTCGATCTCAGACGAACTGCCGGGCACGTAGATCAGCGAGCCGGTGCGCGAAAACGCGAAGCGAGGCCCCGCCACGGTGGCGTCCGCGGTCGCGAGCCCGCGCAGAATGGGCCGCGGCAGCGCGGTCAGCCGCCGCTCGCGCAGCGAGAACGGCGCCGCTTCGAGACGTCCGCGACGTTCGAACACCAGGTGGCCGGTCGGCGAATAGCGCCCAAACGCAGCCGAGTCGACGACCGGATAGCTGAGGCCGGTGCTCACATCGAAGAGCGCGACGCGACTGCTCGCCAGGCTCACGGCCGTGTAAAGGACCTGAGACCCGCCGGGCAGGACGTCGGGCCAGCCGTAGCTGACTTCGCGCGAGCCCGCGGCTGGCGCGGTCAGGACGACGGGTTCGCCGCCGTCTTGCGAGACGCGCGCGAGGCCGCCGCCGGGCCCACCGCCAAACACGATGGTCCCGTCGGTGCCCCAGCTGGCGCCCGCCCCAGGGCGGGCAGCGCACAGCGGCACCGGCGTTCCGCCTTCGACCCGCAGCTTCTTCAGACTGCCGTGCGCGAAGAAGCCGACCCATTGGCCGTCGGGCGAGAAGAACGGATCCGACGCGCCATCGGATCCCTCGATGACCTGCGGCGTGTCGCGGTCGATGGTTCGCAGGAACAGCCGCGAGCGGCCGACCGTGCAGCGCGGCGTAGACCATGCGCGTGCCGTCGCTCGACACCGCGACCGAGCCGCGCAACGGATCGATGGCCATGTCATCCGGCAGCGCGATCGTGAAGCGCGTCGTCGGGCGCGGCGCCGGCGGACGCTGACCGAACAACGCAAAGACGATCGCGATGCCGACCATCGCCGCGGCGCCGCCACCCCTGCCGCAATGAGACGGGCGCCATTCGGCAGCCAGCAATTTCACGCCGTCGCGCGGTCCGAGGTGCGTGGCTCCGCAGGTGGACGTAGTGAGGTCGGCGACGAATCGATAGCCCCGGCGATGGACGGTCTGGATGTAGGTCGGGCGCAGCCTGTCGTCGCCGAGCGCGTCGCGCAGCACTCGGATGGCCTCGAGGAGCGAGGCCTCGGTGACGAAGGCGTCCTTCCACACCGCATCCATCAGCGCCTGCTTGGACACGACCGCCCCGGGCTGGGCGATCAGCGCCTCCAGAACGCCCAACGCGCGCGGCGGCAGCGGGACCTCGGACGATCCGTGCCACAGGCCATTGCCCGGCTCGAAACGAAACGGCCCGAAGTAGAGCAGTCGTCTCGACGGCTTAGGTTTGATTTCCATCAGGCTCTGACGGTCCCAGGCGAGCCTGGCTAGTTTTGGCCATTGTTCCGGCTTTCTTTCGCGAACCTTCAGGACTTCCGGGCGCGATTCATTTTACAGGTGGAACTGGAGGTCGCGAGTGTCCTGGTTTGCCACCAAATCGATCGATGAACTGAAGGCGCGCCTCGGCGATGCCACGCTCAAGCGGGTCCTGGGCCCGGTGGACCTGACGATGCTGGGCATCGGCGCCATCATCGGCACCGGCATCTTCGTGCTCACCGGGCAGGCCGCCGCGATGCACGCCGGCCCCGCCATCGTCCTGTCGATGGTGCTGGCGGGCATCGTCAGCGCGCTGGCGGCGCTCTGCTACGCGGAGTTCGCGGCGGCTGTGCCGGTCGCCGGGTCCGCCTACACCTACGGCTACGCGACCCTCGGCGAGGTGGTCGCGTGGATCATCGGCTGGGACCTCATCCTCGAGTACGCCCTCGGCGCCGCGACCGTGGCCGTCGGGTGGTCGGGCTACGTCGTCACCTTTCTCGCCGATCTCGGTCTTCGGTTTCCGCCGCTGCTGAGTGCGGCGCCCGGAACGGCAGTGGTGCTGGCCGACGGACACGCGGCCACGGCCATCCTGAACCTACCGGCCGTGTTCATCGCCGTCCTCGCCACCGCCCTGCTCGTCATCGGCATTCAGGAATCCGCGCGCGTCAACGCCGTCATCGTAGGGATCAAGGTCGCCGTCGTGCTGCTCATCATCGGCGTCGGGGGCATGTTCGTCTCGGCCGACTACTGGCAGCCGTTCATCCCGGAAAACACCGGCACGTTTGGCTCGTTTGGCTGGAGCGGCGTGCTGCGCGGAGCGGGCGTCATCTTCTTCGCCTACATCGGCTTCGATGCCGTCTCGACGGCGGCGCAGGAAACCCGGAACCCTCAGCGCGACTTACCGATCGGCATCTTCGCCTCGCTCGATCATCTGCACCGTTCTCTACGTGCTCGTCTCCGGCGTGATGGTCGGCCTCGTGCCGTATCAGCAGCTGGCGCGCCGGCGCCGATGGCGCTCGCGGTCGACGCGGCGCGCGTGAAGGCCGCGGGCACGCCGTGGGAATTCATCGCCAATCTTCTGCCGCTCGTCGTCAAGCTCGGGCGCCATCGCGGGTCTCTCGTCGACGATCATCGTGCAGATGATGGCGCAGCCGCGCATCTTCATGTCGATGGCGCAGGATGGCCTGCTGCCGCGATGGGCGGGCGCGATTCACCCTCGATTTCAGACGCCTCATGTGACGACGATCATCACGGGCGCGATCGTCACGCTGGCCGCCGGCCTCACGCCGATCGACGTGCTCGGCGAGCTGGTCAGCATCGGCACGCTGTTCGCGTTCGTCGTTGTCGCGATTGGCGTCATCGTGCTGCGCGCACGCCCGCCCGGATCTCGAACGCCCATTCCGCACGCCGGGGGTGCCGTGGCTGCCCGCGCTTTCGGCGGTCGCGTCATTCGCGCTGATGGCGAGCCTGTCGACCGAAACCTGGATTCGACTCGTGATCTGGATGGCGTTCGGGATGGTGCTCTACGTTGGCTATGGCTATCGACACAGTGCGCTTCGGCGATAGCGCAAAGGACGGGTCGCGAAACACGGAAACACGGAAGATACGAAGCCACGAAGCGGCACGAAGGCACGAAGTAACAAGGATTTTCAGAACGTTGGAACTCTGGAACCTTGGAACTTTGGAACCTTGGACTACTGCTCTTCTTGGTTGCCCGCGCTGTGAACTTCGCGACCTTCGACTTCTGGCGCGCCGTCTTCGGCTTGGCGACGTCCTTCGACGCCGTCCACTCGGTCTTCTGGACGACCGGCATCTGCAGCGCGCGTTCGCGATCGAGGTCGAGCGAGCCGACGTGCAACGACAGCGGCGCCTGCACCCACTTGTAGATCGATTGGGTGAACAGCGTCGTGAAGCGTGACGCCCACGTGTGGGCCAGTTCGCGTGTCGTCTTGGGGAAGATGCTCAGGAGCGCCTCCTCGACTTCGTCCGGCGACATCTTTTCGCCGGCGTAGAGATGCAGGCAGGCATCGAGCACTGGAAACGGCATGAGCTCGTGCTCGGCCACCTGCGCATCCGCCAGCTCGGGGCCGGGGGCGGTGCCGAGCGTCTGAGCGATGCCTTCGAAACGGAAGCGTCGATGCAGTCGCTCGAGCAGCGCAATGACGACGGTCTTCGGCACGTTCGCGATCACCGACAGCGCGCCCTCGAGATCGCCACCCATCGTCGTATAGCCAACCGCCTTCTCGCTCATGTCTCCGGTCTGGAGAAACAGGGCACCCGACGAGTTGGACCAGTTCCACATCCGCTGGCCGCGCAGGCGCGCCTGAATGTTCTGACGCGTGAGCTCGGTGACGTCGCCGCCCTTCAGCATCTCGCGAGTCGCTGCCAGCTCGCGGTCGGTGGCCTCGTCGATCGGGCTGGTGCGGAGCTCGACGCCGAGCTCCTCGGCGAGCGTGTGCGCAGCGGTCCGCGTCGAATCCTGCGAATGACGGCTGGGCATGTAAAACGCGGTGATCAGCGAGCCGTCGCTCGCCCAGATAACTGCAGCGGCGCGCCACGCGACGAGCAGCGTCAGCATCGAATCGCGGCCGCCCGAGAAGGCGATGCCCAGCGACTTGAAGGCGCCGGTCTTCTGGTAATAGCTCTTGACGCCAAAGGCGAGCGCTTCGAACAGGTCGTCGAGCGCGCGATCGCGTGGATCGACGTGCGCTGACACCGAGGCCGGCAGAAAGAAGCTCCCGCCTCGGGGCGGGGGATAAGCCAGGCGCGAGCGATCGGCCGTGGATCCGTCACAGTCGATCACCGGCACGTCGAGTCGCTGCAATCGGAAGTCTTCGCAGTCGGTGCGCCAGGTGGTGTTTTCCATCCGCAGACGGCTGGTGCGATCGAGATCGACGACCGCGGATGCCCAGCCTTCGCGGAATCGCGGCGCGTCGAGCACGAGACGGCCGTTCTGAAAGACCAGGCCGCCGCCGTCGTAGATCAATCCGTCCTGCCCGCCGACGGCGTTGGCGTAGATGAGCACCGTCTGATTGTCGGCGGCGCGCGTCGCGAGCATCTCGCGTCGCGTCTCGTCGATGCCCATGCGATACGGCGACGCCGAGACGTTGACGACCAGCTCGGCGCCCGAGTAGCAGCGCCGCCGCATCGGACCGTCGGGCGACCACGCGTCCTCGCAGACCTCGATGGCGACGAGTCCGAAGTCGAAGCGGAAGATGTAGTCGCCAAGCGGCACGCCGCCGGCGTCGAGCGCCAGCTTGGAGCCGCCGTGCGAGAACGTGCGCGCCTCGTAGAAGACGTTGTAGGTGGGGAGCTTCTCTTTCGGAACGAAGCCGAGGATGCGGCCGCGGTGGACGATGGCCGCGGCGTTGAACAACTGGCCGCCGACGGCGACGGCGAGGCCGAGGACGAAGACGGTCGCTGAATCCGCGGTCTCGCGTGCGAAGCGATCGAGCTCGCGCCGCTGACCCTTCGAGAAATCCGCGCCATTGCACCAGGTCCTCGGGCGGGTAGCCGCCGACGGCCTGCTCGGGAAACGCGCCGAGCGTGACGTCGGCCGCCGACATCTCGCGCGCCAGCTCGATCAGGCGCGACACATTGGAGTCGACCGCGCCGACGGTCGGACTGACGCTGGCAACCGCCACTTTGGCCAGACGCATATCTCTAGCTTCGCACGAAAGGCCGCGCTTCGGCGGAGGGCCGCCAGTGGAAGCGGTCAGTATTTGTGGGCGCGAGTGTCCGTTCGGTAGGCGCCGTAGCTGGCGACCATCTGCCAGGCCCAGTAGGCCAGCACGACGACCCGATTCATCCATCCGGCAAGCACGTCAGGGCCGAACCCGCCCGCCCGTGGGACCGCGATGGCCAGGTAGACCGCCATGGCCAGCAGGCTGAGCCACGTGAGATGGGCTGTCACGATCATGCCGCGCGATAGACCGAGCCACGCCGGGTTGTGCCTCAGGCTCCAGGTGATGAAGAGTGCAGCGATCGGAACTCCTGGAATCCCAATCATCGACGCGACTGCGTGCAACGTTACCGTGCGTCGTCAGTTCATCGGGCCTTGCGGTGATGGGATCCTGAGCGAAGAGGCCGGCCATGATCAGCGAGAGTCCAACCACGACGAGCACAGCGCGCCCCAAGCGACCGCCTCGTGTTTTCACGTGCTCGCGGAGAGCCACCGACAACGTAAAGCAGGAAATCGCCCACAGGAAGAAAGCCGTCATCATGACCCAGCCGTGCCGCCCGATGCTGTATTCGCTGAGGAAGCGCCACGACGGTTCGAATTCCGGCTTGATCGCGTGGAGCAGGACGATGAGGGCGAGGAATACGCCCATGACGATCATCGAGACCGCCGCGAGGTGTCGATTCGGCATTGCCAGCTCGTCAGTGTGCGTATCGACGGCCGGAGGCTGTGTGCTCGTGATGACGTCCATCGCTAATCTCCAGGTGTCCTTACCAACACGTCGAACGACTTACGTGGAATTCGACAAGCGATCGTCTCGAATCGTCGCCTGACCCCGCTATCGGAATGCTGGATGGCCGTCCGCGGAGGCCGCTCGCGCGGGCCCCCCGCGAAGCGGCCCTTTAGAACGGGTGTCGCAACCGCACGCGCCCGACGATGCGGAAGGAATACTCGTATGACGACTCGACGCGGTGGAGACGAGCGGCTGCGAAAAGGTGAACGCCGGCCGCTGGTCGAAATTGACGCGTGAGCCCGAGCTCGCCGTAGTCGCGCACTTTGTGGAACACCGGGCCGTCAAGCCGCTGCGCCAGATAGTTGGCGTCGCCCTCGGCCTTTAACGTGTCACGGCTCCGCCACACGATGAGGTGACCCCGCCAGGGTCCCTGCTCGAGGGCGCCGCGGAGGAATATCCCGAGACCCGTCTCGGAGGACGCCGACGTTTCACGATCGGGCACGTGGCGTGTCACTACCGGATGCCCATCCAGAACGATTCGCGCCGCGCGCGACGCGATGTGCCCACTCGACTCCAACCGCGACGCCCTGGCTGTCACTGACGGGGCCAGTGGCAAACTGTTGCCCGCCTTCGTGAACGAGATGCCACTGGCCGTGCAGCTGCCACGACGGGTGCAAGCGAATTGCGCTACGGTAGCCCGTGTCGAAACGCTCGCGGTGCGACGGCTGTAGTTGAGACGCTGCCAATTGATCCATGCGTCGTGGTTGATGCGGGAGGCATGCACCAGCCACTGCAGCCCCATCTCCTGGCCGCGCGTGAACGCGAGCGTCTCCCGCTGCAACGGGGGGAGCAGACCGTGTGGCGTCTCGTAGTCGGGACCGACGATATCGTGGCGCGTGGCAACGGTCTCGAGCGAGCCGAAGATGAAACGTGAGGGGCCTCGTGCGACTTCGAGGGCAATCATCGGTTCCGCATGTTCGAGAAACTCGTGGGAGCCGAAGCGACCGAGGCCGAAGACGCCGCCACGCAGGACGACGGTCTCGTTGAAGACGATGTCGAGAAAAATGCGGCCGGATGCGCCGAAAAGCGTTTCGCCCTCGCGGAAGCGGTTGGAAAACTCCGTGTTGTCGCCATAGAAGAAGAAGTCGGCGGCGGCGGTGTAGGACTGCGCGCGTCCAACTGAAGAGACCAAACAGGTGAGCACAAATGTGACAGCAATCCGGAGCCGCATGCGTGTCTGGCCAGCGATTGTCGCATTCCTCGTCCTTCCGGCGCCCTCGGCGTCGGCACAAGGCGACGTAGTGGCACGTGGATGTCGGCGGCGCGGCGCTGGTTGAGGCGTGGGACCTCAATAACAACCGTGAGTGGTTGGCGGGCGTGGCGGCTGGCGTGGAGAATCGATTGTGGCGAACCTTGCGGCTTCGACTCGAAGGCTGGGTGGTCCGCGCGCTGCAGGACGGCGCCGACGGTTGGGTGCGCGGCTTCGACGTCGGGCCACGTTGGCGGTGGGGAACGGGACGCGCCCGCCCGTTTGCCGACCTCAGTGTCGGGCTTTCCGACGCGACAATCGAGGTGCCGCCCCGCGGCACTCGCTTCAACTTCGTCGCTCGAGCGGGCGGGGGGCTGCAAGTTGGCCTCGGCGGTCGGGCGCGTCTCGACCTCGGCGCGCGCTGGCTTCACCTCTCGAACAACGGGCGCGAGGGTCGGCAGCGAAACCCTGATATTCAATCGCTCGGGGCAGTGGTCGCGGTAGGATGGTCGTACTGAAACCCGTCCACTGACTCGAACATCGAACAAAGAGCCATGCTGTCCAAGCTTTTCAAGTCGAAGTTGCCAGGTCCGTCGGAATCCTTGCCAGGGCGCGCCGAAGCGATGAAGGTTCCAGCGACGCACCATGTGACCGGCGGCCCATTGGAACCGCGTGATGCAGGAGTCTCGCGCAGGCGATGTTCGGCATGGGCTGTTTCTGGGGAGCCGAGAAAATGTTCTGGCAGACCCCTGGCGTCGTCAGCACCAACGTCGGCTATGCGGGTGGTCAGACGCCAAACCCCACCTACGAAGAAGTCTGCAGCGGCGGGACGGGACACGTCGAGGTCGTGCGGGTGTTCTTCGATCCATCCCGCGTGAGCTACGACGAGTTGTTGCGTGTTTTCTGGGAGGGTCACGACCCGACACAGGGGATGCGGCAAGGCAACGACATCGGCACGCAGTACCGCTCAGCGGTCTACTACTTCGACGATGCGCAACGTGCCGCGGCAGAATCGTCGCGAGTCGCGTACCAGCGGCGACTGCAGGAAGCCGGATATGGCGAAATCACGACCGAGATTGCACCGGCACCGACCTTCTACTATGCGGAAGCCTACCATCAGCAGTATCTGTCGAAGAATCCAAACGGCTACTGCGGGCACGGCGGCACCGGCGTCTCGTGCCCGATCGGGCTGACGGCGGCCGGCTGAACAAATCAGTTATCAGTTGCCTACTGAACGCGCCACACTTGCACTTCAGCGCCACTTGCGGCAAACAACGTGGAGCTGGCCTGGTCGAAATACGCCCCGGTGTAATACCGCTCGCAGGCATCGAAATTCGGCTCAGGCGAACGGTCCCACGGGCTGAAGATGTGATCGGGCTGCACCACGCCCCCCTTCAACTTCACAGGGTCATAGATCCGCCACTCGGGTCGGAACCCTTCCGCGTTCTCGCCGCGTTCAGCGGAGCGGCACTTATTGATCTCGCCATTGGGGCCGGCATCCCACGAGCCGTACCAGATTTGCCCGGTTCCCATGCCGCCCATAAACACCACGCCGCGCTTGCCGCTGGTGGTCTCAATCCAGGCGCCGACGTTCATCCGGTCCCGCTGCGTCCACGTCCCCCGTCCAGGCATCGGACCATCAGGATTGTGTTTGTCCGCCAAGTTGGGTTTGTAATCAGGCGCTCGGCTCGCTCGGTTCCTGAGCGAGTGCATCAGCTTTTCTTCAAGATCGAGCTCGCGGCTTTTGTATCCGCCCGGATTGGAACCGATTGCCGTCCACGGCAGAATGGAGAGGGACGGTCCCCAACTGTTGTCCATGTTGCGCGAGATCGCCATCATGGACCCCGTCATTCCAAGCCCCTGCGGAGTCGGAAACAACCCCCCGCAGATCCGCTTGACGCTGGTTCCCGCGAAGCGATATGGCCCCTTGGAACGCGCATCGCCGCTCTGGGTTAAATCAGCCACGACCAGGCAGTGGTCCGTTCCCCCATAGTCCGAGTTGTAGTAATCCAGATACGAGACGTAGAGCTTGCCCTGGTGATACGCCAACCCCAGGAACGGCCACGGATTCCCGCCCGTCGTCTTCACGCTGCGAAGGGCTCCCGTTTTGTAGTCCCACGACACATCCAACTTCTCTTTGTCGTTCCACGTCGGCCAACCCTGAAGGGTCGCCGCCAGCGTGGGAGGACTCGCGATGGAGGCGTTCCCGTCGTAGGGCATCGCGTAGAGCTTCCCGCCGTCATCGGATGCGGGAGTCAACGTGTAGAGCGTGATCTGTCCGTTCTCGTTCTTGCCGGCCAAATTGCCGCCACCAAATGGCATTCGCACCGCCCCCAGATACACAAAATCACTCGGCGCCAAGACGCCACCGGTTGGCGTCGGGGATTGCGGTGGAGGAGGAGGCGGGGGCGGTGGCACTCCTCGGGCTTGAACCACAGGGATGGCGCGGTCTTGCGGGACGGTACCAGACACTTGCGCGTAGGCAAGCGAGGACAAGAGCGACGCGAAGACAACAATCAGTGTTCTCATCCTCAGCTCTTCGACCTTTCCCCCAGCGCTTCTTCCCACAGCCAGCGCCGCGGCGGCGGTCCCTTGCGGCGGGTGAGCCCGAAGCGGCGAATCGCATGGTGGTCGATGTGCGCCATCGCATCTGCGACGCTGTCGGTGACCAGAAAGAGATCAAGGTCGGTTGCCGACACAGAGCCCACCGCCACCATCTCTTTCAGCAAGTCGGTAAACGGCTGCCAATATGAGGCCCCCATCAGGACCACCGGGAACTGATGGATCTTGCCGGTCTGGATCAGCGTGAGCGCTTCGGTGAGCTCATCAAGGGTCCCCAGCCCGCCCGGCAAGACGACAAAAGCATACGAATACTTGAAGAGCAGGACCTTGCGGACGAAGAAGTAGTGGCAGGTGACGTGCCGATCGAGATACGCGTTGGGCACTTGTTCGTGAGCGAGCGTGATGTTGCAGCCGACCGACCGGCCGCCCGCTTCGCGAGCGCCGCGATTGGCGGCCTCCATGATGCCCGGTCCGCCGCCGGTCATCACCGTGAAGCCGAGGCCAACCAGCGCCCGACCGACCTCACGGCCGAGGTCGTAGTACTGATGCCCCTCTCGGAAGCGCGCCGATCCGAACACGGTGACGCATGGGCCGACGAAATGCAGGGCGCGGAAGCCGCGAATGAAATCGCGGGCCGCGCGAACCAGAATGATCAGCTCTTTGAGGCGCGAGTGTGGGCCTTCGAGAAAGTAGCGGTCCGCTTCCGATGGTCGAACGGTAGGAGGGGGAGTGGGGGAAGCGGTCATCGCCTCCCCCAATCGTATCGGACTCAGCCCAGATGGACTTACACCCAGACGCCGCGTTCACGGCCCCAGGACTCGATTTCGCGCTGGGTCTGCTCCTTCGCCCAGCCGTAGCGTTCCTGCAGCTTGCCTTCGAGCTTTTCCATCGCGCCGTCAATCGCCTCGAGGTCGTCGTCGGTGAGCTTGTTCCAGCGCATCTTGACATCGCCCTTCAGCTGCTTCCACTGTCCCTTGAACACATCGGCATTCATCGAAGAATTCCTCCTGCGGCGCCCGCATGAAACGCGCGACGCCACACACGGTGGGAGCAGGTTTGTGCCATCTGTCGAAGCCGACCCGACCGTTCAGAAACGCTGTCGGGATGGTGTACAGTCGTTGCGGCTACAGCCGAAGAAAAGACCCATGCCCATTGTCGTTATTGCAATCTCGCTGCTGTTGACGGCGCTGCAGGCTCCTGCCGAGATTCGCGGCGCGGTCGTTGACCTTTCCGGCGCTGCCGTCCCTGACGCGACGGTGACTCTGATCGTTGACGGGAACGAGCAGGTCAGTCACGTTGGCGGACGACGGGACCTTCGCGGTCGCTGGCCGAGCCGGAACGCTTCGTGTCCAGGCGGCCGGGTTTGAGGAGCTCAGCGCTCCGGTTCGAGGATGCGGCCGCTGCCATTGCGCCTGGTGCTGCAGCCCGCGAGCTTCGCCGATTCGATTGTCGTCACCGCCGATCGCGGCGCGACCCGGCTGCCGTCCGGTGCGAGCGCAACCGTGCTGTCGTCCGCGGAGTTGGCCAACGCCGCCGGCGGCGCGCTGGACGACGTGCTGCGGCAGACGCCGGGCTTCACGCTGTTCCGCCGCTCATCGTCGCGCACGGCCAATCCGACGACGCAAGGTGTGACGCTTCGCGGCGTCTCGGGGTCAGGCGCCAGCCGAACGATCGTGCTGGCCGATGGCGTCCCGCTCAACGATCCGTTCGGCAGCTGGGTCTACTGGAACCGCGTGCCGCTGGCGGCGATCGATCGCGTCGAGGTGGTGCGCGGCGGCGCCGGCGATCTGTACGGCGCCGATGCGCTCGGAGGCGTCATTCAGCTCCTGACGTTCTCGCCGAGCCGCCCGCGTCTGCGCGCGGTGCTCGACGGCGGATCCCACAGCACGGGACGAGCGTCGCTGTTTGCCGGCACGATGCTCGGCGGCTGGACGGCGACGGCGTCGGGTGAATGGGTGGGGACCGACGGCGTGCCGACACTCGACCCAGCGGTCGCGGGTCCGGTTGACGTCGACGCGGACAGCGACTATCGCACGGGCTTCGCAAGCTTTGGCACGCAGCGCGATCGCTGGCGAGCGTCCGCGCGCGTGAGCGCGTACGCCGAGGACCGCGGCAACGGCACGCCGGTGCAAGTCAACACCACGGACTGGCGTCAGCTTTCCGGCGAAGTGGGAGGCTTCGTTGGCGGTGGCGCCTGGGAAGCGCACGTGGCGACCGGAAGCCAGGACTACTACCAGACGTTCTCCGCGGTTGCAGGCGACCGTCAGTCCGAGCGGTTGACGACGGAGCAGACAACGCCGAGCGATTTCTTCTCGATCTCCGGGCAATGGTCGCGGCCGCTCGGGCCGCACACGCTGCTGGTGGGCGCCGAGGCGGACTATACCGATTCGACGGTTTCGGAGCTGCGTTACGTGCTGGTCCCCCCCGTGACTGGCGTCAACACGCCCACGGGCCCATTTGTCGTGGGCGGCGAGGAGCGGAACACCGCCATCTACGGGCGGCTCCGCATCGCCGCCAGCGATCGACTGTCACTGGCGCTATCGGGCTTCGCGGCGATTTCTGGAAGTCCGAGCCGCTGAGCTCGACCGACCCTGACAAGTCCGTGTCGTTTTTCAGTCCGCGGCTTGGAGTGGCGTATCGGATGAACGACCGTCACGCTGCAGAGTGCCGTCTATCGCGCACATCGGACGCCGACCCTGAACGAGCTGCACCGCGGCTTCCGCGTGGGCAACATCGTGACCAACCCCAATTCGCAGCTCGATCCCGAACGGCTGAACGGCGTCGAAGGTGGTGCGCTCTTGACGCAAGGCGGGTTGTCGTTCCGCGCGACCGCGTTCTACAACCAGCTCGATGGCGCCGTCGCCAACGTGACGGTGTCGACACCGACGCTATCACGCGATTCGCGCCAACTCGGACGAAATTCGCGCCAAGGGTCTCGAGCTCGAGGCCGACCTGCGCCTGCACCCGACGGTTACCGTCAACGGGCAGACCACGTTCACCTCCAGCCATTACCGCGGATCGAGGCGACGCCGGCCCTCGCAGGCAATCGAGTGCCGCAGGTGCCTGGCGTGCAGTTCGGCGCCGGCGTGACGTGGACACCCGAGTGGCTGACCGTCGCCGCACAAGTGCGCGGCAGCAGCTCTCAGTTCGACGATGATCTCAACACGCCGGAGTTCGAGTTGAACCCGTTCGCCGTGCTCGACTTGTCGCTGTCGCGGCGCTCGCCCGCACGGTGCAGGCGTTTCTGTCGGCCGAGAACCTCTTCGACGAGGACTACGACACCGGCCGAACGCCGCTTCGCACGATCGGCTGGCCGCGAACGATTCGGGCTGGCGTACGGGTGGCGATTCCCTAGCCTAGACTAGGGTATGACTGAGAACGTGGTTGACGGGTCCGGTGCCCGGCTTCGACCCGATGCTGATGCCTGTCGCTGCACGCGCTTCTGCAAGTCCGCGAAGACGTTCGTCGCGCCCTCGACGGACTGTCGGACCGATCAAGTGTGGCAACGCGTTGGGGCGTCGGCGACCATTGGATTCCACGCGCTGCACATTGCGGGCGCGACCGACCGGCTCCTGACCTATGCGCGCGGAGAGCAGTTGTCGGCGGTACAAGTCGCCGCCGCGCGTGAGGAATCACGCCTCAGCGGCCTGGACGCAGCAGCGCTGGACGCCCGCGTCGAGCATGCGATGGAGGCCGCACTCGAGCAAATACGGCGCACGCCGGTCTCAACCCTTACCGCTCCGCGAGACGTTGGACGCGATCATTTACCGTCGACCGTCATTGGCTTACTTTTTCACGCTGCAGAGCACGCCGCGCGACACGCTGGTCAAATGGCAACGCTCCGCCGTATCGCAGGTCAACTATGAGATACACGATTGCCTTGTTCGCGATATTCATCGCGGCCACCTCAGGCTCGCTCGCTCGTCAGGCCCCGAAAACCGTCAACGACAGCGTCTATTCGGCGGCGCAGGCCGCGCGCGGGCAGGCGGTCTTTGAAGGCACCTGCACCGCGTGTCACGACACCGCGCGCTTCACCGGCGGCGACTTCATGACGGCTTGGACCGGCAAGTCGATGGGTGAGTTGTTCAAAGTCGTGTCCACGACCATGCCCGAGGACAACCCCGGCGCGTTGAAGCCGCAGCAGTATGTCGACGTGCTCGCGTACTTCCTGAAGCTGAATGAGTTTCCGGCGGGATCGGAAGAACTGAAGGCGGAAACCATGGACGGGATCAAGATCGACAAGAAGGGCAGGTAAGGCGCGGCCTGGGGCCGGGCGGGTCACCATTCTTTGCCTGCCCTACTAGCCCTACCAGCCCCACCCGACTTGAACGACTCCCCCAAACCGCCAAGTCTACTAGTTGGGCACCTTCGAGGTCTGGAGGAGGAAGTGTCGTGACGTTTCCGAGGGTGGCGTGGTGCGGTGTCGCAGTCGTGGCTCTTCACAACGCCGAGGAAGCTCTCACAATTCCGACTTGGCTTCCACCCAGGCTTGCAAGGCTCGAGGCGGAGTTCCGCATCCAGCCTGTGGCGGCAGACACGGGGCGGCTCTATTGGGGGCTTGTCGTAGCAACGCTCATCCCGATGCTCTGGGTTGCCTTGGCTTCCCGTAGCGCTCCCCGAAGCATTGGCCCTTACTCGATCATCGTGCTGTATGGAGTCTTTCTTGCCAACGCACTCGTGCCCCATCTTCTTGGAACAGTGCTGCTCGCGAGCTATGTCCCGGGAGCTATCACGGCAGGTGTTCTTGTCGTTCCCTTCACAGTCTGGTTAGCCCGCCGCGCCGTAGTCGATGGGTATGCGACCAAGCCCGGCTTGGTCGCGGCCTTGCTTGTCGCAGCCGCCCTATACGTTCCCGCGCTACGGGCCCTGCTGGGCCTGCCTTAGATTCATCCGCGGAATTGGGAAGACGCGGAAGTGGAGGCACCTCAGATGGATCCGCGAAAGGAGGAGCGCGCGGTCACTGCACACGATGATGGTTGGCTCCGCGCTGATGAAAAGGCCGCATCTACTGAACGCGGCTTACGAACGGAGCCCAATAGTTCAAGGGAATCGTCACGATTCCGGCGCCTTCGCGAAGCCTTTCAAAGATTCGATCCTGCTGGTGCCGGGGCATAGCGCGGGCGCGTCGCCGACTGGGTGTAATCCTAGAGGACTAAGGCCAGCCGCACCAGCCACCCGCGCACGGCCGTTTCCTTCGCGACACGTGTATTTGCCGGAGCGCCAACGGAATGCGATCTTCGGCAACGCCTCTGAAACGCCGGGGCCGTCATGCGTCAGCTAGTTGGCGTCGGTTCGCCGCGAGAGCTGCAGGAGTGACTCGGTGCGGTCCTGGGCACTCTTCTGATGCTGATTCGCTGTCTCTGGGCAGCAGCCCGTGGTGAAGGTCGTTCCGAGCAGGCTGAGATCACCCGTGGTCGACCGATAGCCGAGGGGCGATCCTTTCGGCTGCCTCCGCTGATGTGATAACGGGATACACCTCGAAGTCAACGATGTCGCTCCAGTGCCCAATCCAGTCATCCAGCAACTGCGGATCCTCTGTTTCCATGAGTTGGTAGCAGCGCTCAAATTGTGTGTCCACCCAACTCGAAACATAGGTGAGGCCTTGTGGAGCGAGTCGTCCATGATCTCGGAACCGTCGATACACCGGGACGGCGTCGCCTCCCTTGAAGTGCTCGATCACCATGTAGAGTTTCTTGGCCATCGTGTCCCATGGATCGACCAGCGTTGAAAGGCGAGAGAGGGCTGCCTGCTGATTGTTGATCGCGCGTGGGGACAGTGTCACCGTCGCAAGAATTGCTTGGGTCCGAGGGGTTGGAGGTAGCAACAATCGCAACCGATGCCCCATCGGCACGCGAGTGTGGCAGGTAATGACGAAGCTCGGGCGACGGCATATCGCATGCACCTGCGTGATGCATGGACGACTCAGTCGCTCGTGCTCCTTTTCCTGATCCCGAGACCGGCGCCATCATCGGAGCCGGCATCGCGGTTCACAGGCTCATGGGTCGCGGTTTCCTGGAACCCGTTTACCGGGCTGCTCTGGCCATCGACCGCGGGCTGTTGCTCAACTTCGGAACAGCGACATTGCAGACACAACGGTTGGTCTGGGGATTGGAGGACGACGCCTTGCAGAAGCGCGAGACCACAGGCGAGAACACCGCGCGGCATAACGGCCCTGGAGACTCCGCGCGCTCCTGACATCATGCGAGAGTGCTTTCCGCGCCTGCCGCGCGTTCCGCGGATGATGATCCCGAATTGTTTCCGCGTCTTTCCGCGTGTTCCGCGGATGATCCCCAAAGTGTCCCCGCGACCTCCGTGTTTTCCGCGGATGTTTGATTCGTTGTTCCGCGGAGGCCCCCACCTCATCGCTTCGGCGGAAGATGCTTCTTGGGAAACTTGGCAATGACCGTGTAATTGGGATCGACGACATTCGCGACCCTCACCACCCCCGCCTGCGAGGCGATCTGGAAGGCATCGAGCTTATCGAACCCGTACTCCGCAACCAGCCACTCGATCAATTCGACATAGGCGATCCGCAGCGCGTCGATCAATGGCCGAACACTGCCTGCCACCATGATGTACTCGTCGTTTTCGATTCTCGGCCATCGAATGCGCTTGCCCTTGACAAGGTCGAACTGGAAGGTGACGTCAGCCGTCGACTCGAGACCAGAGCCGATGATTTCGCCGTCGCCCTGCAGGGCGTGAAAGTCACCGAAGTAGAAGAGCGCACCTTTGTGGAAGACCGGTAGGTGCACCGTGGCGCCTTCGCCGACGTCCGAAGCGTCGAGGTTGCCGCCGAAGTCGCCGGGCCAAAGTCCACCCCAGGCCTCTTCGCCTGCGGGCGCGACGGCGACACGCCCCAGCATGCCCTTGAGCGGCAGCTCGATCCGCTTGCTCGCCGAACTGGGCAGGTCCAGCGTGCCAACCATCTTTTGACGATCGAGGCGCCACACGAATCGCCGCGCCGGCAGCGGATCATTGAGCATGCGAGTCCGGCCATCGGCCGCCACTCCGCTGATGCCGGCGCCCGTCCAATTCGAGATGGCGATGTCGCGGTTGGGCGTCAGCTTGAGGATTCGAACGATCAGCGTATCGCCTGGTTCGGCCCCTTCAATCTGAAACGGCCCCACCTCGCCGGGCCACGGGCCGGCCTTGTCGGGGTCGTAGTAATCGCCAGGCCGCGAGAAGGTCGAGGTTTCGACACGGTCGCCCGGTTTGACGGTCAAGACCGGTGGCCGGACGGCAAACGTTTGCACGCCGGTCGTCGCGTTGAACTTGTGCGTCGTGCCCTGTGCCGCCGCGGACGAGACGGTGACGAAAAGGGCAATCATCGTAAGGGAGGCCATTCGCATCGCGGCGCGATCTTCTCACGCCCGCCGGAGGCGGGCAAAACTAATACTGGACGAGGCGGGCCCAGAAGCACATAAGCCGCCCCTCGTTTGCACTACGGCGGTCCGACGCGAAGCCTCGCTAGGTTATTCTCGGGGGAGCGTGTTGAAGTCGTCGGTCTTCCTGCTGTCGCCGGCCTATTGTGGCGGTCGTCGCGCCACCTACCTCCTGCGTGAAGGCTCGGATCTGGCGTTGGCCAAACGGCTGGCCGAAGGCACACTGTCGCTCGGCGAAGCGTTTGCGTTCATGAGCGGCCTGTACTTTCGCGGCAAGTTGGCGTACGCGTTGCGATTCGGTCCGGGCAACGTGCACGTGATCACGCCAACACGCGGCCTCCTACCGCCTGAGAAGTTGATCACCGCCGACCTCCTTCGCGAATTCGCCACGGTCGACGTGATGGCAGACGATGTTCGCTATCGTGAACCGCTGGACCGCGACCTCGAGCGCCTGGCGGACGATCTCTCGGCCGAAGCGCGCGTCGTTCTTCTCGGCAGCATCGCCACCGGCAAGTATGTCGAGGCGCTTACCACCGCGCTCGGTCCCAAGCTCCACTATCCAACCGCATTCATCGGGCGCGGCGACATGAGCCGCGGCGGTCTGATGCTTCGGTGCGTGTCGGACGGTATCGAGCTCGACTACTCGCCGCTGACGCCGAATGCCACGCGACACGGCAGCCGGCCACCGAAGCTGCCGCCGCTCGTGAAAGCTAGCGCGCTAGGCCAAGAAGCACGGGCCCTTGTGAATCCGACCCGGCACCCCCCTTGCTTCCGTCACGCCGGAGGTAGCGGCGATGCCCGTGTGCGAAGTCTGCGGCAACGACTACGACAAAGCGTTCCAGGTCATCCAGGCCGGAAGGTCACATACGTTCGATAGCTTCGAGTGCGCTGTTCACGCGCTCGCGCCGATTTGCGATCATTGTGGCTGTCGAATCATTGGGCATGGCATGGAAGCCGACGGCGTCTTCTATTGCTGTGCTCACTGCGCTTCCCATTCAGGGGTTCGAGGGCTCGACGACCGCAAGTGAGCTTGGTCAGGGTCAGGAGTCACTATGGAAAGAAACATCGGTGCAATCGAACGAGCGCTCTCGATGGCTGCCGGGGCGGCGCTTGTTGCCTATGCGATGAGCGGGTCGCGGCGGACGAACGCGTTGAACGTGACCGCTGCTGCGGGAGCAGGACTGGTCGGCCGGGGTTTGTCAGGCTACTGCCCGGTGAGCGCCGCTTTCGGGCGGAACAAGTCGGACACGCGGGTGGCCCTTGCGGGTCGGCGTGGCATTCGAGTACGCGAACGCGTCAGGATCAATCGGTCGCCGCATGACGTCTTTGCCTTCTGGCGTACGCTGTCGAACCTTCCGCAGTTCATGGACCATCTGGTCGAGGTACGAGTCATCGACTCGACACGCTCGCGGTGGACCGCCAAAGCACCCGCCGGAACGACCGTCTCATGGGATGCTGAAATCATCAACGAGATCGATGGCGAACTGATTGGCGTGGCGCTCAACCGAGAATGCCGACGTGGCCACAGCCGGTTCGGTGCGGTTTGTTCCCGCACCCGGCGGCTACGGACGTTCTCGTCACCTTGCAATACGACCCGCCTGCGGGTGCACTCGGCTCATGGGTGGCATGGCTCTTCGGACGGGAACCATCGCAGCAAATTCGAGCCGACCTGGAGAAGTTGAAAGGGCTGCTCGAGTCCGGCTATGTCTCAGCCTCGGTGTGGGATGTGCCGATGACCTCCTACGTTCCCGGACGCTAGCTTAGCCAAGCTAGCGTCGCCGTCTGCGGTCCGCCGCCTTCGCGCGGCTCCTGGTTGTTCCACTCGCCAGACGCCGGTCTCTCCGGTTGCTTGATCGGGATCGCGCCTCAAAAGCCGCCGCCTGATTGATTTCGGATTCAGCCAGCGACGTCAGCTTGTGGTCGGCGGCTTTCTCTTCTTCGAGGGTTTGCTCGAGCAGCTCGACAGCCTCGGAGTGGCCCAGCAAACGCGCCCACGCGACGCAGGTGCCGTACGCACCGATTTCATAGTGCTCAGCGCGTTGCGCCGCGGCAATCAAGGCAGCGTCCAGCACAGCGGGCGCAGCGTCCTCCTGCAGCAGCTCCGAACCCTCTTCGATAATGCCGGCCATCCCAGGGCACGGCTTGGCTTTCGCCGGCTCGTCCAGCGATCCGAACACCTTCTCGAGTCGCGAGACATGCTCGCGCGTCTGTTCGAGATGCGATTCGAATGCGTCACGCAATCCTTCGTGTGTCGCGGCTTTGGCCAGCTTTGGCAGCGCTTTGGTCAGCTGCTTCTCCGCGTGATAGAGGTCTCGCAGCTCGTCAACGAGCATTTCGTGCAGAGTCATGGTAGTCAACGGTCCCTCCGTCCTGCCTCGTCCATATCCTCGTCGTCGTGTCGCGATTTCGACCTGTGCAGACCATGAGATCACAAAGCAAGACGCGAGCCGCTCGATGAAGCGCAACGAGGGCGCGGATTTGCTGCCTCTCTGCGCGCACGTCCTGACCGCGGTTGTATGAAATTCGATCCACATGTCGCCGACCACGTCGTGCTGCGCTACGATCGAGCAGCCGAACGTCAGCCGGACAGCCGTGGAGGACTTATGGCGCCTACAGGGATCAGCAATCGGGTTTCACCTGACCAGGAGGATCAGCAGCGCCGGGATCACCCGCCGATAGCCGGAGCATCGCCGCCGCCGCAGGACGCCGCCGGGCGGGTGGGAGAGGAATCACCCGAAGTCGTCCCTAATCGACAAACGTCACACAAGGCGGGCAGCCGCTCCATCGCACAGAAAGAAGCGCGTGTACGCTATCCGGATCGCTCGATGCCACCGAGTCGCAAGGTTGCAGGAGCGTTTGGTCGCGAGCCGCGCGACGTTCGAGAGTCTGAAAACGATTAGCGGTCGACCGGCGGCTTGCCCGATTCGTTGGTCGACGTTCTTGACGCCGCGATCGTCTGCCTTGGCACGCCCGCTCAACAGATGAAGCAGGGATTTCCCGGAGCGCCACGACTTGCGCACGGGCGCAGCCGGAGCACCTTCGGGGGTGCGGCTGGTGGCGTCTGGAGTTTGTGCTGCTTTTTCCATGAGCAGCTTCAGGCTGTGGAGATATCCGCCTTCGACGAGCATGCAGTTGGGGCCTCGTGTGGCTGTTCTACAAGTCGGGTGCCATACAAAAGTTCACAGAAACGTTGCCGAATTCGCGCAGGTTCGCGCCGGTTTTCACACCTATGACCCAAGTTTGTGTGATCGGCTACGGATCTCGTCTGGACGGTGTAGATTCGGCCCGTGCGCATTGGCATCGACTTGGGCGGAACCAAGATCGAGGGCATCGCTCTCGATGATCTGGGGCAGACGCGCGTGCGTCGGAGGATTACCGCGCCGCGCGGGGATTATGGCGAGACGCTGCGTGCGGTCACCGGTCTGGTGGCGGTGATCGAGAGCGAGCTCACAACAGTCGCGACCATTGGCGTCGGTATTCCCGGGACGATTTCACCCGCCACTGGCCTGGTCAAAAATTCCAATTCGACGTGGCTGAACGGAACGCGGCTCGCGCACGACCTGCCGAAGCTCCTCGAGCGACCGGTGCGTTTCGCCAATGACGCCAATTGCTTTGCGCTCTCCGAGGCCACCGATGGCGCCGCAGCCGGCGCGTCCAGCGTGTTTGGCGTCATTGTCGGCACCGGCACTGGAGGCGGGATTGCGATCGATGGCCGTGTGCTGGTGGGCACCAACGCGATCGCGGGTGAGTGGGGCCATAACTCGCTTCCCTGGCCGCGACCAGGAGAATCGCCTGGAAACGGATGCTACTGCGGCCGGAGCGGGTGTATCGAGACGTTCCTCTCCGGCCCCGGCCTTTCACGAGATTACGAGGCCGCTTCGGGGAATAAGGCGACGCCCGAAGAAATCGTGGCCGCAGCAGCTCGCGGCGAATTGAACGCCACCCTGTGCCTCGAACGCTACGAAGACCGCTTTGCGCGTGCGCTTGCGAGCGTGATCAACGTGGTCGACCCCGAGGTGATCGTTCTTGGCGGCGGCTTGTCCAATGTCGATCGCCTCTACTCCACGATCCCGTCGCGGCTCGGCGCTTTCGTGTTCTCCGACGTCGTGGTCACACGCGTGGTCCGAGCGATGCACGGAGACTCCAGCGGCGTCAGAGGGGCGGCCTGGCTGTGGCCTCGAGACGCGTAGTCGCCGACTTGAGGGTTGCGAGGGGCATGGTGTGCCTGTAAGGTTCGCGCATGGCACACAGACTTCGACGCGACATCCGCTTGCTGCAGGCTTATGCCACCGTCAGCTCGCTGATACTCGTCTTTCTTGCCGTTTCAGCCTTTCGGCAGCGCCCGCCAGGACCGAAGAGCTGACGCTCCAGCGTCTCAACATCGTCGACGCCAACGGGACGCTTCGGTTAGTGCTGTCGGGCAAGGACCGCATGCATCCTGGCGTGCTCGATGGCAAGGTCATCGATCGCCCTCGTCCGGTCGCCGGTTTGATCTTCTTCAATGACGAAGGCGATGAGGTCGGCGGCCTGACGGTGACGGGCCAGGAGCGAGAGGGTGTCCGGCGAGCCAACGCGCTGCTGGCGTTCGACCAGATCAAGCAGGACCAGACGATCGCCATTGCCTATAGCGAAGCCAATGGCCAGCGCTCGACCGGCCTGACAGTGTGGGATCGACCAGAAGTTCGCCTGAGCGAGCTCATCGACAAGCTGAATGCCGCTCAGAAGATCACCGATCCTGCGGCCCGCGATCAGGCCATCAAGGCGGCGCGAGCGTCTATGCCTCCGTCACCTCGTCGAGTGTTCGTGGGGAAGAACACCGATCGGTCGGCCGCCATCATGTTGGCCGATGCGGCCGGCAAGCCGCGAATCAACCTGCAAGTCGATGCCGACGGGCGCGCGCGGATCGAGTTCCTCGATGCCGACGGCAAGGTGACGCAGCGGATCCCAGCGCAATAGGAGAGCTCGTATGTCGAATGACCGCTACCTTCGTGGAGTGCTAACCGTGATTGCATGTGCGCTGGTCTATTTGTGCATCGTGCTGACCCCCATGCCGGCGGCAATCGCTCAGGGTGCGAGAACACCCGGCGAGATCGTTGGCCCCGCCGAGATGGTGATCGTCGGATGGAGAGTGCCGCCCGACGCCAGTCTGCCGGTGCAAGTCGTGAGCCCAGTGACGGTCACGGGCGACGTCCGCGTGTCGAACGACGTTCGCGTCAGCGGTCGTGTTGAAACGGAGCAGGCGCCGCGTACGACGACGCGCGTCGTCCTGGCCGGCTGGGAGCAGGGCGGCGCACCGACCAATCCGGGTGCGTTCTCATCGTGGGACGTCACGAAAGGGCGTGGCATGCCGGTCACGTCGGTCCCTCGGTGAGTTCCGCACCTAGCGAGGCTCCGCCGTCAACCGCCGAGCATGTGTGGCGGGGCTCAACTCGTCGCTGGTGCTGAGCCTGGTATCGGCGCTACGCCCATGGGGTCGAGCCTCAGGCGAAACTCGCGACGCAGCAGCAGCAGGATGATCGCCAGCTGCATCAGGATCGCCACGACCGACAGATACCAGATCCACCGCAGCTCGAATCCCGGCAGTCGCGACAGCAGCAACGACCGGAACCGCGATGATGACGCATCCGGCTGATGGACGCCAGCAGCGACGGAATCGTGTTGCCCATCGCCTGGAACATGCTCGATGTGACGAACACCAGCCCCGATGCGACGAAGTTCCACGAGATGATGCGCAGGTATTCGTCGCCGACGGCGATCGACCGCCGGATCGTCCGAGAAGATGCGGATCAACGCAGCGGGGGCGATGTTGCACGCCACCGCGGCCACGAACATCAAGCCCGCCGCCATCATGCTGGCGGTCTTGAAGACACGTCTTGACACGGGCGCCCTGGCCGCGCGCCAAAGTTCTGGCCCGCTACGGGCGCAACGGCGAAGCCGAGCGCGACCACCGGCATGAACAGCGCCTGCACGATCCGCATGCCGATGCCAAAGCCGGCCTGTGCGGCGGCGCCGAACGGGCGCGTCACCGTGTAGACGATCATCAGGTAGACCGCCATCAGGCCGAACTCAGCGCCGGCGGGAAGTCCGATCTTCAGCATCGTCGCTCCAGAGACCCGAGCTGCGGCTTCATGTCGCGCCGCAGAAATCTCAGGTACGCATCCTTGCCGACGAAGTAGGTGCCGAGCCACGCGACGCCCACGACCACGGCGATGAGCGTGGCCAGCGCCGTTCCCGCCACGCCCATCGGCCGGCCCGTGACCCAGCCGAACATCAAGATCGGCGCCAGCACGATGTTCACGACGACCGTTGCCGTCTGGACGACCATGCCTGGCTTGAAGTTGCCGATGCCGCGCAGGGCCGCGCTCATCGCGACGAGCGCAAACTGCAGCCCCATCGCGGGAAGGAACCAGAGCAGATAGTCGGCCGCGAGCGTCGCAGTCGCTGCGTCGGCGCTGAGTGCGCGGGCATACGTCGTCCGAAAGACCATCGCGACCACCAGGAACGCGGCCCCGACGATCATCGACAGGAGCTGGGACTGGTTGAAGACCAGCAGGGCGCGCTCGTGATTCCGCTGGCCGGCCGCGTGCGAGACGAGCGTGGTCGTGCCGACGCCCAGCATCTGCGAAATGGCCAGGACGATGAACGTCAGATTGCCGGCGACGCCGACCCCGGCGACCGCCTCCTTGCCCAACCGACCGACCCAATACAGGTCGACCAGGAAGTACAGCGTCTGGAACACCATCGTCACCAGCATGAAGCTGGCGGTCTTGAACAAATGGTTGGAGATAGAGCCCTGAGTGAGGTCCTGCATAGTACTGAACTAAACAGTATATGCCAGAGCGCGGGCGACAGGTGCTCGTAGAGTATTCACGGCTGCACCGCCACGCGACACTCGAGCAGCCGTCGCGTCGACCGCATCGACCTGACGTCACCTGTCGCACCCGTCGCACGCCGCTCTTGGTCCCACGCCGCATTGACAAGCTGGCCGGCCTCGTCCATCGTCCCGTGCCATGCAACGAACCCTCTGTCCCGTGGTATTTGCTTGGGCGCTGGCTCGCGCCGTCGACTGTGCTGGCCGACCCCATGACCGCAGGCGAGCGCCAGCGCGTGCTCGCGCATTTCGAGATGACCGAGGCCTGGCTGGTCGAGCGAGACCACCGGCCTCTCGAACGCCCAGCTGACGTTTCGTATGACGCCCGAGAGTTGGAGCATTCAGGACGTCGTCGAGCACCTGGCGATTGCCGAACCGCAGTACTGGCAGCAGGTGCAGGACTCGCTGAAGCAGCCGCGTTGGCTACAAGTCCGACTCGACCGATGCCGCGATCCTGTGGTACGGCATCGACCGAACGAACCGGCAAAAGACCGGCGAAGCGCAGGGTCCCCAAAGGCAAGTACGCAGCGTCGGCCAGTCGCTGGCCGACTTCCGCAAGCTGCGCGCGACGATGACCGAGTTTGCGAAGAGCACGCAGGAGGATCTTCGCGGACGGCAGTTGAAGGGCGGCAACATGGACGTGTACCAGTGGCTGCTGATGATCTCGACCCACTCGCAGCGGCACATCCTCCAGATTCGAGAGGTCAAGGCGCACGCGTCTTATCCCAGGAAGTAGGGCACAGGGCGCGGGGCGGCAGGGCTCAGCAGGCACGATCCATGCGGCCTGTCCCTTCAGCCCTATGCCCGTGCACTCGCTGCTCAGCCATGCCCGCACTCGGCCTGCGCCTCTTTGTCGTCGTCCTGTCGTCCTCGCCGCGTCGCTGCCGTCGGCTCGCCAGTTGCGGCCGCGTGACCGTCGATGACCTCATGCGGCTGCGAAGCGTCTTCGATGTGCGCGTCTCCCCCGATGGGGCCCACGTCGCCTATGTCGTGTCGACGCCGTCGTTGGCGACCAACGCGCAGGACGCTCAAGTCTTGTTGGTGTCGACGAAGGGGGACGCGTCGCGGCGACTCGGCAGCGATGTGCGCGTCTTCGCGCCGGCATTGCCGGCGGCGCGGCTGCGATGGCTCCCGGATGGCACGCCAGGTTTCATTTCTCGCTCTGGCCGACGGTCGACCGCAGGTGTTCGTCGCGCCGCTCGACGGCGGACCATCGCGAGCGGTGACCGCGGCACCGCAAGGGGTCGCGACCTACGAATGGGCGCCCGATGGCAGGCACCTCGCGTTTCTCTCTCGTGATGCGCGCCGAGCGCACGACCGTCGTGCGCGCCGGCACGCCTGAACCGGCGACGAGGCTATGGGTGCAGCCGGTTGGCGGACCAGCGCGCAGCGTCACGCCGACCGGCCACTACGTGGACGGCCTGTCGTGGTCGCCGGACGGTCGAGAGATTGCCTATTCGGCGTCCAGCATCACCGGTTTCCTGGCGCCGTACTACACGCGCATCTATGCCGTCGCGCCTGACGGCACCGGCTCCGCGTGTCGATCGTCGACCGCGCGCGGGATGAACACGCAGCCGCAGTTCTCGCCAGACGGCGCATCGATCGCGTTTGTGACGACCAATGAGCAGCCCGGGATCATCGCGCCGCGTGGGCTCGCCGTGGTCGAGGCGCGATCGACGACGAAGCCCGATATCCGCTCCTTCAGCTTGGGCGGCGCCTGGATTGGCGAGATGCTCTGGGCCCGCGACAGCCGCTCGATCTTTGCCCTGATGAACGAGGGCACGTTCGCAACCGGCGCGCACATGTTCGAGATGCCGGTTGTCCGCATCCCAGTTGCCGACGGCAAGCGCCGAACGCGTCGTGAGCGGCGCGACCGTCAACTACTCGATCAGTCTCAGCCGCGATGGCCGGACGCTTGACGTATCGCGCCGTCGAGGGCCGCACGATGGGCGATGTGTTCGCGCAGGACGTAGCATCCGGAACTCGCACGAAGCTGACTGAGGTCAATCCAGAGTTGAAGCAGATGGCGCTCGGCGACCTGCGGCCGATCAGCTGGCGATCGTTCGATGGCAAGGAGATCTGGGGCCTGCTGCTGACGCCGCCTGGCTGGGACGGCAAGCGGCGGCTGCCGCTCATCGTCTATTGCCATGGCGGGCCGATCGGCGGCGTCACCTACGGCATCTTCCCGCAATTTGCCCACACCGTGGGGCAGGTCGATCCCTATCCGACCGAGGCGCTGGCGAGTGCCGGCTATGCGGTGCTCTTTCCGATGCCGCGCGGCGGATCGGGCTACGGCGAAGCCGGCCACCGCGCCATCATCAACGCGTGGGGCGAGGCGGACTACAAGGACATCATGGCCGGGCGTCGATCACGTGATCGCGCAGAGCATCGCCGATCCCGATCGGCTCGGCGTGATGGGCGCCTCGTACGGCGGCTTCATGACCAACTGGATCGTGACGCAGACCGACCGCTTCAAGGCCGCGTCGTCGGGCGCCAGCATCAGCGATCTTGATGGACCTGTACTACCTGCCCGACGGCGGCGACCTCATGGTCGAGTACTTCAAGCGTCCGTGGGAGAACCGCGACGGTTACGTCGCGCATTCGCCGATTACCTTCGTCGAGCAGGTGAAGACGCCGCATCCTGATTCAGCACGGCGAGCGTGATCCGCGCGTCCCGATGGCGACGGCGCAAAGGTTCTATCGCGCGCTCAAGGCGCTGGGGAAGGTCGTCGAGTACCGACATCTACCCTGGCGGCGGACACGTCTACTACGAGCCGCCCAGCAGCGCGAGTCGATGCGGCGGAACCTGGAGTGGTTCCAGCGCTGGATCCCGACGCATAGTCCGCGAGGATCCGCCGTCCGCGGCTCAATCGAGTCGGCGTCAAGACCGCGCGCTTCATGACGATGCGGCCGACGGCTCTGGCGCCGCCAGTTGGCCGCCGCGGATTGCGCGCAGGCCGAAGTACTGCAGCTCAGCGAAGATGCCGACGACCACGGCCTGACCAGATCACGAACGCCATCCCCAAGCTCGGTGGGGCAATCCAGCCCGTAAAGAGCAGCGCGACGCTGTCAACTGCCCACGAGCACATTGCAGACGATGACCGCCCAGACGCTCGCTGCGGGCACGCGGGCGCGAGCCCGAGATAGCCCACCACCGCGGCGTACGGGAGCAGGCCCACCCCGATCCACGCGACAGCGCACGCGGAGACCAAGCAGAGGCCGAGGCTGCGCGCCGAATGCAGCCATCAGCAGTCCGGTCGCCGCGGTCGCAACGGCATCAGCGATCAGCGCCAGTCGAAGCAGACGTGAAATCACCATCGGACCTCCATGTCCCTTCATGATTGGGCACGCGTGGTATGGTGTCCATTACCTGGCAGGTAATTGCGCGTCGTGACCACTTGAGTTATCGTGGCGCGATGGCCACGGCAGCCGCGGTGGGTCGATCTGCTGCGCGAGTGGCGGCAGCGGCGCCACGTCAGTCAGCTGGATCTCGCGGGCGATGCCGAGATCTCGACGCGGCATCTGAGCTTTATCGAGACAGGCCGTTCGACGCCGAGTCGCGAGATGTCATCCTCCATCTGGCCGAGCAACTCGAGGTGCCGCTGCGTGCACGCAACACCCTGCTGACGGCCGCCGGTTTTGCGCCGGTCTTTGCCGAGCGGCCGCTGGATGATCCCGCGCTGGCCCCCGCGCGCCAGGCAATCGATCGGCTGCTGGCGGCGCACGAACCTTTTCCGGCCATCGCCATCGATCGGCACTGGACCCTCGTCGCCGGCAATCGTGCCGCGACGAGGCTGATGACCGGGTCGAGACGAAGCGCTGCTGCAGCCACCCGTCAACGTGCTGCGACTCAGCCTGCACCCGCGCGGGCTGGCCCCGCGCATCGACAACTTGAGGAGTGGCGGACGCACCTGCTCGGCCGGCTGCGACGGCAGGTCGATGTCTCCGCTGATCCGGTGCTGGCGGAGTTGCTTGACCGAGTTGTCCGACTTGGCCTATCCGCAGGCGTCACCGAGCAGCGCGGCTACGATTACGCTGGCGTTATCGTGCCGCTGCGATTCGTGACCGACGCCGGTGTGCTGTCGTTCTTCAGCACCACCACCATCTTCGGTACGCCCGTCGACGTCACGCTCTCGGAGATCGCGCTCGAGTCGTTCTTTCCGGCCGACGCCGCTACGCGCAGGCCAGCGAAGCGCTGCTGGCGCGAGCGACAGGGAGATCAGGGAAGGTCCAGGAAGCCTAGATCTGTCTACGTAATCTTCGTCTCCGCTGATCTGCTTCCGTTTTCCTTGTACCTCTAACCGCCCGAAACGAACGGCATAAATCGGCGGCAGATTGACCGACAACGTCCGCCACGACTCGCCGCCGTCTTCCGACAGCCACAGCCCACCGGTGGTCGATCCCATCGCGAGGACGTTGCCGGTGCGATCGACATCGAGCGCGTGGCGATAGACGAGGTCGAACGAGGGCGCAGGCAGGCCGCGGTCAAGCACATCGAACGTCTGGCCGCCGTCGCGCGTCCGCGAGACGACCAGTCGGCGTCCACGGGAACGCGCCGCTCGTCCTTGATGGCCGGCGCAAACCACGCCGTCTGCGGATCGGTGGGTGAGCCGCGACAGCAAAGCCGAAGACAGACGGCCGGGCCGCCGGAATCGCACTCCAGTCGCGGCCGCCGTTTTCCGATCGGAACACCCCGTTGTGATGCTGCGTCCACATGACATCGGGACGCGCCGCACAGACCGCAATGCGGTGCGGATCCTGAATCGACGGATCGTCGCGGCGCTCGGGCGGCATGTACTCCGCCACCATGCCTTTCGCACGTACCTCCCACGTCGTGCCATCGTCTTCGCGTGCCCCAGGCGCCGCCGCAGGACACGCCGACGAAGACATGCCTGAGAGTTCCGGGTTCGACGAAGACCGAATGAATGCCGGGCCAGTCGTAGCCGCCGCCAAACCAGTTGGCGCGTTCCGGACGATCCCACAGCGACCGCACGATCTCCATGTCTGCCCGCCATCGTCGGAACAGGAACAGGCCGCCGGGGAGCGTGCCCGCCCACAGGCGTCCCGGCTGATCGGCGCCGCCGGCCTCGAGCGCCCACAGCATCTTGAGCGTTGGCGGTGCAGGCGTGGGGCGCCTCGGCACCTGTGGCAGCCGGCGGCGCAGGAACGTCGGCGTATGAAGGCACGCCGCATTCCTGCCAGGTCTGGCCTCGATCGGTCGATCGATGGAGCTTTACGCCGAAGTGTCCGAGATTCAGCGCGGCGTACACCGTGCCGTCGCGAGGATCGTCGAGCACCTTCGAGACCGGATCGCCGAGAAATGCCGGCGTCCCGATGCGCCAGCCGTCGCGCCCCTTCAGTGAGAACAATCCCTTTGCGTGTCGCCACCCAGAGTGTTTGCACGACAACCTCCTCTATCGGTCTATGGTCCATTCGATGCTCGGTCCACCGGGTCCACGGCAGGTCCAGTCGGGTATCGACCTCGGACCGTCCTACCGCGTCACCCGCCGGATAGCGCCTGCAACACGAAGATCTCCGAGTCGGCGTCGACTTTGTCGCTCAGCGTGGCGCGGTCGCGCGCGGGCTAGTCATCGACGAAGATCGTGACGTGCTGCCGCACGGCGCCGCGCTCGTCGAGCACGTAGTGGCGCAGGCGTGGGATTGTCGGCGAACACCGCTGCCAGCGCCTCGCCGACCGTGCGCCAGCAACGTCGCGAGGCGGCGCATCGAGGAAGCGTTGGAGGTGCGGCGTGAAGGTCACTCGTGGCATCGGTCAGTTCCCAACTGCTACTCGCGGTCAGTTGTCAGTTTCCAGCTGCGCAGTTCGAATGACGTCCGCTTTCTCCCTCTCGACGAATGCCGCCAGCCGACCCAGCGCCTCGGCCCACTGCGCGGAGATGAGGTCGAGCGTCCGCCGCGCGCCGTAATCCGCGCCGGCTCGAGCGGCCACTGGCGTTCACGCCCCTGCCACGTGCTGTGCACCAGTCCAACTTCGTCCAGCACCTGCAGGTGCTTGGTCATAGCCTGTCGCGTCACACCGGTCCCCGCTGTCAGGGCGGCGATCGACAACACCGCGCCGCCCGCGAGGCGCCCGACGATCTGTAAGCGCGTCGAATCGCCAAGTGCCGCAAAAAGCGGGGCCGTCTCGCGCACCCGCCGGACGACGCGGCTGCGGCTGCCGCCGCTTGCGCGCCGCGACCTTCCGTCGTCAGGGGTGTTCGGCGACATATCGATCGATGGGCTTCATCTGCTCGCTCCATCCCTCCTCGTTACCGCGAAATGCTTCCAGCCGGCGTGCGGGCGGAATCCGTCGAAGCCTGATTCCACGACTTTCAAGAGCGTCCCTCGGCCACGTCTTCGAGCTCGAACACCACCAGCGTCGTGGGCTCCTCGGAGTAGTCCTAGACTGCGTCGATGGGGTGGGGATGCCATCGCCACGAGAACAGCCGTTCTGGCTGCACCTGGTCGATCAGGATCTCGAACGTCAGATGCTCGTAGCCCGGATGCGTCACCGCGCCGCGAATACGCGCGCCAGGGGTGAAGGGCCCGTCCACCCGGACGCCAAACCATTGGCTGAATTCCGAGGCGGTGGTCAGCGCCCGCCAGACACGCGATCGCTTGGCGCGCACGACGATCTGCGTCTCGATGCGGTCGGTGGTCGTCGCTGTCATGCAACCTCCAGATTGCATGATAGAAAGAACCCCGAGAAAGAGCAACCAGAACGTTGCTCATAGCTGGGCCTGTGGACTCAGCGTGAGGCGGTACCTCGGATGCTGGCGATGTTAGGCTACGCCCTCATGGAGCAGACCCAGCCATCCACGATCGCGCATCGCACGGACGAGGCGCTTGTCCGCGTCATGGGCACGTTCGGGCTCGCCGCAGCGATCGTCAATATCACCATTGGTGGCGGCATTTTTCGGCTGCCGGCCAACGTGGCTCAGTCGCTGGGTGCGGCCGCACCGATCGCCTACCTGGTCTGTGCTGTGGCCATGGGGTTGATCGTGATGTGCATTGCCGACGCGGGCAGCCGCGTGTCGCTCACCGGCGGGCCCTATGCCTATGTGGGGACCGCATTTGGTACCTATGCCGGATTTCTGGCGGGCGTGCTCTTGTGGATGCTGGGGACCTTCGCAGCCGCAGCGGTTGCCACGGTCTTCGCCGCCAGCGTTGGCTTGCTGGTGCCTGCCCTCGGCAGCGGCGTCATGCAAGTGGTCGTGTTGATTGTGGCGTTTGCCTTCTGGTCCCTCATCAACCTTCGGGGTGTCGGACTGGCAGCACGATTGAACTCGATCGCGACAGTTGCCAAGCTACTCCCGCTGTTGCTCGTCGCGATTGGTGGGGCGTTCTTCGTGCGAACCGAAAACCTGGAATGGCTGAGTACGCCGACGGCCGCCGATGTCGCTCGCACATCCTTGCTTCTGATCTTTGCGTTCGCCGGCATCGAGGTGGCGCTGGTGCCGAGCGGGGAGGTCCGCGACACGGCGCGGACCGTCCCACGCGCCATCGCGCTAGCGATGATCGGTATCACGACCCTCTACATCGCGCTGCAGGTGGTGGCGCAGGGGATCCTGGGCAAAGGCCTCGCGACGGCTACCGCGTCGCCTTTGGCAGACGTGGCTGGCGCCTCGATGGGCGAGGGCGCCCGGCTGGTGCTGCTGGCGGGCGCTTCCATCTCGATGTTCGGCTACCTGGGCGGCATGACGCTCTCGATGCCGCGTACGTTGTTTGCGTTCGCCCGCGACGGATTTCTCCCGAAGATCTTTGCCGCGGTGCACGCGGAGTTCCGTTCGCCGCACGCGGCTATCCTGACGCAATCGATCATCACGGTAGCCCTGGCGATTTCCGGTACATTCGAACGGTTGGCGATTCTCGCCAACGTATCAGCGCTCGCGCTTTACCTCGGCTGCGCGCTCGCGGCATGGCGGTTGCGCGTCATGGGCGTCTCGGCCCACGGGGGCGGCGGATTCCGAGTCCCATTTGGTCCGGTAGTGCCATGGCTTGCGTGTGGCGTGATCGCCTGGCTGTTGACCGGGCTCAATCGAGGCGAGTGGTTGGCGTTTGGCGCCTGCGTGACGGTGGCATCGCTGATCTACATGGCCACTCGTGGTCAAAGGGCAACCGCGCTGAGACGAGACATCTTCTAAGGCCATTATCGTGACTGTTGAAGCAACTTTGCCCGAGCGAAGCGGAGCCGACGCATGTCTTCTCGGCGGTTTGAGGCGGAGCTTCGCTAGAGAATTGATTCCGGCGCCCACGCGACGGTGTCCTGACGCTTCGAAAAGTGCAGGAGGGCGCCGTCGGCTGTCAACGAGAGTCCGGCGGCACGACTGAGCGTGTCGCGTGCGAATTCCACCGCCGCATTTTGCAGCAGCCACGGCGGATGATGGATGTCGAGCCGATAAGGCACGTTCCATCGCGACACTTGGTACAGGCAGTAACGTTCCGTCAGGAAATACTCGAGTGAACCGGGCCGGGCACGAACCGCGGGGCCAGTCGGGCGATATCTGACGACCAGCTCAGCGTCGCCTGTGCGACGTGTGCTCCAGAAGTCGACGACTCCGTCCGCCGTGGTCGCCATTGTCATCTCCGCCACGTGGTAGGGCAGATTCAACAGCATGCGCGCGGCGCGCACGGCGACCGCGCTGGCTGCGTCCAGGCTGAAGAAGAACACGCCAGGTTTCTCGCCCACCCGCACGTAGGTGCGGACGTTGACCTCAGGAAACGCTGACAGCCGTGGAATCGACGGCACGCTGCGCGGCGACACGTTGCTCATGTGGAAGGGTACGACTCCGACCCACGCCTCGTTGTCATAAAGGTCGAGTTCGAAGGCGGATGGAACGAGCGATCTCAAGTGTTCGGGTTCGACGACCCAGTGTGCAAAGAGCAGGTCACGCCACGTCTGCGTGAACAGCCAGGGGCGAGTGGGCATTTCCCAGGGTCTATGGTCTGTAATCCGCACGACGTCATAGTTGAAGTCGTGCGGCACAGACCAGTTTCTAGGATGACGGCCGCGGGACATTACCGACAAGCTTACAAGCCCTGACCAATGCCGAGAACGCGCATCCTGCGGACACGATCGTAGACTTCGTGTTGAAATCCACCGGTCCCTTTCTGGGACCTCTCTTAGTGCTAGTGTTCGGCTTCAGCGGAGGCGCCATTGAGAGCTGCAACCATCGCCGGTGTCATCCTCACGACTATTGGTGTGATCGCCTTGCTCTTCGGGGGCTTCAGCTATACCAAACGCGAAAAGATTCTCGACGTCGGGCCGATCGAGGCGACGACGGAGCGGCGAGAGACGATTGCGGTCCCCCCGATTCTTGGCGGCCTCGCCGTGGCCGGTGGGCTTGCACTCCTCTTTGTCGGCGCGCGACGAAAGGGAAACTAAGAGCCTCTAACACCCCCCAGTTGGCACCGTCGGGGTGCCTCGTGCGGATTACTAAACACTGGGCGACTAGGCAGGACCTATCTACCAACCATATGCGGCGACCCGGGTAGCGTTAGTCAGGTCGGCCTAGTCAGGTTTCACGGGGTGCCGTCCTCCACCAAGCGATTGGACCATATAGAGTTTGCAGGCATCCGTCGACTGGGCCGGTTGGCGTTATGTTGCGGGTCTCGCAGCGTCGGCCATGATATGCGGGTCGGGCTACTACTAGTTAGACCGCGAGTGCACTATGGACTTCTCGGAGAAGAGGGCGGGCACACGCATGGACTCTCTGAGAGCGTTCTTTGCGCTGGCCTACTTGCTGACGTGGGTTCTGCTTGCGCCTTTCTTCTACCTCATATCGTCCGTGCTTCATGAGCTATTCCCGTGGTGGTTCTGGGTCCTGGTTCCCTTCGCGTTCATTGGCGGATCCGGCCCCTCGGCGGCGGCGCTCATCATCACCGGCCGGACTGAAGGACGCGAGGGGCTTCGACGGCTGCTGGCATCTCTAGCCGCGTGGCGTGTCCACATCCTCTGGTACCTCCTCGCTCTCGGGCTACCGCCCGCGGCGACTGCTCTAAGCGTGCTGATCGCCGATGGCGGGCTCGGTACCCTGCGACACTTCAATGCTGGCGCCGCATTTCGAGGCCTTCCTCTCGCTTACGCCCTGGCCCTTCCGTTCGGTCCCTTAGGAGAAGAGCTCGGGTGGCGCGGCTACGCCCTCCCGCGCCTCCTCGATCGGTTCGATGTATGGAGGGCGACGTTGCTTCTGGGATTGCTTTGGACCTTCTGGCACGTTCCCATGATGCTCTTCAGGCCCGGCGCTTCGATACCGACATTCCTTGAGGTGTCACCCCTCTCGGTGGCAGTCTATCTGGGCCAGATCATGTCGGGGGCGGCACTGCTGACGCTGCTGTTCCTGGGAACACGCGGGAGCGTGCTCCTGGCTGTCCTGGGCCACCTTGGGCTCAACACGGCTGAGTCGGTCGTGTTCAACGGACTGCCGGATCTGTCCGAGGTTCAAGTTCGTCAAATCTACTTTGTCAATGTGGCGGTGCTCGGCTGCATCGGGCTGGGTTGCCTTGTCCTGGCTATCGTTGGCGCCGATCGACGCGCGGTCTAACCACCGCATGAACCCGACGGCAGGGCTCGTAGTGGATTCGCATCCGCCGCCTCCGAGTATGCGGAGCGTTACCCACGATAAACGCCGATCCATTTATCAATTGCCGGAGCGTCAATGAGTCGCCACTGGGCGACTACGCAGGAGGAACAGCGCCTCTTGAGCCGACGCGGGTTGACGGTCGAGGAGTAGAATCGGCTCCGATGTGTGCAACGCTGTTTGTTGTCGGGTTGGCCGTCCTGGGAGTGCCGGTCCTGGCGCGCGACCCATCGCAAACCAACGCGGCCTGGCGCGATCGGTCGCCGCATCACGTTCGGTGGATCACGGTCGATTCGTCAATTCGACTGGAAGTGCTGGACTGGGAGGGGTCAGGCCCGCCGCTCGTCCTGCTCGGATGTTACCTTTCCGCGCATTCGTACGACGAGTTCGCCCCGAAGCTGACGATCAGTTCCATGTCTTCGGCATTACCCGACGCGGGATCGGTGCGTCCGACAAACCGGCTACCGGCTATGCCGTGCAGCGGTCCGTGGACGATCTGCTCGAAGTTGAATCGTCGTGGTGTCGCCCTCGTCCGCGCCTTGCACGGTGACGCCCACAATCGCGCCGGTGTCGAGATCGACGGCGTGCTCGGCCTTGTGCGCCAAATGCGTGCGGCCATCTTTCATCTTCGTGATGTTCGCATCCGGATCGTGCGGATCGTCCAGTCCTCATTCGATCCCTTCTTCTTCCGCTTCCGATCCATCCGCGCCAAATCTGCGCGCGTCGGCGTCCCAATGCCCGAGGCCTGGGCCAGCGCCGTCAGATACTCCTCATAGCTCTCGCCGGTATCCCGCCGCACGATGCTCTGCATCGCCGCGTTGGCTTCCAGCGTCGTGGCGTCGATGCCGATCGTCTTGCCCTTTGACCAAGCCGGCCGTACTCAGGCACTGCAGCACCCAGGTAAACACGGCCTGTGCGTTTCGAGCGCGATCAGCCGCCGCGTGCGCGAAATCGTCGAGTGATCCGGCGGCGCCTGGTCCAGCCCGAGCCCAGAAAATCGCGCAACGCCAAGGAATCCGCCGCGCGCCACGCGATCCCGCGCTCCGAGTCGATGCCTTCGAAATAGCCGATCAACAGCAGCCGGAAATAGATGCCCGGCGGCAACCGGGCCGGCCCATCGTCTCGGCGTAAAAGCTGGCACACTGGGCTTCGGCGAAATCGTCGAACCCGTGCTCGCGCAGCAGCTGATTCAAGCGCCGATAGAACGGATGGCTCGCGGCCGTCGGCAAGTCCGTCGTCGTGACCCACATCGGCGGCTGCCGATTGCGTGTGCGTTTGCCCATCGCCATGCGACGCATCGTAGTACGTGGCGAGCTACAAGTGGTACCACTTTCACATATAGTTGGGCCAACAAGAAAGAACGTCGCGATGACTGCACGCGAGGCTCT
>CAVTGK010000059.1:0-21864 GCA_963734095.1 uncultured Acidobacteriota bacterium | reverse complement strand
GGGCATTCTCAGCTCTGTCCTTACCGTCGTTTCAAGGGCAGAGTCTGGACCTGGCCCAGTTCGGACTGGTGACCAATTTCACCAGTGGTCGCAGAACTCGGATTGGTCGACCCGAATCCGAGTCGAGTCGTTCGCATCGACTCAGTTCGCGCTTGCGGACTAATCGAGCGCCACAAGAGCGCCGCGCGGTGGCCGATTCGGCTCGCGCGGCCCTCCGAGCGTAGTGACAGGTGCAGACAAAAAAGCGTCGCAGCGACCGCGGGTGCGGCGTGTCGCAACGGTCGATCGGCTCCAGCCGACCTCTGAGCGCCGCGATTCAAAGCCGCAAACAGCCTCGAAGCGCCAGGTGCTGCTGGCGCTGCTGATTCGCCACGGCAGTCGTGCCGGCCATCTACATCAGCATCCAAATCCATTGTTATGCCGGCGTTCGAATTGCCCGAAGCGCCGGCGACATCGGCAGGCGATCGCTGAGAGGATGTTTTGCCACGGCGCGAAGGGGAGGCGCGAGACGAGTGACCGTTGCCACTCAGCCATACCAACAGCTAGCAAGCTCGTGTGATATAGGTCCGATTTACCACCGATGTCACGCTTCGTGTCCGACCACCTCCCCGCCTCGCTGCAAGCGGCTCTGAGCGCCGACCCCGGGCGAGCAAACGCGAATCGCGCCATGGTGATCTGCACGATTGACGAGCACGGCTGGCCGCATCCGGCCATGCTGAGCACGTTCGAAGTCGTCGCCCTCGATGCGCGCAACGTTCGGCTCGCCACGCACGTCTCGAGTCGAACGACGCGCAACCTCAAAGCCAACGGACGGCTCACACTGATCCTCATCGACGTCGGCCTGGCCTACTACGTCAAAGGGGACGTGCTCCTGTTGTCGGCGTCGATGAAGAGCGCTCCCGCGCTCGCGATGTTCAACCTTCGCGTCGATAGCGTCCTCGTCGACGATCCGCAGGTGTACGAGGAGGCACGAATCACCAGCGGCATCACAATCGAGCGAGACCGCGTGGACGAAACCGCCGTGGCTGCGGTTTTGGAGGAGTTGGTCCGATAAGCTTGAGTGCGTTCGCCTCCTGGCGCGCGGTGCAAGCATGATGATCCAAGTGATGGATTGGGCCGATTCGCACAGCCGCTTGTTCCTGGCGCTGGGATTCTGGGCCACGCTCGTCGCGGGATGCGGAACCAACATCGCCTCCAACAGCGCCTGCAGAAACCTCGATAGACCAGGAAGCTGGCCCGACCCGCGTGCAGTACCTCCCCTGCGCCGGCGAAATGGTCGCGGTGATGGACGAACTGGACCCGCAAATCCGCGCGGCGTTGGGGGGCGACCAGCGGGCCCGTCGTCTGGGACAGGCGAGTGTCCAACGACTCCGGTCGCTCATGAATGCGGCAGGCGGCCGAAAACTCCTCGAGCGATGGAGCGACGCAGCGCTGACGGATTTCAATGTCGACGTCAACAACGCGATCACGCACTACGAGGAGTTCTACATGATCCGCATCCTCGACAACTCCAGTCCATTTGCCGCCCAATCCCGTGAGGCGGCGGAGAACGCTGCCCGCAGGGCCTCTACGCGATACGAGGACGCGCGCCGTACATATCGACGACTGAAGTAGAGCGCGGGCAGCACGTTCGGCGAAGCGGATGTCTCGCCTCGGGATAGAATTGCCAAGCCAGCCATGGGCCTGCGATTTGGCGACGTCATCTTCGATGCCGACAGCCGTCAGGTGTGGTGTGCCGGAAAAGAAGTGCGGCTGTCGCCGAAGGCCTTCGACCTGCTGGCCCTGCTCATCGATCGGCGCCCGCGAGCCGTTTCGAAGGCGGAGATTCGCGACCGGCTGTGGCCCGGCACGTTCGTGTCGGACAGCAGCCTGCCCTCGCTCGTCTCCGAGATCCGCGAAGCAATCGCCGACCGACGACGCAAAACCGCGACTGCTCCGCACGCTCCACGGCTTCGGCTACGCCATTCAGGGGCAGGATGCGGCGCGTCGACGCAGGGAGCCTCGTCGCGGCGGTGCCGAACGGCTGGCTGGTGGGCGACGGGGCCGAAATCGCGCTGGCTGCCGGCGACAACGTGCTGGGCCGCGAAGGTCCCGGCATCATCCTCCTGAAGTCGAGCACGGTGTCGCGCCGTCACGCCCGCATCATCATCGAAGCGGGACGGTGCGGTGGTGGAGGATCTCGGCAGCAAGAACGGGACATACGTCAACGACCGGCAGGTCACGGCACCCACGCCGGTCGTCGACGGCAATCAACTGCGGATCGGATCGCTGCTGTTTACGTTCCGCCTGTCGCAGCCGGCGCGATCAACCGAAACGCTCTCGTCGCGCAGCGGTCTTCGGTCTACGATCGCTGATTTCTGACAGATGCAGCGGACGAGCGAGCCTTCTCGCCGCCTGGCAGTGACCGTCTCGAGTCCGTGCGCTCGCGGGCCCGCCGGTGCGCTGGCGGTGATCGCACTGATCGGACGCCGTTCTTCCTGCGGCTGAAGCTCCAGCTCCCGCCGACGGTGATCCCCCGATTCAAGCGCATGCCCGTTTCGACCGGCAACCAGACGCGAGAACGACCCGAAGACATCGAACGAGTCGCTGATCGAGTAGGCCGCGCCGGCGCCCAGGTCGAGGTGGTGGACCTTCTGAATCTGATCGTGATTCAAGACGGTACTCGAGGCGGCAGCCCGGCCAGGCCCGTTGATGGGAAAGTCGATGCCGCCGTGCGAGTACCCCGCGTTGGCCATCGTGAACGCGCGGAACTTGGGCGTGAAGAAATACCCGACCTCGAGGTCGGCCACGCTGCGGTTGTGCGAGATGTCTTGCACCTTTTCGACGAACCCGATAGCCGTAGCGGCCGGAGATGAACAGGCCGGGCACGCCGCGATCGAAGAGTTTCGCCGCATAGACGCCGACCTGCAGCTCGCGCAACTGCTGGCCCGGCGCGGCGTGCCCGTAGAACGCATAGTTATGGCTGGGCACGATCGTGCCGATGTACGGCGTGATCACCGCGCCGTCGCGAGTGAGGTTGTAGCGCAGCGCGAAGCGCAGATCGGTGAAGGCGCTGCGATAGTTCCCGTCGTCGATGTTCGTGTCCGGGATGGGGCCGGTTGCCGGTGTACTTGGACGTCACGAGCGGCAACGCCAAATCGACGGCAATCTTGTCCGTCAGGCCATAGGTGACGTCGGCCAGCAGCACGTTCGTGTCGATCGGACCAGCATCGACCGGCGTCGTCGTCGGCCAGGTGCTTCTTGACATTCAGGCTCTGGAACGCGATGGCCACGGCGCCTTCGCCTTTCGCCGGGACCCACGCCTGCGCGAACGCTTCGAGCGCCAGGATCGGCGCCGCAGAGCAAAGCCGCGAGCGAACGCAATCGTGAAGCGGCAACGATGGAATGCGAATCATGATTGCGCACTCCTTCAGCCTACGAGGTCTTGGCGCGCTTGTGCGCGCGACTTCATCGTGTTTTCGACTTCGTCGAGATAGCGCAACGGGCGATCCGACGACTTGAGCCGGCAGATCACGTCGCTTGGGGGGCATCGGCGCTTCGGGAACGCCACGTACAGCGCTTCCGGCATGCGTCGGCGACGAAGTCATCGCGGACTGCAGCCTGGTCGCCTCCGCCACATCCACGAGCACGACATCCACCGGCACGCTCTTGAGCGCCTGTTCGAGCAGCGCCCAGTCTTCGATCACTGAAACGGCGTGCCCCGCCTGACGCAGCGCCCGGTGCAGTTGCGGATCGCGGATGGCGGCCTTGGGATCGGTCGATGGCCGCGCGTAGATCAACACCTTCCCGGGATAGACCGAGGCGTAGGCGCGCTGAAACTTCGCCCCGCGCCCGACCATCAGGAACTTGTCGCCACAGGCCTGCGCCACCGGATACAAGCGCCGGAACACTGACGGCCAGGGCGACGACGAGCATTGCGGTTCGCGACATGGTTCCTCCATGTGGTTGCCGAGGTTTGGAGAGTATAGACGGCCTTCGGCGCGAAGAATCTGGGGAAACCTTCAGTTTTTTCTCAGAGCGCCCCTGGATTCCTTCCCGTTGCCTTCCCGGTTCGTCGGTCGGAGCGCGTGACCGGTCACGAACCGCGCGACCTGCGTGCCCTGGTGCACACCAGCCTTACAACCTTCACGGAAGTGGATGCCGGCATACACGCGCGCATCCCTCGCCTCGGCCGACCGCGTCCGACAGCGACTGAAGGTGCGGGTGATCGGCCTTGGCGGGCAGGGCCACCAGCGGCGCCGGCAGGGGGACCGCGGGTGCATTGAAGGTCCGGCGTGAAGGCCACGTCGATCGGTGCCAAAGAACTGGCGCAGCACTTCGGTCGCAGCGCCGGTGCGCGGAGGGCAATGCGCAGGGATAATCGGGGTAGGGCGGGGTCACCAGGAACGGGCGCCAGGCCGGATCGCTGGTCGTTTCCGGGTTGCCATCGTCGGCCCAGCGGATGGCGGTCACCGGGCGCCAGAAGTTGTAGGTGTACTTCCACATCTGGTTGGCGATAGCGCATCGGCCTGGGCCATGTTCAACAGTGCGAACAGGCGGGCGTGCTGCCACCGGTCCAGGCCCCGGCCGCTGACGATCTCGCGTGTGGTCAGGTTCCAGTTCGAGCCGCCACCCGGCCAGAAGCGCGCGATGTCGCTCTCCTCGGAGTCGGGCAGCGCCCGCGGACGCGCGCGTCGCCGAGCTCCTTCACCTCGTTGTATTCGCGGGCATAGTGCAGCGCTCGAGCAGGTCGAAGAGGGCGCCGGGCTCGCACCTCGAACTGGAGCGCCGTGGTCGCAGGGCGAACGGCGTGACATGGGCCCAGCCGGCGAATGAGGGGGTGATGACGGCCGGGAACTCCGGATTGGGCGTGGGTTGGTAGACGCCGGGGCCCGGGCTCAGCGTGTAAGGCAGGATGCGGCGTGGCCGAGCCGTCGGCGGTGCGCAGGGCCAGGATCGCCGCGGCCGCCGCCGTCGCCCGACGTCGATGCCGGCCTGGGTCGCCGCATCGTACGGTGCCGGGGCCGACGTGGCCGTGTAGGCGGCCTCGATGGCGGCGATCGCGGCCTGCTTCAGGGCCGAGTCCGGACGGCGCCAGCAGGGTCAGCAGGCCTGCCGGCGCGGCCGCCGCGACCGCCGCGTCGGGCGAGGCGTCGCGGAGTCCGCCCGGCCCGACATCCGTGTAGCGCTCGTAGCGCGGCATCGATGGCGTTCAGCGCGTCGTGGACGGCGATCATGGGCGATGGTCTGGACCGCGCGACTGTTGCTGGGGCCCGCCGAAGCGCGGAGCCACCGCTTCGATCGACGACGTTCCAGTCGGTCACGATGTCGGCAGTCGGTGGTCCAGGCAAGATCAAGTTCGAGAGGATACGAGCTCGCACGACATGCTCTCGCTGCGCGGCGGCGAGCGGACGACTGTGAATCACGATTCGCGACATGGTGCCTCCTGGCAAGCAGTATAGGGTCGGCGGTCGCGCGATGAGCTTGAGGATTGCTTCAGCTTTTTCTCAGCGCTGCGGCGCTCGTCCGAACGGCCAGAAGCGCTGCCACCACGGCGACGGCAGGCGAAAGCCCTCAATCAGGTAGATGTCCGATCGGACGCGCGCGATCGAGGTCAGGAAGCCGCCGTCCCGCAGGCGCGTGAGGCCGCGAATCGGCTGCAGCGCCTGCGGGATGGTGCCGAGGTTGGCATTGATCACGCGTTGCGCGCCGGTCTGCACTGTCCACCGAGACGAACATGAAGTGATGCTGATCGTCGGTCGGACGCAAGCCATAGATGCGGCGGCTGTCGCTGCTCCCAGGCGTAGGCGAACCATCCCGGCTCGCTGATGACGCGCGAGTTGCTCCCGTCCGCCCCGACGATCGTCAAACCGTCCCCGGTCTCGCACAGGATCCAGCGGCCGTCGGGCGACCATTGCGGCCGTGCCAGGAACGGCGGGATGCTCGGACAGCAGGACGGACGGGCGTCGCGCCACCGCCGACCCGCGCCTTCACCAGCGCCGATGCTCGCCCGGGCCGCTCCGGAGATGTAGGCGATCCATTCGCCGTCCGGCGACCACGTCGGGGCATCCTGGTAGTGGTCTGCTCGACCAGCGGGACGGGCGTGCCGCCCGAGATCGACGTAATCCAGAGACGCGACCCACCCGGGGATCCTGCTCGCTCGGTCCCGCCGCGCGCTGAAACGCCAGCCGCTTGCCGTCGGGCGAAAACGCCAGCGCGCCCATCGCCATCGAGGGCGCGCCGCCGAAATCGGCCTCGGTCACGAGCGGCTGCTGCAGATAGCCTTCCTCGTTCTGCAGCCAGATTTGCAGCTTGCCCGGCGCGATCGGTGACGAACGCATACTGGGTATTGACCGGCGAGGCGGCGGGATCGAACTCGTTGCGCGTGCTGCTCAGGAACGGCCGCAGCGGCGAGCCGTCGAGCGGCACTTCGACGAGGTCGAAGTCCGTGGACTGCGAGTCGAACGCGATCGTCGCGCCCATCCGGCGACACGCTCGGCGCGCTCTCGTTGCCGGCCGTGGTGGTGAGCGGGGTGACGGCGTCCGTGATCGTGTCCGCGACCCACAGATGCGAGCCGGGCGTGGGTCCGTCGGATCGCGTCAAGACGAGATGCCGGTTGTCCGGCAGCCAGCTGAAGCGCGGCGGGACGCGACGCCGGCCCCGATCGAGCGCGGCAGCAGCGCGCGTGGCTCGCCGGCCGGCATGGCGATTTCCAAGAAGCCGGTGTGCGCCCGACACTCGATCGGGCCCAGCCAGACCATCAACTTCGACGCCATCCGGCGAGAAGCGCACCTGTCCATCCGAGAAGGTCGTGTCCGGCGAAAGCCCCGCGCGCATAGCGCTGCGGCTCGCTGTCCGGAGGCGACGCCATCCAGAGCGCCATGTCGATCGAAAAGGTCGACTCCTGTCGGAAGAAAAACGCACGGTCCTGCCATCGGGCGAGATGTGCGATCGCGCGGCGCCTTCGATGACCACCTGCGGCGCGCCGCCGGCAGGGCTCACCTGCCACAGCGCGTCCCGGTCGCGCGCGAGGGAGTGGTAGTAGATGGAGCGGCCGTCACCCGACCAGAACGGGCTGTAGCAATCGAAGGCCGACCGCGTCACCTGCGTGCGCATCGGCGATCCCAGCGTGCGCGTGAAGATCTGCACGACGCCGTCGATCTCGGCTTCGTAGGCGATCGTCTTGCCGTCGGGTGACCACGCGGCGCGCCCTGATAGCCGGCGTCGGTGGCGAACGGCGTGAACCGTCGAAGCCGACGCCCGATTCTTCGAGTCCGATCGCGCGCGCCGAGCAGAGAACGCGGCCGCCGACGACGAGCGCCAGCACGGCCGCGCGCATCTGCCATTTCGACCGCGGCGGAGCGACCGGCGTCGCGACGCAGCGACGTGGCTTCCGCGAGAAACTCGCGGATGGTGCGCAGATCGGTCGCCAGGTCCGCGGTGTGCGCGAAGCGCTCGCGCGGGTTCTTCGCCAGCAGCCGGCGAATCAGCCAGCGCACCGCGACCGGCAGCGCCGGATTCGCCTTCGCCGGATCGGGCGGATCCTCCGCGATGATCGCCGACAGCGTCTGCACCGCGGTCTCGCGCGTGAACGGGTGCGTCGCCGTCGTCATCTCGTACAGCATCACGCCGAGCGCGAACTGATCCGAGCGGAAGTCCGCTTTGCCGCCGCGCGCCTGCTCGGGGCTCATGTACGGCACCGTGCCGACGATGAGCCCGGCGGCCGTCTGCGTCGCGGTCGCGCTCGCCACGAGCGACTCGTCGTCGCTGTCGGTTTTCGCGAGCCCGAAATCGACGATCTTCACCCGCCCGTCGGCGGTCACCATCACGTTCTCGGGCTTGAGATCGCGATGCACGATGCCCGGCCTCGTGCGCAGCCGCCAGCCCTTCGGCGATCTGGTGCGCGATGTCGATCACGCGCTTGAGCGGCAGCCGGCCGCGATTCATCTCCGCGCGCAACGAGTCGCCCTCGATCAGCTCCGAGACCAGGTACGGGCGTCTCGCCTTCGACGCCCACGTCATAGACCGTCAGGATGTTGGGGTGATTCAGCGCGCTTGCGGCAATCGCTTCCTGGGCGAAGCGCCGCTGCCGCTCGGGATCGAGGCCGGCCTCGAGCAGGATCTTGATGGCGACATTGCGCTGCAGCCGGGTATCGCGCGCGCGATACACCTGTCCCATGCCGCCGGCGCCGAGTTGGCCGACGATTCCTTCAGAGGGTCCGAAACGGGAAGGAAGCGTCGGCATCCGTCAGTGGCAACGCGGCCGGTCACACGATAGCGTTGAGGAGAAAATGAAACAAGGTGCCTAGGTGCCTAGGTGCCTGGGGGCCCGTGGCCGCCAGCGAAATCCTTCCGTTGGCTATCGACGTCGGGAGGTTGCGGCGGGGACCAATTCTGCCCGATGAAATCCTTGGCATCCCGAAGCCCGCGCCGTTCGGGTGGCCCTCCGATGGGACCCTGGCTCACGTAGCCGAGCGCCGCGAGTCGTTCGCGCACGTCGGGCGGCGCGAGTTCGATCCGGAGTCCGGCAGTCGCTGACCAGATCTTCCCGCCCGCGAACGACGACAGACGCCGGCCCATTGCGGACGCCGTTCCCGGACGCTCGCTGTAAATGTTGTGTTGTTCGAAGGGGTCCCGATCGAGGTCGTAGAGCTCGGGGCGGGGCGTGTCAATCAGCTTGAATCGCCCAGCGCGCAGCGAACGGACCGGGCTCCACCCGAATCGCCGTGGATAGATCGACTCGGCATACGCGTCAAGGTCTTGGCGCTTCCAATTCATCACGCCTGCCAAACTGACGCCATCAGTCGTCGGCACCGGCAGACCGAGCAAATCGAGGGCCGTCGGCAGGACGTCGACGAGTCGCACCACTGACTCGACCCGCCTCGGTTCGATCGCGGGCGCCCGGATGATCAAGGGTACGCGCAGCACGCTCTGGTACACGAAGATGCCGTGATCGCGTTCGCCGTGCTCACCGAGCGACTCGCCATGATCGCCGGCAACGATCACGAGGGTCCGGTCCAGCCGTTCCTGCCGCTCGAGTGTGTCGAGGAGCCTGCCGATGTGAAAGTCGGCGTACGCGATCTCGCCGACGTAAGGATCGTGGGCATAGCGTGACGCAAATGGCTCGGGCGGTTCGTAGGGCCGATGCGGGTCGTATAAGTGCGCCCACAAGAAGAACCGCTGATCGTCGACGTCCTTCAGCCACGAAATCGCCTCGTCGACCACGGTCTCAGCGTTCCGTTGGGCCGCTGCGCGCGCGCGGCCCTGACCTCCAGTGACGCCGCCATACCGCTCAAAGCCCTGGCTCAGCCCCCGATCGGAATTGAGCACAGCGGATCCCACGAACGCCGCGGAGCGATACCCATGGGCCTGCAGGATCTCGGCAAGAGTCGTGTGCTCGAACGGGAGCGCGGGTGCACTGTTTTCGCGGACTCCGTGCGCTGCAGGCAACAGGCCGGTAAAAAGGCTGGCATGTGCCGGCAGCGTCAGCGGCCCAACCGACGTTGCTTGATCAAAAACGACTCCTTCACGCGCCAACCGATCGAGATGCGGCATCTCGGCGCCCTGGAAGCCATAAGCCCTCAATCGATCGGCTCGCGTGGTATCGAGCGTGATGACGACGACACCAGTTGGAAGGGTCGATCCCCTGCCGAGACAGGAGAGCGTCGCGACCGCGCACGCGAACAGAACGAGAGCTCTGACCATCTGGTGTCACCCGGTGTCTACGGAATCGTGATTGTTTTCGCAGGCGTTGGAGCGCTGGACCCGCACGCGTTCGCCGCCGAGACACTGATCATGTACGTCCCTTGAGGGACGGTGCCAGTTACCGTGCGTTCCGTGAGGTTGAACGACTGGTTGATAGGCCCACTCACGTTGAGGATGTAGCCAGTCGGTGCGGCACCGCTTGCCGGCAGAGACCAGAACGCCGAGATGGTGTCGGACTGCTTCGATAGCGAGAGGCTGGTCGGGGTCTGCGGCGCCGAGCAGGTGCCTGGGAAGGTCAAGGTGACAGCATTCGACGCGCTGCTCGTGCCAATGGCATTGACCGCTCGAACCGCGAAGGTATACGTACCGGAGGGCACTGCTGAAAACGAGAACCGTTCGTTGACTCCTCCCAAGGGGAACGACTCCGATCGATCTCCGCTCACGTCGAGGAAGATGTCCGAAGGCGCGCCGCCGGTGAACGTGTTCTGCCAGGCAAGTGCGAGATGGCCACCGTCGGTAAGTCCGAGCAGATTGGTGGGCGCAGAGGGCAGGCCAGGGACGCCCACATTGAGCACGACTTCATTCGACGGCTGGCTCTCGGACCGGCCACGTGTCGCTCGCACCCGCACGTAGAAGATTCCATTCGGCGCGGCGACCGTGAAGATCGTGCCGGTGCCGGGCCTGGGCAACCGGGCTGGCGCTGTGCCGGGAGCGGCCCCTCCTTCGAGCATGTAGCCAGTGAGCGGAACCCCGCCAGGCGGTGGGTTCCAGACGAACGTCACGGTGTTGCCAGTCACGCTGGCAATGGTCAGATTCGCGGGCGCAACGAGCCCCGGCGTCAGGATCGATGCCTCCGATGGCGTACCTGGACCCAGCGTATTAACACCACGGAGACGGACCGGATACTCCTCCCCATCGATCAATCCATCCACCACGATCGGAGACGCCGCCGAGGCCGGCGTACGCGCCGTCCACGTGCCGCCATCGTCAAGCGATACCCGTAATTCAGAATGGCATACGCCGGATCGAGCACTCGCGGTGGAGTGACATCGATGGACAGCGCGCCGCCGCTCGAGGTGACATGCGCGATCGTGGGCCGCGACAACGGCGCCGTCCAGCGCGCAGCTTGTAGGGTGTATGAGGGCGGCCGGCGGATCACGACAGAAGCGTCAATGTTGCCCGCGACGTCGTTCGCTATTTGATGCGACGGGCCCGCTATGCAGGAAAGGTCGTGAGCGTGCCCCACTCGCCGCCGGAGGGCCGGCGTGCGACAAAGAGCGAACCGCTCCCGGACCCTCCCAGCCAGACAACCGTCGCGTCACCGAAGGGATCTACCACCAAATTCAGCGACTCCACCGAACAAACTGACGTTGCGAAACGTTTGTGACGACGGTCCAGGAGTTGGTGGTCCGCAGAAAAGACTTCGATCGGAGCGTGCCGTTTATCTCGACCCACACGATGGTCACGTTGCCCGCCGCGTCTATGCCCGACTGACGGGCTCCGTAACTGGAACCCGTGGCGCGAAACTACCGCGGCGGGCTCCACGTAGCAGTACCAGCCGAAAACATGGCGCCCGCGAGTCCGTCGGTTTGTGACCACACGGCGACCACGTCGCCTCGACTGTTCGACCGCCATCTGCACTGGCTGAAGAACAAAAAAGGACCTGCCGGCCGGCCGCGCGACCTCGGACCACCGAATCGTCTCCGATCGACCAGCGGACGGACTCGACTCGCTCACCGCCCCACATGGCAGTGACGTTGCCGGCGCCGTCAATCACGAGATGCGGATTCGCTACTCCTTCACCAGAAAGCGTGACAACCGGGCTCCAGCTCCCAGTCGAAGCTTCGTAACGGGCGGATCGGATTTCATACACAGGGTAGGGATAGTAGTAGCCCATCTCCTCGCGTAACCATTCCGCCCACACGACGGTCGTGTCGCCGTTGGCATCGATGACCGCACGAGGCCAATAACCGTTCGCCGGGAGCTCGAAAACTTGACTCCATGTTCTGGTCGCTGCCGAAAAGCGAGACAACCCAACGTATGGCGTGCCGTTCGAAGTCCTCACGCCGCGCCAGACGGCAATGGCGTCGCCAGCAGCGTTCGCTTCGACTCGAGGCCGAGTGCTGAAGTCCTGCGAGTTCGACAGCATCGTCGCCGGAGCCCAGGTTCCACTCACGATTGAGAAGGCGGCCCCCACGACACGCTGATTTTTGTCCCAGACGGCCACCGCACTTCCATTCGCATCGACCGCAATATCGAGATCGGAAAGGTCTCCGATGTCGAGATCGGTGACCTGCCAGCCCGGCTGCTGACTCGCCGGGACGGCCTGCCACAGGACGCCGCAAATGCCGATGACCGTCGCCGCAACAGCCGCACTCGCCCGTCGTCGCATGCCAGTGCCCTCTGTTCTTTAAACGTTGAGGAGGCGAAAAACGGACAGGGCCTGGCACCCCAGGCACCCCAGGCACCCCCACCCAGGCACCTTACGTTCAGCGCGCCAACGGCCACAGGCGCTGCCACCACGGCGGCGGCATGCGAAATCCCTCGATGAGATAAATGTCCGACCGGACGCGGGCGATTGATGTCAGGAAGCCTCGATCACGGAGACGAGAGAAACCGCGGATGGGCTGATGCGCCTGCGGAATCGTGCCCAGGTTCTTGTTGACCACTTGCTCCGCGCCCGTCGCCACGTCGAGTGACACGAGCTGAAAGTGATGTTGGTCATCGGTGGGCCGCATACCGAAAATGCGGCGGCCGTCAGCCCCCCACGCGTACGCGAACCATCCCGCGTCGCTGAGAACGCGGACGTTGGCCCCGTCTGCGCTAATGATGGTCAGGCCGTCATCGGTCCGGCATAGAATCCACTGACCATCGGGAGACCACTGGGGCTGGGCGCCAATCGGCTGAAGGCCTGATTTGAGCGTGATCGGCGTCTCACTGCCGCCAACCCGCGCCTTTTTCAACGCAAATTCGCCCGCCGCCACGTAGGCAATCCACTCGCCATCTGGCGACCAGGTCGGCGCATCCTGGTACGTCTCCCAGGCTTGCGCGGACAGGCGTGCCGCCAGAAATCGATGAAATCCAGAGACGCCCAGCCCGCTGAAACGCCAGCCGCGTGCCGTCGGGAGAAAACACCAGCGAGCCCATCGACATCGAAGACGCCCCGCCAAAATCGCCGTCGGTCACGAGCGGCCGCTGGAGATAGCCTTCTTCGTTCTGCAACCAGATTTGCAAGTCGCCGCCGCGGTCCGTGACGAACGCGAACTGGGTGTTCACGGGCGAGGCAGCGGGATCGAACTCGTTCCGGGTGCTGCTCAGAAACGGCCGCAAAGGGGATCCGTCCAGCGGCACTTCGACGAGGTCGAAATCCGTCGCTTGCGAGTCGAACGCGATCGTCTGTCCATCCGGCGACACGCTCGGCGCAGCTTCGTTACTCGCGGTTTCGGTGAGCGGCGTGGCCAGGTTGGTGCGCGTGTCCGCGACCCACAAATGCGTCCCAGGCGTCGGCCCATCGGATCGCGTCACGATGAGATGTCGACTATCCGGTAGCCAACTGAAGAGTGGCGGCGCGCGACCCTGCCCCGCCAGCCCGGCGAACACCTCGCGGGGTTCACCGTCCGGGATCGGGATTTCCCAGAACCCAGGTTGGACGGGGCCTTCGGGCCCGAGCCAGGCCAGAACCTTGGTTCCATCGGGCGAAAACCGCAAGCGTCCGCCAGAGAACTTCTGCCTGAAGCCGGTACGTGAATAACGCCGCGGCTCGCCGTCGGGAAGAGAAACCATCCAGAGAGTCGCGTCCTCCGAAGGCGGAGCCTCTTGCTTCAAAAAGGCCAGGGTCTTGCCATCGGGTGAAATGTGGGCGCGCGATGCGTCCTCGATCACGATCTCGGCCGCCCCACCGGCGGGGCTGATTTGCCACAGGCCGTCCCTGTCGCGAGCGAGCGAATGGTAGTAAATGTGACGGCCGTCGGGCGACCAGAACGGGCTGAAGCAATCGAAGGGTGAGTTCGTCACCTGAGTGCGAGTGGGTGAGCCAAGCGTCCGCGTAAAGATTTGCACGACGCCGTCGATCTCCGCCTCGTAGGCGAGTGTCTTCCCGTCGGGTGACCACGCCGACTCGCCCTGATAGCCAGCATCCGTGGCGAACGGTGTGAACCTTTGGAAGTCGGCAGTCGACTCTTCCGATCCGATGGCACGGCTGAGTAAGAGCACGGTCGCAGCGGCTATCGGAATCAGCCCCATGCGGAACCACGTCGAGCGCCTCGAGACGGGGGGAATCGTGACCGTTGAGGTCATCTCAGACTGATAGTCGCGAATGGTGCGCAGGTCGATCGCCAGATCTGCGGTGTGGGCAAATCGGTCGCGGGGGTTCTTTGCCAGAAGTCGGCGAATGAGCCAGCGGACCTGAAGCGGCAGCATCGGACTCACCTGGGCGAGATCGGGCGGCTCCTCAACGATGATGGCGGTCAGCGTCTGCGCCGCCGTCTCACGCTGGAATGGGTGCGTCGCGGTCACCATCTCGTGCAGCATGATCCCGAGTGCAAACTGATCGGCGCGAAAGTCCACTTTCGCGCCGCGCGCCTGCTCGGGACTCATGGTACGGCACCGTGCCGAGGATCAGCCCGGCCGCCGTCTGCGTCGCCACCTGCGTGACCGGGCCGCTCACGGCCTCCGGATCGCAGTCGGTTTTCGCCAGCCCGAAGTCCACGATCTTCACGTGGCCCGTGGCGGTGACCATCACGTTCTCGGGCTTCAAGTCGCGATGGACAATGCCGGCCTCGTGCGCCGCCGTCAGGCCCTCGGCAATCTGGTGGGCGATCTCGAGCACCCGTTTGATCGGCAGCCGGCTGCGCTGCATCTCCTTCCGTAGCGGCTCGCCGTCAATCAGCTCGCAGACGAGATACGGAGTGGCGCCTTCGACACCGACGTCGTAGACCGTGAGGATATTGGGGTGATTGAGCGCGCTGGCCGCAAGGGCTTCCTGCGCGAATCGACGCTCGCGACCAGGAACGCCGGCGCTCGCCTCGCTCAGGATCTTGATCGCAACTATTCGCTGCAGCCGAGTATCGCGAGCGCGGTAGACCTGGCCCATGCCTCCGGCGCCCAGCGAACCGACGATCTGGTACGGACCGAAACGGGAGGGAGGCGTCGGCATCCGTCAATGGCAACGCGGCCAGTCACACGATAGCGCTGGGAAGACAAGGAAACAAGGTGCCGGGTGCCTCACGGCCTTCGGTGCTGGTGCCAAGGGTGCGTAGGGTGCGTACGTGCGCAGGAGAATCGCGTTCGGCGGAGCATCAGCGCTCACCATGAACCGCGACGCGAGCTCCGCGATCACGCGAGCACCACATGCACCAAGCACTCCAGGCACCAATGCACTCCGAGCACCCTCACCAGCACCCAGGCACCTCAGGCACCTTCGGCACCCAGGCACCTTCGGTTCATCGTACAAACGGCCACAGTCGTTGCCACAGCGTGCGAGGCAAGCGAAATCCCTCCATCAGGTAGATGTCCGACCGGACGCGGGCAATCGAGGTCAGGAAGCCGCGGTCGCGCAGACGGCTGAAGCCGCGGATCGGTTGATTGGCCTGCGGAATCGTGCCCAGATTGGAGTTGATCACGCGTTCCGCGCCCGTCGCGACGTCGACCGACACGAACATGAAGTGGTGCTGATCGTCGGTCGGACGCAGACCGTAATCCGCCGGCCATCGGCCCCCACGCATAGGCGAACCATCCCGGATCGCTGATGACGCGCGAGCTCGCTCCCGTCGCCGCGAACAGCGCCAGGCCGTCGAGCCGTCTCGCACAGAATCCATTGTCCGTCCGGCGACCACTGCGGCCGCGCCACGAACGGCGGGATGCCGGTACTTGAGCACGACCGCCCGCCGCGCGCGCCGCCGACGCGCACTTTCACCAGCGACCTGTCCCGCTCCGACGATGAACGCCACCCACTCGCCGTCCGGCGACCAGGCGGGGCATCCTGGTAGGCTCGGAATCGCCGCCAAGCGGCACCGGCGTGCCACCCGTCACCGACGACAATCCAGAGCCGCGGTCCGCCAGCAATCGTTGCTTGTCGGCCTTCCAACGCGCTTGAAACGCGAGACGCTGGCCGTCGGGAGAAAACGCCAGCGATCCGACGGCCATCGAGCGCGCGCCGCCGAAGTCCGCCTCGGTGACCAGCGGCTGCTGGAGATAGCCTTCCTCGTTCTGCAGCCAGATCTGCAAGGCGCCGGTGCGGTCGGTGACGAAGGCATACTGCGTGTTGACCGGCGAGGCCGCCGGGTCGAACTCGTTGCGCGTGCTGCTGAGGAACGGCCGCAGCGGCGACCCGTCGAGCGGCACTTCCACGAGATCGAAATCGGTCGCCTGCGAGTCGAACGCGATCGTGCGTCCGTCGGGCGAGACGCTCGGCGCCCTCTCGTTGCCAGCCGTGGCGGTCAGCGGGTGCAGCACGTCGGGCGACGTGTCGGCCAGCCACAGATGCGTTCCGGGGGTCGGGTCCATCGGATCGCATGCAGCGACGATATGGCGATTGTCGGGCAGCCAGCTGAAGAGCGGCGGCACGCGCCCAGGCCCGTCAGCGACGCCAGGACGCGCGCGGCTCGCCGCCCGGCATGCGGGATCTCCCAGAACCCGGCGCGGCACCTGTGCCGGCGTCGCGCCACAACCAGGCCAGCACCTTCGAGCCGTCCGGCGAGAACCGCAGCGTGGCCGTTCGAGAACGTCGTGTCCTGCGAGCGCGCCGCGCGCGTACCGCTTCGGCTCGCCGTCGGGCGGCGACGACACCCAGAGGCTCATGTGCGGTCGACGGCTGACTCCTCGCGCAGGAAGACCAGCGTCTTGCCGTCGGGCGAGATCGCCGATCGCGTCGCGCCTTCGATCACCACCTGCGGCGCGCCGCCGGCCGGACTCACCCGCCACAGCGCGTCGCTGTCGCGCGCGAGCGAGTGGTAGTAGATGTGGCGCCGTCGGCCGACCAGAACGGCGCGTAGCAATCGAAGGCCGACCGTGGTCACCTGCGTGCGCATCGGCGACCCAGCGTCGCGCGTGAAAATCTGCACGACGCCGTTGACCTCGGCTTCGTAGGCGATCGTCTTGCCGTCGGGCGACCACGCCGGCGACGCCCTGATAGCCGGCGTCGGTGGCGAACGGCGTGAACCGCTCGAAGCGCGGCGCGCGATTCGCCGGTCCGAGCGCGCGGCCGAGCAGGAACGCGGCGGCGGCGACCAGCGCCACCGCGGCCGCGCGCGAGCGGCCATCGCCGCCGGCGCAGACCGAGCCGGCGTCGCGCCGCGTGCCGACGTCGCCTCCGCGAGAAACTCGCGGATGATGCGCAGATCCGCGGCGAGATCGGCGGTGTGCGCAAACCGCTCGCGCGGGTTCTTCGCCAGCAGCCGCCGAATCAACCAGCGCACCGCGCACCGGCAGCGCCGGATTCACCTGCGCGGGATCGGGCGGCTCGTCGCGCGATGATCGCCGACAGCGTCTGCACCGCGGTCTCGCGCTTGAACGGATGCGTCGCCGTCGTCAGCTCGTAGAGCATCACGCCGAGCGCGAACTGATCCGATCGGAAGTCCGCCTTGCCGCCGCGCGCCTGCTCGGGACTCATGTACGGCACGGTGCCGACGATCAGCCCGGCAGCCGTTTGCGTCGCCGTCGGCGCGCCCAGCGACGTTCCTCGTCGTCCTGCGTCTTCGCCAGGCCGAAGTCGACGATCTTCACCCGCCCGTCGGCGGTCACCATCACGTTCTCGGGCTTGAGATCGCGATGCACGATGCCGGCGTCGTGCGCCGCGGCCAGGCCTTCGGCGATCTGGTGGGCGATCTCGATCGCCGCGCTTGAGCGGCAGCGGCCGCGATTCATCTCCGCGCGCAGCGACCGCCGTCGATCAGCTCCGAGACGAGATACGGCGTGTCGCCCTCGACGCCGACGTCGTAGACGGTCAGGATGTTCGGGTGATTCAGCGCGCTGGCGGCCACCGCTTCCTGCGCGAAGCGGCGCTGCCGCTCGGGATCGAGCGCGCCGGTCTCGTGCAGGATCTTGATCGCGACGTTGCGCTGCAGCCGCGTGTCGCGCGCGCGATACACCTGTCCCATGCCACCGGCGCCGAGCGGGCCGATGATCTGTACGGACCGAAGCGTGTGGGCAGCCCTGGCATCCGATTGTGGCAGCGCGACCGGTCACAACGATAGCGCTGGGGGAAAATGAAACAAGGCACCATATGATTACCTCGTGTTCCTGAAGCGCAAAACCGAAGGCTCCGTCGTCTGCGCGTCCTGTGGCGTGCTGGTCGGTGTCAACGACGATCGCTGCTACAACTGCGGACGCCGCAATCCGGGACTGTGGGGTTACGGACCCGCGTTGCGGAGCCTCGGCCAGGACCTTGGTTTTGCGCCGCTGGTCATGGGCGCGACGATCACGCTGTACGTGCTCGCGTTGCTGCTGTCAGGCCAGAACATCCGCGGCGATCTCGAACCCAATACGGAGATCCTGTTTCTCCTCGGCGCCAGCGGCGCCGTCCCGGTGTTGAATTCGGACGTTGGTGGACATTCCTGACTGCTGGCTGGCTGCATGCCGGTCCGCTCCACGTGCTCTTCAACGTGTTGTGGATTCGACAGCTCGCGCCCGCGGTGGCGGACCTCTATGGGGCCGCTCGGATGATCATCCTCTACACAGCGTCCGGCGTGACGGGGTTCGCGCTGAGCACGCTGGCCGGCATCTATCTTGGGAACGCTCCGTTCTTTTTTCGCGGGGCCGCGTTCACGGTCGGCGCCTCCGCACCGATCTTCGGACTGCTCGGCGCGCTCGTTTATCATGGCCGTCGAACCGGCAGCAGCCATGCCTCGCAAGCAGGTTTGCAGTACGCCTCTTCCTCGGCGTGTTCGGCTTGATCTTTCCTGGCGTCGACAACTACGCGCACCTGGGCGGCTTCATCGGGGGCTATCTGACGGGGCTGCTGCTCGATCCGCTCAAGCCCGAGCGCGTTGATCACATGGCGATGGCGCTCGCGTGCTTGCTCGCCACCGCGGTCGCGCTCGGCGCGTCGATCATCACGGCGTTGCCGATGCTGCTGGCGTGACGGCAGAGCTAGTTAAAGGTTACAAGTTCCAAGGTTCAGGTCTTCCGCCTGAAGGTCGGAAGCTTCGGTGGACACCTAGCAACTCTGGAACCTGGAACTTGGAACTTGTGGAACCTCCAGTCTCCAATCCGGATCCGCCGCTTCAGCCCATTGAACTGATCTCATCCCTGCCGCGAAGAATCCGCACGGTTTCTGTCGTTCGTCACTCCTCGCCGACGTCTCGTCCCACTTTTGGGGTTCAGTCAGGGGCAAACGATCGGGCATTCAGCTTGCTGAACCACGGCTCTACGGCTGTTCCATTTGTTCGGACTACCCCCTCAACTGTCACAGGAGGTTTTGATGAAGCGTTGGAGCAATATCACTTGGGCTCTTATCGCCGTGTTCGCGCTGACGGCGGCGCCCGCGTTCGCCCAGGGCGGCGGCGCGAGCTCGACCGGCAGCATCAGCGGCGACGTGAAGGACGCGCAGGGCGGCGTGCTCCCGGGCGTGACCGTGACGGCGACCAGTCCCGCGCAAATCGGCGAGCTCTCCGCGGTCACCAACGAAGCGGGGATCTACCGGTTCCCCTCGGTGCCTCCCGGCGAGTACAAGCTCACGTTCGAGCTGTCGGGCTTCCAGAACGTTGAACGCACCGGCATTCGCGTCACGCTGGGCTTCAACGCTCAGATCAACGTGCAGCTGGGCGTGGCCTCGCTTCAGGAGACCATCACGGTCAGTGGCGAATCGCCCGTCGTCGACACCTCGTCGACCCGCATCCAGACCAACTTCGATCAGCAGCAGCTCGCGTCGATTCCCAATGCGCGCGACATGTGGTCGCTGCTGGCGGCGACGCCCTCAGTGACGCTGAATCGTGTGGACGTGGGCGGCTCGACGATCGGCACGCAGACGACTTACTTTGCGTATGGCTATTCGGGTCAGAACCGTCCGCTGATCGAAGGCATCAACACCACCGAGGGCACCGCCGCGGCCGGGTTCTATCTCGACTACGGCTCCTTCGAGGAAGTGTTCATCGGCGCCGCGGGCAACTCCGCTGAGATGCCCAACCCGGGCGTGCTGACGCAGTTCGTCGGCAAGAGCGGCAGCAATCGGCTCTCGGTGAACCTCTACTACGACTTCGAGCACGAGGACATCCAGAGCCGCAACCTCGACGCCGAGCAGGTCATCCCTCGCCGGGCACGGCGATTCGCGAAGACGGCAACCGCCTCGCTCAGCTACAACAACCTGAACATCGGCGTCGGCGGTCCGCTCATGCGCGATCGGTTCTGGGGCTACTTCGCGTACCTGAACCAGCAGAACTCGGTGGCGGCGCCGCCGGCGGGCTCGTTCCTCGACGGCACGCCGTTCGATACCAAGCTCTTCAACCACACCGGCAAGGGCACGTATCAGCTCAATCAGAACAACCGGTTCATCGGCTACCTGCAGCACGGCACCAAGCCGCAGCCGAACCGCACCGACAGCAACACCGGCTGGCGCGCCGGTCCACGTCACCGCCGACTCGACGGTTCTCCAGGACTCGCCGTCGTGGGTGTACAAGGGCGAATGGAACGGCACGATCGGGCAGAACATGTTCGCTGAGTTCCGCGCCGGACAGTTTGGCTACAACTTCGGCCTGATCAGCAACACGACCGACACCCGCTACGAGTCGATCGACACCAACCAGGTCCTCGGCGGCGGACGCGACTGGCTGAACAAACGGCGGCGCAATCAGTTCACGGGCGCGTTCAGCTTCTTCAGAGACAACTTCGCTGGGCGGCTCGCACAACTTCAAGGTTGGCGGCGAGTACCTGGACGAGACGGGCGACACACTCTGGAACCAGGTCTACACCGACAACGTGATCCATTTCGTCAACGGCGCCTGCACCGGCCGCTGTCGGCCACCACGGCCGCCTCGGTGCGCCTGACAACAACTCCAACAGCTGGAGCGCGCTGGCAACGACCAGCCTGTTCGTGACCGACTACGTGGACGATCAACCGGCTGACGCTGAACCTCGGCGCGCGCTTCGATCGCTACCGCGTCTGGCTGCCCGAGCAGTAGCTGCCGGCGGGCCGCTTCGTGCCGGCCGCGCTCACCTTCGCCGAGGTCTCCGAAGTCGTCGGCTTCAACCATCTCGTTCCGCGGGTTGGCGCACCTACAACCTGACGGGCGACGGCAAGACCGTCCTCAAGGCGAACTGGGGCCGCTTCTTCTTCAACCCCGGCATCACCCTGGCCGATGCGGTGAACCCGAACACGGCGAGTCAGTACGCCGATTCGGCGTGGAACGATCTCAACAACGATCGCGTCTTCCAGGACGGCGAGCGAGGTCGTCGAGCCGACCCGCTTCGGCGGCGTGGCCAACGCGTCGATCGATGCCGACCTCGAGAACTCCTACACCGACGAGGCCGTCAGTCTTCGTCGAGCGCGCGCGTCATGAACGACCTGGGCCTGCGCGCCGGCTTCGTCTGGAAGAAGGACTACCAAGGCTGGCAGCAGATGAACGCCAACCGGCCGCTGAGCGCCTTCAACGTGCCCGTGACCGTGGTCGATCCGGGCCCGGACGGCGGCTATGGCAACGGCGACGACGGACGCTCGTGGCGGCTTCAACCTGAACAACACGGCCGCTGCCACCCGACAACGTGACGCAGAACATCGACGGCTACGAGGGCACGTTCAAGACGTTCGAGTTCGCCGCCAACAAGCGCTACTGCAGCGCTGGTCGATGAACGCGTCGTTCTCGTACACCTGGACGTCGCAGTTCGGCAACCTCTACTTCAACAACCGCTTCGGGACGGCGATTGCGCAACTTCTCGCTGTTCGGCAGCTTTCCGTCGAACCCGAACGAGAAGACGCTGCAACGATTCACCGACTGGAACGTCAAGCTGTCGCGGCACCTTCGACGCCGGCTGGGGCTTTCGCGTGACGCCGGTGCTCAAGATGCAGAGCGGCGCGCCGTTTGGCCGCTTCTTCTCGACGCGCGCCAACGAGCTCAACTACGGCACGCAGATCATCCTCGCCGAGCCGATCGGCACCCGCCGTCAGGACACGGTGAGCGTGCTCGACTTCCGGGTCGAGAAGCAGCTGCGCTTCGCGCAGAAGGCGCGGCTCGGGCTGTTCCTCGACA
>CAVTGK010000058.1:0-40231 GCA_963734095.1 uncultured Acidobacteriota bacterium | reverse complement strand
CGTTGAAGGCTTCTTCGACGATGCGAAGCCCCTCAGTCCGCGGTTGCGCGAGATTCTGGAGGCGGCGATTCCGCGCCGCAATGAAGCCGCCACCAAGAAGGCACTCGGCGTCCAACGCTGGATCGAGGACGAATCGTGGCACGACTCGTTGGTGCGGCTCGCGAGCCAGCCCACGATCAACATCGAAGGGCTGGTCAGCGGCTACACGGGCCCAGGCGGGATGACGATCCTGCCGCACAAGGCGGTCGCGAAAATCGACATGCGCCTCGTTCCGGACATGACCACCACGAGTACTCTGGCGAAGCTCAAGGCGCACCTCGAGAAGCAGGGCTTCGGCGACATCGAGGTCAACATGACTGGCGGCTACAACCCGACTGAGACGCCGCCGAACTCGCGGCTCGTGGAAGCGATGGTGCGGACCTATACCAAGCAGGGTGTCGATCCGCTGCTCTGGCCGCGGCTGGCCGGGTCGTGGCCCGGCGTGATCTTCACCGGCGAGCCGCTCAAGCTGCCCGCTGGGATCTTCGGCATGGGTCACGGCGCCGGCGCGCACGCGCCCGATGAGTACTACCTCATTGAATCCGCCAACCCCAAGGTGGCGGGGATCGATGGCGCGACGAAGTCGTTTGTGGATCTCTTCTACACGCTCGCGTAGGACTAAGGACTGGACCATAGACACCTCCGACACGAGGCTCTGGTCACAGAACCTCAGAGGAGCCTATTGAACGTCTTCTGAGTCGCTCGAGGCGATCAGCAGTACGCGGTCCTTGCACTCGGCGATTCGGCCATTGCCATGAAGACAACCACAAGCGTGTCGCAGCGCTGTTTGCCGTGACACTCGCCAAGAAGATCCTCGGGAACCTGAACTACGCCGCGAGGACTTCGGCGGCTCAGTCGGGCGGCGAGGCGTTGACGTCTACTGTGGCTAATGAAGCGCGACGGGCCAGCCATTTTTCCGCAAAGCGTTCAGCCCTCGCAACCCGCAGCGTCCAAGAACCCTTGACATTCACCGGTCGCGGAACCAGACTCCCTCGGTTCCATCAGTGCGCTGACCAAGAAGGCAAGGCAGGCGTATCTACGTACGTGTTGTTCGCGAACTCGTCGGAGGTGAAGAGATGACGATGCTTCGACCTTCCCTGATTCTGGCCGCGCTGGTGGCGCTCCCGCTCATGGCGTCGGGGGCAGCGCCGGCCCACCCCTGCCGGGGAACGCGACCTCGACGCGGGTCGCGGGCATCGACGTCGACGCGACGACGATCCCCGAACTCCAGGAGCTGATGGACGCTCACCGGCTGACGTCGGTTCAGCTCGTCCAGTTCTATCTCCATCGGATCCAGCGGCTGAACCCGGCACTCAATGCGGTCATCACGGTGAGCCCGACGGCCCTCGCCGACGCACGCGCCGCGGACCGGGCCCGGCGGCAGGGCGTCGACGAGCCCCTTCTCGGGATCCCCGTGATCGTCAAAGACAACATCAACACGACCGGCATGCCAACGACGGCCGGGTCGTGGGCGCTCGCGGGCAGCTCCCCGTCGGACGCGTTCATCGTCCAGCGGCTGCGCGCCGCCGGCGCGATCATTATCGGCAAGGCGAACCTGTCCGAGTGGGCGAACTTCCGGTCCGCCCCATCATCGAGCGGATGGAGCGGCATCGGCGGGCAGACGAACATGGCCTACGTCCTCGATCGCAATCCATGTGGCTCGAGCTCCGGCTCGGGCGTCATCGCCTCGGCCAACCTGGCGACCATCACCGTCGGCACCGAGACGGACGGCTCGATCGTCTGCCCGTCGGGCGCGAACGGGATCGTCGGGATCAAGCCGACGCTTGGGCTCCTCAGCCGGGCCGGAATCATCCCGATCTCGGCCGACCAGGACACCGCCGGCCCGATGACCCGCAACGTGACCGACGCCGCGGTGATGCTCGGAGTGATGACCGGCGTCGACAGCGCCGATCCCGCGACGGCGGCGCAGGTCGGGCACGCCGTGGCGGATTACACGCAGTTCCTCGACGCGGATGCGCTCCGCGGCGCCCGGATCGGCGTCTGGCGGGAGGGCACCTACGATCCCGAGGTCAGCCCGGAGGTCGACGCGATCATCAACGCGACGGTCGCGGCACTCGAAGCCGCGGGAGCGACGATCGTCGATCCGGCGCGGATCCCGATCGAGCCCGCCTTCGGCCCTGAGTTCGCCGCACTTCTCTGCGAGTTCAAGGACGATATTGCCGGCTACCTCGGCACGCACACCGCTGCCAGCTATCCGAAGACGCTTCAGGACCTGATCGACTTCAACAACCTAAATCCCGACCTCGAGGGTCCCTGGAACTCACTAATCTTCGACCTCGCCCAGGAGACCGGCGGCCGAGCCGCCCCTGACTGCGTCGCGGCCCGCCAATTGGCGACCTCGACTGCGCAGGCGGCGATCGACGACACACTTGCGTTGTACAACCTCGACGCGATCATCGCCCCGACCAACGGCCCAGCGTGGGTGACCGACCCAGTGAACGGCGACCTTGGGGGCGACTTCTCGACGTTCGTTGGCTCGTCGAGCCCGTCCGCGATCTCCGGCTACCCGAACATCACCGTGCCCGCGGGCTACGTCGGCCCGCTGCCGGTCGGCGTGTCGTTCATCGGCCGCCGCTGGGACGAGCCGAAGCTCATCGCCCTCGCCTACGCGTTCGAGCAGGCGACGCACGTTCGGGTCCCGCCGACCTTCCTCGAGTCGATATCCGCCACGTCCGCCCGAGGACCGGCCTCCCGAAAGATGCAGCGGGCCGTCCCTGGCCGCGACTGGACGCACCGACTCATGCCGCTGCGGTAGCCACAGGCTACTTACACACGCGCCGGCACAAGGATTTCGGCCTGACGAATAGACCAGTCGGCGCTGACAGAACCGTCGGCGCCGACCTGGACGCGCAACATGGCGGGAATGCGACTTGGCCTCCCACGGGCGTTTCCTCATCATCACAGCGCTGGACAGCGCCGCCGCGCCGATCACGCTGCTCCAGAATTGGCGCGCCCGGCCCACCTTCGCTCCTGGGAGCTACGGCGCGCTCGGGCCTAACCTTCGCTTGGCTTGCCAAGCGTAGCTCACGCGAGTTGGCAAGCGTGAGCGAAGGTTGGCGCGCCCGGCAGGGGTCGAACCTGCGACCCTCGGCTTAGAAGGGTGAAGTTCCACGACAGAACCTGCCGATGAGCAATCACTTACAGGCAGTGCCACGCGATTGCGCCACGCGATTGCGCCACAATCGATACTTACCTGCCCCTCGTCACGTTCGCCTTAACGGCCGCGACCTGAACCGGTACGCAACCAACTTCGTCTGCAATGTCACGGCAGTTTCCACCCGCCGCGAGCCGCGTGCGGATCGCGAGACTTTGCGCCGGAGTGATACGTGATCTCATCCGCTCGAGATATTCTTCTCTCGTCATTGCTTCACCTCCTCTGATTGATTGCTTCAGCCTGAACACAACGGGGGACCTGAGCACGTTTCAGGCCAGTTAAACGCCGCTCTGGGAGAAGAGACTTATCAGCCGCCAGAACGAGCCGTCGCGCATCTACGCTGGGTGGTCGAAGTCTTCCCAAGTCTCGGGTGCTGTAGTCTTCGCCACGTAGAAACTGTCAAGCGCATTGACTCTACGATCTCGGCACTGGATTGACGGCGGTCTTGCCATGCAGTTGAAGTATCCAGTCGCCGCCCTGGCCCATTGGCCGCCACGTCATGGTTCCACCGTGGCGACCAACTAATTCCTGAATCTCGGTATAAGGACGAGTCGCCGCAGTCGTCAAGGCCTACCTCCTCGCATGAATGTGCTCGCGTCTAGTGCGAGCGCGTCGTTCCAAGCCTCGGCAGTGTGCGGCAAGACTCAAGGGCGAGGATTTCTGGACGGACTTGAGCGGCCACTGAAGGGCGCGGACAAGATTACTGTTGCGATCGAACTTAGAGCCTGTAACAAAACCCTGGCTGACTTAACCGCTGCAGTTCGTCGCCCTACTCGAAAGTGCGATTTCGAGCATGTCCTCGGCGGATTGCTTAACACTGGGCGACCAGAACGAAGCCGCTGACGCGGCGGCCGACGGGCAGCCGGGTGAGTCGTAGGACGTAAAACGTAGGGTGCGTCACAGGGAGGTACGACCTGTGATGACACTTCAGCAACGCCTGCGTGACGAAATGGTCCGGCGCTTGCCACGTTCCAACTGAAGGTTGCGGACATCGACAGCCGGCGCATGGTCCTCCATCGCAGACGTACCTCTTCCCAGGCCAGGAACACGGCGGGCGTGCCGACAAGCCGCTCACGTCCAGACGCATCTGGGACGCGGTGCCCTGTGCCGCGACGGTCGCCGGCGTCGATCGTCGCGTCAGTCCGCACACGCTGCGCCATTCGTACGCGAAGCACCTGCTCGAGGCGGGTGCGGATCTGCGGAGCGAGCCGACAAAGCTGCCCTGTGCGGTACGGCGGTCGAGCTCATCCGCTTGTTTCTGCGCGTCGGAATTCGTCACCACGATCGCATTGAGAGCCGGGCCGTTCTTGTCATACGCATCGATGCGGCGCAGATACTCTTCGACCATACCGCGGCAGGTGATGCGACCTGCCTTCAACGCCGCGTGGATCTCGGCACTGGTGGCTTCCTCCACACGAAATGGCTGAGTCTGCTGGGCGCGGGTCACACCCACCGCGAGGGTCAGCATCAGCAGAAGAATCTTTTGCTTCACGGACCGGATTCTGTGATGGTATGCGGAACGAGTTCCAGTGCTCCCTCCAGGTAGTCGACTCGGCCCTTACGAGATCGTGTCGCTGCTCGGTGCAGGCGGTATGGGCGAGGTCTACCGGGCGCGCGATTCGGCATTACGGCGCGATGTGGCTGTCAAAGTGTTGCTCGAGGCCTTCGCGAGCGATCCCGAGCGCCTCGCGCGCTTTCAGCGTGAAGCGGAAATCCTGGCGGCGCTCAATCATCCCAACATTGCGCACATCCACGGGCTACACGAGTCCGGCGCCGTGCGCGCACTCGTCATGGAACTCGTCGAAGGCCCCACGCTCGCGGATCGAATTGCCGCTGGCCCAGTGCCATTGATTGAATCACTGACAATCGCGACGCAAATCGCCGAGGCGCTCGAAGCTGCGCACGATCGGGGCATCATCCATCGCGATCTGAAACCGGCCAACATCAAGATCCGAAACGATGGCACTGTTAAAGTGCTGGACTTCGGTCTCGCCAAGGCTGCGACTTCAGAAGCCTCTCCGGATTTGTCGCAGTCGCCGACCATCACTCTTGAGGGTACGCGCGCCGGAGTTGTCTTGGGCACGGCCGCTTACATGAGCCCCGAACAGGCGCGGGGACGCCCGCTCGACAAGCGCACGGACCTCTGGTCGTTCGGGTGTGTGCTGTTCGAAATGATGACCGGTCGCGCGGCATTCAGCGGCGAGACGGTGACAGACATCACGGCCGCCATCGTCGGTCGAGAGCCAGATTGGAATCGACTGCCTGCGTCGATGCCGGAGGCGATTCGACGACTGTTGAAACGCTGCCTCGAGAAGGATCACCGGAAGCGCCTGCGCGACATCGGCGATGCCCGGCTCGAGCTCGAAGCTGCACGCGCTTGGACAGGCGATATCGACACGGTCACCGTGCAGCGACGGCGACCATGGTGGATGTGGACCGCCGCCGCGCTGGGTGTGTTATCGCTCGTCATGGCGTTCGCGCTCTGGCGGCGCGAGGAGCCCGCGACAGCCCTGCCAAACCCGTTGGCAAACGCCACGTTTACACGACTGACGGATTTCGAGGGCACCGAGCACGATGCCGCGGTGTCGCCCGATGGCAGGTTCGTCGCGTTTCAATCGGATCGCGATGGCCCCTTCGACACCTGGGTTACTCAGGTGGGCAGCGGCCGATTCGCAAATCTCACGCGGGGCAAGGAAGACGCGTCGGGCGCGGTGCGAATGGTCCAATTTTCAGTCGACGGTTCGGAGATTTTGCTTGGAGGCCTGCCGCCCAGCCGGCGACTGAGGTCCATTCCACTTTTGGGTGGGACAGCGCGACCGTTTCTGGCAGGACCTGCCGGCGTGCCCAGTTGGTCTGCGGACGGTACGCGTCTCGTCTATCACACGGGTGAACCGGGCGATCCCGTTTTCGTGGCGGGACGCACCGGTGTGGACCCAAAGCAAATCTATATTCATCCGCGACCTGATGGTCACAATCACTATCCCATCTGGTCTCCGGACGGGCGCTGGATCTACTTCGTCACCGGCAATTGGGCCACCATTGAAATGGACCTGTGGCGGATGACGCCGTCTGGAAGTAACCATGAGCGGCTGACGTATCACGACAATAACGTCAGCCATCCGAGCTTCATCGACGAGCGCACGCTCCTCTACTTGAGCCCGGCCGATGACGGCTCAGGGCCATGGTTGTGGGCGCTCGACGTCGAGAGCAGGGCCACGCGCCGCGCCAGCTTTGGATTGGAGAAATACACCTCGCTCTCGGTGAGCGCCGACGGCCGTCGGTTGGCGGCGACGGTGTCAAACCCGACGGCGTCGGTGTTCACCGTGCCAATCCTGGATCGACCTGCCAGGGAGGACGAGGTCAGACCGTTCGCGCTTCCGACCGTCCGAGCACTTGCGCCGCGCATTGGACCATCGACATCCCTGTTTTACTTGTCGTCTCGTGGCGCGGGTGATGGCCTCTGGCGTTACCAAAGCGGAGAAGCGGTCGAAATCTGGAAGGGCGCGGAAGGCGCCCTGTTCGAGGCACCGGCGGTTTCGTCCGACGGCCGTGTCGCGATCGTCTTGAGACGGCAAGGGAAGCGTCTGTTACACATCATGTCCGCGGATGGCTCGGGTCTTCGGCCGCTCACCGACGCGTTGGACGTGCAAGGGTCTGTTTCCTGGTCTCACGATGGCACGTCGATCGCTGCCGGCGGGACGGCGACCGATGGCTCCGGGCTGTTCACGATCGCGGTGGCGAATGGCATTCCCACCCGGATCGTGAGCGGGCCCGCGTCAAACCCGGTATGGTCGCAAGACGGGAATCTGATTGTCTACTCCGGACGCCTTGTCTCTCTGTGGTCGCCGCTTCTTGCGGTACGCCCCGATGGCACGGAAGTGAAGTTGCCCGAGATTCGTGTCCGGGCCGAAGGCGAGCGTTTTCGCTTCATGCCCGACGGCAGGGGTCTCGTCTACATGACCGGACCGCATGCCTCGCAGAATTTCCAGTTGCTGGATGTCGCGACGCTGAAATCGCGCGTGTTGACCGAGCTCCACAATCCAGCGACCATGCGAACGTTCGACATTACGCTCGACGGCAAAGCGATCGTATTCGATCGGATGAAGACCAACTCGGACATCGTGTTGATCGATTTGCCGCCGCGGCAGTAGCCTTCAACTGATTATTGGAATTCTGTCTGAAGGAATCGTCGATGCGTCGATGCGTTCTTGAGCCGATAGCCAAACTTACGAGCCGTATCAACATCGGCATCGGGACTAAGTGAAGGCATCGCTCCGGTCGGCTGTCATGCTCCCGCCGGCAAGATCTGTAAGGGCCTTGGGAGCGAGGCGGCGTAGCTCTATAATTCGCGGCCGGTGAGCCACACCGTTAGGCGGCCTCACCGGCTAATAGCCTCTTGAGACCGTAGCCGCCGCATAACAACGGCATGCAGCGGACGCGCATCCAGCGTGTCTCTTATCCTTCATGTTTTGTGCGCGCCGCTGATGCTGGGCTTGGTCCAAACGCCGCAGTGTCGACCGAAGCCCCGGCGCCTAGCCCCCAGAGGTCCCCAGCGCAGCGGTGCAGACGCCATAATCCCAAACGGCGACCTGGCACAGGCGCCAGAGAAGTGGGCATCCGCTCAGGCGGACTCCACGTCCTGCGCAGCGACTGCCAGCAAATCAGCGCGCACCCGAGCGAGAGGAACGCCTGGTGGATGTCGGACAGCTTGTCATACCGCACGCGCAAGCGGCGAGACTGACTGAGCCACGCAAATGTGCGTTCCACGACCCAGCGTCACCGTCCCAATCCACTCCCATGCGGGGTGCGACGTGATTGCTCGGAAGGGTCGAGCCCGGTCGATTCTACTGAGGGCGGTCGTCGACCAAGCAGGCAATCAGACGACGCGCCCACCTGCAGCACCAGACACCACCCGACAAGACCCAAGCGTGAATTGCGGCTCTTTCCGCGCCTCTGCTCATACTCGAAGCACCAAAGTAGTTGGCCCGAGCGCGAGAGCAGCACTCTTAGCTGGATCCGCGACGAGAATCCACGGGAGGAAACATGTGGGACAGGTACGATTTGCGGGACGATGACCGCGATCGTGGCGACCGCATGGGATCGCAGCCTCTGTGGCCGTGGCAGCACGAGTGAGCGTGATCGGAACGAGGGACGCGACCCGCGTGACGTGTTCACGAAGGACGTCGGTGGGTGGCCGGCGAACTGCCCACCCGCGAATCGCGGAGGAGTTGATCCGATGACGCTGCCGCCTCCACCCGACCGCTGGACGATCGAACTGGCCAACGCTCAGCGCCTGGAGGCGGTCGCGGCGTTCGGCTTCACCGAGCGCCAGGCACGGTTCCTATTGAGTGTGCTGCTGCACTCGGGCGTGTTCCGAGGAGCATGACGCGCTCGATCATGCGTCCCTGGGCGGTAGGTTTCCACGACCTGCGACACACGGTGATCACCGAGCTTGCCGAGATGGGCGTGGCGGACCACGTGCTCGAGTCCATCAGTGGTCATCTGTCGCGCCGGATGCTGGAGCACTACTCGCACATCCGCATCGACGCGAAACGACAGGCGCTCGATGCCCTCGATGCCGCCCGGCGCTCGACAGCGCATAATGGCGATGGCAATGGGGACGGCGCAAACCAGACGGAGATCCCGGCGATCGTAGAGGTCAGCGACGGCCTCACGTCACAGTCACGTCACAGTTTGCTTTTGCGCGGATCCCCGCCTGCCGGTAAACTGTTGATTCCACTTGAACGGAGAGATGTCCGAGTGGTTGAAGGAGCACGCTTGGAAAGCGTGTGTAGGGGAAACTCTACCGTGGGTTCGAATCCCACTCTCTCCGCCAATCTTCGCTCGCTCGGCCTTCGTGGCATTTCGAGCCGGCTTCAGGCATCGCACGGTTCGCGGCTCGCCGCGACTTGGCACGAATCCCACTCTCCGCCACCTTCACTCGGTCCATTCCGGACACATGGGTCAGGCGAATTCAATCCCTCGACGCAACACCATAAGCGATTGGAGGCGGTTATGGGTGTGCGTTGGTCAAGGATGTCGTGGAGTGAAAAGAACGAGCTGTGGGGACGATGGCGTCGTGGCGAATCGCTACGCGACATCGCGCACGCGCTGCGTCGTGCGTCCGAGCGTCGTCTACGTGGCCGTCGAAGCGCGAAGGCGGAATTGCGCCGCGACCACGGCGACGTTCACGGCTCGCACTGACAACGACTGAGCGGGAAGAGATTTCGCGCCAGCTGGCACGCGGCCAATCGTTACGCGCCATCAGCCGGCTTCTCGACCGGGCGCCGTCCACGCTCAGCCGCGAAGTGGCGCGAAACGGTGGGCGCGGCGTCTACCGGGCGGCCGTCGCCGACCGGACAGGCCTGGCGACGCAGCCGCCGTCCGCAGCCCTGTCGGCTGTCCACCCGGCCGGCACTCCGCCGCGCCGTCGCCCAAAAACTCGCGCAGCAATGGTCGCCCCAGCAGATCTCGGGCTGGCTCCGACATGCCTTTCCGAGCGATCCTGACATGCAGGTGTCGCCCGAAACGATTTACCGCAGTTTGTTCGTGCAGAGTCGCGGGCGTCCTCAAACGCCGCCTGTCGCAGCACCTGCGCCGCCAGCATCACTTTCGGCACGCGCGCGCCGCCGCGCACCGGCGTCCGCGACAGGGCCAGATCCTGGATGCCGTCTCGATTCGCCAGCGGCCGGCCGAAGTCCAAGATCGCGCAGTGCCTGGGCATTGGGAAGGTGATCTTGCTGGAAGGCGCTCGAGGCACCTATGTGGCGACGCTGGTCGAACGTCAATCGCGCTATGTGATGCTGGTGCGTTTGCCGAACAAGGAAACAGGCACTGTGATTCGTGCCCTGGCTCGCCGCATTCGACGGTTGCCACACGGGCTCATGCAATCGCTGACATGGGATCGAGGCGGCGAACTCGCTGCGCATCGCGCGCTGACGATCGCCACTGATGTCCAAGTGTACTTTTGCGACCCGCAGAGTCCCTGGCAGCGGGGCTCTAACGAAAACACCAACGGCCTGCTGCGCCAATATCTGCCGCAGCTGCCGATCTATCCGGCTACAGCCAGGCGCAGCTGGATGCGATCGCACTCCGCCTGAATACTCGACCGCGATTGACGCTGGGATACCAAACGCCAGCGGCTAAACTAGCGGAGATTGTTGCGACGACGGGTTGAAAACAGGTAACGGATCATTCCGGGGACGGTCAGTCCAGATACTTCACGAACACCACCTCGTTGCGCTTTTCGTTGTACAGCAGCTCGTCGACCTGCGCACGCACGGTCAGAATCCCGAATCCGCCAGGCCGCATCCCTTTTTCCTCGCGCACGATCGCGTGCGCCGTCGGGTCGTCTTCCGGCTGGCCGATGGCGGCGTGCAACAACCCCTCCACGTTGAAACCGGGACCGGGATCGGCGATGCGATAGAGCAGCATCCGTTTGGCCCTGAGGAACGCGATTCGCACGGTGCGAGAAGGGTCGAGCCCTCCGCCCCATTCGACCGCGTTCATCAGCAGCTCTCGAAATGCGTAGCCTATCGACTCCCGGACGTCGGCCGGCAGATCGGCCTCGAGGTGCGACATGAAGCTCTCGATTCGATCCACCTCCGCGCGCTGGCACGGCACCAGCAGCTCGACCCAGTCAGGCCGGGCTGATACCACCTCGATCGCACGCGCCACGGCGGTCTGCGCCAGTACCTCGTGCAGGAGCTCGACCAGCGCCTCTGGCTCGACGGGCTTCGCCACGTACCGCCACGCCTGTTCGCGAACCACTTTGAGCAGCGTTTCCGGCGTGTCGTCCGCGGTCATCACGACGACTTTGGGGCGCGCCCCTTCCTTGGGCAGCGCGGCCAACACGTCCAGTCCGTTCATCTTCGGCATCCACACATCGAGGAGCATCAGATCGTAGGAGCCGGCGCGCAGGCATTTCAACGCTTCGACTCCGTCCTTCGCCGACGCGACAGTGAACCCGGCGGCCTTCAGCGTCTCCGCAATGAAAAGACACGTGGACCGGTCATCTTCGACGACCAGGATGCTGCTCATCGTCCTGCCTTCCTCTGCCGCTGGCGGTGTGCGGACGTGCGTCGCGGATGGCTGGCACGGCCGAGCGCCCGCCGCAGGCGTGGCATCTCGCGGGTCAGCACACCGTACGTCGCCACTGACTCATGGAGGTCTCCGTTCTTGCCCTGAAGCTCGAGTCGACGCGCGGCTTCGACCACCGGAGCCGCTGCGAAATTTGCCGCGGCTCCCTTCAGCGCATGCGCGGCCTCACGGAGCGCTTCTCCGTCGCCCGTGTTGATGGCGCGCCGCATAGCTCGCATCCGGGCGGGGGAGTCACCGAGAAACAGACGCACCAGCTTTGCGAACAACTGCGCGTTGTCACCCAGCCTCGCACGGATGAACCGCTCGTCGAACGCGGGCTGGCCAGCCGCGACTGGCGCAACCGGGACCGCCGCCGGAATCGCCCCCTGCGCTGCAGCGGCCGGCACCAGCTGGGCGATGATGCGGGTCAGCTCGACGCCGTCAATCGGCTTCGTGACGTACCCGTCCATGCCGGCCTCGAGGTACCGTTCGCGGTCGCCGTGCATGGCGTGCGCCGTCAGCGCGACGATCGGCAGGTGCGTCCCCGAGGCGCGCTCGGCGACACGGATTGCGGCTGTGGCCTCGAGCCCGCCCATCACCGGCATCTGCACGTCCATCAGCACGAGATCGAACGTCCCGCGCCCCGATTGTTCGAGCGCGGCGAGCGCCGCGCGGCCATCGGCAGCCATCTCGACGTGATGTCCCAGCCGCTGGAGGATCTGCCTCACCACCTCCTGGTTCACGGGATGATCCTCGGCGACGAGGATGCGCAGTCCCGTCGTGCGGGGAATGGGCATGCTGACGCGCGCGTCGGGGAGCGGGAATACGCGCCCTGCTTCTGCGGTCCGCTGATCGGCAAATTCCAGCGCCATGCGCACCGTGTCCATGAACTCGTTGACCTTGATGGGCTTCGTGAGATACCGGAAGAATCCCGCCTCCAGGCCCTTCATGATGTCGCGCGGCATGGCATTCGCGCTGAGGGCGACGATGGGGATGTGCGCCGTGAGCGGGTCTTCGCGCAGGATCTTCATGGCCTCGATACCGCTGATGTCAGGCAGATTGACGTCCATCAGGATCATCTCCGGCTGGGCGGCGCGCGCAAGCTCGATGCCGAGAGTCCCGTTCACCGCGGTGAGCAGGCGCAGTTCGGGGCGGCGCGCGATGAGTTCCTCAACCAGCTTCAGGTTCGCCGGGTTGTCCTCTACACAGAGCAGGGTGCGCAGCCGCGCGCCGTGCGGCACATGCGGTGGGGCATCTGCGGCAGCTTCGCCTCCTTCAACGGCAATTGCGGTGCAGCAGCCGAGATCAGTTCGATCCAGAACACGCTTCCCGCCCCGACCGTGCTGTCCACGCCGATTGCGCCCCCCATCAGTTCGACCAGGCGCTTGGTCACCACGAGGCCGATGCCCGTGCCTTCCTCGCCCTCGGCCTCTTGTCCGAGACGATTGAACGGCTGGAACAGCTGCGCCAGCTTTTCCGGAGGCAATCCTGCGCCGGTGTCCTTGATGCTGATGCGAATGCGATCCGGGGCGCTCACGGTGTAGTCCACGACGACCGTTCCCCGCACCTTGTTGTATTTGATCGCGTTGGAGAGCAGGTTGATGAGAATCTGCTTCAACCGGGTCCGATCGGAACTGACGAAGCAGGGGTTGTCGAACTCGGGGAAGGTCATGCTGAATGCCACGCTGATGCGCCTGCGGTTCCATCATGGCCCGGCATTCGACCATGACCTCGTCCAGCGACACCGATTCTCCAGACAGCGAGACCGTCCCGGACTCGATCACCGCGAGATCGAGGATTTCGTTGATCAGGTTCAGCAGATGCCATCCCGCATCGAGAATCTGGGCAATACTTTCCTTCTGGGAAGGCGTCGGCGACTGGGAGTCGGACTCCATCAGCTGGGCGAACCCGAGGATCGCATTGAGCGGGCTGCGCAGCTCATGGCTCATGCTGGACAGGAAATCCGATTTGGCGAGGTTCGCTTGTTCCGCCACGGACTTGGCGGTCTCCAGCTCGACGTTCTTTTCGAGCAGGACCTGATCCAGACGATTGCGCTCGGTGACATCGCGCGCGGCGGCGAACACGCCCTGCAGAGTCCTGTCCCGGTCGTAGAAGGTGGTCGCGTTGTAGGACACCACGGTTTGCTTGCCGCCCCTGGCGCGCGCGGTCAGTTCGTAGTTGGTGACCTTCTTTTCGCTGAGCACCTGCTTAATAGCTGCCTCGGCTCGCTCCGGATCGGTAAAGTAGTTCTTGAACGGCGCGCCGATCAGCTCGTCACGCGTGCAACCGGTGAGCGCCTCCATCTGCTTGTTGACGTCGGTAATGATGCCGGACGGATCGGTGGTCATCAGTGCGTCGATGTTGGATTCGATGAGCGAGCGCGTGTAGAACTGCTGGTCGCGCAGCCGCTGATCGAGCTTCTTCCGCTCCTCTTCGACCTGCTTGCGCGCGGTGTTGTCGGTGCCGATCAACAGATAGCCGATGATGGCGTCCTGCGCGTCGCGCAGCGCCGTGACGGACACCACCGCCGGGAAGCGGCTTCCATCCTTGCGGATATAGGTCAGCTCGTAGATATCTTCGATTCCGCGCGAGGCCTTGAACACCAATGCCTCGAAGCCGGGCGTAATCGGGGTTCCGAGCTCGACGCTCAGCGCTTTGGCGCGCGCGATCACTTCCTGCGGATCGGAAATGTCGGCCGGCGTGATCTGGTTCATCACTTCGGCGGCCGTGTAGCCCAGCATCCGCTCGGCGCCGACGTTGAAGATCTGAATGACGCCGTTCGCGTCGGTGGCGATGCTCGAGAAATTGGCGCTGTTGAAAATCGCGCTCTGCAGGGCCCCTGCCTTGAGCAGCGCCTCTTCCGCCTGCTTGCGCGCGGTGTTGTCGGTGCCGATCAACAGATAGCCGATGATGGCGTCCTGCGCGTCGCGCAGCGCCGTGACGGACACCACCGCCGGGAACCGGCTCCCATCCTTGCGGATATAGGTCAGCTCGTAGATATCTTCGATCCCGCGCGAGGCCTTGAACACCAATGCCTCGAAGCCTGGCGTAATCGGGGTTCCGAGCTCGACGCTCAGCGCTTTGGCGCGCGCGATCACTTCCTGCGGATCGGAAATGTCGGCCGGCGTGATCTGGTTCATCACTTCGGCGGCCGTGTAGCCCAGCATCCGCTCGGCGCCGACGTTGAAGATCTGAATGACGCCGTTCGCGTCGGTGGCGATGCTCGAGAAATTCACGCTGTTGAAAATCGCGGTCTGCAAGGCCCGCGCTTCACGCAACGCTTCTTGCTGCCGGACCTCGTCGCCAACATCCAGGGTGCCGACGACGTCGTCGTCGGGAAACGCGGGATCGTAGAGTCTTGCGGACATGTCCTACTGCTCCGTCCCCATCTTGTTTAGCTCCACGGACCGGTCAACGCGCGGGCCCGCGCGCAGCTCAACTTGTTGGAATGGCAGAGACGGCGCGCCTATGGGTGGTGATCCCATGAGGGGACCATACGCGGTTCCCCTCGCCCTCGCTGTTCGCTTCTGAACGGACATTTGAGGGCGCCAGAACGCTGGTCGTTGCGCAGCATCCAGCGCATTTTCAGTGGTTTGGCCGTCAGTCCAAGCAGCGCGGTTCCGCCTGGGGACGTTCCCATCTCTTATAAGCGTGGGATGACGAGCGTGGCGCTACGTGTTGATGGCCAACAGCCGATCGCCCGCCGCCTGAAGAAAGACCGTCTGTGCGTCGCGTTTACGCTCTTCCACCCGGTGGACGAGAGCACCGAATCGCGGCCGCGCGCGAAGCGGATCGAGCCATGCATCCCGCGCCATCGCCGGGGCGCAACAAAACCCCCCGTCTACCGCTTGCCCGAGCACGGTGAGCGCCCGCTCCGCTTCTCCGAGATACGCCAGCTCGCGCCCCAGAAAATACAGGCCTTCCGGGTCGGTGTAACTCGCTCCAAGCGTGCGGTCAACGGCGTCCAACAGTCTTCGCGCCGCCCCTCGAGCAACGCGCGCAACGATGTGATGTATCCCAGGACGTGAATTTCGGGTTTGAGTTGCTCTCGCTCCGCGAGCATCTCGACGGCCTCCTGCTCCCGGCCCATGGAGGCGAGCACCAGCGCTGGAATATAGCCGACCGACTCGCCGGCGGCTTCGTCGAGGGCCCGAGGATAGTCTCCCATCGCCCACAAGGTCCAGATAACGCTCGTTGATATGAGCGGGTCGAGCTGTCTGGCCCGCTCATGCGCGGCCAGAGACGCTTCGAGCAAGCCGCAGTAACGACAGGCATGGACCAGCGCAGCGAACAGATCGGGATCTCCACGGCGAGCCTTGACTCGCGTGAGGAGTCGAAGCATGGCCTCCTGAGCGCGCCCGAGATCCGCTTCCAGGTACACGGACAGATTTTGCGCAAGCGAAAGGTCGGGGTTAAGTTCGAGCGCCCGGCGGAACGCCGCTTCTGCACGCGCGAGATTCTGCCGGGGGTCTTCCGCTTTGTATTTGGCCAACACCCGGTAGATGCGGCCCACACGCGCCCAAGCCGGTGCGTATCCGTTGTCTTCCTCTAGGCATCGCTCGTACATCTGCCGCGCAGAGTCCCAGGTTTGCGCGTGCGCCGCAAATTCGTTCGCCCGGAGATAAAACTCGTAGGCCCGGGGGGTGGCGGGAACGTCCTGTTTGAGCTGTCTTCGTTCGCGAGCGGTCAGCGGCGACGATAGCGACTCCACAATCCGACCAGCCAATTCGTCCTGGAGCTCGAAGATATCCCCCAGGCGAATTTGCGACGTCTGCGACCACAGAATCGTGCCGTGAGGCGCTTCCAGGAGCTGGGTGCTGACCCGTATCTGCTCGCCCGCGCGAAGCAGGCTGCCGATAAGCACTGCGTTCACGTCCGCTTCGGCCGCGATCGTCTTCAAATCAGGCGCGTCGCTTGAGAAGCGTGCGGCCGCCGCGCTTGAGCGCACGACCAGAAACTCCAAGCCTGACAGTGTCGAGCGATCGCGTCAGACAGACTGAACGCCAGGAAGTCCGTTTCCGCATCGGCCCGGAGGACTCGAAAGGGCAACACGATGAGTCGGGTGACCTCGTGTGCCTGTGGCATTTCGCCGGAATCGAGGAGGAGCGCGTTCCGCAGATCCTGCGCAAGGGCGTCGGTCGTTTGGTAGCGGTCTTCGGGTCGCTTCGCAAGCGTGCGCTGGATGATACGGTCGACGGCAGCAATCGCGGACGAGCCTCCGAGCGAAGGCGGGCGATCATGCAGGATGGCGTGAAAGAGCTGCAGCCCGGTATCGCCACTGAAGGGCAGTTTTCCCGCGAGCATCTCAAAGAGCACGACGCCCGAGGAGAACAGATCGCCCCGCCGGTCGACCGGCTGGCCGAGAAGCTGCTCGGGAGCCATGTAGGCAGGCGTGCCCATCACCATGCCGGCAGCCGTCACGGTCGCGTCGGCGTGGCTCGTGCCCGCGATCGGTCGCGCGAGGCCGAAGTCCAGAAGCTTGACTCCGTGCGGCGTCAAGAAAATGTTCGAGGGCTTGAGGTCGCGATGGACCAGTCCCCTCCGATGCAAGGCTTCCAATGCGCCAAGCATGGGGAGCGCGAACTGAATCGCTTCAGCAACGACGAGCGGGCCGCGGAGGAGTCGAGCGGCCAATGACTCGCCCTCCATGAGTTCCATGGCGATGAAAAGCTCGCCGTTCTCTTCACCGACTTCGAACAATTGGCAAATGTTGGGGTGGCTGACGCTCGCGGCCGCGCGCGCCTCACGCCAGAGCCGCTCCCGCGCATCGCCCGCCGAATCCCGGAGCGTCTTGATCGCAACCGACCGGTGGAGCCGCTCGTCCCTCGCGGCGTACACAATGCCCATCCCGCCCTCACCAATCTTCCGGGTGATGCGATAACGGCCGATCGTGTCAGGCGTCATCCGACAGGCCCATGCTGTTCAGCACCGAGCGCCAATACTCCTGCGAACATGACCGCACTAGCAACGAGCAGCGACGAGCAACAGATCCTTCGGGCTGCACCCATGAGCCCGTCGGTCGCTTGAACCGCGATTGTGCCGTCATCGATTCTATGCTGCGCCCAGCCATGACTCGCGCGGCATGGGTCGCCACTCGGCGGCGAGAACCTGTAACTCCCGACGCACGATGTCCCCATCGAGATCTGCTTGGTGGCAGCGCGGAGACGAGCACAATCGGCCCGTAGGCTTGCAAGGCGCCCCTCCCTCGCCTTCAATCCTTCCAGCCTGCCCGCGATCACGGGATCGCGACGACGAATTCGACTTCGGCTTTCCCTGACGTGGCGCTCACACGCCAGCACCCTGGCCCGGGAAACGCTAGCGAGCTCGGTCTGAATGTCGCGCGAGAGTCGGTTGCAGGAAACGTCTGCAGGAGCCTGGCGCGACGGCCGTCCAAACGCTCGCCTCGTACTCGGACTTGCTCGCCTCTGGGACGCACCCACAGCACCTTGTACTCGCCATTGTGCCGCCTGCCCCACCACCACGCCCACAGTGTACGATCGGCGTTCGCGTACCACGTGCCTCCAGGACTTGCGAACGTCGAAGCAGCTGGATCATCAGGTGGACGGTCGGACACCGTGGAACTCACCTCACAGTCCGTCGTGCGGGAAGCGTCGTGAACGCCGCCAATTGCCAGGTGAGACACCAACACAAACGTGACGAGCACGCTGATACTCGACATCCGGCACCTCCGAGTAGGCGTCGATCAGCCTAGGCCCCATTCGGGCAGGGGTCAAGGGACGGCTGGATACAATCGACCGCCTTCTGGCCCAGCTCAGCGCCGAGTTGAAAGGCATACGAGAGACATTGCACGCCGCTGCCCCTGCTGGCTCGAAAGACCGTGAGAACTGAGCCGTTAGATAGGCTCGGATTCGTCGGCCTGGGAATGTGGAGCTTTGAGAGCCTCGGCCCTTTCGCGCTCCCGTTCCCTTTCGACCTCGTCTCGGGTGCTCTCAGCCTCCCGGATCGTCTCTTGGAGCTTCCGTACGATGGTATCGAAGCGCTCCTTGAGTTCCTGTAACGGGTCCATGTACGGGATCGTGCGAGGCCCTGTCCAAGACTCAGGCAAATGCCTGAGTCGGCGACTTGATGATCTTTCACTCCCGTACCACCAGGCTCTTGCCGTAGTAGTCCGCAGGCCGCACGTTGTTGACCGTTTGCGTCTTTCGGCCGGTCTTGGTCATGAACGTGACCTCGACGCGTACCGGTTCGAGTGTCGCGAGGCCGAAATGCACGGGCGCGGCGCGCTGCGTGTTGTAGCCGCCGCCGGTCACCACCTGCCGCGAGGCGATGGAGCGCCCCGACCGATCAAACAGACGCACCTCGGCGCCGAAACGCGTCTGATGGCCCTTCGCGTCGAGCACGAGCACGCTCAGGCTTCGCCGCTTGGCGTCGGCTGGCATCGTGTTGCGAAACACGAAGTGCCCGCCCGCGGCCCGTAGCCATCGGTGACGCGCGAGATCGAGTCCGCCGTCATTGTCGTAGTCGACGAACTGCGTGCTGTGATCGGCCGCGTTGAGCGGGCTGTCCTTGGTCAGCACGTTGATGAAGCCCTTCGCGCCGTCGTTGCGGAACAGCGCGTTGAGCGGCGTCTGCGCACCGACGGGCGCCCTCGTAGGAAATCACGGACAGATCGAGGTCGCCGTCGTTGTCGTAGTCACCCCAATCAGCGCCGACTGCGTGATTCTCGACGCCCACGCCGAGCGCCTTGCCGACTTCGGTGAACGTGCCGTCGTTGTTGTTGCGATACAGCAGGTTGTGACCGTAGTTGGGCGCGAAGATGTCGAAATCGCCGTCGTTGTCGTAGTCGCCAATGGCACAGCCCACGCCGCCTTCCTCTTTTGTCCGCGGCGGGCCGGTCATGCCGAGCGTGGCGGCGATGTCAGTGAATGACTGCACCGTCGTTGCGCCACATCGCATCGGTCGCGCCTGATTGGTTGGCGAGATACAGATCGAGATCACCATCCGCATCGATATCGAGCCAGCACGCTCCGACGGTCGGCCGCGGATCGGTCGGGCCGACGCCGACGAAGACGTGCGTGAACTGTCCGCCGTCGTTGCGAAACAGCTTGTTGTCGCCGATGCTGTTCGCCGCGTAGACGTCGAGATCGCCGTCGTTGTCGTAGTCGACCCAATTGGTCTGCCGCGCCGAGCGGCCGGGAATGGTGAGCCCGATCTCTGCCGCGACGTCGACGAACCGCTTGGCGCCGTCGTTGCGCAGCACCATCGTGGGTTTGTCCGCGGCCGTCGCTCCGCCGAGCAGATCGATGTCGCCGTCCGCGTCGAAGTCGCCCCAGCTCAGGCCGCGCAGCTCGTGGCTCCCGGCCTGCGGCATCCCCGAGTGTGGCGCCGACGCTGGTGAGCGTCCCGCATCGTTTCGATAGAGCCGGACCTCGCCGCTGCCGAGCGACACCGCGAGGTCGAGATCGCCATCGTTGTCGTAGTCGCCCCACGCGTTCGCCAAAGAATTCGCGACGCCGAGCAGCACAGGTTGTATCGAGGCAAACGGCGGCTCCTCGCGCATGTTGGTCGTCACGTTGCCGGACGACAATACCGCCGCCACCGTAAGAAGCGACGGCATGGTAGCGGTCGAACTCATGTGTCCCCCTGTAGGTGCGTTTGTGGCGAGATCGCTGGAATGACGCCGTTGAGAATGTGCGCGTATGGCACCAAGCCTGCCTTCTGCAACGTCTTGCGCGAAGCAATGTTGTCGGGACTACAGCGCGCCCCCGGAATGCTTCCCAGCTCGTACGCGATGCGCTTGAGTTCCTGAACCAGATACGCGCCAAAGCCGCGGCGGCGGAACGGCTCGGCCACGTCCATGTAGACGTCGCCGTATGGCTCGTTGTAGTGAAAGAGAATCCCGCCCGTCGCGACCGTTTCTTCGTCCAACTGAAGCCGCCACTCGGTGCCGCCTTGCCGCTGCGCGATTGCGGCCCGTGTTTCCTCGTCGGGCGTCAGCGGCTGGAGGATGGCGCCGTTGGGCGCCAGCGTCGTGGTGACGCCATCGCGGAACACGATGTTTCCGCTGCCGACGTCGCGTGCGTAGGTGTGCAGCATCGCGGCGAGCAGCAGATCGTTCGACTGGATTGTCATCAGCCGTGCGCCGCTGGCATCGAGAAGGGCCTCGAACAAGTGGAACGCGCGGCCCCGATACGCCGGCAGGACGTAGAACTCAAAGAGAGTGGGCTTGCCGGTCCAAGGCCCACCGATCGCCACTGACCCGAAGCCGGCTATGTCTCGTCGAGAGACAGCGCGTAAGTGCTCGTCCACCCAGCGCGGCGGTGAATGGAGTCGTGCACGATCTGGCAGTTCATCTCCTGGCGGTAGAGGTCCCGCAGCGGCAGAACAGCAGTCGCGGAGGTAGTCGTCGCAGTGGCGCGCACGGCCGCCTATTGTCACTTGATTTACACAAAGAAGCCTCCGAGCCTCGGAGCCTCGGAGAATGGTGTGATAATCGGCCTTCGATCCTAAGAGGTCCGTCATGTCGAGATCATTCGTCGCTTGTTGCCTGCTGACCTGCGGGTGTTCGGCGCCGCGTTGTCGCCGTCTACAGTCGAGACCCAACCCGAAAGCACCTCCGCGGATGCACGGCTCCGCGCCCTCTATAGCGAGGAGTGGAACTGGCGGCGGAAGGAGATGGCGCGGGACAGCGATCAGCCGGGCGAGTCGGGTGCCAGCGACCACTTTCCCAGAGTTGACGCCGCGTCCCAACAGGCCCGGCTCGAGTACCTGGACGCAAACGCTGAAGACGCTCGACAGCATTCCGTTCGACGAGCTCTCGCCGGAGGAAAAGATCAACGCGCAGATCTTCCGCACCTCGATCCGCGCCCTCGCCAGCGACGTCAGGTACCGAACTTACGAGGCGCCGTTCAACAGCGACACGTTCTTCTGGACCGAGTTCACGCCCCGCCAGGGCTTTGCCACCGTCGGCGCGTACCGCGCCTACCTGGGGCGGCTTCGTGACGTGCCGCGCTACTTCGACGAGCAGATCGCCAACATGCGGGCCGGGCTCGCACGCGGCTACAGCGTCTCGCGCGTGTCGGTCGTCGGACGTGACAAGACGATCGAACCGTACGTGAAGGGCGACACGACCAACCCGCTGTACGCGCCGTTCACCCAGATGCCCGCCTCTATCCCGCCGGCCGATCAGGAGGCAATGCGTGCCGAGGCAGCTACGATAATCCGTGACATCGTCCCGCTTGCCTACGCGCGGCTCTTGACGATGATGCGTGATGAGTATCTGCCGAAGGCTCGCACGACGCTCGGCGCAAGCGCGATGCCCGATGGCGATGCGTTCTACCAGGCACAGATCGAGAAGCACACCACGCTGACGCTGACCGCGAAGCAGATTCACGACATCGGCCTGCAAGAAGTTGCGCGGATTCAGGCCGAGATGGAGGCGACCAAGGAAAAGGCGAATTTCAAAGGGACGATGGCGGAGTTCTTCAAGTTTTTACGCACGGATCCACAGTTCTATGCGAAGACTCCGCGCGAGCTCCTCTCGTACTCGGCGTACGTATCGAAGAAAGCCGACTGGAAGCTCGCCGAAACGATCGGGCTCTTGCCGCGGCGCCGGCACGGCATCCGGCCGGTTCCCGATGCGCTTGCGCCCATCTACACGGGCGGACGCGGTGGGCTCGAGGCATGCCTGATGAACACCTACAACCTGCCAGCGCGCCCGCTCTACACACTGGCAGCGCTGACATTGCACGAGTGCACGCCGGGCCACAGCTTTCAGGCGGCGCTCGCGCTCGAGGGGCCAGAGCGTCCGCCGTTCCGTCGGGGAACCTCGTTCTCCGGCTACGGCGAAGGGTGGGGACTCTACACCGAGTGGCTGGGCACCATCATGGGGATCTATGAAACACCGTACGAAGACTTTGGCCGCCTGACATACGAGATGTGGCGTGCGTGTCGACTGGTGATCGACACGGGCATCCACCAGTACGGTTGGACCCGCGAGCAGGCGATGGACTACTTGCGTGAACGCGCAGCGCTTGCCGAGCACGAGATTACGACCGAAGTCGAACGCTATATCGCGTGGCCCGGCCAGGCGCTGGCCTACAAGCTTGGCGAGTTGCAGATCCGCCGCCATCGTCGGGACGCGGAGGAGAAGCTCGGTTCGAAGTTCGACCAGCGGCGGTTCCACGACGTAATCCTCGCAATTGGTTCGGTTCCGTTGCCAGTGCTCGAGCAGCGCATGGCCCAGTTCATCGCCGAGGAGAGCGGCGGTTCGCCTGCGGTGCCACGGCCGTAGTACCTGAACGGCACGTCGGGCGATTCGCGCAGACAGCGTCTCGCCGCTGACAAGTTCCATCACGAGCGACGACGGCCGGGCCAAGCAAATGACCGGCGCGACGTCGACAGTTTTTTTCGTTGAATGCCTCGAAATCCCATTCCCGATCTTCGTCGCGTTCCTTCCTGTACAGCTGCACGCTATATCCACCCCAGTCCTTGAAAACGAGTGTCTGAATCAATGTATAAGATCGATTAGCGTCGAGGAAGTCACAGTGATACTTGACCGTGGGAATCTCGGTATTGTCGAACGCCATGATCCCGCCGACCTTGAGATGCGGATCGATGAAATGCCAGTCAAGCGCCGGAAACGGGTAGCCGTGACAGCCATCGATAAACGCAAAGTCGAGTTTCACGGAGAGCGAGAGCTTGGGCAACGCGGTCGCAGAGGACTCTTCAAGAAACGACAGATTGCTTCGAGATAAACCCTGTTGGTCCATATAGGCCTCGACTGCTCTGCACGTTCGCTGGTCGGGAGTGACGCTGATATGCCGCTTGGCGAGTGCAGAGAGCGCGATGGTCGTATGACCGCAGCCGGTCTCGATCGTGAGTGAAGTCCCAGTCACCCATTGTTGTATCCCGCGAAGAACGTCGGGATGAACCGCCAGGCTCGCGAGCCCGGGCTGAAGGTCGTTGCCGTATTTCGCGGCGTACACTTTCTCCTTGAGTACCTGTTCCTCGGTGTAATAGTGAAACTTGGGATTATCTCGAATGAGCCCCTCGATCACGGGATGTCGATGTTGGGCAAACATGAAGCTACCATCTTGTGTCCTGCTGCTCGGTCCTTCGAGAACCGCACCGCAGTCCGAAGCTACGACCGGAATTTACCAAGACCGATCAATCTATTCGAACCGTTAGAGAGCGGCAAGCTTTTCCTCTCTGGCGGCTGCGCTCAGGGTAGGGGAACACGTCGCGGTAATGGCTTCCGCTGGTCAGCCGATAGATCAGCAGACCAGTTGCCTTCAGCCATCACTAAGGAACGGTGAGTGGGACGAGTACCGACCGGCAATAGATGGTCGGGGAGCACAGCCAAGGATGCTACGAGTGAGCTTAGCGGCGTTCACCCTTGCGGCAATCGCATGTAGTGGCGGTGACTCTAGGCCAATGGTTCCGAACCCTATCGGCCCCGGCGAGATCATCAACGTCACGCTGTGCGGCTCCACGACGGAACCCAGAAACCCGTGCTCCAACGCTGCGGACAACTCGATTGAAATACGGGTGAACCCCGCCGATGGATCGCAGCAGTGTCCGTGCTTCAACTTCTCGTTTCTCAACCAGAATCTCGCCGACTTAGGAGCGCCATCCGGCAACTACGAGTTCACGGGGTTCCGCCCGGGGACCTACACCGTCACTGGGCAGTTCGACACGCGCGGGGTCGGCTTCACCTTCGTGCACAACACGTCAACCAGCTCGATTGGCGTCGTCCCCGCATCCCTGCAAAGTCTCAGCGGCCCGGTGGTCGCATCGAGCCAGTCCTGCCGAGTCGAGTACAGCACCGGGTCGAGTCAGGGCAGGACGCCCGTGACATTCAGTTTCCAGTTCACTGTGGCCGCCGCGACGAGCGGCGGAAGCTGTTGAAACGCCGGCGTCCCTTCCTTCTGAAAACTGACACGGCACTTGTGAAAACCAGGATTGAATGGCCGGTAACGCAGCGAGCGCTGCCGCCTCTCCGGCGTTCACCAGCTCTGGCCCGCGCTCGAATGCATCCCATTCAATGGCCTGGAGATCCGGTGTGATCACCAGATCGCTCGCCTGCCGCCAGCCATCTTCGCTGCGGACCTGCATGATCTGGAAGCATCGACGAACGACTTGAAACACATCGGTCGGAGGTTGCTGGCACGACGGCGCCGGCAAGTGCACAGACACGACGTGCGTCGCGCCGAGTTCGCGGGCTAGCAATGCGGGAATCTCGGTGCTCATCGCGCCGTCCACCAGGACGCGGCCGCCGGCGCGCACGGGTTGGAACAGACCGGGGTAGGAGCAGCTCGCGCGAATCGGAAGGCAGACGTCGCCTGTATCCCGGAAGGACACCCGTTCACCGGTACAGAGGTCGGTCGCCACGACGCCAAGCGGAATCCGCATCTCTTCGAAGCGATGGTGTTTGAGCAGCCCGCGCAGAAATGGCTTCATGCGCTCGCTCACCACAAATCCCATTCGGCTGAGACTCCAACGCGCGACGTCGCCGAACCGCATGGAGCAACCTGCCCGCACAATTTCCTCGGGCTGCGCACCGCTGGCGTATGCGGCTGCGACGATCGAACCCGCGCTCACCCCTGTGACGCAGTAAACCGGAATTCTATGGCGCTCGAAGACTCTCAACACTCCAGCGTGCGCGATGCCGCGCGCGAAACCTCCGCCGAGGGCCAATCCAATTCGCGGCGGGGCCATCGACGTTGGAGGCGGTCCGAGAAACCACCCGCTGCTCATACACCTCGTGGGATAGCAATCGACAGGCCAAGGCGGTCATCGGGGGCGCCGGCGGGCGTTTACGAAGTCGGTAGTTAGAAGGCGAGTTACGGCGCCACGTTGTGTGCAAAAACGATCAGTATTGCCTGTCAACCCAGGAGGGACAACTCGGTGACGTCGAGGACCGGCAGAACTTAGTCTCGCTGGGGCCAGAGTTCGGCTTTCCCGAATCGGGATCTGGTAGTGAACGTTTTGCGAGGCGCGCGCGCTCGTCTCGCCAAGACGCGCTGGGGGCCCCGGTGCTCCCGTCTCCTTCCGAGTCCACTCCGATGTCTCCGAAGTCGCGCCCGAACGACGACTATCGCGAAGGACGTGAGGCCCGCATTGCGGAGATGATGGAGCGCGCCAAGCGGCACCAGGAACAAGCGGACCACTTCTGGAGAGAGGCCGACCGTCACCTGGTAAAGGCAGCCGGCCTGCTAAAGGCAGCCAGCCTGAAGGCGCCAGGCGCACCAGCGCGACCTCGGTTTGGGGCGGTGGCACCTGAGAACAAAAGCTGCGGGTACACTGAATCGCCGTCGGTCGCAAGGGGCATTTGTCGGCAAATAGACGTGCGTACATTGGCCTGCGCCTTGCTCTTCAATCTCGCGTGCGAGTTCTCATTACGCGTCGATGCGTCGCTCCAGCGCAAGGCTTCTCGGTCGCCCCGCTCGAGATCGGTCGGGTGTACGACGTGTCGCGCGCGATCGCCGAATTCCTGATCAGCAACAACTGCGCGGAGCCTTATCCGCAGAGTGAACCAGCGGACAGACTGGCTGATCTTTTCCGCGACGAGCCCTGACGCGCCGGCACTCCGTCGCAACGGAGTCGTAACCACCGTCCACTGCGATGGTGCTATGCGGCATCGGACTAAAAATGAAGATTATGAACGTGCGATACTCGAGGCGCTATATGGAAGGGCAGCAAATCGCTGAGCTTCGTGCGCGGCTGGATACAGTCGAACGCCTGCTGGCCCAGCTCAGCGCCGAGCTGAAAGGCATCAGAGAGACATTGCACGCCGCTGCCCCTGCAGTCTCGAAAGGCCGTGAGACCTGAGCGGTTAGGTACGCTCGGGTTCGTCAGCCTGGGGGGGTCGAGCTTTGAGAGCCTGGGACCTGTCGCGCTCCTGCTCCCTTTCGATCTCGGCTCGGGTGCTCTCAGCCTCCCGGATCGTCTCTTGGAGCTTCCGTAGAATGGTATCGAAGCGCTCCTTGAGTTCCTGTATCGAGTCCATGTACGGGATCGTGCAAGGCCCTGTCCAAGATTCAGGCAAATGCCTGAGATGCAGTTGCTGCCACTGAGGCGTGAACTGACCAGGTAGGCCTCGCCGCCATGATGGGCTCCGGCCCATAGGTTGGCGCAGGGCGGGGGCGACGAGAGTCCGCTGCTAGCGCCGCCACAGTGCGAGGCACACGCATCCATTTGATTGGTCGATTCAGACGTTCTCGGCATCCGACGGTTTCCCGAGTCGCGGAATCGCGTGAAACGCACGCGCCCGCGATTTTGCTCCAGCGTCCGACGATGCGACGCTCGAGTGGACTTTCGTGGACGTCGGGAGCGCTGCGTTGAAAACGCCGGTCATCGGGGTTCTGCTAGCCCTTTCTGAACCGGCGGACCGGGTCGGGTGTAAACAGGATTGATCCCGCGGGGCACTCCGGGTATATGCTCCCCCCAAGTTGAGCAAGCCCTAACCCTGGAGTTCACCTGGGCCGCCCTCGCATCGACGGGACCATCGGCTTCGGGCACGCCGCGATGGGTGTCGAGCGAGTAAGCAGCACCATCAGGTGTGCTCCGGGCCTAACTGGCGTCACGGAGGGGGTCACATGGTTCGAGTCGCTCTGCTGTGCGCGTTTGTCGTATCGCTTTCGGCTCCATTGGCGGCGCAAGTACCCACAGGCACCATTGCCGGCACCGTGACCGATCAGGTGGGCGCGGTTTTACCCAATGCGACGGTCACTGTAACCAACCGCGGCACCGGCGCAGCGCGCGCCGTGCAGACGGACGCGAACGGCAACTTCTCGATGCCGTCGCTTGCCGCCGGTAGCTATGACGTGGTCGTCGGCGCCACCGGATTTCAACCGATCTCGACCCCGGCCGAGGTCGTCACTGGTTCGACGACCACGGTCAAGGTGGGACTCGAGTTGGGTGCGCGAACGGAGACCGTCACGGTCACCGGCGTCACCACCGCGGTCGATCTCGCCTCGAATCGGGTGCAGGGCGTCGTGGATCGCAATCAGATCGAGAACCTGCCGCTCAACGGCCGCAGCTTCATGAATCTCGCGGCGCTGCAGCCTGGCGTCACCGTCGCTCTGGGAAACCCGGCGCAGTTCAACGCCCAGTTCAACGTCTCGGTGCTGGGCGGGCCGGCATCGCGCACGGCGATTACCATCGATGGCGGCAACATCCGCAACCCGGTGGAGGGTGGGCCCGGACAGAACTTCTCGCAGGAGATTGTCCAGGAGTTTCAAATTTCGACAGTGAACTTCGATCTGTCGACGGGCATCGCAGCCTTCGGCGCCATCAACGTTGTCACCCGCTCGGGCACGAACAATCTCAACGGGTCTGGTTATCTCTACTACCGCGATGAGAGCCTCGCGTCGTATCCCAGTCTCGTTCGCACCACGCTCACCGACGATCCCGAGTTTTCGCGCAAGCAGGCGGGCTTCGTGCTGGGCGGGCCGATCAAACGAGACCAGGTCCACTTCTTCGGCAGCTACGAGTGGACGGATCAGCAAGGCGTGTACGTGGTGCAACCGGACTTGCCCTCGGTGTCGGGCTTCAGCACGCTGGCGCCGGCGCCGTACAAGGGCAATCAGGTGAGCGCGCGCACCGACTTCCGGCTGAAGGACAACCACACCCTGTTCGTGCGCTATTCGTACGACGACAACAGCAACAGCGGGCCGTTTGGCACGCCGGTGCCGCCGTCCAACTTCGTCTCGAACAAGAACGACGTCCATCAAACCCTGCTTGGCATCACCAGCGTGATCAGCCCGACACTGGTCAACGACTTCCGTTTTTCCTACATGTATTGGAAGAACCGGAACATTCCAGCGCCCTGCGAGGGGGACATCAACGGCAACTGCGTCGGGTCTGGCGGCCCGGAAATCTTCATGCTCAACTCGGTGAACTTCGCGCTCGGCAACAACTTCAACTCACCGCAGGGCCGTGACATCCATCGCTTCCCGATTTCGAACCACACCACCTGGTACAAGGGCCGGCACTCGGTGAAGTTCGGCGGGACGTTTGAACCCAGCGATCTGACGGGGTACTGGGGCTTCTTCGATCCGGCTCGTGTCTATCTCTTGTCGCCGGAATTCCTCGCCGGGATCAATCCGGCGCTGCCTGCCGTGTTCGGTCTGCCAGATGGGAAAATTCACAGCCAGGCGGATCTGCTGAAGCTTCCGGTCGTGACCTTCATCCTCGGCATCGGCGATCGCTCGCAGCCGTCGTACAACCTCGATGACGCACGACACAACAATCGCTACCACCTCTACGTGCAAGACAGTTGGCAGGTGAGGTCAAACCTCACGCTGAACTTTGGCCTGGGCTGGCAGCACGAGTCCAACGTGCTCAATCACGATCTCGCGAAGCCGGCCTACCTCGCACCGATCTACGGCAGCGACCTGAGCCCAACCGAGAAAAACTTCAAGAACTTCTCGCCCGCGGCGGGGTTCGCCTGGTCGGTGGGCAGCGAGAAGCCGACGGTGATTCGCGGCGGCGCCGGGATCTTCTACGACACGCAGCTCGGGTGGTGGCGGCTCGGGGAGCGGGCGGTGATCGGGGGATCGGGGCGCCAGTTCATTTTCAACAATGCCGTGGTCGACCCGCTGACTGGACTACCTCTGAGCGACGCAGTTCTTCAGAGCACCCTGTCGCTCACCTACGGTACGTTCCTTCAGCTTTTGCCCACGCTCCGGGCCCAGCAGGAAGCCAAGTACCCCGGAACGGGAGACCAGGCGCAGATTCTGCTCTCGAAGCAAGCGACGGCGCTCGGCGCCATGTATCCGCGTGAGTTCCCGACCACGTCGGCGCAACATTTCAACCTGGGGTTCCAGCGCGAAATGGGCGGCGACGTGATGCTGCAGGCGGATGTGGTCTACCGCAAGATGCTGCACGGCACGCCCGGCGGCTTCTTCGGCGCCAGCGTCGACTTCAACAGGTTCTCTTCGATTGCGGGACCCGTGATTCCTCGGTGCACCTCGGCGCAAGCCAACGATCCGGCCGCACAGTGCTCGTCGGGGGCGATGAACTTCTGGTGGCCGGGCGCCACGGCCAGTACAAGGGCCTGCTGGTGAAAGCCGACAAGCGGCTGAGCAACAACTACATGTTGTCGGGTTCCTATGCCCTGCAGTTCAGCGACAGCATCGGCGACATCACGCAGAACCTGGATGACTACTTTGCCACCTACGGTCCCGATCTACCGCGCCACAACCTGAACGTGTCGGCCGTGTTCGATCTGCCGTGGGACGTCCAAATCTCGGTGCTGTCCTCGTTTATCAGCCGGCCACCGGTCGCTCCATCCATCGCCGGCGTCAACAATGCCGGCACCAACACCACCACGGGCGGGTATACGCCGCTGCTCGGCGTGCTGGGCCGGGGTTATTCCGACTTTCTGAGCCCGGACGACCTCGAAGAGCTGGTGCAGGAATACAACTCAAGCATCGCCGGAACGCTGACCCCGGCGGGGGCCGCGGGTGTCGTCCCGAACCAGCGCTATCCGGTGCTGAGCTTGCCGGACGACTACCAGCTCGGCGATATCTTCTCGTCGCAGGACGTCCGGTTCGCGAAGGCGTTCAGAGTCGGCGGCGAGACGCAAATTCGTTTGATTGTCGAAGCGTTCAACATCTTCAACGTCTCGAACGTCACCAACTTCAACTACAACTTGAGCGTGCCGGCGGCGTTTGGCAAAGCCAATCAGCGCGTCGGGCAGACGTTTGGCTCGGGCGGTGCGCGCGCGTTCCAGTTGGCCGCACGCGTCAGCTTCTAACAGAATTGGGTGATTGGGCGATCGCGCGATTGGGGAATCGCGCGATTGCTCAGTCCGTTCGATTGCGGCCGGTCGCGCTCGCAAGGAATTTGACCGTGACCGTCAGCCTCTCCAAATCATTTGCAAAGAAAAGAGTGACTGACATGAAGCGCAGAGTCGGCAGGATTGTCTTCGGTGCCGCTGTTGCCCTGGCGTTGCTGTTGCCCGCTCCCGCCGGCGCGCAGACGGCGATACCGGGTGAGTGCATCGACGGTGACTTGCCCCATGGCGCGAGGTCGAGAATCTGCGTACCTGTTGTTGGCTGGAATGGGCAGCTGGTCGTGTTCGCGCACGGCTACGTCGCCGTCAGCCAACCGATCGACTTCTACCATCTCACTCTCGGTGGCGTGAACCTTCCGCTCCTCGTCCAGAGCCAGGGCTTTGCCTTCGCCACCACCACCTATCGCCAGAACGGGCTCGCAATACTCGAAGGGGCGGACGACATCCTCGCGCTCGTCGCGGCGTTCACCGCCGAGCGGGGCTTGCCGCAGCGAACCTTCATTGCCGGGGCATCCGAAGGCGGGCTGGTCGCGGCGCTGCTGCTGGAGCAGTCTCCCGAAGTGTTCTCGTCCGGGTTCGCCGCGTGCGGCCCGGTGGGCAGCTTCCGTGGCCAGGTCAATTACGTCGGCGACTTCAGGGTGCTGTTCGACTACTTCTTCCCTGGCGTCATCCCAGGCACGGCGATCGACGTTCCGGAGGATGTGACCGAGAACTGGTTCACGGTCCATCTGCCGGAAGTGCTCTTGGCGCTTCAGTCCAGTCCCTCCCGCGCGCTCGAGCTGATGCGCACCTCCGGTGCCGCCTTCGATCCTGCCAATCCCGCAACGATCGGCCAGACTGCAGCAAGCGTGCTCACGTACAACGTGGTCGGGAGTACCGATGCCGAAAGCAAATTGGGAGGCAATCCCTACGACAATCGACTGCGGCTGTATGTCGGATCCTCGAACGGCCTGCGCCTGAACCTTCGTGTGCAGCGCTTCGCGGCGTCACCGGTTGCGGTCGCGAACATGGCGAACTACGAAACCACCGGCCGCTTGACACGGCCGCTGATCACGCTGCACACGCAGGGAGACGAGACGGTGCCGTTCTGGCACGAGCCGCTCTACCTGGCGAAGGTTCTCCTGACGGGACACAGCGGGCTGCTGCCGCTGTCGGTCGCCCGATACGGCCACTGCAACTTCACGACCGGCGAACTGCTGACGGCGTTCGCGTTGACCGTCCGGTAACCACCGGGGGACTTCGTCCCTCGGTGCCCGGTTCCCAATTCCAGCGAGGCCGCAGTCATGCAGTATCGACCGTTGTTTCTGCTCGCCGTCTTCGTTGCTTGGGCGCCGGGTGTCGGAGCACAGCCGGCGGCTGATCTCGTGCTTCACAACGGGAAGATCGCGGCCGTGGACGACGCGTTCACGATTCATCAGGCGGTTGTCATCCGCGACGGCCGGATCATCGCGGTTGGTGGAAACGACCTTGCCAAGTCGTATCACGCGGCGCGCACCATCGATCTCAACGGTCGGCTGGCGATTCCGGGCTTCAACGATACGCACATTCACCTCGCCGGTCAGGCGCGGCGCCACGTGAACCTCGCCGGCACGCGGTCGATCAAGGAGATTCAACAACGCATCCTGGCCAAGGCAAAGGAGATGGGGCCTGGCGAGTGGATCACTGGCTCGGCGTGGTCCGAGGACGAACTGAGCGACAAGCGACGGCCGCTGCGCCGCGATCTGGACGAGATTGCCCCAGAGAACCCGGTGATCATCACGCGCGCGGGCAGCCACAGCGCCGTGGCAAACAGTCTCGCGCTGAAACTTGCCGGCGTCACCAAGGACACGCCACAACCTGACGGTGGCGTCATCGAGAAAGACGAGCGAGGCGAGCTCAATGGCGTGATCCGCGAGCGGCAAGGGATCGTGACCCGGCTGGTGCCGGCCGCCACGCCAGGAGAGCTGCGGGACAGCCTCGTTCAGAACATCCGCAGCGTGTTGAGCCTCGGCATCACCAGCTTCACGCTCGCGGGCACCAGTCCGGCGGGTTACGCCGAGTGGCAGGAGATCTACGCCGCTCACGGCGAGACGCTGCCCCGGGCCACCATTCAGATCCGCTGGGCTGCTGCCGAAGGACGCAACGAGCAGTCGATCGGATGGGGCGGTGCCGCGGCCATGAAAGCGTTCGGTAAGAAAACCGGCGACGGCGACGAGCGGCTGAAGGTCGGCGCCGTGAAGATCAGCGTCGACGGTGGCTTTACGGGACCGGCGGCGTACACGCTGCAGCCGTATAAGGGACAAGCGTCGTATCGCGGCTATCTCAATTTCACCGAGCCGCAGCTCTACGACATCGTCAAGACCGGCCACGATCTCGGCTGGCAGATGGGGTTCCACGCCATCGGCGATGGCGCAATCCAGCTCACGGTCGACGTGTTCGACCGCGTGCTTCGTGAATCACCGCGGCCAAATCATCGTCACTACCTCAATCACTTCACGATTCCGCCGCCGGTGGCGACGCTTGAACAGATGGTCGCCAACCGGATCCTGATCACGCAGCAGCCGAATTTCACCTACACCCTCGAAGGCCGCTACGTTGACAATCTGGACGGTTATCGTCTCGAGCACAACAACCCGATCGCGACGCCGTGGAAGAAGCACGGCATCTTCATGGCGTTCAGTGCTGACGTGCTGCCGATCGGCCCGCTGGTCGGCATCTATGCTGCCGTCACGCGCAAAGGCATGTCCGGGAGAGTGTGGGGCGCCGATGAGCGCGTCTCCGTGCAGGATGCGATTCGCGCCTACACGGTGAACTCGGCCTACATCAACTTCGACGAGAGACAGAAGGGGACGCTGGAGGCTGGCAAGCTCGCCGACATCGTGGTGTTAGGCGACGACCTCTTGACACTGGATCCAAATCGCCTGAAGGACGCGCGCATCGATATGACGATCGTCGGCGGCAAGGTGCTCTACGAGCGGCGAAGTGGGGCCGGGAGTGACAAGCGGGAACGTTGATCCCCACCAAGACTCGAATCGCCGTCCGCCGACAGTATCACTTCTTCAGCACGACCACCTGCTCGACGCGATCGCTGGCATCGTAGGTCACTTCGTACGCCACACGTGTGCCGTCGAAGATGGCCTCGGTCGGTGTGCCGATCGCCTCCCACAAGCCGAACGTCAAGACGTCGGCGGCTCCATGGGCGATCGAACGGCTGACGCGCACACCCTTCGAGTAGCCCTGAACGAACGAGTACACTTCAACGCGCTTGCCGGCCCTCGTCTCGGTGGCCACGGGCTGGCCCAGTTCGGCCAACACGAGGTTCCTCGGCACGCCGGGGCTGAGGAGTCCGATCTCCTTCTTGGAGGGCTGTTTGGCAGCCATCACCACGGCACACCCACTCGTCACAACGCCAACCACCATGATCATGGCTGCCGCCACGACCGAGTGCCAACGCCCGGGGGACGTGAATTCCATTCGATCCTCCTCTAGTTCGTGTGATCGTCGATTGGCGCCGCCCTCACGCCATCAAGAGCCGTACCAGTCACACCGAGCAGGGATGCAAGCTGTTTCGAGAACGGGCGATGGAGGCATGGGTCGGGTGACCGGTTGCGATGACACCGCCGCCCGCTCGCGAGACGTTCTCGGTCCACAGCGTGTTCACCGCTTCCGAGCGCCACGACTCGGCGACTTCCGGGAGCGCCCGGCCGCTGGCTTCGTGACTCTGCCAGGCGTTCTCGACGTGGGACTGCGCTTCGCAGGTCGCTCCGTGACTCCGACCGGGCTCGACGGGCCGAGCGTCATCGGCCACTGCACCTGCGTAAACACCGTGAGCATGTTCAGCTGCGTGACGCCTACGCTCGCAAGTCGAACGACCGCACCTTGCAGATAAGCCAGGATGGTCCGGCCGCCACGAAAGGTGTAGATTCGCTGTCCAGGGGCAAGCGCTTGCGGCGGGACTTCGCTGGTCGCGAGCAGTTCGGCCATGAAGAACAGGTTCACCCACGGATTCGGGTCGGTCCACTCATCGATCTGAATGAGTCGGCGCCGTGATTTGTCCTCGTACAGGAGCTGAGTGCGATCGGGCACTTTCGGCAGACGAGCACGCGGAATACCGGGCTGCCGATAGTAGACTCGTTTTCCGCTGTAGCCTGCGATGGTAGGCGTCATTGGAGCAGGAGTACGAGTCACGGGCGGCCCCCCGGCAAGCATCAGCTCTCGTAAATGGCGAACGAAACGAGTGAGTGGACAGGCCTCTACCTCGTCTTGCCGGTCGGGTTCACGGACCATGGCATGTCCAACTCGTCGGACGGAACAGTTGTTGATTGACTCCTTCTTGATCAACTGTGCGAAGTATTTCGCCTTCCCGGGTTTGGACTGCTTCGATCCCAACAACATCCCCGCTGCAAAGACAAACTTGTGCGGACCGCTGGCTGGTCGCTTGTCGCTGTCGATCTTCAACGTCGTGTCATAGACGCGGGCATCGCTCAGAGTGGCTTGTCGACCGCGGTCGGAAGCGACTACGTGGAATATGAATTCCGGAAACGCGCTGGTCGGGCGTCCCAGTTGTCTGGTCCGGTTCAGTCGAAACCTGTCATCGCACGAGGGACTTTCGATGACACACGGATCCAGCGTGCAGCCGAGGAGGTTTGCAAACGTGGCGGTGATGGCAGCTCCTTCGACACAATTGATCTCGAATGGGTCACCCGGCGCCTCCTTGGCGACGTCATCCAGAAACCGTTCCAGCTTAAAGAACCGGGGATTGGCCATCCCCCGCGCCACGTATTCATCAATGTCGGGGTTGTAGCGAAAGCGCCCATGTTTCCCGCTTTGCGTCAAACCGAGCGCAAAGAATGCTTCGACGACGCGTTGGGCGGCCTGACGCTCGGTCTTCGCGCCGCGGCCCCACTCGCAGGCCTGCAACAGCGCGGTGATCCACGGCGTCGTCTGCGTGCCCTCCGCGTTCGCGTCATCGGACCACGGTTCGGTCGGCGGTTTGATCGTGACGAATAGCAGGTGTTCGCTGCGTGCGAGCTTCGATCCGAGATCGCTCCCCTCGCGACCCCAGAACCATCGCCACGCGACGCGTTCATGGCCAACGCCCGGCTGCCGCAACTTGGAGGCGTCAAAGCTGTGCTTAACGGTGGCTGAGGAAGCAACCCAGCGCTCGGGGCGGACGATTATCGGCTCGATGGGACCGAGGACATTCGAGAAATCTCCCGTCGGTTCGGCGCTGATCCAGATCGACTGAGAGGGCGCGGGATTGGACCGCAATTCGATGGTGAGCTTGATGCGCCCCTGTGTCGTCAAAACGCTCCGGGGAAAGCAGGCTGGCGACCTCACGACGTCGCCCCGAAGCTTCCAGATGTTCCGCTCGATCGCACCGCTCGGTGGTGGGCTGATTGCAACCGCTCCACCGCGGCGTGGAGTATCGAAACTCAGGGCTGCGAGCTTCAACCGGGCAACTCCTTTGCGTTGCGGCGCAAGGCTCTGGCTTTGCGCACATCGTTCACTCGTGTTATTGCGGGCGGATCACCGGCCGGCATGATCGCCCGACCTCCGCTTCGAGGCCGTCTTCCGGCACCCGCGGCATAGAGCACGGCCTCCGAGATGCCGTCCAGACCAAGCAGGGCTTCGAGCCCGGCATCGTCCAAGGCCATCGTGCTGAACGGCGCCAGTCCAAGCGACGTCGCGGTCAGGAGAAAGGTCTGGCAGACATGACCGGCCTCGAGGAGAACAGCGCGATACGCCCGCGCATACTCGTACTTCCACAGCGTTCGTTCGAACACTGCCGTGAAGAAGACGACAACGCTTGCCTCGGCAAACCACGGCTGTTTTGGCACGAGCTCGCGAACTTCGTCTGCGGCGACACCAACGCGGATGACGTCGAGCTCATGACGCTCCGGGGCGTATCGATACACGCCTGCCGGAACGTCGCGGACATTCAAGACCACCACATAGGTTTCGATGGGGTGCCGCGAGCCGGCGGATGGCGAGGTCTTGAGGGAGACCTCGCCGAGTCCGGGAACCGTCAGCCAATGCGTAATTCCGCTGGTGAATCGGAGGAGCGTGGCCAGCTCGGTTCGGCCCATCGGGCCCTTGCCGAATTGCCGCCACGTCCTGCGATCCATCAACAGCCGCGAGAGCCCTGCGGCTCTTCGTGGCGAGGGCAACGTCAGGCGCTCGGTGCTCGGCGGCTTGACCGAAGACGGCATCGGCACGCTGCGTGACTTCGTCTTCAGCTTCCTCGTGAGCACCGCCCGATCGCCCCATTCACAGTGCCGCGATACCGTGTGGAAGAACCCGGCTGAAGGATTCCAGAGCCTTCCACGCGTCCATCTTCTCGTCGCTGATCGCACGACGGCGAGTGGAGGACTCGACAAATGTCGCAGATACCAGTGCCTCCAGCAGGCCGATGACCACCCTGTCAGGAAGCTCACGAGCGACCGTCAGTCGGACCTTAGCGGCCGTTCGCCAGGTGTTGCAGCAATCTACCAATTGCCACATGAGATCTGTGGCCTGCGCCTGGACCGCCGTGGCGTAGTTGTAAAGCACCGCGCCAGTATCGGTCCAATAACAGAGCACATGCGGCGACCGCCGGTACCGCGGCGTCACGCGCGGATCTAGTCCGAAGAGTGGATCTGGACGCACGGCCCGATGGAGGTCAAGGCGGAGTCCAGCGCCTTTTTCGTCTTCTTGGCTTTCTTGAGTTGCGCCCTGGTCAACGTCCCCTTTTTGTCCTCCCCGGCGACAATGATCGCCGCGAGGTCACCTTGCAACCTTTTCATTTCCTTGCGAAGTGGGCCGATGCTGGGCCTTGCTTTCGTGCTGGTTGCCTTCTTCTTAGCCTTCGCCTTCTTGGCCATGCGTTGCTCCGGTCAGAACCCTGGGGAACGTAGGGTCGCTACGGTTTCAGGCCCAGCCGCCGAACCAGGGCGGCGTACCTCGGGGTCGTTCCGAAGGGGGTCGGCCCTCGGATCGACCTTGATGAACAGCAAGCGGGTGAAGTAGTGGTCGAGCGATCGATTCAACCACTCGAACGCGCGGTCGAAGTCTCCGAGCGCCGCATAAACATACCCGATCCCCTCGTAGCTCACGCCGGTATCCGCCGTACGCGCGTTCAGCAGCAGCCCTCCGAGAGTCTGCTCCGCAGAATACTGCCAACCGCCGAGGAAGAGATTTCGCGCCAGTTCCGCCTGGTACGACGGCGGCTCGCCCACCAGCGTCATCGCCTTTCGGATGTGTTCGACCGCCTGTGAGAAATCGCCGCGCGCTGAATGAATGCGGCCCATGCTGAAGTAAGCTGGCCCGTAGTTCGGAGAAAGTTCTGCTGCACGTTGCTGGTACCGCAGTGCATCGTCGAACTCTCGTCGGTAATAGTGTGTAAGGCCGACACTGGAAGCCATTTCAAACGACAGCGGATCGGCTTGTTCGCCGGCGAGGGCATGGTGAAGGGCCTCGTCGAGGCGTCCAGCGGCGCACAAAAACCGCGAGTAAGGGTTTAGAACGATGACCGCGTGCGGCGCGAGCGCCAGCGCCCGCTGGTAGGCAGCGTCCGCCGCTTCCCAGTCGTGCTCGAAGCGGTATTTGACATCGGCAAACGCGACGTTGGTTTCAGCAAGATCTGGATTCAGCTCGATAGCCCGTGCGGCGGATGCTGCTGCGAGGGGCCGCAGCACTCTGCAGGGGCCATGTCGCTGTCGAGCATCATTGCGTACGTGCCCAGACAGAGCGGCGTGCGCAATCGCATACTCAGGGTCCAGCGCTACTGCGCGTTCCAGGAGCGCACGGACTCGACAAGTCGCTCTCGGCTGAAGGTTTTGGCCAGATAGCGCCCCTGCAAGAAAGCGTCCTGCGCTTCGTTGGACGTCGTTTGACGAGCCATGAGGCGTCTGGGCGTGTCACCGGTCAGGCTCGCACCAACCTCCGTGGCCATGGCGCTGGCCATTTCCCCTTGCAGCGCGAAGATGTCGCCAAGAGGACGCTCGTACGTATCCGTCCATCGCAATGTGCCGGTTGAGCCATCGACCAACCGAGCGGTGATCCGAACCCGATTCTCCTGGCGCTGGACCGAACCTTCCACGATGTACCTGGCCCCAAGTCGTTTGGACAGAGAAGCCGGATCGCGTTCGCCCGCCGGCACCGCGTTGACCGACGAGCGCGCGATCACGCGCAGCGAGTCGATCATGCCAAGCCGACTCATGAGCACTTCGGTGACGCCATCAGCGAAGAAATCGTTGGTGGGATCGCCGGACAGGTTGGTCAACGGAAGGACCGCAATGTTGTCGACGGTAGCCGGATTGAACCGCGCCCGCAGGTACTCGCGGACCGGCGCGAACAAGAAAGGAACGATCCCGAGGATCAGCAGCACAGCGCCAGCGAGTAGACCTCGCCGTTTCCACCATGACGGGGAAGCGACCAGAACCGTTGTCGTGCGATCTTCATCTGGCGCTGGGAACACCCGCGTCAGTGCGGTCGACATGTCGCCGGCCGTCTTGAACCGCTTGTCGGGCTCGTTCGCCAAGGCGCGTTCCACGACCTGCACGAACGGCGGCGGGAGGTCGGGGCGCAGATCGATCAGCCGCCGCCGTTCGCCGCGCTGGTGAGCGGCGCGGACGGTGTCGGACGTGCGGCCTGGAACCGGATATTCGCCAGTGACCACTCGAAACAGGAGGACGCCGAGACTATACAGGTCCGACTGTGGCGTTGCCCGGCCGCTTTCGAACAGCTCCGGCGCCATGCACGACGGCGTGCCCGCCCTCGAGCGACCGTTCGTGCCCGAGAGCTCCTGGCCCGCACCGAAGTCCATCAAAACGATCCGGCCACCTCCCTCGCGCATCACGTTTTGTGTCTTGACGTCACGATGCACCAGGTTGGCCTGATGAACGGCAGCCAGCGCGGCACACAAATCCACCCCGATGGACGTGGCCTCGCGCGCGCTCAAGACGCCTTGCCGACGGACGACCTCTTCGAGCGTGAGCCCGCGAATAAACTCCATCCAGATTCCAACGCGCCCGTCGAACTGGTCCGCGCCGTAGACGGAAATGACGTGGGGATGTCGAACCCGCGCGAGCAGTCGGCCTTCTTCGATGACCGCAGGCGCCTTGTCATACACGCGCTCGAGGTGCAGCAGCTTCAGGGCCACCTCGCGCGCAAGGCGAGGGTCCCAGGCTCGATACACTGAACCGAATGCACCGGATCCAAGAGGGTCCCGGATCTTCCAGTGGACCCCAGTGCCGAGGGCCACCCGACTCCTCCGTGACCGGTTCGGCCGGGGAGTCACCGACAATCGTGCGGTGAGCGTCGGCGAGACCCGCGAGCATTTGGAGCTCCCGTACCGAGCCCGAGCTCCTCCTCGGTGTGCGTCTCGGACCGCACCGTCTCCCAATTGAGCGAGCGGGCATCGGCGACGGCTTCGGCCAGGGCGAGCAGACGGGCAGGGTCAGCGGCCATCGCGCAGCAATTCGGCCAGGCGGACGATCGCGCGACTGACCGCGACGCGCGCCGCATCCGACGACGGTTTTCCCACCATCACGGCAATCTCGCCGTAGGTATAGCCCATTTCGAGACGCGCAACGACCACTTCGCGATCGTCGGGTCGCAGGCGCTGCAGGGCCGCTTCGTAACGATCGAGCGCCTCGACGCCAATCGCCGCCTCGAGCGGCGAAATCCCTGAGTCGACAGCTTGTTCGTCCAGTTCCACAACGTTGGGGCGGCGACCGATGCGCCGGACCTCGTCACGAATGCGATTCATGACGGCCTGCCGCAGATAGGCCTGCAGTGCGCCCTCGTGGCGATGCTCGAAGGTCTTCAGGTTTTGCAGGGTCTTGAAAACCGTGTCCTGCACCATATCTTCGGTATCACCCAGGTCGCGCGCCCAGCGCGGAAGCCGGCCGCGTGCCCAGCGTCGGAGAGCCGGTACATAGCGGCGCAGCAGCAGGTCGAGGGCCTCGTCGTCCCCTTGCCGGACTCTTTCAAGAAGGTTGAGCGAGGTAACGGCGTCCATTCGCGGCGGCCTGGGTTCGAAAATCCGAACCGACGTCGCAGATCGTATACGCGAATGGACGGGTCTAGGCCGGGCGGCTTGCTGAAATTGGAGCACACGACCAGAGTCCCCCAGTGCGGATGCCTTGGCGCTGCTGGCCATTATGCGGGTGTCCTGCAATAGATAACGATGCCGGCCGAAGTTCCGAACACCT